>NZ_JBICUQ010000001.1:408420-1172917 GCF_043198225.1 Nonomuraea sp. NPDC048826 | reverse complement strand
GTCCCCCAGATTATCCCAATGCCCGGCCAAAAGGATGGCATCACCGAACACACCGAGAAATGCCATCACATCCCGCTGCACCAAACTGCATAAAAACAAGTACAGCCGGGAATTCAGCGTGAATAGGCCTTAAGCATCACTTAATGAGACATAGTGCGATGTCTAGCGGCGGACGTGGATGCGGACGACCGCGCCCAGCTCGTCGTCGCGTACCTCGCGCCGGATGCGGCCGACGATCTCCCGGTCCAGCTTGCCCACGACCGCGCCCACGTCCGTCTCCGCCGGGCAGGACAGCGAGATCCGCAGCCGCGCCGCGCCGTTCAGGTCGCCCAGCACCCGCACCCCCGCCCGCGCCAGGCCGTCCACGTCCTTCAGGCCCACGCAGAGCATCGCCGTGCCCGTGCCGGACCGCGCCCCGAACCGGCCCCAGCCCAGGCTCAGCAGCAGCCACCGGAGCGTCAGCAGCGCGAGCGCCACCAGCACCAGCGCCACCAGCCACAGCGCCCACGGATGCCCGCTCACGGCGTCGGCGGTGCGCTCCGGCAGCACCCTGGCCCGCGGCGACAGCCTGCCGAGATGCCCCTGACCGCGCAACCAGGCGTAACCCCCGACGCCCAGCAACACCACACCCACCACGGCCAGCCCCACCCGATTGCCCCGGTACTGCCGCATCACAGCCCCCTCCCGCACAGCCCGACGCGACTTCCGCCGTACCGCCGCATCACAGCCCCTTCCCGCGCCCCAAGCCGGTTCCGCCGTACTGCCGCACTACAGCCCCTCCCGCACGCCGCGCGGGTTCCGCCGTACCGCCGCATCACAGCCCTTTCCTGCGCAGCCGCACCACGACCTCGCCTGTGCCGAGCGTGCCCACCCCGGCCAGCCGGTCCCCCACCGCGGTGCCCACCTGCCGGAGCATCGCGCCCGACGACTCGGGGCCCGTCACCACGGTGACCTCGATGCGCCGCCGGCGCAGCCGTACCTTGGCCCGGCCCACCCCCTCGGCCTGCCGCGCGACCGCCCGCAGCGTACGGCGCAGACCTGAACGGGTGATGCCGATGACGATCAGCGGATCCGTGGTCTCCACCGGGACGAGCCTGCACCGGCCCGGCAGCACCGCCAGCAGGATCAGCACCGCGCCCGCGAACGCCACCCCCAGAGCGGGCGCCGCCAGCTCACCCCACGACGTCGCGGACGCCAGCGCGACGACCTCGTCCACCGGCACCAGACCGAGCCGCCGGCCCCACAGGCCCGCGACGATCTCCGCCGCCGCCAGCCCGAGCCCGGCGGTCAGCAGCACGGCCACGATCACCGCGGCGGGCGTGCGGGCGGGTCTGAGCACCCGCCGGGACCTGCGGATCGGGGAGTCGCGGACGGCGACGGCGGTGCCGGGCAGGAGCTGCTGCAGCGTGGTCATCACACCCACCAGAGGTACACGGGGAAGACTCCCGCTCGACCGCGTCCCCGCCGCCCGTTTGCACGATCATTACGGGCCGGGCGATCAACGCGAATCACCCTCATGTTCATCCGCCGGTTATGCCGTTACGCTGCCGGTATGGACGACCGCCAGCGCTACGACCGGGCCACCGCCTCGCTAGAACCACCGTTCGCGATCCTCGACCTGGCCGCGCTGCGCGCCAACGCCGAGAGCATGGTGCGCCGCGCCGCCGGCAAGCCGATCCGGGTGGCCACCAAGTCCATCAGGTCACGCCCCCTCCTGGACCAGGTGCTCGCCATCGACGGCTTCCAGGGCCTGCTGGCGTTCACCCTGCCCGAAGCGCTCTGGCTGGCCTCCCAGGGCTGCACCGACATCGTCGTCGCGTACCCCACCGCCGACCGTCAGGCCCTCGCCGAACTCGCCGCCGACGCCACCGCCGCCCGGCAGATCACCGTCACCGTCGACTCCGCCGAACACCTCGCCTACATGGACCACGCCCTGGCCGGCGTCCGCCCCCGCCACGAGATCAAACTCTGCCTCGACATCGACGCCGGATTCGTCACCCTCGGCGGTCGGTTCAGGGCCGGCGCGCTCCGCTCCCCCGTCCGCGACACCGCCCAGGCCGCCGAACTCGCCGCCGACATCGCCAAACGCCCCGGCTACCGGCTGACCGGCCTGCTCGCGTACGAGGCGCAGATCGCGGGCGTCGGCGACGCCCCGCCGAGCGCCCTGTACGGCCGCGCCGTACGCCTCATGCAGACCCTGTCGGCCCGAGAGCTCGTGCTGCGCCGCGGCCGCATCGTCAACGCCGTCCGCCAGGTCGCCGACCTCGAGTTCGTCAACGGCGGCGGCACCGGTTCCATCGAACGCACCGTACGCGAGAAGGCCGTCACCGAGGTCGCCGCCGGATCCGGCCTCTTCCACCCCCGGCTCTTCGACTTCTACCGCGGCTTCACCGGCCGCCCCGCCGCGATGTTCGCACTCCCCGTCGTGCGCCGCCCCGCGCCGGGCACGGTCACCGTGCTCGGCGGCGGCTACATCGCCTCAGGCCCCGCCGGACACGGCCGCGTGCCCCAGCCCTACCTGCCCGCCGGACTGCGCTACAGCCCCGACGAAGGCGCCGGCGAAGTGCAGACTCCTCTCACCGGCCAGGCCGCGGAGGACCTGCGCATCGGCGACCGCGTCTGGTTCAGGCACGCCAAGGCCGGCGAGCTGTGCGAGCGCTTCGACACCCTCCACCTCGTCGACGGCGACACCGTCGTGGGAACGGCGCCGACCTACCGCGGCGAAGGCATGACGTTCCTCTGAACCCCCTACCGCCGCCTGCGCCGCCGCCACAACACCACGGCCGCCCCCAGCACCAGCACCGCGCCCACCCCGATCAACACCGGCGCGAGATCCGGCCGCTCGTCGTCCCACAGCCGCTCCGGGTCCTGCCCCAGCTCCACCGGCCGCGGCGACATGCCCAGCGCGTCGCTCACCTGCGCCACCAGGTGACCCGCCCTGCTCTTCACATCCGCCACCGTGCGCTCGGCGACCCGCTTCGGGCTCACCCGGTCGGCGATGGCGTCCACCGTCTGCGCCAACTCCGCGCGCGTCCGCGCGATCCGCCGCTCCAGCTCATCAGGATCGGTGTCAGCCATGACTCTCCTTCCGGCTCCCGCCTGCTCGTGACGATCAGTCTGTCAGGTCATCGCCCCGGACGGCACGGTAGGCCGGCCGGTAGGTTTTCCGGAGAACCACGGGAGGACCTCATGACCGAATCCAAGCTCGCGCCCGGCGACGCCGCGCCCGAGTTCACGCTGCCCACCGCCGACGGCGGCACCGTCACCCTCGCCGACCATCGCGGCAAGCGGGTGATCCTCTACTTCTACCCCGCCGCCATGACCCCCGGCTGCACCAAACAGGCCTGCGACTTCCGCGACAACCTCGCCCAGCTCACCGCCGAGGGGTTCGTCGTCCTGGGCGTCTCCAAGGACAAACCCGCCAAGCTGGCCAAGTTCGCCGAACGCGACGCCCTGACCTTCCCGCTCCTGTCGGACCCGGAGCTGGAGATCCACCAGGCGTACGGGGCGTACGGGCTGAAGAAGCTCTACGGGAAGGAGATGATGGGCGTCATCCGCTCCACCTTCGTCATCGACCCCGACGGCAAGATCGAGCAGGCCCTCTACAACGTGAAGGCCACCGGCCACGTCGCCGGCCTGAAAAAGAAACTCGGGCTTTCCTGACGCCCCTGCCAGGCGCCGGAAACGAGGCTTCCGGCGCCTGGCAGAGCGCTAAAATATCGAAAGCCCGCTCCGGCGGGGATGCGCGGGCGTGGCGAAATGGCATACGCGGCAGGTTTAGGTCCTGTTGGTGGAGACACTGTGGGGGTTCGAGTCCCCCCGCCCGCACCCCTCATCGCCGCGCACCGCGATTTCGCCCTGCATACGTCGGCGTCTGCGTGTGACAGTTCGGGCAGAGCAACCTGAGATTCTCCCGCCGGTTGTCGAGCGGGTCGCCGTTCACGTGATCCACCTCCAGCGTCAGCGGGGCGCCCTGCCACGTCTCGCCCGTACCACACCGTGCGCACTCCGCCGGCACCCCGAGCTCGCGGAGCACGCGGCGGAGCAGGGAGCCGCGGACGCGCCCCGAGCCCGGCAGACGGCGCACCAGGACAGCCGAAGGATCGCTCCGGGAGGCCGGTGGCGGCGTTGATCGCCGAGTGAAGTGGGAGATGTCGATGCCGTGACGGCCGACGCACCGCAGCACCCGGCGCCGGTTCGTCTCGTCGACCGGCAGGCCCAGGCGGCGGATCACCTCCGCGACCGACCGGCTGGCCGCGACGGCCTCCCTGACCGCCGCGGCGCTGAGCGCGAGGCGCCGGTGACCGGCGGGCGCCGGGATGCCGGCCGCGCCGAGCCGTCGGCGGATCTCGTCACGCACCGCGCCGCGTTCGGGCAGCCCGAGCCGGCGCAGGATCTCCCGCATGCTCGTGGCGCCCGCCGCAGCCTCGGCCAGGGCGTGCGGATCGGGCAGGTCAGGAAGCGGGGCCGGAGGACCGCCGCCGAAGTGAGAGGTGTCGAGCCCGGCCGCCTTGATGCGCCGGCTGATGTGCGCGTGGGCGCCACCGCTGCGCGGCACGCCCAGGCGGTCGAGAACGCCGTAGACGCTCACTGAGGCCGCCACCGCCGCCGCTAGTGCTTCGGGCGTGTAGGTGTGGGCCGGGGTCCGGCGGAAGTGTGAGGTGTCGAGCCCGAGCCGGTCGATCGTCCGGCGCATGCTCGCCCTGCCGCCGCCGGAGTCGCGTCGGCCGAGCAACGCGAGCACCTCGGTGACGGACCGGGCCCGGCGGACGCACAGAGCCAGCTCTTCGGGGTCGATCCCGCCGTTCGACATGGGGGAAGCGTAGTGACGGCGACCGACAAACGATCAGGTGACGGTGTTGGCCGGTTGTTCTCCTCGGGCGTACTGGGCTATCTGGTCGGCCGCCACCTGCCAGGCGCGGGTGTCGGACTGGGGGACGTCGCCGGCCACGTGCGGGGTGATGAGGACGCCCGGGGCGTGCCAGAGGGGGTGGTCCGGCGGGAGAGGTTCGGGGTCGGTGACGTCGAGGATGGCGCGCAGGCGGCCGGTGCGGGTCTCGGCGAGCAGGGCCTGGGTGTCGACGACGGGGCCGCGGGCGGCGTTGAGGAGGATGGCGCCGTCCTTCATGGCGGCGAGGAAGTCCTTGTCGGCCAGGTGGTGGGTGTCGGGGGTGAGGGGCACCATGAGGGCGACCACGTCCTGGGTGGGCAGGACCTCCGGGAGGTCGGACATGGGGACGACGCCGGGGCGGGCTCGGCGGGCCATCATCGTGATGCGCGGGCCGAACGGCTCCAGGCGGGCGCGGAGCTGCGTGCCGAGGTCGCCGGCGCCGAGGATGAGCACGCGCCGGTCCCAGAGCGACTCGGCGACGTGCGGGTTCCAGCGGGCGGCGGCCTGGTCGGCGGCGAAGGCGGGCAGGTCGCGGGCGACGGCCAGCAGGGTGGCGGCGGCCCACTCGGCGACGGCGGGGCCGTGGGCGCCGCGCGCGTTCGACAGGGTGACGTGCGCGGGCAGGCGGCCGGTCCAGGTGTCGGTGCCGGCGCTGAGGGTCTGCACAAGGCGGAGCGCGGGGAGCCGGTCGATGAGGGCGAGGACGCGGTCCACCGGGCGGGAGGGGATCACCATGACCTCGGCCGCCTCGGCGCCTTCCGGTGGTGCGGCGCGCACGTCGTACAGCAGCGGGGTGACCCCGTCCACGGCCGCCAGCGCCTCGACCCCGTGCGGGGAGGGCACGAGAGCGACGATCGGCCCGCGCGAGGTGGCCTCGGCTAGTGGAGTGGGGGTCTCGGAAGCGGCAAGTTCCCCGGACGTGGGTGGCGTGGAGGTCTCGGCGGGCTCCCCGGACCCGACGGGTTCGCCGGGGGCGGACTTCTGGGCGGGCGGGGTGGGGGTCTCGGAAGCGGCAAGTTCCCCGGACGTGGGTGGCGTGGAGGTCTCGGCGGGCTCCCCGGACCCGACGGGTGGGGTGGGCGCCTGGGAAACAGGACCGGACGTGACGCGTACGCCGGGTGAGGGGGTGGGGTTGTGGTGGTGGGTGGGCTGGTGTGTCGGCATGGTGTCCCCGGGGTTCGACTGCCCGGGGTTCATTCCCGTGTGCCGTGCCGGAGAACCCGGTCAGCCGGTGTGCGTCGGGGCGGGGGCGAGGTCACAGGTGATCCGGCCCTCGGTCAGGTAGCAGCTGCGCCCGTTGAGGCGTTCGGGGCCGCGGTACTGGTCGCGCTGGGGCGGGTTCCAGGAGGCCGATGGTTCGGGCCGGTTCCAGAGGTCGCCGGCCAGGGCGACGGCGCCGCCGCCGATGAAGGCGCCGGCGACGAGGCCGACGATGCCGGCGCCGATGATCTGGGTGCTCCTGCGGCGGTGGAAGTCGGAGCGCGTGGGCGGCGGGGGCAGCGGATCCCAGCCGGGTCCCGCGTACGGGCCTGGCCCGTAGTCGTCGTAGGGCGTGGGGTGGGCGGCGGTCCTGCCGTCGCGGAAGGGGCCGGAACTGAGGATCTCGGTCTCTCGCCGGCTCGGGTCGCGCGGTTCTTGTCCGCCGCGCGACCCGGCGTCGCGATCATGATCCGCCATCACGATCTCCCTTTACTCGCCCCGTGGGGCGCTCCCGGATACAAGAGTGCCGCAGGAGCCGTAAGCGTGGTGTAAGACCTGGGTCGTACACGCACTTCCGTCTCAAGGCTGACCCGGGCACGGTGCGGCGTCCGTATCGTGAGGTTGTGTTCGGCAGGGTGAGGGCGTGGTCGGCGCGCCGAGGGAAGCTGGTGGACGCCCTGCGGGTGGCGCCTCTGGTGGTGCTGTGTCTGCTGCCGATGGTTCCGTACGTCTACCACGAGCCTTCGGCGCTGGGTGGTTTCCTGCCGGGCTATGCCGGGCTGACGGCGGCGCTGCTGGCGCCGTTGCTGGTGTGGTGGCGGCGGCCGGTGGCGGCGTTCGCCGGGGTCGCGCTGGTGAGCTTCGGCCAGTGGGTGGCGGGCGTGGACGTGCTGCCGGCCAATCTGGCGGTGCTGGTGGCGCTCTGGTCGGTGGCCTCGCGAAGGGCGTTCCGGTGGGCGCTGGCGGCGTTGCTGGTGGCCGAGCTGGGGGTGTTCCTGGCGCTGGTGCGGTGGGACACGCCGACGCCGGGCATGTTCACGACCGGTTCGATCCTCGTGGTGACCGTCTGGCTGGCGGGGCTGTACGCGAGCACCCGCCGGCGCTACCTGGAGGGGCTGGAGGAGCGGGCCAGGCGGGCCGAGCAGGAACGTGACCAGCGGGCCAGGATGGCCGCCGCGGCCGAGCGGACGCGGATCGCCAGGGAGTTGCACGACGTGGTGGCCCACCATGTGAGCGTCATGGTGGTGCAGGCCGACGGGGCGGGGTACGCGATCGACTCCGACCCGGAGCAGGCCCGGCTGGCGATGCGGACGATCTCCCGTACCGGCAGGGAGGCGCTGGCGGAGATGCGCAGGCTGGTGGGCGTGCTCCGCGAGGAGGAGGGCGCGGGCGACACCGACTACACGCCGCAGCCGGGCCTGGCGCAGCTGGAGGATCTGGTGCGCGGGGCGGGTGTGCCGGCGCGGCTGCGGGTGACCGGCGCTCCGGGCGAGCTGCCGGAGGGCGTGCAGCTCGCGGTCTACCGCATCGTGCAGGAGGCGCTGACGAACGCGCTCAAGCACGGCGGCCCGCGGGCGCGTGCCCTGGTGGAGCTCCAGTGCCGTGGCCCGGAGCTGGTGGTGCGGGTGACCGACGACGGCCGGGGCGCCGCGGCCCCGCTCGCCTCCGGCGGCCACGGGCTGGTGGGGATGCGGGAGCGGGTCGGCATGTACGGCGGGCGGGTCACGGCGGGGCCGCGGCCGGGTGGCGGGTTCGAGGTGCTGGCCAGGCTGCCGGTGCCGCGGGTCAAGGCGGCTTAGGGAGGTTCGGGTGGATGGGGCGGACCGGGCGATCCGGGTGATGCTGGTCGACGACCAGGAGCTGCTGCGGGCCGGGTTCCGGATGGTGCTGGGCGCGCAGCCCGACATCGAGGTGGTGGCCGAGGCGGGCGACGGGGTGCGGGCGGTGGAGCTGCTGCGGTCCGTCGAGGTGGACGTGGTGCTCATGGACGTGCGCATGCCGCGCATGGACGGCGTGGAGGCGATCGGTCACATCCATGGGCCGAAGGTGCTCATCCTGACGACGTTCGACCTGGACGAGTACGCGTTCGCGGCCGTCAAGGCGGGCGCCTCGGGGTTCCTGCTGAAGGACGTGCCCCCGGCCGAGCTGGTGAGCGCGATCCGGTCGGTGCACGCCGGTGACGCGGTGGTGTCGCCGCGCACGCTGAAGCGGATGCTCGACCGGTTCGCCGTCCACCTGCCGTCGGAGCCGCCGGCCGCGACGGCGGAGCTGACGCCGCGCGAGCGCGAGGTGCTGCTCATGGTGGCGCGGGGCCGGGCCAACCTGGAGATCGCGGCCGAGCTTGAGGTGGCGGAGGCGACGGTCAAGACGCATCTGGGGCGGGTGCTGGCCAAGCTGGGGCTGCGGGACCGGGCGCAGGTGGTGGTGTACGCGTACGAGGCGGGCCTGATCGTGCCGTCGCATCGGCTGAACGGCTGATGGGGGTCATCTGAAGGCGTAGGAGAAGTCCCTCCTCAGGGCCCAGGGATGCGGAGATTTCCGGCCCTAGCGTGAGTCGCGTTCGTGAGTCCCTGACGAGGAGTGAACGTGACTTTCACGGAGACCCGGCGCCATGCCACTCCGGCCGTGGTGGCCCAGGCCCTGACCAAGGTGTACGGCGCGGGCGACGCCCGGGTGCACGCGCTGCGCGAGGTGGACGTGGCGTTCGCCACCGGCGCCTTCACCGCCATCATGGGCCCGTCGGGCTCGGGCAAGTCCACGCTGATGCACTGCCTGGCCGGGCTGGACACAGCCACCTCCGGCACCGTGCACGTCGGCGACGTGGAGCTGACCGGGCTCGGCGACAAGCAGCTCACGCTGCTGCGCAGGGAGCGCATCGGCTTCGTCTTCCAGGCATTCAACCTGCTGCCCACGCTGACGGCCGAGGAGAACATCCTGCTGCCGCTGCAGATCGCCGGCCGCAAGCCGGACCAGGCTCTGTACGACCGGGTGATCGACACGGTGGGCCTGCGTGACCGGCTCGGGCATCGGCCGGCGGAGCTGTCCGGGGGTCAGCAGCAGCGGGTGGCGGTGGCCAGGGCGCTGATCAGCGAGCCGCGGGTGATCTTCGCGGACGAGCCGACGGGCAACCTCGACTCGCGCAGCGGCGCTGAGGTGCTGTCGTTCCTGCGCACGTCCGTACGTGAGCTGGGGCAGACGATCGTCATGGTGACGCATGACCCGACGGCGGCCTCGTACGCCGACCGGGTGGTGTTCCTGCGTGACGGCCGGCTGGTGGACGAGCTGTCCGCGCCGACGCCGCAGACGGTGCTGGACACGCTGATGAAGCTGGAGGCGTGAGGTGCTGAAGACGGCTCGCGCCGGGCTGCGCGCGCACCGGCTCCGGCTGCTGCTCACGTCTCTGGCGATCATGCTGGGGGTGGCGTTCATCGCGGGCACGTTCGTGTTGAACGACACCGTCCAGGCCGGGTTCGCCGAGCGGGTGACGGCCGACGCCGGCAAGGTCGCGGTCGCCGTCCTGCCCGAGGGCCCGGAGGGGCGGATCCGGCCGGAGGTGCTGGATCGGGTGCGGGCGGTGCCCGGCGTGCGCGAGGCCCAGGGCCTGGTACGGGCGAGCGCGCCGCTGCTGGGCAAGGACGGCAAGGCGGTCGGCGGGGTGCCGACCATGGCCGTGTCGATCGTCTCCGGGGCGCTGGACCGTACCTCGATCGTCAGCGGCACCGGCCCCGGTTCCGACGACCGGGCCGCGGTGCTCGACGAGAACACGGCCAGGGCCGAGGGCTTCAAGGCCGGCGACTCGATCAGGGTGCTCGACAGCCGGGGGCGCGCGCACGTGTTCAAGCTGGTCGGGCTCATGGATCCGGGCCTGGACCAGGAGCTCGCGTACACCGGCGCGGTCGGGTTCACCCCGGGCACGGCGCGGCTGATGACCGGTGTCGAGGGCTTCGCGGAGATCGACGTCGCCGGCGACGACCCGGCGGCGCTCAAGCCGGCCGTGGCGGCGGCCGCGAGCGGGCTCAAGGTGCTGACCGGCGACGAACTGGCCGCCGACCTGGCCCGGCAGGCCGGGCTGGAGATGCGCACGCTCACGGTCGGGCTGCTCATGTTCGGCGTGGTGTCGATGTTCGTGGCCGGGCTGGTCATCTACAACACCTTCGCCATCCTCGTGGCGCAGCGCACCCGCGAGATGGCGCTGCTGCGCTGCATCGGGGCGACGCGGGGGCAGGTGTTCGGCTCGGTGCTGATCGAGTCGGCCGTGGTGGCCCTGGTGGCGTCGGCGGCGGGGCTCGCGGCCGGGTACGGGCTGGCCGCGCTCGCGCTGGCGGTGCTGGGCGCGCTCGACGCGCCGCTGCCGACCGAGGCGGCGCTCGCGCTGTCGCCGGCGACGGTGGCCGTCGGTCTGGGCGTGGGCCTGGCCGTCACGCTCGGCGCGGCGGTGCTGCCCGCGCGGACCGCCACCCGGGTCGCGCCGGTGGCGGCGCTGCGCACGCGGGTGGAGGAGCCGGCGTTCCGCGCCGGCGCGCCGCGGGTGATCTCCGCCGCGCTCCTGCTGCCGGCGGGGCTGGGCGCGGGGGCCGCCGGGGCGCTGATGCTGGATCCAGGCCAGGTCTCGCTGCTCGTGGTGATGGCGGGCGGCGTGCTGACCTTCCTGGGCGTGCTGATCCTGGGGCCGGTGCTGGTCAGGCCGTTGAGCGCGGTGCTCGGGTGGATCCCCGCCAGGCTGTTCGGGGTGCCGGGGCGGCTGGCGGTGGACAACGCGGGCCGCAACCCCGGGCGGGCGGCGACCACGACGGTGGCGCTGACCATCGGCGTCACGTTGATGACGCTGATCTCGGTGGTCACCGCGTCCACCCGGACGACGGTCACGGAGAAGCTGGACGAGCAGTTCCCCATCGACTACCTGCTCGTCCCGCAGGGCCGTGAGGGCGGCATCCCGCGGTCGGTCGGCGAGGAGCTGAAGGACCGGCCGGAGCTGGCCGCCGTGCTGCGGGTCCGCGACACCGCCTCCGTGGTGGGCGACATCCGCGTCCGGGTCGGCACGTACGAGGGTCCGATCAGCCCGAAGCTGGTCTCCGGCGCGCTGCCCGAGCTGGCCCCGGGACAGATGGCGGTGGCCGCGGACGCCGCCGCTGACCTGCGCGTGGGGGTCGGCGACACGGTACGGGTCGGCAAGGGGGCCGAGGCGGTGCCGCTGACAGTGGTGGCGGTCGTCGACGAGGATTCGCCGCTGCCGACGCTGGCCGTGGCCCCGGGGCAGTTCGACGAGCTGTTCGGCGCCGTGCCCGACAGCCGGGTGCTGGTCGACGCCGCCGACGGCGTGGCCCCCGAGCGGGCGCGGGCCGTCGTGGAGGCGGCTGCGGCCGCGCACCCGACGGTTCAGGTGGAGAGCTCGACCGAGGTACGCGGGGAGTTCGACGAGACGCTCGACATGCTGTTGATGATCGTCACCGGGCTGCTCGGGCTGTCGATCCTCATCTCGCTGCTCGGCATCGCCAACACGCTCTCCCTTTCGGTGCACGAACGCACCGCGGAGTCGGCGTTGCTGCGGGCGCTCGGGCTGACCCGGCCGCAGCTGCGGCGGATGCTGTCGATCGAGGCGCTGGTGCTCGGGCTGATCGGCGCGGTGGTCGGGGTGGCGCTCGGCCTGGTGTTCGGCTGGGCGGCGATGCGCGCGATGCTGGAAGGGGCGGTGTTCACCGTGACGCCGTGGCAGATCGGGCTGTTCGTGGTGCTTTCGGGGGTGGCGGGCGTGGTGGCCGCGGTGCTGCCGGGCCGGCGCGCGGCCAGGACGTCGATCGTGGAGTCGCTGGCCGCGGGCTGAAGAATCCGGATAAATCAGTTATACGTGCCTAAATCCGGATAGAGGTAACCCTGCCGCACGCCGAGCCTTCACCCGGCGTGCCCGAGGCCGGGCGTCCATGGGGGCGACGCCCGGCCCTTCTCGGCTCTCAGCGAGGATGGCGTCCCGGCCAGAGGTCGGCGACCGACTCCGGATCCAGGAGCGGCCGGGCGACCACCTCGCCCGAGGACTTGTCGATCACGATGCAGCCGCCGCCGACCGTGTCCGGGAGCCGGGCCGGATCGTCGGGCTCCGGCTCCCGCGCCCACGCCACGAACCCGTCGCCGAACCCGTAGATCCCCACCGGCAGCGCCTCCGCCTCCGGGCGCACCCCGTTGAAGTACTCCTCCGCCACCGCCCTGGCCTGGTCGAGGTTCATCGCGGCTGCCCCTGCCTGTCGAGGATGACGCAGAACACCCCGGTCACCGTGGTGTAGAGGGGTTCGACGGCCATGTGGCCCCGCTGGGCGTCGATCCAGATCACCTCGTCCTGATAGTTGACCGCGTTCCAGGCGTGCGACCCCCCGGCCGGCCAGCGGACCACGATGATCGCGGACGCGCCGTGCCCGGCCTCGCGCAGGCGGTGGGCCAGCATCGGGTACGCGTGCCGTCCTTGCCCGGCGTACTGGAAGCGCTGGCCCGCCCAGCGTTCCATGCGTGCGGTGCTCCCCGTCTCGCCGGTGAGCCGGGGCCGGCCGATCGCGTCGTACTCGGGCGTCCTCGGCGCGGCGGCGGCGGGCTCCCCGTGCCAGGTGGACAGCACGGCCAGCGCGCAGTCGGCGGCGTTCGAGGCCCGGAACGGGTCGTCGGCGGGGCCGCCGCCGTTGATCAGCCGCACCCAGGTGCCGCGCGGGTCGGGGAACCTCGTGCCCGGCTCCACCGCCATCGCCAGGTCCTGCTCCACCTGCGGGTCCGGCCGGGCCAGCCCGCCAGGCGTCCCGTACGACCTGCTCTCGGCGAGCGGCGGCGGCCGGTGCGGCCAGTCGAACCAGTCGTACTCAGCGACCCCCCGCCTGACGCCCGCGTCCGCGCCGGAACGGTCCGACGACCGGTCGGCCTGCGCGAGCGGCGTGGTCTCCTGGCGCTTGCCCAGGGGGAAGCCGACGGGGCCGGAGGCATGCCGATCCCACGGCTCATGGGGCCTTGCCCCGTCGTCCTCCGTCCCGTCAGGAGTCGCGTTCCCCGGCCACCCGGGACCGGAGGTGCCGGCGGTCAGCCCCAGAGCACCCAGCACCCCGAGCCCGCCGCTCCCCCACGGGTCACCCTCACCGCCGGGCCCCTCGACCCCCTGCACGGCCCTCGCGGCGCCGCTCGGGTTTGCGCTCTGCGCGGACCCCGCCTCTCCTCGGGTGGCGGGCCCGAGTCCGTAGGCGGTGGCCCCCGGAGTTCCCTGCGGGCCGCCCGCGTACCCCGCCGCGCCGTTCGACCCCGTGCCCTGGGCGGGCCCCGCTGCTGCTCGGGGGCCGGGTTTGTAGGTGTTGGCCGTCGGGGATTCGTCCCGGGCGTCCGTGCCGGGTGTCGTGTCGTTGTTCGGGCCGGTCCAGTGCTCGCCGCGTGGTGACGGCCGGCCGGGCTCGCCCGCCGGGTTCCGCCGGACGGGACCTCCGATGGGCGGACCTTCGGGGCCCAGATCGCCCCATCGGGTCGAGCTCCCGGTGACCTGGCCGTCCCGTGGAGGCGGGGCGGCGTGCCCATCGCCTTCCCGGCTCTCCGGAACGCCGGGAGACGTGACGCCGTTCCGCGCCGGAGCACCGAAGGGCCAGGACCCGGGCGACCACCCGGCCGGCTCGCCGTCACCCCGGGCACCGGGGTCCCACCCCGCCTGGCCCCGGTCGGAGCTCGGCCCCGCCGGAGCGCCATCGGCTCGGGCACCGGGACTCCAGCTCGCCGAGCCATCAGAGTTCCGCGAGGTGCCGTCGTCTCGGGCACCCGCGTCCCATCCCGCCGAGCCAAAAGAGCCCAGCGGAGTGCCATCGTGTCGGGCGCCGGGGTCCCACCCCGCCGGGCCGCCAGAGCTACGCGGGTCGGCACTCGGCCCCGCCGGAGCGCCGGCGCCCCGGGCATCGGGATTCCAGCCCGCCGGTCCGACGGGGTGGTCTGTGATCGGGTCCGGCGGCCAGGGGCCTTGGGGCCCTGCCTGGCCGGGGACGGTGTCGGATGGGTTGGGGTCGGTCGGATCGGAGTCGGGCGGGCCGGGGGTGGTGGCGTCTTCGTAGTCGAGCCACCGCACCCCATCGGCGACCACGGGGTTGTACTGCCCCTCGGGTAGGACCCACCGGACGCTGGACTTGCGGTCGCGGGACACGTCCTGCCTCCTGTCAGTGCTCGACGACCGATCGTAGGGGCGTGCACCGTGACGGAGGGGCGAAAGTCAGGAAGATTCTCGGCCAGGACTAGGCGCCCTACCAGGGCAAACACCCCCAAGGGCGGGCGATCGAGCCGTGGTCAGGAGACGCGGACGTCGATCGTGTGCCAGCCGGTGGCGCCGTCGGGGGCCACCGGAGCGAGCTGGTCGGTCTGGGTGCGCCCGGCCGCGTCCGTGGCCCGTACCTCGATCGTGTGGTCGCCCGGCGTGGCGTCCCAGTCGAGCGCCCACTGCCGCCAGGTGTCGGGTCCGGGCACCTGGGCGAGCCTGGCCTGCCGCCAGGCGCCCCGGTCGACCCGCACCTCCACGGCGTCGACGCCGGTGTGCTGGGCCCAGGCGACGCCGGCGATCGTGGTGGGGCCCGCCGCCACCTTCGCCCCGGCCCGGGGGACGTCGATGCGGGACTGCGTCTTGATGGGCCCCTTGGCCGCCCAGCCGCGTGGGGTCCAGTACGCCTCGTCGGTGTCGAACCTGGTCACCTTGACGTCCACCACCCACTTGGTGGCCGAGACGTACCCGTACAACCCCGGCACCACCTGCCGCACCGGGAAGCCGTGGTCCACCGGGAGCGCCTCACCGTTCATGGCCACGGCGAACAGGGCGTCCCTGCCGTCCATGATCACGTCCAGCGGGGTGCCGCAGGTGAAGCCGTCGTCGGAGGTGGACAACAGCATGTCGGCCTCGGGACGGAGCCCGGCCTCGCGCAGCACGTCGGCCATCCGCGCGCCGAGCCAGCGCGCGTTGCCCACGTAAGGACCGCCGACCTCGTTGGAGACGCAGGTGAGGGTGATGTCGGCCTCGGTGAGCGGGCGCCTGAGCAGGTCGTCGTACGTGATCTCGATCGGCCGGTCGACGAGGCCGTGCACGCGCAGGGTCCAGGCCCGGGGGTCGACCTGGGGGACGATGAGCGCGGTGTCGACGCGGTAGAAGTCGGCGTTCGGGGTGACGAACGGGGACAGCCCGTTGATCTTGAGGTCGGCCCCGGCGGGGAGCGGCGCGGCCGGGCGGGCGGCGGCGGGGATGGTCACGTCGACCCGGGCCGCGTCGACGGCGCGGGCCCCGGTGAGCGCACGGCCCAGGAAGGTGGCGGCCCCGGCGGCCACCACGCCACCGGCGGCCCCGGTGATCAGCCGCCTCCGGTCGAACGCGTACGGCACCCCGGGCGCCCGCATGACCGCGGGCCGCTCGATCGTCCCGTCGTCGGAAACAGCGCCCCCGGATCTGGCGTCCCCGAATCCGGCGTCCTCGGGCCCGGCGTCCTCAGCCGGGGTGGCGCGACGGAGGAGCCAGGACAGGGTCCATACCCCGGCCGCCACCCCCGCCAGGGTCGGCAGCGCGTCGGCGAACCCGGCGCCGGGCCTGGTGAGCACCGCCGCCACGCCGACGACGCCGAAGAGCGCGAGCCCTGCCGTCCCGTGGACCGGGCGGCGCCGGGCGGCCACGCCGATGCCGGCGGCGATCAGGGTGAGCACCACGAGCACGCCGCCGACGAGGACGTTCTTGTCGTTCTCGCCGAACGTCCGGATCGCGAACTCCTTCAGCGGCGCCGGCGACAGGTCGACCACCCAGTCGCCCACGGCCACGACCGGGAACGACCCGGCCCCGACCAGCCCCGCGCCGAGCTGCGCGACGCCGAGCGCCACGGCGCCCGCCACGATGCCTGCCAGCGCGCCCGCCCAGGCGGGCGCGGCCACATTCCTCTGCACACCTCTGACGCTACGCCGCCCCGCGCTCGCGGGTTCTTACGCGGTGGTTACGGGGCGAGCAGTTCGCGGACGACCGGCGCGAGGAGGCGGAAGGCGCGGCCACGGTGGCTGATGGCGTCCTTCTCTTCGGCGGTCATCTCGGCGGTGGTGCGGGTGTCGCCGTCGGGCACGAAGATCGGGTCGTAGCCGAAGCCGCCGGAGCCGCGCGGGGTGCGGATCAGCTTTCCGGGCAGCACGCCCTCGGCCACCCTGGACTCGCCGGAGGGCAGCGCGAGCGCGGCCACGCAGGTGAAGTGGGCGGTGAGCTTGTCGTCGGGCACGTCGGACAGCTGGGCGAGCACCAGGTCGAGGTTGGCCCGGTCGTCGCCGTGCCGGCCGGACCAGCGGGCGGAGAAGACGCCGGGCATGCCGTTGAGCACGTCGACGCAGAGCCCGGAGTCGTCGGCCACCGAGGGCAGGCCCGACTGCCTGGCCACCTCGTGGGCCTTGAGCAGGGCGTTGTCCTCGAAGGTGACGCCGGTCTCGGCCACGTCGCCGATCTCGGGGAACTCCTCGAGCCCCACGACGTCGAACCCGGTGAGGATGCGCCGCAGCTCGGCGATCTTCCCGGTGTTGCGGGTGGCGAGCAGGATCCTCATGCGGACAGCGCCTCCTGCTGGATCAGGGTGAGCTCCTCGCATCCGGAGACGGCGAGGTCGAGCAGCCGGTCGAGCACCTCGCGGTCGAACGGCGCGCCCTCGGCGGTGCCCTGGACCTCGACGAAGCTGCCCTCGCCGGTCATGACGACGTTCATGTCGGTCTCGGCGGCGACGTCCTCGACGTAGCAGAGGTCGAGCAGGGGGACCGAGCCGACGACGCCCACGGAGACCGCGGACACCGAGCCGATGAGCGGGTCGCCGGGGCACATCTTGCGCTCGCGCATCCAGGCGATCGCGTCGGCGAGCGCGACGTAGGCGCCGGTGATGGCGGCGGTGCGGGTGCCGCCGTCGGCCTGCAGCACGTCGCAGTCGAGCAGGATCGAGTTTTCGCCCAGGGCCTTGTAGTCGACGCAGGCGCGCAGCGAGCGGCCGATCAGCCGGGAGATCTCGTGGGTGCGGCCGCCGATCTTGCCGCGTACGGACTCGCGGTCGTTGCGGGTGTTGGTGGCGCGCGGGAGCATCGCGTACTCGCCCGTCACCCAGCCCTCGCCGCTGCCGCGCCGCCAGCGCGGCACGCTGTCCTGGACGGACGCGGCGCACAGCACGCGCGTCTGGCCGAACTCCACCAGCACGGACCCTTCCGCGTGGGAGAGCCAGTTTCTGGTGATGGTGACGGGGCGGAGCTGGTCGGGGTTTCGGCCATCCTGTCGCGACATGCAGATCACCCTATCTCCGCGTCGCGCGCCTCAGGACCCGCGGCTCATCCCAGGTCGTAGACGGCGCCGCTGCGGGCCAGTTCGATCGGCCCGGTGAAGCCTCCCCTGGTGGCGTCGTCCAGCACGGCGCCCTGGGAATGCCACGGGACGAGGTGGGTGAGCACGAGCCGCCCCACCCCGGCCTTGGCGCCGTGCTCGGCCGCCTGGCGTCCGGACAGGTGGAGCCCGGTGGGCAGGTCGGGCTTGTCCAGCAGCGACGCCTCGCACAGCAGCAGGTCGGCGTCGGCGGCCAGCTTGACGAGCTCGGCGCACTCGCCGGTGTCGCCGGAGTAGACGACGCTGCGCCCGGCGTGCTCGACGCGGAACCCGTACGCCTCCACAGGATGGTTGACGTGGGCCGAGGTCAGCGTGAACGGGCCGACCTCGATCGTGCCGGGGGCGAGCCCGGCGAAGTCGAAGGCGGTCTCCAGGCCCGGCTCGTCCGGCATGCCGTAGGCGGCGGCGAGCCGGCGCGGCGCGTCGGCGGGCGCGTGGACGGGCACCCGGGGGTAGGGGGCGCCGGGGCCGTAGGTGCGTGCCACGTGGTAGCCGCACAGGTCGAGGCAGTGGTCGGCGTGCAGGTGGGACAGGCAGACCGCGTCGACGTCGTACAGGCCGATGTGCCGCTGGAGCACCCCCAGGGCCCCGCTGCCGAAGTCGAGCAGCAGCCGGAAGCCCTCCGCCTCGACGAGGTAGCAGGACGCGGGGCTGTCAGGGCCTGGAAAGCTTCCCGAACAGCCGATGATGGTCACTTTCATGCGGGCCTCCCTTGACGGTGGTACCCCCCACAGGAGCGACTTCGACCGCGTCGATCTCCGGGCCCAGGAAGCGGCGTCCGAGCCGGGCGAAGAGCGTGGAGTCGCCGGTGGCGCGGAAGCGGTGCCGGGGGGTGGCCTCGCTGCCGGCCGCCAGGCCGCGGTCGTGCAGGACGCGGTAGACGTCCTTGGCCGTCTCGTCCGCGCTGGACACCAGCGTGACCCCGTCGCCCGCGACGTAGGAGATCGCGCCGGTGAGCAGCGGGTAGTGGGTGCAGCCGAGGATGAGCGTGTCGCATCCGGCCTCCTGGATGGGCTCCAGGTAGCCGGTGACGGCCTCGATGAGCTGCTCGCTCATCGTCTCGCCGCGTTCGACGTACTGCACCAGGCGCGGGGCGGCCACGCCGGTGAGTCGTACGTCGGGAGCGGCGGTGAAGGCGTCGTGGTAGGCCATCGACTCGATCGTGGCCCGGGTGGCGATCACGCCGACCCTGCCGTTGCGCGTGGCGCGCACCGCCCGCCGGGTGGCGGGCTGGATCACCTCGACGACGGGCACGTCGTAGCGCTCGCGGGCGTCGCGGAGCACGGCGGCGCTGGCGCTGTTGCAGGCGATCACGAGCATCTTGACGCCGTCGCCGACGAGGTGGTCCATCACCTCCAGGGCGTAGGCCCGCACCTCGGCGATGCGTTTGGGCCCGTACGGCTGGCGGGCCGTGTCGGCCACGTAGGTGATGGACTCGTGGGGGAGCTGGTCGATGATCGCCCGGGCGACCGTCAGGCCGCCGACTCCGCTGTCGAAGATCCCAATGCTCGCGTCCGGCACCCTTCAGAGCGTAGGCGACCTGCGTTGTCTTCACTGCGTAAGAATGCTCACAGCGCGCGTGTCACCCCCGGAACCGTTTCAGAGCGCGCGCGTCACCCGCGCCCCACTCGTGCCAGCTGGCGCGACTGGGCGACCAGGCGGCCCGTCGAGTCCCACACCTCGGCCTCCTCGTCGAACCATCCGTCGGCGATGAGCCGGCCGCCGGCCACCACGGTGAGCCAGCCGGGGGCGGGCAGCGCGCGCAGGTGCCAGGTCAGCTCGACGGTGGGGGCCCAGCCGCGCAGGCCCGCGGAGAACACCACGGGCGGCAGCGCGTCCACGGCCACGGCCAGCACGAACGGGTCGGGGTCCTGCGGTTCGGCCATCCGGAAGTAGGCGCGCGACTCGGGCCTGCCGGTGGACGCGCCGGTGAGCCAGCCGATGGTGGGCGGGTCGAATACCAGCTCCACCTGGGCGTTCATGTTCATGCCCGACTCGGGTTTGGGGTCGGGCAGCTTGACGCACTCCTCGACGGGCGGCAGGACGTGCTCGGGTCCGGCGGCGTAGACGGGGTCGGCGTTCGTCAGCGTGGCGGTGGTGACCAAGGTCTCGATCTGCGCGACGCCGTCCTGGACGAGGGTCGCGCGGGAGAACGCGGCGGTCCTGCCGCTCTTGATCCGCTCCACCCGCACCGTCGCCGGTCCGGGCACGGGCGCCTTGAGGAACTGCGCGCTGGTGCTCACCGGGTGCGCGAACGGCGACTCGTCGACCACCGCCCGCAGGATCACCGCCATCAGGTAGCCGCCGTTGAGCGGGCCGCCGATCTGGTAGCCGGTGTCGAGACAGACGTCGTAGGTGGTCTCGTCGACCCGGATCGCCTGCGTGGCCTCGTCGAACTTGGTCATCCGGTCCTGCCTCAAATACGGAACTATATTCTAGTACGTCATACTGTACGGCATCCCGACATCAGCGCGCCTACCTGCGAAAACGTGATGACCTTGAGACGGTTCGATCATGGCAAGCGTCACCGAACTCATCGGGCAGTCCGTCTGGGACGCCAACGGGATCTGGGTCGGCCACGTCGTCGACATCCGCGTGATCAAGAACAGGGGCGAGCTGCGCCAGGCCAACACGGTCTACGGGCTGGTGGTCTCGGCCCGCCGCGCTCCCCTGCTGCTCGGCCTCACCCGCGACCGGCCGGGGCGGGCGCCCTGGATGGCGCGGATGGCGAGCCGGATGGTCTACGCGGGATGCACGTTCGTGCCGTGGACCGCCGTCCAGGAGTACGGCGGCGGAGAAGTGCATCTCGGGGCGCTGCGCCGGGAGCTCAGCCGGGCCTGAAGCACACTTCAGCACATTGCAAGCGGCGGTCTAGCAACATCAGCTACTTTCTCTGTGTTTCAAATGTCCACACTGTGAGTTGAGTGATGTCTGCGAATAATCCCCCTCCTGGGCAGGATCCTGACCGTACGACAGCGTATCGGTGGAATCAGGACCAGCCCGATAACCCGCCGACCACGCCGATGTCTCACGGCCAGCCGTACCCGCCGCAGCAGCCGTACCAGCAGCAGGCCCCGTACGGCCAGCAGCCCCAGTACGGTCAGCAGCAGCAGTACGGGCAGACCAGCTCTGGTCAGCAGACCCCTTACGGCGGCCAGCCCGGCTACGACCAGCAGCAGTACGGCCAGCAGCAGCAACAGCAGTACGGCCAGCAGCAGTACGGCCAGCCGCAGTACGGGCAGGCCCAGTACGGACAGCAGCAGGGATACGGCCAGCAGCAGGGCTACGGGGCGCAGGAGCAGCTGGGCTGGCAGGGTCAGGGCCCGGGAGGCGGCGAGCCGCCGAGCAAGGGCCGCAAGGGCTGGGTGATCGCCATCGCGGCGGCCGTCGCCGTGGTGCTGTTCGGCGGCGGCGCCTGGGCAGTCGGGTCGTTCCTGGGCGGCGGCGGCACGCAGCCGCACGACGTGCTGCCCGCCGACACCATCGCCTACGCCCGGCTCGACCTCGACCCCGCCGCCAACCAGAAGGTGGCCCTGTTCCAGATCGCGCAGAAGTTCACCGCCACCAAGGACACGTTCCAGGGCGACGACCCGCGCAAGGCGTTCTTCGACTCGCTCAAGGAGAACGAGAACGACCTCAAGGACGTCGACTTCGCCAAGGACATCGACCCGTGGCTCGGGAGCCGGGTCGGGTTCGGCGTGCTGCCCGGCGGCGGCGAGGAGCCCGACGTCGCCATGGCGGTCCAGGTCAAGGACGAGGAGGCCGCCAAGGCCGGCATCGCCAAGCTCATGGGGAAGAGCAAGTACGGCGTGGCCTTCCGCGAGGACTACGCGATCGTCACGCAGACCCAGGAGCTCGCCGACAAGTACGCCAAGGCGGAGACCACGCTGGCCGACAACGCCGAGTTCGGCGACGACCTGAGCGCGATCGGCGAGCAGGGCGTGCTGTCGTTCTGGGCGCACATGGGCAAGCTCACCGAGCTGTCCGGCGACGCCCTGACCGCCGAGCAGAAGAAGGTGGTCGAGCAGGTCAAGAACGCCCGGTTCACCGGCGCGCTGCGGTTCGACGGCGCGTACGTGGAGCTGGCCGGCCAGCTGCGCGGCGGCGAGAACCTGACCGCCGGCGAGGACGTGCCCGTCGCCAACCTGGCCTCGCTGCCCGGCTCGACCGCGGGCGCGTTCTCGATCTCCGGCATGGACAAGGTCGTCACCAAGCAGTGGGCCGAACTCCAGAAGTCGGCGGCGGCCTCCCCCGAGTTCCAGTCGTTCCTGCAGCAGGCGCAGACCCAGTTCGGGCTCAAGATGCCCGACGACCTGGCCACCATGCTGGGCCAGAACCTGACCCTCGCGGTCGACAGCGAGGGCCTCGACACCCAGCAGTTCAAGGCCGGCGTGCGGATCGCCACCGACCCAGCCAAGGCCCAGGCCATCCTGGACCGGGTGCAGCAGGCCCTGACCGCCCAGGGCCAGCAGGTGCAGATCGCCAAGGTGGCCGGCGACGGCGTGTTCACCGTGGCGACCACCGACGAGTACGCCAAGAAGCTCTCCGAGGAGGGCACGCTCGGTGAGAGCGAGACCTTCCAGACCGCCATCCCGGACGCGGGCGAGGCCACGTACGGCCTGTTCGTCGACCTGGACAAGGTGGAGAAGCTCTACCTGTCGAACCTCCAGGGCGAGGAGAAGGCGAACGTGCAGGTGCTGCGGGCCGTCGGTCTCAGCGGCAAGCAGACCGACACGGAAGTGACGTTCTCCCTGCGGCTGCTGTTCAACTGACGGGACCGTTCACCTGACAAGGGCTGTTCAACTGACGGGACCGTTCACCTGACAAGGGCTGTTCAACTGACGGGACCGTTCGACTGATGGGACGCGAAGGGGCGGCCGGCGCGCGCCGGCCGCCCCTTCCGCGCGCTCAGGCCCAGAGCTGGCCTTCCAGCCGCTGCTCGGCCTCGTCGAGCGTGCCTTCGTACGCGCCGGTCGAGAGGTACTTCCAGCCGCCGTCGGCGACCACGAACACCACGTCGGCCCGCACGCCCGCCTTGACGGCCTTGGCCGCGACGCCCAGCGCGGCGTGCAGGGCGGCGCCGGTGGACACGCCGGCGAAGATGCCCTCCGACGACAGCAGCTCGCGGGTGCGGCGCAGCGCGTCGGCCGAGCCGACGGAGAACCGCGTGGTCAGCACCGACTCGTCGTACAGCTCGGGGATGAACCCCTCGTCCACGTTGCGCAGCCCGTACACCAGCTCGCCGTAGCGCGGCTCGGCGGCCACGATCTGCACGTCGGGGACGCGCTCGCGGAGGAAGCGGCCGACGCCCATGAGGGTCCCCGTGGTGCCCAGGCCCGCCACGAAGTGGGTCACGGTGGGCAGGTCCTCGAGGATCTCCGGCCCGGTCGTCTCGTAGTGGGAGCGCCAGTTGGCGGGGTTGCCGTACTGGTAGAGCATGACCCAGTCGGGGTGGGACTCGGCCAGGCCCTTGGCCACCCGCACGGCCTCGTTGGAGCCGCCCGCGGCGGGCGAGGAGATGATCTCCGCGCCCCACATGCGCAGCAGCTGGCGGCGCTCCTCGGAGGTGTTCTCCGGCATGACGCACACCAGCCGGTAGCCCTTGAGCTTGGCCGCCATGGCCAGCGAGATGCCGGTGTTGCCGCTCGTCGGCTCCAGGATCGTGCAGCCGGGGGTGAGCAGGCCGTCCTTCTCCGCCTGCTCGACCATCCACAGGGCTGGGCGGTCCTTGACGGAGCCGGTGGGGTTGCGGTCCTCCAGCTTGGCCCAGACGCGCACGTCCGGGGACGGGGAGAGCCGCGGCAGCCCCACCATGGGCGTCCGGCCGACCGAGTCGGTCAGCGAGTCGAACCGCATGTCACCCGCCGGCGACGGCCGGGAGGACGGTCACCGTGTCGCCGTCGGAGACCGCGGTGCCGAGTCCGCCGAGGAAGCGCACGTCCTCGTCGTTCAGGTAGACGTTGACGAACCGGCGCAGGCCGTTGTCGTCGACGAGGCGGTCCTTGATGCCGGGGTGGCGGGACTCCAGGTTGGCGATCAGCTCGTCCAGGGTGGCGCCCTCGGCGCTGACGGCCTTGGCGCCGTCGGTGTAGTTACGCAGGATGGTCGGAATGCGGACCTCGATGGCCATCGCTGTCAGTCTCCTCGATCTGGTCGTCGTCCCATCGGCATGCAACGCCGACGGCTGGCTGGGGATTCCTGCTCGGGTTTCCTGGTCAGCGGCGACGACAGTCGTACAGGAGGACGGCAGGAGTGTGCGCGAAGAGAAAACTCTGCACAGGCCCGCCCATCATGGGACGAACCTTACCTCTTCCTCCGAGATTTCACCGTCCACGATGCGGTAGGAGCGGAACTCGATCTCGTTCTCGTCCCTGGTCGACACCAGGACGTAGTGGGCGTTCGGCTCGGACGCGTACGAGACGTCAGTCCGCGACGGGTACGCCTCGGTGGCGGTGTGGGAGTGGTAGATCACCACCGGTTCCTCGTCACGGTCGTCCATCTCACGCCAGACGCGGAACTGCTCCATCGAGTCGAACCGGTAGAACGTGGGCGAACGCTCGGCGTTCTCCATCGGGATGAACCGCTCCGGCACCCCGTCACGCCCCGCGATCACGCCGCACGCCTCGTCGGGGTGGTCGGCCCGGGCATGGGCGACGATCTTGTCCACGAGTTCCTGCGAGATGGTCAGCATGCTGCGGAAGTTACCAGAGCGCGCGAACCAGGCTGTCTTGCAGGTAGGTGAGCCAGTCGTAGGTGACGAACGCCGGATAGCGCGGGTCGTCCTCGGACATCGACTCGAGCTCCTCGTGGATCTCCTCGGTCACCTCCAGGCGGGTGCCGAGCGTGAGCCGCACGTCGTTGAGCGCGCGCATCCACGCCTGCGCCTGCTCGGGGCTGAGCTCCACGCGGCCGGGCACGGCGGTGTCGAGCAGGGTCTGGGCGTCGGAGCGCTTGCCGTCGCGGAGCGTCGCCTCGGTGTAGCGGCGGAACTCCGTCGACTCCTTCTCGTCCTCGTAGGCCGAGGGGAACAGCCGGGCCAGCACCGGGTCGGACGGCGCCTCGCCGTCGCCGATGCCCAGCGCCCGCTCCAGCGGGTCGTCGCTGGTCTCGCCGGGCGAGACCAGCCCGAGCACCATCGAGACGAGCGAACGCAGGATCGAGACCTCCGCGGCCTCGAACCTCGCGACGACGACGCCGCCGCGTCCGGAAGAGAACCCCGAGCTCACCGGCGCCGCCTCACTTGACCGAATCCGGCTGGACCGTCGCCCACAGGCCGTAGGAGTGGAGGATCTGCACGTCGCGTTCCATCTCCTCGCGGGTGCCGCTGGACACGACGGCCTTGCCCTTGTGGTGAACGTCCATCATCAGCTTCTCGGCCTTCTCCCGGGTGTAGCCGAAGACGGTCTGGAAGACGTAGGTCACGTAGGACATGAGGTTGACCGGGTCGTTCCAGACGATCGTCACCCACGGCAGATCGGGCCGGACGTCCTGCGAAGGACGCTCGACGGTGATTGGAGCGGTGCTACCCACATCCATGAGTCTGCCCTATGTGGGCCGTAGTCTTCGACTCGTGACGATGACCATGAGCACGGCGTTGCTCACAGATCACTATGAGCTGACAATGCTCCAGGCGGCCTTGCGGAGCGGGGCGGCGCACCGGCGGGCGGTTTTCGAGGTGTTCGCGCGCCACCTGCCAGGGGGGCGCCGCTACGGGGTGGTCGCCGGGACCGGACGTGTCCTCGACGAACTGGAACACTTCCGGTTCGGTGCAGACGAACTCACTTTTCTCCGAGAGCGCAACGCGGTCGACGAGGCGACCCTGGCCTTCCTCGCCGACTACCGGTTCTCCGGCAGCATCCACGGCTACCGCGAGGGCGACGTCTACTTCCCCGCCTCCCCCATCATGATCGTCGAGGGCACGTTCGCCGAGGCCGTGCTGCTCGAGACCCTCATCCTCTCGGTGCTGAACCACGACTGCGCGATCGCCTCCGCCGCCTCCCGGATGGTGAACGCGGCCGGCAAACGGCCGATCATCGAGATGGGCTCGCGCCGCACCCACGAGCAGGCCGCCGTGGCCGCCGCCAGAGCCGCCTACCTCGCCGGGTTCGCCTCCACCTCCAACCTCCAGGCCGGGCGGCTGTACGGGATCCCCACGGCCGGCACGGCCGCGCACGCCTTCACCCTCCTGCACGACTCCGAGCGGGCCGCGTTCGAGGCCCAGATCGCCTCCCTCGGCCCCGGCACCACGCTCCTCGTCGACACCTACGACGTGCCCGAGGCCGTGCGCACCGCCGTCGAACTGGCCGGCGACAAGCTGGGCGCGGTCCGCATCGACTCCGGCGACCTCGCCGCCGCCGCCCAGGAGGTCCGCGAGCAGCTCGACGCCCTCGGCGCCTTCCACACCCGCATCCTGGTCACCTCCGACCTGGACGAGTACGCGATCGCCGCGCTGGCCGCCGCCCCCGTCGACGGCTACGGCGTCGGCACCTCCCTGGTGACCGGCTCGGGCGTGCCCACCGCCGCGCTGGTCTACAAGCTGGTGGCCCGCGAGACCAGGACCGGCAAGCTGGAGCCGGTCGCCAAGCGGTCGGTGGGCAAGCCGTCGCGGGGCGGGCTCAAGCACGCCTACCGCGTGCTCGACGAGTCGGGCCACTACGAGACGGAGCTGGTCAGCACGTCCTGGGGAGTGCCGGAGGGCAGCGTGCCGCTGCTGACGGAGCTGGTCCGCGAGGGCGAGATCGTCGGCCGCGAGCCGCTCTCCGAGGCGCGGGCGCGGCACGCCGAGTCCCTCGGCCGGCTGCCGCAGGACGCGCTCCACCTCGCCCGGGGGTACGCGGCGATCCCGACCGAGTTCGCCTGACGTATCGTGGCCCCTATGGGTACGGCGCTGATCATCGTCGATGTGCAGAACGACTTCTGCGAGGGAGGCAGCCTCCCCGTGGCGGGCGGCTCCGAGGTCGCGGCCGCGATCACGCGGCACGTGGCCGACCACGGCTACGACCACGTGGTGGCCACCCGCGACCACCATGTCGACCCGGGGGCCCACTTCGCCGACGAGCCCGACTTCGTCACCTCCTGGCCCGCCCACTGCGTCGCCGGCACGCCCGGCGCCGACTTCCATCCGGCGTTCGACGTGTCGTCGGTGGAGGAGGTCTTCAGCAAGGGCGCCCGCGAGGCGGCCTACAGCGGCTTCGAGGGCGCCTCGGGTGACGGGGTGCCGCTGGCCGAGTGGCTGCGGGAGCGCGGCGTGCGCGAGGTCGACGTCGTCGGCATCGCCACCGACCACTGCGTCCGCGCCACCGCGCTCGACGCCGTCAAGCACGGTCTCGCGGTCCGCGTCCTCCTCGACCTCACGGCCGGGGTGTCCCGGCAGACGACGGACGCCGCCGTGGCCGAGCTCGACGCCGCCGGCGCCACCCTCCACGGCGCCGCGATCGTCCGCTAGGTCACGGCGGGCGTGAAGGACCCGGCGGCCCGGGACGGGACCGCCGGGTGAGGGTGCGGCGTCAGGAGCCGCTGTCGTCGAGGCTCTTCGAGCCGTCGTCGTCCGTGCGCTCGTCGAAGCCGCCGGTGTCCTTCCGGGGCGCGTGATCCGTCCCGCCCTTCGGGTCGCCCTGCTCGAAGCGCTCGTTGACCTTGACGCCGTCCTCGCGCTCGCCGGGCCCGCGGGGGTCGGGCAGCGCGACCGGCACGCACTCCGCCACCTCGCCCTTGACGATCGAGAGCTGCATGGCGGAGGGCGCCTTGCCGGACCCGCCGCCGGAGACGGCCAGGATCAGCGTCTCGCCGCTGCCGACGGCGCCCTTGGTGATGGTGAAGACCACGCCGCCGTCCTCGGCCCGCATGCTGGACTCCATCCTGCCCGCGGACTCGGCGGGCTCGCCCCGCCGCCCCTGGCAGGTCTGGCCCTCCGGCAGGTAGTCGACCGCGGCGTTGACGCCCTTGTCGGCCAGTGCCGCCTCCAGGTCCGCCGGGTCGCGGAACTCGGAGATGGACACCTTGACCGAGCCGTCGGCCTGTGAGGTGACGGCGAACGCCGGGGCCGCCCCGCCGTTGACCACGAGCGCCACCAGGGCGGCCGCCGCGACCCCCGACAGCGCGGCGCCCAGCTTGACCAGCCGCGGCACCCTCCGGGCGGCGGTGCCCCGGGTGGCGCCCTGGGTGGCGAGCGCGCCCGCGGCGAGTGCCTCACGGGGCGGGGCGCCGGCGGTCAGGCCGAGCACCGTGATCTCCTCGCTGAGCGCGGCGCGCATCTCGGCCAGCCGGCGCTCGTCCGGGGCCGGCGCGTCGGCGCGCATCTGCTGAAGCAACTGCAGGTCATCCATGGTGAGTCTCCTCGTCGATGTCGGTCGGATCCATCCCGCCCAGGGCGGCGCGGGTCTTCTTCCTGGCCCGGTGCAGCCGGGACCTGACGGTCCCCACCGGGATCTCGAGCGCCTGGGCCACCTCCTCGTAGCTGAGGTCGGCCCACGCGGTCATCAGCAGCACGTCACGCTCGTCGGGGGACAGCTCGGCCAGGGCCCGGGCGAGGTCGCGCTGCGCCGCCGACGCGGACACCCGGGCGTCCACCCGGTCGGCGTAGCTCTCCACCACGTCGTCCACGCCGGTCCTGGCCAGCGCCTGGTAGGACCTGCTCTCGGTACGGTGGTGCTTGCCGATGAGGTTGGCGGCGATCCCGTACAACCAAGGACGGGCGTCGGTGTGCCGCACGTCGTAACGGTCACGCCGCCGGAAGGCGGCCAGGAACGCCTCCGCGACGATGTCGTCGGCGAGCGAGTCTCCCAGCCGCCGGGTGACGTAGCGGTGCAAGGCGAGAGCGTGCCGGTCGAACAACGTCGAGAACGCGGCCGGATCCTGCCAGGACTGCTCGATCACCTCGGCGTCCGTGGACACGCGTGCTGTGTCCGTGATCAAACTCGCCCCCTTTCCATCGGATGTGTCATCCCTTTTCACCCGATGGACGGGAATGGGTTCTCAGGATCGCAGGGTGGCGTGGCGCAACGCCTCGTCCAGGGTGTCGAAGACCTCGAAGGCGTTGCGCAGCCCGGTGATGGACAGCACACGGGACATCACGCCCTGCACGCCGCCCAGCAGCAGCCGGGTCTCGCGTTCCTCGCACCGGTGCATGATGTCGAGGAGCTCGTTCATGCCCATCGAGTCGCAGAAGCCGACGTCGTGCATGTCGAGGATCAGGTAAGGCGTGGGCGACAGCTCCCACACGCGCGTCAGGTGATCGCGGAGCGGCGCCAGCCCGTACGCGTCGATCTCGCCGCTCAGCCGGATGACGACCGTGTTGGCGAAGAGGCCGGACGAGACGACCAGCATCGATCTTCCCATGGCCTCAGGCGACATGAGCACGTCCCTCTGGATCTCCGTAAGGCAGCCCATCGGGAAGTGTTGCCGATTCGGCCGCCCTTCTAACGGAAGGCTACTGCTCTGTTGCCAAACGCATAGGGTTACGGAGCATCACGATCTCCGGTGGCACCGATCCGAAAGCCGCCTTACTTGCGCTGGGTGGCCCAGCGCCGGATGAGGTCGATGCGCTCCTGGATCTGCTCGGCGGTCGCCTGCGCGATCGGCGGCCCGCCGCAGGCCCGGCGCAGCTCCGCGTGGATCACGCCGTGCGGCTGGCCGGTGCGGTGGTTCCAGGCGCCGACCAGGCCGTTGAGCTCGCGCCGCAGCTCGGCGATGCGCTCGTGCGGGGCCAGGGTGTCTTGCGGCTCGGCGGGCTGCTTGCGCTTGGCCGCCTGCTGGTCGGACTGGCGCTTGCGGAGCAGCGTGGCCACCTGGTCGGGCTCCAGCAGGCCGGGCAGGCCGAGGAAGTCCTCCTCCTCGGCGGAACCGACCTCGGCGCCGGTGCCGAACTCGCCGCCGTCGAAGAGCACCCGGTCGAAGGTCGCCGAGGTCTCCATGGTCTCGAACGGGAGCTCGTCGCCCAGGACGTCGGGGGTGTCCTTCTTGCGGTTGGCGTCCTCCAGGAGGCTGTCGTCGAGGCCCTCCTCGGGCGGGCGGCGGTTGAGCACGTGGTCGCGCTCGGTCTCCATCTCGTTGGCCAGCCCCATGAGGGTGGGCACCGAGGGCAGGAACACCGAGGCGGTCTCGCCGCGCTTGCGGGCGCGCACGAAGCGGCCCACGGCCTGGGCGAAGAACAGCGGGGTGGAGGTCGAGGTGGCGTAGACGCCCACGCACAGCCGGGGGATGTCGACGCCTTCGGAGACCATGCGGACCGCGACCAGCCAGCGGTCGCCGGACGCGGCGAACTGCTTGATCTTCTTGGACGCGCCGGGGTCGTCGGAGAGCACCACGGTGGCCCCCTCACCGGCGATGGCGCGCAGGTGGCGGGCGTAGGCGCGGGCCGTCTCGTGGTCGGTGGCGATCACCAGGCCGCCCGCGTCGGGGACGTGCCGGCGGACCTCGGTCAGCCGGCGGTCGGCGGCCTGCATGACCTGGCGGATCCAGTCGCCCTTCGGGTCGAGCGCGGCCCGCCAGGCCTGGGAGAGCTGGTCCTTGGTGAGCGGGGTGCCGAGGGTCGCGGCCAGCTCGTCGCCGGCGCGGGTGCGCCACCTCATCTCGCCGGAGTAGGCGAGGAAGATGACCGGCCGCACGACGTTGTCGGCGAGCGCGGGGCCGTAGCCGTAGGAGTAGTCGGCGCGGCTGCGCTTGAGGCCCTCGGCGTCTTCCTCGTACGTGACGAACGGGATCGGGTTGTCGTCGGAGCGGAACGGGGTGCCGGTGAGCTGCAGCCGCCGGGCGGCCGGCTCGAACGCCTCGCGCACGCCGTCGCCCCAGGACTTGGCGTCGCCCGCGTGGTGGATCTCGTCGAAGATGACCAGCGTCTTGCGTGCCTCGGTGCGGGCGCGGTGGAGAGCGGGGTGCATGGCGACCTGGGCGTAGGTCACGGCGACCCCGGTGTAGTCGCGGCTGGTGGCGCCCTGGCTGTTCTTGAACTCGGGGTCGATGCTGATGCCGACCTTGCCGGCGGCGTCGGCCCACTGGCGCTTGAGGTGCTCCGTCGGGGTGACGATGGTGATCGACCGGATCAGCCCGCGCGACAGCAGCTCGCTGGCGATGCGCAGGGCGAAGGTCGTCTTGCCGGCGCCCGGCGTCGCCACGGTGAGGAAGTCACGCGGCTCTCGCCGGAAGTAGAGGTCCAGCGCCTCCTGCTGCCAGGCGCGCAGTTTGGGCGCGGTGCCCCACGCGGCGCGGTCGGGATAGGAAGGCGACAGGTGGGATGCGGCGAAGGTGCTCACCGCATCACCTCTGGGGTTCGTGTGCTTCGCTCTCTCACAGTGTCCCAAGAGTAAACCGGCCCACTGACAAGACGTGCCGTGCACCGTCGATTCTGGCCAAACGGCCCCATGCGTGCTATCGGTCTCACCCGGCACTCGCCATGACCGCGTCCAGCGCCTGCCTGGCGGTCTTCTCCTCGGGGTGCAGCAGCCCGAGGACGAGCGCCGCTCCCCCGCCGTGGGTGACAAGGGTCACACGCAGGTACGCGGGCCGGTTCACCACGTCGTCGTACTGGGCGCGCACCGCCCTGGTGTGGCCCCGGGCGACCGGGCGGTCGTCGACCACCTGCACCCGGTCCCCCTGCAGCAGGAGCCCCGCGTAATGGGCGACGGCGTCCTTGACGCTCTTGCCCGGGTCGGCGATCGGGCCCGGCAGCGGCCGGGTCATGATCACGCCGCCGCCCTGGTTCCTGGCGACGCCGGTGAACCCGGTGACCGGCGCCACCTTGCCGTCCTCCCAGCCGGGCGGCAACTCCAGCCGCACCCCGGCCAGCGTGTCGGTGAGCGGCGTGATGCCGCCGCCGGTCGGCAGCAGGCGCGGCACCGCGAAGGCGAGCGCCGCCACCAGTCCCGCCGCGACCGCCACCGCCAGCACCGGCCAGGCCGCCCGTCTCAGGGCGCGCCCCGGCAGCCGGCGGCCAGGACTGGCGGGGGTGCCGTACATGCGCGCGGACGGCGGCAGCGCGTCCCAGCGCGTCCGGACGCGGTCGTCGGGCTCCATGCCGCTGTCCTACCATCGCGGACGCCGCGGGTCCGGCGATCCGTGGCCGGTGTGACAGGAGGGACGGATCAGGTTGCCGGGTCGGCCACCCGGGCCGCGAGGAAGACGGTCGCGAGCCCGATCAGCGCCATCAGCCCGCAGATCACCGCGAACCCCACCGCGATCTGGTCGGGGGCGTGACCGATGAGGTTCGACAGCGCGCCGCCGACGCCGAGCGCGAGCGCCGCGCCGAGCATGTCGGTCACCGACAGCGCGGCGCTGTTGGCGCCCTGCTCGTTGACCGGCGACTGCCGGAGCGCGGTCACGTTGATGGTGGCCATCGCCAGCCCCATGCCGAACCCGGCGACGATCCAGGCCGGCACCGCGACCCAGCCGGTGACCCCCGGCACGACCGCCACGACGGCGAGCAGGATGCCGGCGGTCACGCACGCCGCGCCCGTCCTGATCCTGCGGTGCGGCTCGATCACGCGCCTGCTCTGCAGGTACGAGCCGGTCGACCAGCCGAGCGCCCCGGTGGTCAGCGCGATGCCCGCCGCGGTGACGGAGAACCCCTTGACGTCGGTCAGGGCGAGCGGGATGAAGCCGTTGACCCCGAAGAACGCGGCGGAGAACAGCCCGCGCATCATGACGGTCGTGGGCAGCCCCCGGCCGAACCGGAGCGCGGCCGTCGGCAGCAGCTTGGCCAGACCGTATCCGAGAGCCCCCAGCCCGAGCACGCACCACAGGGCGCTGACCAGCGGCGTCTCGTCCAGCATCTCGACCCCGTACAGCAGCACGCCGCTGCCGACGGCGGTCGCGGTGGCGGCCACCGTCATGGCTGTCGGGCGCGAGCGCGGGCCGGTGGCGGGCTCGTGGTCGCCGACCGGCCGCTTGAGCGAGGGCGCGAGCATGAGCAGGGCGGGCACGACCAGCGGGATGATGCCGTAGAACACCCAGCGCCAGTCGAACTGCGCGACGAACCCCGCCACGGACGGGCCGATCATCGACGGCAGCACCCACGCGGCCGACAGTGCCGCGAACACCCGGGGCCGCACGTCCTGCGGGTAGACCCGGGCGATCATGACGTAGAGCGCCACGACCGTCGGACCGGCGCCCAGCCCCTGCACGGCCCGCGCCACGAGGAACATCTCCTTGCCGGTCGCCGAACCGGCCAGCGCCATGCCGGCCACGAACAGCCCCAGGCCGACGAGGAACGGCAGCGCGTAGCCGCGCCGGTCGGCCCACAGGCCCGCGACGACGTTGGCGAAGAGGCTGGCGATGAAGAAGGCGGAGAAGCTGACCCCGTAGAGGTCCAGGGCCCTCAGGTCCTTGGAGACCTGCGGCATGATGACACTGACCGACATGCCCTCGAAGGCGACCAGCGTGACGACCAGCAGGATGCCGAAGGTCGCCGTGCGGTATGCCGGGCCGAAGATGCGCGGGGCATCGTGAGGTGCGTCGAGTGCTTTCGGTGCTGTCACCCGGACATCGTATGCAAGCGTCGCCGCAGGACAGGTGCCGGGCGGCGATTACTCGCCCTTCCCGCCGCCTTTGCCGTCGCCCTCGCCGCCGCCGGACGGGAGACCCTCGTAGATCTCCTTGCACTCCGGGCAGACGGGGTACTTCTTCGGGTCGCGGCTGGGCACCCACACCTTGCCGCACAGGGCGCGGATCGGCGTGCCCGTCACCATCGACTCGGTGATCTTGTGCTTGTCGGCGTAGTGGGCGAACCGTTCGTGGTCACCGTCGCCGTGTGACGTCTTCGGACGGGTTTCTTGCTCTGGAAGGATCTTCGTGCTCACCTCACCGAGTCTATGCCCGCCGAGGTGCGCCCCAGAAGAACGGTGCGGCCCCCGCCCGGTGCCGGACGGGGGCCGTACTGCTGCTGACTCAGCCGACGTGCACGGGGGCGTCGGCCGTCTTGCGGCCGGCCTTGACGAACAGGGCCAGCACCGCCGTCACCAGGGCGATGCAGGTGCTCACCAGGAAGGCCGTGTGCATGCCGTCCATGAAGGCGCTCTTGACGGCCGGGCCCACCACCTGGGCGATCTGCTCAGGGGTGCCGGCGGGGAGCCCGCCGAACGAGGCCGCCGCCTCCAGCTGCGCCATCTGGTCGGCCGGGATCGTCTGAGCCGCCGGGCCGAGGTAGCCGGGCAGCTTGGCGGAGATCTGGCCGGCCATGACGGCGCCCAGGATGGCGGTGCCGAGCGCGCCGCCGACCTGCATGGCCGACTGCTGCAGGCCGCCGGCCACACCGGTGAGCCCCTCGGGGGCGTTGCCGACGATGATCTCGGTGGCGCCCACGAAGACCGGCGACATGCCGAACGCCAGCACCACGAACGGGATCGAGGTCTGCAGGAACGAGGCGTCGATGGTCAGCTGGGACATCAGGAACATGGCGCCCGCGGTCACCACCAGGCCCGCCGACATGGTGAGGCGCGGCCCCAGCTTGCCGAGCAGGACGCCCGCCAGCGGCGAGGCGACGATCATGCCGGCGCTCATGGGCAGCATCCGGATGCCCGCCTCCAGCGGGGTCAGCCCGTGCGTGCCCTGGAAGAAGAAGCCCAGGAAGAACATGGCGCCGAACATCGCGAAAGCGACCATCATCATCAGCAGGGTGCCGATGGAGATCGACCGGTTGGCGAACAGCGACAGCGGCACCAGCGGCTGCTTGGCCAGGCTCTGCCAGAAGACGAAGGCGCCGGTGAGCACCACGAACGCGCCCAGGAAGATGAGCGTGGTGGAGTCGGTCCAGCCCCACTCGGGCGCCTTGATGATCGACCAGACCAGCGCGAACATGGCGCCGGACAGCAGCACGACGCCGCCCCAGTCGATCTTGTTCATCACCTTGATCGGGCTCTTCTTGATGAGCAGCGCGCCGAGCACGAGGGCGAGGATGCCCACCGGGGCGTTGATGAAGAAGACCGACTCCCAGCTCACGTTCTCCACGAGCACGCCGCCCACGATCGGGCCGGCGGCGCTGGACAGGCCGATGATCGCACCCCACGCGCCCATCGCCTGCTTGAGCTTGTCACCGGGGAAGGCCTCGCGCAGCAGCGCCAGCGCGGCAGGCTGGAGCAGCGCGCCGAACAGGCCCTGCAGCACGCGCAGGCCGATCAGGGCGGTGGCCGGCTCGACGCCGGGGATGATGTCGGCCAGCTCCGCGCTGAAGCCGATGCCCACCGACGTGACGGCGAAGCCGCCGACGCCGATGAGGAAGACGCGCTTGTGCCCGAACAGGTCGCCCAGCTTGCCCGCGGTGATCAGGAACACCGCGAGGGCCAGCAGGTAGCCGCTGGTCACCCACTGCAGCTCGGCCAGGGTCGCGCCCAGGTCGGCCTGAATGACCGGATTGGCGATGCCGACCACTGTGCCGTCGAGCATCACCATGATGACGCCGAGGCTCACTGCCAGCAGCACCAGCCACGGATTGCCGCGAGCCCCGGTCCCGCCCGGCGGCGACGACGGCGCGGCCACCGTCTTCGCATCTGCCATGAATCCCCCTCAATAGTCTCTTAAGCCTCAGGCACATTAGTGGCAGAGACTGTCAGATGACAAACCAATTCGATTCGCCTACAGCTGACATATGGCAGACTGTGACATGTGGATGGCGAAGGGGTAACAGGCATGGGTCTGCGGGAGCGCAAGAAGGAGAAGACGCGGCTCGCTCTCCTGGACGCCGCGCTCGGCCTCTTCCTCGAGCAGGGGTACGACTCGACGACGGTCGACCAGATAGCAGGGGCGGTCGACGTCTCCCCACGCACCTTCTTCCGCTACTTCACCGGCAAGGACCACCTGGTGTTCTGGTTCCACGACCAGGCCGAGGAGACCATGCTGGAGGCTCTCGCCGAACGGCCGGCGGACGAGCCGCCGTTCGCCTCCATGACCCACGCCCTGCGCGCGCTCCTGCGCACCCTGGAGTCCTCAACGCAGGAGGACACCGAGCGATTCCTCAAGGTGCGACAGCTTCTCGACGCCAACCCCCACCTGGCGAACAGCACCTTCGCCCGGGCCATCGAGACCGAGCGTCACCTGGTCGAGACCATCGCCGCCCGCGGCGGCATGGACCCGGGCGAGAGCCCGGTCCCCCACCTCGTCGTCACCTTCGTGATGGCCGCCATGCGGGTCGGCTTCTCCTGCCCCTCCGACCCGCCCGACCTGCAGCAGATCGTCCGGCGCATGGAGGAGACGCTCCAGTTCGTGGAGCGCTCGCTGCGCCCCGGCTGGGACGCCTAGTTCATCGTCGGGTCGTCCGGGCAGGTCGCCACGAACGCCAGCTCACCCCTCTGCCGCCGCAGCACGTGCCGCCAGAGCGAGCCGGGATCGGCGTGGAAGGTGTCACCCGCCTCGGAGTCGACGACGTACCAGGCGCCCTCGGCGATCTCGCTCTCCAGCTGGCCCGTGGTCCAGCCCGCGTAGCCGGCGAAGATGCGCATCTGCGCGATCTGGTCCTGGAGGATCTCGGGCGGCGCGTCCAGGTCGACGGTGCCCAGCCGGGACACGGCCGCGGTGCCCGCGTGGAGCCTGCGCCAGCCCAGCGGCTCCGCCCCGCTCGGCACGGCGGCCAGCGCGAGCGCGCTGTCGGTCTGCACCGGCCCGCCCTCGAAGAGCACCGGCGGCCCGGTCACCAGAGGGTCCCACACCGGCAGCACCTGGGTCACCGAGATCTCGCTCGGCCGGTTGAGAACCACGCCGAGCGTGCCGCCGTCGTGGTCGTGTTCGAGGATGAGCACGACGCTACGCCGGAAGTTGGGGTCGTCGAGAAGCGGCGTCGCCACCAACAACCCGCCGACGTAGATCGCTTCCGCCATACCTCCATCATGAAGGAGGAACCAGTGTTCTCGCGCCTGTAGCCGCCGGATGTTACGGAACGTAGTGATTCGGGCACGATGCGGACGAATAATCGCTACGTTCCGAAGTGCTGGAGCAGCCATGCGCATGCGCGCCCGCCTCGCCCTCGCCGCACTGCCCGCCGGCGCGGCCCTCGCCCTGCCGGCGGCCGCGTGGGCATGGCCCCACCACGACTCCGGCGACCCGTTCACGATGTCGGTGGACCGGATCGGCTGCCGGACCAACACCGTACGGGTCACCCTGCGCAACCAGACCCGCCAGCTCACCCGCTTCGACCTGCGCGCCGACTCCGCGACCGTGTCCTCCGGCTCCATCCCGGCCAGGAAGGCGGTCACCCGTACGGTGAAGGTGCGCCGCGGCAGCACCGTGGAGATCGAGGCTTACTCGGTGAGCGGGTCGGGGCCCGACACCCTGATCGACTCCAGCCGGGCGCGCAACGACTGCCCGTGGGGCCGCCGGCTGCCGATGACCGGCCCGCCCCTCGACCTGATCGCCAAGCTCGCGACGGCGGGCGGGCTCGTCCTCACCGGCGGGGTCGTGTGGTGGTACGGGTCGATCTGGCCGCGTTCCCGCTCCCCGTTCGAGCGCTGAGCGTCAGACGGCCACGAACGCGCCCGCCCTGGCGGCGATCAGCGCGCGGGCGACCGATCGGGCGGCCATCGCCTCGTCCACCGGCTGCCGGAGGATCATCAGGTGGTAGTAGAGCGGCGCGGAGACGGCACGGATGAGCTCGGCCCCGTCGGTGCCCGGCGGCAGCTCGCCACCCTCGACCGCGGCCTCCACCACCTTGGCCCACTCGGCGATGCGCCGGTCGTAGAAGGCGTGCAGCGCGCCCGCCGCCTCCTCGTCGGAGGTCGCCGCGGCGATGACGGCCTGGAGCGTGGCCCCGAAGTACGGGTCGGTGATCGCCGCCAGCACGGACCGGGCGTTCGCCATGAGCACGTCCTCGACCGAACCCGTGCCCGGCGGCGGGAAGGACCGCGCCGCCAGCTCCCGCATCAGGTCGGTGACCAGGCGGGCGCGGGTGCCCCAGCGCCGGTAGATGGTCGTCTTGCCGATGCCCGCCCGGCTGGCCACCTGGTCCATGGTCAGCCGGTGGAAGCCCCGTTCGACCAGCTCGTCCTGCGTGGCCTGGAGCACCGCCGTACGGACCTTCGCCGTACGGCCGCCAGGACGGACCGTTCCCGCTAAGCGGGGCCCTGCCTCCATCTGGTCTCCCTTACGTTCTCCGTCGCCACGGTCACGGGCGGAGGTGTGACCGCATTCTAAGAACGCTCCAAACCCGGCGAGCAGGAGGGACGTGTCCGAGCACCGCCGTGGACCCCCTGCGGACCCGTCGGGGACCCGCTGCAGACGCCTCGCCCACCCGCCCTGCACCACCGGGAACCCGTGAGAGGACCTGCTGTAGACGCGCCGAGGATCCCGTCGTTGCTCCGTCGGGACCAGCGGGGTGGGTCTGTCGGGAACCCGCCGAGGAACCACCGTGAACCCACCCACGAATCGCCGTGGACCCGTCGAGGACCCCCGCGGTGCGCCCATCCGGACCCATCGGGACCCGTCCGTGGAGCCCGTCGAGGGGCCCGGTGCACGCGGTCACGCCGGGCGTCGGGCCGGGCGGACCCGGCCGCCCGTCAGGCCTCGGTGAAGCCGCGGGCGCGGCCGCCCGCGGACTCGCGGACCGCCGCCGCCACGGCGCCCGCCACGTCCGGGTGGAAGACGCTCGGGATGATGTAGTTGGGCCCCAGCTCCTCCGGCGTCACCACGGCCGCGAGCGCGCCGGCGGCGGCCAGCAGCATCTCCTGGGTGACCACGGTGGCCTGCGCGTCGAGCAGACCGCGGAAGACGCCGGGGAACGCCAGCACGTTGTTGATCTGGTTGGGGTAGTCGGAGCGCCCGGTGGCCACCACCGCGCAGTGCTCGCGGGCGTCGTCGGGCGAGACCTCGGGCTCAGGGTTGGCCAGCGCGAACACCACCGCGCCCGGCGCCATCGAGGCGATGTCGGCGCCGTTGAGGATGCCGGGGGCGGACACGCCCACGAAGACGTCGGCGCCCTTCACCGCGCCGCGCAGGTCGCCGGAGTAGCCCTCGGCGTTGGTGTGCTCGGCGATCCAGCGCAGCGAGTCGTCGAGGTCGTCGCGGCCCCGGTGGACGGCGCCGCGGTAGTCGCAGACGATCATGTTGCGCGCGCCGGCCGCCATCAGCAGCCGCAGCACGGCGTTGCCCGCCGCACCCGCGCCCGCCATCGTGATGCGGACGTCCTCGAGTTTCTTGTCGACCACCCGCAGCGCGTTGGTCAGCGCGGCCAGCACGCAGATGGCGGTGCCGTGCTGGTCGTCGTGGAAGACCGGGATGTCGAGCAGCTCGCGCAGCCGCCGCTCCACCTCGAAGCAGCGCGGCGCGCCGATGTCTTCGAGGTTGATGCCGCCGAAGCCGGGGGCGATGAGCTGGACGGCCCGGACGATCTCGTCGACGTCCTGGGTGTCGAGGCAGATGGGCCAGGCGTCGATGCCGGCGAACCGCTTGAACAGCGCCGCCTTGCCTTCCATCACCGGCAGCGCCGCCTCCGGCCCGATGTTGCCCAGCCCGAGCACCGCCGAGCCGTCGGTGACGACGGCGACGGTGTTGCGCTTGATGGTCAGGCGGCGGGCGTCTTCCTTGTTGCGGGCGATCGCCATGGACACCCGCGCCACGCCCGGCGTGTAGGCCATGGAGAGCTCGTCACGGTTGCGCAGCGGCACCTTCGACTGCATCTCGATCTTGCCGCCGAGGTGCATGAGGAAGGTGCGGTCGGAGACCTTGTGGATGACCACGCTCTCGACGGCCTCGAGCTGGTCGACGATGGCCTGGGCGTGGTCGGTGTCGCGGGCGGCGCAGGTGACGTCGATGCGGAGCTTCTCGTGGCCGGCGTTGGTGACGTCGAGGGCGGTCACGACCCCCCCGGCCGACTCTACGGCGTGGGTGAGCTGGCTGACGGCCTTGCCGCCTGCCGGAACCTCCAGCCGCACGGTGATGGAGTACGACACACTCGGGACGGTCGCCACGTCAATCGCTCCTTCGCGCCTGACCATGAAGTGCTCCCATGTTAGGGGTGTTCGGGTCAAGCGAGCGCCTCGGCCGCCGTGACGATCATGTCGACGCATGCCGCGACCGGGATCGCGGTGCTGTCAATCAGCAGGTGATAGTGGCGGGGATCGGCCGGGTCCGCGCGGTAGAAGTGGCGGACGTAGGCGGACCGGGCGCGGTCGTTGTCGTCGATGACCTTGCGGGCCTCGCGCTCGGTGGTGCCGCGCAGCCTGGCCGCCTCCCGGACCCGCCGCTCCAGCGGGGCGTCGAGCCGCACATGGAGGGCGCCGGGCAGCTCGGCGAGCACGATCGCCCCCGCCCGGCCCAGGAAGACTCCGCCCTGGGCGCGCGCGGTCTCGCGGAGCACCCGCTCGGTGCGCCGGACGAACTCCTCGGGCGCGTGCGGCAGCGTGCCCGGGACGTACATGTCGACGCCGCCGAACGTGACCGTCGGCAGCCGCATCGCCCCGGACAGCAGCCAGCCGAGACCGCTCTCGGCCCGGTCGTCGTAGGCCAGCGCCTCCTCAAGGGAGCACCCCAGCTCCTCGGCGACGGCGCCGGCGATCGCCCGGTCGACGAAGGGCACGCCCAACCGCTCGGCGACCGCGGGCCCGATCTCATGGCCGGAGGTGCCGTAGGTCGCCGAAAGGGTGACGACGTGCACACTCTCAGGTTAGAACAGCGCGCTCGCCAAAGCTCTACGCGCCTTCGCCAGGGACGGATCCTCGGCGGGCAGGGTCTCGAACAGGCCCAGCAGGTGGACGCGGGCCTTGTCGCGATCGTCGCCCGAGGTGCGCTTGACCACGCCGATGATGCGCTCGAACGCCTGGTCGACGGAGCCCGACAGCATCTCCAGGTCGGCGGCGAGCAGGTGCGCGTCGATGTCGGCGGGGTCCTGAAGGCGGCGCTGCACGTCGGCCGGGTCGGCGCCGGCGGTCCGCTTGATCAGCTTGACGCCGGCCAGGCCCATCTTGGCGTCCTCGTCGGCGGGCACGCGGGCCAGCAGCCGCGCGTAGGCCGCCTCGGCGGCGTCGAGGTCACCCTGGTCGATGGCCTGCTCGGCGGCGACCAGGTCGGGGTCGGCGGGCGGGCCCTCCGGCTCGCCCGGTCCCTCGGCCGGCGGCCGCGCGCCCGGGTTGGCCTGGTAGAACTGCTCGACGGCGGCCATCAGCTCGTCGAGCCAGCGGCGCACCTCCTGCTCGGGCAGCACCTGCTGGAAACCGGTGACGGCCTGCCCCTGGAAGATCGCGAGCACGGTCGGCACGGCCTGCACGCGCAGCGCCTGCGCGATCTGCGGGCTGGCGTCGACGTTGACCTTGGCGAGCACGGCCTTGCCGCCCAGGTCGCCGACCACCTTCTCCAGCACCGGGCTCAGCTGGGCACTGCCGGGCGCCCGGGGCGACCACAGGTCGAGCACGACGGGGACGCTCATCGAGCGGTCGATGACGTCGGTCGTGAACGTCTCCTCGGTCACGTCGACGACCGAGGCCGATGAGGCCGCCTGGGGACCACCGGCCTCCCGCCGGGCCTGCGCCTCGAAAGCCTGCTTGCGCGCGCCCAGATCCACCGCTCCGTAGAGCGACCCGGGCCTAGAGAAGTCCGCCATGCTCCTCATCTTGCCCCATCGTGGGGGCCGAGAAGTCACCCGCCGCCACCCGCAGCGTGCGCAGCAGGTCGAACATCCGGCCAAGCTCGCTCTCGGCGTACATCTCCAGCCCGAACTCGGCGGCCATGAGATCGTCCGTGGCGCGCCGTACGACGTCGCGCCCGGCCTGGGTGATCTCCGCCAGCACGCCGCGCCCGTCGCGCGGGTTGGGCATGCGGCGCACCAGGCCGGATCGCTCCAGCCGGTCGATGGTGTTGGTGACGCTGGTCGGGTGGACCATCAGCCGCTCGCCGATCTTCCACAGCGGCAGCGCCCCGGTCTTGCTGAAGGTCAGCAGCACCAGGGCCTCGTAGCGGGCGAAGGTCAGGTCGTACGGCTTCAGCAACGAGTCGAGCTGGGACAGGAGGATCTGGTGCGCTCTCATGATCGAGGTGACCGCGGCCATCGCGGACGAGGCGCCGAAGTGGACGCGCCAGGTCTCCGCGGCCCGGTCGATCGGGTCGAACGGCAGGTTGAGCGGCTTGGGCTGCGACACGCAGATACGTTAGCGCGCCCCTCGTCCAGATTCGTCTGCTTACGGAGCGCAATCACATTCCCCGCTTGACCAAGAATCCGGGCGTCCTTCATCACGCTCAGTTATGGTTCTCGCATCGAATGGTGACGGGGGGCCAAGTCCATCAGCCGTGTGGGGACCCGGCCGGGCTTACCGCTCCCACCTGTCGCCGACGGGCACGGGGGGTGCTTGATGAACGTCATGGGGATGACGCGTGCGTGAGCACGGGGGCGTTTCACGCGAGGAGCTGAGACAGGGCGCGGCCGTCACGGTGGCCGTGCTGCTGGCGCTCGGCCTGGTCGCGGCGTGGAGCGTCCTGATTCCGGGCGTGGACGCCTGGGAGAACATCGTGGCGGCCGTCATCGGCTCGCTGAGGCTGACGGGGCCGGTCGCCGCCGCCTTCGCCGCCTGGGTGGCGCTGCGCAAGCGCCGGGCCGCGCGCGACCGGCCGCTGACGACGTGGCGGGCGCTGAAGGCGCCGCTGGCGATCGTGCTGGTGGTGCTGGGCTCGTTCGCCGCCACCGTGCTGGTGCTGGCCGTCAAGACGCTGCTGACCGAACAGGCGGGCCGGCTCAGCCTCACGGGTCTGGGCATGGGCATGGCGGGGCTGGCGCTCTACTCGGTGATCGGGTGGGTGGCCGGCTGGGTGCTGCCGTACGCGCCGACCGCGCCGCTGGCGGGGCTGACCTGCTACGCGCTGTTCAGCTGGCTCGCCGACGGCGCCGGCTGGGCCGACCGGCTGGCGCCCGGCACGGGCGAGCCGTACGACCTGTTCCAGGGGTTGAGCGGGGCCGTCTTCGTCAACCAGATCATCTGGCTGCTCGGTGTCACCGGCGCGCTGCTGCTGGGCTGGGCGGCGCTGGTCACCCGGCAGGCCCTGGTGCTGGCCTTCGCGCTGCTGGCCACGCTCGCGGCCGTCACGGGGGTGGCGCGGGTGCTCGGCGAGCCGCGGCCGGCGGCGGCCCAGGAGATCGCCTACAGCTGCCAGGAGTGGCCCATCACGGTCTGCGTCCACCCTGGCATGCGGGCCGGTCTCACCGAGCTGGGCGCCGCCTTCACCGAGGTCGCCTCCCGGCTGGCCGAGACCCCGGCCGCGTTCACCCGGGTGGAGCAGCGGCCGCTGGACGCCCCGCTCACGCCGTCGCACGGGCTGGCGCCGATCCACCTGCCCGACCTGTCGGCGGGGTTCGCCGAGTCGGCCGCGCACGAGTACGTCGACGCGCTGGCCGCCCGGTGCCCCGGCAGCCCCGCCGACGGCTACCGGGAGATCGTGACGGCCTGGCTGCGCGGCGAGCCGCTGCCCGGCGGGCCGCTGCTGGAGCACGAGTACGCCGCCGCCTGGTTCTCAGGGCTGAACGAGCACCAGCGCCGCGAGTGGCTGCGCATGTTCTTCAGCGACTTCCAGGCGTGCAAGCTGTCGGCCACCCACTTCGGCGGCGGCCCCGCGGGCACGCCTCCGCAGGCCGCCACCCCGGTCGCCACGCAGGTGCACCAGGAGAGCGCCCCGCAGGTCTATCCCGTCTATCCCGACCCGAGCCGGCATCCCTCCCCGAACTGGGGACCGGAGATGTCACCTCATAGCTGGCACAGGTGATCCAACCAGGGGTAGTCAAGGGGACATGACGACTTCGCAGACGGCGCCCCCCGCGGTCACTCCGCACCGGCGCCGCAGGTGGCGATATCTCGTAGGGCTGCTGGTCGTGGCGGTCCTGCTGGTGGTGGCCGGGCGGCTGGTCTGGTCCTGGCTCAACCCCATGGGCGAGCAGACCGTCGACCGCAGTCAGCCGGTGCTGCTCCAGTCCATCAAGGACCTGAGCCGCTTCGAGGCCGCGACCGGCAGCTTCCAGGTCGTGGTGGACCTGGAGAAGGACGCCAACTTCCTGCCCGACGCGGTCAAGGGCTCCCGCACCCTCTTCGTCGGCGCGGGCGGCGTGGACGCCTACGTCGACTTCTCCGGGCTGGCCGGTGACGCGATCACGGTGTCGGAGGACCGCACCGCGGTCACCGTCACCCTCCCGCCCGCCCAGTTGGAGAAGCCCAATCTCGACAACGAGCGTTCCTACGTCTTCGCCCAGCAGCGCGGCCTGCTGGACCGGGTGGAGGACTTCCTGTCCGGCTCCCCCGCCGACCAGCGGGAGCTGTACGTGCTCGCCGAACGCAAGATCGCCGAGGCGGCCGCCGCCAGCGACCTGCGGGCCAGGGCCGAGGCCAACACCCGGAGCATGCTGGAGGGCATGCTCAAGTCGCTGGGCTTCACCAAGGTCACGGTCACGTCCGGTACGAGACCCTAGGGGCCTTAGGCGGGGACTCAGGACGACTCAGCTCCGGAGATAGGGCATCCGTCCGATGTGCCGGGGCGGGCCTTAGGACGAGTCTTGAGAGTGCAAGGAAGAGACGACGAGGAGCACTCTCATGAACGCCGAGTTCGAATACACCGTCATGCAGCACCGGGCGCACGAGCTTCGCCAGCAGGCCGCCGAGCACCGGCGGGCCCGCGAGGCGGCCAGGGCGGCCAGGCCCGAGCGCCGGCACCGCTCGATCTTCGCCCGGATGCGTGCCGCATGACCCGTCCACGAACGCCCGGCCGCATCCTCCCTCGCGGCCGGGCGCACCTCCCCCCTTGACGACACACCTCATGCGGCGCGCCCACTCCCCCTGGGTTCGGGGAGCGGGCGCGCCGCGGGCGTTTCTGGAGCCAGGAGCTCCCTAGGTGACCGGGAGCTCCTCGGTGACTAGGAGCTCTTCGGCACGGTGATGATGAGGGCGTCGCCCTGGCCGCCGCCGCCGCACAGGCCGGCGGCGCCGACGCCGCCGCCGCGCCGCTTCAGCTCGTGGGCGAGCGTGAGCACGATGCGGGCGCCGGACGCGCCGATCGGGTGGCCGAGCGCGATGCCGCCGCCGTTGACGTTGACGATGTCCATCGGCACGCCCAGCTCCTTGACCGACTGGATCACCACGCTGGCGAACGCCTCGTTGATCTCCACCAGGTCCAGGTCCTGCGGGGTCAGCTTCTGCTTGGCCAGCGCCTGCTTGATGGCGTTGGACGGCTGCGACTGGAGGGAGGAGTCGGGGCCGGCGACGTTGCCGTGACGGCCGATCTCCGCCAGCCACTCCAGGCCCAGTTCCTCGGCCTTGGCCTTGGACATGACCACGACCGCGCAGGCGCCGTCGGAGATCTGCGACGCGGAACCGGCCGTGATGGTGCCGTCGGCCGCGAACGCCGGCCGCAGCCTGGCCAGCGTCTCCTCGGTCGTGTCACCGCGGACGCCCTCGTCGTCCTTGACCACCAGCGGCTCACCCCGGCGCTGCGGGATCTCGACCGGCACGATCTCCGACTCGAACGCGCCGTTCTTCGCCGCCGCGGCGGCGAGCTGGTGCGAGCGGGCCGACACCGCGTCCTGCTCCTCGCGGCCGATGCCCAGCCGCGCGTTGTAGCGCTCGGTCGACTCGCCCATCGCGCACTGGTCGAAGGCGCAGAACAGGCCGTCGTGGGCCATCGAGTCGACGACTTCGGAGCTCCCGTACTTGACGCCCTTGCGCAGACCCGGCAGCAGGTGCGGGGCGTTGGTCATCGACTCCATGCCGCCCGCGACCACGATGTCGAACTCGCCCGCGCGGATCAGCTGGTCGGCCAGGGCGATGGCGTCCAGGCCCGACAGGCACACCTTGTTGATCAGGATGGACGGGACCGTCATGGGGATGCCCGCCTTGACCGCCGCCTGGCGGGCCGGAAGCTGACCCGCGCCGGCCTGCAGCACCTGACCCATGATCACGTACTCGACGGCCTCGGGGGCCACTCCGGCACGTTCCAGCGCGGCCTTGATCGCGATGCCGCCCAGGTCGACCGCTTTCAGGCCGGACAGCGAGCCGAGCAACTTGCCGATGGGCGTACGCGCTCCGGCGACGATCACGGAACCAGACATGCGGGGCCTCCTGTGCACACGAGGGGAGCTCTTTGACACCATACCTAGCGGTAGCAGGGTGTTCGCTATGGAGGTGGCCCACACATGTTCATGCGTATCGACCACATCGGCATCGCGTGCCACGACCTCGAGGAGAAGATCGCGCTCTTCTCCGGGCTCTTCGAGCTTGAGGTGGTGGCCAGGGAGGTCAACGAGGAGCAGGGTGTGAAGGAGGCCATGCTGCGCATCGCCGACGCCGACGGCGGCGGCTCCTACATCCAGCTGCTGGAGCCACTCTCTCCCGATTCGCCGGTGGGGAAATATCTCGCCAAGAAGGGTGAGGGAGTCCACCACGTCGCGTTCGGCGTCCCGGATGTCGCCGAGGCGATGACTAAGATCGGCGACAAGGGTGTGCGGCTCCTCGACGAGCGCCCCCGGCACGGCTCTATGGGCTCGCAGATCGCATTTCTGCACCCCAAGGACGTGGGAGGAATGCTCACCGAGTTGGTGCAAGCGGCCAAGAGCTAGCTAACGCAAAAAACGTTCATTAGTAACTAGTCACGCAGAAACCCGGACGGGGCTTCGTACTCGGCATCGGCGGAGTACGCTGGCCTTCCACCGGACATGGAGCCTGCCGCGAGGCACAGGCTCCAGGCTCGGATGCCCCGAACCCCCCGTCCGGCCCGTGTAGCCGTCTCGACAACCCAGGATCGAGCCTCCATGCAGTCCGACATCGACGCCCAGCTCAACAATTTCTTCGAAGACGCACCGGCCCGCGAGTTCGACGTGGTGCTCCGAGGTTACGACCGGCATCAGGTCCACGATCACCTGAAGCAGCTCGACGCCGAATTGCGCCAGGCTCGCGAGCAGGCCACTTCCTTGCAGCGAGAGCTGTCCGACTCCCAGCGCCAGCTGCAGGAGCAGGAGCGGCCCACTTACTCCGGTCTGGGCGCGCGCATCGAGCAGCTCCTGCGCCTGGCCGAGGAGCAGGCCACCGAGCTGGTCCAGGCGGCCAGGTCCGAGGCCAACGAGATCAAGGCCGCGGCCAAGGTCGAGGCGGCCGACCTGCGCGCCGCCGCGGAGGCCGAGGCGGCCGAGAAGCGGGCGCAGGCGACGCGCGAGAGCGAAGAGATGCGCACGAGTGCCGAGCGCGACGCCGAGGAGATCCGCTCGACCGCCCGCCGCGAGGCCGACGAGCTGACCGCGACCACCGAGCGGGAGGTGGCCAAGCTCCGCGCCACCGCCGACCACGAGGTCGCCGAGAAGCGCGCCGACGCCGAGCGCGAGATCGCCAAGCTGCGCACCACCACCGAGCGCGAGGTGGCCCAGCTGCGCGCCTCGACCAAGCGCGAGCGCGACGAGGTGCTGACCACCGCCAAGCGGCAGGCCGACGAGATGCGCGCGCAGGCTCAGCGGGTGCTGGAGGAGTCCGAGGCGAAGCGGGCGCAGGACGAGGCAGAGTTCGAGATCCAGCTCGCCGCCCGGCGCGAGGAGGCGGAGCGCCAGGAGGCCGAGCGCCACGCCGCCACCCAGGCCGCGACCCAGAAGCTGGTGGCCGAGGCCGAGCAGCGCGCCGCCACCGCCGAGTCCCGGGCCACCAAGGCGACCCAGCAGGCCGAGCAGACCCGCCGCGAGGCCGACCTGCACGCCAAGCAGCTGGTCGCCAACGCCCGCAAGAACTCCGAGCAGATCGTCTCGGAGGCCAAGAGCAGCGCCGAGACCATCGTCACCGAGGCGAAGAACGAAGCCGAGCGCACCCGCACCTCGATGCAGCGCCAGGTCGACGAGCTGACCCGCCAGCGCGACAGCATCACCAGCCACCTGGCGCAGCTGCGTCAGCTGCTCGGCGGCGCCGCCCTTCCGGGCCTCGACCCCGAGCCCGCCGTCACCGCGGCCCCGCCGAAGCCGGCCATCGCCGCCGCGGTCGACGACCGCCCGTCCCCGGTCCCGACTCCCGCGCCCGCCAAGGCCGAGAGCAAGGCCGACGACGACGCCGAGTGGTGGCAGGAGTAGGCCGGCCGCCCCGAGAGATCGGGCTACCTACACGGGGATTCATCGCATGACGAGAGAGCCTGGCGACCGAGGTCGCTAGGCTCTCTCTCGTTGTGCGCCCCCCTTGTGCAGGAGATTTCGTGACCGCAGCAGCCGACTCCACCGGAGCCGCCCCCTCGCCGGACCCCGCCACTCCGACCGGCGCCGAGGCCCCCCAGAGCGGCGCCACGCTCGTCGACGGAAACGGCAGCGGAAACGGCGACGGGCACGCCGGCGGGGCCGCGCGGGCCGACGGGACGGCGACGGGGATCCCTCTCGGCGCGTACGGGCTGCCCGGCAAGCCGCTGGTCCGCGGACCGTTCCTGTTCGGGCTGACCGGCGGCCTCGGGGTGCTGACCGCCATCGCGCTCGCCCAGATGGTCGTCAGCTCGCTGAGCGTGATCATCATGATCGTGGTGGCGATGTTCCTGGCCGTCGGGCTCAACCCGGCGGTGGAGGCGCTGCAGCGGCGCGGCCTGGCCAGGCGGTGGGCGATCACGTCCGTGTTCGCGGCCGTGATCGTGATGTTCGTGCTGTTCGGCCTGGCCGTGGTGCCGCCGGTGAGCCAGCAGCTGGCCGACTTCGTGGCGGCCGTGCCCGGCTACGTCAGGGAGCTGAGCAGCCATCCGACGCTGCGCGAGCTCGACGCCGACTACCAGATCCTGCCGCAGCTGGCCTCGTTCGTCACGAGCACCCTCGGCCCGTCGCTGGCCACCGGGGTGGTGGGCGCGGGGCTGGTGGTGCTCGACGGCCTGTTCACCACGATCACGCTGCTCGTGCTCATGCTCTACTTCCTCGGTTCGCTGCACACGATCAAGGCCTACCTGCTCAAGCTGGTGCCCGCCTCGCGCCGCGACCGCACCGGGGCGCTCGCCGAGGAGATCCTGGGCGGCATCGGCGGCTACGTCGCCGGCAACATCCTCATCTCGGTCGTGGCCGGCGTGCTGACGTGGATCTTCCTGTCGATCGTGGGGGTCGAGTACGCGCTCGCGCTCGCCCTCGTGGTGGCCTTGACCGACCTGATCCCGCTGGTGGGCGCCACGATCGGGGCCGTGGTGGTGACCGGCGTGGCGCTGCTCGGGTCGGTGCCCGCGGGCATCGCCTGCGCGATCTTCTTCGTGGTCTACCAGCAGATCGAGAACTACGTGATCTATCCCAGGGTGATGAAGCGCTCGGTCGACGTGACCCCGGCGGTGACGGTGATCGCCGCGCTGGTGGGCGGGGCCCTGCTGGGCATCGTGGGCGCGCTGCTGGCCATCCCGGTGGCGGCCGCGATCGCCCTGATCATCCGGGAGATCGTGATACCCCGGCAAGCTCAGAGCTGAGGAAGCGCTCCACGGCCGCGTTGAACGCCTCCGGCTGCTCGACGGCGACCAGATGACCGGCCTTGGCGATGACCTCCAGCCGCCCTTCGGGCAGCGCCCCGGCCATGGCCTGGGCGTCCGTCGGCGGGGCCAGCTCGTCCTCGTCGCCGACCAGCACCAGCGCGGGCACCTTGAGCGCGGCCAGCGTGTCGAAGGAGTCGGGCCGGGCGGCCATCGCGCGCTGCGCCCAGGCCACCGCCTTGGGCGGCGCCGACTGCACCAGGCCCTTGACCCGACCGAACACCATGGCCCTGCGCTGCTTGGTGGTGGTCCCGATCAGGGCCGGGAGCACCTCCTTGACCAGCACGTCGCTGCCGTCGGCGAGCACGGCCCTGGCGATGCGCTCGCGGTTGTCGCGGGCCGGCTCTGCGTCGGGGCTCGCCTTGGTGCCGGCCAGGATGACGCCCAGCACCCGGTCGGGGTGGCGCCGGCAGAACGCCATGGTCACGTAGCCGCCCATCGACAGGCCGCCGACGACCGCGCGGTCGACGCCCTCCTCGTCGAGCATCCTGGCGACGTCGTCGGCCATGAGGTCGATCGACGGCTCGTCGTCGCCGAGCCGCGATCCGCCGAAGCCGCGCAGGTCGGGGGTGATGACCCGGCACGCCCTGGCCAGACCCTCCCGCTGGGCCAGCCACATGGCCGACGAGAGCGGGAACGCGTGGAGCAGTACGACCGGGAGCCCGCTCCCGGATGTTCTCGTGTAGAGCTGCACGGACCTCACGGTAACCCGGTTCCGCGCGACAATCACTCCACGATCCATGCCGATATGCGGCCAATGGCCCGTCCTGGTCGTCAAGCGGTGGTGAGGCCGCCGTCGACGATCAGCATCTGCCCGGTCATGTAGGCGGAGGCGTCGGCGGCCAGGAACACGGCGGGCTGGGCGATCTCCTCGACCGTGCCCCAGCGGCGCATCGGCACGTTGGCCACCGTCGCCTGGCCGTCGTCGCCGTCGTCCCAGAGGTTGCGGTTGAGGTCGGTGGCGGTCCATCCCGGGCACAGGGCGTTGACCCGCACGCCTGCTGCCGCCCATTCCAGGGCGAGCGTCTTGGTCAGGGCCACCAGGCCGGCCTTGGCGGCCGCGTACGGGGCCAGGAAGGGCGCGCCGAGCGCGGCCGCGGAGGCGATGTTGATCACGGATCCGCTGCCGCGGCCGAGCAGGTGAGGCGCGGCGGCGTGGCAGACGGCCATGGCCGAGTCGAGGTTGAGCCGCATGATCTTGTCCCAGCCGGTCAGCCGCAGGTCCTTGAACTCGACCAGGAAGTTGGACCCGCCCGCGTTGTTGACCACGACGTCGAGGTGGCCGAGCCCGGAGACGGCCTCGTGCACGGTCGCGGCGGCGGCGTCCCGGTCGGTCAGGTCGGCGGGGATGACCACGGCCTCCCGGCCGAGCGCGCGGATCTCCCCGGCCAGCGTCTCCAGCGCGTCGGCCGAGCGCGCCGTCAGCGCCACGTCGGCGCCGGCCTCGGCGTACGCGAGCGCGATGGCCCGGCCGATGCCCTTGGACGCCCCGGTGACCAGGGCCTTCTTGCCGTCTAGAGCGAACGCGCCCACGATGCCTCCTCCGTACTGACCGAACGGAATTCTATGGCGGTCAGATCTCCGTGGGGAGGGGGTGACGGTCGGGGACGATGCGGCGGACGATCTCGTTGAGCACGATGCGCACGTACGGCTCGCCCACCCACAGGTGCTTGGCGCCCTCGACGCCGACCACCTCGGCCTGGGGCACCCGCGCGAAGCGTCGCTCGGCCTCGTCGGGGCGCAGGTAGTCGTCGAACTCCGGCACCAGCGCGATCAGCGGCCGGCCGAACCTGGCCCAGGCGTCGAGGTCGTTCTCGTTGGCCCGGTGCAGCGGCGGCGACAGCAGGATGGCGCCTTCCACCACCGGGTCGTGCGCCCACTTGAGCGCCAGCTCGCTGCCGAACGACCAGCCGACCACCCAGATCCGCGGCAGGTCGTGGAACTCGGCGTACTCCAGCGCGGCCGCCACGTCGAACCGCTCGTCCGCGCCGCCGTCGAACGCGCCCTCGGAGGTGCCGCGCTCGGAGGAGGTGCCGCGGGTGTTGAAGCGCAGCACCGCCAGGTCGGCCAGCGCCGGCAGCCGGTTGGCGGCCTTCTTGTAGAGGTGGCTGTCCATGAAGCCGCCGTGGGTCGGCAGCGGGTGCAGCGTCACCAGGGTCGCCACCGGCGGCCGGTCCTCGGGCAGGGCCAGCTCACCGACCAGGGTCAGGCCGTCGCCGGTGTGCAGCTCGATCGGCTCACGCCGGGCGGGCAGCACCGTCGCCGCGCGAATCTCCACGTCGCTCCTTCGTCCATCCGTAGGGGGTCAATAGCGGCTGCGGCCGGGGCCGCGATCCAGTCTCTTGCGCCAGCACACCGGATGCCAGTGGCGGCGTTCCTCCTCGCCGCCCGGCCAGTCGGGCCAGGTGACCAGATGCGGCTGACCGCCCCGGATCTCCTGGTCGCAGCCGGGACAGCGGTAGTCCTTGGTCGACGTCTGACCGGTGAGCGAGCGGACCTTCCACGCCCCGTCGGGCCACTCCTCCACCCGATCGGTGCTGCGCGGGAAGGCGGCGGGGCGGGTGGGCTCCTTGCGCCGGGCGCGGCGCGGGCTCATGGCCGCGGGAAGGCGCGCACGCCCGCGGTGACGAGCTGGTCGAGCAGCGGCGCGGGGGCGAAGGCCGGCTCGCGGTACTCCGCGTACAGGGCACGCAGCCCGTCGCGGACCGTGTCGAGGCCGACGGACTCGATCGTGGCGAACGGCCCCGCCGGGTAGCCGCAGCCGAGCCGCATGGCCGCGTCGATCTCGTCGATCGAGGCGTAGCCGGACTCGTACATCCGCACGGCGTCGTTGAGGTACGGGTAGAGCAGCGCGTCCACCACGAACCCGGCCCGGTCCTTGCAGGCCACCGGCGTCAGCCCGATCACCTTCGTCAGGTCGGCGGCGGCGCAGGCCGCCTCCCGGGAGGTGAGGACGGTGGAGACGATCTCGGCCACCTGGTCGCCCACGAGATGGACGCCGACCAGCCGGCCCGGGTCGCGGAGCTGGACGGCGTGCTCGACCACCGGCCGGTCGGCCAGCCGGAGCAGCACGTCGGGCTCCCCGGACGACTTGAACCCGGCCGTGCGCAGCCGCTCGGCCAGCTCCTCGGCTCCCGGCCCGGCCACGTCGAACGTGATCACCGAGGACTTGGGCGGCTCGTGCGGCCGGGTCTCGGCGCCGTAGAAGCCGCGCCCGCTCTTGCGGCCCAGTAGCCGCGCCGAGACCAGCTCGCGCAGCACCGGCGCCGGCGCGTGGCGCCGGTCGCGCGTCTCGTCGAACAGCACGCCCATGATCTCGTACGCGGTGTCGAGCCCGATCAGGTCGAGCAGCTGGAACGGGCCCATCGGCAGCCCCGCGCCGTGGCGCATGGCGGCGTCGATGTCGTCGCGCCCGGCCACGCCCTGCTCCATCAGCACGGCGGCGTGGTTCAGGTAGGGCAGCAGCAGGCGGTTCACCACGAACCCGGCGCGGTCGCCGACGACCACCGCCGTCTTGCCGAGCCGTTCGGCCAGCTCGCGCATCGCCGGCACCACGTCCGGGTCGGTCACGACGGTGTGGACCACCTCGGCCAGCCGCATGACCGGGGCCGGGTTGAAGAAGTGGAGGCCCACGACCCGGCCGGGCCTGCCGGTGGCGGCGGCGATCGCGGTGACCGACAGCGAGGAGGTGTTGGTGGCCAGCACCGTCTCCGGCTTGCAGATGCCGTCGAGGTCGCGCATCAGGGCCGTCTTGTAGCCGAGCACCTCGGGGATGGCCTCGACCACCAGGTCGGCCTCGCGCAGGTCCTCCCTGGCGGTGGTGAGCGTGATCCGGCCGAGCACCGCGTCGCGGTCGGCGGCCGCCAGCTTGCCCCGGTCGACCGCGCGCTGGGTCGATTTCTCCAGGTGACCCCGGCCGCGGGCGAGCGCGTCGGCGTCGGCCTCCACCCCGATGACCCGCAGCCCGCCCCGGGCGAACACTTCCGCGATCCCGGCGCCCATCGTGCCGAGTCCGACCACTCCCACCATTTCAAAGGCCATGCTCGTAGTTTTACAGAGCCGCTAGGGTGGACTCTCATGCGGCTGGTCATCGCGCGTTGCAGCGTCGACTACATCGGACGGCTCACGGCACATCTGCCGATGGCGCCCAGGCTCGTGCTCATCAAGGCCGACGGCAGCGTGTCGATCCACGCCGACGACCGCGCCTTCAAGCCGCTCAACTGGATGAACCCGCCGTGCAAGCTCAAGGAGGACGGCGAGACCTGGACCGTCACCCACGGCAAGACCGGCGAGAAGCTCGTGCTGACGATGGCCGAGATCCTGCACGACTCCTCCCACGAGCTGGGCGTCGATCCCGGGCTCATCAAGGACGGCGTGGAGGCCCACCTGCAGGAGCTGCTCGCCGAGCACATCACGACCCTGGGCGAGGGCTACACCCTGATCCGGCGCGAATACATGACGGCCATCGGCCCGGTCGACATCCTGTGCCGCGACGCCAAGAGCGCCACCGTCGCGGTCGAGATCAAGCGCCGGGGCGAGATCGACGGCGTCGAGCAGCTCACCCGCTACCTGGAGCTGCTCAACCGCGACCCGCTGCTGGCCCCGGTGCGCGGGGTGTTCGCCGCGCAGGAGATCAAACCGCAGGCCCGGGTGCTGGCGGCCGACCGCGGCATCGAGTGCGTCACGCTCGACTACCACGCCCTGCGCGGCATCGAGCCGGAGAACCCGACGCTCTTCTGAGCCCTGCGGCAATCTAGTAAGCGAGGCCTTACCGTTCTATCTTGGCGTCATGACGACGCTCACATTCGATTCCCTCAACCCGGCGACCGGCACGGTCGTCGGGAGTCACCAGAAGCAGGACGCCGAGGCCGTGCGCGAGGCCGTCGGCCGGGCCCAGGAGGCCTCCGCCTGGTGGGAGGAGCTGGGACACGCGGGCCGCAGGCGCAGGCTGCTCGACTACAAGGCCGTGGTCACGCGCGAGCTGCGCGAGCTTGCCGCGCTGGTGCACGAGGAGACGGGCAAACCGGTCGCGGACGCCACCTTGGAGATCGTGCTGGCGATCACGCACATCGACTGGGCCGCCCGCAACGCGCGCAAGGTGCTCGGGCCGCGCCGGGTCTCCGGCGGAATGATCGGCGCCAACATGGCGGCCTCCGTGGAGTACCTCCCGCTGGGCGTGGTCGGGGTCATCGGGCCGTGGAACTACCCGGTGTTCACCCCCATGGGGTCCATCGCGTACGCGCTCGCGGCGGGCAACGCCGTGGTGTTCAAGCCGAGCGAGTTCACCCCCGGGGTGGGCGTGCGGCTGGCGGAGCTGTTCGCGGAGGCGGTGCCGGAGCACCCGGTGTTCCAGACGGTGACCGGGCTGGGCGAGACGGGCGCGTTCCTGGCGCGTGACCCCCGGGTCAAGAAGATCGCCTTCACCGGTTCGACCGCGACGGCCAAGCGGGTCATGGCGGCCTGCGCGGAGAACCTCACGCCGATGGTGGCGGAGTGCGGCGGCAAGGACGCGTTCATCGTCGACGCCGACGCCGACGTCGAGGCCGCGGTCGACGCGTGCCTCTGGGGCGCCCTGTCGAACGCCGGCCAGACGTGCGTGGGCGTGGAGCGGGTGTACGTGGTCGACGCGGTGTACGAGCCGTTCATGCGGAAGCTCTCGGAGCGGGCCGCCACGGTGAAGGCGGGCGAGCACTACGGGCCGATCACGATGCCGGGGCAGCTCGACATCATCAAGCGGCACATCGACGACGCGACCAAGTCAGGCCGGACGATCACGGGCGGCCCCGACTCGGTGCGGCCCCCGTACGTGGACCCGGTGATCCTGGAGGACGTGCCGGAGGACTCCCCCGCGGTGCGCGAGGAGACGTTCGGGCCGACGATCACCGTGCGCCGCACCAAGGACGCGCAGGAGGCGCTGGAGCTGGCCAACGACACGACCTACGGGCTCGCGGGCACGGTGTTCTCCGGGAACAAGCGCCGGGCGATGGCGCTGGCCCGGGCGCTGCGTACCGGGATGGCGTCCGTCAACTCGGTCATCTCGTTCGCCGGCGTGGCCTCCCTGCCGTTCGGCGGTACGGGCGACTCCGGGTTCGGGCGCATCCACGGCGCCGACGGGCTGCGCGAGTTCGCCCGCGCCAAGTCGATCTCGCGTCAGCGCTTCGCGGTGCCGGGAATGCGGCTGACCTCGTTCTCCCGTCAGCCGGACGAGCTTGAGCGGCTGATCAAAGTTGTCACGTTCTTGCACGGACGACGTAAGAGGTAATCTGTCTGCCCTTTCCACATTCCGATCATCCATCCATAATTGTGTGCTCGGGGGCCACGATCATGTTGGACGGGTGGAATGTGAACCGGTCTTACCGGGGAATGTCAGCGGCACAAAGGCTGGCAGACAGACGCGAGCGGCTGATGACAGCCGCCTACACGCTCTACGCGAAACCTGGTTTCGCGGCCACGACGATCGAAAGGCTGTGCTCAGAGGCGCGGATCTCCAACCGCGCCTTCTACGAATGTTTCGGCGGTCGCGAGGAACTCTTACAGGCGTTGCACGAACGCTGCGTCGAGGAAAGCCTGGCGGTGGTGTCGAAGGCCCTGCAGGAGGCGCCCAACACGCTCGACGGCCGGGTCCGGGCCGGAATCCGGGCATATATCGAGTTCGCCACCGCCGACTGGCGCCGGGCCCGCATCATGCATGTGGAGGTGCGGAGATCCGGCGACGTCCTGATGGTGTCGCGGCAACGGGCCATCGACTCCTTCGCGCGGCTCGTGGAGGAGGCATGGGCCGATTTCCCGCAGGCGCCGGGGGTGAATCGGCACCTGGTGGCGCTCGGTGTAATAGGCGGCCTCCAGGAGCTGCTCATCGAATGGCTGATGGCCAAGGAACCGCCGGAGCTCGATGAACTCGTCGGCGTGGCCGTGCATCTCTTCCTCAGGGCTCTGGCCCCATAACGGCCGCCCGCAATTGTTTCCAAATACCGGTGGAAAGGAATTACGCCACCGCGGCGGTCTGCGCTTCGACGTGGAGGACCCGGTTCAGCCGGGTCACCGCCAGGATCCGCATGATCCGCGGGGGGACCGCGCGCAGCACCACCCGGCGTTCGGCGTCGAGCGCGAACCGGTGGGTGCCCACGAGCACGCCCAGACCGGTGGCGTCGATCATCTCGAGTTCGGACAGGTCGAGGATCAGGTCGCCGGCGCCGGACTGGACCGCCTCGTGCAGGCGCTCCCGCACTCCCGCCGACGTGCCCGCGTCGAGCCGGCTGCCGATCCGCACCACCTGCCCCTTCAGATTGCCCCGGACGCGCATGCCACCTCCTTACTGGGGATAACCCCGACATATCTCCCCTACCCACGTACAGGCAGAGACACGACCGCCGTGAGCAGAAACTCCCCGTCGCCGTCGGGCGCGGCTGTCAGCACGCCGCCCACGGCCGCCACGCGCTCGCCCAGCCCGGGCAGCCCGCTCCCGGCGTCGTCGCCGTCGCGCGGCCCGGCGCCGTCGTTGCGTACCCGCAGCTCGGCCCGGTCGTCGATGACCCGCATGAGGATGTCGCAGTAGGTGGCCGTGCTGTGCTTGAGCACGTTCGTCGCGGCCTCGCGGACCACGTAGGCGAAGACGGCCGCCACCTCACCGGGCAGGTCGCGGTAGGGCAGATGGAAGCGGCAGTCGATGCCGGCCGCCTCGAGGACCTCTTTCACGCTATTCAGCTCAGCCGTCAAGTCAAGCTCGCGGTAGCCGCGCACGGCCTGCCGCAGCTCGCGCAGGGCCTTCCTGGTGAGCTCGTTGACCTCGGCCATCTGCGCCTTGGCGGCGTCGGAGTCGGTGTCCGCCAGCCGGACCGCGAGCCCGGTCTTGACCGCGATCGCGGACAGCCGGTGCCCCACGAGGTCGTGCAGGTCTCTTGAGAAGCGCAGCCGCTCCTCGGCCAGCGCCAGCCGGGTGTGCGCCTCCTTGCCCTCGTGCGCCCGGATGGTCAGCTCCAGCATCCACATCCACACCCGGTTGGCGGGCGGGTAGGCCGCGCACAGGACGCCGTACGTGATGCCCAGGAACAGCAGGTTCCGGTTCGCGCTCCACTCTCCGGACAACAGGACGGTCGGGTCGATCAGGTAGGTGAGGAAACCCAGCCCGACGCCCGTCACGAACGTCCCGGCCGCCAGGTAGACGGCGAGCCGGGGCCGTACCCCGAGCGAGGCCACCGACAGCCACGCGACCAGCGCCATGCCGAACGACATCGGGTCCGCCCCGCCGATCAGCGCCGCCAGGACGGCCAGCGCGCCGGCCGCCACCACCTCACGCGTCGGATACCGGTGCTCGATCATGGCCGTGCAGATCCGCAGGTAGAGCCAGGTGAAGCAGGCGATCAGGATGAGCGCGGGCACCCAGCGCGGCCACGGGAGCGGCTGCCGGTTGAGTGTCCACATGACGAGGCGGAAGCCGACGAACAGCCACAGGATGACCGCGAAAGTCGCCAGCATCCGCCAGGTCTTGCGACGCACCCGTTCGATCGCGTCCATTACTTGGCGCGCAGCACTTGACCGAGCTTCACCCTGGCCCCGGTGCGCAGCACCGCGCGCTCGTACACCTTGGCCCCGAAGGACAGCGTGCCCAGCACCGCGAGCACCATCAGCGCGACGGAGGCCCCGACCTGCCACAGGGGGACCTCGGTGGCCGCCATCCGCACCGGCATCACCATCGAGGAGAACGGCGGGATGTAGGAGACGATGGTGGCGACGGTGCCGGTCGGGTCGGTGGTGGCGTAGAAGGCCACGAAGTAGGCCGCCATGATGAGCATGGTCATCGGCGACATCACGTTGCCGACCTCCTCCTGGCGCGACACCAGCGACGCCAGCGCGGCGCCCAGCGTGGCGAAGAACGCGTAGCCGAGCACGAACCAGAGGAGCACCCCGGCGACGATGCCGACCATGCCGGGCGGGAAGTCGGCGGCGAACCCGGAGAGGAGCGAGGCCAGGATGCCGACCACGAGGATCGAGCCGAGGTTGATCAGGCCGAGCACCCCCAGCCCGATGATCTTTCCGCCGAGCAGTTGCCACGGACGCACCGAGCTGAGCAGGATCTCCACGATCCGGCTGCCCTTCTCCTCCACCACGCCCATGGCCACCATCATGACCTGGCCCAGGATGAGCATGAAGAGCACCAGGACCAGCACCACGGCGATGCCCGTCCGGGCGGCCTCGTAGCGGGTGTCCGCGCCGACGGACTCCATCCGCAGCGGCTCGATCCGCACCCCGGCGGCGCCCAGCTTCACCTCACGGTGCGTGCTCTGCATGATCATGCCCAGCTCGGTCTCGATCTCCCCGTCGGAGATCACCTTGCTGCCGTCGATCAGCGCCGCGTCCACGTCCCCGTCCAGCACGGCCTTCGTGGCCGCCGCCTCGTCGGGGAAGCTGCGCCACTCGAAACTCGCGTCCGGCAGCGCCGCCTCCAGCGGCAGCTGCTGCGAGTTCACGGTGCCGAGCGTGTACGCGTCGGGGCGGTCGAACACCTTGGGCGCGAACGCCAGGGCCGCCACCACCACGATGGTGACCAGCAGGCTGATGGTGAAAGCCCGGGTACGGATCTGCGTGACGATCTCCCGTCGCGCGATCAGCATCATCTCGTTCACGCCACGGCCTCCTTGAAGATCTCGGTGAGGGTCGGCTGCTCGACCCCGAAGTGCTCGACATGGCCCGCCTTGACGGCCCGGCGCAGGATCTCCTGGTCGTCGCCGTGCTCGGTGACCAGCACGTGCCGGTTGCCCTGCACGCTCACCTCTCCCTGCAGGCCGTCCGCCCACCCGGGAGCCGGGTCGCGGACCACGACCCGCAGCGAGCCGCCCGCGGCGGCGCGCAGGTCGCTGACCGTGCCGCTGGCCATCATCCGGCCCGCGGAGACGATGCCCACGGAGTCGCAGAGCCGCTCCACCAACTCGAGCTGGTGGCTGGAGAAGATGACCGGGACGCCGCCCCGGCACCGCTCCTGCAGCACCGTGGCCAGCGCCTCGACGGCGATCGGGTCGAGGCCGGAGAACGGCTCGTCCAGGATCAACAGCTCCGGGTCGTGCACCAGCGCCACGGCGAGCTGCACGCGCTGCTGGTTGCCCAGCGAAAGCGACTCCACGCTGGAGTCCCTGCGCTCGGTCAGCCCGAGCCGCTCCAGCAGTTCCTCGGACGACTTCCGCGCCCGGTCCCGGCTCAGCCCGCGCAGCCGGCCGAAGTACTCGATCTGCTCACCGGCCCGCATCTTCTGGTAGAGCCCGCGCTCCTCCGGCATGTAGCCGAAGCGCTGCCGGTCGGCGTACGTCACAGGCGCGCCGCGCCAGGTCACCGTGCCGGTGTCGGGCTTGAGCACCCCCATCACGATCCGCATGGTCGTCGACTTGCCGGCGCCGTTGGCGCCCACGAAACCGAACATCTCCCCAGGGCGGACGGCGAAGCCGATCCCGTCCAGGGCCTGCTTGCCCTCAGGCATCCCCGGGGCGCCGGCGAAGCGTTTGCGCAGTCCGCTGATCTCGAGCATCAGGTCCTCTCCTTCGTCATGTCTCGATGGTGGCGCAGCCGCGACGGCCCAGGTAGTCGCGGAAATCAGCGGCCTGGGATGCGGTACGCGTCCGTTCTCGATGACATTTGTCATTACGCTGAAGCCATGACGCGCCCAGACAACGACAAACCGGTCGTTCTCTCCCGGATCTACACCCGCACCGGGGACGACGGCACCACCACACTCGGCGACATGAGCCGGACGTCGAAGACCGACTCACGGCTGGCCGCCTACGCCGACGTGGAGGAGGCCAACGCCCATCTCGGGCTGGCCCTGTCGCACGACACCCTGCCGGACGACCTCGTCGCGGTGCTGCGGCGCGTCCAGAACGAGCTGTTCGACCTCGGCGCCGACCTGTCCAGCCCGGTGACCGCCAACCCCGAGTTCCCGCCGCTACGGGTCGAGCAGTCCTACATCGACTGGCTGGAAGAGCAGTGCGACCTGTTCAACGAGCGGCTCAAGCCGCTGCGCAGCTTCATCCTGCCGGGCGGCGACCCCGCCACCGCGGCGCTGCACCTGGCTCGGGTGACCGTCCGCCGGGCCGAGCGGACCACCTGGGAGGCCCTGGGCGAGCACGATGACATGAACCCGCTCACCGCCACCTACCTCAACCGGCTGTCGGACCTGCTCTTCATCCTGTGCCGGATCGCCCACGACGGCGACGAGATCCTCTGGAAGCCGGGCGGCACCCGCTAACGGGGTCAGGCGACGTCGAGATAGGCGCTCGGCGGCGCCGACTCCAGCCAGGCCAGGAAACCGGTCAGCGCGTCGGCGCTCATCGCCAGCGAGATGTCGCTGGTCGAGCCCGAGCAGTCGACCGCGTACAGGCCGTTGTCGAGCTCCCTGCGCCGGGAAACGACGAGGCCGCGCCTCGCGATCGCGTGACGCGGCCTCAGTCGCACATCCCAGAGGGGAATCCAGTGGAGTTCCCCGTCGGCGTAACGAGCCACTCCGGCACGCCAGCCCCGGTCTCCCGCCCGCAGGCGGCAGGGTACGTTGCCGCGGCGGGCCACCAGAAAGACCCGCGCGCTCAGGACGGCGGCCAGCAGCGCACAAACGACCAACGTTGCCACCATTGCCGCCCCCAAGGCTCGTGTAAGTCAGACCTCTTCGCCGGCCGCACGCAGCCGTGCCCGAGCCCGCTTGGCCTCGAGCGCCGCGTCGGCGTCTTCCTGGTTGGCCTCGATCGAGGCCTGGGCCCGGTCGAGAGCGTCACGGGCCGCCGCGACGTCGACCTCGGAACCGAGCTCGGCCACCTCGGCGAGCACCGAAACCTCGTCGTCGGCCACGGAGATGAAGCCCCCGTGGACCGCGGCGACCAGGTCGCTCTCGCCCTCCCGCTTCACACGCAGCACGCCGCCCTCGACGAGGACGCCGAGCACAGGTGCGTGTTGCGGCATGATACCGATCTCGCCGTCCACGGTCTTGGCAATCACCATGTCGGCCTCGCCCGACCAGATCTCACGCTCGGGTGAGACAACCCCTACGCGTAGCTTCGCCACTTGTGTAGGTTCCTTTCCGATCAGGTGGTGGCACGGCCGGCCGCCGCGCCACCACCATAGGGGCGATTTAGCGGCGCTCGAGTTCCTTGGCCTTGGCCACGGCCTGGTCGATGCCACCGACCATGAAGAACGCCTGCTCGGGCAGGTGGTCGTACTCGCCCGCGCACAGCCCCTTGAAGGAGGCGATGGTCTCGTCCAGCGGCACGGTCTCGCCCGGCTGGCCGGTGAAGGCCTCGGCCGCGTACATCGGGTGCGACAGGAAGCGCTCGATGCGACGGGCCCGCTGGACGGTGACCTTGTCCTCCTCGGAAAGCTCGTCGATACCGAGGATGGCGATGATGTCCTGGAGCTCGCGGTACTTCTGCAGGATCCGCTTGGTCTCCTGAGCCACCCGGTAGTGCTCCTCGCCGACGATCTGCGGGTCGAGGATCCGGGAGGAGGAGTCGAGCGGGTCCACCGCGGGGTAGATGCCCTTCTCCGAGATCGGCCGCGACAGAACGGTCTGCGCGTCGAGGTGCGCGAACGCGTTGTGCGGGGCCGGGTCGGTGATGTCGTCCGCGGGGACGTAGATCGCCTGCATGGAGGTGATCGAGTGACCACGCGTCGAGGTGATGCGCTCCTGGAGCACGCCCATCTCGTCGGCCAGCGTCGGCTGGTAGCCCACCGCGGACGGCATGCGGCCGAGCAGGGTGGAGACCTCGGAACCGGCCTGCGTGAAGCGGAAGATGTTGTCGATGAACAGAAGCACGTCCTGCTTCTGCACGTCGCGGAAGTACTCCGCCATCGTCAGGGCCGAGAGCGCGACGCGCAGCCGGGTGCCCGGCGGCTCGTCCATCTGACCGAAGACGAGCGCGGTGTCCTTGAGGACGTCCGCCTCCTCCATCTCCAGCCAGAGGTCGTTGCCCTCACGGGTGCGCTCGCCCACGCCGGCGAAGCACGAGGTGCCACCGAAGTTACGGGCGACGCGGCGGATCATCTCCTGGATCAGAACGGTCTTGCCGACGCCCGCGCCGCCGAACAGACCGATCTTGCCACCCTGCACGTACGGGGTGAGCAGGTCGATGACCTTGATGCCGGTGACCAGCAGCTCGGTGCGCGACTCGAGCTGGTCGAAGGGCGGGGACGGACGGTGGATGCCCCACCGCTCCTCGATCTTCAGCGACGAGGTGGGCACGTCGAGCGTCTCGCCCAGCGCGTTCCACACGTGGCCCTTGACGACGTCGCCGACGGGCACCGAGATCGGGGCGCCGGTGTCGACGACGGCCTGGCCGCGGACCAGGCCGTCGGTGGGCTGCATGGAGATGGCCCGGACGAGGTTGTCACCCAGGTGCTGGGCGACCTCGAGGGTCAGGGTCCTGGTCTCGCCGCCGAGGGTCACGTCGACCTTGAGCGCGTTATAGATGTCGGGCATCGTCTCGACGGAGAACTCCACGTCGACGACGGCGCCGGTGACACGTGCCACGCGGCCAGTGCCGGCCGCGGGGGTTTCTACAGTTTCAACAGCCTCTGCAGTCATTTCACTCTTTCCCCGCTGCGGCGTCAGCGAGCGCGTTGGCGCCACCGACGATCTCGCTGATTTCCTGGGTGATCTCGGCCTGGCGAGCCTGGTTCATCTGCTGGGTGAGAATCCGCATCAGCTCGTTGGCGTTGTCGGTCGCGGACTTCATCGCGCGCCGCCGCGCGGCCTCCTCGGAGGCCGCGGACTGCAGCAGCGCGGTGAAGATGCGCGACTCCACGTAGCGCGGCAGCAGCGTCTCCAGCACGTCGCCCGCGGTCGGCTCGAACTCGAAGTACGGCGGGATCGCGGTGGATTCCGTCGCCTCGGTCTCCTCGACCTCCAGCGGCAGGATCCGCCTGACCACGACGTTCTGCGTGAGCATCGAGACGAACTGGGTCGAGACGATGTGGATCTCGTCGATCCCGTTGTCGTCCTTGAAGGAGTCGATCAGCGTGGTCGCGATCTCCTTGGCGTCGGCGTAGGTCGGGTTCCGGGAGAAACCGGTCCACTGACCGCCCATCTCGCGCTGGCGGAAGGAGTGCCAGGTGACACCCTTGGTCCCGCTGACGAACGGGACGTACTCCATCCCGCGGCCCTCGATGAGCCCGCGCAGGGCCTCGGCCTCGCGCAGCACGTTGGCGTTGAAGCCGCCGCAGAACCCGCTGTCGCTGGTGACGATGAGGACGCCCGCCTTGGCGGGGTTCTCCTTCGCCACGGTCAGCGGATGGTCGACGCTGGCCGCGTTGCTGACGACGCCGGTGACGGCGCGAGTGATCTCACGCTCGTACGGCAGCGCCGCCTGCATCCGCATCTGCGCCCGCACGATCCGTGAGGAGGCGATGAGCTCCTGGGCGCGCGTGATCTTCGCGGTCGACTTGACCGAGTTGATCCGCCGCCGCAGCAGCCTTAGCTGGGCACCCATGGCCTACTTCTTCTCCGCCGGCCGGACGACCTTCTTGATCTTCTCCTGGCCGACCTCGTCGGCGCCGAGCGGCGCCACCGGCTCGTCCTTCACCAGCAGCTCGCCCGAGGAGGTGGTGAAGCCCTTCTTGAACTCCGTGATGGCGTCCTTGAGAGCGGTCACCGCGTCGTCCGGCAGCTCCTTGGTCTCGCGGATGCCGTCGAAGACGCCCTTGTGCGAGGAGGCGAGGTAGTCGAGGAACTCCGTCTCGAAGCGGCGGACGTCCTCGACCGGCACCTCGTCGAGCTCACCGGTCGTGCCGGCCCACACCGACACCACCTGACGCTCGACCGGGAACGGCGAGTACTGAGGCTGCTTGAGCAGCTCGACCAGACGCTGACCGCGGTCGAGCTGGGCCCGGGAGGCGGCGTCGAGGTCGGAGGCGAAGGCCGCGAACGCCTCCAGGTCGCGGTACTGCGACAGGGAGAGCTTGAGCGTGCCGGCCACCTTGCGCATGGCCTTGACCTGGGCGGAACCGCCGACTCGGGAGACGGAGATACCGACGTTGATCGCGGGGCGGACGCCCGCGTTGAACAGGTCGGTCTCCAGGAAGCACTGGCCGTCGGTGATGGAGATGACGTTGGTCGGGATGAACGCCGACACGTCGTTGCCCTTGGTCTCGATGATCGGCAGACCGGTCATCGAGCCCGCGCCCATGTCGTTGGAGAGCTTGGCGCAGCGCTCCAGCAGGCGGGAGTGGAGGTAGAAGACGTCACCGGGGAACGCCTCGCGGCCCGGCGGGCGGCGCAGCAGCAGCGAGACGGCGCGGTAGGCGTCGGCCTGCTTGGTGAGGTCGTCGAAGATGATGAGGACGTGCTTGCCCTGGTACATCCAGTGCTGGCCGATGGCCGAACCGGCGTAGGGGGCGATGTACTTGTAACCCGCGGGGTCGGAGGCCGGGGCGGCGACGATGGTCGTGTACTCCAACGCGCCCGCCTCCTCCAGGCGGGACCGCACCTGCGCGATCGTCGAGCCCTTCTGGCCGACGGCGACGTAGACGCAGCGCACCTGGCGCTCCGGATCGCCCGACAGCCAGCCCTCACGCTGGTTGAGGATGGTGTCGACGGCGATCGCGGTCTTGCCGGTGCCACGGTCGCCGATGATCAGCTGACGCTGGCCGCGGCCGATCGGGGTCATGGCGTCGATCGCCTTGATGCCGGTCTGCAGCGGCTCCTTCACGGGCTGCCGCTGGACGACCGACGGGGCCTGCAGCTCCAGGGCGCGCAGCGCCTCGTGCTCGATCGTGCCCTTGCCGTCGAGCGGCTTGCCCAGGGGGTCGACGACGCGGCCGAGGAAGTTGTCGCCGACGGGCACGGACAGGACCTCGCCCGTCCGGCGGACCGTCTGGCCCTCCTCGATGCCGGCGAACTCGCCGAGGATAACGACACCGATCTCACGAGGGTCGAGGTTCAGTGCCAGGCCGCGCGTGCCGTTCTCGAACTCGAGCAGCTCGTTCGCCATCGCCGAGGGAAGGCCGGAGACATGGGCAATGCCGTCGCCGGCGTCGACGACGGTCCCGATCTCCTCGCGCGCGGCGCCTTCCGGTTCGTACGCCTGGACGAAGCGCTCAAGCGCGTCCCGGATCTCGTCCGGCCGGATCGTAAGCTCCGCCATCTCTACTCTGTCTCCCTATTCGCCTAGCCGGCCAACCGGCGGCGGACTTCTTCGATTCGTCCCACAATGGTGGTGTCGATGATCTCGTCGCCGATGCGGACCGAGAAACCACCGAGCACTCGCTTGTCCACCTCGACGTTCAGGTGCACGTCACGGCCATAGGAGGAACGCAGCCACGCGCTGAGGCGCTGCTTCTGCTCCTCGGTCAGCTCGACCGCGCTGCGGACCACGGCGACCAGGCGCTGGCTCTGCTGAGCCACCAGGCGGCCGAACTCCTCAAGCCCTGATTCCAGGCTACGTCCTCGTGGATGTGTCACGACCTGGTTGATGAGCCGCAACGAGCTCTGTGCGACCTTGCCGTCGAGCAGGGACCGCAGCAGCTCGCGCTTGCCTTCCTGGGGGGCCGCCGCGTCACTGAGCGCGCGGCGCAGCTCCGGGGTGGCGGCGACGATGCGGCCGAAGCGGAAGAGCTCGTCCTCCACGTCGCCGAGCCGTCGCCGGCTCTCCGCCTCGGCGGCGGCGGCGATCACGCCGAGCCGCTCCAGCACATCGGCCAGGTCGCCGACGCGCGACCACCGGGCCGAGACCGCCGCCTCGGTGGTGGCGACCGCCGCCTCGCTGACCTTGCCCTCGAGCAGCACGCGCACGGTCTGCGCCTTCTGCTCGGCGGGCCTGGCCGGGTCGGAGAGCGCCCGGCGCAGGCCGTGCTCACGGTCGAGCAGGTCCGCGATCTCGAACAGCTCGTCGGAGAGCGTGCCGAGGTCGGCGCTGCCGGCGACCGCGTTGAAGCGCTCCTCGACCTCTGCGAGAGACGTCCTGCTCAAGCCACGCATTAGCGCACCGCCTGCGCGTTGGAGCTCTCCAGCTCGTCGAGGAACCGGTCGACGATGCGGCTCTGCCGGGCCTCGTCCTCCAGCGACTCGCCGACGATGCGGCCGGCCAGATCGGTCGACAGGCGGCCGACCTCGGTGCGGAGCTGGGCGAACGCCGCCTGGCGGTCGGCCTCGATCTGGGCGTGCGCGGCCTCGACGAGACGACGGGCCTCGGCCTGCGCCTCCTCGCGGAGCTCCGCCTTGATCTGCGCGGCCTGCTCGCGAGCCTCCTCGCGGAGCCGGCCCGCCTCGCGCCGCGCCTCTTCGAGCTGCTCGGCGTACTGCTGCTGCAGAGCCTGGGCCTGGGCCTGGGCTTCTTCCGCCCTCTTGATGCCGCCCTCGATGGCGTCGGTCCGCTCGGCCAGCGTCTTCTGGACGCGGGGGACGAGGATCTTACCGACGACGCCGACGACGACCAGGAACGCGAAGATACCGACGATGAGCTCGTAAGTGTGCGGAAGAAGAGGGTTGGCGCCCTCCTCAGCCACCACCGCGTGGAGCGTAGCTGCCAAGTTCATGGATGCAGCCTTTCGTCAGGGGATTCTTCTGGTCGTCAGAGAGCCTGGAAGATGAACGGCGCGACCAGACCGATCAGGGCGAGGGCCTCGGTGAGGACGAAGCCGAGGAGCATGTTCTGGCGGATCAGGCCGTAGGCCTCGGGCTGACGCGCGATGGCCTGCACGCCCTGACCGAAGATGATGCCGACGCCGATGCCGGGGCCGATGGCGGCGAGACCGTAACCGATGGCGGTGACGTTGCCGGAGACCTCAGCGAGAAGACCCATTGCTCTTATTCCTTTACTGGACGGCCGGTGAAGTGGAGTCTCACCGGTCATGGATATTCCGGTATGTGGTTCTCAGTGCTCCGCGTGCAGCGCGCCACCGATGTACATCGCGGCCAGCATCGCGAAGAGGAATGCCTGCAGGAACTGGATGAACATCTCGAAGCCCGTGAGGATGACGGTCATCACCACACCGAGGATGCCGATGGTCGAGCCCGGCAGGGTCAGCTTCTCGATGAGGAACCAGAAGCCCACCATGCTGAAGAAGGCGAGCAGCATGTGGCCCGCGAACATGTTCGCGAACAGTCGCACGGCGTGCGTGAACGGCGCGATGATCATGTTCGAGAGGAACTCGATCGGGGCCAGCAGCAGGTAGATCGGCTTCGGCAGCCCCGGAGGGAACATCATGTTCTTGAAGTAGCCGATGCCGCCCTGGTGCTTGACGCCCAGGTAGATCTTCAAAATGTAGATCGAGATCGCGAGCACGAACGGGAACGCGATGTGCGAGGCGACCGGGAACTGGATGAACGGGATGACACCCATGATGTTCCAGACCAGCACCAGGAAGAAGACGCTGACGAGCAGGCCCATCCACCGGTCGGCGTCCTTGCCCAGGAAGGGCCGGGCGACCTGGTCGCGGACGAACATGTAGCCGTACTCGGCGACGTTCTGCACTCCCCTGGGCACGAGCTTGGGCTTGGCGAAGGCCGCCCAGCAGAAGCCGATCACCAGGATGGAGCTCAGGATGGCGAGCAGCACCGGCTTCGTCAGCCAGGCAATGCCGGCGATGGGACCCAGGTTGAACAGCTCGTCGGGCGTCGGCGCCCGGAACTGGTCACCGGGTGGTGCTAGGACCGTCAGCGCACTCACGCGGCGTTCCCTTCAACGTCGTAGTGGATCACAGGAGTTTCCTCGGCGAAGCGGTCGCGGTGTGGGGCTAGCGACCGTGCCGTCGGTAGACCGCGTAGCCGGCCAGCACCAGCCCCAGGACGATGCCTATGGGGAAGAACGCGGACAGGTCGAGCCAGCGGTCCAGCAACCAGCCGATGCCGCCGTAGACCGCCATCCCGGCGAGAAGATAGCTGGGGACCGACCACATGGCGTCGGCGAAGTCGCGACCGTCTGTCTCCGGTCGGCGTTCCTGTTCGCTCATCGCGGCCCTGACGATAGCAGGCGGGCAGAGGACTAGTCATATCGGACCCCGTGTTTTACCAGGCTCATCGGTCGCCCTGTCCGGGGACTTTGGCGTCGGGGTCGACGTACAGCATCTTGGTCTTGAGGAAGGCGCGGACCTCGAAGGCCGTCCAGACGATCGTGCAGACCACCACGGTCCAGGCGAAGGCCTGCGGATTCCACAGCGTGGTGTCACCGAACGTGGCCAGCATCAGCATGATGACGATGACCTTCACGAGGTAGCTGCCCATCGCGGCGATGGCCATCAGCTGGGGCGAGACCCGGGCCGCGTACGACACGGCCACCACGCTGACGCTGAAGAAGACGCACACCAGGAGCACGCCGATCGCCGCGCCCAGCGCTCCCTTGCCACCGGCCAGGACGAAGGCCGCGATCAGGGCGATCGCTCCGACCCCGAGGGTGGGAAGCGCGGCGCTCTTGAGTACGCGCACGTCGTTGGCCTGCATCGGTGCTCCATTAGGCAGTTATCAAGCGAGCGTTTGCTACCTCCAGAACCTACGGGTCTGGAGGCCCTGCTCGTGAAAGATATCACAAGCTCACGGAAGACCGCTTTTACCTGCCGTTTCTAGTTCGCGATCACGAACGACCCGGATAGAGGGGAATGACCGATTTCGGCTCGGTGCCCGTCCGTTCCTGCGTCGGGCCGTACGGCGGCATCCGCCGACCGGCCTCGAACTCCGGCCTGACCGGCGGCATCGGGCCGGTCGGCGGGCCGTCGTCATCGTCGTCGCTCGACGGCCTGCCCTTCGAGGCGTGCGCGCCGCCCCGGCCACGCCAGCGCGGCAGGGCCATCAGCACCAGCACGCCGATGGCGAGGAGAATCACCACGGGGAACGCCAGGACCGGCACGCTGACCACGGACATCGCGAAGATGCCGAACGCGAACAGGAACGTCCAGGCGTACATGATCAGCACGGACCGGCGGTGGGAGTGGCCGATGTCCATCAACCGGTGGTGCAGGTGGCCCCGGTCGGGCGCGAACGGCGACATCCCGTAAGAGGTGCGGCGGACCACGGCCGTTATGAGATCGATGAGCGGGAGCACCAGCACCGCGGCCGGCACCAGCAGCGGCAGCAGCACGCCGAACCGGTTGATGCCCTCGACGACCGACGGGTCGACCGGCATCACGGTGACGAGCGACGAGGCCAGCACCAGCCCGATGAGCATCGCACCGGTGTCGCCCATGAAGATCTTGGCCGGATGGAAGTTGTGCGGCAGGAAGCCGATGCAGGCGCCGATGAGCACGGCGGAGATGGCCGCGGCCGTGGTGATGCGGTCGCCGCTGATGTTCTGGCCGAGATAGATGGAGTAGGCCCAGGTCGCCATGGCGGCGATGCAGACGATCCCGGCCGCGAGGCCGTCGAGCCCGTCGACGAAGTTGACCGCGTTGATCGCCACCACCACGACGAGGATCGTGATGATCGTGCTCAGCGTGTAGTCGAGGCTGGTGGAGCCGCCCCAGTCCTTCGGCAGCGGGAGGTAGGTCAGCCGCAGGCCGAAATGGACCAGCACCCCGGCGGCGGCGATCTGCCCGGCCAGCTTGATGAAGGGGTCCATGCCCCACCAGTCGTCGAGGAAGCCGGTGACGGTGATCAGGCCGCCCGCCACGATCAGGGCCACGACCGGCTCGCCGTCGGAGGTGGACAGCGCCTCACCGGTGTTGGCCAGCCGACCGGCCACCAGCAGCCCGACGACCAGGCCGCCGTACATCGCCAGGCCGCCCAGCCGGGGCGTGGGCGTGGTGTGCACGTCACGTTCGCGGATCTCGGGGGCGGCGCCGATGCGGATGGCGAACCGGCGCACCAGCGGGACCAGCAGATATGTCACCGCTGCCGCGATGAGTGCCATGAACAGGTATTCGCGCACGAACCTAGTTTCCCGGATGCTCCGGCCATCTGTGACCGGAAAACGACACAGACCAGCTTATATTTGGGGCGCATAAGGCTGATGTATGGCCAACAGCGCCCGCACCTTCTCCCGGACGTCCGCCGCCGACTCCGGCTCGCCCACCGCGCGCGCCACCAGCGCGCCGATCTCCTCCAGGTCCCGGGGGCCGAGACCCTGGGTGGTGACGCACGGCGTGCCCACCCGGACGCCCGAGGTCACCCGGGCCGGCTCGGGATCGTACGGGATCGCGTTCCTGTTCAGCGTGATGCCGGCCGCCGCGCATCGGAGCTCGGCCTCCGCGCCCGTGACGCCGAGCCCGCGCACGTCGATCAGCGCCAGATGGGTGTCGGTGCCGCCGGCGACCGGGCGCATGCCCGCCGCGGCCAGCGCCGCGCAGAGTGCGCGCGCGTTGGCGATCACCTGCCGGGCGTACGCGGCGAACTCCGGCCGCCGCGCCTCACCGAACGCCACCGCCTTCGCCGCCACCGCGTGCATCATCGGCCCGCCCTGCGTGAACGGGAACACCGCCCGGTCGACCCGCGCGGCCAGCTCGTCCGTGCACAGGATGCCGCCGCCGCGCGGCCCGCGCAGCGTCTTGTGGGTGGTGAAGGTGACGATGTCCGCGTACGGGACGGGCGACGGGATCGCCCCGCCCGCGATCAGCCCCATCGGGTGCGCCACGTCCGCCATCAGCCACGCCCCCACCTCGTCGGCGATCCCCCGGAACACCCCGAAGTCGATCAGCCGCGGATAGGCCGTCGCGCCGCACACGATCACCTTGGGCCGATGCCGCAGCGCCAGGTCCCTGACCTCGTCGTAGTCGATCAGCTCCGTGTCGCGCCGCACCCCGTACGAGGCCACGTCGAACCACCGGCCGGAGAAGTTGGCCCGCGAGCCGTGCGTCAGATGGCCGCCGTGCGGCAGCGCCATGGCCAGCATCCGATCACCCGGCTGCAGCAGCGCCGCGTAGGCGGCGAGGTTCGCGGACGCGCCCGAATGCGGCTGCACGTTGGCGTGGTCGGCGCCGAACAGCTCGCGCGCCCGCCGGACGGCCAGCCGCTCGGCCCGGTCGACGACCTCGCAGCCGCCGTAGTAGCGGTTGCCCGGATAGCCCTCCGCGTACTTGTTGCTCAACGTCGAACCGAGCGCCGCCAGCACGGCGGGCGAGGCGAGGTTCTCGCTCGCGATGAGCTGGACACCGCCGCGCACCCGCTCGACCTCGTCGAGCAGCACGCGGGCCAGCTCCGGGTCCCGCTCCTCCAGGATCCCGAAGTCCGGGCCGTAGAAGGGTCCTGCACCCATGACCCCACTGTACGGCGACGTACCTGTTTGTCCTAGTTTGGCGTCGCCGCTGGTGCTCGGTCCCTTTCAGGAGTCCTCAGGAGAAGGCGTGCGGCGCCCCGGCGGGAGCGGGGATCCACCGAGGCGTGTCGGCCGCCTCGTCGCTGATGGCCGTCAGCACCGCCTGCCGGTAGAGCGCCAGCCGGGACCGCCACTGGCCGATGTCCTCCACATAGCGCGAACCCACCGGCGCGTCCCAGGTCTGCGGGCTCCTCGCCCGGCCGTAGACCTTGTCCACGGTGGTCGTCAGCATGTCGAGCAGCGGCAGCGCCTCCTGCCAGGCGGTGACCAGCCGTTGGTACTCGGGATTGAACTCCCAGACCCGGGGCTCCGCGTCGAGCGGACCCGTCGCGGTGGACGGCGGCATCTCGCCCAGCTCGCGAGGACGCGGCGCGGGCGGATCCACGTACATCAAGCGCTCCTCCCATCGTCGTCACCACGCCGAGGCCCCTCGGGCTCGACCTGCCCAGGCGGCCCATCGGGCCCCGGCCGCTCACCGGACACGCCGTCAGCGGCCCTCTCGATCAACGCACGCAACTCGTCCACGTCGGGCGTGACCCCGTCCCGAGCCACCACACCCCCGTACTCCCCCACCCCATCCCCGTCCCGCCCCCGACCTTCACCATCCAGACGCACGCCATCAGAGCGCGGCCCCTCCCCATACGTCACATCCCGCACGACACCCGGACCCACCCCGTCGGAGCGCGGTACATCCCCGTACGAGACCTCCCCCACGCCACCTCCGCCGTCCGGACGCACCCCATCAGGGCGTGGGCCTTCAGGGAACGGCGTGTCGCGGTACGAGGTCATGCTGTCGGGGAGTGAGACACCGGCACTCACAGTGGTCGTGGCGCCGTTGTCAGGGGCCGGGGTAGGCGGAACCACCAGACCGGTGCCAGTGTCTCGCGAGGCGGCATCCTGGCCGGTCCCAGGCGTGCCGGAGGCGGCGCGTCCCTCACCTGAAGGACGGGTGTCCTGGGACCCACCGTCGCAGGCGCCCCCAGTACCCCCTCCATCCGCAGAGTCGCCGCCTGGAGACCCGCCATTGCCATAGCCGCTACCCGCGGAGTCGCCGCCCGCAGACGCGCTGTTCCCGTGATTGCCGCCTGAGGCGTCGCCGTAGCCGCCGGTGGCGGGGTTGTTCGTGGAGCCATCGGTCGGGGAGTTGTCAGCGGGGGCACCGTACGTCGAGTCGCCGGTAGGTGCGGGGTTTCCCATCGGGGAGCCATTTGCGGTGCCGCCGGCGGGGGTGCCGTCGACGACGGGCATGTCGGCGGGCTCGGCCTGGTCGAGGTTGTCGAGCAGGTTCTCCAGTTCGTTCGCGGTGGGTGGGTCGAGGGGCACCTGGATGACCTTGACCCCGTCGACCTCGACGACCCGCGGCCTGGTGGTTTCGATGTCGTCCGGATGATCCTTGCGCGGGGTGTCGGCGACGTTCTGGCTGGATCCGTCCCGGGGCTCGCCGACGTCGGGTTTCTCGGTCCCGGGCCGGTCGTCGCACACCCCGTCCTGCCTGCCGTCCTCGGCCGGCCTGGTCGCGGACCGGTCCTCGTCCGTGGTCCCCTGGTCCCCCACGTCGGGTTTCCCCTGGTCCCTGGCGTCCGGCGTCTCTCGGTCGGCGTCCGGCTTCTCCTGATTCGCGTCCGGCTTCTCATCCCGGGCCTCGGCGTCGGGCTTCTCACCACGCGCGTCGCTGTCAGGCTTGTTCTCAGGCGTGTCGGCGTCCGGCTTGTCCGCCCCCGGCTTGTCCTCGCGAGCCCGGGCGTCGTCGTCACACTTCCCGTCCCGCTCGCCATCCCCCTCAGGCTTCGACCCGGACCGATCATCGTCCGGTTTCTCATCCCGGGCCTCGGCGTCGGGCTTCTCACCACGCGCGTCGCCCTCAGGCTTGTTCTCGGGGGTGTCGGCGTCCGGCTTGTCCTCACGAGCCCGGGCGTCCTCGTCACACTTCCCGTCCCGATCCTCGGGCCGGTCCTTGTCGGGCTTCTCGCCCTCGGGCTTGCCGTCCCGGTCCTTGTCGGGCTTGTCCCCGTCCGGCTTCCCATCCCGCGCATCAGCGTCGGGCTTCTCACCGCCCGGCTTACCGTCCCGATCCTTCTCGGGCTTCTCGCCCTCGGGCTTGCCGTCCCGATCCTTATCGGGCTTGTCCCCGTCCGGCTTCCCATCCCGCGCATCAGCGTCGGGCTTCTCACCACCCGGCTTACCGTCCCGATCCTCAGGCCGATCCTTATCGGGCTTCTCCCCCTCGGGCTTACCGTCCCGATCCTTGTCGGGCTTGTCCCCGTCCGGCTTCCCATCCCGCGCATCAGCGTCGGGCTTCTCACCACCCGGCTTACCGTCCCGATCCTCCGGCCGATCCTTCTCGGGCTTCTCACCCTCCGGCTTACCGTCCCGGTCCTTGTCCGGGTTGTCGGTGCGGGGGGCGGGGTCGCGGGTGTCGTCGGTGGGTGGGTCGGTGCGGCGGTTCTCGCCGGCGGCTCGCTTCTCCAACAGCTCCAGGCGGGCGGAGACGTCCTTGACCATCCGGTCCGCCGCATCCGCGATCTGCACGGGCCGGTGGGTGGTCTGGAGGGACAGGCCCGCCCTGGACATCAGCCGTGAGACGCGCCCTTCCGTCTCCCGCATGTCGACGGCCGCCCGTTTGGTCTCCGCCAGCAACTCACGGACCAGCTGCGGATCCATGCCGTCGAACTTGCCCATGGGCCACTCCCGGACGTCGCTGCTCCGGGTCTCACCGTACGCACGCCGCCACCCACCGCGCAGGCGGGATAAGCAGACGGTATCGGTCAGCCGTCGGTGGCCACGTACCCGATGATGCCGCGCAGCTTCTCGACCGGGATGGCGCCGCGGCGCAGCAGGCGGGGCACGGCGGTGGTCAGGTCGAGGATCGACGACGGGGTGTCGTCGGCGGTCTTGCCGCCGTCGAGGTAGACGGCGACGGCGTCGCCGAGCTGCTCCTCGGCCTCCGCCGCGGTGACGGCGGCCGGCGAGCCCGAGCGGTTGGCGCTGGAGACGGCCATCGGGCCGGTCTCCTTGAGCAGGTCGAGCGCGACCGGGTGGAGCGGCATGCGCAGCGCGACCGTGCCCTTGGTGTCGCCGAGGTCCCACGACAGTGCGCGGTTGGCCTTGCAGACGAGGGTCAGCGGCCCCGGCCAGAACGCGTCGATCAGGTCCTGGCCGTACGGTCCGAGGTCCTCGACGAGCGCGTTGGCGGCGCGTACGGTGCCGACGAGGACGGGCGGCGGCATCTCGCGCCCGCGGCCCTTGGTCGTCAGCAGCGCGGTGACGGCCGCCGGGGTGAAGGCGTCGGCGCCGATCCCGTACACCGTGTCGGTCGGCAGCACGACGAGCTCGCCGCGCCGGACGGCGGCGGCCGCCTCCTGGAGGCCCTCCGCCCGCTGGTCGAGGTCGCTGCAGTCAAAACGCTTGGTCACGGTCTCGTTGCCTCACTCCGCCCGCGGGCGGTTCGTCGGAGGCCTCCTCCTTCCCTGGTTCGGCGTCGTCCGGAGAAGGCAGCGTCGCTGGCGTGCATCCTAGTCCTGGCCGAGCCTTGCGGTGACGAATCGATCTCTGCGGGTGAGATCCTGGCGCAGCCGTACGTCGCGCCAGCCGTTGTCTTCGGAGAACTGCAGGTAGACGGCCCTGCCCTGCTCGTCGGCGTGTTCGACGGCGACCCAGCCGCCGGGCCGCAGCAGGCGGCGCGCGGTGCGCTCGACCGCCCGCACCTCGCCGAGCCCGTCGTCGCCGGTGCCGTAGAGGGCACGGACCGGGTCGTAGTCGCGCACCTCGGGGTCGCGCGGCACGGCGCCGGGCGGGATGTAGGGCGGGTTGGAGATGACCAGGTCGACCTTGCCGTTGAGCTCGGGCAGGGCCTCGGCCAGATCCTCCGGGTGCAGGTGGGTGCGGCCTTGACCGTGTTCGGAGATGTTGCGCTTGGCCCAGGTGTAGGCGTCGGGGTCGACCTCGACCGCGTGCACCTCGGACAGCGCCACCTCCTGCGCGATGGACAGCGCGATGGCGCCGGAGCCGGTGCCGAGGTCGACGACGAGCGGCGCGGTCACGTCCATCGCGCGCAGCGTCTCGATGGCCCAGCCGGCCATCACCTCGGTCTCCGGGCGCGGCACGAAGACCCCGGGGCCGACGGCCAGGTCGAGGTAGCGGAAGTAGGCGTGGCCGGTGATGTGCTGGAGCGGCTCACGCGCCTCACGCCGCGCGACGCCCTCCCAGAACAGCGCGTCGAAGTCGGCGTCCTTGACGGTGTGGAGCTCGCTCCTGCGTACGCCGTGGACGAACGCCGCGATCTCTTCGGCGTCGGTGCGGGGTGACGGCACCCCCGCCTCCGCCAGCCGGGCGGTGGCCAGGGCGATCTCGTCCATCAGAAATGTCATGAGTGCTGTGCGAGCTTCTCCGCCATCTCGGCGTCGATGAGGGATTGGGTGACGGCGTTGAGCTCTCCGTCGAGAACCTGGTCGAGGTTATACGCCTTGAAGCCGACGCGGTGGTCGGAGATGCGGTTTTCCGGGAAGTTGTAGGTGCGGATCCGCTCGGAGCGGTCGACGGTGCGCACCTGCGACTTGCGCTCGGCCTGGGCGGCGGCCTCGGCCTGCTCCTGCGCCACGGCCAGCAGGCGGGCGCGCAGGATGCGCAGCGCCGACTCCTTGTTCTGGAGCTGGCTCTTCTCGTTCTGGCAGGAGACGACCACGCCGGTCGGCAGGTGGGTGATGCGGACCGCCGAGTCGGTGGTGTTGACGCTCTGCCCGCCGGGGCCGCTGGAGCGGTAGACGTCGATGCGCAGGTCGTTGGGGTCGATCTGGACGTCGACCTCCTCGGCCTCCGGGTAGACCAGCACGCCGGCGGCGCTCGTGTGGATGCGGCCCTGCGACTCGGTGACGGGCACCCGCTGCACGCGGTGGACGCCGCCTTCGTACTTGAGCCTGGACCACACGCCCTCGTCGCCCTTGGCCTTGATCGCGACCGTGACGTCCTTGTAGCCGCCCAGGTCGGACGGCTGGCTGTCGATGATCTCGGTCTTCCAGCCGATGCGCTCGGCGTAGCGGAGATACATGCGCAGCAGGTCGCCGGCGAACAGCGCGGACTCCTCACCGCCCTCGCCCGCCTTGATCTCCATGATGATGTCCTTGTCATCGTTGGGATCACGCGGGATCAGCAGGTGTCTGAGCCGCTCCTCCAGCTTGGGGATGCGTTCCTCGATCTCCGCCGCCTCGGCCGCGAACGCCTCGTCCTCGCCGCCGAGCTCCTTGGCCGCGGTCAGGTCGTCGCGGGACGCCTCCAGCTCCCGGTAGGTGGCGATGATCGGGGTCAGCTGGGAGTAGCGCTTGCCGAGCGTACGGGCCCTGGACTGGTCGGCGTGCACGGCGGGATCGGCGAGCTGCAGCTCCAGCTCGGAGTATTCCTTGAGCAACTCGTCGAGGTTCACCGTCGGGTCCTTCGTCGTGTGGGCTGTGTCCGAACCAAGAACGCCGGCCCGCCGCACGGTCGTGCGTCGGGCCGGCGTCGGTGAAGCTACTTGCCCGAGGCCTTCTTGCCGAAGCGCTTCTCGAAGCGCGCCACCCGGCCACCGGTGTCGAGGATCTTCTGCTTGCCGGTGTAGAACGGGTGGCAGGCAGAGCAGACGTCGGCGTGGATCACGCCGTTCTTGGCGGTGCTGCGGGTGGTGAACGTGTTGCCGCAGGAGCAGGTCACCTGCGTCACGTGGTAGTCAGGATGAATGTCGCGCTTCATGGCTGTCCTTTCGGGTGCGGTCGCCGGGTCGCCAGAAGAGTGCGACGGAGCGCAGAGGGCGGGAGCCGGTACCGCGAAAATCGGTCAGCTACCAGTGTGCCAGATCGTTCAACCGTCCAGCGCCGCCCGGCATTCCCGTCGATCTCGACGACGCCCGGGAGTCGAGAACGCGAACAGGCGGCGGGGTCGCCCCCGCCGCCTGCCGGTGGTCGGCCGCTAGTCGCGGTCGTTGTTGACCGTGGTCTTCTGGACCTGGAGCAGGAACTCCGCGTTGGACTTCGTGTCCTTCATCCGGTCGAGAAGCAGCTCCAGCGCCTGCTGCATGTCGAGCGCGTGCAGCACCCGGCGCAGCTTCCAGACGACCTGAAGCTCCTCGCGCGCCATGAGGATCTCTTCCTTACGGGTGCCGGACGCGTCGACGTCCACCGCGGGGAAGATGCGCTTGTCGGCCAGGGACCGGTTGAGCTTGAGCTCCATGTTGCCGGTGCCCTTGAACTCCTCGAAGATGACCTCGTCCATCTTGGACCCGGTCTCGACCAGGGCCGTGGCGAGGATCGTCAGCGAGCCGCCGTTCTCGATGTTGCGGGCGGCGCCGAAGAAGCGCTTGGGCGGGTAGAGGGCCGTGGAGTCGACACCACCCGACAGGATGCGCCCGGACGCCGGGGCCGCCAGGTTGTAGGCGCGGCCGAGGCGGGTGATCGAGTCGAGCAGGACGACCACGTCATGGCCGAGTTCCACCAGGCGCTTCGCGCGCTCGATCGCCAGCTCCGCGACCGTGGTGTGATCTTCGGCGGGACGGTCGAAGGTCGAGTGGATGACCTCGCCCTTGACCGAACGCTGCATGTCGGTGACCTCTTCGGGCCGCTCGTCCACGAGCACGACCATGAGGTGGCACTCGGGGTTGTTGCGGGTGATCGCGTTGGCGATCGCCTGCAGCACCATCGTCTTGCCGGCCTTCGGCGGCGAGACGATGAGACCGCGCTGGCCCTTGCCGATCGGGGAGACGAGGTCGATGATCCGCGTGGTGAGGATGTTCGGCTCGGTCTCCAGGCGCAGGCGCTCCTGCGGGTAGAGCGGCGTGAGCTTGTTGAAGTCGGGCCGGTTGCGAGCCTGCTCCGGGTCCATGCCGTTGACGGTGTCGAGGCGGACCAGGGCGTTGAACTTCTCGCGCCTCTCACCGTCGCGCGGCTGACGCACGGCGCCGGTGACGACGTCGCCCTTGCGCAGGCCGTTGCGGCGGATCTGGGCGAGCGAGACGTACACGTCGTTGCTGCCCGGCAGGTAGCCGCTGGTCCTGACGAAGGCGTAGTTGTCGAGGATGTCGAGGATGCCGGCGATCGGGATGAGGACGTCGTCCTCGCCGATCACGGGCTCGCTGCTGTCGAAGCGGTCACGGCCGCGGCCGCGGTTGCGCTCCCTGAAGCGGCCCCGGCGGCCACGACCACCGCGGTCGTCGTCGCCATCGCTCCCCCGCTGGTCGTTGCCACGCTGGTCGTTACCGCGCTGGTCATTGCCACGCTGGTCGGAGCGGCTGCCCGCGTCGGCGGCGCGCTGGTCGCCCCCGCGGTCGTTGCCGCGGTCATTGCCACGGTCGTTGCTGCGGTCGTTGCCGCCACGCTCGCCACGGTCGCCGCGGTCGCCGCGCTCACCGCGGTCGTTGCCGCCGCGGTCACCGCTACGGTCACCGCCGCGGTCGCGGCGCTCGCCGCGGCTGCGGCGCTCGCGCCGGCTCTCACCGCGCTCGCCGCGCGGGTCGCCCTGCTGGGTGTCCGCGGCGGGCTGCTCGATGACGGGCTCGGCCGGGGCCACGACGGGCTCGGCGGGAGCGGTCACGGCGACCGTCTCGGCCACCGGCTCGGCGGCCTGCGGAGCGGGCTCCTCGGCGGCCTTGGCGCGGGAACGTTCCCTGCGCGCCCGGGTGGGGCGCTCCACGGCGGGCGTCGCGTCCGCCACGGCGGGCGCCTCGGCGGCCGGGGCCGCCGCGCCTTCTCCGGAACCGCCACCCTGCTTCTCCTGGATGGCCGCGATGAGCTGGCTCTTCCGCATCCGCCCGGTCCCGCTGATGCCCAGCTCAGCAGCCATCTTCTGCAGCTCGGGCAGCACCTTGGCGGACAGGCCGGTGCCGGAGCGACGCGCGCGGGGCTTGGCCGCGGCGCGAGTGGGGGTGTCGCCGGACGCCGCAGTTGTGCCTGGTGCGTCGGAGAGGAGTTCGGTGGTGTCGCTCAACTAAAAGGTCCTTCCCAGGGGTCGGGCGCCGGCTTCATTCGGCCGGGCGTCCCGGAGGTGCTTGCGATCCGGCGGGACAGACCGGGTCGGGGTGCACATTTGCGATCTTCGGCCGCCGCTGGGGACGGTCGCCACTCTAGGCAAGGGGCTCGTCCAGGTCGCCACAGGACGGTGGCGCGTGGATGACACCCCCCAGATTGCTGCCGACGACCAGATGCCGAGGTGATCGAACGCGCAGGTCCCCGTCGACGCCGCCTCACGTCGGGCCAACCGGGTGTGGGCCAACCGGAGGCGACGGATTCCGGGGAGACAGCCGCGCTGCTCACGCCTCGCGACGTGAAGCATGATGCAGCGATGTGTGGCTGACAAGCACGCACCCAACAAGGGGGCACCTGGTGCGGCTATCAGCCTAACATCACCAGCGCACACGGCTATTCCCTGAAGGTCTAGAGAGGCATCAGCGTGTCTCGGGGAACTGAACGTTCGCACCAATCGGGTCGACGTCCATTAGCTGGATGTGCCAGTCAGTACCCACTTCTGGCGCGATCAAATCCTGCGGATCCGAGGTCGAAAACGCAAGGACCGTGGGACCCGCTCCCGAGACGACCGCGGGCACGCCCACTGCACGGAGCCGTTCTACCAGATCAGCGCTCTCCCGCATCGCAGGCGCGCGGTAGGGCTGGTGGAGCCGGTCCTCGGTGGCGGCGAGCAGAAACTCCCGCTCCGGCCGCTGGGTCAACGCCGCGATCAGCAGCGCGGCCCGGCCGGTGTTGAAGGAGGCGTCCTTGTGGGGCACGTCCTTCGGCAGCAACCCCCTGGCGGTCTCCGTGTCGAGCCTCGTCGGCGGGACGATCGCGACAGGACGGATGGCCGCGTCGGGTGTCAGCTTCACCATACGCGGTGCGCCGTCATGCTCGCTCCAGGCGATGGTCAGGCCTCCGGCCAGGCACGGAGCCACATTGTCGGGGTGGCCTTCCATCTCGGTGGCGAGCGCGAACACCGCCTCGTCGCTCAACTCGACGCCGGCCAGCGCCCGCGCCGCGAGGATGCCCGCGCAGATGGCCCCGGACGAGCTGCCGAGCCCCCGCGCGTGCGGGATCCGGTTGCGGCACCGCAGCCGGATGCCGACCGGCTGGGTCACGCCCATCAGGTCGTACGTCCTGCGCATGGCCTTGACGACCAGGTGGCCCTCACCGGTGTCGACCTGGCCCGCGCCCTCGCCCTCGATCTCGACCGTCACGCCCGGCTCGTCGGTGACCGTGGCCTCGACGTCGTCGTACAGCGTGAGTGCCAGCCCGAGGGTGTCGAATCCCGGCCCGAGATTGGCGGACGTGGCCGGCACCCGTACCTCGACGGTTCTCATTCTTCACCTTTCCCCGTGAAACCCGGGAGTCCCGGAAACCCCGTGAACGCTGTGAGCCCCGGAACGCGACGGCCTTTCACGCCCCTCGTACCTGTCCCCGCCAGGCCCCCGCAGGAGCCCGCGCGTGCGAGCGGCGCCCGTCGCAGACGGCGCCTTTCGGACACCGCCGATGCCCAGCCTGCCGCATGCCCGATCTCCCCGCGCACGCGGGGGTCACCCAGGATCAGGCCAGGTTGAGGGCCGAGGCGGCCGCGTGGACGTCGATGGGGATGGTGACCGGGGCCGGAGCGCCGGAGATCGCCCAGTCGGGGTCCTTGAGCCCGTTGCCCGTGACCGTGCAGACGATCCGCTGCCCGGGGTCGACGAGGCCCTCGGTGTGCGCCTGGAGCAGGCCCGCCACGCTGGCGGCCGAGGCGAGCTCGACGAAGACGCCCTCTTCCTGGGCCAGCAGCTTGTAGGCGGCCGCGATCTGCCGGTCGGTCACCTTGTCGATCAGGCCGCCGGACTCGTCCCTGGCGGCCGTGGCGAGCTGCCAGGAGGCGGGGTTGCCGATGCGGATGGCGGTGGCGATGGTGTGCGGGCGGGTCACGGGGGCGCCGTCGACGATGGGCGCGGCACCGCTGGCCTGGAAGCCGAACATGCGCGGCCGCCTGGTCGACACCTTGTCGTCGGCGTACTCCTGGTAGCCCATCCAGTAGGCCGAGATGTTGCCGGCGTTGCCCACCGGGATGCAGTGGATGTCGGGGGCGTCGCCGAGCGTGTCGACGATCTCGAAGGCGGCGGTCTTCTGCCCCTGGAGGCGGAACGGGTTGACCGAGTTGACCAGCGCGATCGGGTAGTTGGACGACAGCTTGCGGGTCATCTCCAGGCAGTCGTCGAACGACCCCTCGACCTGCAGCAGCGTCGCGCCGTGGACGAGCGCCTGGGCCAGCTTGCCCATCGCGATCTTGCCGCGCGGCACCAGGACGGCGCAGGTGAGACCGGCGCGGACGGCGTAGGCGGCGGCCGAGGCGGAGGTGTTGCCGGTGGAGGCGCAGATGACGGCCTTGGCGCCCTCTTCCACGGCCTTGCTGATGGCCATGGTCATGCCGCGGTCCTTGAAGCTGCCGGTCGGGTTGGCGCCCTCGACCTTGAGGTAGACCTCGCATCCGGTCAGGGCGGAGACGCGGTGCGCGGGCACCAGCGGCGTGCCGCCTTCGAGCAGCGTGACGACGGGCGTCTTGGGGGTGACCGGAAGACGCTCGCGGTACTCCTCGATGAGGCCACGCCAGGACCTGCTCATGACTGTCTCCCTACCTGCGATGTTCCGCACCGAGTGTACGGGGTGGGCAGGGTGTGCGAGGCGCTCGGGGCCGAGCTGTCAAGGCTCTGACAAGACGCCGTCACATGTCCATTATTCAGCAAATTCCCAGCATCTCCCGATAGGGTCTCCGCAGGGGGTCATCCACATGAACGCGCGTCCTGCTTTGCCGCAGAACGACTATTCGGCCGTGTCGCCGCCCGAGCTCGGCTCCTGGTCTCCGGCCCTGTCCGTGAGCGTCGTGATACCCGCCCGCGGCGGGCCTCATCTGGATCTGACGCTCGCCGCGCTGGCGGCGCAGACGTACCCGGGCCACCTCATGGAGGTCCTGGTCGTGGACGACGGCAGCGAGCCGCCCATCGAGCTGCCGGAGCTCCGCCCGGACAACACCAGGATCGTCCGGCCGGCCTCCGGCTGGGGCATCGCGAACGCCGTCAACACCGGCGTCAAGGCCGCCGACGGCGAGATCATCCAGCGCCTGGACGCCGACATGGTGCCCTGCCGCGAGCACATCGAGGCGATGGCCCGCTGGCATCACGTGACCGACTATCTGGTCACGATCGGCATGAAGAAGTTCGTCGAGGCGCCGCCGCTCACCGCCCGCGAGGTGTTCGAGGCCCGGCGTCTGGACGAGCTGTTCGACCTCGACAAGGCCGTGGCCAGCTCGACCGAGGCGACGATCGCCAAGACCGACGGGCTGCGCCGGAGCCGCAACCCCTACCACGTGTGCACCGGGCCGACGGTCGCCCTGCCGCGCGAGGTCTTCCACGCCGTCGGCGGCCTGGACCCGCACGTGCTGCGGGGCGAGGACACCGAGTTCGCCTACCGGCTGGCGATGCACGGCGTGGTCTTCGTACCGGAGATGGAAGCGCAGGCCGTCCACCTGGGGCTGCCCGCGCAGCACCGCGACCGGGAACGCGCCGTGCGGGCCGTCGGGCCCTACCTCGCGCACCGCGTCCCGCTCCGCCGCGACCTGCGTAAGGACCGGGGGCGGCGGTGGCTGGTGCCGTACGTGGAGGTGGTGCTGGACGTCACCGACACCGCGGAGCCGGTCGTGCGGGAGGCGGTGTCGGCGGCGCTCGACGGCAAGCTGCACGACGTGGTGGTGACGCTGGTCGGGCCGTGGTCACGGCTGCGGGAGGGCCGCCGGTCCGTGCTGTCGGACCCGTGCTTCGAGCTGTGGCTGCTGCGTGACCTGTTCGGGTACGACGACCGGGTCCGGCTCATCGACGAGGCCGCGCCGACCCCGGCCCCGGCGCCGTTCCGCTACCGGGGGCCGGTGGACGTGCCCCTGCACCGGGCCACGCTGGAACGCATGATCGAGACGGTGCAGAAGGACCTGACGGGCGTCCTGGTGGTGGACCTGCCGGACGGCCGGGAGGCCCGGCTGGAGCGCACGTCGGCGCTCGCCCGCGCCCGCCTGCTGGCCGGTCCCGGCGAGGACCTCGACGCGGTCATCGGCATCACCCACGGCGTGCGTCACGTCGCCCCCGACCGCTACTGGCCCAGGCCGAAGGAGCAGGCCCCGGCCCCGGTCACCATCCCGGCCCCGGACCGGACCCTCCTGGCCCGCCTGAAGTCCGCGCTCCGCCCCGGCTGAGCCGAGGGTCCGTTACTTGCGGAGGGCCCGCTTCACCCTGGCCGAGAGCGCCGCGGGCAGGGTGCGCTGGCGGCGGTCGGCGGCGGCGAGGTCACGGCGCAGGCCCGCGACCTCCTTGCGGAGCGCGGCGATCTCCCGGCGGTACTCGACGGCGCTCTTGCGCCACTTGCCCGCCTCGTCGCGCCACCTGGTCACCTCGCCACGCAGCCGCTCCGACTCCTTGACCAGGCGTTCGGCCTCCTCCTTGGCCTTGAGCCCGGCCCGGTACGCGCTCCGGCGGCCCTGCGGCTCGGGCTGTTCGGTGGCGAATCCGCAGGTCTCGCCGGCCACCCAGACGACGCCGGACACCTCGTCCACCACGTCGTCGAGGTCCTCTTCCGGCCCGGCCAGCAGGCGGGCCCTGGCGAAGGCCGACGTGCGCTCCAGCCGCGCGGACACCACCCCGTCGGCCGTCTCGTCGAGCAGCACGTTGACCAGCCCGAGCCCTTCGGTTCTGGCGCGTTCGAGCAGCGCGGCCACGGAGTCCTGGCCGGGCGCCCAGCCGGGCGGCAGCCGCAGCACGTACGGCACGGCGGGGTCGACGTGGCCGGAGGTGGCCAGCCGCACCCGGGGCTCGAACTCGTAGTGCCCGTGGACCAGCACCAGCTCCAGGTTCGGGTCCCGGAGGGGGGCGCGGCGGTCGCGTTCGAGCGTGTCCCAGGGTCCGACGATCACCACCCGCAGGTCGTGCGCGGTGCCCGCGAGCACCGCGTCCACGGTGGCCCGCACGGAGTCGTACCCGGCGGTCCCGTCGACCAGGACCTCCACGTACGGGATCTTCCACTGCCGGTCGGGATGGCGGCGCAGCCAGCGGTAGGCGGGGATGCGGTCGCCGACGAAGGCGTAGCTGACCCGGTCGATGCGTTCCTTGTGGCGCATCCGCATGGTGGGGCCGAGGTGGTAGGCGCGGGCTTCCGGCTCGGGCACGAACACGGCCCCGGCCTGCATGAGGCGGTAGCCCATCTCGGTGTCCTGGCCGAGGATCAGCTCGCCGTCCATCGGCCCGGCGGCCTCGACCAGCCGGGCGTTCACGGAGGTGGCGCCGCCGACGTGCAGGCTGAAGGGCCGCTCGTGGTTGTCGGTGAGCCCGCCGGTCCGCTCGACCAGCCGGACGATCCAGGCGTGCGGCTCGGCGGGTTCGAAGTACGCCTCGAGGTCGTCGGGCAGTTTCTCGGGCAGCGGGGCCTCGGAGAAGCGCAGGTAACCGGTGACAGCGAGGTAGGGGGCGGCGTGGTGCCAGCGCATGTGCGCCATGACCGCGCCGGCGGTGGGCACGACGTCGGAGTCGAGCCAGTGGATCACGTCGCCCCGGGCCTCGGCCAGCCCGGCGTTGCGCGCGTTGCCGCGGCCGGGGGCCTCGCAGCGGATCATCCGGGTGTGCGGCGGGCAGTCGGCGGGCAGCCGCAGGGGCGGGGTGCTGCCGTTGTCGACGACGATGACCTCGGTGAGGTCGGCCGGGTAGGTCTGCCTGGCGAGCCCGGCGAGCACCAGGTCGAGCTTGTCCTGACCGCCGTAGGCCGGGATGATCACGCTCACCCGCAGCTCCGGCGTGAAGTTCTCGGCCGGCCGGATGGCGCGGTGGTCGTTGCCGCGTACTCTCATGCCGCTTCCATCAGCAGGCTGGGGCGGAAGCCGTGCCACTGGTTGGCGGCGACCTTGACGAAGTGGGCCAGCGGCAGCCGCCACGTGTGCTGGGCGCTCAGCCCGCGGCGCAGCACGTAGCCCAGCCCGTGGGTGCGGTAGATCCGCGCCCCGGCCGCGGCGGCCGCCTTGAGAAACTCGCGATCCACTGCTTCACGCAAAGCAGGAAACCCTCCTATTTCCCGAAATTTCTCCCGGGACAGCACAATCGTCCCACCTGCCACGTGATCCGCCCACACCTCGCTCGGGTACGAAGCCCCGCTCGCGAAGGTCGTCCGCCTGATCGTCAGATTGAGCGGCTCCAAATAGAAGAACTCGCCCGCGACGCCCACCACGTCCGCCCCCGAGTAGGCGGCCGCCAACAGCAGGTCGGACAGGTGGTCGGGACCGTACCAATCGTCGTCGTCCCACTTGGTGAGGTAGTCGCCGCCGGCCGACGCGGCGGCCCGGTTCAGCACCTCGCCGAACGGGACCCCGGCGTCCGCCTCCACCCAGCGCACCGGCAGCGGGCAGCCCTCGACGGCCTCCCGTACCTGCTCGAACGCGATCCCGTGCAGCCCCAGCAGCACCTCGGCCCGCACCCCGCGCTGGCGCGCCATCTGGCTCAGCGCGGACGCCACGAACTCCGGCCGTTTGGTCGCCATCACCACGCTGACCAGCGGCTCCGCCGGGTGCCGCGGCGCAGCCAGCCGGCGCAGCCGGATGCTGTGCTCCTCGCGCCGCAGGTCGGCCAGGCACCGCGCGGTGCCGTCGGGCTCGTGCGCGAGCCAGGCGCGGTCGGTCAGCAGCGCGGCCGGCCCGGCCGGCACCCACGCGGGCGCGTCGGCCGCTGTCAGCGGCACCCCGGCCGCGGCCAGCCGCATGATGCCGTCGAGCGGCACCTCCTGCCGCGGCCACGCGATCTCCAGCCCGCGCAGCGCCCGCAGCGCCGCCTCGTCCGAGTCGTCCGGCCCGTCCACGACCCACGCGCCGGCGCGCCAGACGAGGCGGGCGAGCCCCTTCTCCGGCGTGCGCGCGTAGCCGCATGGGGTGAGGGACATCGCCACTGCTCCTGAGGACCGGAAACTCGAACCGGTCGCCTACCTTACGCCGCTTTTTACACATGCGTACGCATGCGGTGCGCTTTTCCCGGAAACCCCTCAGGCAGGTCACAGCACGCATTCAGCATTTCTTACGCGTAGTGACATCGGTCCTGCCCGAGGGCACGCATGGTGGCGGACGAAATCGTCCCGTGATCAGCGAGGGCCGATCACGGGACGGAAACGACGAATGGCGGCTACTCGTCGCCCTCGACGCGCATCACGCTGGCCACGGCCCGGACGATGTCGAGCTCACGCAGGCCCTCCATCGTCGCCGTGAGGGCCGCGTCGGTGGCGCGGTGTGTGACGATGACGAGCTGGGCGTCGTCGCCGTGCCCCTCCTGACGCACGGTCTGGATGGACACGTCGTGCTTGGCGAACAGGTCGGCGACCCGGGCCAGGACACCCGGCTTGTCGGCGACGTCCAGGGCGACGTGGCAGCGGGTGACGGTCTCGCCCATGGGGTGCACGCGCAGCGACGCGTAGGTCGACTCCTCCGGCCCGCGGGCGCCGGCCAGGCGGTTGCGCGCGACGGCCACCAGGTCGCCGAGCACGGCCGAGGCCGTGGGCGCGCCGCCCGCCCCCTTGCCGTAGAACATGAGCTGCCCGGCCGACTCGGCCTCGACGAAGACCGCGTTGTAGGCCTCGCGCACCCCCGCCAGCGGGTGGGACCTCGGGATCATGGCCGGGTGGACCCGGACGCCGACGGACCGGCCGTCGTCGGAGCGGGCGCAGATGGCCAGCAGCTTGATGACGTAGCCCATGGCCTTGGCCGAGGCCACGTCGGTGGCGGTGATCTCGGTGATGCCCTCGCGGTGGACCTGGTCGGCGGTGACCCTGCTGTGGAAGGCCAGCCCCGCCAGGATGGCGGCCTTGGCCGCGGCGTCGAAGCCCTCGACGTCGGCGGTCGGGTCGGCCTCCGCGTAGCCGAGGGTCTGGGCCTCTTCCAGCGCGTCGGTGAACGACGCGCCGGTCGAGTCCATCTTGTCGAGGATGTAGTTGGTGGTGCCGTTGACGATGCCGAGCACGCGGTTGACGCGGTCGCCGGCGAGCGACTCGCGCAGCGGGCGCAGCAGCGGGATCGCACCGGCCACGCTCGCCTCGAAGTAGAGGTCGCCGCTGCCGGACCTGGCGGCCTCGTACAGGCTCGCGCCGTCCTCGGCCAGCAGCGCCTTGTTGGCGGTGACCACCGACTTGCCGCGGTTGAGCGCGGCGGTGATGAGCGAGCGGGCGGGCTCGATGCCGCCGATGACCTCGACGACGATGTCGACGTCGTCGCGGGTGACCAGCGACTCGGCGTCGGTGGTGAGCAGGCCGGGGTCGACCTCGACGTCGCGCTTGCGGCCGAGCCTGCGCACGGCGACGCCGGCCAGCTCCAGCGGGGCTCCGACCCGGGCGGCCAGGTCGTCGTGCTGCTCGTGCAGGAGCCGGATGACCTGGGAGCCGACCACGCCACAGCCCAGCAGGGCCACCTTCAACGGTTTCACAGCTGCCCCCTCAACAGGTCGTCCTCGGTCTCGCCCCGCACGATCACCCGGGAACGGCCGTCGGAGACGGCGACCACGGCGGGCTTGGGCAGGTAGTTGTAGTTGCTGGCCAGGGAGCGGCAGTAGGCGCCGGTGGCGGCCACCGCGACGAGGTCGCCGGGCGCCAGGTCGGCGGGCAGGTAGCAGTCGCGCACGACCATGTCGCCGCTCTCGCAGTGCTTGCCGACGACGCGGCTGAGCATGGGGCCGGCGTCGCTCTCGCGGCTGGCCAGCACGACGGTGTATTCGGCGCCGTACAGAGAGGTGCGGACGTTGTCGCTCATGCCGCCGTCGATGCTCACGTACGTGCGCAGCCCCTCGACGTCCTTGACGGTGCCGACCTCGTAGAGAGTGATGCCGCCCGGGCCGACGATGGCGCGGCCCGGCTCGACGGTGAGGCGGGGCACCGGCAGCCCGGCGTCGGTGCAGACCTTGCGCACGATCTCGCGCAGGCCGTCGGCGATGGTCTTGACGTCGAGCGCCTCGTCGCCGTCGACGTAGGCGATGCCGTAGCCGCCGCCGAGGTCGAGCTCGGGCAGCACGACGCCGTACTCGTCCTTGATGCGCACCAGCAGCGTGGTGAGGCGGCGGGCGGCCACCTCGAAGCCCGCGGTGTCGACGATCTGGGAGCCGATGTGGGAGTGGAGGCCGACCAGCTCCAGGGACGGCAGCTCCAGGATGCGCCGCACGGCCTCGGCGGCGGCGCCGGAGCTCAGCGACAGGCCGAACTTCTGGTCGTCGTGGGCGGTGGCGATGAACTCGTGGGTGTGCGCCTCGACGCCGGTGGTCACCCGGACCATGACCCTGGGCCGCTTGCCGAGCTGCGCGGCGAGATAGCCGAGCCGGGCGATCTCCTCGTAGGAGTCGACGACGATGTGGCCGACCCCCGCCTCCAGGGCCCGGGTCAGCTCGGCCGCGGACTTGTTGTTGCCGTGGAGGGTGATGCGCTCGGCGGGGAAGCCGACGCTGAGCGCGACGGCCAGCTCACCGCCGCTGGCCACGTCGAGGCCGAGACCCTCGTCCTGGAGCCAGCGGACCATCTCCTTGCACAGGAAGGCCTTGCCGGCGTAGTGGACGTCGGATCCGGCGAAGGCGGTGACGTAGTCGCGCATGCGCGAGCGCACGTCGTCCTCGTCGATCACGTAGAGCGGGGTGCCGTGCTCACGAGCCAGGTCGCGGACGTCGAGCCCGCCGATCGTGAGCGCGCCATCGGCCCTGCCGGACGTTCGCGGCCAGATCGCGGGGTTGATCCGGTTGAGGTCGTCGGGCGCCAGCGGGGGGCGCTCGTGGGGCGGCGTCTCGGCGTGCCGGTCCCCGGCGGGGTGGGCGAATCGACTCACCCGATCGAGGCTATCGGAACGGCCCCTCTGCCCGTGCCCGGTGCTCACCTATCGAGACGCTATCACCGGCCGCGCCGCGAAGATTTTACGCATTTTCGCCCGGAAGGCAGGTTTTTCTTATATCCGATCCGGCCCTGTCAGCACGCTCTCCACCGCCCCCGCCAGCCGCACCCGTGCGGTGTGCACCGGCTCGGGCGACGCGTCGCCCATCGGCACGGCCGGGGCGTGTTCGTGCGCGTCGTGGTAGGCCAGCGCGAGCCGCACCAGCCACGCCTCCCAGCCCGGATCGCGGCTCGCCGCCCGTCCGGGCAGCTCGGCCAGCACCCGCAGCACCGCCCTGTCGTACGGGGAGGTCAGCAGCTCGGGCCGGAACCCGCTCGCCGGCACCCCCAGCTCGCGGGCCCAGCGCCGCACCGCCACCGCCCGCGCGTGCCCGTAGCGGACCACGAACCCGGGGTTCTCCCACGTACGAGGGAGGTCCGGCCAGCCGGGATCGGCCAGGGCGGGCGGGTCGAGGTCGTCCAGGAGCGCGCCCGGAACCTCGACCACGACCCGCACGAACCCGTTGGGCAGCGCCTCGGCCCGCGTCACCCCCGCGAGCCCGCGCAGGCGTCCGGCCAGGTCCGCGGCCGGCACCCCGCGCCGCAGCGCGGCGGGCGAGACGTAGGCGGCCTCCCCCGCCCACGTGCCGTCGGGCACGGGCGGCTCGCCGAGCACCGCGGCCAGCCGCGCGGGCGTCACGGATCCGGCCCCGTCAGATGAGCGCGTGCGGCTCGGCCGAGCCGTACTCCACCAGGTGGGCCGCGCCGAGCAGCCACCGGTCCTCGTCGCGCACCCGCACGTAGCCGAACCGGTCGGCGGAGAACACCTTGACCCCGTCCTGCCTGCACTGGCGCATGAGCACCTCGTCCCAGCCCTCGGTGAGGTCGGCGAAGCCCAGCTCGCGCAGCGGGTTGCGGCGGGCGAGCAAGGTGGCGCCGGCGATCTCCGGGAGGTAGGAGTATTCGGCGTCGGGCTGCTTGAGCAGCGTGGCCTGCGGCTTGCGCAGGTGGGCGTAGAAGGCGCTCTTGCCGACGATGTCGGCGGTCGTGAACAGGAAGGCGCGCCGCAGGTCGGACAGGTAGTGGGAGCCGTAGACGTCGCGCGGGTCCATGACCGCGACCAGGTCGGCCTCGCACAGGTCGAGCCCGCGCCCGAGCATGGCGCCGACGGTCAGGTCGGAGCGGAGCGGCCGGTGGATCACGTCGACGTCGGGCATGATCTCGCGGGCCCGGCGCTCGGCCTCCAGCGGGCCGACGACGACCAGCTGGGACACCCCGTTCTGCCGGCCGACCTGGGCCAGCGCGTGCTCCATCCGCTGGGGCTCGGGGATGACCAGCAGGACGGAGGTGTCGAGGGTGGCGCGGGCGCTGGGCAGCCCCACCTTGTCGAGCAGCTCGTCGATCCGCTCGCTCATGGTGCCGCTGTCGTAGGCGCGGCGCAGCGCGACGTGCGCGCGGCGGGTGTCGGGATCCTGGCCGATCGGGGTGCCGCAGGCGGCGATCTCGGCCAGGCGCCACATCGGCGTGCCGGGCGGGCAGTCGACCCCGGCCGGCCAGCGGTAGGAGGTGAGCACGTCGGGGTAGGCCAGGTGGCCGGGGAGCAGCTGGTCGAGGGTGAGCACCCGGTCGATGCGGCCGCCCGTCAGCGGGAGCGGGTTGTGGACCCGGGGCTGGACGCCGAACTGCAGGCGCGGCCAGCCGACGGTCAGGTCGGTGGTGAAGCGGTGCTCGAACAGCTCGGCGGCCGCGGCGTAGGCCGACACGTCGCCGCGGGTGTGCCAGAAGACGGTGCGGATGCCCCGTTCGGCGCACCAGGCCAGCAGCGCCTTGAGCCCATCGCCCGGCTCGCCGCGCAGCTCCTCGGCCCACGGCCCGGTGGCGACGGACTCGACCACGAGCAGGTGGGGCACCTCCAGCGGCAGCACGCGGGCGAAGTCGCGGGGCGTGAACCCGGTGGTCTGCCGCCACTCGTAGCGCAGCAGCGCCTCGGCGTGCGGCTCGGCGATCACCGCGGCGGTGATGTGGGGCCGGGTGTTGGGGCCGGTCGGCACCCGGAACGGCTTGAGCTTGAACGACTCGCCCGCGAGCGTGCGGGTCGAGGCGGTGGCCTGGAAGGCGGCGCCCGGCCGGTCGTCCTTCTGCCGGTCGGCGGCGACGGGCTTGCGCTTGGGGGCGATGGGCCGCTTGACGGGCTTGGTGGCGCCCTTGAGCTCCTTGGCCAGCCGTACGGGGTTGCTCTTGCCTGTCTTGATCGCGTCGCCGAGCCGGCTCCACCGGGCGACCTTGATCGACTTCAGCTTCCAGTTGGCCACCTCGGCCTGGTAGCGCTGCTCGGCCAGCTCCTTGCGGAGCTTGTCGGCGGCGGCGCGCTCGCCCTCCAGCGCCTCCTCGGCCGCGGCCAGCCGCTCGGCGAGCGCCTTGGCCTCGTCGGCGTGCCTCTCGGCCTCGGCCAGCCTGCTCTGTGCCGCGTCCAGCAACCTGGCCAGCTCGGCCGCGTGCTCGGCCTGCGCGACCGCCTCACGCAGCGCCTTGCGCGTGCTCTCCAGCTCCGTGGACAACTGGACCTCCGTCTCTCAGCCCGGCAAAGGATACTCTTTGCGGGAAGCGGCTCGAAGGGAAGAGATCCGGTGCAGTTCATCGTGCGGCCCTATGTCTGCGGCGGTCTCGGCCGGATCGACGGCGCCATCATCGGCAAGCTGTCTTCCGCCGGCCCGCGCGTGCGCCCGGCCCTTCAGACGGCCGAGGCGGCGCTGTTCAGCTCCGCCCCGCTGCCTCCCTACCAGCGTTCCGGCGAGGCGTTCGCGTTCTCCTGGGGAGAGCGCAAGCCGGCCGCCGACCGGTCCGCCCCGGTCTCCGACTGGATGGCGGTCGCGGAGACGTACGAGACTCCCGGCCTGATCGGCGACGGCCCGCGCACCACGCTGCACGCGGGCGCGCTCGGGCTGGTCGACGTCTATTACGTGCGGATCGGCGAGGCGGTCTACTTCTCGTCCCTGATCCAGCCGCTGATGGCGCTGGTGCCGCTGGAGATCGACTGGTCGGCCTGGGCGTCGATCCTGCGGGTGACGTTCCCGCTGGGCGAGGCCACTCCTTACCGGGAGATCAAGCGGCTGCCCGGCTCCGGCGCGCTGGTGTGGGACGGCGAGCGCCTGTCGACCGAGCGCAGGCTGCCGCGCTGGCTGCGCGAGGAGCCGTACGAGACGTGGGTCAGCGCCGGCGAGATCGTCGAGCTGCTGCACGAGGTCTACAAGGACTACGACGGGCGCAAGCTGCTGGTGCCGATCAGTGGCGGCTACGACTCGCGGCTGCTGGGCAGCGTGGCCAAGGCCCGCGGGTTCGACGTGGAGTCGTGGACCACGAGCCCCGACGACGGCACCGACACCGACATCGCCTTCGCCCGAGCGATCACCCGCGAGCTGGGCATCCCGCACCGGGTGATCACCCAGGACCCTGCCGCCTACCCCGGCGACGCCGCCGAGGTGGCGCGCAGGCTCGAATACCTGACGCCGCACCACGCGTGGTACGCCCCGTTCGCCCAGGAGGTCCACGAGTCGGGCCGGGTCCTCGTCGACGGCCTGGCGGGCGGGCCGCTGCTGAAGAACTTCATGGTCAGCGGCGCCGCGCTGGAGGCCACCAGCCAGGCCGAGCGGTCGGCGGCCGTGCTGGGCTCGCTGAGCCTCGGGGCGCCCTCGAAGCCGTTCCTGTCGGAGGCGGCCGAGGAGTGGACCGCCGAGGCGGTGCGCGAGCAGTTCGGCGCGGCCACCTCGATGCTCCACGGCCACCGGGCCGAGCTGCCCCTGTCGGTGCTCCACACCCGCACGGTGCGCGGCATCGCCCGCTCGGCGGTCAACCTGGTGGGGCCGGAGGCGTCGTTCGCGGCGCCGTTCATCCACCCCGACTTCTTCGACGCGGCCCTGTCGGTGGGCGTGGCCCGCAAGGACAAGGGCCGCTTCTACCGCGAGGTGCTGCACGCCGCCGATCCGCGGGTGGCGGCGCTGCCCTCCACCAACGTGGTCAAGCAGCCGCTGCGGCGGGTGCCGTTGCGCTCCACGGCCGCCCCGGCCCGCGACTACTCCCACCGGATGCTGCGGGTGGTGGCCACGCGGGTGCCCGGCCTGCTGTCGGACGAGCTGCACGCGGTGGTCGCGGACGGCCCCGACGCGCTGACCCGGTTCAACGGGTGGAACGACCGGTTCTGGGTGCGCGGGCTGGTGCTTTTCGGACTCTGGCTGAGCGACTTCGAGAACGATCTGGGTGACCTGTCTGCCCCGTTCTAGTTACACCGAGAAGAACGCACAGTAACATCACGGTTACGGGGCGATCTCGGGGGTATTACTGCCCGCACAGCACAAGCGGGTTCCGGAAAGCCAACGGGCTGGTAGTGTTCGGCCCGTAAGCGCCGCACAAGCGGGTGCCGGATCACAAATCCGGGCCTGTCGAGGGCATGGATTCGCAGGGATGACGACTCCACGCGGCGCGGTCACCAGATATGAACGCCGGGGTAACCGGTGACTTCGTCCTGCCCACATCTCTTACTGTGAGCGACACATGATCAACGCATCCCCATCACCGGAGCCGGTGGCCGAGAACTTCATCTCGGAAGATCCGGCCTGGTACAAGCGGGCGGTGTTCTACGAGGTCCTCGTGCGGGGGTTCAAGGACTCCAACGGGGACGGCACAGGAGACCTTCGCGGCCTCGTCGAGAAGCTCGACTATCTCGAGTGGTTGGGCGTCGACTGTCTGTGGTTGTTGCCGCTCTACGAGTCGCCGCTGCGCGACGGCGGCTACGACATCTCCGACTACATGAAGATCCTGCCGGATTTCGGAGATCTCGCCGACTTCATCCAGCTGGTCGAGGCCGCTCACGAGCGCGGCCTGCGGATCATCACCGACCTGGTGATGAACCACACCTCCGACCGGCACCCCTGGTTCCAGGCGTCCCGCCACGATCCCGAGGGGCCGTACGGCGACTTCTACGTCTGGTCGGACGAGCCGACGGGCTACCCGGACGCGCCGATCATCTTCATCGGGGCGGAGGAGTCCAACTGGACCTGGGACCCGGTGCGCAAGCAGTACTACTGGCACCGTTTCTTCCACCACCAGCCGGACCTCAACTACGACAACCCCGCGGTGCAGGAGGCCATGCTGGAGGTGCTGCGCTTCTGGCTCGACCTGGGCATCGACGGGTTCCGGCTGGACGCGGTGCCGTACCTCTTCGAACGGGAGGGCACCGCGTGCGCCGGCCTGCCGGAGACGCACGCCTACCTGAAGAAGATCCGCGCCGAGGTCGACCGTCTCTACCCCGACCGGGTGCTGCTGGCCGAGGCCAACGGCTGGCCGGAGGACGTGGTCGAGTACTTCGGCGACCCGACGGTGGGCGGCGACGAGTGCCACATGGCCTTCCACTTCCCGCTGATGCCGCGCATCTACATGGCGGTGAAGAAGGAGACGCGCGAGCCGATCTCCGAGATCATGTCCCGCACGCCCAAGCTGCCGGACACCGCGCAGTGGGGCATCTTCCTGCGTAACCACGACGAGCTGACGCTCGAGACGGTGACCGAGGAAGAGCGCGACTACATGCACAGCGAGTACGCCAAGGACCCGCGGATGCGGGCCTACCTCGGCATCCGCCGCCGGCTGGCGCCGTTGCTCGACAACGACCGCGACCGGATCGAGCTGTTCACCGCCCTGCTGCTGTCGCTGCCCGGCTCGCCGGTCATGTACTACGGCGACGAGATCGGCATGGGCGACAACATCTGGCTGGAGGACCGCGACTCGGTGCGCACGCCGATGCAGTGGAGCCCCGACCGCAACGCGGGCTTCTCGCACGGCGACCCGGGCCGGCTCTACCTCCCGGTGGTCATGGACCCGATCTACGGCTACCAGGCGATCAACGTGGAGTCCCAGCAGCGCAACGAGGGGTCTCTGCTCAACTTCACCCGCAAGATGCTGCAGATCCGGCGCAACCACCCGGTCTTCGGGACCGGCTCGTACACCGAGATGTGGTCGTCCAACCCGTCGGTGCTCACGTACGTGCGCGAGGAGCGTGACGACGTGATGCTGTGCGTGAACAACCTGTCGAAGTTCCCGCAGCCGGTGGAGCTGGACCTGCGCCGGTTCGAGGGCATGACGCCGGTGGAGGCGCGCGGCGGCGTGCACTTCCCGGAGATCGGCGACCGGCCCTATCTGCTGACGCTGCCGGGGCACGGTTTCTACTGGTTCGCGCTCCGGCGGGAGGCCGTCACCTCGCGGTGACGGGCACCTGGGCACGGGCCGCGCGGCGGGCGGGGATCAACGCCACCGCGAGGGCCGTGCCCACGGCCAGCAGCACCGCGAGCGCCAGCGTCACCGGCGAGGGCGGGCGGCCGATCCCAGCGCCCACCCCGCTGGTGTGGCCCTGCAGGTCGATCAGCCCGGTCACCACCGACACCCCGGCCACCGCGCCCGCCACGACGCCGAGCACCACCAGCAGGCCGGTGCCGGTCACCAGCGTGGCCATCACCTGGCGCGGCGTCAGCCCCATCGCCTTCAGCACGGCCAGGTCGGCCGCGTGGTCACGCAGCCCGAGCGCGCTGGCCGTCAGCAGGTTGGCCAGGCCGATCAGGGTGAGCACGGCGATCAGCGCCACGATCACCACCCGGATCATCGCCAGCCGGTCGGCGGGGTTGACCGCCGCCTGCATCTCCAGGTTCTCTCCCGACTCGGCCAGCAGCCGCGCCGCCACCTCGTCGCGGTTGGCGCCCGCGTGCAGGGCCAGCGCGTAGTACTCAGGCGGCACGGAGTCCTTGGCCGCCAGGCTGTCGAGCCCCACCGACAGCACCTCGCCGTCCTGGTCGGGCTCGACGGTACGGCCGACGACGCGCACGATCAGCGGCGAGCCGCCCACGGTCAGCCGGACCCGGTCGCCGATCTTCACCCCGAGCAGGTCGAGCAGCCCCTGCCCGGCCACGGCCTCGCCGGGCTCGGCGTACATGCGGCCCTCGACGACGGGGAACGGGTAGCGGTCGGAGGCCGAGCCGCCGATGGCCCGGACCCGCACCGAGCGGCCCTCACCCGGGGCCAGCGCGTTGACGTCGGTGCCGGGGTAGACAGCGGCCACGTCACGGTCGGCGCCCACCAGCCGGGCGGCGTCGGCCGGGTCCGTCTTACCGGGCCGCACGTACAGCGAGGCGTGCTGGCCGACCTGGTCGGGGTTGCGGGCGAAGTTGTCGAGGGTGGCCCACACGCCCAGCCCGATGGTGACCATCATCATCGGCACGGCCAGCCCGAACACGGTCAGGAACGCGGGCACCCGGCGGGTGAAGGCGTCTCTGGTGCCCAGCACGAGCGCGGGCGGGAGCCGTACCAGCAGGGCGAGCCTGGCCAGCCGGGACAGGTGGCCGCCCGGCGGCAGGGCGGGCGCGGCCGGGATGGGCGGGGTGCGCCCGCCGCGCCAGGCCGGCACGCCCACCGCGGCCAGCACCACCAGCGCGGTGCCGGCGATGATGGTGAGCACGGGCATCGGCGCCACGGAGGTGGCGCCGAGCGCGATCACGGTGGCGGTCCAGCCGGCGACCGCGCCGAGCGCGACGCCGAGCAGGCCGAGCGCGCCATGCTCGACCAGCAGCAGCATCGCGACCTGGCCGCGGGTGAAGCCCATGGACTTGAGCGTGGCCAGGTCGCGGAGCTGGGCCAGCACCCGGCCGCCGGCCGCGTTGGCCAGCGCGAGCGCCGCCGCCACCAGGCCGACCACGCCGAACAGCGCCAGCATGGTGCCGAGCAGCCGGTTGTCGAGCTCCATCGCGGCCCTGATCTCGCGCCAGGTGTAGAGCCGCTGGAGCTGGTCGTCCAGCATGACGACGACCCGCTGGGAGACCACCTGGGCGGCGTCGGCGTCGGCCAGCCGCAGCCCGGTCACCCACTCGCTGCGGCCGAGCATCGGCTCGATCCGGTCGAGCGCCTGGGGCAGCACCCAGGCCAGGCCGGGCGTCCACTCGGGGTAGAAGCCCTGGTCGGCTGAGTCGGCGATGCCGCGTACGTACAGGGTGTGACGCTGGCCGCTGAGCGCGATCACGGTGAACGGGGCGCCGATGCGCAGCCGCAGGTCGCGGGCGAAGGAGCGCTCGACGACCACGCCGTCGGGGTGGGCCGGGTCGAGCCAGCCGCCCTCCACGATCGCGGGGTGCGCCACGCGGGGCGGCGTGGCGGGCATCGCGCGCAGCGAGGCGGGCTCCCGTCTGCCCTCCTGCAGGGCCGTGACGGGGGCCGACCGGTACGGGCCCGCCGTGGCGGTCACCCCGTCGAGCGCCTGGACGCCGGCCAGCTGGGCGGTGTTGTCGCGGGTGTAGAGCCAGACGTGGGCGCCCTCGGTCTGGGCGAACAGGCCGCGCCACGGGTTGGTGGAGTCTTCCAGGAGCGTCACCGCGGTGATCAGGGCGGCCACGATGCCGGCCACGGCGAGCACGGTCAGCGTCGCCTGGCCCTTCCGCGCCCGCAGGTCCGCCCTGATCCAGCGGCTGCCCGCCAGTGCCGTGCTCATCGCAGGTCGATCACTTCTCCGACGGTGCGCCGGCGGGGCCTGGCGATCCGGCCGTCGTCCACGATCTCGCCGTCGAGCAGGCTGACCACCCGGTCGGCGAGCGCGGCCACGCGGGCGTCGTGGGTGACCATGACGATCGTCTGGCCGTCCTTGTGGACCTGACCGAGCAGGCGGAGCACGTCGCGGGTGTTGCGGCTGTCGAGGTTGCCGGTGGGCTCGTCGGCCAGCAGCACGGCGGGCTGGTTGGCGAGCGCGCGGGCGAGCGCGACGCGCTGCTGCTCGCCGCCGGAGAGCTGGGCGGGCGCGGCGTCGGCGCGGTCGGTGAGGTTGAGCGCGCCGAGGAGGCTCTCGCGGCGCTCGCGGGCCTCCCTGGGCGAGGCGCCGGCCAGCAGGGCGGGCAGCTCGACGTTGTCGGCCACGGTCATGTTGGCGACCAGGTTGAAGAACTGGAAGACGAAGCCGACCTTCTTGCGGCGCAGCAGGGCCCAGGCGCTCTCGGAGAGGGTGTCGGCCCGCTTGCCGTCGAGCCAGATCTCGCCGCTGGTGCGGGCGTCGAGGCCGCCGAGCATGTGGACGAGCGTCGACTTGCCGGACCCGGACGGGCCCATGATGGCCACGAACTCGCCCGCCTCCACCTGGAGGTCCACCCCGCGCACCGCGGGCACCGGCACCGCGCCGTCGGAGTAGATCTTCACCAGGTTGACCGCCTTGAGCACGGGCTGGTCACTCATGCGAGGTCCTCCTGACACCGTTCGAGCCAGTCGAGATCGGCCTGGAGATGCAGCATGGCACCTTCGATGAGCAGTGTCGCGAATTTGTCTTCGGGCGAGGTGCGGTCGAGCAGCTCGTTGAGGTCCTTCATCAGCGACAGGTAGTGGCGGCGCTGCCGGTTGATCAGCACCATCCGGTCGGCGATGCCGGTCATCGGGGCCAGCACGAGCTTCATGAAGAACTCGTCGCGCACCCGCGGGCCCTCGGTCGGTTCGTCCACCCACAGGTGGAGCACGTCGCGGCCCTTGGCGGTGAGGTAGTAGACCTTCTTGTTCGGCCGGTTGGACTGCTCGACGTCCACGGCGCGCACCAGGCCGTCCTTCTCCAGCCGGCCCAGGGTCACGTAGATCTGGCCGATGTTGGGCGACGGGTATGCGCTGCCGAAGGTCTGTTCAAGTGCCTGTTTGAGCTCGTAGCCGTGGGCAGGCTCCTTGGCCAGAAGCGCCAGCAGGTGAAGCCTCACCGCCTCACCTCCCCGTGTGTTACGGATGCGTTACATGCATTGCCGTTGACCACCAGATTACCGGTGTGCATAACATGAATGCATCTACCTAACACGTATGTAACCTCTTCGCACAAGGAGGAAATAGCGGTGCTCCGTCGTCTGGCGCTCGTCCTGGCCGTCCTCGCGGCGTCCGGATGCGCGGCGGCTGGCGATGAGGGTGGCGGCACGTCGCGGGCCGGAGGCACCGGCCCGATCACGTTCGCCACCGGGCGCGACACCACGGCGTACCTTCAACCCTTGCTGGATCGCTGGAATCAGGCCCACCCGGCCGAGAAGGTGACGCTCATCGAGCTGCCCGAGGCGGCCGACGAGCAGCGCGCCCAGATGGTGGCCAACCTGCAGGCCCGCAGCACCCGTTACGACGTGCTCGGACTGGACGTGGTGCTGACCGCGGAATTCGCGGAGAACGGCTGGATCATCCCCTTGGAGCGCGGGTCCTTCCCGCTCGACAAGTTCCTGCCGCCCGTCGTGAAGACCGCGATCTACAAGGACAAGCTGTGGGCGGTCCCGTACACGAGCAACGCGGGGCTGCTCTACTACCGCACCGACCTGGTGAAGAAACCGCCCCGGACGTGGGCGGAGCTTCGCGAACAAGCCCAAAAGATCACGAAAAAGCACGATATCGAGGGTTATGCCGGGCAGTTCCTCGCGTACGAGGGGCTGACCGTCAACTTCTCCGAGGCCGTGCAGTCGGCGGGAGGCGAGATCCTCAGTGCCGACGGCACTCGGGTGACCCTCGACCCCGCCTCCGCGACGACCGCGCTGGAGTTCCTCCAGCAGGGCCTGCGTGAAGGCTGGATCCCCGAGGAGTCGCTGAACTACAAGGAGGAGGAGTCCCGCCTGGCCTTCCAGGAGGGCAGGCTCGCCTTCGCGCGCAACTGGCCGCACGCCTACGGGCCGGCCAGGAACAGACTCGGTGACAAGGTGGCGGTGACCATGCTGCCTGGCCTCGACGGGCCGGGCACCAGCTCGCTGGGCGGCATCAACCTGGCGATCAGCGCCCACTCACGACACCAGCAGACCGCGACGGAGTTCATCCGCTACTTCACGAGCCTGGAGAACGAGCGCCGCGTGCTCACCGAGGGTTCCTTCCCTCCGGTGTGGACCGAGCTCTACGACGACCCCGAGCTGATCGAGCGCTTCCCCTACCTGCCCGTGCTCAAGCAGAGCATCCTCGCCGCCGAGCCGCGCGCGGCGAGCCCGCACTACAACCAGCTCAGCCTGGTGATCGCGAGCACGGTCGCCAAAGCGCTCAACCCCCCGGTCAACGAGCCCGCCGACGATGTGGCGGCCTCGTTGAAAGCCGAACTTGAAGAAATCATCAGAACCCAGTGAGGCAGCCATGCGAACAGGCAGAGCAGTAGCGATTCTGGCGGGACTGGCGGTGGCGGTGTCCGCCTGCGGCAACGCGCCGACCACCTCCCAGCCCACGGAGTCCGCCCCCGCCGCCAGCGAGAGCGCCGGCGGCAAGACGCTCGAGGGCGTCACGCTCGAGGTGGCCGCCAAGTGGACCGGCGAGGAGCAGAAGAACTTCGAGCAGGTGCTCAAGGCCTTCTCCGACAAGACCGGTGCCAAGGTCACCTACGCCTCCACCGGTGAGGACACCGGCGCCTACCTCGGCCCGCGCATCCAGGGCGGCAGCCCGCCGGACGTGGCGATCCTGCCGCAGCCGGGCCTGGTCCAGCAGTACGCCGACCAGGACGCGCTCAAGCCGCTCACCGAGGACGTGACCAAGGAGATCGACGCCAACTACACCGAGTACTGGAAGGAGCTCGGCTCCGCCGACGGCCAGGTGTACGGCGTGCTGATCAAGGCCGCGCACAAGTCGCTGGTCTGGTACCGCTCGAACGCCTTCGAGGAGGCCGGCGTGCAGCCGCCGACCACCTGGGACGAGCTGGTGAAGGCCGGGCAGACGATCGCCGACTCCGGCACCCCGCCGTTCTCGTTCTGCGGCGCCTCCGGCTGGACCCTGACCGACCTGTTCGAGAACGTCTACCTGTCCTCGGCCGGGCCGGAGAAGTACGACCAGCTCTCCAAGCACGAGATCCCGTGGACCGACCCGAGCGTCGCCACCGCGCTGGAGAAGATCGCGCAGATCGCCAGTAAGAAGGAGTTCGTCGCGGGCGGCACCTCCGGCGCGCTGCAGACCGACTTCCCGACCTGCGTCACCAAGGTCTACGGCGAGGACGAGGCCGCGATGGTGATCGAGGCCGACTTCGTCGCGGTCACGGCCGAGGAGTCCGGCGCCAAGGTCGGCGAGGAGGCCAAGTACTTCCCGTTCCCGAAGGTCGGCGACACCGCGCCGGTCGTGCTCGGCGGTGACGTCGCGGTGGCCATGAAGGACTCGCCCGGCGCCATGGCGCTGCTGCAGTTCCTGGCCTCCAAGGAGGGTGGCGAGATCTGGGCCAAGCTGCCCGGCTACCTGTCGCCCAACAAGAACGTCTCCCCCGACAACTACCCGAACGAGCTGACCAAGCAGCTCGGCCAGACGATCATCTCGGCCGGCGAGTCGGTCCGCTACGACATGTCCGACCTGGCGCCGAGCGCCTTCGGCGGCACCGACGGCAAGGGCGAGTGGAAGGTCCTGCAGGACTTCCTGCGCGACCCGAGCGACGTCAAGGGCGCCCAGGAGGCGCTCGAGGCCGAGGCCAAGAAGGCCTGGAAGTAAAGAGGTAAGGCCGTGACCGAAAGGTTGGACGGCCCCCAGGACCCGCCCGTGGCCACCACGGGCGGGCCTACCTCGGGACCGGCTGATACCCCCCCAAAAAGACGACGCCTAGGCCCGTCACCGACGATCGCGATCATCTTCCTGCTGCCCGCGGCCCTGCTGCTGGGCATCTGGGTGGTCTACCCGATCGGCTACTCGATCTTCCGCAGCCTGTACGACGCCTCCGGCGAGGTGTTCGTCGGTGTGGAGAACTACGGCACCATCTTCAGTGACGGCGGCACGCTGCGGACCATCCGCAACAACCTGATCTGGGTGGTCGTCGCGCCGATCGTGGTCACCACGCTCGGCCTGATCTTCGCGGTGCTGACCGAGCGGATCAAGTGGGCGACCGCGTTCAAGCTGATCGTCTTCATGCCGATGGCCGTCTCGCTGATGGCCGCCGGCGTCATCTTCCGGCTCGTGTACGACGAGGACCCCGACAAGGGCCTGGCCAACGCCGTCATGACCGTGGTGGGCGACACGTTCTCCTCCTCGCAGGGCTACCCGGAGGCGCGCGGGCGCGGAGGCGACGAGTCCCCGGTGACGGCCGAGGAGGACGGCACGGTCGTCACCAAGCAACCGGCGCAGGCCGGGCAGCCCGTGCTGATCCCGATCGTGGGCGTCAAGCCTGACGTGATGCCCGCGGACGCCCAGCCGGCCGCCGCCGCGACAGGCGGTGACGGGCTGGCGGGCACGGTGTGGTTCGACTTCACGCCCGGCGGGGGCGGAGTGAACGGCCAGCCGGACGCGACCGAGAAGGGCCTGCCCGGGATGACCGTGGAGGCGGTCAACGGGGGCGAGGTGGCGGCGACGACCACCACGGCCGAGGACGGCTCTTTCCGGTTCGACGGCCTGCCCGCCGGCTCCTACGTGGTGCGGCTGCCGGCGTCGAACTTCGAGGCCGCCTACAACGGGCTGACCTGGCTCGGCCCGACCCTGATCACACCGGCGATCATCGGGGCGTTCGTCTGGGTGTGGGCCGGGTTCGCCATGGTGCTGATCGCGGCCGGCCTGTCGGCCATCCCGCGTGACGCGCTGGAGGCGGCCCGCATCGACGGCGCCACCGAGTGGCAGGTGTTCCGCAGGATCACGGTGCCGCTGCTGTCGCCCGTCCTGCTCGTCGTCTTCGTGACGATGATCATCAATACCTTGAAGGTGTTCGACCTGGTGTTCATCATCGCGCCACCCTCGGTCCAACCGGAGGCGAACGTGATCGCGCTGGAGATGTGGCGCGTCTCGTTCGGCGGCGGGAACAACCAGGGACTCGGCAGCGCGCTGGCCGTCTTCCTGCTCATCCTGGTCCTGCCCTTCATGATCATGAACATCCGCAGGTTCAAGAGGGGCGACTCATGACGACGGCGACGGCGACGGCACCGGCGCGCAGCCACGCCGGCGCGCCGCGACGCAACGTGATCGGGCGCATCGTGGACCGCCTCGGCAGCGGTGTCGTCCAGCTGGTGATGATCCTGCTCGGCCTGTTCTGGCTGGTGCCCACCCTGGGCCTGATGGTGGTCTCGCTGCGCACCACCGAGGTCAACAACGCCGAGGGCTGGTGGACCATCTTCACCAAGCCCGCCGAGCTCACCATCGCCAACTACCGCGACCTGCTGGCCGGCGGCTTCGGCGCGTCCTTCTGGAACACCGTGGCCATCACCGTGCCGACCACGATCCTGGTGATCGGCATCGCGGCCATGGCTGCGTACGCGTTCGCCTGGATGGAGTTCCCCGGCCGGGACCTGCTGTTCCTGATCGTGGTCGCGCTGCTCATCGTGCCGATCCAGATCGCGCTGATCCCCGTGGCCGCGCTCTACGGCCAGGCCGGGATCTTCGGCTCGATCCCCGGCGTGGTGCTGTTCCACGTGGCGTTCGGACTGCCCTTCGCGATCTTCCTGCTCCGCAACTTCTTCATCGGCATCCCCGCCTCGCTGCTGGAGGCGGCGCGGATGGACGGGGCGCCGGAGTGGCGGATCTTCGTGTCGGTGGTGTTCCCGCTGGGCAAGCCCGCCATCGCCTCGCTGGGCATCTTCCAGTTCCTCTGGGTGTGGAACGACATGCTCATCGCCCTGGTCTTCGCCAACTCGGCGAACCAGCCGATGACCAAGTACCTCCAGTCTCAGATGCGGCAGTTCGGCACCAACATGGACATCCTCTCGTCCGGCGCCTTCCTGTCGCTGATCATCCCGCTGGTGCTGTTCTTCGCCTTCCAGCGCTACTTCGTCCAGGGCATGATGGCCGGCTCGGTGAAGTAGACCTCCGGCGGGCGCCCGCTTCCCGCGGGGGCGTGGGCGCCCGCCCTTCGTGATCATTTCTCCGGTTTCCGTACGCATCGGCGGCCGGACCTGGCTAAGCTCAACGCCCATGGCCGGACGTCCACTGAACGAAATCGTCGAAGCCGGATGGGCCCGCGCGTTGGAGCCCGTGGCCGAGCGCATCGCCCACATGGGCGAGTTCCTCCGCAAGGAGATCGCCGAAGGCAGGCAGTACCTCCCCTCGGGAGCCAACGTGCTGCGCGCCTTCAACCAGCCCTTCGACGACGTCAGGGTGCTGATCGTGGGGCAGGACCCCTACCCGACGCCGGGTCACCCCGTCGGACTGTCGTTCTCCGTCGCCCCCGACGTGCGGCCGCTGCCCGGCAGCCTGGTCAACATCTACAAGGAGATGGAGTCCGACCTCGGCCTGCCCCGGCCGGCCAACGGCGACCTCACCCCCTGGGCCGACCAGGGCGTGCTGCTGCTCAACAGGGTGCTGACCGTGATGCCGGGCAAGCCCGCCTCGCACCGCGGCAAGGGCTGGGAAGAGGTCACCGAGCAGGCCATCCGCGCCCTCGTCGGGCGCGGCAAGCCGATGGTCGCCATCCTGTGGGGGCGCGACGCGCGCAACCTCGCGCCGATGCTCGGCTCGGTGCCGCGCGTCGAGTCGGCCCACCCCTCGCCGCTGTCGGCGCGCAGCGGGTTCTTCGGCTCCCGGCCGTTCAGCCGGGCGAATGAGCTGCTCGTCCAGCAAGGCGCGGCCCCCGTGGAGTGGAAGCTGCCCTAGGCTCGTCGCATGAGTGACGCACAGAAGTTCCTACGACTCACGGTCGAGCTGACGGTCGAAGTGCTCGACGTGGACGCCCTGCAGGCGGCGGCCCTGGCGGAGATCCGCCACCCTGAGGCCGAGCTCACCGACGAAGAGCGCACCGAGCAGGCCGAGCTGGTCAAGTCCGACGAGACCGGCGCCTCCGCCCTGCAGTGGCTGATCGAGCCCGAGCACGTGCTGCAGCTCGTCGACCACATCGACGAGATCGAGCCGCGCGAGGCGATGCTCGGCGTCGAGCCGTCCGACGGCCCGGCCGAGGACGAAGAGGAAGCGGAGGACGAGCACCTCCACATGTGACCGTGCGGCCAGGCCACGTGCGCTTTCCCGGCCCGCTCGGCCGGATCAGGCAAAGGTCACGTACGCTCTCCCGGCCCGCTCGGATGGAGCCGGCCGGGATCGGCAGGCGGGTGCTCGCTAAGATCGAGGCTCTCCCGTACCAGGTCGGCGCCGCCGTCTGTGCCGCGCCAGGAGCCTCAGGAGGACACGCCGTGATCGTCGCATTCTCCATCACCCCGCTCGGCGTCGGCGAGGGAGTCGCCGAGCCCGTCGCCCGCGCCGTCAAGGTGGTGCGCGAGAGCGGGCTGCCGAACCGCACCGACGCCATGTTCACCACGATCGAGGGTGAGTGGGACGAGGTGATGGACGTGGTCAAGCGGGCCGTGGACGCGGTGGCGGAGGTCGCCCCGCGGGTCGGTCTCGTTCTCAAGGCCGACCTGCGCCCCGGCGTGACGGACGGCATGACCAGCAAGATCGAGTCGCTGGAACAGCACCTGGGCTGACAATTCGAGATATGTCTTGACCGACCCCAAGACGCGACATATCGTGGCGGACGCGATATTACTTGTCTCTGGGGAGGTCGTCATGTCGTACCACCGTGTCCCGGTCCTGATCGTCGGGGGCGGCTACGCCGGGCTGAGCGCCGCCATGCTCCTGGCCTGGCGCGACATCCCGGTCATGCTCGTCGAGCGGCGGTCCGGCACGTCCGTCCAGCCCAAGGCGTTCGGCGTGAACCACCGGGCCGTCGAGCTGCTCCGCCCCGTGGAGGGCGTCGAACAGGAACTGACCGACATCTGGGCGGGCATCGGCGACACCATGCGCATCGCGATCGCCTCGTCCCTGCAGGACCCCGACCCGCGGATGATCGTCGCGGACGAGCGGGAGGAGTTCGCCTTCGTGGCCGACGCCACCCCCGCCGCGACCGTGGGCGCCCCGCAGGCCGAGGTGGAACGCATCCTGCGGGCGCGGGCCGAGGAGCTCGGCGCCGACCTGCTGTTCTCCACCGAGCTGGTCGCCCTGCACCAGGACAACGACGGCGTCACCGCCACCCTCCGCGCCGACGGCATGCCGATCACGGTACGCGCCGACTACGTCGTGGCCGCCGACGGCTACCGCAGCCCGCTGCGCCGCAGCCTCGGCATCCCCGTGACCGGCAAGGGCGAGCTCGGGCGGACGTGCTCGATCATGTTCGACGCCGACCTGTCCGGGCTCGTACGGGAGCGCGAGGTGACGCTCTGGTACCTGCGGAACGACGAGATGACCGGCCTGATCCTGACCGGCACCGGAGTCGGCGCCCACGTCCTCGCGGTCAACTACGACACCGAGGCGGGCCAGAGCGAGGCCGACTTCACCCCCGAACGCTGCGTCGAGCTGGTCCGTGTCGCCACCGGCCGGCCGGACCTCGCGGTGGAGGTGCTCGACCGGACCAGCTTCCCCATGGCGCACGTGCTCGCCGAGCGCTACCGCGAGGGCAGGGTGTTCCTGGCGGGCGACGCCGCCCACACCATGCCGCCCACCGGCGGTCAAGGGGGCAGCCTCGCCCTGCAGGACGGAGCCGACCTCGCCTGGCGGCTCTGGCTGGTGATCACCGGCCAGGCGGGGCCGGACTTCCTCGACACCTACGACGCCGAACGCCGCCCGATCGGAGTCATGACCGCGAACGCCCAGCTCGCCAACCTGGGCCTGCGGATGCCGCCGGCCGCCCGCATCGGCTACCCCGAACCCCTCGACGACCCGCAAGGCGCCATTCTCGGCGCCCGCTACCACTCCACGGCAGTCATCGAGGACCCGGCGGACGACGGCACCCTGCTGGAGGACCCCCGCCACCCCACCGGCCGTCCCGGCAGCCGTGCCCCGCACGTGCCGCTGGACTGGGAGGGCCGGCAGGTGTCCACGGTCGACCTGTTCGGCGCCGGGTTCGTGCTCCTGGCCGACCAGGACGGTGGGCACGCCTGGTCGGTCGCGGGACGGCTGGTCTCCCGGCGCCTCGGGGTCGGGCTGTCGCGGATCGTGATCGACGACGAGCTCGTGGACGTCAAGGGCGAGTGGCGGGCGCGGTACGGGGTGAGCGTGGGCGGCGCGGTCCTGGTCCGTCCGGACGGTTACGTGGCCTGGCGTGCCCCCGGCCCCGCCACCGACCCGACCGCGACCCTGGAATCGGCCCTCCGCCGCATCCTCAGCCGCTGACTTGCCCCGCGGCCTTTGTCGACCTTCGCCGCCCCCGCTGGTCGAACCCCTGTTACATGTCTCGGTCCCCGGTGACCCGCGTGCCTGTGACCCGCGTGCCTTCCTCATCGGTACCGGTCACTCGGGTGCCTTCCTCCTCGGCACCGGTGACCCGCGTGCCCTCCTCCCCAGTACCGGTCACTCGGGTGCCTTCCTCATCGGTACCAGTGACCCGCGTGCCGGTGACCCGTGTGCTAGTGACCCGCGTACCCGTGACCCGCGTGCCTTCCTGCCCAACGCCGGTGACCCGCGTGCCTTCCTCCACCGTGACCCGCGTGCCCTCGTCAGCAGCGGCCACGCCGGCCGTCGCCAGCGTGAACCCACCACCAAGCGCCAGAACGGTCACTACGGCCGCAAGACCTCGTTTCATCAGATTTCCCCAATCGACGGATGTTTGCGACCAGCATGACAACGCGGGCAGGACCCCTGACAGCGCCTCGCCTGCCAACCATCGCCGCATTCTTGCCAGGCCTCCCGGCCCATCCAGTCGCGACAACCCGCCGCCCCCCGACCGTACGATCACCCGCTCGTACGATCACCCGCTCGTACGACAACTCACCCGGTCCGATGCCCCCGGCTGCGCGTCGGCCCTGCGTTCGCCGTTCACTCGACAACCCCTCGTACGACGATCCGCCCACACGAGAACCCACCCGTACGAGGCCTGGCCGCCCCTTGGCCCTGCGATCACCGCACATACGAGTCACCGGCCTCTACTGGGCCGCACGACGCCCCACTCGTACGACATTCCGACGACATGGTGGCTGGTCAGGTGGCGATGAGGTGTTCGCGTTCTTCCGTGAGGGTGGCGAGTCGCTGGGTCAGGTCGGTCTGGGCCTTGGCCAGGGTACCGAGTGTGTCGTCGATCCACCCGGACATCTCGGCCACGGCGGTGCGGGTCCGGTTGATGCGCTGGTGCTTGAGCGCGTCGGTGAGGATGTTGTCGAAGAAGACGTCGGCGAACCAGCGGGTGTCCACCTCGGGCATCCTCGGGGCCACGACCCAGCCGAGATCCGCCAGTTCCCTGGAGAGCGTGTCCAACGCCTGCTGAGCTTGCCAGGTGGCCTGGTCGGCGCTGACGAGGTGGTGCCGTTCGACGGCGTCGGCGAACGCGCCGCCGCCCAGCATGTCCCAGGTCGAGGCGCCACGGGCGTTCTCGAGCAGGGCCAGGACATGGCGGACCCACTGCGCGGCCTCCTTGCCCGCGTGCACGGCTTCCTCGTGCTCGCGCAGGTCAGCCCGCGTGTCGGCCAGCAGGCCGGACAACTCCATCAGCCGCCGCCCCCGCTGGTCGCCCCGCTCGACGAGCAACTGTTCCTTCTCCGACAGCAACCGCTGGTAGTCGTCATGGGCGCCGGCCATGGCGGCGAGGTCCCGTTCCGTCTTGGCGAGGTCGGCGGTGAGATTCTCCAGCCGCGCCCGCTGGCCGTCGAGGCGCTCTCCTGCGACGGCCGCCTCGGCGCGCTCCTTGCTGAGGCGTTCCTCCCTGGATCCGGCGAGCTTGGCCAGGAACCCGCCCAGCCCGCCCTCCAGGCGCTCGACGTCGCGCCGTTCCTTGTCCAGTTGCCGCTCCAGCTCTGTCACGAGGTCGCTGACCTCGCGGATCTGTCGTCCCAGCGTGGTGCGCTGCGCCGCCAGATGGTCGAACCAGCGGACGCGCTCGCGTGTCTCTCTCAGCCTGTGATCAAGGTCTTCGAAGGGGTCCACATAAGTCCTACGAACGACCGGCCCCCGTCGTTCCTTTCCCAGCCCCTCGGAAGCGGACCACGTCACCGCCTCCCCTTCCAGACCCCTCGGACGCAGACCTCTTCCACCACCTCCCCTTCAGCGCGGACCACGGTCACCGCCTCCCCTGCACATGCCTCGGGCAGCAGAACGCGGTCGCCATCTCGACGGAGCGTTCAGCCCCTGGAACGGCCTGCCTGGTCACTCCGCGCCTGATGCGTCCGCGGACCGTCCGCAGGATCGTAGGGATCAGTTCTTCGAGGAGTGCGTTGCCTGTGCGGCGAGCCCCGGCAGCGACACCCGGCGTCGCTCGCGCCAGTGCCGCGACTGCTCGCCCAAGCCAATGGTTGCTCTCCCGGTCGCCCGACCGGCACATTCGCCAATGAACCGGGAACGGGTGGCTCTGGTGAGTCCCGCTGCACCGATGGCCTCCCCGGTGCAGCGGGGGAGGCCATCACCATGCCTTCGAACGAACCGATCCGCGTCGGACTCAGCAGCGGCGCAGGTCCCGGACCTCGTTTCGCGCCCAGCTTTCACCGGGGATATCGGTGGCCAGGCGGAATTTCCCGTTGCTTACTGTCACGCCATACCAGTGCCATCTGCCATTTGCATAGTAGTAGGGGTCGGCGCAGTATCCAGGACCGATGTAGAAGCCCTGGGCAACCTGCCAGCCGAGATATGAATCCGTGCGTTTGCCGGCCGGTAGGATGGCGTGATAGTTAGGGCTTCCCTCCCACTTATAGATCACCCCGATCCCGATGGCATTCTCGGGCTTGTTGTAAATGTAGCTGAAGCCCAAGTCCCTCGCCGGCTGAGCGTTCGCGGGAGCGGCCAGAGACATTACGGCGAACGCTGCCAGGGCCAGCGCCGCCAAGCTCTTCAGATACCTCATCGTGCCCTTCCGGTCGCCGATACATGCAGCGGGGAAGGTACACATCCTGAGCCCGATGCGTCCCCTCACCGCCATGCACCGCACTTTGCCAAACACCGGCTTCAATACTGCTTCGATGATGCTTCTCAGCGAGCGGGAACTGTATCAGTGCAACTCCGGGAATGGGACACCGAGATGACAATGACAACAACAGCGACGGACTGGCGAACGCCCGTGCCTTGACGGGCGGCCTAATAGTCCAGCCGCACTTATCGATCTTTGAGTTGTCGTCGCTGGTAGTGGCTTGACGGGCGTGGGTTTGGTGGCGTCGTCGCCAGTGTGACCAGTGCAGGGTGTGGCCTTCGTTGAGGGATGGACGGGTCAGCAGGGCGAACAGGCGGCGGATTTCGTTCGCGGAGGTCGCGATGGGCTGACCGGTGTTCTGCTCTGGCCAACGCGGCCACCGCATGATCTTCAGATCCCTCGCACCTGAATGATCACCGCGGTGGCCGTTCCTTCTTCGCTCGGGGCCTACCCAGGCATGCCCAGGTTGTCCTGGGTCGTCCCAGGCGTGCCCAGGCACGCCTATGTCCCGCCGAAGCCGCTACCAGCGACGACATCCCTGAAGATCGACGAGTGCGGCCGGCGTACTAGGCGGCGATGGAGGTGAGGGTGGCGCGGGCCGGGGATTGGGTGGCGCAGAGCCAGTCGTTGAGTGAGCCGGTGAAGCCTGAGGGGGGACCGACCTTCAGGCAGGCGGCGGGGCCGGTGCCGGTGGCGGGGCCGACTCGCAGGCGTCTGATGCTGCCGCGGCCGGGGGTGGAGGCGGGCTCGCAGGGGGTGAGGCGGACGCCCAGGGGGCCGGGTGGGAGGGGGAGGTGGTCGTCGATGGCGCGGCGGCGGGCCTCGGGGTGGGCGACGGCGAACGCGAGGTGGCCGGTGACCAGGTGCGTGGCGACCGTACGCAGGAGGTTGGTGGCGCACAGGGTGTGGGCGCAGGCCGCGCCGTCGAGGGTGATCTCCGGGAGGGCGAAGCGGCGCAGGCCCCGGGAGGTGATCGTGAGGCCGTCGCAGGCGGCGGTGTCGGCGGGGTTGCACGGCGGGCAGGTGGCGTCGTCGTGGACCTGGATGTCCCAGCCGAGCCAGCCGTCGGTCAGGTCGAAGGCGGCGGGCTCCGGATCGTGGGCGGGCAGGGCGGCGTGGGTCAGCGGGTCGATCAGGAGACCTCTGTGCGTGTGGGCGAGAGCGCGGGCGACGGCTCTGGATGCCTGGACGGAACCGGGAGAGGCGTGGGGCGGGGCGGTCGAGGAGACGGCGAGATGCTGTCTGGAGCGGCGCATCAGGCGGCGCTCTTCGTAAGTGAGCGTGACGGCGGTGGGTCTCCACGGGGTGGGGTGGTAGGTGAGCCGTAGGCGGGGTGTGCCGAGCGCGGCCATGGCGGCCTTCCGGTGAGGGCCTGCCAGGTGCCAAGGCGTGTCGAACTCGCCGGTGAGCGTGACGATGAAGAGGGAGGTGAGGGTGACGGGCAGCGGTAGGACGATCTTCATGAGGGCCTCCGGTGGTCGGGACCCTCAGGATCGGCAAGAACGGGTCGGGCCCGCTGGGGCGAATCCGGTTCTGGGGATGACGAGTCCGGTGGTCCTGTCCCTGTGGACGACTGCGTGAACCATCTGGCGGAACGGCCACCCCCTCGTACGACTGCGCCGTAAGACGTCAGCCCGCCGGGCGGTGGATGACCAGGGACTGGCCCGGGAGCCGGGTCTCCTCCGCGTCGCCCGTCACCGGGTCGTCCGACGCCAGCAGCACCCTCCCCCGCGCCACCGGCACCACCACCGTGTCCGTGCCGAAGTTCACGCTCACGCACACCCCGCCCCGCCACATGACCAGCCACTCCCCGCCGCGGTCGGCCTCCACCCGGACCCGGTCCAGGCGCGGGTCCGTCAGCTCAGGGAGCGCCTTGCGGAGCGCGATCAGGTCGCGGTACCAGCACAGCAGCGACCAGTGCCCCTCGTCCTTCAGCTCCTGCCAGTCGAGCTTGCAGCTCAGGAACGTCTCCTCCGCCGACGGGTCCGGCGCCTCCCACGTGTAGCCGAAGCCTTCGAACTCCTTCTCCCTGCGCCCTCCCTCGCTCTCGCGCAGGTGAGGCTCCACGTGGTCGGAGAAGAACAGGAACGGCGTCCCCGCCCCCCACTCCTCCCCCATGAACAGCATCGGCGTGAACGGCGAGGTCAGCAGCAGCCCGGCGCCGAGCTTGAGCGCGGCCATCGGCAGCCGGTCGCCCATCGGCCGGTTGCCGATCTGGTCGTGGTTCTGCAGGCAGGCGACGAGCCGGTGACCGGGGACGCCGATGTAGGGGCGGCCGTGCGCGCGCTGCCGGAAGCTGGAGTGGCCGCCGTCGTGCATGACCCCGTGGGTGAGCACCTTGGCCAGGGCGGACAGGCCGGCGAAGTCGGCGTAGTAGCCGTGGCTCTCGCCGCTCACCGCGGTGTGCAGGGCGTGGTGGACGTCGTCGTTCCACTGGGCGGTCATGCCCAGGCCGCCCGCGTCCAGGGAGCGCACCATGCGCGGGTCGTTCAGGTCGGACTCGGCGATCAACGACAGCGGCCGACCGACGGCGCACGACAGGGCGTCCACCTCCTCGGCCAGCTCGGCCAGCAGGTGGGTGGCGCGTTTGTCGTGCAGCGCGTGCACGGCGTCCAGGCGCAGCCCGTCGACGTGGTAGTCGCGCAGCCACTGCAGCGCGTTCTCGATGAAGTAGCGGCGCACCACGTCCGAGCCCGGCCCGTCCAGGTTGACCGCCTCGCCCCAGTAGCTCCCCTCGAACCCGCCGAAGTACGGGCCGAACGGGTGCAGGAAGTTGCCCGAGGGACCGAGGTGGTTGTAGACCACGTCCAGGATGACGCCGATGCCGGCCCGGTGGCAGGCGTCGACGAAGGTCTTGAGCCCGTCGGGCCCGCCGTACGTCTCGTTCACCGCGTACAGGTCGACCCCGTCGTAGCCCCAGTTGCGGACGCCGGGCACCGGCGCGACCGGCATGATCTCCACGAAGTCGACGCACAGCTCGACGAGGTGGTCCAGCCTTCCCGCCGCGGCCTCGAAAGTGCCCTCGGGGGTGAAGGTGCCGATGTGCAGCTCGTAGATGACGCCGCCGCGCAGGTCGCGGCCCTTCCAGTCGTGGTCGGACCAGGTGTAGCGATCGTGCTCGTACACGGCGCTCGGCCCGAAGACGCCTTCGGGCTGCCGGCGGGAGCGCGGGTCGGGGTAGGGGCCGTCTCCGTCGAGCACGTACGCGTATCGAGTGCCGTGACCGGCGTCCGGCACGTCGAGCGACCACCAGCCGCCGGGTCGCGCGGTCAGCGCGCGCCGCCCGGAGAGGACCTCGACCTCGACGGCCGTGGCGTTGGGTGCCCACACGTCAAAGATCATTTCGCTCCAGCAGTGCGACGGGAAGGGAACCGAGCAGGTGGGCCAGGGGGATGCGCCCGGTGTGCACGCCGCCGCCGAGCAGGTCGCGCCAGGTGCCCGGCGGCAGCGACAGCGTGGTGCCGCCCCAGCCGCCGCGCCGCTCCAGGCGGACGGGCAGGCGGGTGGCGACGGCGACGGCCCGCGCGCCCACGCCGGCTCCGGCGGGGTCGGCGGCGCCACGGGCGAAGGCGATCACGTGCTCCGCCGCCTCGCCGTCGGCGCGCAGCGGCGTGTACGGTGCGGCGGGGTCGAGGCGGCGCCGCAGCCGCAGCGCCTGGGTGGTGACCCGGAGCTTGGCGGCGTCCCAGGCGGAGGCGGCGGCGCGCGGATAGCTGACAGGACGCCGGTTGTCGGGGTCGACCAGGGAGAAGTCGGTGGTCTCGTTGCCCTGGTAGACGTCGGGCACGCCGGGCATCATGAGCTGGACGAGCTTGGCCCCGAGCGAGTTGGCCGTCGCGTAGCGGTCGATCCGCTCGGTGAACGCGCCGATCGGCAGCCGCACGGCCGCCTCGGCGAACGCGCGCAGGCCCCGCTCGTAGTCGGGATCGGGGCGTACCCACGAGATGGCCGTCTTGGCCTCGCGGGCCGCCTTCAGCAGGTAGTCGGTGAACCGGTCGGCGGAGATCGGCCACGCGGCCATGAGGTTCTGCCAGGCGAGATAGTCGAGCCGGCGGTCGAACGACACCCGCGCCGACCACTCGGACACCGCCTTCTCCCACTCCTCGGGCAGCTCCGACAGCACCGAGAGCCGGGCCCGCACGTCCTCGGAGCGCTTGGTGTCGTGGGTGGACAGCGTGGTCATGGTGTGCGGCGGCATCGACGCGCAGTAGGCGTGGAACTCCTCGACCGGGACGCCGAAGTGATCGGGCTCCCAGCCGACCTCGTTCAGGCTGGACAGCGGGAACCACCGGTAGAGCGCGGTGTCCTCGACGCCCTTGGCCATGACCGGGCCGCAGGTCTGCTGGAACCGGGTGATCACCTCGGCCGGCCCGTGCAGGACCTGGTCGACGAGCGGGCCGACGGGGGTGGAGCAGGTCGCGGCCGCCCCCTCGACGATCTCGACCGACAGCGGCGGCGGCGGCTCGCCGGGCACCACGTACGCGCGGTAGACCGGCATGGCGGCGAGCAGCTCGGCGACCGCGGCGGGGTCGCAGGAGGCGGCGCGGGCCAGCCGGTTCACCTCCGCGCCGAAGAACAGGTCGATGACCTCCCGCTTGGCCAGGGTCATGACCTGCCGGTAGTCGGCGGGCTCGCCGGTCAGCCGGGTGAACAGCTCGACCAGCGGCCGTTCTCCTTCCGGGTCGACGAACAGGCCGGTGACCCGGTTGAGCGTCTCGTAGCCGGTGGTGCCGTCGCACGCCCAGTCGGCGGGCAGGCGCTCCTCGCCGATGAGGATCTTCTCCACGATCGTCCAGATGCCGCCGGACCTGGCGCGCAGCCGGTCGAGATAGCCGCGCGGGTCGGCCAGGCCGTCGGGGTGGTCGACGCGGAGGCCGTCGGCCAGCCCCTCGTCGAGCAGCCAGAAGATCACCTCGTGGGTGGCGAAGAACACCTCGGGGTCCTCGACCCGCAGCCCGATCAGGCTGGACACGTCGAAGAAGCGCCGGTAGCCGGGCCCCTGACGCCAGTCGACCAGCCGGTAGTGGCCGGGGTGGGGGAACTCGTGCTCGTGGTAGCGCAGCACGTCGCCGTCGACGACCGGCTCGGTGTCGTCGCCGAGCTCGGGCAGCGCGACCTTGCCGTCCTCCCACTCGATGTCGAACCAGCGCGCGTACGGGGACTCCGGCCCGTCCTTGAGCACCGACCAGAACGCGGCGTTCCGGGTGTTCATGTGGTTGGGCACGAGGTCGAGCACGACCCCGAGGTCGTGCGCGGCGAGTTGCTCGGCCATCTCGCGGAAGCCCTTGGCGCCGCCGAACTCCTCGCGGATCCGGGAGTGGTCGATCACGTCGTAGCCGTGCAGGGAGCCGGGCGTGGCCTGGAGGATCGGCGACAGGTAGACGTGGCTGACGCCGAGGTCGCGCAGGTAGCCGGCGATCTCCGCCACCTGCGCGAACCCGAAGTCGGGAGTCAGCTGCAGCCGGTAGGTCGAGACGGGCCTAGACACGGCGCAGCACCCGCACGCTGCGTCCGGGCACGGCCACGCCCTCCCCCGCCCGGCACATGCGCACATCCAGTTTGATCGGCATCGCGGTGTCTATCTCGGTATGCCACATCTCGCCGTAATCCTTGGGGATCGTGAAGCGGATCGTGTCGTGGTGCGCGTTGAACAGCAGCAGGAACGAATCGTCCCTGATCGGCCTGCCCCGCCGGTCGGGCTCGGTGATGGCGTCGCCGTTGAGGAAGACGGCCAGCGACTTGGCGTAGCCGACGTTCCAGTCGCTGTCGGTCATCTCCTCGCCCGACGGGGTGAGCCAGGCGATGTCACTGAGACCCCGTACCGGCTTGCCGTAGAAGAAACGCCTGCGCCGGAACACCGGGTGCTTCTTGCGCAGCGCCGCCAGGCTCTGGGTGAACTCCAGCAGCAGCCAGTTCTCCCTTATGTCCGACCAGTCGACCCAGGTCAGCTCGTTGTCCTGGCAGTAGCCGTTGTTGTTGCCCTTCTGGGTCCGGCCCAGCTCGTCGCCGTGGGACAGCATCGGCACGCCCTGCGACAGGAACAACGTCGTGAGGAAGTTGCGTTTCTGCTGCTCGCGCAGCGACTCGATGGCCCAGCCGGCCGGGCCCTCCGCGCCGCAGTTCCAGGACCGGTTGTCGTCGGTGCCGTCGCGGTTGCCCTCCTTGTTGGCCTCGTTGTGCTTGTGGTCGTACGAGACGAGGTCCTGGAGGGTGAAGCCGTCGTGGCAGGTGACGAAGTTGATCGAGGCCGCGGGCCGGCGGCTGTCGGCCTGGTAGAGATCGCTCGACCCGGTGAAGCGGGAGGCGAACTCCGGCATCGTGGCCGGCTGCCCCCGCCACAGGTCGCGGATGGTGTCGCGGTAGCGGCCGTTCCACTCGGTCCACCGGGACGGGAAGTTGCCCACCTGGTAGCCGCCCGGCCCGACGTCCCACGGCTCGGCGATCAGCTTGACCTGCGACAGCACCGGGTCCTGCTGCACCAGGTCGAAGAACGCGCTCAGCCGGTCGACCTCGTGCAGCTCCCTGGCCAGCGTCGAGGCCAGGTCGAAGCGGAACCCGTCGACGTGCATCTCGATGACCCAGTAGCGGAGTGAATCCATGATCATCTGAAGCACGTGCGGCGACCGCATGAGCAGGCTGTTGCCGGTGCCCGTGGTGTCCATGTAGTAGCGCTTGTCGTTGTCGACCAGCCGGTAGTAGTCAGGGTTGTCGATGCCCCGGAACCCCAGCGTCGGCCCCAGATGGTTGCCCTCGGCCGTGTGGTTGTAGACCACGTCGAGGATGACCTCGATGTTGGCCTCGTGCAGCGCCTTCACCATGGCCTTGAACTCCAGCACCTGCTGCCCGCGCTGCCCGGTGCTGGAATAGCGGTTGTGCGGGGCGAAGAAGCCGACCGAGTTGTAGCCCCAGTAGTTGGACAGCCCGCGCTCTTCCAGGACGTGATCGGTGACGAACTGGTGCACCGGCATCAGCTCCAGCGCCGTCACACCGAGCTTGGTCAGATGGTCGGTGATCACCGGATGGCCGAGCGCGGCGTAGGTGCCCCGGATCCGCGCGGGGATCTTCGGATGGCTGATCGTCAGCCCGCGCACGTGCGCCTCGTAGATCACGGTGTCGTGGTACGGGGTCGCCGGCGGCCGGTCGTGCCCCCAGCCGAAGAACGGGTTGACGACGATCGAACGCGGCACGTACGGGGCGGAGTCGAGGTCGTTGCGGGTGTCGGGCTGCCCGAACCGGTAGCCGTACGCCGCCTCGTGCCAGGTCACCTCGCCCTCGATGGCCATCGCGTACGGGTCGAGCAACAGCTTGTTCGGATTGCAGCGCAGCCCCTGCGCCGGGTCGTAGGGCCCGTGCACCCGGTAGCCGTAGCGCTGACCGGGGCCGATGCCCGGCAGGTAGGCGTGCCAGATGAAGCCGTCGACCTCGGTGAGGCTCACCCTCTCTTCATGGTTGTCCTCGTCGAACAGACAGAGCTCGACGGCATCGGCCACCTCGGTGTAGAGCGAGAAGTTGGTCCCGGCGCCGTCGTAGGTCGCCCCGAGCGGGTAGGGATCTCCCGGCCAAATGTCGATCATCGAGGCTTCCTCCCGGTCCCTCCCATATTCTGTTTCCCCCGCCTACCGGACAAGCCCGGTCTCGTTACCCGCTGACGCGATCAGTACCTTCCCCGCGTTCCGCTCCGATCACCTCCAGGGAGCAAGCGGTGAGCCGCCTCCGACGGCGCGGCATCGGAGACGGCCCACGATCATCGACGTGTCACGACCCGTCACCGCCTCACGGCACGCCGCGTACGGGGAGCCGGTCGGCCTGCCCGACGGCCGGATCCCGGCCGGTCCTGATCACCTCCACCAGCACGTAGTGCGGTTTGCGGGGATGCGGCCACACCAGCGCGTCCGCGGCCCAGCACGCTCCGGCGATCACGCTCCGGCCCCGCTCCAGGTCGTCGGCTGTGATCCCGGCCCGGCACCACACCCAGACACGCTCCCCGAACGGAGCCGGCGCGCACCACAACACGGCGGGGATCTTTCCTCGCCGGTTGACCAGGTACGCCTCGACGAATCCGACCCGGATCCGGTGCGCGGTCACCACGCACCGGATCCGCCCCCACACCTCCGACCGCGCGGGCGGCCAGAGGGCGACCATGGCGAGCACCGCCGCCATGGCGATCAGCGCCGGCCCGGTGGCCACCACCACCGCGCGCGCCAGCGCCCCGGCGAGGACCAGAGCCGCGGTCTCGTACCGCCACCGCCACAGCGCGACCAGCGGGTTCGGCCTGGCGAGCGGGGTGGTGGCGTGGTTCAGCTCGGCCAGGAGCTCGCGCTCTAACATGGGCGCACGCGTCCCGACCCGAGGCAGACTCGGCAGGCGCCCCTCCCCGCGACGCCTTCCCCCTGGCAGGTGAGGCAGGGCACGTACGCGTCGAAGGCGGGGTTGCGGTAGACCCGCGTCAGCGGCGCGGGACGGCGCACCTCCCAGCCCTGGGCCCGGGCGCGGGCGTCGAGGTCGTCGAAGGCCCAGCCGTCGAGCACCTCCAGCACCCGGGTGATCAGGCGCCGGATCGGGGCGGCCGGCTCCCGGGTCACGGTGATGAACTGCATGTGGTCGTCCTCTTGCTCTGGCAGCGGCGGGGGGTCGTTCGGCTGAACCGGGGCCGCGTCATCGGCCCAGCCTCGTGTGCGGCGTATGTCCCTTCGGGTGCCTGGAGGTGCGCGCATGGGGGTCTCCCTGGGGAAGTGGGCGCTTCTGTCATGGCTGTACCCGTTTTCCACTTGCCAGCGGCACTTGAGTAAGGCAAACGTCACTGTCATGTTCCGCTGGCAATTGCCAGAAGCATCCAGCCATGGGGATAGGATCGGCCGCACGTCCGACACGAGAGGTGGCACGATGGCGAGCGCCAACCCCACACTCCGTCAACGTCAGCTCGCCACCCGGCTGCGCGAACTGCGCCACGGTTCCGGCTTGAGCATCGCCGAGGTCGCCGGGGCCCTGCTCTGCTCCCCCGCCAAGATCAGCCGGATCGAGACCGCGCAGCGCCGGGTGAGCCTGCGCGACGTCCGCGACCTGTGCAGGCTGTACCGGGTCGAGAACTCCTCGGAGCTGATGGCCCTGGCCAAGGACGCCCGCGAGCAGGGCTGGTGGCAGGACGGCGAGGACGTCGACTTCCGGCCCGTCCCCGGCCTGGAGAACGACGCGATCAGGATCTCCGAGTACGAGACCACCACGATCCCGGGCCTCCTCCAGACCGAGGAGTACGCCCAGGCCGTGATCCACGGATCCCTCCCTCAGATTGACCCGATCGTGTTGCAGGAGCGCGTCGCGTACCGGATGAAGCGCCAGGACGTGCTGCGCAAGAAGCAGCCGCCGCGTTACTGGGTCCTGCTGGACGAGTCCGCGCTGCACCGGCACATCGGCGGCCTGCAGGTGATGGCGGAGCAGCTGGAGAAGGTCGTCCACATGGCCGGGGAGCCGCACATCACCGTTCAGGTGGTGCCGTTCAAGGTGGGCGCGCACATGGCGCTGGACAGCGCGTTCATGTTGCTGGAGTTCGATCCCAGCGCGGGCGTGGCCGACACCGTCTACATGGACACGCTGGCCGGCCAGATCTTCCAGGAGAAGCCCGCCCAGCTCGCCCGGTTCCGTGAAGTGCTCAATCAGCTGCGCGCTGTGGCCCTGAGCCCGAGAGACTCGATCGCTCTTATCCGGGAGCGGATCGCGGCCTTCCAAGCCGAAAGCTGACTATCGCTTTTCAGTAACGTGCCAGTGTCAATTACCAGGGAGCGCTAATGTCGTTACCCTCATAAGCACCATGGCAGCCGCCCGGCGCCGGGCGGCTCCTTTACATTGACCTGGAGAGGCACATGACCTCGCTTCCCCGGCAGGAGCTCACCTGGACGGTGTCCTCCCGCTGCAACAACGGCAGTTGCATCGCCGTGGCGCCGTTGCCCGACGGCCGGATCGCCGTCCGCGACACCAAGCAAGCCGACGGGCCCATGCTTCACTTCTCCGGGGACGAGTGGAGCGCCTTCATCGGGCAGATCAAGCACAGCTGAACCAGGCGTCACAGAAGGGCGGGTCGCACCATGGCGGCCTGCCCTTCTCGTCTTACGTGAGCCTGTTTCGGGGTATGGCTCAGCGCGACGTCTGCAGGCAACCTTCTGAGAGGTACCGCATGGGTTCCCCCCAAGGTCCCGCACCGACCTGGTACTCGTGCAACAACGGCAATTGCGTCGAAGTGGCGCAACATGGCGACAGAGTCCTCATCCGCGACAGCAAGGACGCTGAAGGCGCAAAACTCTCGTTCGATCGCAAGGAGTGGGAGAGCTTCCGGGACGCGATCAAGGAGGGCCGTTTTGACGGAGTGTGACGGTTGACGACCTCCGTTTGACCCGTACCCGGCCGACTACATACCGTTGCTCGCTATGGGCGGGTTCAAGAAATTTTTGCTGCGCGGCAACATCGTCGAGCTGGCCGTCGCGGTCATCATCGGCGCCACCTTCAGCGGGCTGGTGGAGGCCCTGGTCAGAGACCTGGTCACGCCGCTGATCGGCGCTGTCACCGGAGGGCGTCAGCCTGACTTCGCCGACTACTCGTTCACGGTCAACGGCAGCGAGTTCAAGTACGGCGACTTCCTCAACCACCTGATCACCTTTCTGATCATCGCGGCGGTGGTCTACTGGCTGGTCGTGCTGCCGATGACGCGGCTCATCGGCCTGTTCGACCGCGACAAGGCGGCGACCACGAAGGAGTGCCCGGAGTGCCTGGGCGAGATCCCGATCGACGCCCGCCGGTGCATGCACTGCACGATCCAGCTGGTGCCCGAGTCGGAGAAGCCCGCCACCACCGGCTAGCGACGCCACGCGGGTGAGCGGCGGTCAGGGCGCGGTTTCTGCGTTGTTCCAGCTCGTACCCCCTCATGTGCGCCCTTGGTCCGACAAGATGGACTGGTGAGCGTTGAGCTGATGCTGTGGGACGAGCCCGTGCCCGTCTCCAGAGACCAGGCCCGGGCCACCTATCTGGAGGTCCGGAAGGGCGAGCCCGTCCAGGGGGAGATGCCGGAGGTCGCCAAGGAGCTGCCGGGCACCGTCGCCGTCTTCGGCGACCACGTCCTGGTGTCGATGGATCTCGAGACCATGGACGAGATGTCGGCCCAGGTGTTCGACGTCGCGCGGGCGTACGGGCTGGTGTGTTACGACCCGCAGCGCGATCTCGTGCACAACGTGGCGCCGCTCGGCGTCTACCGGGGGATGCAGCTCCACACCGGCGACGGGCTCGTCGTGCACGATCCCGACCTGGGGCTGGTGCACGACGTGCTCGGCACCATGTCGCCGCAGAACCCGTTCGTGGCGCTGGTGACCTTCGGCCGCCATTTCATCCAGGTCTCCCCGGGCTACGAGCTGGAGTACAAGGAGGGCGCGATGGCGCGCGCCGAGGTGGCGGAGCTGGAGGAGGTGCGGCGGGCCTTCCAGGAGTACGCGACGGGTGAGCGGGGTTTCCTCGGCCGTCACACCTGGTCGGCCGCCTGAAGCACGTCGCGCAGCAGGGCGGGGTCGACGTTGCCGCCTGACAGCAGCGCGACGGTGCGCCCGCCGGGCAGCTTGCCCGCCAGGTGGGCGGCGGTGGCGACGGCGCCGCTCGGCTCGGCCACGAGGCGGCCGGCGAGCGCCAGGTGGCGCATGGCGGCGCGGATCTCGTCCTCGGTGACGGTGACGACGGCGTCGACGTGCGCGCGCAGGTGCGCGAACGTCAGCTCGGACAGCTCGGCGCGCAGCCCGTCGGCGGCCGTGCGGAAGGTGCGGGCGGGCTCCCAGGTGATGAGCCGCCCGGCGGCCAGGCTCTCGGCGGCGTCGGCGGCCAGCTCGGGCTCGACGCCGATCACGGTGGCCTGGGGGCGCAGCGCCTTGACGGCGGCGGCGACGCCGGAGATGAGCCCGCCCCCGCTGACCGGCACCGCGATCACCTCGACGTCGGGCAGGTCGGACAGGATCTCCAGGCCGATCGTGCCCTGTCCGGCGATCACGGCGGGGTGGTCGAACGGCGGGACCAGGGTCAGGTCGCGCTTGGCGGCCAGCTCGGCGGCGGCGGAATGGCGCCGGTCGGGCGGCACCACGACGAGCTTGGCGCCGTGGCCGCGGATGGCGTCGGCCTTGACCTGGGGGGTGCCCTCGGGCACCACGACCACGCAGGGGATGCCGAAGCGGGCCGCGGCGTAGGCGAGCGCCTGGCCGTGGTTGCCGGACGAGTGGGTGACGACTCCGGCGGGGCGCAGCGCGGCCACCGCGTTGTAGGCGCCGCGGATCTTGAACGAGCCGACGCGTTGCAGGCTTTCCGGCTTGACCAGCAGGTCGCCGACCGGGGCCAGCGGGGTGTGGACGGCGACGGGGGCGATCCGCCCTGCCGCCGTCCGGATGTCGTCGATCGTCACCAGGCGCATGCGCTCAACCTATGGCGGTGAGGCGGCCGCGGACCAGCCGGACGACCGGTGTGACGGCGCCGACCATCAGCAGGGCCAGCAGCGGCGCGAGCGTCAGGCCGAGTACGAACCCGGCGAGCACGTCGTGCGGGTAGTGGACGCCGACGAAGACCCGGGAGGACGCCATCACGGCGGCCAGCGGCACCACGACCCAGCCGAGCGCGCGCCAGGCCAGCATGAGCGTGCCGGCCGCGCCGGCGGCGATCACCGAGTGGTTGCTGGGGAACGACCAGTCGGCCGCCGGGGGGCAGACGGCGATCGTCTGCACTCCGCCCCGGCACGGCCGGTCCTCCCTGATGATCAGCTTGATCACCTCGCTGATCACGTACGCGCCGACGATCCCGGCCGGGCCGGCGATGGCGATGGCCAGGTCGCGCGGGGGCGCGTGGCGCGCCCGCCACCAGCACACGACGAACAGTGCCGCGAAGATGAACAGGCCGGCGTCGGTGCCCACCTCGGCGAGGGTGTGCAGCCAGGCCGGCGTGGTGAGTGCGAAGTCGACGATGTCGCGGTACACACGTGTCCAATCCGAGAACGGGCGATGGACACGACTTTACGAGGATCTGGCGGTGGGTACCTCGGTCGAAAGGGGGAAGTTCAGGTGGCGCCGAGGAAGCGCCTGGCCAGGGAGAGCCGGGTCTGCTCCAGTTCGCCTTCGGTGATGAGGCCGCGGTCGAAGGACTCGGCCGCGGCGTCGCGCTCGGCGAGATAGCAGGCGGCCATGATCTCGCTGCGGAGCGGCGTGAATCCGCGCTCGACGCATTCGGCGAACATCCGCGCCTTCTGGTCTAGCTTGTCGCGGGCGACCGTACAGGCCAGGTCCTGGGCCTTGAGTTGCTCGACGGCGTCCCGGAGGGTGACCATACCGAACGAGCCCATGAACTTGGTGTCAAGAGTGATCTTCAATTCCTTTCGCCTCCGTTTCTGTGCAACGCTTGGCAACGGCGGCGTATTCCCTGGTCGGAGCGGGTAAAGAGGCAGTCGTGATCGGAGAGCACGTGATCGTCGGCTATACGCACGACGCGGGTGGGCGGGAGGCGCTGGCCCTCGGCGCGGCCATCACCCGGGTCACCGGCGGTGAGCTCACCGTGGCCTCGATCTACTCGCCCGGCAGCCCCGGTGAGGCGGTGCAGGCCCAGGCCTACCTGGCGGAGGCGGGGGTGGCGCTGGAGAACGTCCCGTCCGAGTTCATGGCGTTCGAGAGCCGGGGCGCCGGTCGCGGGCTGGGGGTGCTGGCGAGCCGCATCAAGGCCGACCTGATCGTGGTCGGGTCGGCGGGCGGCGGGCAGCACGGCCGCATCGCGCTGGGCAGCACCGCCGACCACCTGCTCCACCTGTCGCCCGAGGCGGTGATGGTGGCGCCGTCCGGCTACGCGCCGGTGGGCACGTTGGCCAGGCTCACGCTGGCGTACGTGCACCGGCCGCAGTGCGACGAGGCGGTGGGGCGGGTGGCCCAGGCGGCGCTGCGCCTGGGCGTGCCGCTCCGGCTGATCACCTTCGACCTGCGCACCGACGATCCGGAGCGCATCCGCGACGACCTGGCGCTGGCGGTGCGGCTGGCGTGGGAGACCACGGGGATCGAGGCGGAGTCCGACGTCGCCGAGGGGCATGACGTGGCGGCCGCGTTCGAGGCCGCCACGTGGCTGCCGGGCGAGCTGCTGGTCTGCGCGGCCAGCGAGGACGCCCAGCCGCACCGGGTGTTCCTGGGCGAGCTGTCGATGAAGCTGCTGCGCGCGGCGGCGGTGCCGGTCACCGTGCTGCCACGGGGCTTCTCCTGATCGCGCGCTCGTACAGCTCCAGGTAGCGCTCGGCCATGACGCCGGGTGAGAAGCGGCGCGTGGCCTCGCGGCGGCACTCCTCGGGGTCGATCTCGTCCGCCCGGAGGATCCACTCCGCGAGTTCCTCCTCGGTGTCGGCGAGGAAGCCGGTGCGGCCGTGGTCGATGATCTCCGGCAGGCAGCCGCGGCGCAGGCCGATCGGCGGCACGCCGAGGGCGAGTGCCTCGACGACGGCGGTGCCGCCGGGCTCGTCCCACTGGATGGGGAACAACGCCGCGCGGGCGGAGGCGTAGAGCCGGTCGCGGTCCTCGCCGCCGATGGAGCCGATCCACTTGGCGCGGTCGCCGTCGAGGTAGGTGGAGACGTGGTCGACGTGGTAGCGGACGTCGGGGTGGCCGTACAGGGGGTGGGAGGGGTCCTGGGCGACGGCGTCCAGTTCGGCGGGCGTGTTCAGGCCGCTGACCGGGCCGGCGAGGGTCAGGGGCAGGTCAAGCTTCTGGCAGATGCGGGCCGCCACGTGCTGGCCCTTGAGCCCGCAGACGCGGCCCATGACCACCAGGTGCTCGCCGCGTTCGACCCGCAGGTCGGTGCCGGCGAGCGGAGTGGCGAGGTGGACGGCGCCGAGCGCGGCCTGGCGCAGCGCCTCGGGGGCGCGGGCGAGCTGGGAGTGGGAGACGCCGTTGACGGCGATCTCGCGCGGGAACGACTCGTAGAAGGCGGCGTGTTTGTGCAGGTCCCAGTGCAGGGTGTGCAGCACCGGCGGGCCGCCCAGGGCCGCCAGCACGCCGGGGCCGACCACTTCGAGGTGGTCGTGGACGAGGTCGATGTCGTCGCGGCCGCGCAGCTCCTCGGCCACGCGCGCCTGGTGGGCGTGGGCGATGCCCATGACCTGGTTGTACGGCTTCTGCAGGTGAGGGAACTGGCCGTCGGCGTAGACGCTGACGAGCTCGTCCACCTCGATGTCGCTCGTCCCGACCGAGGCCAGCACGACGCGCACGCCGCGGGCGCGCAGTTCGGGGATCAGGGTGGCGACGACGTTCTCGATGCCGCCGTAGCCGGGCGGCGGGACCGGGAGCCAGGGCCCGGCGTTCAGCAGGATGTTCATGCCACGTCCTCCTCTAAGACGAGAGAGGCCAATGGGGGCCGTTCGGCCACGGCCACGTCCACCAGGTCTGCCTGCCCATCCAGGCCGAATTGCAACAAGGTGTGGGCGGGCGACTCCGAGGAGACCAGGCGGCCCTGGCGCTCAAGACGGGACCAGGCGGTGAGCATGATCTGCCCGGCCATCCGGCCGAGCGCGGGCACAGACTGGTGGGTGTGGACGCGCACGCCCAGGTCGACCTGGGCCATCGCGTCCAGGCCGACGAGCTGCAGGAGGTCCACCAGCAGCCCGAACTCGACGCCGTACTCGGTGACGAAGGGGACCTGTTGCAGCACCTCGCGGCGGGCCGCGTACTCGCCGCCGAGCGGCTGGGCGAAGCCGGATAGTTCCGGCCAGAACATATTGATGAGCGGGCGGGCCACGAGTTCGGTCACGCGCCCGCCGCCGCCGCGTTGAGCCACCCCGTCGGCGCCCGTGAAGGGACGTTCGTACGCGCCCTTGACGAACTGGATGTCACGATCCACCAGCAGCGGGCCGAGCAGGCCGGAGACGAAGTGCGAGCTGAAGTCGCGCAGGTCGGCGTCGATGAAGACGACGATGTCGCCGGAGGTGGCGGCCAGCCCCTTCCACAGGGCCTCGCCCTTCCCGGTGAGGGGTGGGAGCTGGGAGAGCACCGCTTCCTGTGCGACCACGCGGGCGCCGGCCGCGGCGGCCCGGGCGGCGGTCGCGTCGGTGGACAGGGAGTCGACCACGACGATCTCGTCCACGAGTGGCGCACGTTCCACCAGGTCACGCCGGATCTCGGTGACGATGTCGCCCACTGTCGACTCTTCGTTGCGGGCCGGCAGCACCACGCTGACCGTGGTGGTTCCCTTGGCAAGCTGGAGGGCGTCGACCGGCCATTCGGCCGCCGTGCTGGAGTGGGGTCCGTACCATTCCTGGACCCTTGCCAAGGTTCCCAGATCTTTTTCCATGCAGTAAGCCCCGATCTTTGGAGGTCAGGTCGGCGACAACTGCCCCCTTGATGACTCTTCGAACATGTTTGTTTGTTTTCGGAGAGATGTGGGATATGCCGGATTATGTCTCCCGCCATCCGTGTGGGCATCGTAGGGGCCGGCAATGTCGCCGCCCGTCATGCCGACGTCCTATCAGGTTTCCCCGATGTAACGATCGCCGGGATCGCCGACACCGATCCCCACCGAGCCGAGGCGCTGGCCTCGAAGCACCGCTCCCCCGCCTATGGCAGCCATGCCGACCTGCTGAGCGCCGGCGACCTGGATGCCGTGTACGTGTGCGTGCCTCCCTTCGCGCACGGTAACCCCGAACGTGACATTTTGTCGTGCAATCTCCCGATATTTGTGGAGAAGCCCCTTTCGCTCGACCTGGCCACCGCCGAGTCGATCGCGGACGAGATCGACCGGCGCGGGCTGCCCTCGGCCGTCGGCCACCACTGGCGCTACCTGGACATCCTCGACCGGGCCCGCGACCTGCTGGCCGACCGGCCGGTGCGGCTCGCGCTGGGCCACTGGCTGGACAAGGTGCCGCCGGTCGCCTGGTGGCTGAAGGCTGACATGTCCGGCGGGCAGACCGTCGAGCAGGCGGTTCACGTACTGGACCTGGCCCGGCTGCTGGTGGGCGAGGTGACGATGGTGCACGCCGTCCCGGCGGAGAACACGGCGGACGGCGAGGTCGACCGGGCCACCGCCGCCGTCATGAGCTTCGCCGCGGGCGCCGCGGGCCTGCTGGCCACCTGCTCCCTGCTGGACCGCAAGCACCGGGCGGGCCTGGAGGTGCACGCCGAGGGCATCGCGCTCGAACTCAGCGAGACCGAGCTGGTCGTCGACGGCGAGGAGCGGGTGCAAGACAGCGGGGACGCCAAGGTGGCGGTGGATCGTGCGTTCATAGACGCCGTCCAGGGTAAACAGGCCGACGTGCGAGCCCCGTACCGGGAGGCGCTCAAGACCCACCGGCTGGCGCTCGCGCTGGCCCGGTCCGCACGCGAACGGAAGCCGGTGATGATCGATGCGTGAGGTCGCGACGGTGCTGAGCATCGAGGCGCCCGGCGAGGTGACGCTGGTCGAGGAGAAGCTCGGCGAGGTCCCCGACGGCGGGTTCCTGGTGGAGACCGTGCACAGCGGCGTGTCGGCGGGCACCGAGCTCACCTACGTCAAGGGCGACAACCCCTACCTGACCTCGACCTGGGACCGCGGCCTCGGCCTGTTCCTGGAAGGCAACCCGTCGATCGCCTACCCGGTGCGCGGCATCGGCTACATGCAGGTCGGCCGGGTGGTCGAGACCCGCACCAGAGCCGTGACCGAGGGCACGCTGGTGGCCATGGCCTACGGGCACCGCAGCGGCTACGTGGCCGACCCGATGCGCGACCGGTTCGTCCCGCTGCCCGGCGAGCTCGACCCGATGCTGGGCATCTACGTCGCCCACATGGGCCCCATCTGCGCCAACGGGCTGCTGCACGCCGCCGCCGACCTGTACGGCCCCGACGTGCACCACCTCGGCGACGGGGTGCGCGGCCGGCGGGTCGCCGTGATGGGCGCGGGCGTGGTCGGCCTGCTGACCGCGTCGTTCGCGATGGCGTACGGGGCCGCGGAGGTCGTCGTCGTGGACGAGACGCCGGCCAGGCTGGCGGTCGCCGCCGAGCTGGGCGCGCAGACGCTGGCCGCGGCCGACGACCCGGCGGTCGAGCTCAAGCGGCGCTGGCGGCACGGCCCCGACGACCGGGGCGCCGACGTGGTCTTCCAGTGCCGCGGCCAGGCCAGGGCGCTGGCCCTGGCGCTGAAGCTGCTCAGGCCCCAGGGCGTGGCGGTCGACCTGGCCTTCTACACCGACGGCGCCCATGAGGTGCGGCTCGGTGAGGAGTTCCACCACAACGGGCTGTCGCTGCGCTGCGCGCAGATCGGGCGGGTGCCGCGGGGCCTGGCGCACGCCTGGGACAGGGAGCGGCTCTCGCACGAGAGCATCGCCCTGCTCACCAGCCGCGGCGAGCGGCTACGCCGGCACCTGATCACCGACGTGGTCGGGTTCGCCGACGGCCCTCGCCTGCTGGCCGAGCTCGCGCGCCGTGAACGGCACACCCTTCAGGCCGTGCTCAGCCACGACGTCCACGAGCAGCGCGGCTGACCAGCTGAAGTCGCCGGAGCCGTGCCCTTCCAGCGTGAAGGGGTCGAAGTACTCGCGGAACCCGGACCGGCCCACCGCGTTGACCATGCCGTCGGCGAGCGCGGCGGCCAGGTCGTCCCTGCGCCCCTTGAGCCCCTGCCAGACCAGCCACGACAGGTTGATCCAGCTCGGCCCTCGCCAGTAGCAGGCCGGGTCGAACTCGGCAGCGGCCAGCGCGTAGCTCGGCAGCACGCCGTCCTTCAGCGCGAACAGGTCCAGCCCGGTGCCGATCAGCGCGTTGGCCACGTCGCGGGGCAGGCCGGGCAGGATGAGCGGGGTCAGGCCGGCGGCGCTGCCGGAGCGGATCAGGCAGCCGGTGATGGCGTCGCGGGGGTGGAACAGGCCGTCCTGGTAGAGGTGCTCGACCATGGCGGCGGTGATCGCCGCGGCCTCGGCGCGGTGCGGCTCGGGGTCGCGGCCGAGCGCCTCGGCGATGTCGGCCAGGGCCCACTCGGCGCTCCCGTACGCGGCGTTGAACAGCGGGTCCTCGACCTGAAAGGCGCACGCCCGGCGGTAGCCGGTGTCGCGGTAGGCGCGGGCGAGCGCGACGTAGCGCTCGTAGTCGCGGTCGGTGGGCCGCTCGGCCGGGTCGATGTGGCGCAGGTCGCGGCGGCGGAAGCCGTCGGGCGTCGGCTCCACCGCGTTCAGCGGCAGGTCCCAGCTCGGGCTGTTGTCCATGCCGGATTCCCAGGGGTGCACGATCGAGATCAGCCCGTCGTGGCCGCGCCGCTGCGCGCGCAGGAACTCCTGCTGGGCCACCAGCCGCGGGTAGATCCTGGCCAGGAAGGCCGGGTCGGGCTCGGCCAGGTGGACCCGCCAGGCGGCCAGCGCGTGCACCGGCGGCTGCACGATGCCGGAGGTGGCCCAGCCGGACGGCGACCGCACCGCCCAGAACTCGGGCCCGGGGAAGTAGGCGCCGTCCGGGACCGCGGGGTTGAAGACGATGTGCGGCACCCTGCCGTCACGCCACTGGGCGCCGAAGAGGCTGAGCAGCTCCGTCCGGGCCCGCCGGGGGGACCAGCGGGCGTGGCCGATGGCGATGAAGGCGGAGTCCCAGCTCCATTGGTGGGGGTAGAGCGTGCGGGAGGGGACCGTATGGCTGCCGTCCCAGTTGTCGATCAGGACGCGCAGCGCCTCGCGAAGGATCATAGGAATTTCCTGATGAAGGCCGCTGTCTGGGGGAGGACGATCTCGGGCTCGCCGCGCAGGCGGCATTCGAGCGCGAGATAGCCGTCATAGCCGACGGCGTCGAGTGCGGCCAGCTGGGCTCCCCAGTCGAGGTGACCGGTGCCCGGCTGGTTGCGGTTGGACTCGCTGATCTGCATGTGCGCGAGGTAGGGGGCGGCCTCCACCAGGGAACGGCAGGGGTCGTCCTCCTCGATGTTCATGTGGTACGTGTCGCCGACGACCCTGATCGAGTCCATGGCGCAGTACGAGACCGCCTCGGCCAGGGTGTTGACCATGTGGTTCTCGTACCGGTTGAGCGGCTCCAGCATGATCAGCACGCCGTTGCGCTGGGCGTGCTCGCCGAGGACGCCCAGCGCCTCGGTGAGCACCTCGCGGTCCTCCTCGGCGCTGCGCGGGGGTGTGAACGGGGGCAGCCGGAGCGAGAACTGGCCCCAGGAGGCGGGGGTCATGACGCCGATGCCGCCCAGCTCGCCGATGACCGACAGCTGGGAGCGGAGCTGCTGGATGGCGTCCTTGCGCTTGGCCGGGTCGAAGTCGCCGATGAAGTGCGGCATGTCGACGCAGACGGTCGGCATGACCACCCCGTCGGCGAGCGCGCGCTTCAGCTCGGTGAGGCGGCCCGCGAAGTGGAAGTCGCCCTTGCCCCGGAGCTCGATGGCGTCGAACCCGGCCTCGACGGCGAACGCGAACTTCTCCTGCAGGGACCGGCCCGGCAGGAGCTGCTCCTGGGCGGCGAGCTTCACTGTGACTCCTCGAAGGTGAAGACGAGCTGGAGCACCTCGGACTGGTGCTTGTCGATCAGGTCGAACGCCGCCGGCGCGTCGTCGACGGGCACGAGGTGGGTGACGAGGTCGCTGACGTCGAGCTCGCCGCGGTGCACGACCTCCATGAACGTGCGCTGGAGCCGCTCGACGTCCCAGCGGTGGGACAGCCAGGAGGCGACGCCGCCGATCTGGGAGGAGACGAGCTGGACCTGGTTGTGGTGGAACTCCTCGCCCAGCCGGAGCCCGAGCCCGTCGCCCTGGTAGAAGCCGGCCGCGACGACCCGGCCGCCGCGGCGCACGGTGCGGATGGCCTCCTGCAGCCCGAGGTGGCTGCCGCTGAGCTCGATCGCGGTGTCGGCGCCCTCGACCCGCTTGCGCATGAACTCGGCGACGGACCCGGCCTGCACGTCGAACGTCTCGGCCGCGCCGTACTTCCTGGCCAGCTCCAGCCGGGCGGGGATGGCGTCGGCGGCCACCACGCGGGCGCCGCTGAGCACGGCCAGCCGGGTGGCGAGCAGTCCGATGACGCCCTGTCCGAAAATGGCGATCTGGTCGCCGAGATGGATGTCTGCGGCGTGCACCGCGTTGAGCGCGATGGCGCCGACCCGGGCGAAGACCGCGTGCAGCGGCGTCGCGTCGGGCGGCAGCACGTGGCCGGCCAGCCGGGCGGCCGGGACGACGGCCTCGGCCCGATGGCCCCAGATGCCCCAGACGACGCTGCCGACGGCGGGTTCGGCGACGTCGGGCGCCGCCTCCACCACCTCGCCGACTTCCTGGTAGCCCCAGCCGGTCAGCGGGTAGGCGTGCGTCCGGCCGTCGAGGAAGAGGCGTCGCTCGGTGTCCCACTTGCGATGGAGATAGGGGTTGGTACCGCGATAGGCGGTGAGCTCGGTGCCCGCGGAGACGCCCGAGTAAAGCGTGCGGACCCGCACGCTGCCCGGCACGAGTTCGGCGGCCGGCTCCAGGCCGACGGAGACCCGGCCCGGTTCTTGGAAGGTGATGACGCGCATTCCCCAACACTTACGCTTATTGATCAAACAAAAGTCACGGAATTAGTTCGGCCCCGCACACCATAGTCGTGGTCGGATCACTCTAAAGTCTACGACTTCCGTACGAGAAGCTTCAGCAAAAAGGGGTTTCAGACATGGAATTCTGGAAAGTGACCTTACCCGGATTTACCGACGCGCAGCTCCACATGGGGGCTCCGACCGCGTGTACCAGCCGAAACCGCTCCGCATCGATGACCGAAATCCGATCAGATTGATCCTTTCGGCGCCCACCGCCGCGTCTGCCGCGGACGAAGTTTTGACCGTGAGCAGACCCTCTCTTTGCCACCGGCCGGATCCCGAGAGCCGGCCGCGAGCCGCACCTGGGATGACGGTGACAACGAGGCAGCACGGTGAGGGTACAGACCGGTCTCGGAATCGACTCCCTCACGTTGCGCGACGTGATCAATGGGTAAGTGGCGGCATATCCCCATCAAGAGGAGCGCGTCATGCCGAAGAAGGTAACCGCCGTCCTCTCCGTCGCACTGCTGTCGGCGGCCTGCCTGACAGCCTGCGGCGGCGGCAGCGAGCAGGAAGCCGGCAACAAGATCACGGTCTGGACCGAGGAGAACCTCGAGGACCGGATGGCCGTGCAGCAGCAGATCATCAAGGAGTTCACCCAGCAGACCGGGATCCAGGTCGAGCTGGTGGGCGTCGCCGAGGACCAGTTCAGCCAGGTCATCACCTCGGCCGCGGCGGCCGGCGACCTGCCGGACGTGATCGGGGCGCTGCCCCTGGCGTCCGTCCGCGAGCTGGAGGCCAACGAACTGCTCGACACCGAGACCCCGGGCAAGATCGTCGACCAGCTCGGGCGCGACACGTTCTCCGCCCGGTCGCTGGAGCTCAACACCAGCGACGGGAAGCTGCTCGCGGTGCCGAGTGACGGCTGGGCCCAGCTCATCCTCTACCGCAAGGACCTGTTCGAGAAGGCGGGCCTGCAGCCCCCCGACACCTACGAGGCCCTGGAGAAGGCCGCGGCCGAGCTCAACACCGGCGGCGTCGCGGGCATCACGCTGGCCGTCGCGCCCAAGGACGCCTTCACCGCCCAGAGCTTCGAGCACGTGGCGCTGGCCAACGGCTGCCAGATGGTCGACGACGCCGGCAACGTCACGCTCGACTCGCCGCAGTGCGTGAAGGCGTTCGAGTTCTACTCCAACCTGGCCAAGAACCACTCGGTCAAGGGCACCCAGGACGTCGACTCCACCCGGGCCACCTACTTCTCCGGCAAGGCGGCCATGACCATCTGGTCCTCGTTCATCCTGGACGAGCTGGCGGGGCTGCGTAAGGACGCCCTGCCGAGCTGCGAGCAGTGCCGCGAGAACCCCGAGTGGCTGGCGGAGAACACCGGCGTCGTGACCGCGCTGAAGGGGCCCGACGGGAGCGAACCCGCGCAGTACGGCGAGATCGTCTCCTGGACGATCTTGCGGGACTCCGCGACCGACCCGGCGAGCCGGTTCGTCTCGTACATGATGAACGAGGGCTACGAGCGGTGGCTCGGGATGGCGCCGGAGGGCAAGTTCCCCACCCGCGAAGGCTTCGCGGAGAAGTGGAACGAGCTCGAGGCCGGCGTCGACTCCAAGAAGCCGCTCGGCGACATCTACCCGGCCGAGGTGCTCGACGCGCTCCGCACCAGCCCCGAGACGTTCGGCCGCTGGGGCATCCCGCAGGGGCAGGGCAAGCTGGCCGGCGCGGTGATGGGCGAACTGCCCGTGCCCACCGCGCTGAGCGCGGCCGCCGGCGGCTCGGCCACCGCGCAGGAGGCCGCGGCCCAGGCCAAGCGGGAGGTCGAGACCATCAAACGCGGGATCCGCGAGTGAGGCGCGGGCGCACCCTGCCGGAGCAGGAGGGCAGGGCGGGCCTGGCGCTCATCTCGCCCACCCTGATCATCACGCTGGTCGTGGTGGTCGTGCCGCTGCTGTGGGCGATCATGCTGGCGTTCCAGGACGTCCGGCTGATCAACATCCGCCAGGCGGGCCTCTTCGGCAACTACACGCTGGAGAACTTCACCTATGTGATCACCGAGCCGGGGTTCTGGACGGCCCTGGTCAACACCCTGGTCTACACGGTCGCGGGCACGGTCCTGTCGATCGTGATCGGGCTGGTGGCCGCGCTCGCGCTGCGCGACCGGTTCAAGGGCCGCACGATCGTGCGGGCCTCGATCCTGATCCCGTACGTGGCGCCGGTCGTGGCGGTGGCTTTCCTGTGGGAGACGATGCTCAACCCGCAGTACGGCATCGTCAACACCTGGCTGAGCGAGCCGATCGCCTTCCTCACCCAGGCCAAGGGCACGTTCCTGGGCATCGAGGTGCCGGTGGCGCTGCTCACGGTGATCGCCTTCGAGGCGTGGCGCTACTTCCCGTTCGCCTTCCTGTTCATCCTGGCCAGGATCCAGGCGCTGCCGGCGGAGCTGGAGGAGGCGGCGGTGGTCGACGGGGCCACGCCGAGCCAGCGGTTCCGCTACGTGATCCTGCCGCAGCTCTGGCGGATCATCGCGCTGCTCTCGGTGCTGCGGTTCGTGTTCACCTTCACCAAGTTCGACGACGTCTACCTGCTGACCGGGGGCGGCGCCGGCACCGAGGTCGTCAGCGTGCGGGTCTACAACTTCCTGACCGCCCGCGACGACATCGGCGCCTCGGCCGCCCAGGCGATCGTGCTCGCGCTCGTGCTGGTCGTGTTCCTCGTCATCTACCTGCGGTTCTTCGGCGGAGGTGACCGTGAGCAGGGATAGGTTCGAGCGGGCGCTGATCAAGGTGCTGCGGCCGGTGGTGATCGCGGTGCTCTTCCTGGCCACCGCGTTCCCCTTCTACTACATGGTCATGCTGTCGTTCCGGGACATCCAGGAGCTGATCCTGCATCCGGGCTCGCTCTGGCCGGAGACGTTCACGTTCGACACGTACGCGAACGTCCTGGACCGGCAGGGGTTCCTGACCTTCATGCGCAACAGCGCGATCGTGGCCGTGGCGTCGGTGGCGGTCACCCTGCTGATCTCGATCCCCGGCGCGTACGCGGTCGCCCGGCTGCGGTTCTTCGGGCGCCGCCAGGTGCACTTCCTGTTCCTGGCCGTCTATCTGTTCCCGGCGATCGTGCTGGCCATCCCGCTGTTCGTGCTGTTCACCATGCTCGGGCTGCGGGGGTCGCTGGTCGGCCTGATCCTCGTCTACATCGCGCAGACCGTGCCCGTCACGGTATACATGCTGCGCAACTACTTCGAGACCGTGCCGCAGAGCGTGGAGGAGGCGGCCGCGATCGACGGTTGCAGCCGCCTGTCGACCATCTGGCGGGTGGTGCTGCCGTTGTCCAAGCCCGCGCTCATGGCGACCGGACTCTACGCGTTCATGATCGCCTGGAACGAGTTCCTGTTCGCCCTGCTCTTCCTGGTGGAGAAGCGGGACAGCTGGACCGTCTCCCTCGGGCTCTCGCAACTGGCGGGCAGTATCGAGATCCCGACCACGGTGCTCATGGCAGGATCAGTGGTTCTGACACTGCCCATCGTGATCCTTTTCTTCGCCAGTGAGAGGTTGCTGACGGAAGGGCTCACGGCGGGAGCGGAGAAGGGATAGACCATGCTGACGGCAGGGCGGATCCTCCAGCTCATCCGAGATCGCACCTGCCGCACCCGCAAGGAACTGATCGAGTACACCGGCCTGTCCCGGTCGACCATCACCGACCGGGTGGACCGGCTGATCGAGGCCGGCTACATCCACGAGTCCGGCGTCGGGACCTCCGGGGGCGGGCGGCCGCCCTCGGTGCTCGACATCGACGCCACCAGCCGCCTGGCGCTGGTGGCCGATCTCGGGGCCAGCCACGCCCGGGTCGCGCTGACCGATCTCGCGGCCCGGCCGCTGGCCGAGGAGCACACCGAGATGCGCATCGAGCTGGGTCCCGAGGCCGTGCTCACCTGGGTGCGGCAGGCGTTCCAGCGGCTGCTCGACCGCACCGGCCGCCCGGCCGGGCAGATCTGCGGCATCGGGCTCAACCTGCCGGGCTCGGTCGACCAGACCTCCGGCAGGGTGATCAGGTCGTTCCTGATGCCGGGCTGGGACGACCACCCGATCACCGAGACGCTGCGGGACGAGTTCCGGGTGCCGGTCCTGGTGGAGAACGACGCCAACGCGATGGCGCTGGGCGAGTGGTGGTCGTCCTGGCGCGGCTGCGCGTCGCTCGTCCTGGTCAAGGTGTCCACCGGGATCGGCACCGGCATCGTGCTCGGCGGCCGGATCTACCGCGGGGTCGAGGAGGCGGCCGGCAACCTGGGCCACGTCCGACTGTTCGAGACCGACGACCGGGTCTGCACGTGCGGCTCGCGCGGCTGTGTGGCCTCGCTGGCCAGCGGCCACGCCATGGCCGTCGACCTGGGCCGGCACAGCAGCCGCGACGTGGTCCGGCTGGTGCACGCGGCCGACCCGGCGGCCATCGCCCGGGTCCAGGAGGGCGGGCGCACGCTGGGCGTCGTGCTGGCCACCGCGGTCAGCCTGCTCAACCCGGGCGTGCTGGTGCTGGCCGGTGACATGGCCGAGACCGGTGAGCACTACCTGACCGGCATCAGGGAGAGCGTCTACCGCAGGAGCCTGCCGTACACGACCCGCAACCTGGAGATCGTCACCAGTTCGCTGGGCGACCGGGCGGGCATCGTGGGCACGGCCGTGATCGTCATGGAGCACGTGCTGTCGCCGGAGACCGTGGACGCGGCGCTGGCGGCCCGGCCGCGCACCGGCGCGGTCACCTGAGCGCCCGCTCCAGCTCCGCCCTGGCGTCCACGAGCGAGGGGCCGTACCACGTGAGCAGCCGCCCGCTGACGGGCACGCAGCGCAGGCCGGGGAACGACTCCGGGCCGTCGGTGTCGCTGAACGCGTACGGCTCGTCCGGCAGGACCACCAGGTCGGGCCGGGCGGCGGCCAGGTCGGCGAGCGGGATCCGGGGATAGCGCTCGGGGTGACCGGCGTACAGGTTGTCCACGCCGAGCCGGGCCAGCACGTCGCCGGTGAAGGTGTCCCGGCCCACCACCATCCACGGGCGGCGCCAGATCGGGATGACCGCGGTCCGCCTCGGTCCCTCGTACGGCTCGCGCCAGACCTCCGCGGCCCGGTCCAGCCACGCGGGCACGCCGGTGCGGCAGGCCTCGGCGAACATCCGGGCCAGCGAGGCGAAGGCCTGGTCGAGTGTCTCGATCCTGGTGACCCAGACGGGCAGGCCGGCGGCGCGCAGCGCCTCGATGTCGGGGGCGCGATTCTCCTCGGCGTTGGCCAGCACGAGGTCAGGCGCGAGCCGCCGGACGGCCTCCAGGTCCGGGTTCTTGGTGCCCCTGACGCGGGTCACGGCCAGGTCCGGCGGATGCGTGCACCAGTCGGTGGCGCCGACCAGGGCGTCCGGCAGGGTGGCGGCGACCGACTCGGTCAGCGACGGGACGAGCGAGACGATCCGGGAGACGGCGGCCGGGATCCGGACGGACGCGCCGGTGTCGTCGAGCATGGCAGCAGGATCGCGCAGAAAGCCGGGCATTCTCCCCACAATTCCCGTTACTCGTGTTTAGAATCTTGGAAAGAATTTCTCGTTCCGGATCTGGGGGGCCGACGGTTGGAGCCGGATTCTGTGGGTTTCGATCCGAACACGCCCAACGTCGCTCGGATGTACGACTACTACCTAGGCGGGAAGGATCACTTCCCCGCCGACAGGGAGGCGGCCGAGCAGATCCTGCGCATCGTGCCCGAGGCCAAGCTGGCCGCACGGGCCAACCGCGCGTTCCTCGGCAGGGCCGTACGGCACCTGGCCGGGCTGGGCATCCGGCAGTTCCTCGACATCGGCACCGGCCTGCCCAGTCAGGGCGCCGTGCACGAGGTGACCGACAACGTCGCGGGCGGCGCCCGGGTGGTCTACGTCGACCTGGACCCGGTGGTCCTGGTGCACGCCAGGGCGCTGCTCGACGGCGAGGACAAGGTCGCCGTCCAGGGTGACCTGCGCAAGCCGCGGGAGATCCTCGACCATCCCGACGTACGGAAGATCATCGACTTCGAGCAGCCCGTCGCCGTCTTGCTGGTCGCGGTCCTGCACTTCGTCCAGGAGTCCGAGAACCCGCGGGAGATCATCCGGATCCTGCGCGAGGCGATGGCCCCCGGCAGCCACCTGGTGCTGAGCCACGGCGCCAGCGACTCCCGGCCGGACGCCGTGGACGAGGGCACCGAGGTCTACAGCAAGGCCACCTCGCCGCTCGTGCTGCGCGACCGCGCCGGGATCGAGGCCCTGTTCGAGGGCTTCGAGCTGCTGGAACCCGGGCTGGTGTGGCTGCCGGAGTGGCGGCCCGGCGACGGGGACACGATCGACTTCATCGACGACCCGTCCGCGTCGCTGGGCCTGTGCGGCGTCGGCAGGAAGAACTAGACGTTGCGGCGGTACTGACCGCCCGCCTCGAACAGCGCCGCGGTGATCTGGCCCAGTGAGCACACCCGGGCCGCGTCCATCAGCACCTCGAAGGCGTTGCCGTCGGACATCGCCACCTCGCGCAGCCGGGCCAGCGCCGCCGGCCCCTCCTCGCGGTGACGTTCCTGGAAGGCGCCGAGCCGGTCCAGCTGCGAGCGCTTCTCCTCCTCGGTGCCCCGGGCCAGCTCCAGCTTGTGCGGGACGTGGTCGTCGCCGTTGCGGAACGTGTTGACCCCGATGATCGGCAGCGAGCCGTCGTGCTTGCGCGTCTCGTACAGCATGGACTCGTCCTGGATCTTGCCCCGCTGGTAGCCGGTCTCCATCGCGCCGAGCACGCCGCCCCGGTCGGACAGCCGCTCGAACTCGCTGAGCACCGCCTCCTCCACCAGGTCGGTCAGCTCGTCGATGATGAACGAGCCCTGCAGCGGGTTCTCGTTGCGCGCCAGGCCCCACTCGCGGTTGATGATCAGCTGGATCGCCATCGCCCGGCGCACCGAGTCGGCCGACGGGGTGGTGACGGCCTCGTCGAAGGCGTTGGTGTGCAGGCTGTTGCAGTGGTCGTAGACGGCGATCAGGGCCTGCAGGGTGGTGCGGATGTCGTTGAAGTTCATCTCCTGCGCGTGCAGCGACCGGCCGGAGGTCTGGATGTGGTACTTGAGCTTCTGCGACCGCTCCCCCGCGCCGTACTTCTCCCGCATGGCCAGCGCCCAGATGCGCCGGGCCACCCGGCCGAGCACGCTGTATTCGGGGTCCATGCCGTTGGAGAAGAAGAACGACAGGTTGGGCGCGAAGTCGTCCACGTTCATGCCGCGCGCCAGATAGGCCTCCACGTAGGTGAAGCCGTTGGCCAGGGTGAAGGCGAGCTGGCTGATGGGGTTCGCGCCGGCCTCGGCGATGTGGTAGCCGGAGATCGACACCGAGTAGAAGTTGCGGACCTTGTTGCGGATGAACCACTCCTGGATGTCGGCCATCATCCGCAGGCTGAACTCGGTGGAGAAGATGCAGGTGTTCTGGCCCTGGTCCTCCTTGAGGATGTCGGCCTGCACGGTGCCGCGCACGATCGACAGCGTGCGGGCGCGCAGCTCGGCGGCCTCCTGCTCCGACGGCTCGCGGCCGTGCTCCTCGCGGAAGCGGTCGAGCGCCTGGTCGATCGCGGTGTTGAGGAAGAAGGCCAGGATCGTCGGCGCGGGGCCGTTGATGGTCATCGACACGGACGTGTTGGGCGCCGACAGGTCGAAGCCGTCGTACAGCGCCTTCATGTCGTCGAGCGTGGCGATCGACACCCCCGACGTCCCGACTTTTCCGTAAATGTCGGGCCGGAGGTCCGGGTCGTTCCCGTACAGCGTCACCGAGTCGAACGCGGTCGACAGCCGGGTCGCCGGCTGGCCCTCCGACAGCAGCTTGAAGCGCCGGTTGGTGCGGAACGGGTCGCCCTCGCCGGCGAACATCCGGGTCGGGTCCTCGTCGTCCCGCTTGAACGGGAACACCCCCGCCGTGAACGGGAACCGGCCGGGCAGGTTCTCGGCACGCAGCCAGCGCAGCAGCTCGCCGTGGTCCTCGAAGCGGGGCAGCGCCACCCGGGGGATCCGGTTGCCCGACAGCGTCTCGCGCCAGAGCGGGGTGTGGATCTCCCTGTCGCGCACCCGTACGACCAGCTCGTCCGCGCTGTAGCGGGCCCGGGTCTCGGGCCAGTCGGCCAGCAGCGCCCGGCTCTCGTCGGTCAGCTCGCGCTCGGCGTCGGCGCTCAGCCGGGCCAGCCGCTCGTCCTCCTCGCCGAGCAGCGCACGCACGGCCTCCAGTTGCTGCCGCCGGCGCGCCACCTCGGCCTGGGCGCGGGTCTCCTCGTGGTACGCGCGCACGGTCTCGGCGATCTCGGCCAGGTAGCGCACCCGGGAAGGCGGCACGATGGCCGCGGACGCCCGCGAGGTGCGGCCCTCGACGGGTGCCAGCAGTCCGGGGCCCGCCTGGAGCCCCTTCTCCGCCAGCAGGCCCTTGAGGTGGTGGTAGAGCGCGGTGACCCCGGCGTCGTTGTAGCGGGCCGCGATCGTGCCGAACACCGGCATGTCGCCGGGGCTGACGCCGAACGCCGCACGGTTGCGTACCATCTGCCGGCGCACGTCGCGCAGCGCGTCCTCGGCCCCGCGCCGCTCGAACTTGTTGATCACCACGGCCTCGGCGAAGTCGAGCATGTCGATCTTCTCCAGCTGGGAGGCCGCGCCGAACTCCGGCGTCATCACGTAGATAGGCACGTCCACGTGCGGGACGATGCCGGCGTCGCCCTGGCCGATGCCGGGCGTCTCCACCACGACCAGGTCGTAGCCGGCGGCCCGGCAGGCGGTGATCACGTCGTCCAGGCAGGCGGGCACCTCGCTGGGCGCTCCCCTGGTGGCGAGCGAGCGGAAGTAGGTCTGCGGGCTCAGGCTGTTCATCCTGATCCGGTCGCCGAGCAGCGCACCGCCGCCCCGCCGGCGCGTCGGGTCGATGGCGATGACCGCGATGCGCAGCTTGTCGTCGTTGTCCAGCCGGAACCGGCGGACCAGCTCGTCGGTGAGCGAGGACTTGCCCGACCCGCCGGTGCCCGTGATGCCCAGCACCGGCGCCCGGCGCCCGGCCTTGCGCAGGCCCTCGGCCAGCTCGGCGGGGGCGCGGCCGGACTCGATGAGGGTGATCGCGCGGGCCAGCGCCGCCTGGTCGCCGGAGACCACGGCCTCCACCGACGGGGCGTCACCCAGCGCGACGTCGCACTCCTCGATCAACTTGTTGATCATCCCGGGCAGGCCCAGCCGCTGGCCGTCCTCGGGCGAGAAGATCCGCGCGACGCCCCGGGAGTGGAGTAGCTCGATCTCCTCGGGCACGATCACGCCGCCGCCGCCCCCGTACACCCTGATGTGCCCCGCGCCGCGCTCGCGCAGCAGATCGACGAGATAGGTGAAGAACTCGACGTGGCCGCCCTGGTAGGAGCTGATCGCCACGCCCTGCGCGTCCTCCTGGATGGCGGCGTCGACGACCTCTTCCACCGACCGGTTGTGGCCCAGGTGGATGACCTCGGCCCCCTGCGTCTGGAGGATCCGCCGCATGATGTTGATCGCCGCGTCGTGACCGTCGAACAGCGCCGCCGCCGTCACGAAACGTACGGGGTTGATCGGTACATGCACGCCTGCTCACTCCTTCGCCGGTGGGCCTGTCAACCGAAGATACTAGGACGTCCTACTATTTCCCAGGCTTCCCTGGGTAGGACTGCCCCATGCGTGCGATCACATTGGTGCCGGGCAAGAAAGGCACGCTCGGCCTGACAGAGGTGCCCGATCCGCGGCCGGGCCCCGGCGAGCTCCTGGTCCAGGGGCTCGTGCTGGGCATCTGCGGAACCGACAGGGAGCTGGTGTCCGGCGAGTACGGCTTCCCGAGTGACGAGCCGATGATCCTCGGTCACGAGTCGCTGGGCCGCGTCCTGGAGGCGCCGGAGGGGTCCGCGTTCTCCCCCGGCGACCTGGTGGTGGGCGTGGTGCGCCGGCCCGACCCGGAGTCCTGCGGAGCCTGCGCCAGGGGCGAATTCGACATGTGCCGCAACGGCGGATACACCGAGCGCGGCATCAAGGAGCTCCACGGGTACGGCAGCGAGCGCTGGACGGTCGAGGCCGGCTACGCGGTCCGGGTCGACCCCGCGCTCGGCGTGCTCGGCGTCCTGGTCGAGCCCGCCTCGGTGCTCGCCAAGGCGTGGGAGCACATCGAGCTGATCGGCTCGCGGGCCTGGTTCGGGCCGGAGAAGGTGCTCGTCACGGGGGCCGGGCCGATCGGCCTGCTGGCGGCGATGATGGGCCGCCAGCGCGGGCTGGAGGTGCACGTGCTGGACCGGGCGGAGAGCGGGCTCAAGCCCGAGCTGGTCACCGGGCTGGGTGCCACCTACCACGCGGGCGACAGCCTGGACGCGGTCGGCGGCTACCTGCCCGACATCATCATCGAGGCGACCGGCTCGGGACCGCTCGTCTTCGAGTCCATGCTCAACACCGCCGCCGCCGGCATCGTCTGCCTGACCGGCGTCTCCAGCGGCGGCCGGCACCTGCGGGCGGACATCGGGCAGATCAACCGCGACATCGTGCTGGAGAACGACGTCGTCTTCGGCACCGTCAACGCCAACCTGCGCCACTACCGGGACGCCGCGAAAGCGCTGCAGGAAGCGGACCGCTCCTGGCTGGACGCGCTCATCACCCGGCGGCTGCCGATGGAGGACTTCGAGGCGGCCTTCGACAAGGGCGACCACGTCAAGGTCGTCGTCACCCTGGACTCCTGACCCCGGATCAGGACTTGTGATCGTACGGGCGACGCCGGCGGGGCGCGCCCACGGACACCGACTCACGCTGCGGCGGGCCCGGCTGGGACGGGACCGGGTCGCGCATGACGTACTGCGGCCCGGTGCGTTCGAGCTCCGGCTGGGCCGATGGCGCGTTCCACTTCCGGCGCCGATGGTGACCGTGGCGGCGGCCGGCGACGCGGAAGGCGACCACCACGATGGTGACCACCATGACCAGCAGCAGCGCCACCGGGGTGCCGATCAGGTCGAGCGGGTTGCTCCCGGGCTTGTCGGCCCGCTCGCGTAACGGGAACGGGCGCTCGGTCTCCCGGATCTCGACCCGCTCGGCGTTGGCCTTGACCAGCCGGGGCAGCCCGTAGCCCACGACCTTGTCGGTGTCGCGGACCTTGCGCTTGAGCCACACGCGGTCGACGTTCGCCTCGATGGTGTGGATCTTCTTGCCCTCGACCCGCTCGACGATGCCGACGTGGTCGACGCCCTTGTAGTCGTCGCCGCCCCGCCAGTCGAAGAACACCAGCGCCCCCGGCTCCGGTTTGCGGGTCCAGGCGTCCTGCTGCATGAACCAGACGGCGTGGGACGGGGTCCAGGCGAACTGCCCGACGTACTCGGCGAGGTCGGCCTTGTCGGCGGCCCAGGCGATGAACATGTCACACCACGGCGCGTCCTTGTACTGCGGATCGTCGACGCGCTCGGCGTACCAGTGACCGAACTTGGTGTGCTGGCCGTTCTTCTCCCGGTAGCCGAGTTCCTTTCGGACCGTTTTAAGTAACTTATCCGCGATCGGGTCCAGCGCGACTCCCCCCAGAGAACGTGGCAGATCACGATGGACTGTAATCGCGGCATCGCGGACGTGCGCATGACACCCGGAAAGTGTCAAGCTATGAGCCGATATTTCGGTTGTGGGGAGGAGGGGACCAGTGGGACAGGCGGGATCCGCGGTGCTAGGCCCCCGCGCCGACCCGGTAGATCTGGTCGTCGCCCGCGCCGGGGGCGACCACGTCGGCCACGATGACGGTCACGTTGTCGGGCGAGCCGCCCTCGTTGGCCAGATCGATCAACCGCTGGACGGCCGCCGCCGGGTCTGCCACCGTGGTCAGCACCTCGTGCAGGACCTCGGGCCCGAGCACCGTCGTGAGCCCGTCCGAACAGAGGAGATAGCGATCATCCGGGTCGGCCTCGCGCAGCGCCAGATCGGGCTCGGCCCTGCCCTCGCTGCCCAGCACGCGCAGCACCATCGAGCGGCGCGGATGGACCGCGGCCTGGTCCTCGGTGATGCGCCCTTCGTCCACCATCGACTGGACGAGCGTGTGGTCCTTGGTCATCTGGTAGAGCGCGCCGTCGCGAAGCAGATATCCGCGCGAGTCGCCCAGGTGGGCCAGGGCGAACCGGTAGCCGTCGAAGAGCATCGCGGTCACCGTCGTGCCCATCCCCCGGCGGGCCGGGTCGATCTCGGCCAACTCGACAAGCCTGCGCCCGGCCTCACGGACCGCGCCGTCGAGCGCCGCCTCCAGGTCGGAACCCGTCTCGGGAAGCGTGGCGTCGAGCTCACGCATCACGGCGATCGCCGCCGCGCTGGCCAACTCGCCGGCCGCATGCCCGCCCATCCCGTCAGCCACCACGAGCAACCGGCCGCTCGCGTATCCGGAATCCTCATTCTGCTCCCGGCGGCGGCCCACATCTGATCCGGCGGCATAGCGGATGTTGTGCTTCATACACCGCAGTAAATCACTGGTTGAAAGACTTCACAAGCAGATGCGCTGAAGACTCGCTTGAACTAGGGTGGCCTCATGAGCCACGACCCGACCCTGAACGCCGGGGACATCGCCCGGCTCGCCGGTGTCGGGCGTGCCGCCGTCAGCAACTGGCGCCGCCGGCATGACGACTTCCCTTTGCCCATAGGCGGCACGGCCAATCAACCGCTCTTCTCGTTGCCGCAAGTCGAGGCGTGGTTGCGCCGCTATGGGAAGTCCTACCAGTTGTCGCTGGGAGATCGGGCGTGGCAGCGCCTGAAAACCGCGGGCGATTTGCGCCTCGGCGAGGCGGTGGCCCAGGCCGGCGCCCTGCTGACCTCGCGAGACACCGAGCTGGAGCCCGAGCAGGCGAAGCTGGTGTCCGAGCTGGCCGAGCGCCACGGCGCGCTGACGGCCTACGAGTTCCTCGTCGAGCGCTATCTGGAGGCCCACTCCCGCCAGCTCTCGGTCACCCGCGACGACGTCGCCGAGCTGATGGTCACCCTCGTCGGCGACGCCCGCACCGTCCTCGACCCCGCGTGCGGGGTCGGCACCCTCCTTCTGCAGGCCGCGACCGGGGCCGGGCGCCGGCTGCTCGGGCAGGAGCTGAGCGCGAGCTCCTCCTCGATCGCGGCCGCGCGGCTGCGGCTGCGCGGCGCCGACGCGACGATCACGTCCGGCGACGCCATCCGGCACGACGCGTTCGCCGGGGAGCAGGCCGACGCCGTCGTGTGCGACCCGCCGTTCAACGAGCGCGCCTGGGGCTACGAGGAGCTGGTCGGCGACCCCCGCTGGGTCTACGGCCTGCCACCGCGCGGCGAGCCCGAGCTGGCCTGGGTGCAACACTGCCTGACCCACGTGCGGCCGGGCGGCCTGGTCGCGATCCTCATGCCGCCCGCCGCGGCGAGCCGCAAGGCCGGCCGGCGCATCCGCGCCAACCTGCTGCGCGCGGGCGCGCTGCGGGCCGTGGTGGCGCTCCCCGGGTCCGACCTGTGGCTGCTGCACCGCCCGACGGCGGGCGCGCGGCCGCCGTCCGACGTGCTGATCCTGGACGCCGCCGCCGACCCGTCCGTCGTGGAGCCGGCCTGGCGCGCCTACCTGCGCGACGGCTCCGGCCAGGCGGTGCGGATCATCGACCTGCTGGCCGACGAGGTCGACATGACCCCGGCCCGCCACCAGCATCGCGAGGACCTGGGCCGGGCCTTCGCCGAGACCCGTGACCGGTTCCTGGCGGCCGCGGCGGCCCCGCCCGACCTCAAGGTGCTGGAGCAGCCGCTCGACCAGCCCGCCACCACGGTCGGCGACCTGATCAAGGAGGGCCTGGTGTCGGTCTCGCAGGCCCCGCCCCGGATGGCCGTCGGCGACGGCGACCTCCCGGTGCTGACCGCCGACGACGTGTCCGTCGGCTCTCCCCCGTCCGGCCGCACCACCGGTCAGAAGGGCCTGGTCACGGTCCAGCCGGGCGACGTGGTGGCCTCCTACTCCTCCGTACGGGTGATCTCCGACGGAGGCGGCGTGCTGGGCCCGCAGCTCACGCTCTACCGGGTCGACGCCCGCAGGCTCGACCCCGACTTCCTGGCGGGCTTCCTGCGCGCCGCCGGCAGCCGCGCGACCACCGGCTCCAGCAGGTTCGACGTGCGGCGCACCCGCCTGCCGCGGCTATCGCTCAAGGAGCAGCGCGCGTACGGGGAGGCGTTCCGGCAACTGGCCGTCCTGGAAGACGCGCTGCGGGAGACCTCCGAGCTGGGTCAGACGCTGATCCGGCTGGGCCTCGACGGGCTCACCGACGGTCATCTGCACCCTCAGTCCTGACGGTGTAGTTTTTCCCCGGAAGGGCGCGGGAGGGGGGCATATGGTCATCGGCGACCGCTATGTGCTCGACGATCTCCCTCTCGGCCAGGGTGGCATGGGCGCCGTCTACGCGGGCCACGACCGCCATCTCGACCGCAAGGTCGCGGTCAAGCTGCTGCGCCTGCCCGGCGGCCACGACCGGGAGCTGGAGCACCGCTTCATCCGCGAGGCCCGCATCCTGGCCCGCCTCGAACACCCCGGCGCGCCGGTCCTGTACGACTTCGGCACCCACGAGCAGCGGCTCTACCAGGTGATGCAGTTCATCGAGGGCGTCACCGTGGCCGACGTGGTGAGCGAGCACGGGCCGCTGCCGGTGGCGTGGGCCGCCGCCATCGCCGCGCAGTCCTGCGCCGTCCTGTCGGCCGCGCACACGCTGTCGATCTGTCACCGCGACCTCAAGCCGACCAACCTCATGCTCTGCCCCGACGGCAGCGTGAAGGTGCTCGACTTCGGCCTGGCGATGCTCCGCGACGCCGACGTGACGACCTTCACCCGGATCGGGCAGATCCTGGGCACGCCCGCCTACATGGCGCCTGAGCAGATCCAGCACGGCGTCGCCGAGCCGCGCAGCGATCTTTACTCCCTGGGCTGCGTCCTGCACGAGATGCTGACGGGCAGGCAGCTGTTCACCGGCCCGACCGACTACGTGGTGTTCGAGAAGCAGGTCAAGGAGCGCCCGCCGGCCATCCCCGGCCTGCCCGACGGGCTGGGCACCCTGCTGGGGCGGTTGCTGGAGAAGGCGCCCGACGACCGGCCCGCGGACGCCGACGAGCTCTACCGGCTGCTGGAGCCGTTCGCGGTGACGCTGCCGATGCTGCCCGGGTTCCTCACCTCGGCCCCCAGTCCGGGGCGGATGTACGCCCGGATGGTGGGCCGGGTGCTCTCCTGAACCCGCCGGAGTTCCGCAGCAGGCTCGACCGGCTGATCGGTGACCACCTCGCCGGGTTCGAGGAGAGGTTCGGCTACCCGCCCGGCGACAACCGGGTGACGCCCTCGACCGGCGGGGAGGCGCTGGTGACCGCGTTCGGCGGCAGGGTCCCGGCCGACGTCCTGGACTTCTTCGCGACAGTCGGCGAGGTGAGCCTCCCCGACTTCTGGAACGGCTACTTCATCGGCCCGCCGGAGTGGATCGCCTCGGTCCACCGCGACCGGGCGCCGGCCACGATCCGCCGGGGTTCCGGCACGACCGAGATCATGGTGTTCGGCTCGGACGGCGGCGGGACCCTGTTCGCCGTGCCGGTCCCGGACGGCCGGCCGGTCTACCGGCTCCCGCCGGGCGAGATCGCCGGGGGATGCCACGCCGGGCCGGAGACGGTCGCGGGGACCTTCGCCGGCTTCCTGGAGTCCCTGGTCACCGAGCTGGAGACGTACGTGAGAGCCGGGCGCCCACCCTCCCTCTGACCACTCGGACGTTCGTGAGATCGCTCTCTCGATAACAAGGATCGTTACCCAACACCCGTTGACAGCCCCCTGTGATGTGTCCGAAAGTTTTCGGAGAGCGCTCTCTCACACTCCCCCAAGGCTCCCATCCCGGAGGGCTGCATCACATGACTCCTCGTTTCCGGCGGATCGCCGTCCCCTTGATCACCGCGTCCCTGCTCGGCCTCGCCACCGCCTGCGGCGGCGGCAGCGACACCGCGGGCACCTCGTCCGCGCCGGCGGAGAAGGTCAAGCTGACCATCAACCTCTTCGGCGACTTCGGCTTCAAGCCGCTGTACGAGGAGTACAAGAAGACCCACCCGAACGTCGAGATCGTCGAGAACGTCACCCAGTTCAACGACCACCACAACAACCTGGTCAAGCGCCTGGCCACGAACGCCGGCGCGGGCGACATCGAGGCCGTCGAGGTGGGCTACATCAGCACCTTCACCGCCCAGCCGCAGAAGTTCGCCGACCTCAAGGAGTTCGGGCTCGACAAGCGGCAGGGCGAGTACCTCGACTGGAAGTGGCTGCAGGGCCTGAGCAAGGACGGTCAGCAGGTGCTCGGCCTCGGCACCGACGTCGGCGGCCTGGCCATGTGCTACCGCAAGGACCTGTTCAAGAAGGCCGGGCTGCCCGAGGACCGGGAGGAGGTCGGGCAGCTCTGGCCGACGTGGGAGGACTACATCGCCACCGGCAAGAAGTTCGCCGCCGCGAACGTGCCCGGCGCCAAGTTCGTCGACTCCCCCGGCGAGATCTTCCGCGCCATGGTGAACCAGGCGCCGATCGGGCTCTACGACGCCCAGGACACGATCATCGTGGACTCCAACCCGGACGTGAAGAAGGCCTGGGACCTGTCCAACCAGATCACCTCCGAGGGGCTGACCGCCAAGCTCGCGGCCTTCTCGCCGCCGTGGAACACCGGCTTCGCCAAGGGCTCGTTCGCGACCATCATCTGCCCGGCCTGGATGACCGGGTTCATCCAGGAGCAGGCCAAGGACGCCTCCGGCAAGTGGGACATCGCCACCGTGCCCGGCGGCTCCGGCAACAGCGGCGGCTCCCACCTGATGGTGCCCAAGCAGAGCAAGCACCCGAAGGAGGCCGCCGAGCTGGTGGACTTCCTGACCTCCAAGGACAACCAGGCCAAGGTCTTCAAGGAGACCGGCACGTTCCCGTCCATCCCCTCGCTGTACGAGGACGAGTCGATCCAGACGTTCACCAAGCCGTTCTTCGGTGACGCCCCGATCGGCAAGATCTACTCCGAGGCCGCCAAGGCGCTCAAGCCGCAGCACCTCGGCCCGAAGGAGGCCGACGTGCGGGTCGCCATCGGCAACGGCCTGGGCCGGGTCGAGCAGGGCAAGCAGACCCCGGACGAGGCGTGGGCGCAGGTGCTCGAGGACGTCAAGAAGATCAAATGAGCACCTTCCCTCTCGCCATCGGGCGGAGGCGTAGGACCAGTGTGCGGCACACCCTCGACACGAGGGTGTCGCCGTACGCCTACGTGGCGCCCTTCTTCCTGCTGTTCGCCGCGTTCGGCCTCTTCCCGCTCGCCTACACCGCCTGGGTCAGCCTGCACGAGTGGACGCTCCTGAACGAGGAGCAGACCTTCGTCGGGCTGCAGAACTACGGGACGCTGCTGGCCGACGGCTACTTCTGGAACGCCACCTTCAACACCCTGTCGATCGGCATCCTGTCGACCGCGCCGCAGCTCGTGCTGGCCATCTGGCTGGCGCACCTGCTCAACAAGAGGCTGCGTTTCCAGACCCTCTTCCGGATCTCTCTGCTGGTGCCCAACGTCACCAGCGTGGTCGCCGTGGTGGTGATCTTCAGCCAGCTGTTCGGGCGGGACTTCGGCCTGATCAACTGGGTGCTGTCGTGGTTCGGCGTCGGCCAGATCGACTGGGGCGCCGGCACCGCCACCTCGCACCTCGCGCTCTCGGTGATGATCATGTGGCGGTGGACGGGCTACAACGCGCTCATCTTCCTCGCCGCCATGCAGGCCGTCCCCCGAGAGCTGTACGAGGCCGCGACCCTGGACGGGGCGAGCAACCTCAAGCAGCTCGTCAGGATCACCGTGCCGATGATCCGGCCGACGATCATCTTCGTGGTCATCGTGTCGACCATCGGGGCCATGCAGGTCATCGCCGAGCCGCTGCTCTTCGGCACCAGCAGCGGCAGCGGGGGCGGCATCGTCACGGGCGGCCCCGACCGGCAGTTCCAGACCCTGGCCCTCTACGTCTACGAGCAGGGGTTCACCAAGTTCGACTTCGGTTACGCCTCGGCGGCCTCGTGGGTGATGTTCCTGTTCGTGGTGGTCGTGGCCGGCATCAACTTCCTGGTGACCCGGCGGGTGAAGGGCGGTGTGATATGAGGCTGCGCTATCTGACCCTGACGGCGGTGGCGTTCTTCTCCGCGTTCCCGCTGTACTACAGCGTCGTGGTGGCCTCCCGGCACAACTCGGCGCTGGCCCAGGTGCCGCCGCCGCTGCTGCCCGGGGGCAACTTCCTCGCCAACGTGGCCCGGGTCTTCGACACGGTGCCGTTCGGGCTGGCGCTGCTCAACTCGGTCATCGTGGCCGGATCGATCGCGATCGCGGTGATGTTCTTCTCGACGCTGGCCGGGTTCGCCTTCGCCAAGCTGCGCTTCAGGGGCAGGAACGTCATGCTCGTGATCACGGTCGCGACCATGATGGTGCCGGCGCAGCTCGGCATCATCCCGCTCTACATGCTCATGATCAAGCTGGAGTGGACCGGCACCAACTACGCGCTGATCGTGCCGGCGCTGGTCAGCGCCTTCGGCGTGTTCTTCATGACGCAGTACCTGTCCAGGGCACTGCCGACGGAGCTGCTGGAAGCGGGCCGGGTCGACGGCTGCACGACCTGGGGGCTGTTCTGGCACGTCGTGCTGCCCGCGGCCCGGCCCGCCGCGGCCGTGCTCGGCATGCTGACGTTCATGTCGGCCTGGAACGACTACTTCTGGCCGCTCGTCGTGCTCACCCCGGACAACCCGACGGTCCAGGTGGCGCTGTCGACGCTGGCCAGCGGATACGTCAACGACTACGTCCTGGGGCTGGCGGGCACGGCGGTGGGGACGCTGCCGCTCGTGATCGTCTTCGCCCTGTTCGGTAAGCACATCATCGGCGGAATCATGCAAGGAGCGGTCAAGGGATGATTTTCCCGGAAAACTTCGTCTGGGGTGCCGCCACGGCTTCCTACCAGATCGAGGGGGCGGTCAAGGAAGACGGACGGGGCCAGTCGATCTGGGACACCTTCTCCCATGCCCCCGGCAACGTGGCCGACGGCGACACCGGCGACGTGGCCTGCGACCACTACCACCGCTACCGCGACGACGTCGGCCTGATGCGGGAGCTGGGGCTGGCGGCCTACCGGTTCTCGGTGGCCTGGCCGCGGGTCCAGCCCGACGGACGCGGCCCGGCGAACCCGCGCGGGCTGGCCTTCTACGACCGGCTCGTCGACGAGTTGCTCGAAGCCGGGATCGCCCCGTACCTCACCCTCTATCACTGGGATCTCCCGCAGGCGCTGGAGGACCGCGGCGGCTGGACCGACCGCGACACCGCCTACCGCTTCGCCGAGTACGCGGCCGTGGTGCACGAGCGGCTGGGCGACCGCGTGCGGGACTGGGCGACGTTGAACGAGCCGTGGGTGGCGGCCTTCCTCGGCTACGGCAACGGCGTGCACGCGCCCGGCCGCAGGAACCCGGCCGACGCCCTGCGCTCGGCCCACCACCTGCTCCTGGGCCACGGCCTGGCCGCGGCCGGGCTGCGGGAGGCGGGGGCGGCCGGCATCATGCTGGTGGTCAACTCCTCCCCGGTGCTCACCCCGGCCCAGGTGAACGACCCGGCGGCGGTGCCCGGCGAGGCGGACGCGGCGGCCGTGGACCGCGTCCACGCGCTGCTGACCCGGCAGTTCCTCGACCCCGCCGTGTACGGCCGCTACCCGGAGGAGGTGCTGGCCGCCGCCGGGCGCAACGGCGGCACCGGGCACATCCTGGACGGCGACCTGGAGTTGATCAACGCGCCGATCGATCTGATCGGGATCAACTACTACAACCCGTGCGTGGTCGAGGCGGGGCCGGGCCTGCCGGCCGACGCCGCCTGGCCGGGCTCGGAGGACATCCGGTTCGCCCCCGCCGACGCGCCGGTCACCGCGATGGGCTGGCCGATCGTGCCCGACGGGCTGTCGCGGCTGCTGGTGCGGCTGTCGGAGGACTACCCGGACGTGGGGCTCATGGTCACCGAGAACGGCGCCGCCTTCGACGACGTGGTCGAGGACGGCCGGGTGCACGACGCCGACCGGGTCGCCTTCCTCCGCGGCCACCTGCGGGAGGTGGGCCGGGCCATCGAGGCGGGCGCCGATCTGCGCGGCTATCTCGTCTGGTCGCTGCTGGACAACTTCGAGTGGGCGGAGGGCTACCGGCGCAGGTTCGGCATCGTGCACGTCGACTACGCCACGCAGGCCAGGGTGCTCAAGGACAGCGCGCTCTGGTACCGCGATGTGATCGCGGCGAACCGCCTGTAGATTTTCCTCCGTGTCCTCCCCTTCGGCGCAGTCATGAGGCGCCCCACCCTGGAAGCGGTCGCCGCCCGGGCGGGCGTCTCGCGTGCCACCGCGTCCCGTGTCGTCAACGGCCAGACGACGGTGGCCCCGCACATCCGCGACGCCGTGCTGCGCGCCATCGACGAGCTGGGCTACGTGCCCAACTCGGCGGCGCGCAGCCTGGTCACCCAGCGCACCGGCTCGATCGCCCTGGTCGTCTCCGAGCCGCCGACCAGGGTGTTCTCGGAAGATCCGCTGTTCGCCACGGTGATCCGCTCGGCCAGCCTGGAGCTGGAGTCGGTCAACAAGCAGGTCGTGCTCATGCTGGCCTCGTCGGCCAAGAGCCACGCCAGGGTGGAGCGTTACATCGCGGGCGGGCACGTCGACGGGGTCATGCTCATCTCCATGCACGGCGCCGACCCACTGCCGAACGCGCTGTCGCGGCTGCGCGTGCCGGTCGTCTCCTACGGTCGCCCGGCCGTCCCTGTCGACATCCCGTACGCCGACAACGACAACGTGGGCGGGGCCGAGACCGCGGTGCGTCACCTGGTGGAGCAGGGGCGACGGCGCATCGCCACGATCGCGGGGCCGCAAGACATGATCGGCGGTCAAGACCGGCTCACCGGCTACCGCAACGTGCTGCGCGACTCCGACCGCCGCTCGATCGTCGCGGTGGGCGACTTCACCCGCGAGTCCGGCGCGGTCGCCATGCGGCAGCTCCTGGGCGACGACCCGCAGCTCGACGCGGTGTTCGTGGCTAACGACCTGATGGCGGTCGGCGCCCTGCAGTCGCTGCGGCAGGCCGGCCGCCGGGTGCCCGACGACGTGGCGCTGGTGGGGTTCGACGACATCGAGGCGGCGAAATACACCGAGCCGCCGCTGACCACGATCCGCCATCCGGTCATCGAGCAGACGGCGGCCATGGTCAGGCTGCTGCTCGACCTGTTCGAGGGCGGTCCGGCCGAGCCGGTGGTCCTGCCGACGGAGCTGGTGATCCGCGAGTCCGCCTGACAGGGGCCCTTGACAGGCGATCTTCCCCCGTATGACAGTCGAGCGCGAAAACTGTCACGCAGGAAGGCGCCCTTCATGAAGAAAATCGCCACGATCGCGGCCTTATGTCTGGCCGCCACCCTCCTCCCCGCAAGCGGCGCGGCGGCCGACGTGACCGGCCCGCCGGTGCTGAACGCGCCGGTCTTCAACGACCCGGTCGCCGACTCCGGCGTCCCCGGCACCCCCAGCGCCGCCCAGTCGGCCGTGATGGACCAGCTCATCCGCCTGATCAGGGCCGCCAGGCCGGGCAGTGAGATCCGGTTCGTCAACCACCAGTTCTCCCCCGGGCAGCGCTCGACCGAGGTGGCCGACGCGCTCGTCCAGGCACACCAGCGCGGCGTCCAGGTCAAGGTCATCCTCGACGACCAGGAGGACGGGTCCAACGACGTGATCACCGCCCGGCTCCGGGGCGCGCTCGGCACCGACGAGGGCGCCGGATCGTACGTCCTCGGGTGCGAGTATCCCAGCCCGTCGGCGGTCAACCGGGGCTGCATCGGCCGCAACTATCTGCACAGCAAGTTCGCGCTGTTCTCCGGCATCGAGGTGAACGGGACCACGCACGGCAACGTCGTCTTCCAGACCTCGTCCAACCTGTCGGACTGGTACCTGTACAACTCCTACAACGACGCCATGACCTTCACCGACGCCGCCGTCTACACCGGTTACCGCAAGTACTTCGACGACCTGCGCGAAGGCCGCAAACGCGCGGTGAACCCCGGCTACTTCTGGACCACGCCGACCGGCTCGGCCTACCGGGCCACCTTCTTCCCGCGCGTCCAGTCGAGCGGCGACCCGATCGCCAACATCCTCAAGCTGGTCAAGTGCCGCTACCAGGACGAGGACGGCGTCTACCGCCAGACCGACATCCGGCTCGTCCTGACCCACTTCAACCGGCACCGGCTGGCCATCGCCAAGGAGCTGACCCGGCTACGCGGCGAGAACTGCTGGGTGGACCTGGTCTACTACAAGAGCTCCGACGGCACCGGCAACGCCGACGCCACCATCCGCGCCGAGCTGGCCAAGACCGTCAACGGCCGCCGCGTCCAGGTGACCCCGTGCCGCTTCGCCGTCGGCAGCCGCTCGGTCGTGCCGCACCTGAAGCTGATGATGACCGACGGCTTCTACGACGACGACATCACGCCCCGCGTCTACACCGGCAGCGCCAACTTCACCCATCTGGAGAACGCGGACGACGCCCAGATCAGGATCTCCGGGCGTGACGTGCACACCCAGTACCTGTCGTACTTCTACAAGGTCCGCGACACCTGCCGGGCCCGCACCTGACCGTCGCGGGCCCCGGGCTCACGAGGTCGAGACGCGGTCCAGGAAGGCGTCGAGGTTGGCCGTCATGCGGTCGATCTGCTCGTCGACGGTCAGCGACTCCTCCAGCCGCTCGCCGAACTCCGGCTTGCGCTTGCCCCGTACGTACAGGGAGCAGCCCAGGTCGGCGCAGATGTAGGCGCCGACCGAGTCGGCCTCGCCGCGGCGGCGCCGGGCGGACACGAGGGCCACGCCGCTGCCGGTGTGGGTGGTGAGGCAGAGCGAGCACATGCTGCGGCGCTGGTGGCCGTGGCGGGCGGTGACGAGGCGGAGCGCGACTCCGACCGGCCGGCCGTCGCGCTCGGCCACCAGGTAGGCGCGGTCGGGGGCCTTCGGGTCGCGCCAGCCGAGGAAGTCGAGGTCGTCCCACGGTTGTCCGGGCAGGTCACGCGGCACGTGCAGACGGGACGCCTCACCCTTGGTGCAGTTGACGAACGAGGTGCGGATCTGGGGTTCGGTGAGAGGTCTCATGTCATCCAGCCTAGGACCCCTAGGCAAGCGATTATTTACCCTAGGATTCTGGATCTCGATACAGAAGGGGTCAAAGGGTGCCATCGTGGTGCGGTCCCTTTCATCCCCATCGATAGGGAGACAGATCGTGCCGAAGCTCGCCGTGATCGCCTCGGCCGTCGGCCTCGTGCTCCTGTTGGCCCCCGCTCCCGCGCAGGCGGCCGACAAGACGCTGACCGTCGCGTACACCTGCTCGGGCGGCCCCTTCAGCAACACTACGTTGAGCGTGCCCGTCGTCGTGCCCGACTCCGCGACCGGCACGTTCGAGGTCAAGTGGAGCATCCCCGCGCTGACCCTGGGCGCCGCCGCGACCGCCGCCACCCAGGTCCAGGTCAACGGCAAGCTCACGGTCACCGGCGGCACCCACACCGATCTGTCGAAGACCGGCGCGAGCGTCCCGGCGGGCTCGGCCACCGCGCCCGCGAGCCAGGTGACGAGCACCGTGCAGGTCACCGCCACCGCCGGCGGCCAGGTGACGATCAAGCCCGCCACCGAGGCCGGCAGCCTCAAGCTCGCCCTCGCCGTCACCCCCACCGAGGTGACGACGTGCACCACCACCAGCACCCAGAGCGTGACCGTCACGGTCGGCACCGGCACCGGCACCGGCGACGACAACGACAACGGCGACGGCACCGGGGACGTGGTGGAGTACATCTGCCGTCCCGCCTCCGGCGCCGTCCAGTCCGTGCGCATCCGGACCACGCTCACGTTGCCGACCGGCAATCCCGAGGTCGGCGAGCAGTTCACGATCGGCTGGAAGGGCGCGTACGAGAGCGGGGCCGAGTTGGAAGCGCCCAACGGCCTGCCGACGACCGGGCTCAAGATGTACGCGTACGCGTCGATCTCCGGCTTGCCCGGGCTCACCTCGGCCACCGGCGTCGGCGACCTGACCGACGTCGCCGTCGGTCAGCCGATCACGCTGCCGGCGTCCGTGGACATGAGGACGACTTCGCAGCGGGCGGGCACCGCGACCGTGAAGCCGGCCTCGGTCAACTTCGGGCTGCGGCCCACCGAGCCCCTCATCGAGTGCGAGCCGGCCAACTCCACGTCGCTCACCACGTACCCGCTGACCATCGGCGCCGGCTCCGCCTCCCCCACCAGGACCGCGGTCGTCACCGAGACCCCCGACGAGGAAGACGAGGAGGAGGAGCCCCGGAAGTCGGTCACCCCGAAGGAAGGCGTCGCCACCGGGGCCGGCGGCGACGCGGGACCGGACGGGCGGATGTTCGTCCTGGCCGGGTCCGCGCTCATCCTGGCGGCCGGAGCGGGCGGCCTGGCCCTCCGCCGCCGGCAACCCTGACGGCGCCCCCGGGCGGCTTCGGGCGGGGATCATGGGGATCGGCGGGGTCGCCTTGTACCGTGGTGCCGACGCAGCCGTCCACGCTGGGAGCGTCCGCATGCGCTGGCAGGTCCACTCGGAAGAACCGCTCTACACCGACCCCTGGATCGACGTCCGGGTGGCCGACGTGGAGCTGCCGGACGGCCGGCATCTCGATCATCGGCTCATCCGTACGGCTCCCGGGGCCGGCGCGGTCGTCACCGACGAGCGTGATCGGGTGCTGCTGATCTGGCGGCACCGGTTCATCACCGACACGTGGGGCTGGGAGATCCCGATCGGCAAGATCGAGGAGGGCGAGGAGCCGGTCGCGGCCGCCGCCCGCGAGGTCGAGGAGGAGACCGGCTGGCGGCCGGGCCCGCTGCGCCCGCTGATCTACGCCCAGCCGAGCAGCGGCCTGTCCGACTCCGAGCACCACATCTTCCGGGCGGACACCGCCCGGCACATCGGCCCGCCCACCGAGCCGTGGGAGGCCGAGCGCGTCGAATGGGTGCCGCTGGCCGACGTCAGACGCCTGATCGACGGACGCGACCTCGTCTGCGGGACGAGCATGAACGCGCTGCTCTACGTGCTCACCGAGGCCGGGGCGCGGAAATAACCGGTGGCCCGGGCGCCGGGGCCGGGTTAGGTTCCCCGCATGGCCGAGGTCCGCGGGACGTGTGACGACCGGTTCGCCGGGGTGCGGGACGCGCTGGCGGCGTCCCTGGACGGCGACGACGTGGGGGCCTCGGTGGCCGTGTTCGTGGACGGCGAACCGGTGGCCGACCTGTGGGGCGGCCACACCGACGCGGCCCGGACCGTGCCGTGGGAGCGCGACACGATCACCAACGTCTGGTCGACCACCAAGACGATGACCGCGCTCTGCGCGCTGATCCTCGCCGACCGGGGCGTGCTCGACCCGGACGCGCCGGTCGCCCGCTACTGGCCGGAGTTCGCCGCCGCGGGCAAGGAGCGCGTGCTGGTCCGGCACGTGCTCTCCCACACCGCCGGCCTGCCCACCTGGGACGAGCCGATGACCGTCGAAGATCTGTACGACTGGGAGACGGCCACGGACCGGCTGGCCCGGCAGCGTACGCACTGGGAGCCCGGCGCCGAGGCCGGCTACCACGCGATCACCCAGGGGTTCCTGGTCGGCGAGCTCGTCCGAAGGGTCACCGGGCGCAGCCTGGGCGCCTTCTTCGCCGATGAGGTCGCCGGCCCGCTCGGCGCCGACTTCCACATCGGCCTGCCGCCCGAGCACGACCACCGGGTCGCCCCGGTCCTCCCGCCGCCGTCCTTGCGCTCGCATCCTCCGGCCAACCCGCCGGTGCGGCCGGAGGTGGCGAACACCGCCGCGTGGCGGCGGGCCGAGCTCCCCGCCGCCAACGGGCACGGCAACGCCCGCTCGGTCGCCCTCGTCCAGGCCGTCCTGGCCTGCGGCGGCACCGTCGGCGGGGTGCGGCTGCTCTCACCGGAAGGCTGCGCGCGTGCGCTGGAGGAGCAGTACGCGGGCGCGGACCGGGTGTTCGGCGCGCGCATGCGCTACGGCCTGGGCTACGGCCTGTCCGGAAAGCGCTCGTGCTCCTGGGGCGGGATGGGCGGCTCGATGGTGCTGGCCGACCTCGACGCCCGGATGACCGTGGCCTACGTGATGAACCAGATGCTCGACCGGGGCGGCCTCGGCGACGACCGGGCCTTCGGCATGCTGGTCGCCGCCTACGAGGGCCTCGGCTGAGTCAGACGCGGAAGACGCGGAGCTGGAGCGCCAGGGTGGCGTAGTAGCCGGTGAGCGTGGTCAGCTCGAAGATCGCCGGCTCCGGCAGGAGGGCGTACTCCTCGTCGTCCAGGTCGCCCTCGCTCACCAGGGCGCGGGTGACGCGGAGGACCGCGGCCTCCTCCGGGTCGTCCAGCGTCAGGGGCTCCCCGGCACGGACGGCGGCGAGCTGCGGCTCGGTGAAGCCCAGACCGGTGGCGAGCCTGGTGTGGACGTCGAGCTCGAAGGCGCTGGACCAGTGGGCGGCGACGATCAGGATGGCGAGCTCGCGGCACCGGTCCGTCAGCGACGAGCGGTAGCGGATGGCGGCGCCCAGCTCCTGAAGGGGGTGGCCCAGGGCGGGGCTGAGGAGCATGGCGTTGAAGGGGCCGATCAGCGCGCCCTGCTCGTCGAGCATCGAGGCGCCCCTGGGGCCCGCGTTGATGCTGTCGTAGAGGGCGCGGGCGGCCGGGTCGAGCCGGGCGGGCGGCATCGGGCGTAGGCGCTTCACCGCACCGATGCTAGCCCGCCGCGGCCCCACGGGGTCAGCCAGGCGGTTGACTACAGGTCGCCCCTGGTCGGCAGGCCCTGCCAGTCGCTGGCGCAGGACGCCGCGGCGGCGCTCAGCTGGGTGGCGCGGTGCAGGCGCTCCGGCGGGGTCAGGCCGTCCAGGGCGGCGCTGATGTAACCGGCCACGAACGCGTCCGCGGCCCCGCCGGTGTCGACCACCGGCGCCTGCGGGCCGGGGGCGTCGTAACGCATCCGGTCGGCCCGCACGCTCGCGCCCTTGGCGCCGCGGGCGACCACGACCTCGCGCTCGGGGGTGAGCGCGGGCTTGATGAGGTCCAGCTCGTCCTGGCGGACGAAGAGCAGGTGCGACTGGCAGGCCAGCTCGGTGAGCACCTCCTCGGCGTCGCGCACCGAGGCCCAGAGCTCGGGACGGTACTCGACGGCGAACGAGATCGGCACCTCGGCGCTCTTGGCCGCGCTCACGGCCGCCAGCACGGCGTCGTGCGGGTCCCGGCCGAGTGCGGCGGTGACGCCGGTGACGTGCAGCATCCGCGCGGCGCCGATCCGGTCGATCGGCACGTTGCCGGGGGACAGCGTCGAGCCGGCCGAGCCCGCGCGGTAGTGGGTGACCAGCGGCTCGCGGCCCACCCGGGACTCGCGCAGCAGCAGCCCGGTGGGCACCCCTTCGGTGACGCGCGTGTCGGCCACGTCCACGCCCTCGCCGCGCAGCGTCGTCAGCACCCGGGCGCCCAGCTCGTCGGAGCCGACCTTGCCCAGGTAGGCGCACCGGTGGCCGAGTCGCGCCAGCGCCACGGCCAGGGTGAACTCGGGGCCCGTCACGTCCAGCCGGGCCTCGGTCTCGTGCCGGACGCGGCCGCTGGAGACCACGCCGAGCGCTTCGCCGAGGGTGTAGACGTCGGTCATGGGGCCAGACTCTAGCCGGTCAGGTCGCCTCAAAACGGATTTTTCTCCATCAGTGCAGGTGATCCCCGTGATCAAATTTTTCCCGTAATTTTCTCGAACCTTTGCCCCATAGAGTGGCTCTAAGCAGTAAAGGGCAGCGGCCATCCCGGGTCGTTGCCACAAGATTTACGGGGAGAAGCACCCTCATGCGCAAAATCGCCGTAGGCCTTGTCTCCGCCCTCGCGGGCGGGACCATGCTGATGACTGGCGGCGGCGCCGTCGCCGCCACCAAGGCGCCTACCGTCGAGATCCTCGATGTCTCGCCGAACCCGGTCGTCGTCAGGGGCAACGCCGAGACCGTGGCCAGCTTCAAGGTCGGGGCCAGCTCCGACGTGGAGAAGGTCGAGCTCAGCGTCGAGCCCGCCAGCAGCAACGCCCGCACCCTGCGGGCCAAGGAAGTCAAGCCGCTGGAGAACTGGCGCTTCTCGGTTCCGTTCACCTCGCACGACCCCGAGGGCAAGTGGCGCGCCATCGCCGTCGCCTTCGACAAGGACGGCAAGAGTGTCGCCCGCGACACGTCCTACTTCTTCGTCGACGTCCGCAAGGGCTGGAAGAAGGCCGACACCCGGCTGAGCTTCAACGCCTCGCCGTCGAAGATCCGCAAGGGCAAGAACGTCTACTTCACCGGCCGCCTGCAGTACGAGCGGGGCGACGACTGGCGCAGCGCCAGGGGCGAGAAGGTCCACATCTACTTCCGCGCCAACGGCTCCAGCGGCTGGAAGTGGATCGACTCCGACCGCACCGACCGGTGGGGCAAGTTCTACGCCAAGGAGCGCGCCTACCGGAGCGGCACCTACAAGGCCGTCTTCAAGGGCGACCGCAAGCTCGACGACGCCACGAGCCGTAACGACTACGTGCGCGTCTACAGCTGGCGCCACTAAGCACCACTGAGCTCCAGTGAACGAAGGCCCGGCCGGGTTCCCTGCCGGGCCTTCGTCATGCCCCCGACCTGCGGTGAGTTCCGGGATCCTGGGGGTAGCGTCCCGTTATGCCAGAGGATCTGCTGCGCGCGTACGACCCGTTCGACATCTTCGACGCCGAGGCGGCCAGGCTCGACCGGTTCTTCTCCGGCCTGGACGAGGAAGGATGGCGGCGCCCGTCGCGCGCCGCCGGCTGGACCGTGCGTGACGTGCTCGGCCACCTGGCCGGCGAGGAGCTCTACAACCAGGCCTGTCTCGACGGCGCCCTGGACGACCTCCGGCGGCTGATGGAGGCGGAGGGCATCGGCGACTACAACGAGTTCAACGAGTGGTGCGTGCGCCGGCGCCGCAGCCTGCCCGTCGACGAGGTGCTGCAGGAGTGGCGCGACAAGAACGGCGACACCCGGCGCCGGATGCGCGAGCTCGGCCGCGACACCCTGATGGAGACCATGGCCGGCCCCTATCCGGTGGGCAAGCAGGTCTTCCACTACGACTCCGAGTACGCCACGCACGCCGACGACGTGGGCGCGCCCGTCCCCGAGGACGAGTCGGACGCCCGGACGTTCTGGCGCGTCGCGGTCGGCCGGTTCGCGCTGGCCGAGCAGGACACGAGCGTGCAGGTCGAGCAGACGGCCGAGCAGATCTGGGTGCACGCCGGCGACGCCGAGGCCACCCTGCCCTACTCCGAGTTCGTCGAGGCCACGGTGGGCCGGCTGCCCGAGGACTACGGGCTCAGCCCGCGGCTCGTGTCGGCCCTGCGGTGCCTCGCCTGACCCCGACCCCCAGAAAGGATGTGTGACCATGTGGCTGCGCAACCGCGCGGGCACCGAGCCGGTGACCGCGCGCAGCCCGTACACCCTGCGGCGGATCCTGTCGCTGGCGGCGCTGGTGCTGGGCGCCGCGGCGGCGGTCTTCTTCGCCACCCGGGCGGCGAGCACGGGAGAGGCGGTGTGGGCCTGGGAGGCGGCGATCGCAGCGGCCGTGGCGATCATCGCCGCCGTCGACCTGCTCGTCATCAGGAGCAGGCGCTCACGCCAGCGCGACCGCCAGCACCAGTAGGACCAGGGTCAGGACGACGACCACGGCGATGAACCAGCCACGCAGCAGGAGCGGCCGGCGGCGGCGCGCCCGGTATCCGGACACCCGTCTGGCAAGTTCCGGGTCATCGCGTCTCAGCGCTTCCTCGATCTCCTCGAGGATGCGACGCTCCTGCTCCGACAGGGCCATGTCCATCACCACCGCTTCCACCGCCGCTCCCGCCCCTGCTACCCAGGGACGGGGCGTTCAGTACGGCGGCTCGCGGTCACGTCCGGCCGTAACGCTGGTTGAAGCGCTCGACCCGGCCGGCGCTGTCGAGGATGCGCCCGCGGCCGGTGTAGAAGGGGTGGCTCGCCGACGACACGTCGACGTCGATCACCGGGTAGGTGCGGCCGTCCTCCCACTCCACCGTCCTGCCGGAGGTAACGGTGGACCGGGTGAGGAAGGCGACCCCGGCGCTCGGGTCGCGGAAGACGACGGGGCGGTAGGCGGGGTGCAGGTTCTTCTTCATGTGCCCGTCAACCGAATGAGAACGGTTTTCATTCCCGCGCTTCCGGGTCCAGTCCGAGCACCGAACGGCCCCCGTCCACCGGCAGGGTCACCCCGTTGACGAAGGACGCCTCGGGCGAGAGCAGGTACGCGACCGCGTCGGCGATCTCGGTGGTCGCGGCCACCCGGCCGAGCGGGTGCAGCCGGGCCATGTCCCGCTCGACCGCGGCCGCCGCCCCGGCTTCCTGGCCGGCCAGGAAGCTCTCGTACCGCTCGGTCGCCACCGAACCCGGCGCCACCGCGTTGACCCGGATCCCGTACTTGCCGTACTCGACGGCGAGCGCCCTGGTCAGGCCCTCGATGCCGGCCTTGGCCGTGGCGTACGGCAGGCTGCCCGGCACCGCGCGGCGGGCCTGGTGCGAGGTGATGTTGACGACCGCCCCGCCGGTGCCCGCGGCCAGGAAGCGGCGCACGGCGACCGCGCAGCCGACGACCGCCAGGTCCAGGTTGGCCGCGATGAGACCGCGTACCTCGTGGACGGGCGCGGTGTGCACCGAGGCGTCGCGGAAGACGGCGGCGTTGTTCACCCAGCCGGAGAGCGTGCCGGCCTGCTCGGCCAGGTCGGCGGCGCGGCCCGCGACGGTCTCGTCCGCCGCGTCGCCGATCACCGGGACCACCCGCCCGCCGGCCCAGCCGAGCGCCTCAGGGTCGCGCTCGACGGCCACCACCGTGTGCTTCTCCCCCAGCAGGCGCTCCACGACGGCCCGCCCGATGCCTCTGCCTCCACCGGTTACGACGTACGAAAGGGTCATAAGCGGACCCTTCGCAGCGACTACGATCGCCGTGGGCGAACCCGGCTCGCGAGCGATCCCGAACACGTAAGGTAGCCGCATGAATACAGCCACCGAGGTCCTGCACCGCGTCTTCGGCTACGACACGTTCCGGCCGGGGCAGCAGGAGATCATCGAGCATGTGGCGGGGGGCGGCGACGCGCTCGTGCTCATGCCGACCGGCGGCGGCAAATCGCTGTGCTACCAGATCCCCGCCCTCGTCCGGCAGGGCGTGGGCGTGGTCATCTCGCCGCTGATCGCGCTCATGCAGGACCAGGTGGACGCGCTCACCGCGCTCGGGGTGCGGGCCGGCTTCCTCAACTCGACGCAGGACTTCGACGAGCGGCAGCTGGTGGAGGCCGAGTTCCTGGCAGGCGAGCTCGACCTGCTCTACCTCGCGCCCGAGCGGCTGCGGCTGGAGTCGACGGTGCGGCTGCTGCAAAAGGGCCGGATCGCGCTGTTCGCCATCGACGAGGCCCACTGCGTCTCCCAGTGGGGCCACGACTTCCGGCCCGACTACCTCGCGCTGTCGGAGCTGCGCACCCACTGGCCGGAGGTGCCGCGCATCGCGCTGACCGCCACCGCCACCCCGGCCACCCACACCGAGATCGCCGAGCGGCTCGGCCTGGTCGAGGCCCGCCACTTCGTGGCCGGCTTCGACCGTCCCAACATCCACTACCGGATCACCGCCAAGAGCGAGCCCAAGCGGCAGCTCCTCGACTTCCTCCGCGCCGAGCACCCTGGCGACTCCGGCATCGTCTACTGCCTGTCGCGCTCCTCCGCCGAGAAGATCGCCGCGTTTCTGGTCGAGAACGGCATCCCCGCGCTCCCCTACCACGCCGGTCTCGACGCCCGCACCCGCGCCCACCACCAGGCCCGCTTCCTGCGCGAGGAGGGGTTGGTCGTGGTGGCGACGATCGCCTTCGGCATGGGCATCGACAAGCCCGACGTACGCTTCGTGGCCCACCTCGACCTGCCCAAGTCCGTCGAGGGCTACTACCAGGAGACCGGCCGGGCGGGGCGCGACGGGCTGCCCGCCACCGCGTGGATGGCCTACGGCCTGCAGGACGTCGTGCAGCATCGGCGCATGGCCCTGGAGGGCGATGAGCAGCACCGCCGCCGCCAGGCCCTCCACCTCGACGCCATGCTCGCCCTCTGCGAGACCGTCACGTGCCGGCGCGCCATGCTGCTCGACTACTTCGGCCAGCCGGGCAGCGATCCGTGCGGCAACTGCGACACCTGCCAGACCCCGCCCGAGTCCTGGGACGGCACCGTCCCGGCGCAGAAGATGCTGTCCACGGTGCTGCGGCTGTCCCGCGAGCGGGGGCAGAAGTTCGGCGTGGGGCAGATCGTCGACATCCTGCTCGGCAAGAACACGGCCAAGGTGCTGCAGCACGGCCACGACTCGCTGACCGTGTTCGGCGTCGGCACCGAGCTGGGCAACACCGAGTGGCACGGGGTGGCACGGCAGCTCCTGGCCCATGGGCTGCTCGCGGTCGAGCCCAACTACGGCGCCCTCGTGCTGACCGAGGCCAGCGGCGACGTGCTGCGCGGCCGGCGCGAGGTCCGCCTCCGCCGCGACCCCCGCCGCGCCGCCAAGCCCGCCGCGGCGAAATCCCGCCCGGCGGCGGCCGACCTGCCGGCGGAGGCGGCCCCGGTCTTCGAGCGGCTGCGGGCGTGGCGGGCCGCCCAGGCCAAGGAGCAGGGCGTCCCTGCGTACGTCATCTTCCACGACGCGACGCTGCGGGAGATCGCGACGCTCGGGCCCACCTCGCTGGCGGAGCTGGGCTCGGTCAGCGGCGTGGGCGAGAACAAACTGGCCAAGTACGGCGAGCAGGTCCTGGCCACGCTGGCCGGTTCTTGAGCCTCTGCGTTCTTGGGAGCGCGCTGTGAAAGGCGTGGTCCTTGCGGTGGGCGCGCTTCGCGCGGATCGGCTCGGGCTCCTATCAGCGGGGAGTCGAGCTCCCCGCACCCTGGGCAGGGGGCCTCCCGGCTCCCTGCACCCCCGAGTGTGAGGCGTTTCCTGGACCGGCGGTGAGGCAGCCATTTGGGTGGCGTCATCGATGTGTGGGCGGGGTGGTCCATGTCCTGATGCAGTTCCCCAGCGGGATCTGCTCAGCCTGATTCCAGTGTGGTCTGCTCAGCCCGATATCTGTGACTGATATCAGCTCAAGTGACTCCTGATTCGTCCAGGAGAAAACCGTTCATATCTGGCGCACCAGGGGCGGCGGAAGGCGGCGTTCACTCCCGCCTCCGGGCGTCACAACGTGGATCCGCTTCGGCGCGCGAAGCGCCGACGCCTTTCCGGGGCGGCGAAGCTGGGGTTTGAGCTGCGGGTCTGGGGGGCCGCGCCCCCCAGGAAGCGCAGCCTGAGCTGTTGGGCGCGGAGCGCCTGGAGGTGAGGACCATGCCCGTCCATGGCGCGGGCCATGGCTGCCGGGTCCAGGTGGCGGGGTGGAGGGTTGAATCTGCGCTGAAGGGATCTCTAGCCTCGAAGTGCTTGTTCCGGCTCGCGGAGGCCTGGAGGTACGGTGACGCTCGACCCGATCGCCGCGTTCGATCACATCTCTGCCGGTTACGATCCTGACCCAGCGCGTTCGATGTCCCTGAAGGCCGACGCCTACACCGACCCCCAGTGGTTCGCGATCGATCAGAAGGCGGTTTTCTCCCGTACGTGGCAATGGTTGTGTCACGTGGAGAAGCTGCGCGAGCCGGGAAGCTATGTCACGCGCACGGTGGCCGGAATGCCGATCGTGGCCGTGCGCGACGAGGCGGGGACGCTGCGGGCGTTCTACAACGTGTGCAAGCACCGGGCGCACGAGCTGCTGTCGGGTGAGGGGGTGCGGCGCAGCATCGTGTGCCCGTACCACGCCTGGAACTTCGACCTGGGCGGACGGCTGCGCCGGGCGCGCAACACCGACGGGATGGCGGGGTTCGACCCGTCCACGGTGTGCCTGGACCAGATCCAGGTGACGGAGTTCGGCGGGATGGTGTACGTGAACCTGGACCCCGGGGCAGCGCCGCTGAGCGAGCAGGCCGGGGACCTGGAGGCGGAGATCCGGGAGCGGGCGCCGGACGTGGCGAAGCTGACCCTTGCCCGCCGGCTCACCTACGACATCGCGTCCAACTGGAAGAACGTCGTCGACAACTTCCTGGAGTGCTACCACTGCCACGTGGCGCACAAGGACTTCGTGTCCCTGGTCGACATGAGCACCTACGAAGTCACCACCCACGGCATCTGGTCCAGCCACATGGCCCAGGCCGGCACGTCGGAGAACTCGGCGTACGACGTGTCGGGCGCGACGGTCACCGAGCACGCGGTCTGGTGGCTGTGGCCCAACACCTGCCTGCTGCGCTATCCCGGGCGGGGCAACTTCATGGTGCTGCAGATCGTCCCCGACGGCCCGGAGCGCACCCGCGAGACCTGGGACTTCTACCTGGAGACCGCCGAGCCCGACCAGGCCGAGCTCGACAGCATCCGCTACATCGACGAGGTGCTCCAGGTCGAGGACATCGCCCTGGTGGAGAGCGTCCAGCGGGGCATGCGCACCCCCGCGTTCACCCAGGGGAAGATCGTCTACGATCCCGCCGGGTCGGGGTTGTCGGAGCACGCGGTCCACCACTTCCACGGTCTGGTCCTCGACGCCTACCGGCGCGCGCTCGGGCGATGAGTTTCCGGACGGTCGCGGGTCTGCACCGGTGTTCGAAAGACATCTGGAGGATCTGTGATGAGTGGGACGCCTCGGGCGGGCCGGAGGGAGTGGCTGGGGCTGGCCGTGCTGGCCTGCCCCACGCTGTTGTTGTCCATCGACGTGTTCGTACTGCTGCTGGCGCTGCCGTCGCTGAGCGCCGAGCTGGGGGCGAGCGGCACCGAGCAGCTGTGGATCACCGACATCTACGGGTTCATGATCGCCGGGTTCCTCGTCACGATGGGGACGCTGGGCGACCGGATCGGGCGGCGCAGGCTGCTGATGATCGGTGCGGCGGCGTTCGGGGCGGCGTCGGTGCTGGCCGCGTACGCGGAGTCGCCGGCGATGCTGATCGCGACGCGGGCCGTGATGGGGGTGGCCGGAGCGACGCTGATGCCGTCGACGCTGGCGCTGATCAGCAACATGTTCCAGGACGCCCGGCAGCGGGCGACGGCCATCAGCGTCTGGATGGTGTGCTTCGTGGCGGGGGCGGCGATCGGGCCGCTGGTCGGCGGCGCGCTGCTGGAGCACTTCTGGTGGGGGTCGGTGTTCCTGCTCGGCGTGCCGGTGATGCTGGTGCTGATGGCGACGGCGCCGGTGCTGCTCCCGGAGTACCGCGACCCGCGGCCGGGGCGGCTCGACCTGGTGAGCGTGGTGCTGTCGCTGGGCGCGATCCTGCCGATCGTGTACGGGCTGAAGGAGGCGGCCAAGCACGGGCCGGAACCGGTGCCGCTGCTGTCCTTGGCGGCCGGGCTGGCGGTCGGGGTGGTGTTCGTGCGCAGGCAGCGCCGGTTGGACGATCCGCTGATGGATCTGCGGCTGTTCCAGGACCGGGCGTTCGGGGCGGCGCTGGGCATGATGCTGTCCGGCACCCTGCTGATGGGCTCGCTGATGCTCTTCATCACCCAGTTCTTCCAGCTCGTGGCCGGGCTGGGGCCGCTGACGGCGGGGCTGTGGATGCTGCCGGGCGTCGCGGCCTCGGTGCTGAGCACGCTGGCGGCCCCGGCCATGGCGCAGCGGATCAGGCCCGCGTACGTCATCGGCGGCGGGCTGGTGGTGAGCATCGCCGGGCTGGTGCTGCTCACGCAGGTGGGGGCGGGGTCGGGGCCGCTGATGGTGGCCATCGGGTTCGCGGTGATCAACCTGGGCAGCGGGCCGATGGTGGTGCTGGGCACCGACTTGATCGTGGGGCTGGCGCCGAAGGAGAAGGCCGGGGCGGCCTCGGCGCTGAACGAGACCAGCGGCGAGTTCGGGTTCGCACTCGGCCTCGCGACCCTGGGCACGCTCGGGACCGCGGTCTACCGGGCCGGGGCGGCCGACCTGCCGGTGGCCGAGGCGCGCGACACCCTGGCCGGTGCGGTGCAGGCGGCGGGCGCGGGCGAACTCGCGGCCGGGTTCCTCGCCCAGGCCCGGCTGGCCTTCATCGGCGGGCTGCACGTGACGGCGGCGATCGCGGCGGTGATGCTGGCGGTGGTCACCGTGGTGACGGTCGTCCTGCTACGACACGTTCCCCGTACCGGAACTCCCGCCGAGTCCTCGGAGGAAGCGGCACTCCCGGCGTCGTGAGGGCCTTCCGCCCGCCCGTGTTCGGGGCGTCGGTCTTCCCGAGGTCGTGAGAACCTTTCCGCCCGCCCGCGTGTAGAGGAAGGGGAAGCGGGACCTTGGGCGGGACTCACTGGTGGTGACTCCGCGTGCCTCGGCGTGGCGGGGTTGATGGTGATGACTCCGCGTGCCTGAGCATGGGCGGGAGTCGGGGGTGACTCCGCGTGTGTGGGCATGGGCGGGAGTCAGGGGTGACTCCGCGTGCGTGGGCATGGGCGGAGGTCACGGGTGAAACTCCGCCCATCGGCGCGCAGGCGGCGGTCAGTGGTGGTGGCCCCGACGGCCCAGGGTCTGGGCGGGGGTCACGCCGGGGCGGCTCCACTGCGGGACCGGGCGGCTGGTGGGGCCCCAGCTCGGGCTGCCGTCCGGGTCGGAGCGCCATGACCAGCTCGCCTCGCGTCCCTCCGGCCAGCCCTCGGGCTTGTCCTCCCACGTCTCGCCGCGGCCGTACGGGGTCATGTCGAGCAGGCCCGTGGAGAGGATGGCACGCTCGTTGCCGCGGCCCGTCGTGGAGTAGGTGAGGAACGTCCGGTCTCCGTCGCGCAGGTAGCAGGTCAGGTAGCCCATGGCGCCGCCGATCGGCTCCTCGATGCCGCGTACGGAGTACCACGGCTGCTCGTAGCCCATGAAGGAGAGGTACGGGGCCACCTCCTCCCACGGGCCCGTGGTGACCACGGCGAACGAGACGCCGCGGGCGTTGAGGTAGACGGCGTCCTTCAGGTGCCAGGCCGCGCTGGTGCAGCCCTCGCACTGCCCTTGGTGGGGCGCTCCGTCGTACCACATGTGCTTGTAGACCACGAGCTCGTCGCGGTCCTGGAACAGGTCGAGGAACGGGATCGGACCGCCGGGGCCGACGACCTCGGTCTTGCCGTCGAACTCCACCATCGGCAGCCGCCGCCGGGCCGCGGCGATGGCGTCGCCCTCGCGGGTGTGGGCCTTCTCGCGCAGCAGGAGCTCGTCGCGGGCGGCCTGCCAGGTGGCGAGGTCGACGACGGGCGGGCGGCCGGTTCCTGGTGTGCTCGTCATGGGTGTCTCCAGAGTCGGGGAGGGCTGCCAGTTCGCCACACAGACCTGCCGCGCGGGCGGAACTCATCGGGGCCGCGACCACCTTCTGGGGCGAGCGGCTGGGGCCCAGGGTTCATGGTCGCCGGATCTCTGGTCACGATGGGCGACCGGATCGGGCGGGGCCGGCCGCTGGTGATCGGGGTGGCGGCGTTCGGGGGTGGGGCTCCGCGTGACGGCTGCGGGGCTGCCGACGGTGGTCGCGGTGGTGGCCGTCGCTATGCGCGGCTCACCCCGGACGGGCGCCATGGCGCAGGAGGAAACGAACGTCGGTCCCGTGAGGAACCTTTCCCGCCGTACTTCGGTAGGAGGAGGGTGGAGCGAGTTCGGAGGAGAGTGCCGGTGCGGGTTTGGGCGATGGTGGCCGTGGTGGCGTTACTGGCCGGCGGGTGCGGGGCGGGTACGGGCGAGACCGCGGGGACGAGCCCATCGGGCACGGCAGCGGGGACGGACGCGCCGGGTACGGCAGCGGCGGCCACACCGGACATCACCACAGCGGCCACCCCCACCCCGACGCGGACCGGGGAGACGTGCAACGGGACCGAGCTGCTCATGTCGGCCAACGGCTTCCCCGAGTTGCGGGGCACGTCCGCGGACGCCGAGCTGTGGGGGCTGCTCTTCGCCGAGGTGCCGTTCAAGGCGGGGGCCGAGGTGAAGATCGTGTGGCGGATGACCGGGGACGGCCCGCTCAAGGTCTCGGCGACGGGTCCGGGTGGGAAGCGGGCCAAGCTGGTGTGGCTTGAGGACCATGGCGGGTCCAACTGGCAGCGGCCCGGCTACGAGTGGGGCACCGGGTGGGTGTTCCCCGCGCCCGGGTGCTGGAAGGTGGAGCTCTCCAGGACCCGGGGGTCGGGCCACGCCTGGGTGCGCGTGGCCTGAGCGAACGGCCACGCCTGGGCACGCGTGGCCCGACAAAGCGGCCTGCCCGGCGGGCGGGCCGTTATGCGCCGCGTGAAACGAGGGCGCGGTCGATGAAGGTTGTCACGTCGGCCAGCACCTCGTCCTTGTTGGTCTCGTTGAAGACCTCGTGCCGGGCCTCCGGGTAGATGATCTCGGCGAAGTCGGCGCCCTTGACGGCCTCGATGCCAGGGCGGGTGCCCGACAGCGGGACGAGCTGGTCGTCGGAGCCGTGGATCCAGAGCGTGGGCAGCGGCCCGAACGCGCCGCCCTTGGCGATCGCCTCCAAGGTCGTGGCGAGCGCCTCCAGCGTGGGCCGCTTGAACGCGCCGTGCCACACCAGCGGATCCTCGGCGTAGGCGGCGCCGACGGCGGGGTCGCGGGAGAGCGTGGCCGGGTCGATCGGGATCTCCGGGATGGGGTCGAGCTCGAGCAACTGCGGGATGACCGCCCAGGAGCCGATGACCGGCCCGGACAGCACCAGCGCGGCCAGGCTGCCGCCGTATCGCTGCGCGTAGCGGGCGGCGATCAGGCCGCCCATGGAGTGGCCGATCAGCACGACGGGCACGCCGGGGTGGTCGGCGCGGACGCGCTCGTCCACCGAGTGCACGTCGGTCACGACGTCCTCGAAGTCGTCGATCAGCACCCGCTCGCCCTGCGACTTGCCGTGTCCCATGTGGTCCAGGCCGTAGACGGCGGCGCCGTGGCGCACGAGGGCGTCGGCGACGTGCTCGTACCGGCCGATGTGCTCCCCGTAGCCGTGCACGAGGACGACGGCGTAGCGGGGGCGCTCGTCTGGCCACTCGCGTACGACGTTCTCGCCGCGCGTGCCGACGAACCTGTGCTCCCGTGACTCGGCCATGTCGTGCTCCTTCGTCATGAAGTGCGGTGAGCGTACGCCCTCGGCGGGGCGCGGTGCCAGGCAGGTAACGCCACCGTATCGGGAATCCGGGCCTTGTCAGGTCGATCCTGACGGGCTAGCTTGAGCGTCAGGCCAGACCTGACAACCCTTGGAGGTTCCCATGGCCGAATCCCCCGCACGCGATCTGGAGATCCGCTGCTCGTTCTGCGCCAAGTCGAAGGACGAGGTGGAGAAGATGATCGCGGGTGCCGGTGTCTACATCTGCAACGAATGCGTCGGGCTGTGCAACGAGATCCTGCAGTTGCCGCAGGCGTCGGCGCCCGCCGAGATCCCCTGGCCGGACACCATGTCCGACGAGGAGATCCTCGACCTGCTGCCGCGCGTCGCGGCCGTCAGCGCCCAGGTCGACGCCAACCTGCAGGTCTGGGTCGACCGGCTGCGCGACCGGGGCGTCTCCTGGGCGCGGATCGGCGAGGCCCTCGGCACCGCCCGCCAGTCGGCGTGGGAGAGGTTCTCCAGCGAGAAGGCCTAGGCGGGCACGCCTACCGGGGGCGCCGTGCTGATCGGGGATGCACGGCGTGCCCACGGAAGAGCGACTCGTCCCGGCTAGATGTCGTAGTCGAACTCGTCGTACGAGAGCTTCCTGCGCAGGATCCTGATCACCTTCGGGGCGTCGTCGTGCGGGCCCGGCACGTAGTAGGGCCTGCCGCCGCGGCCGAAGGTGATCGCCGACGGCCCCTCCCAGGCGCCCAGCAGCGCCGACACCCGCTCGAACTCCTCGTGCGACCCGATGCCCAGCGACCGGGCGTAGTCGTCGGCGCCGAAGACCAGGTGGCGGGCCAGCTCGACCGGCACCTCCTGGAAGCCCTTGTAGTCGCTGAAGAAGTATTCCCTGAACCGCACCAGCTCCCGCTCGTCGAGCACGTCGGGGCCGATGACGTTCTTGACGCCGGTGCAGTAGACGTCGGCCAGGTAGCCGGCGACCGTCATCTTGTCCCACGTGTGACGCCGGGCCACCAGCACCGACACCATGCCGCCGTCGGCGTCGGGCGCCTCGTCGGCCCAGCCGCGGGCCGGGTCGACGCCGAGGCCGTTGCTCCATCCGACGCTCATCCAGCAACCGGCCAGCTCGGGCTCCCGCTCGTCGCCGCCCGCCGCGGCGTCCTCGGCGGCGATGGCCCGCACCAGCGGGGCGACGGCCGACGGGGGCACCTTGAGCGCGCGGGCGATCTCCTTGGGGGAGCGGCCCTCGGCCCGCAGCTCGCGTACGCGTTCCTTGAGTTCTGCGCTGTCCACCCGCGCAGCCTAGCCGCAAGGCCCGGTGCGGGGGATCGTGAGCCCCGCGCGCGACACATGCCCCCGACGGCGCGGACCGGCTCGTACGAGATCGTGATTGAGAGTTGCCCGGCCGGGGTGAGGTCAGAGCGCCGCGGGCGCGTCGCCCAGGTCGAGCTTCGTGCCTTCCTCGTACGCGGCCGTGAACTCCCGCTCGCCCAGCGCCTTCCGGCATGCGGCGCTGATCCGGGCGAGATCTTCCTGTTCGGAGAGCACCGGGGGTGTCTGATGGCGGTCACGGGCCGCCGCGGCGAGACCGAGCAGGCGGGCGGCGGCCGCGTGGGAGCCGCCCGCCGCCAGCGCGCCGGCCATGCCCTCCACGGTGAACGCGGTGGTGCGCGGGTCGCCCAGCTTGCGGCACGCGTCGTACGCCTCCCGGTGCATCTCCAGCGCGGTGGCCCAGTCGCCACGCTGCTCGGTGACCAGGCCGAGGGTGCTCAGGGTGGACGGCAGGTGCAGGGCGGGTTCGGCGCCGGGGCCGCGCGGGACGCCGTCGAGCAGGTTGAGCAGGTGCTTCTCGGCCAGGTCGAGCTCACCGGCCCGGTGGGCGGCGAAGGCGAAGCCCATCTCCGACATCATCCGGCCCTCCCGGTAGCCGTGGGAGATCGCCAGCCGCATGGCCCTGCCGCACAGCTCCATGGCCCGGACGTGGTCGCCCTCGTACATGGCCAGCCAGCCGAGCCACGCGGTGCGGCGGGCGACCTCGGGCCAGAGCCCCAGCTCCTCGGCCATGCCGAGGCCCTCGGCGAACAGCTCCTTGGCGCGCGCGTCGTCGGCGACGCTCTGGGCCAGCGCGGCGAGCCATTCGGTGGCCTGGAGCACGCCCCACCTGTCGCCGAGCTCGCGGAAGATCCGGGCGCTCTCCTCGCCCACCTTCTTGAGCGTCTCCTGCTCGCTCCTGGCGAAGGCGGACCTGGCCTGCCTGCTGAGCGCGGCGGCGACGCCCCACCGGTCGCCGGCGGCGCGGCACGCCTCCAGCGCCCTGCTTACGAGTTCCTCGCTGGTCGGCAGGTCGAGGACGACCAGGCCGGCGAAGAGCATGGCCCTGGCCCGCGCGGCCGGGTCCTGGATCCGGGCAAACACCGGTTCGTGGTCGACCTCCTCGCCGAGCAGCATCGTGAACCCGGTCAACCATCCGGCCGCCCGCGCCGCCGCCTCACTGTCCGAGGCGCCGGACAGGGCCGTCTCCAGGGAACGCCGGGCCTCGGCCAGGCGGCCGCGCAGGAACCAGTACCACGCCAGGGCGTTCACCAGCCGCAGCGCCACGTCCGTGGCCCCGTGCTCGACGGCCGTGCCGAGGGCGGCCCGCAGGTTGGCGCTCTCCTGGTCCAGCCGCTGCAGCCAGGCCCGCTGACCGTGACCGTACAGGTGAGGTTCGGCCTGCTCGGCGAGGGCCAGATAGCAGCGTGCGTGCGCCGCCCGTACCCACTCGGTCTCGCCCGCGTCGGCGAGGCGGGCCAGGGAGTATTCGGCCACCGACTCCAGCAGCCGGTAGCGCACGCCCGCGGCGCCCTCGACGACCACCACCAGCGACCGGTCCACCAGCCGGGCCAGCATGTCGAGCACGTCCTCATCCGGGCTGACCGCCTCGGCGGCCTCCAGCGTGCATCCGTCGACGTGCACGGCCAGCCGCCGCAGCACCGTCCGCTCCTGCTCGCTGAGCAGCGCCCAGCTCCAGTCGATCACCGCCATGAGCGTCTGCTGGCGGGCGGGCGCGCCGCGCTGACCGGACGCCAGCAACCGGAACCGGTCGTCGAGCCGCTCCACCACCCCCTGCACGCCGAGTGCACGCACCCGGGTGGCGGCCAGCTCCAGCGCGAGCGGGATGCCGTCGAGGCGGCGGCAGAGCTGCGCCACCGCCTGGGCGTTGCCCGCGTCCAGCACGAACCCGCGTGCCGACGCCGCCGCCCGCGCCACGAACAGCCGCACCGCGTCGGACTCGGCCATGACCTCCAGGTCGGTGCTGTCCGGCAGACCGAGCGGCGGCACCGCCCACAGCGTCTCGCCGTCCACCGCGAGCGGCTCCCTGCTGGTGGCGAGCACGCGCAGCCCCGGCGCGGCGCGCAGCAGCCGCGCGGTCAGCTCGGCGACCTGCTCCACGACGTGCTCGCAGTTGTCCAGCACGAGCAGCATCCGGCGGCCCCGCAGCGCGTCGGCCAGCCGGTCGGCGGGCGAGGCCGCGTCGTCCTGCCGGATGCCGAGCGCCGCCATGACCGCTTCGGGCAGCGCAACCGTCCGCCGGTCGAGCGGGGCCAGCTCCACCAGCCACGCCCCGTCGGGGAAGTCGGCCGTCAGCTCGGTCGCCACCTCCAGCGCCAGCCGCGTCTTGCCGACCCCGCCGGTGCCGGTGAGCGTGACCAGCCGCTCCTCCCCCACCAGCGCCCGTACCTCGGCCAGTGCCTCGCTCCGGCCGATGAGCTTGCTGAGGGAGGCGGGCAGGTTGGTCGCCGGGCGTTCGGCGGGGCCGTTCAGTGCCGGGTCCTGGTTCAGGATCGCCTGGTGCAGGGCCGCCAGGTCGGGGCTCGGGTCGAGCCCCAGCTCCTCGGCCAGCCGCTCGCGCAGCTCCGCGTAGCCGGCCAGCGCCTCGCTCTGTCGGCCCGCCCGGTAGAGGGCGCGCAGGTGGGCCGCCCGCAGCCGCTCGCGCAGCGGATGGCGGGCGACCAGGTCACCCAGCTCGCCCACCAGCAGCCCGTGCTCGCCCAGCTCCAGCCGGGCCTCCGCGCGCAGCTCCAGCGCGGTCAGCCGCTGTTCTTCCAGCCGTACGACGGCGGACCTGGTGAACTCCTCGTCCGCGAAGTCCGCGTACGCCGGGCCCCGCCACAGGTCCAGCGCCTCGGCGAGCAGGGCGGCGCGGGTGCGCGGGTCGTCCGTCGCCTCGGCCCGCGCCAGCAGACCGGCGAAGCGCGCGGCGTCGACGTCGGCCGCGGCCAGCCGGTAGCCGGGGGCCGTGGAGACGACCAGGTTCTTGCCGCCGGGCTCGGCGTCCTCCAGCGCCTTGCGCAGCTGGGAGACCCGTACCTGCAGCGCGCCCACCGGGTTGCCGGGGTGGTCGTCGCCCCACATGTCTTCGACCAGGCGGTCGGCGGAGACCGCGCGGCCCTCGTGCACCAGCAGGTCGGCGAGGAGCGCGCGCACCTTGAGCCCGGGCACGGTCACCGGCTCACCGGCATCCGTCCACACGGCGAGCGGCCCCAGCACCCCGAAACGCATGCCCGCCACCCTATGCGCCCTCGTGCCCGTGCACGGGAGGGCGGTGGGCGAGGAGGGTTTCCAGGGATACGCCCGCCAGCCCCTGCCCTCCCCGGCCGGGGTGGGCAGGGGTGGCGCCCCGTACCACCGAAGGCCCATCGCTCCGCGGCCGGTGCGAGGCGGGGTGGTGGAGTCCTGCGGGCTGCGCCACTCAAGGAGCGTGACCGTGGTCCCGGGTCGGCGTGGGGAGAGGGTGTGCCCTTCCTCACGGCAGGCACCGTCCGTGGTCAGTACGGGGGAGGAAGGGTCAGGGGTGGTGGTCTTCGGGTGGGAGGGGCGGGGCTTTGCGGGCGGAGCCGCGGTAGTGGGCGGGGTCGTAGCGGCGTTCGCCGATGTCCAGCTTGGCGTGGGCCGCGGCGACCAGGTCGACGCCCAGGGCGTCGGCGAGGCGGACCAGGTAGACGGTGACGTCGCCCAGCTCGGAGGTGATGCGGGACAGGGCCTCCGGGTCGGGGGCGCGGGACTCGTCGGGGGTCAGCCATTGGAGCTCCGCCACCAGCTCGCCGACCTCGCCCGCCAGCGCCATGGCCAGGTTCTTCGGCGTGTGGAACTGCTCCCAGTCACGGGCCCGTGCGAAGGCCCGCAGCCGCTCCGCGAGCCCGTCCAACTCCGTCGTCATGGTCCACGACCTTACGAGCCCGTCCGGCAGCGGGTGACACCGTTCCGGAGACCGAAACTTTCAAAAAGAGCGCGCTGAATATTTCAGCGTGGATAATCCTGCGAGCGGCGTGACAAGGCGGAGTGGGGGGCCTGATGGGTGCGGTGATCGACGGGCGGCCGGCGGAGGCGGGCGACGTGGCGCTCGCCATGTCCGCGCGGTACGGGCATTTCACGGCGATGCAGGTGCGCGGCGGGAAGGTGCGGGGGCTGGCGCGGCACCTGGACCGGCTGGCCGGGGCGACCCGGGAGCTGTTCGGTCAGGAGCTCGACCTGGATCGGGTGCTGGCCTCCGTCCGGGCGCTGGAGGCGGTGGACGCGAGCGTGCGGGTGTTCGTGTGCGACGCGGGCGGGGTGCGGGTGATCGCCGTCTCCGATGCGCCGGTGTGGCCGGCCGCGACCCCGAAGGGCCTGAAGTCGGTCCGCTACCAGCGCTTCCTGCCGCACATCAAGCACACCGGCGGCTTCCCGCAGGGCTACCTGGGCCGGCTCGCCGAGCGTGAAGGGTACGACGAGGCGCTGCTGACCTCGGACGACGGGGTGATCTCGGAGGGCGGGATCACGAACCTGGGGTGCTTCGACGGCGACCGGGTGATCTGGCCGGACGCGCCGATGCTGCGCGGCATCACCATGCAGGTGCTGGAGGCCGAGCTGGCGCGGGCGGGCGTGCCGTGCGGGCGCCGGGTGCTGCGGGTGGCCGACCTGCCCGGTTTCCCTCTCGTCTTCCTGACGAACTCGTGGGGCGTGGTGGCCGTGGACCGGGTGGACGACCTGCGGCTCAAGGTGGACGAGGCGCTGCTGGCCAGGGTGACCGGCTGCTACGAGAACGCCGGCTGGGACTCCTTCTGAGCGAGCTCCTCGCGCGCGGGTGAGCCGCCGGCGGGTTCGAAACGGTTGAGCAGGGCCGCGAGCGTGGCCCCGTACACGACATGTCCCGCGGCCATCACGGCGGGACGGCCGGTGAGGTCGCGCGCGATCGGCGGCAGGAGGCTCAGCCGCGGCACCCAGCCCTGGTAGCTGACCGCCCAGATCGCCAGCGCGTAGGCGACGCCGAACGGCACCCGGCGTGCGGGGTCGCGGGAGAGCAGGGCGAAGGCCGCGCCGAAGGTGACGCCGAAGCCGAGGTGGGCCAGCGCGCCCAGCGGACGCTCGCCGGGTTTGGGGCGTCGATCGCTGCCGGGCAGCAGGCCGCGGACGATGTGCTTGGGAGGCTGGCCGGGCATGAGGCCGGCCTTCTCGCCGGCCAGCATGACCGCGCTCATCGTCACGGTGGCGAGGGCGCCGCTGAGGGCCCCGGTCACGAGTCTGCGCATCATGGCCCTGCGGCTGCCCTCGCCGGCAGGGCCGAAACGCTTGGTCAGGCGGGCAGCGGGGTGGTGCTCTCGCGCACGATCAGATCGGTGGCCAGCTCGACGCGACGGGCCTCGGGCGCCTCGCCGCGCCGCATGGCCAGCACGGTGCGGGTGGCGAGCGCGGCCATCTCCTGCAGCGGCTGGCGCACGGTGGTCAGCGGCGGCCAGGCGGACTTGGCCAGCGGGATGTCGTCGAAGCCGACCACGCTGAGGTCCTCGGGAACCCGCAGGCCGCGCTGGCGGGCCGCCTCGAAGACGCCGAACGCCTGCATGTCGCTGCCCGCGAAGATCGCGGTCGGCGGGTCGTCGAGGGAGAGCAGGGCGTGGCCGTGGTCGTGGCCGGAGTCGACCATGAACGTGCCGCGCCGGATCAGCTCGGGCGCGAGCGGCACCCCCGCCGTCTCCAGCGCGGCGCGGTAGCCGTCGATGCGGGCCTGGCTGCACAGCATGTCGGCGGGGCCGCTGATCATGCCGATCCGGCGGTGGCCCAGCTCCAGCAGGTGGCGGGTGGCCGCCAGGCCGCCGTTCCAGTTGGTCGCGCCGACCGAGACGACGCCGGGAGCGGGCTCGCCCTCCGGGTCCACCACGACGAACGGCAGCGAGCGGGCGCTCAGCTGATCCTGCACGCCGACCGACAGCTTGGAGGCGACGATCACCACGCCGTCGGTGCGGCGGCCGGCGAGCCGCTCCAGCCAGTCGCGGCCCGGCCCCGCGTGGGTGTGCAGGACGGTGATGACGACGCTGGCGCCGGCCTCGTGGGCGGCGCTCTCGGCGCCGCGCACGATCTCCATCGCCCAGGGCGACTCCATCTCGGTGAAGACCAGGTCGACCAGCCCCGCGGGGCTCTCGTCCTGGCTGATGCGCCGTTGGTAGCCGTGCTTGTGCAGCAGCCGCTCGACGCGATGGCGGGTCGCCGGGGCGACCTCGGGCCGGCCGTTGATCACCTTGGACACCGTGGGGATGGACACCCCGGCCTCTTCGGCTATGAGGGCGATCGTCACCCGCCTCTTCCCAGACATGATCCGGAGTTTATCCGAAACTTTCGGAGTCCGGATAACGGGGGGTGATCCGATCTCAACTGACAAGGCTATTGACTCTCCGCACAGCGGTTACCTATGCTCCGAAATGCGAAATTATCGGGGGGTTCACGAAACTTTCGCCAGCCGAGGAGGGAACCCCTGTGAAGCGAACCTGCGCATTCATCGCGGCAGCGGTCTTGCTAGCCGGTTGCGGAGGCGGACAGACCGCCACCACGGAGCCCGAGGGCGGCTCCCCCGGCAAGGTCACACTCGAATGGTGGCACTTGTCGACTTCCGATCCGCTGAAGGGCATCTGGGAGAAGCGGGCCAAGGAGTTCCAGGCCGCCAACCCGAACGTCACCGTCAAGATGACGGTCCTGGAGAACGAGGCGTACAAGTCCAAGCTCACCACGCTGACCCAGTCGGGCAAGGCCCCCGACGTCTTCGCCACCTGGGGCGGCGGCGTGCTGAAGCAGCAGATCGACGCGGGCCTGGTCAAGGACATCAGCGCCGACGTCGCGTCGGAGCTGGGCACGTTCACCACGGCGGCACTGGCCGCCTACCAGTTCGACGGCAAGACCTACGCGCTGCCGACGGACATCGGCATGGTGGGCTTCTGGTACAACAAGAAGCACTTCGAGAAGGCCGGCATCACCGAGCCGCCGACCACCTGGACGGGCTTCCTCGACGCCGTCCAGAAGCTGAAGGCCTCCGGGGTCACCCCGATCGCGCTGGCCGGCAAGGAGAAGTGGCCGGGCCACTACTACTGGGCCTACCTCGCCATGCGCATCGCCGGGCTGCCGGCGCTCCAGCAGGCGGGTGTCGACCACGACTTCACCAAGCCCGAGTTCGTCCAGGCGGGCCAGCAGCTCAAGGCACTGGTCGACCTGCAGCCGTTCCAGCGGGGCTTCCTCGGGGCCGGCTACTCGACCCCTGACGGCCAGTCCGCCAGCGTCGCCAACGGCAAGGCGTCGATGGAGCTGATGGGCCAGTGGGCCCCGACGGTGCAGGACGACTCGGGCAAGGGCCTCGGCAAGGACCTCGGCTTCTTCCCGTTCCCCGAGGTCGAGGGCGGTAAGGGCGCCATCACCGAGGCGTTCGGCGGAGGCGGCGGCATGGCCGTGGGCGCCGACGCGCCGAAGGAGGCCCTCGACCTGGTCAAGTTCCTGACCAACACCGAGAACCACACCAACACCGTCGAGTCCGGTGGCGTCCTCCCCGTGCTCAAGGGTGAGGAGAGCGCGGTCAAGGACGAGAACCTCAAGGTCGTGGCCGATTCGCTGGCGAGCGCCACCGGGTTCCAGCTCTACCTGGACCAGGCGTACCCGCCGGCCGTCGGCGCCGAGGTGAACGACAGCGTGGCCGAGCTGATCGCCGGCACCAAGACCCCGGAGCAGGTGGCGCAGGACATCACCGAAGTGGCCAAGAGCGAGAGCGAATGACGACCGTCACCCGCCGGCCGGAAGCGGAGACGCTTGCGGCCGGCCCGCGTCGCCACCGCAGGCCCGGCAGGCCCAGGAACCGGCTGACGATAGCCCTGTTCGTCCTCCCGGCACTGGCACTGTTCCTGCTGCTCGTGGTGGCCCCGATCCTGGTGGCCATGTACGCCAGCGCGTTCAAGTGGAACGGCTTCGGCGGGCTGCCCACCGACTTCATCGGCTTCGACAACTTCACCAGGCTCTTCAGCAGCAGCATCTTCTACACCGACCTGGGGAACCTGCTGCTGGTGATCGTGGCGACCCTGGTGATCCAGCTTCCGTTCGCGCTGGGCATCGCGATGCTGCTGCACCAGCGCATCCGGGGGCGGGCGTTCTACCGGCTGGTGTTCTTCGCGCCGTACGTGCTGTCGGAAGTCATCACCGGCGTGCTGTTCTCGCTGATCCTGTCACCGGAGAACGGCATCGCCAACAGGATCCTGGGCCCGCTGGGGCTGGAGTCGGAGTGGCTCTCGCACCCCGACAGCGCCCTCTGGTCGATCTTCCTGGTGATGACCTGGAAGTACTTCGGCTTCCACATGATGATCTATCTGGCCGGGCGGCAGAACATCCCCAACGAGCTGATCGAGGCCGCCAAGATCGACGGGGCGGCCGGCTGGAAGGTCTTCCGGTACGTCACGCTGCCGCTGCTCGGACCCACGATCAGGATCAGCGTGTTCCTCTCCGTCATCTACACCATCCAGCTGTTCGACCTGGTCTGGATCCTCACCGAGGGCGGCCCGGCGCACGCGTCGGAGACGCTGGCCGTCACCATGTTCACGCTCGGCTTCGAACGCGCGCAGGTGGGCTACGCCAGCGCCATCAGCGTGGTCATGTTCGGGCTCAGCCTCATCTTCGCCCTCGGCTACCAGCGCTTGGTCATGCGGCGCGACCTGGAGGGCGCGACCACCGCCATGGGAGGGAAGCGATGAGACGTCCGACCCTGCCGCTGCACGCGATCGCCTGGATCGTCGGCGCGTTCATCCTCATCCCGGTGGTGTACGCCCTGCTCGGCGGCTTCAAGAGCACCCAGCAGCTCTCGGTGAACCCGTTCGGCCCGCCCAGCCCGTGGGAGACCGGCAACTACACCGAGGTGCTGGCCACGGGATCGTTCTGGCGCCAGGTCTGGAACAGCACGTTCATCGCGGTCGCCACGACCGTGCTGGTCGTCGCGCTGTCGGCGCTGGCCGCGTACGTCTTCGCCCGCTTCGCCTTCCGGGGCAGGGAGGCGTTGTTCACGCTGTTCACGGCGGGCCTGATGTTCCCGTTCGCGGTCGCGATCCTGCCCATCTTCGTGATGCTGCGCACCCTGAACCTGCTGGACAACCCGATGGGGGTGATCCTCGTGCAGGCCGCGTTCGGCCTGCCGCTGACCATCATCATCCTGCGCCAGTTCTTCAGGAGCATCCCGGGCGAGATCGAGGAGGCGGCCACGATCGACGGCTGCTCACCGTTCGGTTTCTTCTGGCGGATCCTGCTGCCGATGGCCCGCCCGGCGCTGGCCACCGTGTCGGTGCTGGCGATCGTCGGCAGCTGGAACAACTTCATGCTCCCGCTGGTGGTCTTCAGCGACGAGCTGAGCTGGACGCTCCCGCTCGGCATCCAGCAGTTCCAGGGCCAGTACAGCACCGACACCGCCCGGGTCCTCGCCTATCTCGTGCTGGCCATGGTGCCCGCACTGGGGTTCTACGCCATAGCGGAACGCCACCTCATCGGTGGTCTCACAGCGGGAGCGACGAAAGGGTGACCATGCTGCACGTCTCCGGAGCTCAGCTCCGCACGGCCGACGACCGGCCCGTACGCCTGCGCGGCGTCGGGCTGGGCGGCTGGATGAACCTGGAGAACTTCATCACCGGCTATCCGGCCAACGAGTCGTCGATGCGCACGGCGGTGCGTCAGGTGCTGGGCGAGGAACGTGCCGCGTTCTTCTTCGACCGGCTGCTGTCTTCCTTCTTCACCGAGCAGGACGCGGCGTTACTGGCCGGGCTGGGCATGAACTGCGTCCGCATCCCGATCAGCTATCGGCACTTCGAGTCGGACGACCGGCCCTTCGAGATCATCGAGTACGGTTTCCGCCACCTGGACCGGGTCGTCGACCTGCTCGGCCGGCACGGCATCTACAGCGTGATCGACCTGCACGCGCTGCCAGGCTCGCAGAACCAGCACTGGCACTCCGACAACCCGACGCACGTGGCCGCCTTCTGGCAGCACCGCCACTTCCAGGACCGGGCCGTGCACCTGTGGGAGGCCCTCGCCGACCACTACCGGGACAACCCGTGGGTGGCCGGCTACAACCCGGCCAACGAACCGGGGGACCCGAGCGGCAAGGTCATCGGCCCGTTCTACGACCGGCTGGTCAAGGCGGTGCGCGCGGCCGACCCCCGGCACGTGCTGTTCCTGGACGGCAACACGTACTCGACCGACTTCTCGATCTTCCGGGAGGTGTACGAGAACACGGTGTTCGTCTGTCACGACTACGCCATGGCCGGGTTCGCCCACGGCGGCGGCTACCCCGGCTACACGCACGGCCGGTGGTGTGACAAGGACGAGCTGGAGCACACGTTCCGGCAGCGGTCGCGGTTCCAGCGCGAGACCGGGACCCCGCTTTGGGTCGGCGAGTTCGGGCCCGTCTACACCGGGAACCCCGAGCGGGACGCCGAGCGCTACCAGATCCTCCGCGACCAGCTGGAGATCTACGACCGGCACGAGGCCGGCTGGTCCCTGTGGACCTACAAGGACGTGGGCCTGCAGGGGCTGGTGTGCGCGGGCGGGCCGTACCTGGAGAGGTTCGGCCCGTTCATCGACAAGAAGCGGCGGCTCGGCGCGGACCGGTGGGGCTCCACCATGGAGGAGTGCGCCGACGCGCTCGCCCCGCTGCACGCCCTGGTGGAGACCGAGTTCCCCACCTGGGACCCGTACCCGTGGGGCGCCCGCTACCAGACCGACGACCTGATCCGGCACATCCTCATCGCCCAGGCGCTGCTGCCCGAGTACGCCGAGCTGTTCAGGGGCCTCGACGACAGTGAGCTCGCCGCGCTGGCCGACTCGTTCGCGCTGGAGCACTGCCACCGCCGCGAACCCCTGCTGGACCTGCTGTCCGGCTCCCTGGGCGGGACCGCCTCACCCTGAGGAGAGCCGGAACCTGTCCCTGTCGTCGCGCCGGTCGCGGTCGAGGAAGGTCGACCCCACGGACACGGTCACGCTGTCGCGGCCGGCGTCGCGGACCCGGATCGGGACGCTCACCCGTACCGGATGACCCGGGCGGACCAGCGGGAGCACGCACGTCACCCGCTGGCCCGCCGCGGCGCAGCCGGGCGCGGACCCCACCCGCGCGCCGGGCGGGAGCGTGAACGTGACCGGCACCCGGGCCGCCGCCATCAGCCCGCGCATGGTCACGGTCGCGGTGACCCGGCGGCCGGTGCCGGAGCCCTCCACCGACAGCGCGTCGTACACGCCTCGGGGGTCGGCCCTGCGGATCATCGCGCCGAAGCTCTCCCGGCCGAGCGGGTTCGCCACCGCGTAGCCGTGGCCGGCCTCGTCGTTCGCCCCCGAGGTGAGCACTCCCAGCAGCAGGCCGCCGTCCCTGTCGAGCCACGGGCCGCCGCTGTTGCCGCCGTACAGGTGGCAGTTGTCGGTGCGCATCCGCCCGCCGGTCCCGCGCAGCGCGTGGCCGGGCCACAGCCGGGTCCTGGCCAGGCACCAGAGCTGGCGGGTGCCGTCGTACGGGGCGTCGCTCGGGTAGCCGAGGCTGGTGACGGTGTGGCCGCCGCCCTCGTTGCGCACCGGCGTGAACCCGCCCACCGCGTCCTGCAGCGTCGTGTCGCCCCGCCGGCCGACCTCGATCAGCGCCAGGTCGTAGATGGAGTCCCAGTCGAAGGGGGACACGCCGGTGAACGGCCGCGGCTTCCACACGCGCCGGGCGCCCCACACGCCGTAGGGCGCGCGGTCGCGCGGGTTCTCGGCCCGGCCGTCGTACGCGGGCACGAACGCGATGTTCTGCGACCACCTGCCCTGCCCGCCCCGGCCGGGCACCCCGTACACGCAGTGCGCGGCGGTCACCAGCAGCAGCCCGCGCGCCGAGCGGATCACCGCGCCGGTGCACGACCTGCGGCTTCCGGCCGCGTCCAGGAAGAACAGGCGGCCGGTGGCCCGGCTGTCGTGCGCCCGCCGGTAGGGCCGGTCCATCCGGCCGTAGCCGTTGGCGTCGGCGCCCGGCGTCAGCCGCTTGTTCCTCGGCACGCTCGCCCACTCCCCCGCCGAGCGCGGGATGACCACGTTCTCCGGCAGGTCGATGGCGTCGGCCTTGGACTGCTTCCTGGCCGTCCAGTAGTCGATCGCCCGCTGCGGGTCCATGACCGGGGAGACCTCGGCCCCCGGCACGGGCGGCGGCGCGGCAGCGGCCTCCACGGGCGGCGCGACCAGCGCGGTGCTCACCGTCACCAGCGCGAGCAGGGTGCTTCGGCGTGACATCGGTCCCCCTATAGATCGAATCCCAGGAAGCACAGTAAGTCACATCGCCAGCACGCCCCGTGACCGACTCCCGTCCGGGGCCGGATCTATCGGGTTCGTCGGCAGTGCTCCGGCCTTCAGGCCGGGGAGGAGTTCAAAGACCGGTGGGCATCGCGTAGCCCGACGTGGAGGTGTGGCCCGCGCCGTTGACGACGGTGATCGCGATCCACGGCCGCGCCGGGTCCGGATCGGCCGGCGTGAACGGCGCCCACGCGGACTCCAGACCGCCGCGACCGGGATCGTGCCACTCCTGGGGCGCCTCCACCGTCACCGCGCCCACCCCGGCGCGGTGGTAGGTGAAGCGGATGGTGCCGCCCCGCAGGTGGTGGCCCTCGACCGTGACGCCCGGCACCCCGTCGCGGGTGGCCGGGGCGGCGCGGGCCACGATCGGCTCCTGCCAGCCCGCCACCAGCTCGTCGGCCAGCGACGGCGCGGACGGGTCGTCGCGGCAGGTCAGGAACGGGTCCCAGCCGTACGCGATGATCTTGTGCGGGGCGGCCGCCGCGACCTGCTCGTCCACCCGGGCCTTGGTGGTGCGGCCGCGCAGCGGGAACGGGTCGGCCCGGCCGCACTCGCCCGCCGCCTGGGCCGGCTCGAACACCTCGACGTTCACCCACAGCTCCACCCCGGGCGTCACCCGCCGGGCCGCGGCCTCGATGTAGTCGCGGGTGGAGCCGTAGTAGGCCTGCCGGTTGGTGACCTTGCCGGTGATCGGCTCCAGGCGGGGGTCGACCGGCGCGTCCACCTCGTCCGCCCCGTACACCGGGACCTTGCCGACGCCGCGCCCGTCCTGGATAGCGATGACCATCGGCGCCCCGGCGCGGGTGGCCGCGATCTCGTCGAACCCCCGCTCCACCTGCTCCGGCGGGAAGCCGCGGCCCCGGCGGGCGTCCCAGAACGGGCTCACCATGATCTTCACCCCGGGCCAGGCGCGGGCGACCGCCTCGTGCTGCGCCGCGTACAGGGCGATGATCGGGTCGTCGTCGGCCCGGTCGCGCATGGCCAGCTCGAACGACTGGTAGAGGCCGCCGAGCGCGGCCGAGCCCCCGTACCGCTGCCGGTAGTCGGTCACCACCCGCTCGGTGAACGCGTTGAGCGCCGGCAGGTGGGCCAGGCCGGGCAGCCACGGCTTGACCTCGTCCTTGGGCGGCACCGGCAGGCCGGGGAAGACCCGCATGCCCTGCGCGGCGGCCTCGGTCATCATGTGCCCCACGCCGTCGCCGTCCGCGGCGATCAGCAGCAGGTCGTACGACGACGCCTCGCACGAGTCGCCGAGCATCAGCCGGTAGTAGACCCGGTCGCCGTTCTCCACCCGCCGGTCCAGGCCGGGGCAGCGCAGCACACCGGCCCCGAAGTGCTCGCTCGCGGTGTACGTGTAGACCTGCCTGATGTGCCGGCCGGTGTCGCGGGCGGCCTGGTAGCAGCTCTTGCCGTCTTCCACGCAGTCGTCGAACGCGCCGCCCACCCGCCCGTCCTGGCCGACGGCGGCGGGCAGCAACCGCGCGCCGAACGTGATCAGCGTGTCGGCGCCCACCCCGTGGATGGCCTCGACCATCCGCCGCGTCACACACGGGTCGGAGCGCGGGATCATCCAGTAGCCGGTGATCGGGTAACGGGCCAGGACCCGGGTGTCGCGCGGCGCGCACTCCTGCGCGTCGACCGGCCCCGAGGTGACCCCGCCGACCAGGCTGTCCGGTATGACGGCCAGCACCACCACCGTGACGGCCAGCGCCCACCGCAGGACCCGTTGCAGCACACCCGCCCCTTCGCGCCCGCGTACGACTCACACGCTACGTCGTACAGCCCGATCAAGTTGGGCCTCCTTGCCCACGATTCTCGCGTCTACGCTTTGTTGACCCGAGCTGTCAACGAGGTGAACACCCATGACCGCGCTCGATCGACGTTCCTTCCTCGCGACCGGAGGCGCTCTGGCCACCGGCGTCGCCGTCGAGACCCTGGCCGCCCACGCCGCCTGGGCCGAGGCGGGCCGCGCGCCCGCCACCGGCGGGGAGGGCTACGGCCCGCTCCGCCGCGCCGCCACCAGGAACACCGGCGAGGAGCTGCTCGCCCTCCCCGCCGGGTTCTCGTACGTGGTGCTCGGCAAGACCGGCACCCCGATGTCCGACGGCGTGCTCACGCCCATCGCGCACGACGGGATGGCCGCCTTCCCCGGCACCCGCCGGCACACCGTCCGGCTGATCCGCAACCACGAGGTGCGCACCGCCCCCGGCACCCCGGCCGGCCGCGTGCACGTGCCCGGCTCCGCCCGGTACGACGAGCTGGGCGTCGGGGGCACCACCACGCTGGAGGTGGACCTGCGCAGCGGCGAGGTGGTGCGCCACTTCGTCAGCCTCAACGGCACGATCATCAACTGCGCCGGCGGCCGCATGCTGGGCGACCGCGGCTGGCTGACCTGCGAGGAGACCATCGCCGGCCCGGCCGACGGGTGGCAGCGCAAGCACGGCTACATCTTCGAGGTCCCGCTGCGCGGCCCCTCCCCCGGCAGCCCGGCCGCGTCCATGCCGCTCACCGCGATGGGCCGCTTCTCGCACGAGGCCGTCGCCGTCGACCCGCGCACCGGGTACGTGTACGAGACCGAGGACGACTCGGGCAAGCCCGACGGGTTCTACCGGTTCCGCCCGCGCGACCCGCACGACCTGAGCCGCGGCGGCGTGCTGGAGATGCTCAAGATCCGGGGCGTCGACGGCTACGACTGCCGCGAGGGCCAGCGGATGGGCGCCCGGCTGCCGGTCGAGTGGGTGCGGATCGACGACCCCGACCCCGACCTGGAGGGCGGCGCCCCCACCTGCACCCAGCAGGGGCTGGCCAAGGGCGGGGCCAAGTTCAACCGGCTGGAGGGCTGCTGGTGGGGCGACGGCTCGGTGTTCTTCAACTCCACCAGCGGCGGCGACGCCAAGAACGGCGACGCGCCGGGCGCCGACGGCTACGTGGAGGGGTACGGCCAGGTCTGGCGGTACGTCCCCGGCCGTCGTGACGGCGGCACGCTGGTCCTGGTGTACGAGTCGCCGGGGCGCAAGGAACTCGACTCGCCCGACAACCTGACCTTCACCCCGCGCGGCGGCATCGTGCTGTGCGAGGACGACGCCTCCGACGCCGACGCCGACCCGCACCCGCTGGCCCCCGGGCTGGAGAACGTGAACCGGCTGATCGGGCTGGACCCGCGCCGCGGGCGGCCGTTCGAGTTCGCGGTCAACATCGCCGACGACAGCGAGTTCGCCGGGGCGTGCTTCAGCCCCGACGGGTCGGTGCTCTTCGTCAACCAGCTCGGCTCGACCAGTTCCACCGAGCCGCCGGGGCGCACGTACGCGATCAGGGGGCCGTGGCGCAGAGGGCCGCTATAGACGCCGGGCACGGGAGTCGTCAACTGCGAGATTGTCCCAAATCTGCCACACGTGATGGGCTGACTGGGCCTTCTCAGGGACAGGCTTCGGGCATACGTTCCGTTCAGCACGCCTTCGGGGGCATGAGGTGTCGTGCGGATCTCCCTTCACAAGCCGTCCTTCGGGACGGCCCCGCGCCCACGGGCGCATGTCTCCCAAGCCGTCACATGGAAGTGCGACATGACTCTTCGTCAAGGCGTCATCCGTGCCCTCACGCTGGTCACGGCCCTCGCCCTACCGCTCTCCCTCACGACTCCGGCCCAGGCGGGCGGCGGTCTCGACGACGTCTTCGCCAAGCTGCTGGTGAAGCAGGTCAAGGGCGCCAACGTCCAGAAGCATCTCAAGGCGTTCCAGGCCATCGCCGACGCCAACGGGGGCAACCGGGCGGCCGGCACCTCCGGCTACGACGCCTCCCGTGACTACGTCGCGGACAAGCTTCGCAAGGCCGGCTACCGGGTCACCCTGCAGCCGATCAACTTCGTCGAGGGCTGGGTCGAGAACAGCCCGCCCGTGCTGGGCAGCTTCGCCCCGAACGAGGACTTCTACACCTTCCAGCCCTCACCCGCCGGCGACGTGACCGCGCCGGTGCAGGGCGTCGACCTGACCCTGCCGCCCACCCCCACGCCGACCTCGACCAGCGGTTGCGAGATGTCGGACTTCGCGGGGTTCACGCCGGGCAACATCGCGCTGATCCAGCGCGGCACCTGCCCGTTCGCCACCAAGGTGCGCAACGCCGGGTTCGCCGGCGCGTCCGGCATCGTCGTCTTCAACGAGGGCCAGCCCGGCCGGACCGAGGCCAACCCGCTGGACATCGGCGAGTGGCGGGCCGGCATCCCGATGGTCTACGCCGACTTCGCCGTCGGCCAGGCGCTGTCGACCACGACCACACCGGTGCGCCTGGCGGTCGACGCGACGCTCACGCTCGGCACCAACGACAACGTGATCGCCGAAAGCCGCTGGGGCGACGCGCGCAACGTGGTCATGGTCGGCGCCCACCTGGACGGCGTCCCCGAGGGGCCGGGCATCAACGACAACGCCTCGGGCAGCGCCGCCATCCTGGAGACCGCCCTGCAGATGCGGAACTTCCCGGTCAAGAACAAGGTCCGGTTCGCCTTCTGGGCCGCCGAGGAGATCGGCCTGCTCGGGTCGGACCAGTACGTGGAGAGCCTCAGCCAGGCGCAGCGCGACCGGATCAGGGTCTACCTGAACTTCGACATGGTCGCCTCGCCCAACTACGGCCTGTTCCTCTATGACGGCGACGACTCCGACGGCACCGGCGCGCCCGCCGGCCCGCCCGGATCGGCCCAGATCGAGGACCAGCTGGAGGACTTCTTCAAGCACCGCCGCCTGCCCACCCGCGGCACCGACTTCGACGGCCGCTCCGACTACGGGCCGTTCATCGCGGTCGGCATCCCGTCGGGCGGCATCTTCACCGGCGCCGAGGGCACCAAGACGCCGGAGGAGGCGGCCCTGTGGGGCGGCACGGCGGGCCAGGCCTACGACCCGTGCTACCACGCGGCCTGTGACACCCTCGCCAACGTCAACGCGTTCGCGCTGGACGTGAACGCCGACGCGATCGCCGACTCCACGGCCCGGTACGCGTTCGACCTGCGCGCCATCCCGCGCCGGTAGGCCGCGCGAACTCCCCGACGGGAACGGCCCGCACTCCTGCCGGTGCGGGCCGTCTCCCGTCTCACAGGGTCCTGACCACGGTCACCGAGTCGGTGGGCAGGCCGCCGCCCGACGGGGTCTTGTCCACCCCCGGAGGCCGGGGCCGGGAGCCGGGGACGCCGTCGAAACCGAGCGTGACGTCGGCGACCGCCAGCCGGGGCCGCGCGGCGCCGGCGACCCGGAGCGTGAACTCCACCCCCTCCGGCGGCGGGGCGAAGAACTGCACCTCGAACGGCCACGGCCCGGCCTCCTTCTCGGTCGGCGGCAGCGGCACCGCGGCGTGACCGGCCGCCCGGAACTCCCCGCTCTCCACCGGGGCGGCGACGTGCAGGTTCAGCTGGTACGCCGCCCGCTGGGAGCGCACCCGTACCCGCAGGACCGTCTCGTCGCCGTCCCGCCGCTCCTCCAGCACGGTCAGCTCGGGCGCGGGCAGCGTGACGGCGGGCGCCGGCCCGACGCGCGCGGGCCGCTGACGGTACGGGAGCGGCAGGTCCCACGAGGCGGGCACGTGCGGCGCCCGCTCGGCGGCCCACGGGTGCGGCGGCTCGGTCATGCTCACCCAGGTGCCCTGCCGGGCGTCGGCGTCGAGCACATAGGCCAGATGCGCCAGCCGGGGCTGTTCGGCGCCGAACCGGTTGACCTGCAGGCCCACGGCGACCAGCGCCAGGGCCAGCACCCCCGCCCCGGCGGGACCGCCCCACCGGCCGATGCGCCGCCGGACGGCTCCGGCCGGCACCCCGCCGCCTTCCGGGGTGACGGCGGTCAGCAGCGGGAGCGCGGCCAGCACGGCGAAGCCGTAGAAGAGCCCGGCGGGCGCCGCCATGGCCAGCCCGGTCGCGGTGCCGATCGACCGCGCCCCCACACTGAACAACACCACCCCCGGCACCACTCCCAACGCCAGGACGACCATCACCCACACCCCCGAAGCGTCCGCAGGAGGGGCAGGCCGGGTGACTTGGGAGGTCGCCGTCGGGGCGGCGGCCGTCTGGGTTGCCTGGGGGATGGCCGCCGGAGTGGCCGCCGGGGTGACCTGCTGGGTGGACCGCCTGCGGTTCCGTGCCAGTGCGGCGGCGAGGCCGGCGGTGCCGGCCAGGGCCGGGAGGGAGCCGTAGTGTGACGCGCCCGGCATCAGCAGTGCGCCGGCGATCCCCAGAGCCGCCAGCCAGAACAGCACCCCTAGGGTCAGGACCACCGGGTTCAGCCATCGTCGCAGCGTGACGCACCCGGCCCACACCACGGCCACCGCCGTCGCGATCAACGCCAGCCGGTACGGTCCCGGCTGGTAGGGGTCGCTGACCAGGTCCCCGTACCCCGGATCCAGCGCCACCAGCACCGGCCACAGCCCGATGCTCAGCGCGATCATGACGACCAGCATCACGAGCACGGCGCCCGCCCCCGCGAGCAGCCGGGGCACCGTCACGGGCGCCCGGTCCGCGGCCCGCCGGGACGACGACCGGGCGTACCAGGCCACCGCCAGGACGGTGAGGACCGCGAGGACCGCCAGCGGCGTCGCCAGCCCCGCCGGGTACCGGAAGACCACGCCGAAGAGCGCGAAGAACACCTCGTCCGGGGGCGCGCGCAGCTCCCGCAGGTCCGCGCCGCCGAGCTCGCGGACCATGGCGAGCGCGTTGTCCCCGTGCATCTGCAGGGCGCCCCGGTCCAGCGCGGCGGGGGTGTCCCTGGGGTGGTGGTAGTAGGCGCGCCCGCCGGCCAGCCCCAGGTCGATCCCGATCCAGCCCTTCTCCTCCAGCGCGGACAGGTCGGAGTGGAAGCCGGTCTCCCGGTAGGCGTCCACCAGCGCGGACTCGCCCACGGGGTGCGGCATGGCCCGCGCGAACGCCCCCACCAGGGCGCCGCCGCCGGGGGTCACGTTGTAGACGGCCGACGGGGCGGCGTTGCCGGGCCCTTCCAGGTTGACGACGACGCCGCCGTCCCGGGCCAGCGGGTGGCGGGCGAACGCCTCGGCCCCGATGAGCCCGGGTTCCTCGCCGTCGCTGAGCAGGATCACCACGTCGTTGCGGAGCGGCGGCCCGGTGCGCAGGGCGCGGGCGATCTCCAGGATGGTGGCCACGGACGCCTTGTCGTCGCTGGCTCCGGGCGTGGTGGGGGTGGAGTCGTAGTGGGCGGCCAGCACGACGCGGCCGGTGGAGTCCCGTCCGGGGATGACGGCGATGACGTTCTCGGCGACCCCGGCCACCACGTCGCCGCCGCCGAACGCGTGCGCGCCGGTCGCCGTCTGCTCCTCGGGCCGTAGCCCGAGCCGGGTCAGCTCGGCCACGAGGTGGCCGCGGGCGGCGTCGCCCGCTGCGGACCCGATCGGCGTGGGCTCGCCGGCCAGGCGTTCGAGTACCGGCCAGGCCCGTTCGGCGCTGAAGGAGCCGGGCGGCGCGTCCCGTCCGGCGGGCGTGGGCGGCAGCTCGGCCAGCCAGGCGGCGACCGCGAGCAGGGTGACGGCGACGAGCGCGACGGCGGCCGGCAGCCGTCCGCGGGGAAAGGCGTCCATGAGATGCATAATGGATTGTGCACAGCCAGTTGTGCAAGATGCTCTGTGCACAACGAAAAACCAAAGCCCAGGTGACAGCGGCGAAAGTTGCACAGAACTCACGCCACGGCTACGTTGATCGCATGGCTGAGCACGTCCCGCGCAAGCTCGACGACCTTGAGGCGCTGCGCGCGCTCGCCCATCCACGGCGCCAGCGCATCCTCAACCACCTCAGCGCGCGCGGCCCCGCGACCTCCGCCGACCTGGCCCGCGACCTCGACCTCAACACCGGCGCCACGAGCTACCACCTGCGCGAGCTGGCCAAGCACGGCTTCGTCGAGGAGCTGCCAGAGAAGGCCCGCGGCCGCGAGCGCTGGTGGCGCTTCGTTCCCGCCGACCTGCGCTTCCCGCTCCGCAGCGAGCAGGACGAGGAGACCCGGGCCATCCTCGACGAGATGAACGTCCGCTCGATCTCCGACGCCATGCAGGCGTTCCGCCGCGCCCAGGCCGCCGTCGAGCCCGGCGGGTGGGGTGACGCCTTCCCCTATTCGCGGGGCACGATCCGGGTGACGCTGGAGGAGCTCGGAGAGTTCTTCGAGGAGTACATCGCGCTCCTCAACAAGTACGACAGACCGGCGGAGGAGGCGGGCCCCGGCGCGCGGCTCGTCCACACCCGCTTCTTCGCCTATCCGGAGTCCGAGGCGTGAGCCATCACGGGAAGAAGGTGCCATGCGAGTCGTGGTGACGGGTGCGCACGGCAAGGTCGGCCGGGCGGCGGTGCGGGCGCTGATGGCCGCGGGCCACGAGGTGACGGCGGTCGACGTCACCCGCCCGGTCTGGGAGCGGCCCGGCCCGGCCGAGCCCGGCTACCGGCAGGCCGACCTCACCGACGCGGGCCAGGCGTTCGCGGTGGTGCGCGGGGCGGAGGCCGTGGTGCACGCCGCGGCGATCCCCGACCCCACCCACAACCCGCCCCACGTGGTGTTCCAGAACAACCTGATGGCCACGTTCAACATGATCGAGGCGGCGGTGGCGCTCGGGGTGCCCCGGTTCGTCAACATCTCCAGCGAGACCGTGCCGGGCTTCTTCTTCCCCGATCGGCCGTTCCTGCCGTCGTACGCGCCGATCGACGAGGACCACCCGATCGCGCCGCAAGACCCGTACGCGCTCTCGAAGCACTTCGGCGAGCAGCTCATGGACGCCGCGGTGCGCCGGTCGGACATCCGGTGCGTCTCGCTGCGGCCGAGCTGGGTGCAGCACGCCGGCAACTACGAGCGCAACCTCGGCCCGCAGCTCCGCGACCCTTACCAGCCGAGCGCGGGGCTGTGGAGCTACATCGACGTGGACGACCTGGCCGACGCGATCGTGCTGGCCGTCGAGTCCGGGCTCACGGGTCACGAGGTGTTCTGCATCGCCTCCCCCGACAACGCGGCCGGCCGCGGGCTGGCCGACCTGATCACCGCTGTCTACGGGGAGGCGATCCCGATCAGGCCGCTGTCCAGGCCCGACGCGTCCGGGATCTCCTGTGAGAAGGCCGTGCGCATGCTCGGCTGGCGGCCGTCGCGCTCCTGGCGCGACCACCTCGGCGAGGACGGGCGGGCGCTGCCGGAGCAGGCACGCCCGTGACCGGTCAGCGGCGTCCCGAGGCGGGGCGGATCCCGGCGAACGGGCTCAGCTCGCCCCAGCCGGCCAGCGTCCTGACCAGCCACGGCGGCCCCGTGACGGCGATGCCCCCGGCGGCCTGGGCGCTCCCCAGCGAGACCGAGCCGCCGTGCCAGCGCACCAGCCACTCGGCGTCGGTGACGACCACGCCGTCCTCCTCGAAGCCGGGCGCCCGCACGCACACCTCGTTGCCGCGCACCGACACGACCAGCCAGTAGCGGCCGGGCCCGCGGGCCGCCTCGACGTCGAACCGCACCACCACCCGGTCCTTGGGCAGGGTGCCGGGCCGGATCAGCCGCGACAGCGCCCACAGCATGAGGTAGGGGTCGAGGTTCTCGGGCAGCACCTCGCGCCAGCGGGCGCCCCAGACGCCGAGGGCCAGGCACACCTCCGTCAGCTCGGCCCCGGCGTCGGTCAGGTGGTAGCCGCCGCCGTCGCGGCGCTCCACCACGCCGTCGCGCTCCAACCGGCGCAGCCGCTGGGTGAGCACGCTGCGCGGCAGTCCGGGCGCGCCCTCCAGGATCTCGCCGAAGCGGTGGCAGCCCACCATGAGATTGCGCAGGATGATCGGCGTCCAGCGCTCGGCGAAGACCTCCGCGCCGAGCGCGATCGGACAGTACTGGCCGTAGCCCTTCACGTCCTCCACTCTCCCAGCCGGCGGGCTCCGCGATAAGGACGAAAACCGAACCGCGCGGTGGGTTCGCATGTCGAACTTCTCCTCCCTGTCCCCCGAGGTCCAGGCTGAAAGAGAGCCACGACGACGGGACGAGGGAGGACAGGGATGGAGACCGGGCGTGAACTGTGGCGACTGGGCGACTACGCGGTCATCGCGAACCTGGTTGCGGCCCAGGGCAGGACCCTGGTGGAGGCGTGCCGGGTCGGTCCGGGGCAGCGGGTGCTGGACGTCGCGGCGGGCGCCGGCAACGCGGCGATCCCGGCGGCCGGGCGCGGCGCCTCGGTGGTGGCCACCGACGTGACGCCGGAGCTGCTGGACACCGGCCAGCGGCTGGCCGAAAAGCGCGGGGTGGCGCTGGAGTGGCGGGAGGCGGACGCCCAGCGGCTGCCGTTCGCCGACGGGGAGTTCGACGTCGTGCTCTCCTGCGTCGGCGCGATGTTCGCGCCGGACCACGAGGCGGTGGCGGACGAGCTGCTGCGGGTGTGCCGGCCCGGCGGGGTGGTCGGGATGGCGAACTGGACCCCCGACGGCTCGGCGGGCGACTTCTTCCGGGTGGTGGGACGGCACGCGCCGCCCCCGCCGCCAGGCGACTCCCCGCTGGACTGGGGGGTGCCTCAGCACGTGCGCGACCTGCTCGCCCGCCCCGGCGTGACGGTGGAGACCCGCGTCGAGGAGGTCCCGGTGGCGTTCGGCGGTTCGCCGCGTGACCTGCACGCGCTCTACCGGGACCACTTCCCCCCGGTGGTGGCCGTCCGCGCCGCGCTGGACGCCGAGGGGGCCGCCGCCTTCGACGCGGACCTGCTCGCCTTCTTCACCACCGAGAACCGGGCGGCGGCCGGCGAGCCGGTCGACATCGCGTACGAGTACCTGTTGGTGCTCGCCACGAAGGCGGACGGCCCCTGACGGCGCGTCAGTTGGTCAGCGGACCGAACTCCTTACGGGTGTCGATCACCTCGCCGAACAGCTCCCAGCGCTCGCCCTTGAACTCCATGAGCTGCATCGACTCGATCGGGAAGGCGTCGTCGGCCGAGGTCTGCAGGACCACGCCGGGCAGGAGCATGTCCACCTGGACGTTCTGCAGGTTGCGCACCGACTCCATCAGGCCCTCACGGGTCTTGCAGGGCGCGGCCTCCATCGCCTTGTGGAAGCTGCTCGCCACGGCCCAGCCGAAGGTGTGGTACGGGATGTTGGGGTCCGCGCCGGCCGCGTACTGGGCCATCTTCTCCTTGTAGAGCTTCATCTCCGCGTCGTCGGCCCACCGCGGGTCGTTCGGGTCCTTGTAGTACGAGGAGGACACGACGCCCTGCACGTTCTCGAAGCCGACGGGCTTGAGCACGGTGATGGAGGCGGCCACGTTGTTGACGATGTGCAGCGGGTTCCACTTGGGGTTCTTGGCGTCGGCGGCCAGCGCCTGCGAGCCGAACTTGGGGGTGGTGATGTTCAGGAACACGTCGGCGCCGGACTCGGCGAGGTTGCGCATCTGCGGATCGATGCTCGGGTCGGTGACCTCGTAGCTCTGCTCGGCCACGACGGTGACCTTCGAGCCTTCGATGGCGCGCTTGAAGCCGCCGAACAGGTCCTTGCCGAAGTCGTCGTTCTGGTAGAGCACCGCGACCTTGGCGTCGGGCTTCTCCGTCTTGAGGTACTGGGCGTAGACGCGCGCCTCGGAGACGTAGTTGGGCTGCCAGCCGATGGTCCACGGGTGCTCGGTGTCGGTGCCCCACTGGGAGGCGCCGGTGGCGACGAACACCTGCGGCACCTTGCGCTGGTTGGTGTAGTCCCAGGTGGCGGTGGTGGAGGGGGTGCCCAGCGTCTGGAAGAGCGCGAACACCTGCTCCTGCTCGACCAGCCTGCGCGCCTCCTCGACGGCCTTCGGCGGCTGGTAGCCGTCGTCGCGCACGACGAACTCGACCTTGCGCCCGGCGACGCCGCCCTTCTCCGCGTTCACGTAGTCGAAGTACGCCTTGATGCCCTTGGGGATGTCACCGTAGGCGGACGCCGGCCCCGACAGCGGGTAGATGCCGCCGAGCTTGAGCGTGGTGTCCGTCATGCCGGTGGTCTGCTGTCCCTGGCACTGTCCCTGGGCGGCGCTGGACGTCGCCTGCCCGCCGGTCTCCCCCCGACCCCCGCAGGCCGCCGCGGCGATCACCAGGGTGGCCGTCACCGCCGTACGGCCGATCGCAGTTAAACGCATTCCTGTTACCCCTTCCGGAGGGTCTTCTTGAGAGAGTTGGCCGCGCGTCCCGCCAGGCCGGCCAGGCCGGTCGGGGCCACGTACATCACCGCGATGATCAGGAGGCCGAAGATCACGCCGGGCGCGGCGTCGTTGATGTCCTGCGAGAGGCTGGGCACGAACATCACGAACAGTGCGCCGAGCACCGGTCCGGACAGCGAGCCGAGCCCGCCGACGACGATGCCCGCCAGCAGCGTGATCGAGAGCGTGACGGGGAACGAGTCCGGCGAGACGAACCCGATCACCCACGTGTAGACGCAGCCCGCCGCCCCGGCGAACATCGCGCTCCAGGCGAAGGCGAGCGTCTTGTAGAACGACAGCCGCACGCCCATGACCTCGGCCGCGATCTCGTTGTCCCGGACCGCGTGCAGCGCCCGCCCGACCCGCGACCGCAGCAGCCCGGCGGCCAGCAGGAAGGACGCGAGCGCGACGGCCAGGGCGAGGAAGTAGAGCCACTGGTCCTCGGCCAGCCCGGTCCACGCGGGCGGCGCCGGCTTGGCCAGCGACAGCCCCATGGAGCCGCCGGTGACCTCCTCGAACCGTTTGAGCAGCGGCACCAGGAAGATCGCGATCGCGAGCGTGACCAGCGCCAGATAGAGGCCGCGCAGCCGCATCGCGGGCACGCCCAGCACCAGCCCCAGCGCGAACGCCACGGCGGCGGCCACGGGCAGCGTCGCCAGGTAGGGCACGTCCCAGTGGAACATCATGATCGCGGCCCCGTACGCGCCCGCCGCGAAGAAGGCGCCGTGCCCGAGCGAGATCTGCCCGGCGTGCCCGACCAGGACGTTCAGCCCGAGCAGCGCCACCGCGTAGACCAGCACCATGGTGAGCTGGAAGACGTGGAACGGCACGAGCTGGAACGGCGCGTAGAGCGCGGCGGCCAGCAGCACGCCGGCCACGATCCACTGCCTGCGCACCCGCCGGCGCGGCTCCTGCGCCTGCCCCCGCGGAGGCGCGCCGGCTCTGCTGGTGACCTGTGTCGACTCGCTCATGCCCGCTCCACCACCGCTCGCCCGAACAGCCCCTGGGGCCGCAGCAACAGCACGCCGAGGATGATCACCAGCGGCACGCCGATCTTCAGGTCGGACCCGATGGCCCCGACGTAGGCGCCGGCCAGCGTCTCGGCCACGCCCACGATCAGCCCGCCGGCGACCGCGCCCGCCGGGCTGTCGAAGCCGCCCAGCGTGGCGGCGGCGAAGGCGTAGATCAGGACGCCGCCCATCATGTTCGGCTCCAGGAACAGCAGCGGCGCGACGAGCACGCCGGACACCGCGCCGACGGTGGCGGCCAGCCCCCAGCCGAGGGCCAGCGTCAGCCCCACCCGGATGCCGACCAGCCGGGCGGAGACCGGGTTGGTGGCCACCGCGCGCATCCCGAGGCCGATCTTGGTGTGCTGGAACAGCAGGTAGAGCAGGCCCATGACGGCCCCGACGACCGCGAACACGCCCAGCGTCTGGAAGCCGACGGTCAGCCCGCCCACCTCCAGCGCGCCGCCGGGGAACGGGTTGGGGAAGTCCTTGATGAGGAACGACCAGATCCAGCCCGCGGCGGCGTTGACGAAGATGAACAACCCCACGGTGACGATCACCAGGGTCAGCTCGGGCGCCCCCTCGACCGGCCGGATGATCACCCGTTCGATGAGCATGCCGCCGGCGAACGACACGATCAGCGTGAGCACCAGCGCCAGCCAGAACGGCAGGCCGGCGGCGGTGAACTGCCAGGCGATGTAGGTGGAGAACATGGCCAGCTCGCCCTGGGCGAAGTTGACGATCCCGGTGAACTGGTAGATCAGCACGAGCGCGAGGGCCAGGCTGGCGTAGATGGCGCCGGTGCTCAGCCCCTGGACGACCTGTTGCAGGAATCCGGTCATGGTCAGACCCGGTATCCGAGATAGGACTGGGCGACCTGCTCGTCCTCCTGGATCTGCGCCGCCGTGCCCGACAGCACGATCCGCCCGGTTTCCAGGACGTGCGCCTGCTGGGCGACGCCCAGGGCGAGATGGGCGTTCTGCTCGACGACGACCACGGTGGTGCGCTCCTGTTCGTTGATGGTCCGCACGATCCGGAACAGCTCCCGGGTGATCAGCGGGGCGAGGCCGAGCGACGGCTCGTCCAGCAGGAGCAGCCGTGGGCGCAGCATGAGCGCCCGGCCGAGGGCGAGCATCTGCTGCTCGCCGCCGCTGAGGCTGCCCGCCGCCTGCTTGAGCCGGGGCTTCAGCGCGGGGAAGTAGCTGTAGATGCGGTCGAGGTCCTGCTCCAGGCGGTCGCGCCGGGTGAAGGCGCCCAGGCGCAGGTTCTCCTCGACGGTGAGCGGCATGAACGTGCCCCGGCCCTCGGGGACGTGCGCGACGCCCATCCTGGCCAGCGCGTCGGGCGAGCGGCCGAGCAGTTCGGCGTCGCCGAGCCGGACGCCGCCGCGCCCCTTGACCATGCCGGACAACGCCCGCAGCAGGGTCGTCTTGCCCGCCCCGTTGGGGCCGAGGATGGCGCAGATCTCGCCCTCGCCCACGGTGAAGGTGACGTCGTGCAGCACCTGGGCGCCGCCGTATCCGGCGTTCAGCCCGGTGACCACCAGCTCGCTCATACCGCCGTCCCCAGGTAGGCCTCGATGACGCCGGGATCGCGCTGGATCTCCGCCGGCGGGCCTTCGGCGATCTTCTTGCCGAAGTCCAGGCACACGATCCGGTCGCAGGTGCTCATGACGAAGCCCATGTGGTGCTCGACCACCACCACGGTCAGGTCCAGGTCCTCGCGGAGGGCGCGCAGGGTGCCGGCGAACTCCTCCACCTCGGCCGAGTTGAGCCCGTTGACCGGCTCGTCCAGCAGCAGCAGGCGCGGCTCCGCGGCCAGCGCCCTGGCCAGCTCCACCCGTTTGAGCGTGCCGAACGGCAGCCCGGCCGCCGGATGGTCGGCGACCGCGGACAGGCCGAGCCGCTCCAGCAGGGCGTCGGCCTCGGCGCGCAGCCGCCGCTCCTCGCCGCGCACCCCGGGCAGCCGCAGCGCCGCCGTGAGGAACCCGGCCCGGCCCCGGTGGTGCGCCCCGACCAGCACGTTGTCCCGGACGGAGACGCGCGGGAACAGGCCGAGGTTCTGGAACGTACGGGCGATGCCGAGCCCCGCGATGGCGTGCGGCGGCGCCGCGAGCAGGTCCTCGCCCTCGTAGCGGACCCGCCCTTCGTCGGCCCGGTAGCGACGGGTCAGGCAGTTGAACAGGGTGGTCTTGCCGGCGCCGTTCGGACCGATCAGGCCCACCATCTCGCCGTTCGCCACGGAGAACCCGACGCCGTCGAGCGCCGTGATGCCGCCGAACCGGACGGTGAGATCGTGTACTTCCAGCATCCGGCCTCCTGGGGCACTGCGAGCGGAAGAATGTTCTGAAGTTGGGGTCAGCGTAGGTTCGGCCCCTCCGTGACCGCATTGGGCACGGCGACCCAACATGCGCGCGGAAGGTTGTCCACGGGACACAGCGACTGTCTCGGAGCGGTTACGAGCCGTTGACCTCCCCGCAACCGGCGAGGATCATCCCGGACATGTCCAGTGGTACCGGCGGTCGCGCCGGCGCGGAAACGTTCACTGGTACGGAGCCGGTCCGGACGCAGCGTGCCCGGATCCTCTCCGAACTGCTCTCCGACCTCGACAGGCTGGCCGAGATCGCGGTGGCCACGATGCGCGCCGAGATCCCCGCCTACGCCGCCCAGAGCGAGGCGTTCCTGGCCGACGTGCGCGACCAGGTGGTGCGCCACTACCGGGGCAAGCTCGCCGTGCTGTTCGAGGACCGGACGGTGAGGCCGGAGGACATCGCCTACGTGCGTCAGGCCGCGATGCGCCGGGCCAGGGCCGGGGTGGCGCTGGCCGACTACATCAACGCCTTCCGGGTGGGTCAGCAGGTGTTCTGGGAGTCGGTGCTGGCCAGGGCCGGCCACACCTACGCCGGGCGCGAGGCGGCGCTGTCGCTGGCGGCCCCGCTCATGCGCTACTGCGACTTCGCCAGCACGCACGCCGCCAACGCGTACATGGAGTTCCAGCAGTACGCGGCCGCGGAGGCGGTGCGCGAGACACGGGACCTGCTGGAGACGCTGCTGGCCGGGGCGGTGCCGACACGCGGCCCGCAGCTCGCCGCCGCGCAGGCGCACGGCCTCTGCCCGGACACCCGCACGCCGCTGCTGGTGGTGGTCGCGGTGGTGCTCAGCCCGCAGGGCGTGGTGCCGCGCGGCCCCGACCGGGGCGCGGACGCCCGGCACGCCGCGTGCGCGGCCCTGGCCCGGATGACCGACAGGACCGGGGGACGCACGCTGTCGGTGGTCCGCCAGTCGGAGATCGTGGCCGTCCCGGTGCTCGGTCAGAACGGCGACCCGGAGGAGCTGTGTGATCGGCTGCAGGCGCTGCGGGAGTCGCTGCTGGCCGAAGGTATCGTGCTCGCGATGGGCATCAGCACCGTGGGCGCGGGCATCGCGCAGATCCCCCAGGCCTACCAGGAGGCGCGGGCGGTCCTCGAATTCCTGCCGGAGGACGGCGGGGTGGCCGCGCTGCCGCGCATCACGCCCTTCCAGTACCTCGCCCTGGGCGCCGACGACACCGCGCGCAACCTCGTCGACCCGCGGATCACCGCGCTGCTCGACGAGGACCGGGCCAGGGGCGGGGTGCTGACCGCCACGATCCGCGCGTTCGCCGCCGCCGACCTCAACCTGCGCAGCGCCGCCGAAGACCTGCAGATCCACCCCAACACCGCGCAGTACCGGCTGCGCCGCATCCAGGAGCGCACCGGCCGGAGCCTGCGCCGCATCAACGATCTCGTCGAGCTGCTCGTCGCGATCGCGTTGCAGGACTCGCTGCCTCCCACCAATCCCGAGCGGAAAAGACTGGCCACCGCGACCAATGAGGACCGGGGGATCTCCGACGTACGGTCTTCTCCATGAACCTCGCCGACCGGCTCCACACCTGCGCCGAGCGACTCGGCGACCGGGCGGCCATCACGCTGGACGACGCGGTGCTCAGCTACATGGCGCTCGACCTGATGTCCGCGCGGGTGGCGACGCTGCTGCGCCGCCGCGGCATCGGGATCGGCGACCGGGTGGCGATCATGCTGCCGAACGTGCCCGAGTTCGCCGCCGTCTACTACGGCGTGCTGCGGATGGGCGCCGTCGTGGTGCCGCTCGACCCGCTGCTGCGCAAGCGTGAGATCGCCGCGTACGTGAGCGACTGCGGGCCGCGGCTGCTGGTCGCCTGGCACGCGTTCGCCGAGACCGCCGAGGCCGGCACGGCCGCCACTGGGACCGACTGCTTCTTCGTGGTCCCCGACGAGTTCCGCCGGCTGCTGCGCGGGCTGCCCGCCGACACCGAGGTGACCGCGCGGGACGACGACGACACCGCGGTGATCCACTACACCGCGGGCACCACGGGCCGGGCCAAGGGCATCGAGCTGACCCACGGCAACCTGGGCGGCAACGCGGCGCTCGTGGCCCGCATGCACGCGCTCGGCGTGGACGACGTGGTGCTCGGCGCGCTGCCGCTCTACCACTCCTTCGGCCAGACGTGCTCGCTCAACGCCACCGTGCACGCCGGGGCGCGGCTCACGCTGATGAGCCGCTTCGACGCGGGCCGGGCGCTGGAGGTGATCCGCCGCGACGGGGTGACCGTCTTCCAGGGCGTGCCGACCATGTACATCGCGCTGCTCGACCACCCGGGCGCGTCCGACCTGTCGCTGCTGCGCATCTGCGTCTCCGGCGGCGCGCCGCTGCCGCTGGACGTGCTGCGCGCCTTCGAGGAGCGGTTCGGCTGCGCGATCGTCGAGGGGTACGGGCTCAGCGAGACGTCCGCGGTGGCCGCCACCAACCGCGCCGGCGCGGGCCGCCGGCCCGGCTCGATCGGCTGGCCGGTGCGCGGCATCGAGATGCGCGTGGTCGGCGAGGACGGCCGCCCGGTGCCGTGCGGCGAGATCGGCGAGATCGTGGTGCGCGGCCCGAACGTGATGAAGGGCTACTGGAACAACCCCGACGCCACCGCCGAGGCCATCAAGGACGGCTGGTTCCACACCGGCGACCTGGGCCGGGTGGACGATGACGGGTTCTTCTTCCTCGTCGACCGGCGCAGGGACGTGATCCTGCGCGGCGGCTACACGGTCTACCCGCGCGAGGTGGAGGAGGTGCTCTACGAGCACCCGGCGGTGCGGCAGGCCGCGGTCGTCGGGGTGCCGCACCCGGAGCTGGGCGAGGAGATCGCCGCCGTGGTGGCGCTGCGCGAGCCGGTCAGCCTCGACGAGCTGCGCGCCTTCGTCAAGGATCGGGTGGCGGCCTACAAGTATCCCCGGCACCTCTCGGTCTGCGACGAGCTCCCGGTGAGCCCGACCGGCAAGATACTCAAACGCGCGATCGGGCTCACCTCGCTCCCCCCGCCGGCCGGAGCCGGCGGCGGGCGGGCCGAGCGCGGCCTGATCTGATCAGGAACCCGGCTGGGTGGCGCGCAGCCACCGCAGGGCGCCTCTCGACAGCGCCACCAGGACGTCGACGGCCTCCTCGATCTCGGGGTAGCGGCCTTCCAGGTGGCCGAGCGCCAGCGCGTTGGTGGCCGCGTTGATGCCCTCGGCGATCATCTCCAGCCGCCGCCTGTCGTGCTCGTTGTCGGCGGTGTAGCCGAGCGCGGCCAGGTCGGCGGCGTGGTGGTCGCGGTAGGCCTTGGCGCTCTCCAGCGCGAACTCGCGCAGCGGCGAGGACGGGTCGTGGCGGGCGCGCAGCTGGATGCGCAGCAGCTCGGGGTGGCGGGAGATGGCCTCCAGCGGGATGCGGAAGGTGTCACGGTGGCTCTCCAGCTCGCTGGGCGCCTCACGGGCCTGGCGGCGGGCCTCGCGCATGGCCCGGCGCAGCCGCTCACCGCCCTCGTCGCCGAGAGCGCGCAGCAGGTCCTGCTTGTCCTTGAAGTGGACGTAGAAGCTGGACTGCGCGATGCCCGCGGCCTTGGCGACCTTGACCGTGGTCAGGCCGGCCTCGCCTTCTTCGTCGAGGATCCGCAGGGCGGCCTTGATGAGCCTGCGCCGGGTCAGATCCTTGGCCTCGCTCCTGGTGAGCGGTGTGTTGGTCACGGGCACCCTCTCTCGTCCACCGATAACTGTAGTTCGACCGAGTCCCCGGGTAACGATCGCCCTCTAGCGCTTGTGCGGATTTTCACCGATAGTACTATCGGTGAAATTGCTCTCGGGGGGATGACCGGGAGGAGGCGTTGATGAAACGCTGGAAGAGGCCGTTGGTGCTCGCGCTGGCGGTTATGACATTGGTGGCGTGCAGCGGTGAGCGGCCCACCGCCAGCCCGGCGGGCGAGGCGACGACGGATTCGTCGTCGCCCAAGTCGGGCGGGCGGCTGGTCTACGGGCTCAGCGCCGACGCCAACGGGCTCAACCCGGTGACCGACCAGTTCGCGGCGCAGAGCTACAGCATGGTCACCACGATCATCGAACCACTGGTGAGCATGGACGCCAACGGCGACTGGAAGCCGTATCTGGCGGAATCGCTCACCCCCAACGACAAGTACGACGAGTGGGCGATCAAGGTCAGGGAGGGCATCTCCTTCCACGACGGCATCGCGCTGACCGGCGACGTGGTCAAGGCCAACCTGGAGGCGCAGAAGGCGTCCCCGCTCAACACGGCCGTCTTCCAGCCGCTCGAATCCGTCGAGCTCACGGACCCGATGACGGTCACGGTCAAGCTCAAGCAGCCCTGGGTGGCGTTCCCCTACTACCTGTCCGCGCAGGTCGGCATGATCGTGCCGCCCGCGTCGCTGACCGACCCCAAGACCGCCAGCCTCAAGCCGGTCGGCACCGGCCCGTTCATGTTCAAGGAGTACGTGCCGGACAGCCGGATGGTGGTGACCAAGAACCCCCGCTACTGGCGCGACGGCCTGCCCCACCTGGACGAGATCGAGTTCCGCATCCTCCCTGACAGCCAGACCAGGGCCCAGACGCTGGAGGCCGGCGGCATCGACGCCATGGGCACCACCCGCGACGAGGACATCCTCAAGTACGGCGAGCAGAAGGACGCCTACGCGGTGCACCGCGCCCAGGGCATGCCGGTGCCCGAGTACACGTTCATGCTCAACACCGCCGTCTCGCCGCTCGACGACGTGCGGGTGCGCCGGGCGCTGGCCCACGCGACCGACCGCAAGGCCGTCGTCTCGACCCTGCGCGGCGGGCTGACCGAACCCGCCGACGGGCCGTGGTCCAAGGAGACCAAGTGGTTCTCCGACCAGGGCGCCTACCCCGAGTACGACCTGGCCAAGGCCACCGCCCTGGTGAAGGAGGTCGAGGCGGAGAAGGGCCCGATCAAGTTCGAGGTGATCTCCACCCCCGACCCCAACACCATGCAGGGCGTCGAACTGGCCCAGGACATGTGGCGCAAGGCCGGCATCGAGGTGACGATCAAGCAGGCCGACCAGCCCGACCTGATCAACCGCGCGGTCATCGGCAACTACAACGCCACCGTGTGGGTCGCGTTCTCCTCCTCCGACCCCGACGGCGAGTACATCTGGCTGCACCAGGCCTACGCCCAGCCCGTCGGCAAGGTCTCGCTCAACTTCTCCCGGCTCAAGGACGAGCAGCTCAGCAAAGCTCTGGACATCGGCCGGATGTCGCCTGACGAGGCCACCCGCAAGAAGGCGTACGCGACGGTCCAGGAGCGGATGCGCGACCAGGTGCCGTACGTGTTCCTCGACCACCTCACCACGGGGGCGATCATCACCAAGGCCAAGGTCCGCGGCATCGGCGAGCAGGTGCTGCCCGACGGGGAGAAGGGCCTGCCGCTGACCGGCTCGCCGATCCCGTACCACCCGTTCTCCCAGATCTGGGTCAGCACGCAGTGAGTCTCGCGGTCAACCGGCTCATCCGGCTGGTGGTGGTGCTGCTCGTGGTGACGTTCCTGTCCTACGTGCTGCTCAACCTCCTGCCGGGTGACCCCACCACGCAGATCCTCGGCATCTCGGCGACGGAGGAGGCGCGGGCCCAGCTCCGTCTGGACATGGGGCTGGACCAGCCGCTGGTGGTCCGCTACGCGGACTGGCTGGGCGGCCTGGCCACCGGCGACTGGGGCACCTCCTACATCTCCCGGGTGCCGGTCGCCGACGAGCTGGTCGAGCGGCTGCCGGTCACGCTGGAACTGCTCGTCGCCGCGCAGATCGTGGCGCTCGGCCTGGCGATCCCGGTGGGCGTGGCCGCCGCCCGCCGGGCCGGGGGCGCGCTCGACCAGGCGCTCACCGCGATGAGCTTCGCGCTGCTGTCGACGCCGGTGTTCGTGCTCGGCGTGCTGCTCATCCTGGTCTTCGCCGTCACCTGGCAGATCGTGCCCGCCACCGGGTGGACGCCCATCTCGGTGGACCTGGGCTGGAACATCACCTCGGTGCTGCTGCCCGCCATCACGCTCGGCTGCGGGCAGCTCGCCGTCTACGCGCGGCTGCTGCGCGCCGACCTGATCGCCACCCTCCAGGAGGACTACATCACGCTGGCCAGGGCCCGCGGCCTGTCGCCGCGCCGCATCCTGTGGCGGCACGCGCTGCGTCCGTCGGCGATCTCGCTGATCACCGCCGTGGGGCTCAACCTCGGCGCCCTCATCGGCGGCACGGTGATCATCGAGACGCTCTTCGGGCTGCCCGGCATCGGGCGGCTCATCGTCGACTCCATCTTCTCCCGCGACTATCTGACCGTGCAGGGAGGCGTCGTGCTGATCTCGGTCGGCTACGTGCTGGTCAACTTCCTGGTGGACGTCGTGTACGCGGTCGTCGACCCGAGGATTCGTCGTGCGTAGGCGCCTCGGACCCGGATTCTGGATCGCGACCGCGTGGATCGGGCTGGTCGTGGCCGCCGCGGCGCTGGCCGACCTGCTGCCGATCCCCGGCTACGACGAGACGCTGGTCGGCCCGCCCCGGTCCGGCCCCAGCGCGGAGCACCCGTTCGGCACCGACGGGCTCGGCCGCGACGTGTTCAGCCGGGTCGTGCACGGCGCCCGGGTCTCCCTGGGCGTGGGCATCGGCGCGGTGGTGCTCGGCCTGGGGCTGGGCGCGCCGCTCGGCATCCTGGCCGGATACCGCAAGGGTCTCGCGGACGCGGTGATCATGGCGGCCAACGACATCGCGCTGGCCTTCCCGTCGCTGGTGTTCGCGCTGGCCGTGGTGGCGTTCGCCGGGGCCAGCCTGCGCAACGTGCTCATCGTGCTCGGCGTGCTCGGCATCCCCGCCTGGGTCCGGCTGATCCGCGGCACCACGCTCACCTTCGCCGAGCGGGAATTCGTGCTCGCCGCCCGGGTGCTCGGGGTACGCGACCGCCGCATCCTGTGGCGGGAGATCATGCCGAACGTGGCGGTCCCGGCCGCCTCCTACGCCTTCATCGGGATGGCCGTGGTCATCGTGGCCGAAGGCAGCCTGGCCTTCCTCGGCCTGTCGGTGCAGGCGCCCACCCCGACCTGGGGCGGGCTCATCAACGAGGGCCGCACCCTGATGGAGGACGCCCCGCACGTGGTGCTGGCGCCGTCGATCGTCATGTTCCTCACCGTGCTCGCGTTCAACCTGGTCGGCGACCGCCTCCGGGCGCTGACCGACGTGCGGCAGAGCGGGCTGGAGCCGGCCAGGCAGGCCGCCCCGCTGCCCGCCGGACCGGCCCCGCGCCCGGTGAACGGCGCCCTGCTCCAGGCCGACCACCTGCGCACGCACATCCACACGCCACGCGGCACCGTCAAGGCGGTCGACGGGGTGTCCTTCACCCTGGAGCGCGGCAAGACCCTGGCCATCGTGGGCGAGTCCGGGTCCGGCAAGTCGATGCTGATCCGTACCATCCTCGGCCTGCTGCCCGCCACCGACGTGTCCCGGGGCGGGCACGTCCACCTGGAGGGCGACGACCTGACGGCGTTCACCCCCGGGGAGATGCGCCAGGTGCTCGGCCGCCGGCTCGGCACCGTCTTCCAGGACCCGATGACCGCGCTCAACCCGGTCCGCACCATCGGCACCCAGGTGACCGAGCCGCTCCGGGTGCACCTCGGCATGAGCCGCAAACAGGCCAGGGAGGAGGCCGTGCGGCTGCTCGCCTCGGTCGGCATCCCCGACCCGGCCCGCATGCTGCGCCGCTACCCGCACCAGCTCTCCGGCGGGATGCGCCAGCGGGTCACCATCGCCATGGCCCTGTCCTGCGGCCCCGACGTGCTCTTCGCCGACGAGCCCACGACCGCGCTCGACGTCACCATCCAGGACCAGGTGCTCCGCCTCATCCACCGGATGCGCGAGGAACGCGACATGGCCGTGGTGCTGGTCAGCCACGACCTGTCCGTGGTGCGGCAGTGGGCCGACGAGGTGATCGTCATGTACGCGGGCAAGGTCGTCGAACACGGCCCCGCCGAACAGGTCTTCGCCCGGCCCCGGATGCCGTACACCGAGGCCCTGCTGCAGGCCGCGCCCCGGCTCACCGACCCCTCGCACCACCGGCTGCGCGTCATCCCCGGCCGCCCGCCGGACCTGTCCGACGTGCCGCCCGGCTGCCCGTTCCGGCCGCGCTGCGCGTACGCCCAGGACCGGTGCGCCGAGGAGGCGCCCCCGCTGGTGGCGGAGGCCGGCGAGCACCACTACGCCTGCTGGTACCCGACCGGCACGGCCGTCAGCGAGGCACCCGAAGGAGCTGAGACCCATGGCCGGTAGCGGGACGGCGCACCTGCGCCCGCGTGACGAGGTGCTGCTTCAGGTCGAGAATCTGTACGTGGAGTTCCCCGCCGGACGCGGCCGCACGGTCAGAGCGGTCTCCGGCGTGAGCTTCGACCTGGTCAAGGGCGAGACGCTGGGCATCGTCGGCGAGTCCGGCTGCGGCAAGTCGAGCACCGCCAAGGCGCTCATCCAGCTCCCCCGCCCGCAGGCCGGCGCGGTGCGGCTGGACGGGCTCGACCTGACCGCGCTGCGCGGCGAGGCGCTGCGCCGGGTCAGGCGGCGGCTCCAGATGATCTTCCAGGACCCGATCTCGTCGCTGAACCCGCGCCGCCGCGTCCGGGAGATCGTCGAAGAGGGCCCGCTGGTGTGGGGATCCGGCACCGACAAGGTCGACGAGGTGCTGGAGGCCGTGGGCCTGGACCCGGCGACGGCGGCGGTGCGCCGGCCGCACGAGTTCTCCGGCGGCCAGTGCCAGCGCGTCTCGATCGCGCGGGCGCTGGTGCTGGATCCCGAGGTGGTGATCTGCGACGAGCCGGTGTCGGCGCTGGACGTGTCGGTGCAGGCGCAGATCCTCGCCCTGCTGGAGGATCTCAAGGAGCGCTACCGGCTGACCCTGGTGTTCATCGCCCACGACCTGGCCGTGGTGAAGAACGTCAGTGACCGGATCATGGTGATGTATCTGGGCAAGACGTGCGAGCTGGCGCCCAGTGAGGAGCTCATCGCCCGCCCCGCCCACCCGTACACCAAGGCGCTGCTCGCCGCCATCCCCGGTAGCGGGCTCGACCTGCCCCCGGCGGACCGGCTCATCAGCGGCGAGCCGCCGTCGCCGGTCGACCCGCCCTCCGGCTGCCGCTTCCGTACCCGCTGCCCGCGCGCCGCCGAGAAGTGCGCGCGCGAGGAGCCCGAGATCCGCCCGGTGAACGGCGGCGACCACTACGTCGCCTGCCACTTCCCCGACAGCTAGGAGAGCGCCTCATGGCCATCGATTTCACCCTCGCCCCCGAGCACGAGGAGATCCGCAAGCGGGTACGCGCCTTCATCCAGGAGGTCGTGATCCCCGCGAGCGAGGAACTGAGCGAGCGCGACCGGGACGCCTACCTGCGCGGCATCTTCGCGCTGCGCGAGAAGGCCAAGGCCGAGGGGCTGTGGCTGCCGCACATGCCGAAGGAGTGGGGCGGCATGGGGCTCGGCCACGTCGAGCTGGCGATGGTCCAGTCGGAGGCGGCCAAGACCCGGCTCGGCCCGTGGGTGCTCAACTGCCAGGCCCCCGACGAGGGCAACATGCACACGCTGCTGCACTGGGCGGACGACGAGCAGAAGGAGAAGTACCTCCGGCCGCTGCTGGAAGGCCGGGCGATGTCCTGCTTCGCCATGACCGAGCCCGAGGTGGCCGGGTCCGACCCCACCCTGATCCGCACCCGGGCGGTCAAGGACGGCGACGAGTGGGTGATCAACGGGCACAAGTGGTTCATCTCCAACGCCCGCCGGGCGAGCTTCGCCATCCTCATCGCCAGGACCGAGGACGACGTCCCCGAAGGCAGCCGGGGCGCCAACACGGCCTTCCTCGTCGACCTGCCCCAGCAGGGCTGGAACGACGTGCGCGAGGTCGAGACCATGCACGGCTCGACCGGCCACAGCGAGATCGTCATCAAGGACCTGCGGGTCGCCGACAGCCAGGTGCTCGGCGGGCGCGGCAACGGCCACCGGCTCGGCCAGTATCGACTCGGCCCGGCCCGGCTCGCCCACTGCATGCGCTGGATCTCCCAGGCGGAGACGGCCCTGGACATGATGGTCGACCGGGCGCTCAACCGCTACAGCCACGGCTCCCTGCTGGCCGAGAAGCAGGGCGTCCAGTGGCTGATCGCCGACTCGGCGATGGAGCTGTACCAGTGCAAGCTGATGGTGCTGCACGCCGCCTACAAGATCGACCGTGGCGAGGACTTCCGCACCGAGGTGTCGATGGCCAAGCACTTCGTGGCCAACAGCCTCAACCGCATCATCGACCGGGCCATCCAGGTCCACGGCGCCCTCGGCTACTCCACCGACACGCCGCTGGCCCACATGTTCCAGCACGCCCGCTGGGCCCGCTTCGCCGACGGCGCCGACGAGATCCACCAGATGCGCATCGCCGAACGCACCATCGCCGCCTACCAGGCCACCGGCTCCACCACCACCGCCACCGGCGACCTGCCCCTCTGACCCCCCGTCCCGGGGCCGGGACGGCCGCCGCCCCACCTGCCACCGGGCGGCGGCCGTCACCCGGGTTCAGCGCGGGGACACCGCCCGGGCGCCTCCTGTGACGGCGCGGCTTCGATAATGCTGGTGTCGGCGAGCAGGAAGGACGTGACCGGTGATCGGGGTCGGTGTGGTGGTGACGGATGCCGAGGGGCGGGTGCTGCTCGGGCGGCGGGTCAAGGACGGCGAGGAGCCGTCGTGGTGCCTGCCCGGCGGCGCGGTCGAGGCCGGGGAGAGCTTCGAGGACGCCGCCGTACGGGAGCTGCGCGAGGAGACCGGCATCGCGGACGCCGGGCCGCCCCGCGTGCTGACCGTGACGCTCGACCACCCGGACGGGACGGCGCGGGTGACGGCGGCGGTGGCGGTGAGCCTGGGCGACGACGCGCCCCAAGTGACCGAGCCGCGGGTCTTCCGGTCCTGGAAGTGGTTCCCGCCGGACCGGCTCCCGTCACCGCTCTTCCCCGCGACGGCCCACGTCCTCGGCCTGACCCCGGACGCCCGCTACGAGGTCGCGCCCGGCTGACGGTGCACCACCCGCTCCTGGCCCCGGCCCGGGTAGGTCATGATGAGCAGCCGCCGGCCCCGAACCGCCTTTCTTGATCACGTGTCTAAGGAGGTGATCGAAAAGGGGACATCATGCTGACGAGATCCATCGCCGCGGTGCTCGCCGCGCTGGCGGTCGGGGTGGCCGGGGCGTCGCCGGCGGTCGCCGGCGACCGGCCGTGGCTGAAACTCGCGGGGACCGTGGGGACGGTGAACGACTCGGCCGGGGTGCGGCTGGAGTCGTACTCGGTGGTCTGGGACGGGGCCCAGGCTCACCGTGCCTACCTGCGCAAGGGTGACAAGTTCGTCCGGACCGAGTACCGCGACACCCTGGTCGCGCCCGGCCGCCGGTGGGTGGCCGCGGTCCCCGACGTCCGCCTGTGGATCCCGGCCAAGAAGATCGATCTGATCGACCGCAGGACCGGCCGCGCCCACACCGTCGAGATGCCCGCCCCGGTGAGCTCGCCGGAGTGGTCGGCGGACGGCCGCACGCTGCTGTTCACCGCCTTCGAGAGGCACCGCGAGAACGAGCACACCGTCATCGGGTTCGTCACGCTGAACCCGGACGACCGCGTCCCCCGCCTGGTCGAGGCCGGCCCCCGGCGCCGGGTGTCCGACTGGGCCGTCGGCCACGACCACCGCTTCTTCTTCGCCGGTCCCGGCCGGATGATGGCCCGCCACGACGACCGGGGCAAGATCGGCGTCTACGGCATGGACGGCCGGCGGCAGCGCTTCTACCAGGGCGTGGGCCGGTTCGACGAGCGGGCCGCGGTGTCCGTCGTCTCGCCTTCCGGCCGCCTGTTCGCCACGTTCCTCGGCGAGGACGCCGTCGGCAGGGGCCCGATCGGCATCGTCGACACGCGGACCGGGAAGATCGTGCACCGGCTCGCCAAGGGCGCCCGCGCCTTCGCCGGCTGGTACGACGACCGGCACGTCATCGTGAAGCGGGCGCGCGGCCGTACGCAGACCTTCCAGAGGGTGGCCATCTCCGGCGGCGCCACCCTGGACCTCGTCAAGGAGAAGCTGGTCGTCGGCGTCGCCGAGCACGAACCCCACATCGAGCGGGTCGGCTTCGTCCGATGAACCGATCTCGTGTGGCATACGTGTCGGAAAGCATGATGATCCGATTTCTGGCTGTGCTCGCCCTGGTGACGGGGTTCCTGGTGCTGGGCGGGGGCACCGCGTACGCCTGCAAGTGCGTGCCGCTGGAGCCGGCCGAGCGGGTGCGCGAGGCGGACGCCGTCTTCACCGCGACAGCCACGCGCGTCCGGGTGGACGAGCCGATGCTGAACGGCGGGCGGGTGACGGCGACGCTGAGGGCCGACCGCGTGTTCAAGGGCCGGGAACGGGCCGAGTTCGAGGTGGTCACCAGGGCTGAGGGGGCCGCCTGCGGCTACACGTTCGAGAAGGGGCGGCGCTACCTGGTGTTCGCCCGCGAGGGGGATGACGGGCTGAGCACGTCGCTCTGCTCGGGCAACGAGGTGCTGGCCCGGGGCGCGGGGGCCCTGGTCACGGCCGACGGGCAGGAGATCCCCGAGCCCCTGGTCGCGGCCGACACGGGCGAGGCGCCGAAGCCGCTGGCCGCCCCGGGCGCGTCGCTGAAGGCGGAGCCCGGGGCCGCCGAGTCCGCGGGGTTCCCCGTCGCGCTCGCCGTGCTGACGGCGGTCGCGGCGGCGGTCGCCCTGGTGACCGTGCTGACGTGGGCGTTCGTACGGAGGCGCCCTCGTTAGGATCATCGTATGAGCCACGCCCACATCGCGATGGTCGGCATCCCCGCCATCAGCCACGTCCTGCCGGGCATCGAGGTCATCGGGGAGCTGGTGGCGCGCGGGCACCGCGTGACCTACGCCAACGACCCGGCCGTGGCCGAGGTGGTGACGGGCGCGGGCGCCGAGCTGGTGCCGTACTCGTCCACGCTGCCCGTCGCCGACCACGACTGGCCTGACGACCCGATCGCGGCCATGCGGATCTTCCTGGAGGACAACATCCGGATGCTGCCGCAGCTGGAGGCGGCGTACGGGGAGGAGCCCGCCGATCTCTACCTGTACGACATCGGCGGCTACGCGGCGCGGGCGCTGGCCGAGCGGCAGGGCCGGCCGCTCGTGCAGCTCTCCCCGTCCATGGTGGCGTGGGACGGCTACGCGGAGGAGGTGGCGGCGCCGCTCTGGCGGTTGCCCGGCGCCGACTCCTACCGGGAGCGGTTCGCCGGGTGGCTGGCGGGCAACGGCGCCACCACGACCGACGCCGACGCCTTCGCCGGCCGCCCGGCCCGCTGCCTGGCGCTGATCCCCCGGGCCATGCAGCCGCACGCCGACCGGGTGGACGACGGGGTGACGTTCGTCGGCCCGTGCAAGAAGCCCGCCGAGGCCTGGGAGCGCCCGGCCGGGGCGGCGAACGTGCTGCTGATCTCGCTCGGCTCGGCCTACACCCGGCAGCCGGAGTTCTACCGGCGGTGCCTGGCCGCGTTCGGCGACCTGCCCGGCTGGCACGTGGTGCTGCAGATCGGCAAGCACGTCGACCCGGCCGAGCTGGGCCCGATCCCGGGCAACGTGGAGGTCCATTCCTGGGTGCCGCAGCAGGCGATCCTGGAGCGGGCCGACGCGTTCGTCACGCACGCGGGCATGGGCGGTTGCGGCGAGGGCCTGCTGGCCGGGGTGCCGATGATCGCGGTGCCGCAGGCGGTCGACCAGTTCATGAACGCCGATCGGCTGGTGGAGCTGGGCGTGGCCCGCCGCATCGACACGGCCGACGCCACGGCGGAGGCGCTCAGGAGCGCCCTGCTCGGCCTGACCGGCGACTCTCAGGTGGCGGCGCGGGTGGAGCGGCTGCGGAAGGAGGCCCGCACCGAGGGCGGCACGGCGCGGGCGGCCGACCTCATCGAGGCCGAACTAACCCGGTGATGAAAGTTTCATCGGCCGACCAGGGCTGATGGCCCAGCCCGTTGACGGGGCGGCACCAGGGGCCGGAAGATCTGGGAGCGCTCCCAATCGCCTCCCTTGAGGATCATCCATGACCAGACGCCTGGCCGCGGCATTAGCCTTGCTCACCGCGTTCGCCCTCGCCCCCGCCGTCCCGGCACACGCCGCCGACGAGGGCCCGGAGCAGATCGTCAACGGCACCTTCGACGCCGGCACCGCCCCCTGGTGGGGCACCGGCAACGTCACGCTCGGCGTCGAGGACGGCCGGCTCTGCGTGGACGTCCCCGGCGGCACCGCCAACCCGTGGGACGTCATCATCGGCCAGGACAACCTGCCGCTGGTCGAGGGCGAGACGTACGCGTTCTCGTTCTACGCCTCGGCCACCCCGGCCAAGGTCGGCAGGGCACTGGTGCAGCTGCCCGTCGACCCGTGGACCCAGTACCTGTCGGCCGCGCCGGAGATGAGCGTGTCGGGCAACGTCTACCGGTACACCTTCACCGCCCCCGTCTCGCTGCCCAACGCCCAGGTCGCCTTCCAGATGGGCGGCAGCGCCGAGCCCTGGAGGTTGTGCATGGACGACGTGTCGCTGCGGGGCGGCGCGGAGCCCGAGGAGTACGAGCCGGACACCGGCCCCCGGGTACGCGTCAACATGGTCGGCTACCTGCCGGACGGCCCCAAGAACGCGACCGTGGTCACCGAGGCGGAAGCGCCGCTGGCCTGGGAGCTGAAGAACGCGTCCGGCCGTACCGTCGCACGCGGCAAGAGCACCCCGCGCGGCCTCGACGAGAGCTCGGGCCAGCGGGTGCAGAGCATCGACTTCAGCTCCTACCGCAAACCGGGCACCGGCTACACGCTCACCGCCGACGGCGAGACCAGCCGCCCGTTCGACATCTCCGCCAACCTGTACGACGAGATGCGGGTGGACGCGCTGAAGTTCTACTACACCCAGCGCAGCGGCATCGAGATCCGCGACGACCTGCGGCCCGGCTACGGCCGCCCCGCCGGCCACGTCGGCGTGTCCCCCAACCAGGGTGACATCAGCGTCCCCTGCCAGCCCGGCGTCTGCGACTACTCGCTCGACGTCAGCGGCGGCTGGTACGACGCGGGTGACCACGGCAAGTACGTGGTCAACGGCGGCATCTCGGTCCACCAGCTCATGAGCCTGTACGAGCGCGACAAGGCCGCCCACAAGGACGGGCAGCTGCGCATCCCGGAGAGCGGCAACGGCGTCCCCGACGTGCTGGACGAGGCCCGCTGGGAGCAGGAGTTCCTGCTGAGCATGCAGGTCCCGGAGGGCGAGGCGCTGGCCGGCATGGCGCACCACAAGATCCACGACAGGGCGTGGACCGGGCTTCCGCTGATGCCGCACCTGGACCCGCAGCCGCGTGAGCTGCACCCGCCGTCCACCGCCGCCACGCTCAACCTCGCCGCGACGGCCGCCCAGGCCGCCCGCGTGTTCGCCCCGTACGACGCCGCGTTCGCCGCCCGCAACCTGGCGGCGGCCCGCGAGGCGTGGGCCGCGGCGGTGGCGAACCCGGACCGGCTCGCCGACCCGAACGACGGCGTGGGCGGCGGCGCCTACCCCGACACCGACGTGAGCGACGAGTTCTACTGGGCCGCCGCCGAGCTGTACATCACCACCGGCGAGAAGGCGTTCGCCGACTTCGTGCTGGCCTCACCGCACCACACCGGCGACATCTGGCGCGAGCGCGGCTTCGACTGGGGCAACACCGCCCAGCTGGGCCGGCTGGAGCTGGCCACGGTGCCGAACGCCATCCGCGACCGCGATCGGGTGCGCCGCTCGGTGCTCGAAGGCGCCGACAAGTACCTCGCCACCCAGCGCGAACACCCGTACGGGGTGCCGTACGGCCCGCCGGACTACGACTGGGGCTCCAACAACCTGGTGCTCAACAACATGGTCGTGATGGCCGTCGCCCACGACCTGAGCGGCAAGGAGAAGTACCGGGCCGGCGTGCGCGAGGGCATGGACTACATCCTCGGCCGCAACGCGCTCAACCAGTCGTACGTGACCGGCTACGGCGAGGTGGCGTCCCAGAACCAGCACAGCCGCTGGTACGCCCGTCAGCTCGACGCGTCGCTGCCCAACCCGCCGCGCGGCACGCTCTCCGGCGGTCCGAACTCGGCCATCCAGGACCCGGTCGCGCAGCGGCTGCTGCAGGGCTGCGCGCCGCAGTTCTGCTACGTCGACCACATCGAGTCCTGGTCCACGAACGAGCTGACCATCAACTGGAACGCCCCGCTGGCCTGGGTCTCCGCCTTCCTGGCCGACCGGGCGGAGCACTCCGGCTGCGACGTCCGCTACAGGTCGCACGGCGGGCGGAACTTCACGGCCGAGGTCACCGTACGCAACGCCGGCGGCAAGCACCTCGACGGGTGGACGCTGCGCTGGGCGTTCACCGGCGCGCAGCGCGTCCGCGACTCCTGGGGCGCGGCCGTCTCCCAGGAGGGGCCGGTCGTGACCGCCAAGAGCAACCGCAAGCTGCGCCCGGGCGGCTCCGTCACCTTCGGCTTCGCCGGGTCCGCGCCCGCCGGCCCGAACCCGGCGCCTGAGGTGTTCCACCTGAACGGCGACCGCTGCCGATGACCGGTGCGGGGCGCCGGCCGACCTGCCCGGTCGGCGCCCCGCGTTCCGGCGCACCCCGCTCGACGCCGCCGGTCAGGCGGCCCGCTCCTCGGCGGGGCGGAGCGCGGCCACCAGCGTGGCGGGCTCGTCGGCGAAGAACCGCACCGTCGTCACCCGCTCCTCGGCGCCCAGCGGGCGCACCGCGGTGACCGGCTCCGACAGCTCGACCACCACGTTCACCTGTGACGCCACCACCACGCTCAACCGGCCGTCGCGGACCGCGACCATGCCCGACTCGTTGTACGCGCGCACCGTCCGCACCGACGCGATCAGCTCCCGCGGGATGCGCAGGTCGAAGAAGGCCCCGTACCGGATCCGCAGCTCTCGGCCGGTGACGACGTGCGGCCGCGTGACGCACGCGGCCACCACCGCGAACCCGACGAGCAGCCCGTACGCGTCGAGGAACAGGATCGGCACCCGGATCCACTCGGCCACGTCGAAGGCCCGCAGCACCACCTCGACCACCACCAGCTCCACCGCCATCATGACCAGGAACAGGACCATCGTCGCCGTCTGCGCCTTGGAGTAGGACGCGGCCAGCGCGCCGGGCGGCACCCCGTGCCTGCGGCGGGCCGCCCACAGCACCAGGCTCACCATGCCGGCGGCGTCGAACCCCGCGATCCTGCGCAACACCCTCACGCCCGCTCCTTCACCATCGTCACCATCGTCCGGAAGACCTCTCCCTGCGCGGGCGTCAGCTCGTCGAGGATGGCGTCGAACCACGGCCCGCCCGCCGGCGGCAGATGCCGCACCATCGTCTCCGCCAGCTCGTCCGGCAGGTGCGCGGCCATGTCCGCGGCCAGCTCCGCGACCCGCGGATCGTCCGGCTCGGCCTCCGCCAGCTCGTCCAGCCGCCGATACAGCTCGTGCCCGCGGTCCCGCACATCCGGCGCGGCCAGCGGCCGCATCAGCCGGGCGACCGCCTCCCTGCGGTCAGGGTCGGCCACCGAGTCCATCAGCGTGAGCATGTCGCGGTCCCACGCCGCGGCCGGCGACCCCTGCGGGCCGAGCCCGCGCAGCACCTCGGCCATGTCGGGCGACACCGTCGAGTCGGCGTTCGGCGTCTCCTCCTCCAGCAGCGCCGCCAGCCGGGCCCGCCGGGCCGCGATCGCCTCCTGCTGCCTGGCCAGGTCGGCGTCCAGCTCCAGGAGCACCTCGCGCAGGTCCTTGCCGCGGTCGTCGGCGAGCACGTCGCGGATCTCGTCCAGCGACAGCCCCAGCTCGGCCAGCCGGCGGATCCGGGCGAGCAGCACCGCGTCACGCAACCGGTACTCCCGATAGCCGTTGGCCAGCCGGACGGGCTCGGGCAGCAGCCCGAGATGGTGATAGTGCCGCACGGTCCGGGTGGACACCCCGGCCAGCGCGGCGAGCTCGCCGATCCGCATGCCTCCATGAGACACGTTGACGCTACGTCAAGGTCAACCGAACGCGCAGAGCGTGTAGACCGGGTCGGGGCCGGGGTGGTCCTGGTCGGGGAGGGCGGCGAGCCGCCGGTCGAGCTCGGCCAGCGCCGCGGGGTCGGCCTCGGCGGTCCAGCCGTGGTCGCGGCGGGCCAGCAGCTCGCGCCAGAACCGGGGGCTGCGGCCCTGGCCGGCGCCGGCGAACGTGACGCGGCCCAGCTCGGCGAGCCCGGTCAGGGCGGCCACCCGGTCCGGCGCGTCGGCGTGCGGGCGCAGGTAGGGCTCCCGTACCGGGGCGATCAGCGCGGCGGCCGGGTCACCGGTGAGGTAGGCGGCGTCGTTCTTGCGCACGGTGGTGACGAGGACCCCGCCGGGCCGCAACACCCGGGCGGCCTCGCGCAGCGTGGCGGCCGACGCGTCCGGGTCCAGCAGGTGCAGCAACCAGATCAGGGTGACCGCGTCGGCGCTCCGGCCGGGCAGCGGCAGCCGGGTCGCGTCGCCCAGCGTCACCGCTCCCGGCATCCGCCGCGCGGCCACCCGCGCCATCCCCGCGGACCGGTCGACCCCGAGCACCCGGCGGCCGGGCGGGCGCAGGTAGGCGGTGACGCTGCCGGTGCCGCACGCCACGTCCACCACCAGCCGCGCCCCGCCGGGCAGCAGCCGCTCCACCGCCTCGGCGGCGGCCACGGCACGCGCGTCACCGCCGCGCGTCTCGTCGTACGTGGCGGCCTCGCGGTCGTAGTCGAGCACGGGTCAGCAGACCGGCCCGGGGGCCGCCGCCGTGGTCCGCAGGAGGGACCGTACGAGCTCGAAGTCGACCTGCTCCGGCTTCCTGAACCGCAGGCAGCCCTTGCCCATGTCGTGACCGGCGAGCTCGGCGGCGTGCGCGTCGCGGACGTCGGTCCGGGTGATGTAGATCGAGATGTGGTTGCGCTGGCTGGCGAACGCCACCTCGATGCCCTCCTCGCGCCGGTAACCGGGCATCCCGTGCGCCATGACCTCGGTGAACCCGGCCAGCTCCGCCCGGCACAGGTCACGCAGCCGGGTCAGCGCCTCACGGCGTGCCTCCGGCACCTCTTCCAAGTAGGCGTCCACGTTCGCCGCCGCACTCTGCACCATGGCCTCACGCTACCGGCATACGGCCGCTTCGAAAGCGTCGGTCAGGTGCTCGTGCCGCTCGCCTTCGGCCGAGCCGGTGACGTAGACGGTGGCCCGCCGCCCGGTGGCGCTTCGCCCGCTCAGCACGGACACGCCCGGCACGCCACCGCCGTGCATCCAGACGGTCCCGCACGCGAGCCGCACCCGCGCCATCCCGTACCCGTAGCGCGCCTGCGGCGGCCAGCCCTTCTCCCCCACCGCGACCGGGTCGGCGGTCATGGCCCGAAGGCTCTTCGCCGACACCGCCCGGCCGCCGAACACCCCCTGCCAGAACCGGTTGAGGTCCTCCGGCGTCGACACCAGCCCGCCACTGGCCCCGAACTCGTAGCCCGGCAGCCGCGTCACGTCGACCACCCCGGCCCCGGGATCGACGGGGTTGATCCCGTACGTGTGCGCGTGCTCGCCCCGGATGCCCAGCTCGCCGCGCTTCGGCCAGTACGTGTCGCGCATCCGCAGCGGCTCCAGCACCAGCTCGCGGCTGACCTGCCGGAAGTCCTTCCCGGTGACGGCGTCGATGACCATGCCCAGCACCAGGTAGTTGGTGTTGGAGTAGGCGAACCGCCCGTACGGGGTGGGCTTCTGGGCGAGCGCGATCGCCAGATAGTCCTGCGGGATCTTCGACCAGTCGGCGGCCTGAGTGAAGTCGGCCAGCCCGCTGGTCTGCCGCAACAGGTCACGCACCTTGATCTTCCGCCCGTCCACGCCGCCCTTCCCCCTGATCACGCCGGGCAGGTAGGTCTCCACCGGCGCGCCGAGCCGCACCTTCCCCCGCTCGGCCAGCCGCATCACGGTCACGGCCACGACCGGCTTGGTCATGCTGCCCACCCGGAACCGCGCGTCACTCCCGACCATGGGCCGGCCGGTCCCGCGCTCCGCCGTCCCGGCCTTGACGGTGAACCCCCTTCGCCCGTCGTCCACCCGCGCCACCGCCCCGGCGAGCCCGCCCTCGCCGGTCAGCCGCTCCACCCGGTCCTCCAACCCGGTCCCGGCGAACGCCGGCGCCACCGGCGCCAGTGCCACCGCCCCGGCGGCCACCACGGCGATCATCTTGCGAGCCATCGGCAATCCCTTCGTCAGCAGGCGTCCTTCGCCACCCACGACCTTGCCGAACCACCCACCGAAGATCAGTCACGCCAGCACCGCTCTCACACGGGGGCCAGCCCTACCACTCCGGAGAAACCGTGACGCGTTCACGTTCCGTAGCAATATCTTTACTTTATGCTTACGGCCTACGTCGACGAGAGCATGCGCCGCCGTCCCGATGATCACAATATCTACGCGATGGCCGCGATCGCCCTGCACTCCGTCGCGCATGACGACGCGCGCATGACGTTGGAGTCTCTGCGTATCGGCAAGAATCCGCGCCTGCACTGGCGCGACGAGTCCAGCGCCAGACAGCGCGTCATCGCCGACGCGATCGCCGCACTCCCCGTTGCCGCCCTCGTCACCGTCCACATCTACGACAGCGCGTGCGGGACGGAACGGGCTCGCCGACGCTGCCTTGAGCGACTTCTGCTCGAGTTGGAGGCCACCGGCGTGACGAGAGTCGTCGTCGAGAGCCGCTCTTCCCACCAGGACCATCTTGACCTGCTGCTCGTCATGGCCATGCGGAAGTCGCAGGCCATCTCACGAGCGATCGCGGTGGACTGGCGGCCTTCCTGCCAGGAACCCCTGCTCTGGGCAGCCGATGCCGTGGTCAGCGCTACCACGTGGTGGATCGACGGGCACGGGGGTGGTTTCGAGCGCCTCGAAGAGCGGGTGCGAGTCGTGTGCGTGGACTGAGAACGCAAAGGCCGGACGCCCGATTCCATCGGGAGGCCCGGCCTCACTTCCGACACCCACCGAGGGCGCGGCTCCGTCAGTATATCTCACCTAGCGTGACTGGACAATCGCATGGGTCACGGTGATCTGCGTGGGGTGAGCGGACAGTGCAAAGGCCGGGCGCCCGATATCCCTCGGTGGTCCCGGCCTCACTTCCGCACTCCCAGAGGTGCGGCATCACCATGATGCCTCGCCGTCCGTGACGCGGCAACCACCCTCCGCTGGTGCGGCGACCGGAGAGAATGAGGCGTGCTGATTACCGTCATGACCGGGGCCGGGATCTCCACCGAGTCCGGGATACCCGACTACCGGGGTCCGCGTGGGCTGTGGCGTCGCGATCCCGACCACGAGAAGCTCGTCACCATCGGCTACTACCTCGCCGACCCCGAGATCCGGCGCAGGTCGTGGGAGTTCCGCCGGGGCAACCCCGCCAGGGACGCGGCGCCGAACGGGGCGCATCGGGCGCTGGTGGAGCTGGAGCGGGCCGGACGGCTCGACCGGCTGATCACGCAGAACGTCGACGGGCTGCACCAGCGGGCCGGGTCGGACCCGGAGCGGGTGCTGGAGCTGCACGGGAACATGTTCGGGGTGGTGTGCGTCGGGTGCGGCGGCCGGTCGACGCTGGACGAGGCGCTGGCCCGGCTCGACGCCGGGGAGGACGATCCCGCCTGCCGGGAGTGCGGCGGGATCCTCAAGACCACCACGGTCATGTTCGGCGAGAACCTGCCCGAGGAGGTCGTCGCCGAGGCGGTCGAGGCCACGGAGCGGGCCGAGGTGTTCGTCGCGATCGGGACGTCGCTGCAGGTGATGCCCGCCGCGTCGCTCGCCGCGCTGGCGGTGCGGCGCGGCGCGCGGCTGATCGTCGTGAACGCCGAGCCGACCCCGTACGACGACCTGGCCGCCGAGGTGATCAGGGACCCGATCGGCGAGGCGGTCCCCCGGCTGGTGGCGCGGCTCGCCGGGTGAGAACGGCCGGGCAGGGCAACCGGTCGTTGACCTTCGCGAAGGGGCTTGCGCATGATGCTGGGCATGGGTTTCCGCACACTCCATGATCATGACCATCACGGCGCCGCGGGCGTCATGGACCATCCGCGCGCCTACGAGCTGACTTCGGCGATCGGGTTCCTGGGGGCGCGGCGGGAGGTGTTCACCCGCCTGGCGATCCAGGCCCGGCCGCGGCCGGGCGAGCGGTTCCTGGACGTGGGCTGCGGCACCGGTTATCTGACCCGGGTGGTCGCCCCCGTCGTCGGGCCGAAGGGCGGCGTCACCGGCGTCGACCCGTCCGCCGAGATGATCGGGTACGCCCGCGAGCGCGCCCCGGGCAACTGCGACTACCAGGTGGCCGAGGGGCAGGCGCTGCCGTTCCCCGACGGGTCGTTCGACGCGGTGGTGAGCAGCCTGGCGGTGCACCACATCCCCGAGGACGCGCGGCCGGCGGCGATGCGGGAGATGTTCCGGGTGCTGCGGCCCGGCGGCAGGCTCGTCGTCGCCGAGTACCGTCCGCCGGCGCACCCGCTGGCCCGCCGGCTCGCCTCCCTGCTGACGGGGCCCGCCATGCACGGCGATCCGTACGAGATGCTCCGCACGCTCGTCCCCGGCGCCGGCTTCACGATCGAGGCCGAGGGCGACCTGCCGCCGATGCTCTCGTTCATACGCGCGAGCAGACCCGTGTGAGCGACGGGTTCGTATGATCACCTCATGAATCCCCTCGACCGCATCGCCCGGGTCCGCCTGTCATCCGTCTACCTGCCGCTCGACACGCCGGTCAGCGATGCCAAGGTGCTCACCGGGCGGCAGCGGCCGATGACCGAGGTCGCCTTCCTGTTCGCCGAGATCACCACGGAGGGCGGCCTGGAGGGGATCGGGTTCTGCTACTCCAAGCGGGCGGGCGGTCCCGGTCAGTACGCGCACGCCTGCGAGATCGCGCCCGACCTGATCGGCGAGGACGCCAACGACATCCCCAGGCTGTGGGAGAAACTGGCGTGGGCCGGCGCGTCCGTGGGCCGCGGCGGGCTGTCCGTCCAGGCCATCGCGGCCTTCGACATCGCGCTGTGGGACCTGAAGGCCAGGCGGGCGGGGCTGCCGCTGGCCAAGCTGCTGGGCGCGCACCGTGACTCGGTGCGCTGCTACAACACCTCCGGCGGTTTCCTGCACGCGCCGATCGAGCGGGTGCTGGACAACGCCGCGGCGGCGCTGGAGCGCGGCATCGGCGGCATCAAGATCAAGGTGGGCCAGCCCGACGGGCGCGCCGACCTGGCCAGGGTCCGGGCGGCGCGCGAGCAGCTGGGCGAGGAGGTGCCGCTGATGGTCGACGCCAACCAGCAGTGGGACCGGCCGGCGGCGGCGCGGATGGGCCGGGCGCTGGAGGAGTTCGGGCTGGTGTGGATCGAGGAGCCGCTCGACGCGCACGACCACGCCGGGCACGCGGCGCTGGCCGCCGCGCTCGACACGCCCGTCGCCACCGGCGAGATGCTGACCAGCGTCGCCGAGCACGCCGAGCTGCTGCGGGCGGGCGGCGCCGACATCCTCCAGCCGGACGCGCCGCGGATCGGCGGCATCACCCCGTTCCTGCGCCTGGCGGCGCTGGCCGAACACCACCGGGTGCAGCTCGCGCCGCACTTCGCCATGGAGATCCACCTGCATCTCGCGGCCGCCTACGCGCAGGAGCCGTGGGTGGAGCACTTCGAGTGGCTGGAGCCGCTGTTCGAGGAGCGGCTGGAGATCCGCGACGGCCGCATGCTCGTGCCCGACCGGCCGGGGCTCGGCCTCACGCTGAGCGAGCAGGCGGCCAAGTGGACGGCCGAACGACGCGAGTTCGCCCGACCGGCCTGACCGTCTCAGCCGTCCGGCCCATCGCGGCGTACGACCTGATGGACACGCGGTCAGGATGCCCGAGGCCCCGACCTGACCGCGTGTCGCGGAGGCGTCAGAGGTGACCCTGGCTGCCCACGGTCGCGAGCTCGCGCAGCTCCTGGGTGAGGCTCTCGCGGACCTTGGTCATGATGCGGCCCTGGGTGGCCTCGTCCGTGACCTCGAACACGACCCGGGCCAGGAACACCGCCCGGCGCTCGTCGCACCCCGCCCTGGAGGCCACCCGCCGGATGAACTCCTCGCGGTTGAAGTGCTCGCCGGTGCCGAGACCGCCGTACACCTCGGTGCGGCGGAGGTTCTCGCCGATCTCGTGCGGCAGCTGGGCGGCGAGCTTGTCGGCGAGGCTCTCCGGCAGCCGCTCGCCGAGCGTCTCCAGCGACGCCCGGATGGCCCGCTCCGCGTGCGCCCGGTCGCTCAGGCGGGCTCGCGCCTGTACTTGGCCGATGAAGTCGTCATGTCGCATGATTTCCCCCTTCATCCCTCCCAGCGGCTACCCCGTCGCCGCCGCGTCACCAAGCGCCTGACACAAGAAATGGGTAAAGCTCCGCACGGGTTACGATATGTAATATCCTAACAACTGTGCGTCACAGCGATCTCGTCACCCTGCGCCGGCAGGCCCGCCGCTTAGCCCGCCGGGTCGGCCGACGCGGCACCAGCCTCCTCTTCGTCGGGCTGGTCTCCGCGGTCATCGCCTGGTCGCTGGTCTCCCCGCCCCGCCTCGGCCGGCCCAACCTGGCCCACGCGCAGCTCGCCGCCATCGCGCCGCTGCGGGTGTGGGCCGTCCTCTGGGCGATCACCGCCGGGATCTGCCTCGTGCAGGCGTTCTTCCGGTCCGACCGGGTGGCGTTCGCCGCCGCGACCGCGCTCACGCTGGCGTGGGGGCTCATCTACCTCGCCGGGGCCCTCACCGGCGTCAACCCCGCCGGCTGGATCGGCGGCGCCGTCTGGCTCGGCTTCGGCGGCTGGCTCACGCTGATCTCGACCTGGCCGGAGACCGGCCCCGCTCCCACCGAACCGCACGGGGAGGCATGATGCCCGACCTGGCCACCATCGCCGTCCAGACCGCCGTGGGGATCGTCCCGCTGGGAGCCGCCTGGTTCGCCTACCGCGCCAGCACCGACGCCAACAGGCGGACGGCGGAGACCGCCGAACGCCAGGCCCTGCTGGAGCTGAGCAAGGTCGACTCGGAGGCGTTCGAACGCGCCCGCGCCATCTACGACTCCGGCATCAGCCTGCTCGAACGGCAGCTCGCCCGGGTGCAGACCCAGTTCGACCAGCTCAGCGCCGACTCGGCCGCCGAACGCGACGGATTACAGCGTCGCATCCGTACGATGCAGGCGCAGATCGAGGGCCTGGAGTCGACGGTGGTCCTGCTGCGCCGCCAGCTCATCGAGGCCGGCATCGCCCCGGCCGCCCGCCCCTTCGACCGCCACGACACCCCCGAAGCCGACGAAGCCTGACCCGCCCGCGTCAGGTCCCGGCGGAGATGACCACGCGGCGGTTCTTCGCCCGGCCGGCCGGATTGTCCGAGCCGTCGGGCTTGGTGTCGGCGGCGACCGGCTTCGACTCGCCGTAGCCCGCCGCCTTGAGCCGTGACCGGTCGATCCCGCCGTCGGTGGCCAGCCAGTCGACGACCGCCTGGGCGCGCCGCTCCGACAGGGGCTGGTTGTGGGACTCGCCCCCCTTGCCGTCGGTGTGCCCGTCGACGCGGATCTCCGAGCCGTCCTCGGCCTTCTTCGCGATCTCGCGGGCGACCCGCCTCAGCTCGGCGGCGGCCGCCGGCTTGACCGTGGCGCTGTCGAAGTCGAAGAGCACGTCCGCCTCAAGGCTGAACGCGATCGTGTCGTCGCCTTCCAGCACGTTGCTCCTGCCGACCTCGTACGCCTTCAGTTCGGTGGCGGGGATCTCGACCGCCGGCACCTCGACGGCGGGCACCTCCACCGCGGGCACCTCGGCGGCCGGGATGCACTCGTTCCGCTCGTTGCAGGCGGACGGCCTGATCACGTACGGGCGGATCAGGAAGGGCCGGATGATGAACGGGCGGATGATGAACGGCCTGATGACGAACGGGACGAAGCCCCCGTCCTTCGGCTTGACCTGGCACACCTCCGGCGTGGAGACGCCCTTGGCGTGCACGGCCGCCGCGCTGACGCCCTCGGCGCGTACCGGGTCGAGCTTGATGCCGCCCGCGTTCACGCCGGGGATCTCCACCGGCGGGATCTCGACGGCGGGGATCGTCACGGGCGGGATCGACGCGCCGCCCAGGCAGCCGCCGGGGGCGGGCTTGATCTCGGTGCACTGGGCGGGGACGCGCTGCGCGGCGATGTCCACCCCGGGGATGGTGACCTCGGGGACGACCTGACCGCCCACCTTCGCCGCCGGGATCACCACCGGGTCCGCGTGCACGGCCGGGATGTCGACGGCGGGGATGAGCTCGCCGTGGCGGCAGCTCGTGGGCTCGGGGCCGGGGGGCGTGCTCTCCTGGCTTTCCTGGGTGGCCTGCCCGCCGGGGGTGGCCGTCTGAGCGGCCGGGGACTGCCGCTCGGCGCCGCCGGCACCGGTCGCGCCGCACGCGGCGACCAGGACCAGGAGAAGCGGAGCGAGGGCTCGCGTGATGATGGTTCTCTTCCCGCACACAGTGCGCCACGCTAGGACATGAAGGTTCAGTATCCGTATAGGACCGCGAAGCGGTTCAAGGTGTCCGCGTGGAGTGCGCGGTGGAACGCCGGTCCCCGTCCGGCCGCCTTCCCGGTCGCGGTGACCACGGTGACCAGCACGTACGGGCCGGAACCCGCGACGCCGACCTTGCCGTAGGCGTACTGGGGGTGCGTGCCGCCCCGCCGCCATCGCAGCGCCTCCGCCGACCGCCTGGACAGACCGACGGCGGCGGCCTGGGCGTAACGCTCGGTGGGGAAGGCCAGCAGGAGCTGGACCGCCCTGAGCTTCCCGTTTCTGGCCGAGTAGGCGAGCTGGGCGGCGCGGTCGCATGTCACAACCGTCCCGGCTTTCGATCATCCCGCCGCCTTGCGGCTCAGCCCCTCCCACGCCCGGTACTCCTCCGTCCGGGCCCGGTCCAGATCCTGGACCATGTCGTACGAGGCCGCGCCCACGATCAGCCGCCGGGGCGGATCGGGCAGGTCGACCAGTTCCATGACCACAGGCGCGGCCGTGCGCGGATCGGGGCCGGCGTCCTCGCCCCACATCTCGGCCAGCTTCTCCCGCAGGGGGTCGTAGACCGCCAGCGGGTCGGCCACGGTGGTGCCCGTCGTGAACAGGCCCGTGTCGTACCCGCCCATCTGCAGGTTGGTCACCTTGATCCCGAACGGCTCCACCTCCATGGCCAGCGCCTGGGTGATGGAGTCGAGCGCGGCCTTGCCCGCCCCGTAGAACCCGACGGACGCGAACCCGCCGCCGGACGCCATCGAGGTGACCTGCAGGATCCGCCCGCCACCCTGCCTGCGCAGGTGGGGCACGGCGGCCTGGCAGACCCAGACCGCGCCGAGCACGTTCACGTCGAGGTGGGCCCGGATCTGCTTCTCGGACGCCTCCTCGATCATGCCCATGAGCAGCCCGCCGGCGTTGTTGACCACGACGTCGATCCGCCCGAGCGCGGCCACCGCGCCGTCCACCGCGTCGCGGACCGCCTCCCGGTCGGAGACGTCCAGCGCCACCGGGACCATTCGCCCGTCGTGTCCGGCGGCCAACTCCTCCAGCGGCGCGATGTTCCTGGCCGCGCCGACGACCCGGTCTCCCGCGGCCAGCGCCGCCTCGGCGAACGCCCTGCCCAGCCCCCGGGACGCCCCGGTGATGAACCATACGCGCGTCATGCTCTCACTCCTCCGTCAACAAGACGAGACGTTTCGTCTCGTGCAAGCATCCTGCTGCAGTGCGACCGTCCTTGTCAAGACGGGGCGTCTCGTCTCAGGGCAAGGCGACCCGGTAGACCACCGTGTCCCGCCGATGGAACCCGGCTCGCTCGTACAGCCGGTTGGCCGCCGCCCGCTCCGGCCGGGACGTGAGATCGACCGTCCGCGCCCCGGCCTCGCGGGACAGCTCCAAAGCCCGTTCCGTCAGCGCCGCGCCGACGCCACGGCCCCGCGCCGCCTCGTCCACCACGACGTCCTCGATGCGCGCCCGCACGCCGGACGCCAGCGGGTAGGTCACCAGCGTCAGCAGGCCCACGACGGTGTCCCCGTCCCGCGCGGCGAGCACCGTGTTCGCGGCCACCACCCGCCGCACGGCGTCCGCGTCGACCGCCGCCCCGGCCGAGAGCTGGGGCAACAGGCGCCCGAAGGCCGCCACGACCTCGTCGCCCGCCTCACGCACGATCTCGATCACCACAGTCATCCACCGAGCGTAGGCGTTCCCGATGGGTCCCGGCGGGTAGCGTGCGGGCATGGGCGACGCGTATGTGCTGGGTCCCGAGACCGGGCGGCTGCTGGTCGAGACGAGGCGCACCGGGCTGGGGGCCAAGGCCGGGCACGATCTGACGATCGAGGCGACCCGATGGCGCGGCGAGGCCGTGGTGGACCTCGGCGATCCCGGGGCGAGCCGGGTGAGCGTCGAGGTGGACGCCGGGTCGCTGCGGGTGGTGTCGGGGACGGGCGGGGTGAAGCCGCTCACCGATGCCGACCGGGCCGACATCGAGCGCAACATCCGTGACAAGGTGCTGCACGCCGGCCGGTCCCCCGTCATCGCGTTCCGGTCCGGTCAGGTGACCGGGACGCGCGAGTCGTTCCAGGTGGAGGGCGAGCTGACGCTCGCGGGCGTGACGCGGCCGCTCACCCTCGCCTGCGTCCACGACGGCGAGCGGGTACGGGGAAGCGCGACGATCACGCAGACCCGGTGGGGCATCAAGCCGTACTCCGCGTTCTTCGGGGCGCTCAAGCTGGACGACGACGTCGAGGTGCGGTTCGACGTGGCGTTGGTCAGCGCGGCTTCCTGAACAACGTCTCCTGCGTGATGCTGGCGGCGAGCCGGCCGTCGTGGGTGTGGATGGTGCCGGTGTACCAGCCGCGCCCGGCCGACACGGTGTGCGGCACCAGGTCCATGAGCACCCACTCGTCCATGACGGCAGGCCGGTGGAACCAGACGGCGTGGTCCAGGCTGGAGCCGGAGCGCCCGCCGCCCCCGTCGGGGATGCCGGTCAGCCCGCTGGAGATGTCGGAGAGGTACGTGAGCACGCACGCGTGCAGCAACTGGCTCTCGGGCAGGTCCTGGACGCAGCGGGCCCAGAACCGGGTGGGCCATTCGGCGGCGGCGTACGGCTGCGGCGGCAGGCGGCTCTCCATGGAGAACAACCGGGGCAGCTGGGCCGCTTCGAGCCCGTCGGGCCCGGGCGCGTCGGGCGCGGGGTGCATCTGCACGTCCACGCCCGGCTCGGGGACGTGGAAGGACGCCGACATGTTGAAGATGACCTTGCCGTTCTGGATGGCGACCACCCGCCGGGCGGAGTACGACCGGCCGTCCCTGTCGCGGTAGACCCGGAACACGGTCGGCCGGGCGGCGTCGCCGCTGCGCAGGTAGTAGCCGTGCAGCGAGTGCGGCAACCGGCCGGGCTCGACCGTGTCGCCCGCGGCGGCCAGGGCCTGCGCGGCGACCTGTCCCCCGTACAGCGGGAACGGCTCCTCGAACACGGTCGTGCCCCGGTAGAGGTCCTCTTCGATCTTCTCCAGCGTCAGCAGGTCGAGCACGGTGGGGGCGGCCACGGGGCTGAAGGTCGGCATGAGGCAGACGGTAGAGGACGCGACAGGGCGGCCGCGAGCCGGGGTGGGCCGCTGTGAGAAGCTCGTGCCGGTGTTCGAGGCGAGAGGAGAGGCCGGTGGCCGAGGCCGGGGACGAGCTGATCTACGAGGTCGACGGCGGCGTGGCGGTGATCCGGCTGAACCGGCCCCGCTATCTGGGCGCGTTCACCTGGCCGATGATCAACGCCTGGGCCGGGGCGCTGCGTGCGGCGCAGGACGACGAGGACGTCCGGGTGGTGGTGCTCACCGGCACCGGCGAGGGCTTCTGCAGCGGCGTCGACCTGAAGGCGCTCGACGAGATCGAGGCCACGCCGATCGAGCGCAAGCGCATGCTGACCGACCGGGTGCACAAGGTGGCGCGGGCGGTCGAGGACCTGGACAAGCCGCTGATCGCGGCGGTCAACGGGGTCGCGGTCGGCGCCGGGATGGACATGGCGCTCATGTGTGACATGCGGTTCGCCGCCCGGTCTGCCCGCTTCTCCGAGGGTTACATCCGCATCGGCCTGATCCCCGGCGACGGCGGCGCCTACTTCCTGCCCCGGCTGGTCGGCCCGGCCAAGGCCATGGAGCTGCTGATGACCGGCGACTTCGTCGACGCCGACGAGGCCCTGCGGCTCGGCATCGTCAACCGGGTCTACGACGACGAGGCGCTCATGGCCGAGACCATGGAGTTCGCCAGGGGCATCGCGGCCAAGCCGCCGATCGCGATCTCGATGATCAAGCGGGCGGTCTACCAGTCGATGCGCACCGATCTGCGCACCAGCCTGGACCTCATCTCGTCCCACATGGCGATCGTGCAGGCCACCGACGACTACGCGGAGGCCATGAGCGCCTTCCGTGAGAAGCGTCCCGGCGCCTACCGCAACCGTTGACACAGCAGAACATTATTCGATAGGCCAGGAGCATGGTCGCAGCCGACGAGTTCGATGAGATCCTCAAGCAGGTACGCCAGTTCGTCCACACCCGGGTCGTGCCCAGAGAGCAGGAGATCGCCGACACCGACGCGATCCCCGACGACCTCCGCCGCCAGGCGGCCGGCATGGGCCTGTTCGGCTACGCCATCCCCGGCGAGTACGGCGGGCTCGGGCTCGACATCGCCCAGGACGTCCGGCTCGGCTTCGAGTTCGGCTACACGACGCTCGCCTTCCGGTCGATGTTCGGCACCAACAACGGCATCGCCGGCCAGGTCCTGGTCGGGTTCGGCACCGAGGCGCAGAAGGAGCGCTGGCTGCCGTCGCTGGCGTCCGGCGAGGTCACCGCGGCGTTCGCGCTGACGGAGCCGGAGGCGGGCTCCGACCCGTCGGGGCTGAAGACCACGGCGGCGCCCGACGGCGACGGCTGGGTGATCGACGGGACCAAGCGGTTCATCACCAACGCCCCGATCGCGGGGTTGTTCGTGGTGTTCGCCCGGGTCCGCCCCGCCGACGCGGCGGGCAGCGGCATCGCGGTGTTTCTGGTGCCAGCCGACACTCCCGGCGTGACCGTCGGGCCGAAGGACGCCAAGATGGGCCAGGAAGGCGCCTGGACGTCCGAGGTCGCGTTCACCGGGGTCCGCCTCGGCGCCGAGGCGCTGATCGGCGGCGAGGTCGACGCCGGCTTCCGGGCCGCCATGACCGTGCTCGCCCGGGGCCGGCTGCACATCTCGGCGGTGGCCGTCGGCCTGATGGAGCGGGCGCTCGACGAGTCGGTGGCGTTCGCCGCGCACAACCGGCAGGGCGGCCGCCCGGTCGGCGACTACCAGCTCGTCCAGGCGATGCTCGCCGAGCAGAAGTCCCTGTGCATGGCGGGCCGGGCGATGGCCGTCGAGGCCGCCAGGCTCTGGCTGACCGGCGAGGACCGCAGGCTCGCGCCGTCCGCCACCAAGCTGTTCTGCACCGAGTCCGCCGGCCGCGTCGCCGACCTGGCCGTCCAGGTGCACGGCGGCAGCGGCTACATGCGCGGGGTGCCGGTCGAGCGGATCTACCGCGACGTGCGCCTGCTGCGCCTGTACGAGGGCACCAGCGAGATCCAGAAACTGATCGTCGGGCGCGAGCTGATGCGCGGGGCCCGCTCGTGACGCCGGGCGAGGAGCGGGTGTCCGCCGCCCGCGCGGGAAAGGCAGGCCGCTGATGTCCGCACCGCTGGAGGGGCTGCGCGTCGTCGAGCTTTCCGGGTACGTGGCAACGCCGCTGTGCGGGATGACGCTGGCGCAGCTCGGCGCCGACGTGGTCCGGGTGGAGCCGATCGGCGGCCAGGCCGACCGCTCCCGCTGGCCGCTCGCCCCGTCGGGCACCAGCCTCTACTGGACCGGGCTCAACAAGGGCAAGCGGGCCATCGCGGTCGACTTCCGCTCCGACGAGGGCCGGGCGGTCATCGCCGACCTGGTCGAGCGGCGCGGGGTCGTGGTGGCCAACGCCGATCTGCCCGGGCTCTCGTACGAGAAGCTGCGCGAGCGTCGCAAGGACCTGATCCACGCGCTGCTCACGGGCAGGCGCGACGGCGGCATCGCGGTCGACTACACGGTCAACGCCGAGACCGGGCTGCCCGCGGTGACCGGGCCGGCCGGGGTCGAGGGGCCGGTCAACCATGTGCTGCCCGCCTGGGACATCGCCGCCGGGCTCTACCTGGCCACCGGGCTGCTGGCGGCCGAACGGCACCGGCTGCTGACCGGCGAGGGGCGGCGCATCACGGTGGCGCTGGGCGACGTGGCCCTGTCCATGGTCGCCAACCTCGGCTACCTTGCCGACGCGCAGCTCGGCGGGGAGCCGCGGGTCAAGGACGGCAACCACTTCTACGGCGGCTACGGGCGCGACTTCCGCACCTCCGACGGCCGGCGCGTCATGCTCGTGGTCCTCACCTCACGCCACTGGTCCGGCCTGCTCGCCCTGACGGGCCTGGCCGCCGCGGTCGAGGCGGTGGAGCGGGCGCTCGGGGCCGACTTCCGGCGCGACGCCGACCGCTACCGGCACCGGGCCGTCATCGGCGGGCTGCTGGAGCCGTGGTTCGCGGCCCGGACGTACGCGGAGGTGGAGGCGGCGCTGGAGAACGGGCGGCTGCTGTACGCGCCGTACCGGACGTTCGAGGAGCTGGCCGCCGACCCCGAGGCGCTGCTGGCGGGGAACCCCGTGCTCGGCATGCTCGACCAGCCGGGCGTCGGCCCGCACCTGTCGGCGGGCTCGCCGATGGTCGTGGACGGCGAGCAGGAGCCACCCCGCCCGGCGCCGTCCGTGGGCGGGCACACCGACGAGGTGCTGCGGGAGGAGCTGGGCTACTCGGCCGGCGACGTCGCGGCGTTGCGTGACCGGGGCGCGATCGGCTGACCCGTCACCCGAGAGGCATGGTCATGCGGCGGATCAGGGTGTGCAGGTAGGCCCGGAAGGCCTCCAGCACCTCCGGGTCGGGCTCCTCGCCGCGCCGCTGCGGCCAGTCGGGCGACACGTGCCGCATGCCGCCCGACAGGAACCCGTACACGCACCACACGATGGACCAGACGAGGTGGTGGCAGTTCACGTCGCCGGGCATGATGTCGCGTACGAACTCCGCCACCTCGGAGGCGAGCGGCCGGGAGTAGAGGTCTTCGAGGTCGGGGGTGTCGGCGGCGTCGCCGGTCCAGCGGTGCAGCCACAGCGCGAGATACTCGGGATGCGCGACGTTGAAGTCCAGATAGGCGTCGACCAGGTCGATCGCCCCCTGCACGCCCGGTGTGGCGGATCTCAGCGCCGGCTCCATGGCCGTCCGCTCGGCGTTGATGGCGCGGACCATCACCTCTTGGTAGAGCTCGGTCTTGTCGCCCACCAGCCGGGTCAGCTGCTCCACCTCGACCCCCGCCGCCTCGGCGATCATCCTCATCGACGTCCAGTCGTACCCCAGCTCGGCGAAGAGCCGCGTCGCCACCCCGACCAACCGGTCCGTCTCCCCATCCATGCCCATCACCCTAAGTGATGAACCCCTCACCTTCACGGCAGGGGCGATGATGTCGCACCTGGTCGGCGCGTGGGCGGGGCTCCGGGGGCGGTCGCGCGGGCGTAGGACCGGATCGTCGCCGCGAGCAGGACGACCGCGACGATCCCGAGTACGCCGTGGTACCACCGCCAGCCGACGCCGATCCCGACGAACCCGTCCACCACCATGATCGCCGCGCCCGCGCCGAGGCCCAGGAACGCGAGGCCCAGCACGGCCAGCATCGGCGTCCTGGGCAGGCGGCGGCCGACCGAGGTCACGGTCGCCAGCATCAGCACCGCCCCCAGCAGGCCGTTCGCCGCGGCCAGCCACTGCGTGGCCGCCACATCCAGCATCTCGCGGGCGTAACGCTCGTGCTCGGCCGCGGAGACCGCAGGGCCGCCGGGGAAGCCGAGTCTGCCCTGCGCGGCGTAGACGGCCTTCCCGGCGGCGTAGCCGAGGAACAGCACGGCCGTCGCCCAGGCGGGCGAGCGGGCTTGGCGGACGGTCATCCGGGGCTCCCTTGGATCGAGGTCGGGTCACCAGGATCGGCGGCCCGGCACCGGACCGCCCTCCCCCGGGCGGGGGAAGGCGGTCCCTCGCGGGAGCCAGACGGTCACGGGGTGCGGCGGCGCAGGAAGCGGGCGACCACGATGGCGCAGGCGGCGCCGAGCAGGGCCAGCAGCACCGGGACGAGGGTCGCGGTCCACGGCCAGGAGCGGCCGGTCAGCTCGAAGTCGAGCGCCGTGTACTCCAGGGTCTTGGCCGTCCACCGCGCGGTCCGCACGTCGTAGGTGCCGGCGATGTCGCGCAGCACCGGGTCGAACGCGAACTCCTCCTTCTGGTGCAGGTAGAAGGCCTCGTCACCGGCCACCCGCTGCAGGGCGGCGGCCACGCCGGGGACGATCAGGCGGTCCAGCCCGGCCGCGTCCGCCGCGCGGGGGACGAACGTGAGCCCGTGCCGGGAGCGGATCGGGCCGTCGCCGACCGCGACCGTGCGGCCGACCATGGCCTCCTCGGTGTACGAGACGAAGGGCGCGGCGAGCTCCAGCTCACCCGTGCCTTCCACGAGCTGGACGCCGATGGCGGACGGGCCGGTCTGGTACGAGGAGTTGATCGCCACGACCACGTCCCGCGGCTCCAGGCGGGACTCGGGCAGCGGCGCGGGGGCGCCTGGCGTGTAGTGGCGCCAGTGCACCCTGTCCGCCGCCTCGCGCGCCGCCTCCGGGTCGAGCAGCCGCTCGACGATCCGCAGGCCGCCGTCGACGCCGGACAGCACGCCGGCGGTGGTGATCACGTTCCCGTCCTCGACGTACCGGTGGCCGGTCCGCCAGTCGACGCCGGGGAAGTCCCTGCGCAGCGCCGCCATCCGCCACCAGTGCGAGGTCGCGGGCCGGCCTTCCAGCAGCCCGCTCCCGGCGAACGTACGGGCCCCGTGACAGACGCTGACGATCAGCGTGCCGGCCGCCGACTGCTGCCGCAGCCAGGCGTTGATCGCGGTCACCTCGGCGCCGGTCGGCCGGTGCAGGGCCGGGATCACCACCGCGTCGAGCTTGTCGCCGCGCTCGTCCAGCAGCCGCCCCAGCCCGTCGATGCTCAGGTCGGTCACCAGGTCGAGGCCGCCGGTCAGGGGCACCACGGGGGCGTCCGCCGAGACGGTGTACACGTTCACCCAGCCGGTGCCCGCCAGCACCTCGTACGGTCCCAGCAGGTCGGCCACGTTGGTGCCGCTCACGCTGGTCAGGAAGGCCACCGTGGGCTTGTCCGGGTCGTGGCTCCTCGGCGCGGGCGCCACGGCCACCGAGTCCGTGCGCGCCTCGTACAGATCGCCGAACTTGCCGACGGTGTTCACCGCGGAGACCACACCCGGCAGCAGCAAGGCGGCCAGCGCGACGGCGGCTCTCCTGATCCACCGGCTCTTGCGGGATTCTGTTCCGGTCATGGCGGGCTCCTCGACATGGGGGGTCGTCATGTCACCCACGCTAGGAAGGCGGGCCCGCCGCGGAATCAGGGAAGTCGCCGGTCTCCCGTCAGCACGGGCGCTTCGGCGAGGACGAGGCGCATGAGCTCGGCCCGGGAGGTGATGGCGGCCTTCTGGAAGACCTTGCGCAGGTGGTACTCGACGGTGCGCGGGCTGAGGAACAGCTGCGCGGCGATCTCCCGGTTGGTGAGCCCCTCCCCCACCGCCAGCGTGATGCGCAGCTCCTGCGGGGTGAGCGCGGTCAGCGCGCCCGGCTCAGGTGCGCGGGTCCTGGCAGACTCGCCCGTGGCCCGCAGCTCGCCCAGCGCGCGGTCGGCCCAGGCGAGCGCGCCGATGCGGCGGAAGTCCTCCACCGCGCCGCGCAGGTGACCCTGCGCCTCCGAGCGTCTGCGGTCGCGCCGCAACTGCTCGCCGAAGAGCAGTTCGGTACGGGCGCGCTCCAGCGGGGAGTCGGCCAGGGCGTGCAGGCGCAGGCTCTCGGCGTAGTGCTCCGCGGGGTCGGCGCTGACCAGGGCCAGGCAGCGGGCGGCGAGGGCGCGCGGCGTGGGCTCGGAGGTGTACGCGGTCCAGCGGGCGTAGCGGGCCGCGGCCTCGGCGGCGGCGTCGTGGTCACCGGCCCGGACCAGGGCTTCCACCAGGTCGGGGACGGTCTCCATGGCGAGGTCCGCCGCACCGCCGCCGACCGCCTCGAAGTGCCGCGCGGCCTCGGCGTGCCGCCCGGCGACGAGGTCGAGGAGCCCGAGCGCGCGCCTGGCACAGGCCATCGCGTCGGCCAGCTTTCGGTCGCTCGCCTCGGCCAGCACGCCGGCGGCCAGCTCGGCGGCCTCCGGCCGGCCGCGAAGCGCCGCGCACCAGGCCAGCAGGCCGCGATGGCGGCAGGCCGTGTTGAGCTGGCCGAGCTCGGCGGCGAACTGGCAGCCCTCCTCGGCGTGCGCCTCCGCCAGCCCGAACCTGCCGCGGGCCAGCTCGTCGGCCGCCTGGTATTCCAGGTTCCAGGCGAGCGCGCCGAGCGCCCCGCTGTTGCGGGCGAGCCGGGCGGCGTCCCGGTACAGGCGCCTGCTCAGTTCGTGGTCGCCGAGACCGCGAGCGATCGCCCCGGCCAGCGTCATCGTGACGGGGTCGGTCAGCTCGGCGACCGTGTCGGCGCCGCGTACCGGGAGCCCGGGATCGCGGCCGGTGCGGGCGCGGGCGGCGGCGCGCAGCAGGCGCAGGACCGCGTCCTGCGGGGTGTCGTCCGCGGGCTCGGTCTCGTCGAGCCAGCGGGCGAGGTCGGCCCACGCCTCCGGCTGGTTGGTGCGGACGCCGAGGTCGCCGTACATCGCGACGGTCGGGGCGAACCCCGCCCTGTCGATCCGGAGCGCGCGCGGGATCCACGGCCTGACGAGGTCCATCGCGTCGTCGGGCGACCCGGCGAACCCGGTCGCGACCGCGCGCAACGCGGCGAGCGAGATGCGATCGGCCTCCTCCAGGTGCGGCTCGCGCTCGGCCCGGTCGATCAGGTCGACGGCCGTGGCGGTGAACCCGCCCCTGATGGCGGCCCGCGCGGCCGTCCACAGCAGCCGCCCCCGGCGCGGCCCGTCGGCGGTCAGCTCGGCCGCCTTCGACAGCGCGGCCATCGCCGCCGCCGGGCCGCCGCGCAGCGCCGCCTGCTCGGCCGAGCGTTCGAGCTGCCCGGCGGCCTCCTCGTCGTGGCCCGTGGCCGCCTGCCCCAGGTGCCAGGCACGGCGGTGCTGGTCGGCAGGGTCGTCGAAGGCCGCCGCGAGCGCCCGGTGGACCGCGGCCCGCCAGTCGGCCGTGGCGCTGTGGTAGATCGCGGACCGTACCAGCGGGTGCCGGAACACCAGCCGGGCCCCGTCGTAGGTCAGCAGGTCGTCGAGCCCGGCGAGGGACAGCGGGCCGGTGGCGATCCGCAGGGACGCGGCCGCCTTCTCGACGGTCTTGAGGCTGCCCGAGCCGTCGGCGGCGATCAGCTGGAGCAGCGGCAGCGAGGCGGCGTGCCGGGCCCGGATCCGGCCCAGGAACGAGCGCCGCAGCTCGTCGGTCATGGCCGGCGGCTCCTGCGTGGCCTCCGGCGGCAGGTCGGCGCCCGCCAGCTCGATCAGCGCCAGCGGGTTCCCGCAGGTGAGAGCCAGCAGGCGGGCGCGCTCGCCGTCGGTGAGCGGCCGCGCGCCGAGCAGCGCCCCGGCCGCCTCGGGGTCGAGCCCCATGAGCGGGACGCGGCGCAGGTGGGGCAGGTCGGTGCCGTGCCCCTCGTCTGCGCGCGCGGCCAGCGCCAGCACGATCGGCTCGTCGTCCAGCCGCCGGGCCACGAACGCCAGCGTCTTGAGCGTCGGCTGGTCGGCCCAGTGCGCGTCGTCCAGCACGCACAGCACCGGCGACTTCCCCGCGGCCAGCGACAGCAGCGAGAGCGTGGACAACCCCACCAGGAACGGGTCGGGCGGCTCGCCGTGATCCTGGCCGAACAGGATGCGCAGCGCCCGCGCCTGCGGCCCGGGCAGCTCGCCGACCAGCCCGAGCACGGGCAGCAGGAGCTGGTGCAGGGTGGCGTAGGCGAGCTCGGCCTCCGGCTCCACGCCGACCGCGCGCAGCACCCGGAACCCCTCGGCGCGCTCCACCGCGTACGAGAGCAGGGCGGTCTTGCCGATGCCGGGCTCGCCGTGCACGACGAACCCGGTGCCATGCCCTTCGACGGCGGACTCGAGCATCGCGTCGAGCAGCGCGGTCTCTTTCTCCCTCCCCAGCACATGCCGAGCATAGAAAGCCCCGCGTCCCGGGGGAATCCCCACGACTGGTGGTTTCCCTGATGCGCCGTAAGCGGACGGGCTCCTAGCGTCGGGCCCGTGAGAGCAGCCGAGATGCGCGGCCGTACGGTCATCGTCACGGGCGCCTGTCATGTGATCGGCCACGGGACCGGTCACGGGGTCGGCGCCGCCGCCTCGCGGGCGCTGAGCGGGGCGGGCGCGGCCGTGGTCCTGGCGGCGTGCGGGTGCCGCGCCTCCGCGGAGCTGGCCGCCGAGGTCGGCGCGGTCGCCGTCCTGGCGGACCTGGCCAATCCGGTGTCGGTGCGGCGGCTGGTCGAGCAGACGCTCGGCGCCTTCGGCCGGCTCGACGCGGCCGCCAACCTCGGGGACGGGATGGCGGCGGTGATGGCGTACGAGATCGCGGCGATGCGGCGCACCGGGGGCGGCCGCATCGTCAACCTGGCGCTCACCCCGGCCGTGCGGGACCTCACCCGGGCGGCGGCGCTGGAGCATGCGGGCACCGGCATCCGGATCGACACCGTCGAGCCGGGACCCCGGGCGGCCGAGGTCGTCGTCCGGTTGTGCTGCGCGGAGAAGTTTCTTCCTCCGGATGTCGTCCCGGATGTCAAGGACGGCCGGTGGGCTCCGACTGACCGGTGAGAGGCGCGGGAAGCGCCGTCAGCGGAAGGCAGTGAGATGAACAAGGTCACCTGTGACATGGCGATGTCGATCGACGGGTTCACGGCCGGGCCGGGCCAGAGCCTGGAGAACCCGTTCGGGGAGGGGGACGTCGACCGCCTGACCCAGTGGATGATCGACGAGGCGGAGCTGCACAAGGCCGAGATCGCGGACATCACCGCCGCGGGCGCCTACATCATGGGCCGCAACATGTTCGGCCCCGGCCGCGGCGCGTGGGACCTCGACTGGGAGGGCTGGTGGGGCGATGAGCCGCCGTACCACGCGCCGGTCTTCGTCCTGACCCACCATGAGCGCGAGCCCGTCGTGAAACAGGGCGGCACCACGTTCCATTTCGTGACCGGCGGCCCCGAGGAGGCCATGCGCCTGGCCAGGGAGGCGGCCGGCGAGCGCGAGGTGGCCGTCGCGGGCGGGGCCTCGACGGTGAACCAGTTCCTCGCGGCGGGGCTGATCGACGAGCTGCGCCTGCACGTCGCGCCGGTGGTCCTGGGCCGCGGCGAGCGGCTCTTCGAGGACACCGGCGCTTTCACGCTCGAACCCGTCCGCGAGCCCACGGGCAGCGCCATGGTCACCCACCTCGTCTACCGCGTCGTCCGGTAGGGCGGGTGAAGCGGTGTGGCGCGGCGGCCCGGACCGCCGCGCCACGAGGCCTCTACGGTCAGCTCGCGCTGCAGGAAACCGTCGGCCAGGTCCAGTTGCCGTTGTGCTGGATCGTCACGCCCCAGTTGTTGCCGTTGCCGTTGGGTCTGGCGGTCAGCGTCTGGGCGTTCGGGTAGCCGGCGCTGATGTTCCAGGTGGCGATGATCTTCGCCGGCGACGGCACGTTCATGGTCACGGTCCAGTTGTTCGATCCGCTGACCGAGACCCCGAGGTTGTAGCGGTCGCCCCACTGCTGGCCCTGGGAGAGGGTCGCGGTGCAGCCGCCGCCTGGGTTACCGGGGTTGCCAGGATTGCCCGGGTTGCCGGGGTCTCCGCCGCTGCCGCCGAGAGTGATGTTGGAGTTGCCGCTGCTCTGGTAGCCCTCGGTCGCCATGATCATGTAGTCGTGGTTGCCCAGGCTCATGCCGTTGCGGGCCCAGGCGTCGAAGTGGTTGCCGGCGGTGATGGTGCCGCCCGTGCGCTTCGACTGGCGGACGCTCCAGTACTGCTGGAAGGTCCTGGTGCCCTCGATGGAGGGGGCGTTGTAACGCGTCGTCTGGTAGATGTCGTACGTGCCGCCGTCGCTGGTGACCGTGCCCTTGTACGTGCCGGTGGGCCGGTAGGTGCCCCAGTTGTCGACGATGTAGTACTCGATGAGCGGGTTCCTGGTCCAGCCGTAGAGCGTCAGGTACGCGTTGCCCGACGGGTTGAAGCTGCCCGAGTAGGTCACGGTCCTGCGCCCGCCGGGGTTCCAGCCCTTGCCGGCGACGAAGTTCCCGGTGTTGCGCCATGAGGTGCTGTAGTTGCCGCCGGAGCCCAGGTCCATGGAGACCGTGCCCTGGCTGTCCGTCCAGAACGAGTAGAAGTACCCGTCGTGGTTGCCCGTCTGGTTGGAGTTGACGGGGACGGCGTGCGCGATGCCGGGCGTCGCCACGGCCATGAAGAGCGCGGCGACTACGGCGCAGGAGCGGCGGACGAGCGAGCGGAGGCCGCGGCTGCGGGTCTTCGGTGGGGCGGTGGCGCCGTTCATGTGCGTGCTTCCTCCTCGCGAAGGCGGACAGCGTGACTCGACCCGGCGAGACAGGTGGCCGGAGGTCGATGGCGACAGTGTTCATCCGGCCCCGAAAGTTGTCAACGAATCCCGAAATATATCGGAAGCCTTTCGGTGACAAATGGCCTGAACACCGGCTCCAGCTGGCCCTTAGTCGGGAGTGAAAGTTTCATCCACAAATTCACCACCGAATCCCGATAAAGATCACTATGATGGCGCGAATGCGGAGATTGCCGTTAGTCGGCCTGGTCGCGGCCCTCACCCTCACCTGTTGCGGCGCCGCCTCGGCGGCCGCGCACGACGAACCCCGGACCTCGTACGCCAAGGGCCGGTCGCAACCGGTCAAGGACCCGGTCTATCCCGCGTACGGCAACCCGTCGATCGACGTGCTCCACTACGGGCTGAAGCTGGCCTGGCGGCCGGAACGCCGGAGCCTGGCGGGCACCGCCACCCTCACGGTCCGCGCCGTGAAGCCGATCAAGGAGGTCAGGCTCGACTTCGGCCGGGCCCTGAAGATCGACCGGGTGACCGTCGGCGGCGAGCGCGCCCGTCCCCGGCGCAAGGGCGACGACCTGACGATCCCGCTCCCCGCCACGCTCGCCGCCGACAAGAAGGTCAGGCTGGTGGTGCGCTACCACGGCGTGCCGAAGCCGCACTCCTCCGGCCAGCTCCGCCCCGACCTCGCCCGGCTCGGCCTGCGCTCGGCCGCCGACGGGTCGGCCTGGGCACTGCAGGAGCCCTTCGGCGCGTTCACCTGGTTCCCGGTGAACGACCACCCGTCGGACGAGGCGCTCTACGACGTCGCCATCACCGTGCCCAAGGGCTGGGCGGGCGTCGCGCACGGCACGTACAAGGGGAAGAGCGTGCGGGGCCGCGCGGTCACCTACCGCTGGAAGTCGACCGATCCGGTCGCCAGCTACCTGACGCTGTTCACCGTCGACAAGTACCGGATGCACCGGGCGAAGGGCCCGCGCGGCATCCCGATCACCTACTGGGTGCGTCCCGGGGACCGGTGGGCCCTGCCGACGGTCCGCCGGATGCCCGAGCTGATCCGCTGGATGGAGAAGAAGGCCGGGCGGTACCCGTTCCCCAGCGCCGGCCTGGTGGCGACCAGCGATTCCGGCATGGAGACCCAGCAGATGATCACCCTCGGCGGCCCGTACCTGACCCCCGAGGTGGTGCTGCATGAGCTCGCCCACCACTGGTTCGGCAACAGCGTCGGCCCGCGCACCTGGAAGGACGTGTGGCTGAACGAGGGCTTCGCCATGTACTTCCAGATCCAGTGGAGCGCCGACCACGGCCCCGGCACCATGGACAGCCTCATGGCCGACCTGCGCCGGCAGGAGAGGCTCGTCCGCGCGGAGGCGGGCCCGCCGGGCGACTACCGGCGGGACTATTTCGCGGCGAGCAACGTCTACTACAGCCCCGCGCTGATGCTGCACGAGATCAGGAAGCGCATCGGCGACGACCGGTTCTTCGCCATGACCCGCGCCTGGGCCCAGGAGCACCGCCACACCAGCCAGGACCGGGCGTCCTTCACCGCCTGGATCAACGAGCACACCGGTGAGGACCTCACGGAGCTGATCGACGCCTGGCTGGACTCGCGGACGAGCCCCGAGAGCTGAGCGGCGCCCGCCCCGCCGGGTGACGGGGCGGGCGCCGGTGTCCGTCAGCGCAGCTCGAACGCGCGCAGCGTGGTCTGCTTGACGCGGTTGCCCGCCGCGTCCCACGCCTCCGCCTTCAGGCTGACCGCGCCCTTGGTGGCGCGGTAGGCGGGGTAGGTGACGGAGACGGTGTAGCTGCCGTCCCTGCCCCGCCGCAGGTCCGCGGGCTTCCAGGTGGCGCCGTCGTCGGTGCTCGTCCAGAGCTTGACCCCGGCGATGGCGGGCATCTTCGCGGGCGAGGGCCCGTGGTAGGCCTCCAGCTGGAAGGTGTGCTTGCGGCCTGCGGCCACCTTGTTCTCGATGGACAGGCTGTCCGTGAGGTCGTAGCTGACGTACACCGCCGGGACGGTGCGGCAGTGTTCCAGCGGACCGGGGGTCTCGACCCCCCAGGCGAAGCAGCTGAGCCCGCGTTGGGCGTGCTCCGGCCCCGGCGGGGCGGAGAACGTCCACTCGATGTCCTGCAGGTCGTCCCTGGCCGTCAGCCGGTAGGCGGCCCGGCCCTCCGGCAGCCGGAAACGCGGCAGGTCGGGGAGGTATTCGACGGGCGAGTTGGGGACCTCCTCGCCGTCGCGGTACAGGTGGATCTCGTACTGCGGGAACAGATCCCCGAACCCGATGCCGGCGTCACGCCGTTCCCCGACCCCGCTCACCATCGACGGGGTCACCCACAGGCTTCCCTGGTGCACGCAGATCGCGCACGGCACCCCGACCACCAGCTTCTCCAGCGGCGGGGCCTTCTTGTCGGCGAGGTCGAACAGCTTGTCGGAGGCGGTCGCGGCGCCCGGCGTGCTCGGTGCGGTGAACCACCGCTGGCGCGTGCTGCCCGGCTTGTCGACGACGCCGACGCGGTAGCGGGTCTCCTGGATCTCGTCGGCGGGGTTCGGCGTGGTCAGCGCGGACATGCCGACGGAGTGCACCAGCGTCGGGTCGACCGGCCAGAACCACTGCGACCTGCGCTGGGGCAGCGACAGGGACCAGTTCACGGCGTCGATGCCGGTGGCCGCATAGGTGACGTCGTCGGTACGCCACGTGTGCCGCCAGATCGAGGTTCCCGTGTACTTCCCGGCGGGCACCTCGAGGTCGAAGCGGTGGAGCCGGCTTCCGGTGACCTTGTAGTGCATCGACTTCGGAATGCGGCCGTCCTCGTACGGCCGGAACACGTAGGAGTGCGGGGTGAACGGCGTGCCCTCCACCCGGATGGTGACGGGGCCGCGGCCGGCCGCCTCGCGCACCTTCATGCCCTCGGCGTACGAGACGTACGCGATCGGGATGTTCACCGGCAGCATCGGTCCGGTGAACGGCTTCTGCGTGATGGCCAGCGGCATCGGGCAGGCGCCCTGCCGCTCGTTGAAGGCGAGGATGGCAGCGGCTCCGGCGTCCCTGATCGGCCCGACGCGCTCGATCTGGAGCCCGCACGCGGTGCCGAACATCCCCTCCACCGGTTCGGCGTCGATCAGGACGAGGGCGCCGCGCAGGTCCTTGCCCGCGAGGTCCTCGGGCAGCCCCTTGCCGGCGTCGACGACCCGCAGGTCACGGGTGCCCTCGAAGCGGACGTACCCGGGATGGAGCTCCGCCCTGTCGAGGATGTGGACCCGGGTGACCGGGTGCAGGGTGGTGCGCTTGGGCGTCCGCATGGTCATGGCGACCTCGGACTGGCCGAGCTCCCACTGCCCGGTGAAGCGGAACCCGCCCTTGGTGACCTTCTTGGTCGGCAGCGCCCACATCTTCTCCCACGCCCCCAAGGGCGCCCCGTTGATCATGCTGCCGCCGTACACCTGGCCGCTGGGGAGGGTCCGCTGGTAGAAGACCTCGTGCGAGTTGTTCAGCGGCTCCGCCGCCTTCGGTGCGGTGAAGCGGATCTGCGTGGCCTTGCGGGCGTCGAGGGTGATCTCGGTGTCGCCGGTGACGGTGAGCTCGGGGTCGAACAGCCAGGCGCGGTTGGCGCGGTCGTCGCCGTCGATCCAGTCGAGCACCTGTGCCAGGCTGAGGGTGCCCGCGGGCACCCGGACCACGACCACGCCGGTGTCGACCAGGGTGTAGGTGCCGCTGATCTCTCCCTTGGCGCCGTCGACGTCGACGAGGCTCATGGCGGTCGGGTTGCGCGGCTTGCCGTCCCGGTCCAGGGTGCGGACCGTGAGGTCGAACCTGGGCACCTCGCGCACCGCGCCCACGGGGGTGGTGAGGCGGACGCCGTCGGCCTCGGCGACCACGGCCCCGCTGTACTTGCCCAGCGCCAGCCCGGCGGGGTCGAAGGTGACGGTGGTGCCGGCCGTGCCGCCTGCGGGCACGGTCAGCGTCGCGTCCGCGAGGCTCAGCTCCGCCCCGCCGCTCATCGCCGCCTTCAAGGTGAGCGTGACCGGCTGGTCGCCCAGGTTGGTGTACGCGACCTCGCCGGTCTTCGGCCCGCCGGCCTCCTCGACGGCGCCGAAGTCGACGCCGCTGCCGGTGGCGAAGACCTGCTGGCCGGTCGCGCGGTCCAGGTCGAGCCGGCCGGCGCCCTGCTCGTACACGGTGAAGCCGTCGTCCTTGGCGGTCGACACCAGGGCGGCCTTGAGCTGCTTGCCCGTCCAGTCCGGGTGCCGCTGCGCCATGATCGCGACGGCGCCCGCCACGTGCGGCGTGGCCATCGAGGTGCCGTTGGCGCTGGTGTAGTGCTCGTCGACGGGAGTGCCCATGATGGTGCCCGCCGCCCGCGCGGCCACGATGTCCACGCCGGGGGCCGCGATGTCCGGCTTGAGTCCCGCGTCGCCGACGCGGGGGCCGCGGCTGGAGAAGCCGGCGAGCCGGTCGCTCTTGTCGACCGCGGCCACGGTCAGGGCCTCGGTCGCCGCGCCGGGGGCGCTCACGGTCTCCTCGGCGCCCAGGTTGCCCGCGGCGATCACGAACAGGGTGCCGGTCTCGGCGGTCAGGTCGTCGACGGCCTGGCTGAGCGGGTCGGTGCCGTCGGTGGGCGCGCCGCCGAGGCTCATGCTGACGGCCTTGACGCCGCTGCGCGCGGCCCACTCCATGCCCTCGATGATCCACGACTCCTGGCCGGAGCCCGTGTTGTCGAGCACCTTGCCGACGACGAGTCGCGCGCCGGGGGCGACGCCCTTGTGCCGGCCGTCGGAGGCGGCGCCGGTGCCGGAGATGGTGGCGGCGACGTGGGTGCCGTGCCCGTGACCGTCCTGGACGGCCTCGTCGGGGACGAACGACCTGCTGTCGGCGATCTGCCCGGCGAGGTCGGGGTGGGCGGGATCGGCGCCGGTGTCGAGCACGGCGATCTTCACGCCGGTGCCGTCATGGCCCCGGGCCCACGCCTGGGGCGCGCCGACCATCGGCACGCTCTCGGACAGGTCGGCCTTGACCTTGCCGTCCAGCCAGATCCTGGCGATCCCGCCGCTCAGCGGGGCGGATTTGGCCAGTCCCCGCTCGGCGCCCTGCTGGGCGCGCACGGCCTGCCAGAACGCGGCGGTCTCGTCCTTGGTGACGTCGAGGGCGGAGGCGTGGATGCTCTCCAGCGTCTGGGTCGGCTCACTGGCGGGGATGGCCGCGGCCGAGCGCTTGACCGACGCCTCGGGCTGGTCGGGCGCGTACTGGACGATGACCGGCACCCGCTTGGTCACGTCGTCGGCGTAGCCGTTCTCGGCCAGGTACTTGACGTCGAACAACCGCTTGTCGAGCAGCCCCGCCCGGACGGCGGGGACGGCGTCGTCCGGGAACACGAACACGCCGTCGGGCGTGAACTGGGTGAACAGGTTGACGCGGCGGCCTTCCTGCCGCGTCCCCGGCGCGGTCTCCACGCGGTACTTGCCGGCTTCGGCGCGGCTCAGCCGCACCTTGTCACCGGTGATCAGCGTGATGACGACCTCGCCGGCGCGCACGCCCCGCAGGTCGACGCTCCGCTCCTGGGCGGGCTGGGTGGCCTGGGCGGTCTGGGTGGCGGCGGGTGCGGGGGAGGCCGGATCGGCGGCGGCCGGGGTGGCGGCGAGCGCGGCGGCCAGCATCGCGCCGGCGGTCAGGAGCATGCCTGCGCGGCGGGCTAACGGGGGGCGGGGCAGTGCCATGGTGGCCTTTCTGGCGGGGTGGTCAGGCGGGCTAAGCAGGCTCGAAGCCGTCGGGGGGCGGGAGCGGCTCGGGCGGTTCCGGTGGCCCTTCCTGGTGGTCGTCGGGGTCGGCGGTGCCCGTGTCCTGCTGTTCGGGTTCCGACACGGTTTCGGACATGCCGTAAGTGTTCGCCACAGCGCATGGGAGGGGGTATGGGGAGCCCTATGGGGAAAAATCCCCAATCTGGGGATTCAGCTCCCGGGGAGGTGCCGCGCCAGCTCGGTCCGCGACCGTGCGCCGACCTTCCGCATGGCGGCGCTGACGTGCTTGTCCACCGTCTTCGGCGACAGGAACAGCTCCTTGGCGATCTCCTGGTTGGTCAGCCCCTCGGCCGCCAGCCGGGCCACCTGCTCCTGGCGGGCCGACAGCGCCTGGTCGCTCCCGTTCCGCGCGGGCACGGACGGGCGGATCCCCCACCGGCGGCCGAGCCCCGCGGCGCGGTCCAGGTCCCAGCGCGCGCCCAGGCCGCCGTACCAAGTGACGGCCCGGCCCAGATGGGCGGCCGCGGCGGGGTCGTCCAGGGCGAACAGGCAGGCCGCGGCCTGCTCGCTCGCCTGCGCGGCCTCGTACAGCGCGGGAATCCGCTCGAACGCCTCGGCCGCCGCGGCGAACTCCCGCGCGGCCTCCTTCAGCTGTCCCGCGCTCGCGGCCAGCAGGCCGCGGGCGTGGCCCAGAGCCGGCCCGGCCAGCGGCGCGTCGAGCCCGGCCAGCCGCGAGGCGTACCTCTCGATCACGTCCGCGGCCTCACCGGCGCGGCCGTCCGCCAGCAGCGCCTCCGTCAGCGCGGGCAGGGCGCGGACGGCGACCGGCCACAGACCGCTCGCCTCCCAGTGGGCCGCCGCCTCGACCGCCGTCGCGATCGCCGGGCCCGGCTCTCCCCGGGCGGTGGACAGCCTGAGCAGCATGGTGCTGGGCAGGACGAGGTCGTCGAACTGCCCGCGCGACTGGGCCGTGGCGACGGCGTCGAGCAGGGGCGGCAGCGCCGCCTCCGGACGGCCGAGCACCGCGCCCAGGCAGGCGGCGGCGATGTCGACCAGGATGCGCTCGTTCGGCTCTTCGCCGAACTGGTCGCGCAGCTCGTCCAGCCGCGCGGCCAGCCCGTCCCACGAGCCGCTGACGTAGTCGGCGAGCGCCAGGTTCACCAGGCCGCGCAGCTCCAGCCGGCCGCGGAGATCAGGCTCTGCCCCGTCCTCGATGGCCGCGTGCAGCAGGCGGCGGGCCTCGCGGTGATGGCCGCTGAACAGGGCCGCGCCCCCGATCGACCGGTAGGCGTTGACCTCGCGGCGCAGCAGCCCACGCCCGCCGGTCTCCCGCACCAGGTCCTCCGCCAGACCGGCCCAGCGCGGGTCGCCGATCACCACGAAGATCATGGCGATCTTGCCGAGCACCAGCATCCGCATCGCGGGGTCGTCGACCGCGGGCAGGGTGGCGAGCGCCCGTTCCAGCCAGCGGGTGCCCTCCCCAGGCGGCAGGTCGTTGGGCGGGCGGCCCACCCCGACCATGGCCCAGGCCGCCAGCCCCGGCTCCTCGGCCAGGTCCTCGACCGCGGCGGCGAAGGCGTCCCCGATCCGGGCGATGTCCGTACGCGTACGGTCCAGATGCAGGGCGAGCAGCAGCAGGAGCTTGCCGCGGAGCAGGCGCGGCACGCCCGGCTCGCCGGCCGCCTGGTCCAGCGCGCCGGTGATGAGGCCGGCGACCGGCGGCGGGTGCAGCAGTTCCAGCGCGGCCCAGCCCAGCCGCACCGTGAGCTCGGCCCGCCGGGCCGCCGGCAGGTCGGTGTCGCGCAGCACGTCCTCCAGCAGACGGGCCGACTCGGCGTCGTCGCCCAGCCGCGCCGCCTGCTCGGCCGCCTCGATGGCGGTCTCCACCCACTGCTCGGCCCGTCCCGCGTGCCGCAGGTGGTGGGCCAGCCGGCCCAGCGGCACCGGCCGCAGCCCGCGCACGACGTCCGCGGCGGCGGCGTGCAGCGCCCGGCGTCGGCCGGGCGGGATCGCCTCGTAGACCGCCTGGGCCGCCAGCACGTGCCGGAACCCGACCGCGCCGCCCGTCTCGGCGAGCAGCCCCGAGCCGAGCACCTCGTCGATCGCCCCCGGGTCGCCCGCGGCGAGCGCCTCGACGGGCACCGGCGCCCGCAGCACGGCGGCCCGCTCGGCGACCTCCTTGGCCCCGTCGGAGAGCTGCGCGACCCGTTCGCGCACGGTGACGCGGACGCCGCTCGGCACGTCCAGCTCGTTGAGCGCGCGCCGCGCCCATCCACCCTCCCACCTGATGAGCGTCCCCCGCCCGCGCAGCAGGGCCAGCAGCTCCTGCACGGCGAGCGGCAGCCCGGACGCCCGCGCGCGCAGGTGCTCGGCGAACTCGGCCGTCACATGGTCGGCTTCGAGGATCGCCGACGCCATGGCCTGGGTCTGGGCGGTGTCGAGCGGGGGCAGATCCAGGTGGGCGACGCTGATCGCGTCGCCGGTCCGCGCGGTGATCGCGCGCACCGCCGCCGGCGCCTCCTCCCCCCGGTACGTGAGCACCACGCGGAGCGTGCCGGGCAGCACGGACATCAGGTACGTGAGGAACTCGACAGTCTGCCCGTCCGCCCAGTGCAGGTCCTCCACCAGCAGGACGGCGGGGCCGAGGGCGCCCAGGACCTCTGCCAGGCCGCGGAAGAGCCGGTGACGCTCGGCCGCCCGGTCGTCGGCCAGCCGCGGCGTCTCCGGCAGCACCCCGGCGAGCTCGGGCAGCAGGTCACGCAGGGCTCCGGCGACGGGGGTCAGCTCCGCCCCGGCCAGCTCGGGCGCGCGCCCGCGCAGCGCCTCGACGATCGGCCCGAGCGGGAACGGCTCCCTGATCTGGACGCAGGCCCCGCTCAGCACCCGCATCCCCGCCACGGCCTGGTCCGCGAGCAGCTCGGCGACCAGGCGAGACTTGCCGATGCCGGCCTCGCCCTCGATGACCGCCACGGCGGGCGCGCCGGCCATCAGGGCCAGGAGCCGGGCGAGTTCCTTCTCCCGGCCCACCAGAACCGGAGAGATCACACGGCCCGCCTGCACGCGATCATTCAACTGCACGCGTATTCACATATCAAACATCAGGGGCAGAACGGCACGTCAGGGCCCAAGTAATCACTTGGTGGCGCAGATGACGCGGCCGAGCGACTCGAACGTGGCCAGCGCGGCCTTCTCGTCCCCGGCCGGAGGCAGGGCGGTGACCGCGAACGAGACGGCGCGGCCGTCCTCGGTGACGCCGTTGCGGGTCTCGTAGCCGTCGATGTCGCCACCGTGGCCCCAGGCGTAGCCGCCGCAGGACAGCTTGACCCGGAACATGCCGAGCCCGTACTCGAAGCCCGGCAGGAAGTTCTTCGGCTTGACCGTCGTCTTCATCTCCTTGAGCTGCTCGGGCTTGAGCAGCTCGCCGTCGAGGAGCGCGAGGAAGAACCGGTTGACGTCGCTCGGCGTGGCGATGAGCTGCCCGGCCGCCCAGCCCCAGCTCGGGTCCAGCTCCGTGACGTCGACCGGCTTCGCGCCGGGCTTGGCGAAGTAGTAGCCCTGCGGGTGCGGGTCGCGGATGGTCTGCACGCCGGGGCCGGGCCAGTAGGTGTGCTTGAGCCCGAGCGGCTTGATGATGCGCTTGGTGATCTCCTCCTGGACCGGGCGGCCGGTGACCCTCTGGATGAGCAGGCCGAGTGCGACGTAGCCGGTGTTGCTGTAGGCCCAGCCCTTGCCCGGGGGGAAGGTGCGCTTGCGCTTGAGCCCCTGGTGGAGCAGCTCGTACGGCTCCTGGTACGTGTCGCGCAGCTCCAGGATGGAAGGCATGTCCTGGGTGTAGTTCGGCAGGCCGCTGGTGTGGTTCAGCAGCTGCCGGGTGGTGATCTTGCGACCGTCGTTGCCGTTGCCGCGGATGACCTTGGGGAGATACTTCTCCACCGGCGCGTCCAGGTCGATCTTGCCCTCGCCGGCGAGCTGCAGCGCGACCACCGCCGTGTAGGTCTTGGTGTTGCTGGCGATGCGCACGTACGCGTCGGCCGGGATCTTCGCCTTGGTCCTGAGGTCGGCGACCCCGGCCGTGTAGTGGCGGACCCGGCCGCTCCGCTCGCGCACCGTGCCGAGGGCGCCGGGGAAGCCGTGCTTCTTGACGAGCTGGTCCAGCTCCTTCTGCAGGGCGTCGGCGCGGCCGGCCGCGGCCTCCCGCGCGGCGGCGGGCGCGGCGGTGGCGGTCAGCGTGAGCGCGGCCAGCGCGGCGACCGCACCGGTGGTGATCTTGGTGAACATGGTGGTCATTCCCCGTCGGAATCGGTGGTCGTGGTGACGGGTGCAAGACTCCCGCCGGGAGCCCCTGATGATCGATCCCGCACGCTGGAGGCTTGCAGTACAGCAGGCACTACCGAGCCGGTGGCCCGACCGATGATTTCCGCGTGCGGGGCAGGTCTATCCCTGGACAGGAAACGTCACTCATCACCTGTGAGGGACCATGAGCACCAACCCACTCCCGCCCGTCGTCGACGCCGACACCTGGCGCCGCGAGCTGGACGCCCTGCGCGTCCGCGAGAAGGCCGCGACCCGGGAGCTCGACGCCATCGCCGCCCAGCGCCGCCGCCTGCCGATGGTCCGGATGCCCGACTACACGCTGGAAGGCGCGGACGGGCCGGTCCGGCTGGCCGACGTCTTCGAGGGCAAGAGCCAGCTGATCGTCTACAACCACATGTGGTTCGCCGGCAAGGAATGGCACTGCCCGGGATGCACGGGGTTCACCTCCCAGTTCACCCGGCTGGAGTTCCTGGACGCCTACGACGCCCGCTTCGTCATCGTCACCCAGGGCCCGATCGACGAGGCGCTCGACTACAAGCGCCGGGTGGGCAACAAGATGACCTGGTACTCCACCGCCAACAGCCCGTTCGGCGCCGACGTCGACGCACCGCCCGGCGCGGGCTTCGCCGTCAACGTGTTCCTGCGCGACGGCGACACGGTGTACCGCACCTGGCACACCAACGGCCGGGGCACCGAACAGCTCACCCACACCTTCCCGCTGATCGACCTGCTGCCGTACGGACGCCAGGAGGAGTGGCAGGACTCGCCAGAAGGCTGGCCGCAGTCACCCACCTACTCCCGGTGGCCCAGCTCCCAGGACATCGCGGCGGCCTACGGCCCGGAGAAGGCCTGAAGCCTGCCGCATCGGCCGAGGTGCTCCAGGAACGCCGCGGCCGCGAAGAGGCTGTGCAGGAGGCGGTTCACGCTCAGGTCCTCCGGTCGGCCCCCGGGGGCGCCGACCGGCCGGCCCAGGGCGGGATCGGGGGCGAATACCCCCGTCGATCAGTTCGCGCCGAGGGGCGTGCACGGCGTGATCATCTGCCGGTGGATGATCACGTCGAACCACTGTGCCAGTGACCCGCCTTCCATGTATGACCGCTGCGCGAGCTCCGGGACGTAGCCGGCGTAGGCGCGCAGCTTCGCCGGGGCGCGCAGCCACTCCCGCACGGCCTTCGGCGCCCTGGCGCGCAGGTCCACCACGTACTGGGCCCGGCCGGTCTCGCCGAAGACGCGGCCGGCGAAGCCGGGGTCCGGGCGCGGGACCGGCGCCGGGGCCACACCGCAGTCGTCACCGGTGCTCAGCGTCCCGTGGTCGAACCGCACGCCGATCGAGCGGTACCGGTCGCCGTACCAGCGCCGCAGGTAGGAGCCCGCGCTGTCGAAGCCGAACCGCTCGTCGCCGAACATCAGCCGCAGGCCCGGCGCGACCGCCGTGTGCGCGCTCGCCGCCCAGTAGGCCACCTTGTCGCCGGTGCGCCGCTGCCACCAGCGCAGGTTCTCGGCCGCACGGGCGTCGCGGTAGCCGTGGATGTCCTCGTACGGCAGGCTGAAGGCCTCGTACCAGGAGAGGATCTGGCGCGCGTGGTGCAGCGCGAGCCGCTGCGCGTCGTTCCGCGGCAGCCGTCCGACCAGCTCGTGCACCGCGCGGGCGTGGCGGACGAAGGGCCGCTTGTCGGTCACGCCCATGTACCAGGTCAGGTTGTCCCGGGTGTTCTCGTGCCGGGGGCGGATGGGCCGCAGGTGACGCTGCAGCTCGCGGAGCCGCGCCGGGGCGGCCGCGGCCACGTACGAGGAGACGGCGTCGTACGCGAGTGAGCGGGTGGCGTAGTACTCCACGCCGACGAACCGCACCTTGTCGTCGTGGCCCGCGTTGTAGGCCCGCAGCCAGGCGAGCACGTCGCGCACCTCGCGGTGCCGCCACGTCGTCGTCAGCTCGCCCATGAGCGCGTCGAGGTCGCCCTCGCCGGTGAGGACGTACCGGTTGACCCGCACGCTCGTCGTCCAGTCCTCCTCCCACGCGATCGAGCGGAACCCCATCTCCTCCACGAGGAACCGCAGCACGCCGAACTTGATCACGGCCTCGTCGTGCGTGCCGTGGCTGGACTCGCCCAGGCCGACGACGGCGGCGTCGCCGATCATCTCCCTGGTGACCTGCGGCTGGGCGTTCCTCTCGATCCAGTCGACGATCCGCGGGTCGGCGATCGTCGTGGTGGCCAGGACTCCGGCCATGAACAGACGCATCATGATGGCTCCCCGTTCTGGTAGTGACGGTGAGCCCAGAGTCACGCGCGGCCCGGCCCCGGCGCGTCCGCCGGGCGTCCCATCGTGCGCTACGCCCGTCGGAGTAGCGCCGGTGATCACCAGGTGCGGCTGCCCCGCAGATGGGTCAGCAACAGGTCCAGCGGTCTCGGCACGCGCGCCAGGTCGAGCGCCTCGACGAGCAGGCGGGAGTAGCGGATCTTACGACCGGACCCCGATCCCATGAACCGGCGCAGCTGGTCGTGGGTGTCGCGCCCGCGCCACGCGGGCTGCCTCTGCAGCGTGCGGAACGAGCCGAGCTCCCCTTCGGCGTCGACGACGGCCTCGACCTCGGCGGTGCCGAGCGCGCGGATCAGCTCGTCCTCCAGGTCGGCCTCGCACACGAAGAACCCGAGTTCCTCCATGTCGCTCCGGCGCAGGTCGGAGCCGAGACCGGCCCGTTCGAGCTCCCTGCGGAAGTCCTCCTCCTCGCCGGCGTCGCACAGCCCGGCCAGCCGCAGATCGCCGCCGTCAGGGCCGAACCGGCCGATGTACGCCCTGATGTTCGTGGCGCCGCCCATCGCCAGCACGGCGACGCCCTCCTCGGCCAGGTCGCAGCCCCGGCGCTCGGCCAGCGCCTCCACGGCCGACTTGTCACTCGCGCCCTCGACCAGGACCACGGTTCGCACGTCACTCACCAGCCCAGCCTCGCACCCGGGCCGCGAAGAATCATCCCTATTTGATCGGCCCGCTCACTCCTTGACAGGCAGCCATACGGCTGCCTATCGTAAAAGGCAGCCGGAAGGCTGCATATCACCACCGGAACCGAGACCTGAGGACGAGCATGGACGAGGTGTTCAAGGCGCTGGCCGATCCGAGCCGGCGCGCGCTGCTCGACTCGCTCAACGCCCGCAACGGGCAGACGCTGCGCGAGCTCTGCGCCGGCCTCGACATGGCCAGGCAGTCCGTCAGCAAGCACCTCGGCGTGCTGGAGGAGGCCGGGCTCGTCACCACCGTGCGGCGGGGCCGGGAGAAGCTCCACTACCTCAACGCCGCCCCGGTGCACGAGATCGCCCACCGGTGGATCAGCCGCTACGACCGGGCCAGGGTCCAAGCCCTGGCGGACCTGAAACTCGCCCTGGAGGAGACCCCGATGGACGCGCCGACCTTCGTCTACACCACCTATATCCGCACCACCCCGCAGAAGCTCTGGCAGGCGCTGACCGAGCCCGCCTTCACCCGCCGCTACTGGTCCACGGAGCTCACCACGGACTGGTCCGTCGGCTCCCCGATGACCTGGGACAACCACGGCGTGGTGCTCGAGGACCCGGAGCAGGTCGTGCTGGAGTCCGACCCGTACAGCCGGCTCTCCTACAGCTGGCACGCGATCACCCCCGAGCTCGCCAAGCGCTTCGACTGGGACGAGGAGCTCCGCACCCGGCTGTCCTCCGAGCCCCGCTCCAAGGTCACCTTCACGATCGAGGAGGAGGCCGCGCAGGTCGTGAAGCTCACCGTCGTGCACGACGGCTTCGAGGCCGGATCGGCCATGGCCGAGATGGTCAGCAACGGCTGGCCGAGCGTCGTGGCGAGCCTGAAGTCCATCCTGGAGACCGGCGAACCCCTGCCGGCCTGACCAGGCGTTTCCCGGGCCCGGTGTTCATGACATGGACACCGGGCCTTCTGGCGTCTCCAGGCGGGCACGTAAAAGAACTTTGACATCATGTCCGGTGTGCTTTACCTTGAGCAATGTCAGCTTTGTTTTACATGAGGGGCGGGCATGGCCTTCGAGGAGAAACGCGCCTGGGCGACGATCGTGATCACGATCGTCGCGTACACGATCTACGTGGCGACCGTCCTGAGCCGGGCCGGCGACAGCCCGCTCGCCGACGTCGCGTACGGGGGAGCACTGCTGTGGACCATCGGCGGCGCCATCGTCGCCGCGATCGTGTCCCACATCGCGATGGCCGTCGCGGGCGGCCACGGCTCCGACCGCACCGACGAGCGCGACCGCGAGATCAACCACGTCAGCGAGCGCATCGGCGGGTCGTTCGTCGCCATCGGCGCGCTCGCCGCACTGATCATGTCCGTCGCCGAGCTGCGCCACTTCTGGATCGCCAACGCCGTCTACCTGGCGTGCGTGCTGTCCTTGGTGCTCAGCTCGTTCGCCAAGATCATGGCGTATCGCAAGGGCGGCTTCCAGACGTGGTGAAGCCGACGCGGGTCACCAACGCGATCCGGGCCCTGCGGTTCGCGCACGGCGAGATGACCCAGGCCGAGCTGGCCGACCGGGTCGGCGTCACCCGCCAGACCATCATCGCGATCGAACAGGGCCGCTACTCCCCCTCCCTGGAAATGGCGTTCCGCATCGCCCGGGTGTTCCGGGTCGGGCTCGACGACGTCTTCCAGTACCCCGACACCGAAGGAGACCCCCCATGAAAGCGATCGTCCAGGACGAGTACGGCCCCTCCCACACGCTCAGCCTCGGCGAGGTCCCGACGCCGAGGCCCGGCCCCGGCCAGGTGCTGATCCGGGTGCACGCGGCCGGCGTCGACTACGGCGTCTGGCACATCATGACCGGGCTGCCGCTCGTCGGCCGCCTCGGCTTCGGCCTGCGCCGCCCCCGCAACCGCGTGCCCGGCATGGACCTGGCCGGCGTCGTCGAGTCCGTCGGCGCCAAGGTGACCGACCTGCGCCCCGGAGACGAGGTGTACGGCGCGGGGACCGGCACGTACGCGGAGTACGCGCTCGCCCGCCCCGGCAAGCTCGCCCGCAAGCCCGCCAACCTGAGCTTCGCCGAAGCCGCGGCGGTGCCCGTGTCAGGGGTGACCGCGTTGCAGGTCGTCGGCCAGGTCACCGCCGGCGAGAGGGTGCTGGTCATCGGCGCGGGCGGCGGAGTGGGCAGCTTCGCGACGCAGCTCGCGGCCGCCGGCGGCGCCGACGTCACCGGCGTGTGCAGCACGGCCAAGGTCGACCTCGTCCGGTCGCTCGGCGCCCGGACCGTCATCGACTACACCCGCGAACCGCTCACCGGGACGTACGACGTGATCCACGACATCGCGGGCAACCGGCCGCTGCGGCAGCTGCGCGGGCTGCTCACCGAGCGCGGCCGGCTCGTCCTCATCGGCGCCGAGGGCGGCGGCCGGTGGTTCGGCGGGCTCAACCGGATGCTGGCGGCCCGGCTGACCGGCCCGTTCACCCGCCAGCGCCTGGACGCGCCGATCTCCCTCACGCGCACCGCCGACCTCGACACCCTGCGCGACCTCATCGAGGCGGGCACCCTGCGGCCGTCCGTCGGACGCACCTACCCCCTGGCGGAGGCCCCCAAGGCGGTGGCCGATCTGGAGGCGGGCAACGCCCCCGGCAAGCTCGTCGTCACGGTCGGCTGACGCGGGTCACATGTCGGCGATGAGCTTGTCCACCCTCTCGTCGACGCTCCGGAACGGGTCCTTGCACAGCACCGTCCGCTGGACCTGATCGTTCAGCTTGAGATGCACCCAGTCGACGGTGTAGTCGCGCCGCTTCTCCTGCGCCCTGCGGATGAACTCGCCGCGCAGCCGCGCCCGGGTCGTCTGCGGCGGCACCGACTTCGCCTCGAAGATCTTCAGGTCGGACACCGCCCGCTCCACCGAGCCGCGCTTCTGCAGCAGATAGTAGAGGCCGCGCCTGCGATGGACGTCGTGGTAGGCGAGGTCGAGCTGCGCCACCCGGGGCGAGGACAGTGGCAGGTCGTACTTCTTGCGATACCGCTCGATCAGCTGATATTTCGTGACCCAGTCAATCTCCCGCGACACCAGGTCGAGATTCCCGGTCTCGACCGCGCGCAGCGTACGCTCCCACAGCTCCAGCACCCGGTGGGTGACCGGGTCGCCGCCGTCCCGGTCGACCAGGTCCTTCGCCTTGGACAGGTATTCCTGCTGGATCTCTAAGGAAGACACCTCACGTCCACCGGCCAGCCGCACCCGCCGCCGCCCGGTCATGTCGTGGGAGATCTCACGGATGGCCCGGATCGGGTTCTCCAGGGTCAGGTCGCGCATCCCGACCCCGGCCTCGAACAGGCGCAGCACCAGATCGGTCGCGCCGACCTTGAGGAGGGTCGTGGTCTCGCTCATGTTGGAGTCGCCGACGATCACATGCAGGCGGCGGAACCGCTCGGCGTCGGCGAGCGGCTCGTCGCGCGTGTTGATGATCGGCCGCGACCGGGTGGTCGCCGACGAGACGCTCTCCCAGATGTGCTCGGCCCGCTGCGACACGCAGTAGACGGCGCCGCGCGGCGTCTGCAGCACCTTGCCCGCGCCGCAGATGATCTGCCGCGTGACCAGGAACGGGATCAGCACGTCGGTCAACCGCCCGAACTCGCCGTGCCGGGCCACCGAATAGTTCTCGTGACAGCCGTAGGAGTTGCCGGCCGAGTCCGTGTTGTTCTTGAACACGTAGATGTCCCCGACGATGCCCTCCTCATGGAGGCGCCGCTCGGCGTCGACGAGCAGACCCTCCAGGATGCGCTCCCCCGCCTTGTCGTGGGTGACCAACTGGAGCGCGTCGTCACACTCGGGGGTGGCGTACTCAGGATGGCTGCCCACGTCGAGGTACAGGCGTGCGCCGTTGCGAAGGAAGACGTTGCTCGATCGGCCCCAGGAGACGACCTGCCGGAACAGGTATCTGACCACCTCGTCGGGGGAAAGTCGGCGCTGCCCCCGGAACGTGAACATGGTGCCGTACTCGTTCTCCAAGCCGAGGATGCGACGATCCATTACCACAGCCTACGCTCACACCCTCGCCACGCCCGGCGGTGCACGCGGCTGATCCGGAGTACTGTACTGCCGATCTATCACCTAGGGGCGATACCAGGGCGGGGGCGGCGATGAACGCCGAAGACCGGATCGAACGCACCAGAACGCTCTATGACCAGGCAGTGTTCGGCGGCGACGCCGGCGCGCTGACCGACGCCGACCGGGACCTGGACGCGGTGGAGGCCGACACCTCGCTGGCCCGCGGCCGGATCCTGCACGCCCGCTTCCTCCACGCCCGCGCCCACACCGGCTCGTCACCCGCCGAGGACCCGGCAGAGCTGCCGTTGTTCGAGCGCGCGCTCAAGCTGTACCGCACGCTGGGCGACGCGCGCGGCGAAGGCGAGGCGCTGTTCTGGATCGGCTGCCTCCACCAGGTCATCCGCCGCGACAACGAGACCGCCCTTCCCGCCCTGGAGCAGTCCTGCCAGTTGGCGGCGCGGACCGGCGACAAGCCCATCCACGCCGAGGCCCTGCGCCACCTGGGCATCGCCGCTCACATGGCCGGCCGCCTGGACGAAGCACGCGAGCACCTGGAGGAGTCGTCCCGGCTGCGCCGGGAGATCGGCGCCATGCCGGGCCTGGCCTCCAACATGGTCGGCCTGGCCTACATCGCCGCCGCCCAGAACCGCCGTACGGACGCCCTCACGACACTGGACGAGGCCCACGCCATCGCCCAGGCCCACGGCGCCCACGCCCTCGCACGCCAGATCCAGCAGACGAGAACGGAGATCTAGCCGCCGCTCCCGGAGGACGTGATGCCAGTCACCGGCGTCCGGACCAGGCCTGGATACGGCAGGTAGCGAGCCTGGGCTTGTCTCGATGAGATGGAGATGGCATTCGTCAGGGCCGAAGCAGGCCGCGGGCTCCTGCGCTTCCTCGACCGTGACAGGCGGCGCGACCGCCTCCAACCGCCGGCCGGCGTTCAGTCAGGAAGAGGTCCCTCGGCGGCGAAGATCCGGACCTCCCGCCAAAATGGGGACGATGAACGCTCCCAAGGCCGATCCCGACTCACCGGCCTCCTTACCCCGGACCTCTCCCGCCGATGACCGAACCGACACGGCACTCCACGTCTACCGCGTCACGAAGTACGACCCGGCCGACCGCACTGAAGCCGGGCACTACGACGGTCCCGAGGACGTGCACAGCGACCACGGCCCTGTGGAAGATGCCTACCTGGCTTCCGTGGCCGCCTTCGCCGAAGAAACCGGCATCACCCACCTCACCATCCGGGAACCCGGGATGACCGGCTTCGTCCACTTCGGCGCGGCCCCTCCGATCGAAGGTCACGGCCTGACCAGGCTGTTCCCACCCGACCTGACCGGATACCACGACGGCGCGCAGGTGCCGTTGCCTGTCGCCCTGGAACTGGTCCGAGCGATGCTGCGCGAGAACGGCGCCTGGTGCCGCCTGGAGGCCGAGGACCAGTTCTTCGTCCACGTCGGCTACGACCAGTACGTCTATGTAGGCAGCGCCCGGCCGTGCCCGAACGCGGTGATGCTCACCCACCGGCGTGGGCTCTTCGCCGAACCGATCGACCAGTCACCGTACGATCCCCACCTCGACGAGGCCGATCCCATACAGCGACGCCCCGCCGACGACGCCTTCTGGACGGAGCTCGATGCTCTGGTCAGAGAACAAGGCGCGGTCGTCCTTGAGGAGGGCTACCTCTCCAACGCCGCACGCTGGCACCGCATCACCCTCGACGAGGTGGCTCAGACCCGGAGCCGGCTCGCCCCACGGGCCAGACTGCTGATCTGGCCCGACCTGTCGACAGACGTGGATGCAGCCCTTGCCGGCCTTCCTCCCGAGGGCCTCGTCGACATCATCTGGCAGAACCCTCAGGGGCACATCACCGGCCTGACCGTCGACGAGACCGACTACCCGGGACTGCTCCCCACGCTGGCCGAAGCCCGCGCGATCCTGGTTCTTTCCGGCTACCAGGACGAAAACACCCCGCTGATGGCCGCCGTCCTACCCGACCCCGACGGCGTACTCCGCGCCCGATGGACGCCTTGACGCGCACGCCATAGAGGTGCAGTCGGCTTGGCAGATCGGACGGGCGGTGCGGAACAAACGGGGGCCAACCGTTCGCCCTCAGCGCGCGCAACTGCACCGAACTCGGCCGCCTCGGCAAGGACGGGCCCATCGCTCCAGGGCAAGTCGCCTACGAGGACATCTGGGAGCAGACGGAGACGGTCCAGCAGGCCACCAACCCGGAAGCCACCCGGCACCTTCTCCCCACTGCTTGTCGCGTCGGAGCCCCGCCAAACGGTGGTTCACCTGTACGCCGCCGGAACTTGCGCAACAGTCTCTCCTGGCTGTGGCACGTGGAGAAGTTGACTGTCCTGGACGGTATTCCTCGCCGGGTGGCGTCGCGGTGGAAGTCGTAGAGCCACCCAGCGCGCTCTCGCTCTGGCCGCGGAAGGTCGCCGCGTACTTGCGGCCCGGCTTGCCCTTGCTCTCACCGGATTCGGTGAGCCGTCGCCGCCCTTGCCGTAGAAGATGACGCAGTCACTGCCGGCTGTGGGCGACAGTGCGCCGTGACAAGGGTGGGGGATCACAGGCAGGCCTGGCGGGGCGGCTCCCATGGCGGGAAAGAGTGGCGGGCGGGGCCTGGGGGCACCGCTCGCCTCGTGTCATCGGACGTCAGGTGGCCGGGGCCAATTCGCCGGCGTGGTCGGCCGCCCACTGCGCGAGCGTGCGGCCCTTCCTGCCGGTGACCAGCTCGAAGGTGGGTGAGACCGGCGGGGGCTCGTCGGCGTACTCCGCCTGGTAGCACAGGACGTATTCGGCGATCTCCATCGGGAGCCCGGCCTTGATGTAGGCCTGGCGGGCCTGCCCGAACGTCTGCCCCTCGAACGCGATCGGGCGGCCGAGCCCGGCGCCGATCGCCTCCGCCTGCTGCCGGTGAGTGAGCGCCTCGGGCCCTGTCAGGTCGTAGGCCTGGTCCGCGTGGCCATCCTGCATCAGAGCGATCGCCACGACCTCGGCGATGTCCTTCTCATGGATGGGAACGCCGACGCCGTCAGGGTAGGCGTTGCGGACCACGCCCTCCCTGCGGATGGACTCACCCCAGAGATCGAGCTTGTTGATGGCGAACTCGCCGGGCCGTACGTGGGTCCAGGTCACCCCGGACTCCTCGACGACCTGCTCCACCGCGTGCAGCATCTCGAAGCTCCCGGCCCGCCGCACTGTGACGGCGGCGCCGGACATGCACACGATCCGGGTCACCCCGGCCGCCACGGCGCGGCCGACGCAGGCTTTCGCCAGGTCGGTCGCGCGCTCTGGATCGAAGAGGCCGGCGATGAGGAACATGCTCTGCATCCCGTCGAACGACAGATCGCCCGGACGGTTCAGGTCGCCCTGCACGACATCGACGCCGACGGGCAGCCCGGCCTTCTCGGGATTGCGGGTGAGCGCCCGCACGGGCAGCCCGGCCACCACCAGCCGATCGACCACGTGCCTGCCCACGGTGCCGGTCGCTCCGGTCACAAGGATGGTCATGGAGAACCTCTCTGTGGAAACAACGAAGGGTGCGAGCCCGCTGCCGGAGACGGTAGGGCAGGTCCGGCGGGCCTCGCATATGGAACGTTCCCACCTGGGTGTTCGTGACCGCCCGAGCAGAGGCTCAACCGATGGCGGGCGCCACCTCGTCGCCTACAGGCGGCTCGGAGCCGGCCGGCGGGAGGCGAAGCCGACCAAGCTGGACACCAGCGACTGGCGCGCCGCTACGCCCTGCCCGCTTACGCGAGCCGGGCTTGACGCCTGAACAGTCCGCGCCCCTTTCGACGGCACTCTGACAAGCTGTTTCGCTCGGAGAGCGGCCGCCCGGTGCCGATTCCCGGCCGTGGAAGCGTGTCCGGAACCTCACGCTCACACCGGAACAGCTCAGCACGCCGTTGATGAACGTGCGGTACGACGTGCGGCATGCGAGGGTCACCTGGCGGTTGTCCACGGGCGTGCCCGCGGCTCAGGTGGCCCAGTGGGCCGGGCACAGCGTGGAGGTGCTGCAGCGGATCCACCACCGCTGCACGGCCGGCTACGACGAAGTGTGGATCGAGCGGATGGACCGCGCCCGAGAGGACGACCAATGACCAAGGAATCGCTTATGCCGCGCGCTTCTCGTCCCGCAGTGTCGCAGGATGGCAAGATCGCATGATTGAGGAAACAAGCAAAAAGCCAGGTCAGACGATGTCTGGCCTGGCTGATGTTGTGTGCCCCCTGCAGGATTCGAACCTGCGCACCCGGCTCCGGAGGCCGGTGCTCTATCCCCTGAGCTAAGGGGGCTCAACGAGAACCAAGGTTACCAGTATCCCGGACCCCCTCGGCACCAGATAACCGTCCGCCAACACATCCGCGGAAAACCCCCCGTGACTGGCTCGCTACCGCTAGCTTGACCGCCGTGGGCGAGGTTCTGGGGAAAGTTCTGGTCGTGGACGATGACGAGGTCATTCGTCAGCTGATCGCCGTCAATCTGAACCTTGAGGGGTTCGAGGTGGTGACGGCCACCGATGGGCAGGATTGCCTGGATCGGGTGCTGGATGTGCGGCCGGATGTGGTCACGCTGGATGTGATGATGCCGTTGCTCGATGGGTGGACGACGGCGGAACGGCTGCGGAGTGACGATGCGACGCGGCACATCAAGGTGGTGTTGATCACTGCCAGGGCCCAGGACGACGACAAGCGGCGGGGCCGGGAGATCGGGGTCGACGCGTACCTGACGAAGCCGTTCGACCCGGGCGAGCTGATCCAGGTGGTTCGGGACCTCGTCGCCAAGTAGGCGTCCTCAGGGGATCAGGTAGGCGTCCTCAGGGGATGAGGCCGGCGCGGCGGGCTGCCGCTGCGGCCTGGGTGCGGGTGGAGACCTCCAGCTTGGCGAGGATGTTGGAGACGTGGACGCTGACCGTCTTCTGGGCGATGAAGAGGCGGGCGGCGATCTCCTTGTTGGTCAGGCCGTTGGCGACGAGGGCCAGGACTTCCTGCTCGCGGGCGGTGAGCAGGTTTTCGGAGGCGCCGCTGGTGAAGCGGGCGCGGCGGGCGAGTTCGGTGAGGGCGCGCTGCAGGGGCTCGGCGCGCAGGCGGGTGGCGATCTCGTCGGCCCGGGACCATGCGGCCGCGGCGGCGTCGCGGTCGCCTGAGGCGAGGAGCGCCTCGGTGAGGCGCCAGCGGGCGCGGGCTTCCTCGTAGGGGAAGAAGGAGAAGGCCTCGGCGACCTGACGCCACAGCTCGGGGTCGAGGCGGCCGTGCACGCGGTGCCATTCGGCCTCGGCGCGCAGCGCCCAGGCCAGGCCTTCAGGGCCGAGCTGGACGCGTTCGCCGACGATGCCGGACTCGGCGGCGTGGCGGGCGGCGGCGAGCAGCTCGTCGGAGCCTTCGGTGGTGCCGAGGTCGGAGAGGGCCCACAGGCCGATGGCGGCGATGCGGATGGCGCCGGCGTCGCCGGGGAGCAGGGCGTCGAGGGCGGCGCGGACGTGGTCGAGCGCGGTGGACGGGTCGCCCTGCCACAGGGCCTGCTCGGCGGCCATGCCGCGGGACATGTAGGCGGTGAGCTGGTCGTGCCAGAAGGGGCGCAGCCACTCCAGGCGGCTCTCGACCGCGGGACGGCCGCGGCCGACCTCCATGAACAGGGCGAACGACGACAGGATGGCCTCGGGGATGGTGCCGACTCGGGCGCCGAAGCCGGCCGCGACCGCCTCGGCCTGGTCCCAGTCACCGGAGACGTAGTGGATGAGGAAGCGCAGGAAGCGCAGCTCGGTGCCGTAGATGCTCCACTTGAGGCCGGTTTCGTAGGCGAGGCGGATGCCGGCGTCGGCGACCTCGGCGGCCTCGGCCATGAGGCCCTGGTCGTAGTGGATGCGGGCGTGGTGGAAGCGGGCGCGCAGGTCCATGGCCAGGTCGCCGGAGCGCTCGGCGGTGGCGAGCCGCACCATGTCGTGGGCCTTGGCCATGCCGTGGTGGATCTCGGTGTAGCCGGCCAGGATGAGCTGGGCGTTGGTCGCGGCGTCCTTGGCTCCGGCGGCGCGGGCGGTGTCGAGGGCGCGGTGGGCGAGCTCCTCGACCTCGGCGTGGCGTGGGGTCCACAGCAGGGCGCGGGCGAGCGTGGCCAGGGCTCTGGCGAGGGGCACCTGGTCGGTCGCCGTCCGCACCGCGTGCTCGGCGGCCGCGACGGCGGCGTCGAGGTCGTCGATCTCGACGAGGTAGTAGGCGAGCCGCTCGCTCACCTCGGAGGTCTGCGGCTGGGCACGCAGGGCGGTGATGGCGCGGTGGTTGTCGCCGCTGTCGGCGGTGGCTACCGCGCTGCGGAAGGCGAGCGCCTCGCGGCTCTCGCCGGCCAGCTCGGCGGCGTTGTCGACGCGCGCCCACAGGCCGAGCGCGCGGTCGTAGTGGCTGTGGGCCTCGGCGGGGGCGCCGAGGCGCTCGGCCTGGCGGCCCGCTTCGGCGGAGGCGGCCAGCGCGCCGGCCAGGTCGTGGCCGGCGAGGTGGTGGTGGGCCAGCTCCGCCGGGGAGGTGAGCAGGCGGGCGAAGGCGGCGTGCAGGCGGGTGCGCTCGCCGGGCAGCAGGTCGTTGTAGACCGCCTCCTGCAGCAGGGCGTGACGGAAGGCGTAACCCCGGCCGTGGACGCGGAGCAGCCCGCGCGAGACGATCTCCCGCACCGCCTCCTCGAACTCGGCCAGCGGCAGCCCGGAGACCTCGCAGAGCAGGTCGTCCTCGACCTTGCGGCCGGCGACGGCGGCGGCGCGCAGCACCTGCTGGCCGGCCGGGGAGAGCACCTCGACCCGGGACATCAGCAGGCTGGCCAGGCCGTCGGGCAGGTCCTCGCCTTCGGTCAGCGCGGCGAACAGCTCCTCGGCGTAGAACGGGTTGCCTTCGGCGCGGGTGACGATCAGGCCCAGGTCGCGGACGTTGACCGTGCCGAACGTCGACACGTAGTCGGACATCTCACACGTATCGAGCGGGCCGAGCTCGACGTCGGTGACCGTCGGCAGGCGCCTGAGCTCGGCGAGGACCGATCGGAGCGGGTGGCGGCGGTGGAGGTCGTCGGTGCGGTAGGTGCCGAGGACGCAGACGCGCTCGGTCTGGACCATGCGGCTGAGGAACACGAGCAGGTCGCGGGTGGACCGGTCGGCCCAGTGGAGGTCCTCGATCACGAACAGCACCGGCTGGACCTCGTTGAGCAGCCCGAGCAGCGAGCCGAACAGCCGCTGCTGGGTGAGGCTCGCCTGCGGGGCGGTCTCGGTGCCGGGCAGGAGCTGGCCGAGCAGCGGGTGGGCGGCGGCGGCCGTGGCCACCGCGGGCTCGGCGCCGCGCAGGGCGTCGGCCAGCGGGAGGTAGGGCAGCGCGTCGCCGAGCTCGGCGCACTGGCCGGCGAGCACGCGGAAGCCGCGCTCGCGGGCCTCGGCGACCAGCTCGGCGGCCAGGCGGGTCTTGCCGATGCCGGCGTCGCCGCCGACGAGCGCGACCCCGGCGGTGCCGGACGCGGCCGCTTCGAGCACGCGGACGAGCCGCGCCAGCTCGGCCGCGCGTCCGACGAGAGATGCCCGCCCGGCGAGAGAACCGTTCACGCTGCCACTATCCCATGCACGGACGACAATCCTTTTGGTCCATTATCACAGGCCAGGATTGGCCTTCGCAGGGGACCAAACGTGCCCGTACAGTCAGGGACATGGTCTCCCTCCCGACATACCTGCTGTTCGCGGTCACCGCCCTGGCCCTGGTCGTGATCCCCGGGCCCAACCATCTCTACATCGCCGCGCGTGGGCTCGCCCAGGGCAGGTCGGCGGGGCTGGCGAGCGCGTTCGGGGTGGAGGCGGGCACGCTGGTGCACATCGCCGCGGCGGCGCTCGGGCTGTCGTACGTGATCTCGCAGTCGGCCACGCTGTTCGCGCTGGTGAAGTGGGCGGGCGTCGCGTACCTGGTCTATCTGGCGTACCGGGCGTTCACCGCGCCTGACGGCGAAGCGGCGCAGGCTCCTCCCCCGCAGCCGCTGCGCGCGGTGTTCCTGGAGGGCGTGCTGGTCAACGTGCTGAACCCCAAGGTGACGCTGTTCTTCCTGGCGCTCCTGCCGCAGTTCGTGGACCCGTCGGCTGGGCCGCCGGCGCTGCAGGTGGTGGTGTTCGGGCTCACGCTGCTGGTGCTGGGGCTGATCTCGGATGTGGTGTACGCGGTCGCGGCGGGGGCGCTGGGCGGCCGGCTCGCCCGCGGGGCCAGGGCGCTGCGGTACGTCAGCGGCGTCGTCTATCTGGGCCTGGGCGTGGCCGCCGCGTTCGCCGGGAGAAAATGATGCCATGGCGCCCAGGAAGCAGCAGCAGATCTTCGACGCGACGTTGCGCCTGGTGGCCGAGAAGGGGTACGCGGGGCTGACCGTCGAGGGTGTGGCGGAGCGGTCCGGGGTCAACAAGACGACGATCTACCGCTGGTGGCCGTCGAAAGCGGCGCTGCTGGGGGCGGCGCTGGTGGAGGCCGACCTGCTGGCGTTCGCGGCGCCCGACACGGGGAGCCTGCGCGGTGACCTGGAGGCGCTGGTGAAGGGGGTCGTGCGGCTCCTGTCGGAGCCTCCGGCCAGGGATGTCGCGGTGGCCGCGCTGGCGGCCGCGGTGGAGCATCCGGAGCTGGACGCGCGGCGGTTCTTCGCCGACCGGTTCGCCAGGGAGCGCGAGATCTTCGAGCGTGCGGTACGGCGCGGCGAGCTGACGGAGTCGGTCGACCCGATGCTGGTGGTCGACCTGCTGGCCGGGGCGGTGTGGATCAGGTCGGTGTTCAGGGCCAGGCCGCTGCCCGACGGGTTCGCGCGCGACGCGGTCGCGGCGGTGCTCGACGGGATCCGCTGAAGGCGGTGCTCGACGGGATCCGCTGAAAGGCCGGATCGCCGGACGTCACCGCACCTCGGCGAGGGCGGCCGGGATGCGGTCGAGGACCGGGTGCGGCATGAGCCCGTAGGCGTAGAAGTCGACCGCCGCCGCCCCCGCCGCCTTGGCCGCCCGCGCCTTGGCGACCAACCGGTCGGTGGAGTCGCTGTCGGGGTAACCAGGCCGCAGCACCGCGCGCACCTCGCGGTCCTTGCCGACCGAACGCAGGTAGGCGCCGAGGTCGTCGGCGACCCTGGCCGCGTCGCGCGCGTACGCCAGCACCGCGAAGGCGGGCACCAAGTCGCCGAGCGCCACCAGGTCGATGCCGAGCTGCCAGGAGTCGTGCGCGGCCAGCCCGGGGGTGGGCAGGCCGTCGCGGTAGCCCTTGACGCCGCCGGTCGAGTCGGCGAACACCAGTTTCGAGCCCTCGTCGCCGACGGCCGAGGCCACTTCGGAGACGAGCGTGGTGACGGTCTCGGACCTGGCCCTGGCGTAGGCGACCACGTCGGGCCCGGCGTACGCGGTCAGCGCGGCCCTGGTCACCTCGCCCTGCGCGGGCGGGTCGCCGCCGAGCACGCCGCCGAGGATCCTGGCGCACTCCTCGCGCGCCACCTCGGCGTCCACGCCCAGGTCGGCGGCCCGGCGCATGCAGTAGTCGCAGAAGCAGAGCCCGAACATGTAGGCGTCCATCGGCCCGAGGGGCACGAACGAGCGCTCCGCCCGGAGCGGGCGGAAGTGCAGCGCCTCGGCCACCACGGAGTCGACGCCGAGCCTGGCCACCGCCCTGGCCAGCGCGACCGCGTACGCGCGCGCGTCGGGATGGGCGGGACACAGGTCGGCGGGCGAGCCGCGGTCGCCGAAGCAGTCGCGGACGGTCACGTCGGGGTGCGCCCGGCCGAGGGTGGCGTTGCGCAGGAACACCGCCCAGCCGTGCAGCCGCAGCCCGCGCTCCGCGCACGCCTCGCGCAGGCCGTCGAAGGTGTCCTGGTGTCCGGCCGGCGGCCGCAGCCGCAGGCCGGAGAACAGGTCGCCGGGCGGGGTGAAGTGCGCCCCGTCGTGGCGTACGGTCAGCCGGGACAGCCCGTGCGGGGTGACGTCGCGGGCGGCGTGATGGACGGCGCCGACCGTGACGCCGGCTGCCCCGTACCCACTGATCTTGTCGAGCACCCGCTCGACGCCCTCGCCACGCAGGTCCTCGACGAAGGCGAACACCGAACTGTCCACGGCAGGCGTCCCTCAGGCGCTCTTGTGCGCGACGAAGTCGATCTCCACCAGGATGTCGAGCAGCTCCGACCCGACGGTGGTGCGCACGGGGTAGGGCGGGGTGAAGTACGACTCGTAGACCTCGTTGTAGGCGGCGAAGTCGCGCTTGAGGTGCTGGAGGTGGACGGTGGACTTGACCACGTCGTCGAACCCGAGGCCGTGCGCGGCCAGGATGGCGCCGAGGTTGCGCATCACCTGGTGGGTCTGGGTGACGATGTCGTCGCCGGCGATCTCGCCGGTCTGCGGGTCGAGCGGGCCCATGCCCGAGGTGTAGACGAAGTCGCCCACGACGAGCCCCTGCGAGTAGGCGCCGATCGGGGCGGCGCCCTCGGTGGTTCTCAGCTCTTTCTTCACGGTTGCTCCTGGAAACGGGTGGTGATGGTGCCGGCGATCCGGTAGCCGTCGTCGACCAGGGGCAGCTCGCGCCACTTGTCGAAGGCGGTGCACGGATGGGAGATGCCGAACGCGAGCAGGTCGCCGGGCCGGAGCCCGTCGGCGCGCACCAGGGTGTGCTGGTCCTGCATCTTGATCACGGTGACGCCGTCTCGCCTGGGCACGGGCAGCCCCTCGTCGTACGGGGCGTCGCGCTTGCCCATGCCGACCACGGCGAGGCCGGGCTCGGGGGTGGACAGGACGTGCGCCCACACCTCCAGCGCGGGGCGCAGCTCGCCGTCCATCCGGTTGTACGGGGTGCGCTCGCGGTAGAAGCCGTCGTCGTGGGTGACGTAGGCGCCGCTGCGCAGGAGGATCCGGGCCTGGGCGGTGACCAGGTGACGGCCGATCACGTCGAACCACTGGCTGCCGCCGACGCTGAGGATCGGGGTGCGGACGCGGAGGTGTTCGACGGCCTCCTGCAACAGATCCAGATATCTCCGGACCTCGTGGGCCGTGTCGAGCGCTCCCTCGTACCCCGCCACCCCCACCAGCTCGACCCCGTCCGTCCGCTCGATGTGCCCGGCCAGCGCCAGCAGCTCCTCGACCGTACGGCACCCGGCCCTGCCCCCGGGATGGCCCAGCTCCGCCAGCACCTGGAACGGCCGCGAGCCCGCGGACGCGGCGAGGATGTCGACCCCCGCCGGGGAGTCGGCGAACGACAGGAACGTGAACCCCGGGTCGGCGTCGAGCTCGGCGGCGGCCCAGCGCAGCCCGGCGGGGTCCACGAGCTGGTTGGCCACCATGACGCGGCCGGCCCCGAAGCCGCGCACCGTCCGCGCCTGGGCCGGTGTCGCCACGGTCAGGCCCCACGCGCCGGCGTCGAGCTGGCGCGCGGCGATCTCCGGTGACATGTGGGTCTTGGCGTGCGGGGCGAGCTCCATGCCGTGGTCGCGGGCGAACGCGGCCATGGTGGCGATGTTGTGGTCCAGCGCGTCGCGGTGCACGACCATGAGCGGGAAGGTCAGCTCCCCGCCGAACACCGAACGCCCCGACATCTCCGGCACCGCACTCCCCCTCCGCCAGGATTCCGACCTTATCCTGCGGATCTTGGCCGGAGAGCCCTGCCCGGGGTCGCCCCGGTCGGCTCGCCGGCCGCCAGCACCCGCTCCCCCGAGACCAGCACGTCGTCCACGCCCGCCGCGAGCGTGCGCGGCGCGTCGTAGGTGGCCCGGTCGGCGACGGTGAGCGGGTCGAAGACCACCACGTCGGCGACGGACCCGGGCCGCAGCAGCCCCCGGTCGGCCAGCCCGAACCGCCGCGCCGGATGCGACGACAGGTGGACCGCGGCCTGTTCCCACGTCCAGTCGCCGAGCTCGCGGACGTGCCGGCCGAGAAACCTGGCGAACGCCCCGAAGCCGCGCGGATGCGGATGGCCGCCCACGTAGATGCCGTCGGAGCCGCCGGTGTGGGACGGGTGGCGCAGCACGCGGCGCACCGACTCCTCCCCCGCCGGGCCCTCGTCGGGGCGGGCCGACACGCAGCCCGCCTCCAGGCGGGTCTCCACGAGCAGCCGGCGGCAGAACGCGGCCGGATCCATACCCTCGCGCCCGGCCGCCGCGACCAGGGTCATGCCCTCGGCCCACTCCAGGCCGGGCGCGTGCGAGATCGTCAGCCTCGGCCAGGTCTGCGCCAGCCCCGGCCACCAGGCGTCCAGCTCGCCCGAGCCGAGCATCTCCAGCGCCCTGTCGGTGTCGGCGGCGGGCACGTCCGGCGGCAGCACCACCATGGCCAGGATCGTGCTGCTGCGCAGGTAGGGGTAGGTGTCGAAGGTGAGGTCGACGGTCTCGGCCGCCTGGTCGAGCAGCGGCAGCAGCACGTCGGACGGGCCGTGCAGGTGGGAGACGTGCACGGCGGCGCCGGACAGCTCGGCGATCTCCACCACCTCGCCGATGCCGACCCCGGCCCTGGCGCCGTAGGCGCGCATGTGGGTGACGTACGGGAGACCGCCGAGCGGGCGGCAGAGCTCGGCCAGCTCCTGGGCGTCCGCGTACCGGCCCGGCAGGTATTCGAGCCCGCTGGACAGCCCCACGGCGCCCTCGGACAGCCCGCGCTCGACCGCCTTCAGCATGAGCGCCAGGTCGTCGCGGGAGGCGTGCGCGGACGAGGCGCCCATCACGTCGTAGCGGATCGTGCCGTGCGGCAGCAGGTAGGCGGTGTTGAGCGCGACCGCGCGGTCGTAGCCGTCGAGCAGCTCCGCCACGGTCAGCGGGCCCTCTGCCAGCGGGCCGTTGACCGCCGCGAAGTAGCGGGACGCGTACGCGACGGTCTCGGCCGAGCCCGGCGCGAACGACAGCCCGTCCTGGCCGAGCACGAACGTGGTCACGCCCTGGCGGAGCGCGGCGAGCTGCACGGCCGGGTCGAACACCGCCGCGTCGCCGTGCACGTGGCAGTCGACGAAGCCGGGGGCCACCAGCCGCCCGGACGCGTCGATCTCGGCCGCCGCCCCGGCGTCGTCGAGCCGGCCGACCGCCGCGATCCGGTCACCGGCGATCCCCACGTCCGCGCGGTACGGCGGGGCGCCGGTGCCGTCGAGCACGCGCCCGCCGCTGATGACTACGTCGAACATCACCCCCAGATTCAATCACCGCGGGTCTCCACGTAACACGACCCGTCGGAGCGGGAGACGATAGGGCCCGAGTGGTACTCGGTCAGGATCGGGCGTTCCGCGAGCAGGGCGCGGGCCTCGGTCCTGGCCAGGTTCCAGCCGTTCCACGGGTCGGGCCGGTCCAGCCCGTTGGCCTTGACCACGTCGGCGAGCACGCAGCTGCGCAGCGGCTCCGGCAGCCGGTCCAGCGCCGGGACCGCCTCGGCCCCGAGGTCGCCCAGATAGTCGGAGTCCAGCTTCTGCACCCCGCGGACCACGACCTGGGACTCCGCCACCCGCAGATCCGGGTTCACCACCGCGAAGGCGCCCAGGGCCAGCCCGGTCACCAGGACCGCCGTACGCGGCAGCCATCCCGAACCGCGGCCGGCGAGCCGCCCCGCGCCGGCCAGCAGCACCAGCGCGAACATCGCCCCCAGCCAGTAGACCGTCGCCTCCACCGACAGCCGCAGCCGGGACAGCCCGTACGCGTCGGTGTAGAGACCCATCCGGTGCAGCGCGGAGAACAGCACCACCATGGTCAGCGCGCAGAGCACGCCGAGCTGCCCGGCGAGCAGCCACCGCTCCCGCCGCTCGGTCCTGATCACGCTCGCGGCCACCGCGACGATGCCCAGCACGACCACGCTGACCACGACGAGCTGGAAGAAGCCCTGTCTGGCGTACTCGGCGTAGGTGAGCCCGGCCGTCTTCAGTACCCACGCGTCGCCGCCGAACAGCGCGGTGATCTGCACCGCCACGAACGCCGCGAACAGCAGGTTGACCGCGGTGAGCGGCACCAGCCAGATGGACCTGCTCACCGGGATCCTGACGTCCGGGCCCACCGGATCGGCGACCGGGCGGAGCGCCACCAGCACCATCGCGGCCAGCAGCGCCGCGAACACGCCGAACAGCACGATCCGCGCCGGCAGCGACTCGGCCCAGTCGGGCGTCGAGGTCAGCCACCGCACGTAGGAGGCGAACACCGGGTCGGCCGAGGCGAACAGCAGCCCGAACACCGCCAGCAGCACGACCGTGATGCCGATCCCGGCCAGCATCGGCAGGACCCGCCGCCGGGCGACCAGCCCCTTCAGCGGCGCGGCCAGGAACCAGGGCAGCGGGCCGAGCGCGAGCAGGACCGACGCGCCGCCCCTGATGACGCCCAGCCATCCGAGCCCCGCACCCGACACGGCCAGCGCGACCAGCCCCGCCCCCGCGAGAAGCAGGATCCCCACCAGCCAGTCGGCGTCCCTGACCGCCGCCATCGCGATCAGCCAGTACGCGGTCAGCCCGAACGCGATCGTCCACGGGGTCATCCGCCGGGCGACGGCGGGCAGCGCGGCGGCCCCCAGCACCACGCCCACCAGCACGATTCCCAGCCCGACCTGGGCCTCGGGCAGCGCGATCGCCGCGAACACCCCGGCCCCGCCCGCCGCCGGCAGCAGCCACCTGGGCGTGCCGGGAAGCTCGGGGCGGGGGAACAGCGGCGGCGGCGTGTACACGGGCGGCGGCCCCTGCTGCCCGTACCCCGGCCCCGCACCGCCCCCCGGGACCTGCCCTCTCATCGGCGCTTGCGCCGTCGAGGGCCGCTCCCCAGCCGGTCCGTACGCGGGCTCGCCGGGACCGTTCGTCCCGTACGCGCGCGCGACGGTCGCTCCCCTCACCGGGGCGCCCGCCCAGCCACCGGGGTGCGCCGGTCCGTACCCCGGCCCGTACACCGCGGCCAGATGAGCCTGCTCGGCGGCGCGGCGGGCGGTGTTGGCCCCCAGCGACGCCCCGATGGCGCCGAACAGCGCGGTGACGCACACCAGCGTGACCAGCGCGGCGCCGTCCCCGAAGATCACGCTCGCCACCGCGGCGGCCAGCAACCCGGCCACGAACCCCACGGCCAGCCCGAGAATCCCCCCGGTCGCGATCCTGATCAGACCCTTGACCGGCGGATCCCCGCCCAGGACCACCAGCTCCGGCTCACCCGGCCCGGCCGGCACGACGCCCGCCGGCCCGTGAACGGCGCTCGCGGGCTTCGCCTCCTCGGCGCCTTCCACCCCTGAGTTCGCGGGCGCGGCCAGAGCGGCCGAAACGGAACCGGCGGGGGTGGAGGCGGCCGCGGCCGAGGTGGCGGAAGCGGAGGCGGGTGCGGCGAAGGCAGGCCGCGCGGCGTCGCCCTGGCCGGGGCCCGTCGGCGCGGAACCGGCGCCGCCCATGGCAGCGCCGCCCGTCGGCACCGGAGCGGCGTCTCCCGAGCCCGCCGCGGGGCCGCCGTCGCCGGACGCACCGGCACCCGGCCGCGCGAGCGCCCCTTCCCCGGCGGCCGTTCCTGCCGGGACCACGCCCCCCGTCAACCCCGTGGGGGTCGCGCTCCCGATCGATCCTGCCGGGTTCCTGCTCCCGCCCGGCCCCGGATCCCCGGTCAACCCCCTGGGGAGCGCGAGGGCCGGTTCCTGGGGGTCGAGGTTCGGCGGCTGGTCGTCTTCGGGCCCCATCGCAGTCCTCCCTGGTAGGTCGACGATCATGCGGCACCCCGCGCAGTCGTCGATGCGGATCGAACCGCCGTGCAGCTCGACGATCTCCTTGACGATGGCCAGGCCCAGCCCGGCGCCGCCGCCGTCGGCGGTGCGGCCGGCGTCGAGGCGGGAGAAGCGTTCGAAGACGCGCCCCCTGGCCGACGCCGGGATGCCCGGACCACGGTCGGCGACCGCCAGGCGGACCCCGGGCCCGGCGGGCGAGGCGGTCACGGTGACGGTCCCGTCCGGCGGGCTGTGCCGTACGGCGTTGTCGAGCAGGTTGGCCAGGACCTGGGCCAGCAGGTCGGGGTCGGCGCGGACGACGAGCCCGGCGGGGGCCGAGGAGGCGAGCCGGACGTCCTCGCGCGCCAGCGCCGCCTCCGCGACGGCCTGTTCCACGAGCGGCCGCAGCTCGACCGCCTCGGGTTCGATGAGGCGTGCGCCGGAGTCGAGCCGGGACAGGTCGAGGAGCTGGGCGACCAGCCGGCCGAGCCGTTCGGTCTGGGCGAGCGCGGTGCGCATGGTGGCCGGGTCGGGCGCGGACACGCCGTCGACCACGTTCTCCAGGACGGCGCGCAGGCCGGTGATGGGCGTGCGCAGCTCGTGGCTGACGTTGGCGATCAGCTCGCGGCGCTGCCGGTCGACCTCCCCGAGGTCGGCGGCCATCGCGTTGAAGGCCCGCGCCAGCTCGCCCACCTCGTCGCGCGAGGTGGCCTGGACACGCAGCGCGTAGCGGCCCTTGGCGATGGTCTGGGCGGCCCTGGCCATCTCGCGCAGCGGCCTGGTCATGCCCATGGCGAGCAGCTGGACCATGATGAGGGCGAGCACCACGGCCACGCCGATGCGCACCTCGCGCGACAGCCCCGAGTTGATGCCGACCTCGTTCACCACGAACGCGGTGGCGACGGCGAGCACGATGACGATGCCGAGCTTGACCTTGATCCGGCCGAGGAAGTCGAGCGGTCTCATGGCCGGACCAGCGCGTAGCCGACGCCGTGCACGGTGCGGACCACGTCGGAGCCGAGTTTGCGGCGCAGCGCCCGCACGTGGCTGTCGACGGTCCGGGTGGCGGCGGCCTCGGAGAAGCCCCACACGTCCGAGAGCAGCCGTTCCCGCTCGAACACCTGGCCCGGCCGTTCGGCGAGGCGGCGCAGCAGGTCGAACTCGGTCCGGGTGAGCTGGGCCTCGGCGCCGCGGACGAACACCCGGCGGGCGGCGGTGTCGATCCGCACCTCCCCCACCTTGATCACGGTGTCCTCGGCGGTGAGCTGCCCGGCCCGCTCGACCCGGCGCAGCAGCGCGTGGATCCTGGCCACCAGCTCGCGCATGCTGAAGGGCTTGGTCAGGTAGTCGTCGGCACCCACGCCGAGGCCGACGAGCACGTCGGTCTCCTCGCCGAGCGCGGTCAGCATGAGCACCGGGACCGGCCTGGCGGCCTGCATCCGGCGGCACACCTCCAGCCCGTCGAGCCCGGGCAGCAGCCGGTCCAGGATCACCAGGTCGGGTTCGGCCCGGTCGAACTCGGCGAGTCCGGCCTGTCCGTCGGCGGCCGTCCTGACCTGGAAGCCTTCGGCGGCCAGCCGGTCGCGCACGGCCAGCGCGATCGTCTGGTCGTCTTCCACCACGAGAATGCGTCGCTGCTGCGTCACACCCGAGAGCCTAGGAGCGGGGTGTGCAGACGGCACTCCCCAATTCGTGCACATCCGGTGCAGACTTGGGCGGTGAACATCCCTGGATACCTGCGCCGCCTCGGCCTGCCCGCGTTCGAGCACGCCCCGCCCTCCGCCGGCGCCCTGCGCGCCCTGCACGCCGCGCACGTGGAGCGGATCGCGTACGAGGCGCTGGAGATTTGGCTGGGCCGGCCCACCACGGTGGACCCGCTGGAGTCGGCGGCCCGGATTCTCGGCGGCCGGGGCGGCTACTGCTACCACCTGAACGGGGCGTTCTCGGAGCTGCTGGCGAAGCTCGGCTACGCGGTGACGCGGCACGTGGGCGGCGCGCAGATGCGCGGGGCCGAGCCGGGGATCATCGGCAACCACCTGGTGCTGACCGTGTCGGGGCTGCCGGACGAGGCCAATCCCGGCGGGGTGTGGCTGGTGGACGCGGGGCTGGGCGACGGGCTGCACGAGCCGCTCCCGCTGGTCGCCGGCACCTACCGGCAGGGCCCGCACGAGTACGGGCTGCGCCCGTCGGAGGTGGCGCCGGGCGGATGGCGGTTCGATCATGACCCGGCCGGTTCGTTCCTCGGCATGGACTTCCGCCTGGAGCCGGCCGAGATGGCGGATTTCGCGGCCATGCACGAGCACCTGTCCACGTCGCCGGAGTCGGGGTTCGTGCGGACCGCGGTGGTGCAGCGGCGGGACGCGCGCGGGGTCGACAGCCTGCGCGGGCTGGTGCTGTCACGGCTGGGGGTCGGGGCGGACCGGGTGACGCTGGAGAGCTCCCGCGACTACTTCGCGGCCCTGGCCGACGTCTTCGCGCTGCCGCTGGACGACGTGAGCGGCGGGGAGAAGGAGAAGCTGTGGAGCAGGTTGCACACCGCGCATGAGGCATGGCTGGCCTGACGGGGTAAACAGCTCATCAGGAGGTCCTGGTGCGCGTGGCCATGGGAGAGACCGGGAAGCTCGCGGGGCGCTATCGGCTGCTGAACCCCCTCGGCGGGGGTGAGTCGCTGCTGGCCTTCGACGAGGTCGAACACCGTGACGTGGTGGTGCGGCGGTTGCGCGCCCCCGACGGTGATCTGGACGCCGCGGTGGTGGCGGCGCGCCGGGTCGCGCGGTTCGTGCATCCGTCGATCGTGCCGGTGCTCGACGTGCCGGTGGAGGGCGGCGAGCCGTGGCTGGTGACGGCGTTCGCGGAGGGCGCGTCGCTGGAGCAGACGGTGCGCGGGCGGCGGCCGCTGCCGGTCAGGCAGGCGGCCCGGGTGGGCGTGTACGTGCTGTCGGCGCTGACGGCGGCGCACGCGGCGGGGATCGTGCACGGCCGGGTGCGTCCGGGCAACGTGCTGCTGTCGCCGACCGGGCGGGCGCTGCTGACCGGGTTCGGGCTGCCGGTGACGGGCATGCGGCCGGACGCCGATCTGTGGTCGCTGGCCGCCACGCTGCACTTCGCGGTCGAGGGCCGGCCGCCGGGCCAGGCGCCGGCCGAGGCGACCGATCCGTTCCGTGCGCTGATCAGGGCCATGCTCACGCCGGACTCGCCGCCGGTCGACACGGTGGCGTGGACCCTGCAGCGGCTCGCCTTGGACCGCTCCCTCGAACGGGTGGTGGCGACCGAGGGCCCGCTGTCGCCGGTGCGGACGGCCGCGGTGGGGCTGTCGCTGCTCGACCGGCTCACCGCCTGGCACGGTCGCGGCGCGCACCACGGCGGGGTGCAGCCGGGCAGCGTGCTGATCGACGCGGAGGGCCGGGCGGCGTTGATCCCGCCGCCGGTGCCCGTGCCGCCGCCCGCCTACCGGCCGCCGGAGGGCGTGCCGGGCCCGGCGGCCGACCTGTGGGCGCTCGGGGCCACGTTGTTCCTGGCCGTGGAGGGCCGGCCGCCCGCTCCTGGCGCGTCGCTGCTGCGGGCGGGGCCGCTGGCGCCGTATCTGGTCGCGCTGCTGGCGGGCCCGCCGGCCGAGCGGCCGACGCCCGCGGCGCTGCGCCGGCAGCTCCTTGTCGTGCTCGCCAGTTGAGATATATCGTGACCGGGAACTCTGCCAGTGGTCTCGCTCGTTGTCCGCACGACGCAGAATGTGGAAGAGGCGGGGCGCGCGCTCCGCGTTCGGAGGGTGTTGAGGATGTCGCCAATCCAGAAGTACGCCATCGGCGCCGGTGCCGCCGTGCTGCTCTCGCTGTGGTTCTTCGGGGCCGGGTTCGTGACCCTCCTCGTCATCCTCGGTGTGATCGGCGCCCCGGTGGTGGCCTACTTCATGCTCGACCCGTCGCAGCGCGAGCGGCTCAAGAGGGCCCGCAGGCGCGGCATCGGCCGCTAGCGGCGAGCCGGCGGGGGCCTGTCAGGCCTCCGCCAACGTCGTCGTCACCCGCTGGGTGACCCGGCGCTCCACGTAGAACGACAGGAGCGGCACGGTGCCGGCCAGCATGACCCCCAGCATGTAGGGCCACGTCCAGCGGCCCTTCATGCCCAGGTTCATCACCGCGACCAGATAGAGCATGTAGAGGCCGCCGTGGATGGGCGCGATCACTTTCGACAGGCCGGGCATGTCGAAGCCGTAGCGCAGTACCATCCCGACGCAGAGCACGAGCAGCATCACGCCGACGATGTAGGCGAGCGCCCGGAAGGGCTTGAGAGCCGATTCCACCGTTAACCTTCCAGAACCATCTCGGGGGACTTCTCACGGTCCCGATCCGTTCGTACGGCGTCGCGTACGAAGTGGAACCACATGAACACGGCGAACCCCGCGAAGATCCACCAGTTGGCGGCGTAGGCGAGGTTGCGCCAGGTGACCTCGCCGCCGACCATCGGCGGCTGGGAGACGACCGGGGTCAGCGCCCCCGAGGGCGGCTCGGCCACGACGTAGCCGTTGCGCACCCGCTCGCCCTCCCACAGGTTGACCAGCTCGCCGGTCGCCACCGTCTGCACCTGACCCGGGGGCAGGCCCTCCCGCCGGCGCTGGACGCTGTCGCTGCCCTGCTGCGGGCGGAGCCGGCCCGGCACGCTCACCCTGCCCTGCGGCACCGCCGCGGCGGCGGGCTCGGCGGCGTCGGCCACCCAGCCGCGCACCACCGGCATCAGCGTGCCGTCGTCGAGCCGGACCGGGGTCAACACCCAGAAGCCGTGGTCGCGCGAGACGTTGCCGCCCGGCGCGTCGACGTCGGGGCGGCGGTCGGCGACCAAGAGCTGGCGGCTCGCGTCGTAGACGCCCTCGACGGTGACCCTGCGCCCGACGGCGTCGCCTCTCATCTGCGCGCCCATGGGGGCCAGCTCCGTGACGGACACCGGGGCGGGGTCCGTGGTGATCACCGGCTTGCCCGAATCCTGGAAGACGCCGAGCTGCCAGCGCCCCAGCATGATGAACGCGATCACGACCCCGATCGTCAGCAGATGCAGCCCCAGGAGGCGGGGCGAGAGCAGGGTCTTGAGCATGCCTTCAAACTATCCGCCCGGACGACCGGTGCCGTAACCAGCCCGCCGGGCGGAAACCGATAAAAGGCACAATCGCGACAGGCGATCACGCTAGGCTGCTGGCCATGTCTGACCAGCATATCGATCCCGCGGGCAACACCCAGCAGTTCCGCGCGTTCGCGCAGCGGTCCGAGCAGGAGTCGGCCGCCGCCGCGAAGAAGTCGCCGGTTCTGCCGATCATCGCGGTGGTCGTCGTCGTCGCGATCATCGGCGTGGCGGCGTTCCTGCTGCTCCGCTAGACCCCCTCTCGTCGTCACCGGGGGGCTGACCCGCCACGGGTGTGGCGGGCTTTCGTCATGCCCATACCGCCCGGTCGGTCCGGCGTGGTTCACTCGGAGGACGTGACGCGAGCGGAGGGGCCTGTGGGCGAGCCGGGAATCGTGATCGTCGGCGCGGGGTTCGCCGGCATCGGGATGGCGATCAAGCTGAAGGAGGCCGGCTACCACGACTTCGTCGTCCTGGAGAAGGGCGACGACCTCGGCGGCACCTGGCGGGACAACACCTATCCCGGCTGCGCCTGTGACGTGCCCTCGCATCTGTACTCGTACTCCTTCGAGCTGAACCCCGGCTGGTCGCGGATGTTCGCGCCGCAGGAGGAGATCCGGGAGTACCTGCGCGGGTGCGCGGCGAAGTACGGGGTGCTGCCGCACGTGCGGTACGGGGCGCGGGTCGAGTCGCTGGAGTACGACGAGCGGGCCCGCCGGTGGCGGGTGGCGCTCGACGGGGGCGGCGTGCTCAGGCCGCACGCCGTGATCTCCGGGATCGGGGCGCTGCACGTGCCGTCCTACCCGGACGTGCCGGGACGCGACCGGTTCCAGGGCCCCGCCTTCCACTCGGCCGAGTGGGACCACTCCGCCGGCCTGACGGGCAAGCGGGTGGCCGTCATCGGCACCGGGGCGTCCGCCGCGCAGTTCGTGCCGCGGATCGCGCCGCTCGCGAGCCACCTGACCGTCTTCCAGCGGACGCCGCCCTGGGTGCAGGCCAAGCCCGACTTCGCCTTCCCGCCCGCCGCCCGGCGGATGCTGCGGCTGCCCGGCACGGCGCGGGCGCTCCGCTGGCTCGTCTACGGGGCGATGGAGAGCAGGGCGCTGGGGTTCACCGTGCACCCCTCGCTGATGAAGGCGCACGAGCGGATGGCCCGGCGGCATCTGGAGAGCCAGGTGGCCGACCCGGAGCTGCGCCGCGCCCTGACGCCTGACTACACGATCGGGTGCAAGCGGGTGATCATCTCCAGCGACTACTATCCGGCGCTCTGCCGGGAGAACGTCTCCCTGGTCACCGGCGGGGTCGCCGAGATCCGTGAGCGGTCGGTGGTGGACGCCTCGGGGGTGGAGCACCCCGCCGACGTGATCGTCTACGGCACCGGCTTCAAGGTCACCGAGTCGCTCAAGGAGCTGAGCATCGTCGGGCGCGGCGGAGTCAAGATCCAAGAGGCCTGGCGGGACGGGATCGAGGCCTTCTACGGGGTGACCACGGCCGGGTTCCCCAACCTGTTCTTCCTGCTCGGGCCCAACACCGGGCTGGGCCACAACTCGGTCGTCTTCATGATCGAGTCTCAGGTCCGCTACGTGCTCGACTGCCTGCGGCTGCTGTCGAGGACCGGGGCGCGGGCGCTCGACGTGCGGCCTGAACGGCAGCGGGCGTTCAACCGGCGGCTGCGCGAGCGGCTCGACCCGCTGGTGTGGAACGCCGGCGGCTGCGCCTCCTGGTATCTGGACGAGCACGGGGTGAACCGGACGATCTGGCCGGGCTTCACCTTCGAGTACTGGGCGCGTACCCGGAAGGCGAAACCCGGCGACTACGAGCTGATCCGCTGAGTCAGCGGCGTGGCGAGACCACCAGGGCGCTGCCGCCGCCGCGCCTGGTCGGCTCGGCGACCGCCTGGATCCGGTCACGGCCGAGGAACTCCAGCGCCGTGGCCGCGCCGATCTCCGGGTTCAGCACCAGGTCGTGGCCCCTGGCCTCCAGCTCCTGCTCGTAGCGGTCGAGGAAGCCCTGCTCGGCCTGGGTCTGCGCGGTGTTGCGCTGGGTGGCCCTGGGGGCGGCCAGCGCGTCGGGCAGCGACATGCCGAACTCGTACCGGTTGAGCAGGATCTGCAGCACGGTCGTGATGATCGTGGAGCCGCCCGGCGAGCCGAGGGCCATGACCGGCTTGCCGTGGTCGAACACCAGCGTCGGCGCCATCGACGAGCGCGGCCGCTTGCCCGGGGCGGGCAGGTTCGGGTCGCCGGGCGCGGGGCCGAAGGTGAAGTCGGTCAGCTCGTTGTTGAGCAGGAAGCCGCGGCCCGGCACCACGATGCCGTTGCCGCCGGTGGACTCGATGGTCAGGTTGTAGGCCACCACGTTGCCCCACCGGTCGGCCACGACCAGGTGGGTGGTCTCCGGGCCCTCGGTCGTGGTCTCGGCGGCGGTGCCGTCAGGCGTCGGGCAGGCCTCGTACGAGCCGTCGGGGTTGCCCGGGGCGGCCGGGTGCGCCATCGCGCGCTCGCCGACCAGGCAGGCGCGCTCCTTGGCGAACCCGTCGGACAGCAGCTCACGCAGCGGCACGCCCGGCACGTCGCCGACGTAGGCGTTGCGGTCGGCGAAGGCCAGCCGGGACGCCTCCAGATACTCGTGCGGGCCGACCTCGGGCAGCGCGTCCAGGATGTTGAGCGCCTCCCCCACGGTCGAGCCGCCCGACGACGGCGGCGCCATGCCGTACACCGTCATGCCGCGGTAGTCGGACCTGGTCGGCTCGCGCAGCAGCGCGCGGTAGTCGCGCAGGTCGCGCAGTTCCATCAGGCCGGGCCTGACGTTCCTGGTGGCGCCGGGGGTGACCGGCGGCCGCTTGACCGTGGCCACGACCTCCTTGCCGAGCCCTCCCCCGTACAGCCAGCCGGGTCCGCGCCGGCCCAGCTCGCGGTAGGTGGCGGCGAGTTGGGGGTTCCTGAAGACGGAGCCGACGGGCGGCGGCGCGCCGTTCGGCAGGTAGAGCGCCGCCGTGGAGGTGAAGTCCTTGAACCGGGCCGCGTTCTGCGCGGTCTGGTCGTGGAACGTCTGGTCGACCACGAACCCCCGGGACGCGACCTGGACGGCGGGCTGGAGCGCCTGCTTCAGCGAGATCGTGCCGAACCGGCGCAGGGCCAGCTCCCACTGGGCGACCGCGCCCGGCACGCCGGCCGACAGGCCGCTGGTGACCGCCTCCTCGAACGGGATGCCCTCCAGCGAGGTGGCCGTCATGGCCCGGGGCGCGGCCTCGCGGCCGTCGATGGTGTGCACCTTCCGGCGCTTGGCGTCGTAGTAGACGATGAAGCCGCCACCGGCCAGACCGGCGGAGTAGGGCTCGGTGACGCCCAGCACCGCGCCCGCGGCGACGGCGGCGTCGATGGCGTTGCCGCCTCGTCTGAGCACGTCGACGGCCGCCTTGGAGGCGTCGAGGTCGACGGTGGCCACCGCGCCCCCGTATCCCTCGGCGACCGGGACCTTCTGCTGGGACGGGTGGATCGAGGCCACCGCGGGCGCGGCGGGTGCGAGTGTGACGAGGACTGCTGCTGCGGGAACGATCACTCGGCGCATGGACTCCACCATGGCCCAGCTACGCCCGCGGCGGTAGGGCCCCCTGCGCCGACCGGCGGATGCGCCGACAGGGCCGGGGGTCCTAGCGTGGGGGGGTGGGCAAGAAGCTCGGGCTCGACCCGTACAACGCGGTGGTGGTGGCGGTCGCCCAGATCGTGCTCTCGTACGGCGCGTACTGGGGCCAGCGGACCTTCCGCGAACCTCTGGACGCGACGGCGATCGCGCTGCTGCTGGTGGGGCCGGTGGGCGTGCTGCTGCGGCGGCGGTTCCCGGTCGCGACCGCGGCCGTCACGCTCGCGGCCACCTACGTCTTCGTCTGGCTCGGGTACCCGCACGGTCCCGCCTACCTGTCCCCGATCATCCTGCTGTTCGCCCTCGTCACCCGGGGCCTGCGGGTCCAGGCGTGGACCATGGCAGGGGTGTCGATCGCGGTCTTCATCGTGTACGGCTACGCCGCGTCCAAGGAGCCGACCGGGATCTTCCATGACCTGGCGGTGACCGCGTTCGTCCTGTTGTTCATGCTGCTGGCCGAGCTGACCAGGATCGTCCGGGAGCGGCGTGCCCAGCAGCAGCGGGCCGCCGAGGAGGAGACCAGGCGGCAGGCCAGCGAGGAGCGGCTGACCATGGCGCAGGAGCTGCACGACGTGCTGGCGCACAACATCTCGCTGATCCACGTGCAGGCCGCGACCGCGCTCCACCTCATCGACGACAACCCCGAACAGGCCCGCACGGCGCTCGCCACCATCAAGACCGCCTCCAAGGAGGTGCTGGGCGAGATGCGCTCGGTGCTCAACGTGCTGCGCGAGGGCGCCCCCCGCTCCCCCACCGCCGGGCTCGACCGCCTGGACGAGCTGATCGAGCGCTCCGGGCTGGACGTGCGGCTGGAACGCACCGGCGAGCGCACGCTGCCGCCGCAGGTCGAACGGGCCGCCTACCGGATCGTCCAGGAGTCGCTCACCAACGCCGCCCGCCACGCCCCCGGGGCCGCGGTGACGGTCCGGCTCACGTACGAGCCCACCGGCCTGGGCATCGAGGTGACCGACGACGGCTCGACCACGCCCCCGGTGCTGGCCGGGGAGGGCAGCGGCAACGGCATCCCCGGCATGCGCGAGCGGGCCGCCGCGCTGGGCGGGACACTGGTCGCCGGCCCGTTCGGCCCCGGTTTCCGGGTCTCGGCCCGCTTGCCCCTACCCGAGGAGAACGCATGATCAAGCTGTTGCTCGCCGACGACCAGGCGCTGGTGCGGGCCGGGTTCAAGGCCCTGCTCGACGCCCAGCCGGACATGAGCGTGGCGGCCGAGGCGTCCGACGGCGCCGAGGCGGTCCGGCTGGCCCGCGAGCACGCGCCGGACGTGGTGCTGATGGACATCCGCATGCCGGGCATGGACGGGCTCACCGCCACCCGGCAGATGCCCGAGGGGCCGCGGATCATCATCCTGACCACGTTCGAGCTGGACGAGTACGTCTTCGAGGCGCTGCGCGGCGGGGCCAGCGGGTTCCTGGTCAAGGACACCGAGCCGGCCGAGCTCATCCAGGCGGTCCGGGTGGTGGCGGCCGGCGAGGCGCTGCTCTCGCCGAGCGTGACCCGCCGCCTGATCGCCGAGTACGCCTCCCGCGCCAAGGAGCCGCTGGCCGCCGAGGGCCTGGACCAGCTCACCGACCGCGAACGCGAGGTCCTCACCCTGGTCGGCGGCGGCCTGACGAACGACGAGATCGCTGCCAAGCTCTTCATGTCACCGGCCACGGCCAAGACACACGTGAGCCGGGCCATGATGAAACTGCACGCGAGGGACCGGGCGCAGCTGGTGGTGATCGCGTACGAGTCGGGCCTGGTGAGACCGGGCTGGCTCTGAGGCGGTCTCATGGATCGGGCTTCATGAGCTGGACCGCGAGGATCGCGGCGGTCACGACGCCGATCGCCGCCCACTGGCGGACGCCCAGCGGGTCGCCCAGGAAGGCGAACGCCAGTAAGGCCACCTGGACCGTCATGGTGTTGTTGACGATCGCGCTCTCGTACGCGGGCAGGACCCGCTGGGTGTGGTTCCAGACCACGAAGGCGCACGCGGTGTTCACCACGGCGAGCAGCGCGATCAGGGCCCACGCGACGACGGGCAGGCGCGGCGGTCCCTCGATCAGGAGGCCGGCGACCAGGGTGGGCGCCGCGCCGGCGAGCATGCAGGCGGAGGCGAGCGCCACGGGATCCGCCTCGCGCATGATCACGCGGCCGCCCACCACCCACAGGGCATAACCGGCGCCGCCCACGACCACGCTCAGGACGGGGACGACGGACTCCGCTCCACCGGTGGGCCATGCGAACACCCAGATTCCGATCACGGCCGTGGCCATGGCGGCGAGCTGCACCCGGGTCGGCCGCTCCCCCAGGATGACCGCGCTCCAGGCCAGGACCTGGAGCGTGTTGCCCACGGCCAGCAGCACGCCCACCCAGCTCGCGTCCGCCATGGCCAGGGCGAGGTGGTAGCCGGCCGGGTTGACCGCGTAGCCGGCGATGCCCAGTGCGATGACCACGCGCGGTCGCAGCCGGCGCCGGACGCCGCCGCGCCGGCTGCGGAACCACCACAGCGGCGCCAGCACGGCGGCGGCCAGCCCGAACCGCAGGCCGGTCAACGTCAGCGGGCCCACACCGTACTCGTACAGCCGTTTGGTGATCAGGAAGGAGATGGACCAGACGAAGCAGACCGCCACGGCCTGGACGGTGGCGATGAGACGAGGGGACACCGGAAGCCTCCGAACGGGCTAGGGGGCACACGAATGTGCCGACCTATCCCCTCCGGGCTTTTGTCCCTCGGGTGCCTGCCGTCTTCTGGCATTACGTGGCGCTCGGACCGGTCCGGGCGAACAGCCGTGCCCGCGGAACCCTAGCCACCCTTCAGTCGGTACCGACGAGCGTACACCCGAGAGTCGTCAATTTCTGTTGACTCGGCTGCGACTGTCAGTCTAGCCTGACAGCGTGGACATGGGAGAACTCTCCGAGCGCATCAGATCCAACGACCCCGCCGTGGGGCTCCGGGCCGTCGGGGCGCTGCACCGGCTGGCCGAGCAGGTCGAGGCCGTCTCCGTGGCGCTCGCCCGGGAGCAGGGCTGGACGTGGGAGCAGATCGGCGACGCCCTCGGCATGTCCCGCCAGTCGGTGCACGCCAAGTACGGGAAATGAGGCCGAAGCCATGTTCGGTACGGAGAAGAGCCCGTTCGCGGTGGCAGTCAAGGCCGCCATGGAAGAGGCCAGGCAGCGCGGCGACCGGAAGATGGGCACCGAGCACCTGCTGCTCGGCCTGCTCCGGGATCCCGAAGGAGCGCCGGCCAGAGCGCTCGGGGTGCGCGCGGAGACGGCCAGGGCCGCGCTCGACGCCCTCGACCGGGCGGCGCTGCGGGCCATCGGGATCGAACCCGGCGAAACGCCGGACGCCCGGCCGCGCAAGCACCCGGCGCTGCCCGGCACCGCGCTGACGTCGAGCGCCCGCGCCGTCATCGAGCAGGCCGCCAGGGCCACCTCCCGCAAGACCAGGGACCGTACCGGGCCGAGCGCCGTCCTGGTCGCCCTCCTCGACCGGAGTTACCCGGACCCGGTGGCCCGGCTGATCGACCACCTCGGCGTCGACCGCGCCACCGTCCGCTCCCGCCTGGAGCGGACCGCCTGAGCGGCAGGTTCACGGCCCACGGAGCGCGCCGCGGTCCAGGAAGGAGCTGGCCCGCACCGGGCCGGGGACGCGGGCGTCGAGCGCCGCGGCGAGTCGTACGTCATCCGTCGTACGGGCCTGGAGCGGAAGCACGACGGGCGGCGGATCTCCGGACGGGACCGGGGGCCGATGTCCGGGAGCTCTCCGGCGGCGAACCTGGAGGTACGTCGAAGGAGGAGATCATGCATACGTTCGCACACGGGTTCTGGCCCGTCTTCCCGATTTTCTGGGGTCTGTTCTGGGTGGCCCTCATCGGTCTGGCCGTGTGGGCGCGGCGCCGGGGCTACTGGGGGCCGCGGCAGGGCCGTACCGAGACCCGGCCGACCGCCACGGCGGAGCAGATTCTCGCCGAGAGGTACGCGCGCGGCGAGATGAGCGACGACGAGTACTTCGAGAAGGTCTCCGTGCTCAAGGGCGGCAGCGCCTAAACGGCACGGAGGGTGCAAGAAGTGTCACTGGCCGCGTTCGGGCAGGGCCGTTACCTTGCGAGGAGAACCTTCTGCGGGGAGGGGTTGAATGCAGGCGGCGGCCCTGTTCGGCAGCGGTCTCGTCGCCGGGCTGGTGGCGGGGACCGCGTCGTGCACGGCCGTGCAGGGGGGCCTGCTCGTCGGGCTCACCGGGGAGCGCGACCGGGTGGTGCTGGGGTGGTTCCTGACGGGCCGGCTGCTGTCCTACACGGGGGCGGGCGCGCTGCTCGGGCTGGCCGGTTCCGCGGTGAAGCCGCCGCCGCAGGCGCGGGCGGTGCTGCTGGTCGCGGCGGGTCTCATGGTGATCGCGTTCGCGGTCCGGCTCTACCGCCGCCCCGGGTGCCAGCCGCCCCGGCGGGCGTTCGCCCGGCTCGGCCCGCCGCTGCTGGGAGCGGCCACGATCCTGGTGCCGTGCGGGGTCACGATCGGCATGGAGCTGGTCGCGATCTCCAGCGGCTCGCCGCTGTCCGGGGCGGCGGTGATGGCCGGGTTCGTGCTCGGCACCGCCCCCGCGCTGGGACTGCTGGGCTGGCTGCTGCGCCGGGTCACCCGGACCCGGCTCGTCAAGGCGGCGGCGGTGGTGGCCGTCGCCGCAGGGTTGTGGACCGTCGGCGCCGGGGTCAACCTGGGCGGCTGGCTGCCCGCGACCGCGACCACCACGGGCGAGCGGAGCCCCGTCGTGACCATCTGGGCGCTGCGCGACGGCTACCGGCCGGCGGCCGTGGAGGCGCCCGCCGGGGTGCCGGTCGAGGTGGTGTTCAAGCTGGTCGACCGGGGCTGCACCGACACCGTGGCGTTCGCCGGGCGTGATCTGGCGCTGCCCGCGACGGTGCGGCTGCCGCCGCAGCAGCCGGGCACGCTCCGCTACGCCTGCGGCATGGGCATGTACACCGGGTTCATCACGTTCTCCGCGCCGTAGGCGGGCCCGGCGGGTAAGTTCTGCCGCGCCGCTCGGCGATTACGGTTCGCAATCGGGCCGTCACATGCCACCCTTTCTCGCATGCTCTGGCAAGGTGATGCGACGAAGCCGGCCGTACCGGCGCCCCGGGTGGGCGACGAGGCCGAGCTCCTGATGGCCGCGCGGAAGGGCGACGCCCAGGCCGCCCACCGGCTCGGCAGGCTCTACGCCCAGCGCGGCGACCGCGGCGCGGCCCGTCACTGGTGGGAGTGCGCGGCCGGGGCCGGGAACGTCGACAGCGCTTACAACCTGGGTCTCTGGCACGAGAAGCACGGCACGCTCGACGAGGCGCTCGGCTGGTACGAACGCGCGGCCGCGGCGGGTGACGCCGAGGCGGCGGTCAACCTGGCCACGCTCCTGCTGGAGCAGCGCGGCGACCCCGGCAGGGCGCGGATCTGGTACGAGCGCGCGGCCCAGACGGGCAGCCGGCCGGCGGCGCGCAGGCTGGCGCTGATCTGCGAGGACACCGGCGAGCTCGCGGCCGCGCGGGAGTGGCACCGGCAGGCGGCGGCGGGCGGCGACGCCGCCTCGGCGCACGACCTGGGCTTCCTGGCCTACTCGGCGGGCCAGGACGAGGAGACCGTGCTCTGGTGGGAGACGGCCTGCCGGTCCGGCCACGCGGGCGCCGCCTACTGCCTGGGCCTGTTCCTGCAGGCCGGGCGCGACCCGGAGGGCGCCGAGGCCTACTACCGGATGGCCGCCAAGAGCGAGCACCCGGGCGCGGCGGCCCAGCTCGGCGGCATCGCGCTGGCCCGCCGCGACCTGCGCACCGCCAGGGGCTGGTACGAGCAGGCGGCGTACGCGGGCCGGCTGGAGGGCCAGCGGATGGCCGGGTTCGTCTGTGTGGAGCTGGGCGACGCCAAGGGCGCCAGCCACTGGTTCGGCAGGGGCGCGGCGGCGGGCGACCCGGAGTCGGCGTTCAACTTCGGGCTGTTGCTGATCGCGGAGTTCGGCGACCTGAAGGGCGGCCAGCACTGGTTCCGGCAGGCGGCGCTGGCCGGTCACCACCGGGCGGCGCTGGAGCTGGGCGGGCTGCTGTCGGCGGCGGGCAGGGACGGCGAGGCCCAGGAGTGGCTGACCGACCCGCCGCCGCCCGTCTGGGACCGGCCGGCCGAGCCGGAGCTGGCCGCCCGGGCCGAGCTGGCCGCGCTGGCCACCGACCGCAGGGGCGGGCCGGCGCTCGGCGTGGCGGAGCTGACCGAGATCCTCGGCACGTGGGACCTGGTGACCAGGCCGCTGCTCGACCACGGCGAGGTGATCCCGTGGCTGGTGGCGCGGAGCGGCCTGCACGCGAGCGCGGTGGAGCATCTCGCGTCGGTGCGCGGCACGCTGCTGCGCCCGGGCAACTCGCCGTGGCCCAGCCCGGTCGAGATCGAGCACGTGCTGGCGACGGCGCGCGAGCTGCGCACCCGGCTCGGGCTGTCGAACGTCGTCAGGGACGGCGCGGACGTCCGCACGCCCGGCTTCTGAACCGGGCGCGCGGATTCACGCCGCCAGGAGGTCGGCCACCGGGGTGTACGGGAGACGGAGCGCCTCGGCGACGGGCTCGTTGGTGAGCGCGCCGTCGTGGGTGCTGAGACCGCCCGCGAGGCCGGCGTCGCCGCGCAGCGCCTCTTTCCAGCCCTGGCCGGCCAGCTTGACCACGTACGGGAGCGTGGCGTTGGTGAGCGCGTAGGTGGAGGTGTTGGGCACCGATCCGGGCATGTTGGCCACGCAGTAGAAGACCGAGCCGTGCACCTCGTAGGTGGGCTGGGCGTGCGTGGTCGGCCGCGAGTCGGCGAAGCAGCCGCCCTGGTCGATGGCGATGTCGACGAGCACCGAACCGGGCTTCATGCGGGAGACGAGGTCGTTGGAGACGAGGGTCGGGGCCTTGGCGCCGGGGATGAGCACCGCGCCGATGACCAGGTCGGCGGCGAGCGCCTCCTGCTCGATCGTGTAGGCGTTCGACATCAGGGTCCTGATCCGGCCCTGGTAGACGGCGTCGATGAAGCGCAGCCGGTCGACGTTGGTGTCGAGCACGGTGACCTCGGCGCCCATGCCGACGGCGATCTGCGCCGCGTTCAGGCCGGAGACGCCGCCGCCGATGACGAGGACCTTGGCGGGGGCCACGCCGGGCACGCCGCCGGGCAGCACGCCGCGCCCGCCGTTGAACCGCATCAGGTTGTACGCGCCCACCTGCGGCGCGAGCCGGCCGGCGACCTCCGACATGGGGGCGAGCAGCGGGAGCGCCCCGTTGACCTGGACGGTCTCGTACGCGATGGCGGTGGTGCGGGCGGACAGCAGCGCGTCCGTGCACGGCCGGGAGGCGGCCAGGTGCAGGTAGGTGAAGAGCACCAGGCCCTCGCGCAGCCGGTGGTACTCCTCGGCGATCGGCTCCTTCACCTTCAGCACCAGGTCGGCCTCGGCCCAGACCTGGTCGGCGTCGTCGCGGATCTTCGCGCCGGCGGCGAGATACTCCTCGTCGGTGATGTGCGAGCCCTCGCCCGCGCCGCGCTGGACGGTGACGTCGTGGCCTCGCTTGACCAGCTCGAGCACACCCGCGGGGGTGACGGCGACGCGGTATTCGTGGTTCTTGACCTCGGCAGGAACGCCGATCTTCATGAGCGTTGCTCCTTATATGAGAAAAAAATATCCGGTACGTGGCTCCGTACCGGATATTTTGTCGTTCAGAGGCGCGCCCACGCCTCTTTCAGCACACTTCGCAGAATCCCGCCGATCTCCTCGAACTCCTTCGGCCCGGCGATCAGCGGCGGCGCGAGCTGGATGACCGGGTCGCCGCGGTCGTCGGCGCGGCAGTAGAGGCCCGCCTCGAACAGCGCCTGCGACAGGAACCCGCGCAGCAGCCGCTCGGACTCCTCGTCGGTGAAGGTCTCCTTGGTGTCGCGGTCCTTGACCAGCTCGATGCCCCAGAAGTAGCCGGAGCCGCGCACGTCGCCGACGATGGGCAGGTCCTCCTTCAGGCCCTCCAGCGTGGCCTGGAACAGCGGCTCGTTCCTGGTGACGTGGCCGAGCAGGTCCTCACGCTCGAAGATGTCGAGGTTGGCCAGCGCCACGGCGGCCGAGACCGGGTGACCGCCGAAGGTGTAGCCGTGGGCGAACATCTCCTCGCCGTTCTTGAACGGCTCGAACAGCCGGTCGTGCGCGATCATCGCGCCGATCGGCGAGTAGCCGCTGGTCATGCCCTTGGCGCAGGTGATGATGTCGGGCACGTAGTCGAACTTCTCGCCGCCGAACATGGTGCCGAGGCGGCCGAAGGCGCAGATGACCTCGTCGGAAACGAGCAGCACGTCGTACTCGTCGCAGATCTCGCGCAGCCGCTGCCAGTAGCCGGGAGGCGGCGGGAAGCAGCCGCCGGCGTTCTGCACCGGCTCGGCGAAGACGGCGGCCACCGTGTCGGGGCCCTCCATCTCGATCGCCCGGGCCACCCGCTCGGCCGCCCAGTAGCCGTACTCCTCGGGCGTCATGCCGGGGATGCCGGTGATCTCGTCGGCGCGGTAGTGGTTGGTGTTGGGCACCCGCACGGAGCCGGGCACGAGCGGCTCGAACATCTGCTTGAACGCCGGGATGCCGGTGATCGACAGGGCGCCCTGCGGGGTGCCGTGGTAGGCGATCTGGCGGCTGATGACCTTGTGCTTGAGCGGCTTGCCGATGAGCTTGTAGTACTGCTTGGCGAGCTTCCACGCGCTCTCGACGGCCTCGCCGCCGCCGGTGGTGAAGAACACCCGGTTGAGGTCGCCGGGCGCGAGGCTCGCCAGGCGCTGGGCCAGCTCCGCCGCCTTGGGGTGCGCGTACGACCAGAGCGGGAAGAACGCCAGCTCCTGGGCCTGCTTGGCGGCGGCCTCGGCCAACTCGCCGCGCCCGTGGCCGACCTGGACGACGAAGAGCCCGGCCAGACCGTCGAGGTAGCGCTTGCCGTGGACGTCGTAGATGTAGGAGCCCTCACCGCGGACGATGGTGGGGACCTCGGACTTCTGGTAGGCGCTGTGCCGGGTGAAGTGCAGCCACAGGTTGTCCTGCGCCGCCTTCAGGAGGTCGTGTTCGGGCTGGCTCATGTCTATCTTCCCTCGTGTCGATCCGCACACCAGTGTGCAACCTCACCTGCTACTTTGCCAAGGGATTGCGTCGCGGAGAAAGTTCATGTGCCATGGATCCGCAGAACTTTCCTGTAACAACTACGAAATCCGCAGGTACGCTGGCGCAGTGGTCACCCGCTTTCACCTGCCGTGAGCATCGGTGTGATCCAATGGAACGCCCACCATCGAGAACGACCCGGGGGATCGTCCCGTGACTCCTGACCAGATCGAGAGCGCCGTAGCGGCCGCGATGCCGCAGACCGTCGAGGAGCTCAAGCGGCTGGCCGCCATCCCGTCGGTGGCCTTCCCGGGGCATCCCGAGGAGCCCGTGCACGCCGCCGCGGCCGCGGTCGAGGAGCTGCTGCGCAGCACCGGCCTGCCGCGCGTGCAGCGCGTCCCGGTCGAGGGCAGCTTCCCGGCCGTCTACGCCGAGGCGCCCGCGCCGCCCGGCGCGCCCACCGTCCTGCTCTACGCGCACTACGACGTGCAGCCCGCGGGCGACCCGGCCGCCTGGCGCACGCCGCCGTTCGAGCCCACGCTGATCGACGGCAAGCTCTACGGCCGCGGCGTGGCCGACGACAAGTCCGGCGTCATGTCCCACGTCGCCGCGCTCCGCGTCTTCCAGGGCCGCTTCCCCGTCGGCGTCAAGGTCATCATCGAGGGCCAGGAGGAATACGCCGGCGAGCGGCTGGAGGCGTTCGTCGAGCGCAACCCCGACCTGCTGCGGGCCGACGCCGTCGTGGTGGCCGACACCGGCAACCCGCGCGTCGGCGACCCGGCCGTGACGACGTCGCTGCGCGGCATGGCGGCCTTCACCATGGAGGTGCGCACCCTGCGCGAGGCCGTTCACAGCGGCTCGTTCGGCGGCGCCGCCCCCGACGCGCTGGCGGCGCTGATGCGCATGTGCGTCGCGCTGCACGACGAGAACGGCGACGTCCGGGTGCCCGGCCTGCCGCGCGGCTCCTTCCTCGGCCAGGGGCCGACGGAGGAGGAGTTCCGCGCCACCGCGGGCGTGGTCGACGGCGTGTCGCTGGTCGGCTCCGGCTCGCTGGCCGACCGCCTGTGGTCCTCGTACGCGATCACCGTGACCGGGCTGGACGTGCCCTCGGTGTCCGGGGCGGTCAACGCCGTGCAGCCGGTCGCGCGGGCCAGGGTGACGGTGCGGGTGCCTCCGGCCGGCGACCCGAAGACCACGGTCAACGCCGTGGTGGAGTTCCTGCGCCAGGTGGCGCCGTGGGGCGTGCAGGTGTCGTTCGGCGACCTCACCGTCGGCTCGGGCTTCCAGGCCGACTCCGGCGGCAAGGCCCGCGCCGCGCTCAACAAGGCGATGGAGCGGGCGTTCGGCCGGCCGCCTCGCGACGTGGGCGCGGGCGGCTCGATCCCGCTGGTCAACACCCTGCTCAAGCAGTTCCCCGCGGCGGAGATCCTGCTGTTCGGCGCGGAGGACGAGGACGCCGCCTGCCACGCCCCCAACGAGCGGGTCGACCTGGAGGAGCTGCGCCGGGTGGCGACCACCGAGGCGATCTTCCTTCAGGAGTTGTCCCAGCTGTAGTCAGAAGCGCCAGCGGGTCTGCGCGTAGTCGCCCTTGCGGAAGCCGAAGGCTCTCGTGGGGGCGACCGCGTAGACCGGGGCCCGCCCACCCTCGCTGTTGTGGAAGGCGCCGTCGTGCACGTCGAAGTGCCAGTCGGGACCGTACTTGGCCTCCCAGGCGTCCGCCAGCGCCTTCAGCGTGCCCTGGTCGGTGACCTGCTCGGCCACGCCCTCCACGACCAGGTCCAGGCCGCTGGTGAAGGAGTTGTCGCCGGTGGTCAGCGCGACCTGCCGGTTGGCCTCCAGGTTTCTCGACTTCTGCTCCTCGGTGCCGGTGCAGAAGTGCAGCGCGCCGTCACGCCAGACCGCCAGCAGGGGCGTGACGTGCGGGCGGCCGTCGCGGCGCACCGTCGCCAGCCACCAGACCTCGGCGCGTTCCAGCAGCTCGGCCGCCTCCTCCCAGGACGTGGCCGCGGCCCCGGGGAGACTGAAGCGGGCGTCGACTTCGGTGATCGGTTCCATGGTGGTCCTCCTCTACCCAGGAGGGACCCGGCGACGCTCAGGAACTCACCGGCGGGCGGGGGAAGAGGGTTAGGAACCGCTCGGCCACCTGGAGGTCCCCCTCCGCCTCGATCCCTTCGAGGCCCCGGCCGCCGAACACCGCGGACCTGAGCGTCTCGGTGTCGGTGCGCAGGACGGCGTCGGCGCCGGCGCCATCGGCTCTGACCAGGGTGAGCCGCCCGTCCGACACCGTCGCGAGGAAGCTCTGGTCGCCGAGCCTGAGCTCGACGCCGCCGGCGAACCCGGCCGCCTTCCCGGGGTCGAACGTGGACTTCAGCGCGTACAAGAGGGCGTCGACGCTCATCGGCCCCGTCGAGGTGAGCGGCATGCGGCTGCCCCACCGGGCCAGCGCCAGCACCACCGGCTCCAGCTCGCGCCCCCGGTCCGTCAGCTCGTACACCTGGCTCGCGGCGGGCGGGGGCAGCCTGCGGCGGCGCAGGACGCCTGACCGCTCCAGCTCGCGCAGCCGCTGGGAGAGCACGTTCTGGCTCGCGCCGGGCAGGCCGGTGCGCAGGTCCGTGAAGCGTTTGGGGCCGAGCAGCAGCTCGCGCACGATCAGCATGGCCCACCGCTCACCGACGTGGTCGAGGGCGCGGGCGACGCCGCAGGGGTCGTCATAGCTTCGCATCGAAAATCCTTGCGAATACGCACTTGTTAGTCCTAGTTTAGGACCAACAAGTGAGGAGGCGCATCATGAATGCCCTGGACACCCTGCCGCAGGGAGATGTCGGGCTGCTGGAGCATCCGACCGCCCGCACGCTGCTCGTCTCGAAAGAACTGGCCCGGGTGGCGTACGTCGCCGCCGACGGCACCCCGCGCGTCTACCCCACGCTGTTCCACTGGGACGGCGAGGAGCTCGTCATGGCCACGTTCGCCGGAGCCGCCAAGATCAACGCGCTGCGGGCCAGGCCGGCCGTCGCCATCACCATCGACACCTCCGCCACCCCGCCCGAGGTGCTGCTCATCCGAGGCCGGGCCGAGGTGACCGACGTCGACGGCATCGTGCCGGAGTACGCGCTCGCCCACCACCGCTACGCGGGCCCCGAGCAGGGCGCCAAGAACGTGGCCGAGGCCGACCGGCCGGGCGTCCGCATGGCCCGCATCGCCGTCCGGCCCACCTGGGTCGGCGTGCTGGACTTCCGCACCCGCTTCCCCGGCCAGATGCCGGCGGAGTCGTGATGGCGACGTTCGCGCTGATCCACGGGGGCGGCGGGACCTCCTGGCCGTGGCGCCCGCTGGAAGCCTGCCTGCGCGCACGCGGGCACCGCACGGTGGCCGTGGACCTGCCGCTCGACGACCCGGACGCCGGGCTCACCGACTACGCGGACCACGTGATCGACGACGTGCTGAAGAAGGCCGGGCACCTGGACGAACTCGTCGTCGTGGCGCACTCGTGGGGCGGATTCGTCGCCCCGATCGTCTGCGACCGGACGAAGGCCGAGCTGGTGGTGCTGCTGGCGGGCATGGTCCCGGCGCCCGGCGAGGCCCCCGCCGACTGGTGGGAGGCGTCCGGGTTCGGCATGAAGGACATCGACGACCCGATCGCCGCGTTCATGCACGACGTGCCCGCCGACCTCGCGGCCGAGGCGCTCAGCCACGGCCGGGAACACGCCGAGAAGGCGCTGGTCGAGCCGTGGCCGCTGGACCGGTGGCCGGACGTGCCGACCCGCTATCTGCTGTGCCGGGACGACCGGTGGTTCCCGCCGGAGTTCGTCCGGCCGATGGTGCGCGAGCGGCTGGGCGTCGAGCCCGACGAGATCGGCGGCAGCCACAGCGTCATGCTGTCACGGCCGGAGGAGCTGGCCGACCGGCTCATCGGCTACCTATGACGGGCAGCTCGTAGACGCGCCTGACGCTGCTGCCCAGCTTCCCGACGTCCGCCCCGTACACGTGGATCGACACGCCGATCTCGGAGCTGGTGTTGCGCACCTTGTGGATGTCGCCGGGCGGGGCGAAGCCGCTGACGTCGCCCGGCCGGTTGTCGGCCCGGCCGATCTCCACCAGGTGGTCGCCTTTGTCGCGGTAGAGGGTCTCGTGCTCGTTGCCGGCGAGCACGGCGAACGCGCACCAGGAGACGTGGTCGTGGATGGCCGTCTCCTGGCCCGGCCGCCAGACCACGGCGACGACCGAGAACTCGTCCTGCGCGTGCAGCGCGCGCGACACGTACGAGTCCGGGGAGCCCAGCCGCTCCTCCTCGGTGAGGATGTCCAGCCCGGGCGGCCGCTCGCGCAGCAGGTCGGCGACGGCGAAGGCGGTCTCGCGGGCGGACAGACGGCGGTCGGCCACCGCGCCCACCCGCTGGACCAGCTCGGCCAGGCCCGGCCGCGTGATCGTGACGGTGTTCATGTCGCCTCCTGAGGGGATCGGCTCTCCCCTCTACGGTGCGGCACCGACCATCGATAGGTCCAACAGAAGTATTCGAGCCGACCTATAGGTACGATTGATGAATGCTGGATGTCACCCGGCTCCGCGTCCTGCTGGCCGTCGCCCGCACCGGCTCGCTCACCGCAGCCGCCCGCGAGCTGCACTACGCCCAGCCGTCCGTCAGCCATCACCTCGCCCGGCTGGAGGCCGAGACCGGCGCCAAGCTGATCCAGCGCGCCGGGCGCGGCATCCGGCTCACCGAAGCCGGCCGGCTGCTTGCCGAGCGGGCCGGCGACATCGTGGGGCGGCTCGACGCGGCGGCCGAGGAGCTGGCCGCGCACGTCGGGCTGCACGCGGGCCGGGTCCGGCTGGCCGCCTTCCCCTCCGCGCTCGGCACGTTCATCCCCGAGGCCGCCGCCCGGCTGCGCAAGGCGCATCCCGGGCTGCGGCTCGAACTCACCGAGACCGAGCCGCCCGAGGCGCTCAGGCTGCTGCGCGCGGGGCGGGTCGACGTCGCGGTCATGTTCCGGTACGACGACACCGCGCCGGAGGACCCCGGCCTCCAGATGATCCACCTGTGGGACGACCCCAGCTACCTGATCACCCAAGGCGCCCAGGAAGGCGACGAGGACGACGAGGCCGGGCTGGCCGCGCACGCGGGAGCCTCGTGGATCGCCGGGTGCGACCGCTGCCGGAGCCACCTGCTCGACATGTGCGACAAGGCCGGGTTCGAGCCGCGCATCTCGTTCACCAGCGACGACATCGTGGCCGTGCAGGCGCTGGTGGCCGCCGGGATCGGCATCACCGTCCTGCCGGGGCTGGCGCTGCGCGCGCACCGCCACCCGGCCGTGACCGCGCGCCGCATCCCGGGCTCGACCAGGCACGTGTACGCCGCCGTCTACGGCGCTCCCCCGCACCCCCCGGCCACCGGGGCGCTGCTCGCCGCCCTGCCGGAAAGCCTTTGACGGCCTTCTTACGATGGCCGCATGCCCGAACTCAGCACGCTCGTCCTCTTCTCTGCCGCCACCCTGGCGATCATGCTCGTCCCCGGGCCGGCGGTGCTCTTCATCGTCACGCGCAGCGTCGCCCAGGGCAGGGCGGCGGGCCTGGTGTCGGTGCTCGGCGTGCACGCGGGATCGGCGGTCCACGTGGTCGCCGCCGCCCTCGGCCTCAGCGCCCTGCTCGCCGCCTCGGCGACCGCCTTCACGATCGTCAAGTGGGCCGGCGTCGCCTACCTCGTCTGGCTCGGGCTCCGCAAGCTGCTGACGCGGGAGGCCGCCGGCGACGACCCGGTGGAGCTGCCGGAGCAGTCGAAGCGGCGGATGTTCTGGGAAGGGCTCGTGGTCAACGTGCTCAACCCGAAGACGGCGATCTTCTTCCTGGCGTTCCTGCCGCCGTTCACCGATCCCGCCGCCGGGCCCGTCGCGCCGCAGATCCTGGTCCTCGGCCTGGTCTGGATGGCGATCGGGATGGTCTCCGACGGCGGGTACGCGGTGCTGTCGTCGGTGCTGGCCACCCGCGTGCGCCAGTCGGTGCGGGCCCGGCGGCGGATCGACATCGGCAGCGGGCTGGTCTACTTGGGGCTGGCGGCCTGGCTCACGGGGGAGAAGGCCTAACAAGCCCGGAAATTTCGTGGCCGTAGTGCGATAGTGAGCTGGTGGCGGAATTATCCCTGAGGCCGGACGCCGCACAGGGCATTCCAGGACGCGGCGACTAGGCGGGGGCCATGGACAGGCCACCACGCGGTTCCCAAAACGAACGGGTCGCCTCCCAGCGCGTCGTCGAGGTGCACTCGGGTCATGACGACCTGGCCGGTGCGACCGGCTCCGGATACGTGGTCGGCCCCGGCCTGGTGCTGACCTCGGCCTACCTGGTGGACCCTGCCGCGCCTTGTCACGTGCGCGGGGACGGGGCGCGGGCGGCGGCCGAGCCGGTGTGGCGCGGCTCCGGCTCCCTGGCCGCGACCCTGCTCCGCGTCACGGACCCCGGACCCTGGACGGAACCTCCCGGAACGGTCCGATGGGGCCGGATCACGGGCGACGAGGCGCCATGCGTCGTACGAGGCCGCGCGGCCGTGCCCGGGGCCGGGGTGGTGCCGGGCGCGGCGGGCGCTGAGGCCGGGACAGTGCCGGCGGTGGCGGGCGCGGGGGTCGGGGTGGTGCCCGTCTCTCTGAGGGTCGAGCTCGCCGGTCCGCCGCCCCGGACCCTCGCGGGCGCGGCGGTGCTGGCCGAGCCCACGGGTCAGCTCGTCGGCGTGCTCGTCTGCTGGTACGAGGACGGCCGGGCGGACGTCGTACCGGCCGAGGCGCTGCTGCTGGACGACGACTTCCGCGCCTGGGCCGGGGGTTCGCCCGGGGTGCTGGAGGACGTGTCCGGGGACGAGCGGGTCGTCCTGCTGCCCGAGCTGCTGGAGCCGGTCGCGGTGCAGCCGCCGGAGGACTGCCCGGACTGGTCGCTGCCCGCGGCCCGGCACGCGGTGGTGCCGTTCGTCGGCCGGAAAGCGGAGCTGGCGGCGCTGCGGACCTGGGCGGCCGGGCCCGAGCCGGTGTCGGCCGCGCTGGTCACCGGGCCGGGCGGAGCCGGGAAGAGCAGGCTGGCGGTGGAGCTGGGCGAGGAGCTCGCGGCGGCCGGGTGGGACACCGGGCTGCTTACCGAGGCGTCCCTCGTGGGGCCGCTCTCGGATCCGGCGGTCAGGCTCGACGCGCTCCGGCCCACCCTGCTGGTGCTCGACTTCCCGGAGCCGTCGGCGGCGCTCGCCGCCGAGCTGGCGCGCCGCCTGGCCGGGCACCGGCACAACCCGCGCGTGCGCCTGCTGCTGGTGGCCCGCGCCTCGGCGGGCGCCGCCCCGCCGTCCGCCGCCTGGTGGCGCCGGCTGGACACTGCTGCAGGCGGCCGGCTCAAGCGCCTCGTCCACACGACGATCCGGCTGGAGGATCACCCGCTGACCCTGCCGGAGCGCGCCGAGCACGCCGCCGCCGCCATCCGCGCCTTCGCCGCGCGGTCCCGTCAAGGTGACGAGGCAGGTGGTGGACTCGACCGGATCCGCCCGTTTCCGCTGGACGATCCCTTGTACGCGGTGCCGCTGCGGGTTCACCTGGCGGCGCTCATGCGGGTGCGCGGGCACGAGGCAGGGCCGGGCAACGAGCTGATCCACCGCTTCCTGGGCCGGGAGCGGGAGCGCTGGTCCCGTTCGCCGGGAGCGCCGGACGCCGGGGTGGCCGAGGCCTCTGTGGCGCTGGCTCTGCTGGTCGCGCCGTCGCCCGGTGAACTGGGGGCGCTGTTGTCGGTCGTACCCGGGCTGAAGGCGGAGCGGCGGGCCGACGTGGCCGGGTGGGTGAGCGGGCTGCTGCCGCCGCCCGGCGCGCCCGGGGTGCCTGACGGGGTGGTCGGTCAGCTCCTGGAAGAGACGGCGGGACTGGAGTCCCTGGTGACCGCCGCGCACGATCATCCGGGGCGGACGGCGGCGCACCTGGCGCGGATGCTCGACGTGCTGCGGGTGGGCGCGGATCACCCGCGGGTACGGGCCGCGCTGCGGTCACTGGTCGTGCACCGGCTGGACCGGATGCTGGTCGAGGCCGCCATGGGGCCGGGCGAGCAGCTCGTCGACCGGATCGACGCGGTGCTGCGGCTGCTGGCGGGCGAGCCGGAGGTGGCGGCGGCGGTGGCGGCGCTGCCGCCGTGGCAGGCGGGACACCACGGGGTCAGGGCGTTGAAGGTGACGCTGGCCGAGATGCTGGTGGAGCGTCGGCGGGGCGGGAAACGGGCCGATCTGGCCACGGCGCTGTCCACGTCGTCGGCGTGTCTCGCGGCGGTGGGGAGGCTGCCGGAGGCGGTCGCGGCGGCGCGGCAGGCGGCCGACATCTTCGCCGCCGCTCCCCCGTACGAGCAGGCGGAAGGGCACGCGGAGGCGCTGTTCAACCAGGCGGCGTGCCTGCTGCTGTCGGAGGTTCCGGAGGTGGCCCAGAGGCCGGCGCGGGAGGCGGTGGCGCGGTTCGGGATCCTGGCGGAGGAGGATCCCCGGTACGCGGCGCACGCGGAGCGGGCGCGGTACAACCTGGCGTGCGCGCTGGCGGGGGCGGGGCGGTTACGGGAGGCGGTGGCCGGGTTCGTGGCCGCGGGCGGGGACGCGCTGCTGGCCGAGGACGTGACAGCGGTCCTCACCGTACTCCCCGGCGGGGCTTCTCCCCCTGCGCGTACCGGCTTCTTCGCGGGTGCGGGGTCGTACGGCGGGGCGGTGGAGCCGTTGGGGCCGTTGGGGCCGCTCGACGAGCTGGACGAGGGGCGGTTGCTCGGGCTGGGGGCCCGGCTGGCGGTCATGGCCGCCGAGGCGGTGCGCGGCGTGGCGGTGACGGACCAGGAGGTGTGCCGGCGGCTGTACCGGCTGGGGGTGCGGCTGGACCGTCAGGGGCGGGGCGAGGCGGCCGTGGTGGTCGCCGGTGAGGCGGTCGTCCGGCTGCGCGGGATCGCGGCGGAGGAGCCGGGGCTGCGTGCGGTGCTGGCCGCGGCGGCAGGGCTGGTGTCGCGGGTGCACGCGGAGCGGGGCGAGCTGGAGGCCGCGGTACGGGGCGCCGAGGAGGCGGTGGACAACCTGCGGGCGCTGGTGGTCCTGGAACCGGGGCGGCACCGGCGGGACCTGGCCGGGCGGCTGTCCGAGCTGGGCGAGTACCTGCTGCTCCGCCGCCGGTCGTGGGCGGCGGCGGAGGTGCTGCGTGAGGCCGTGTGGGTGGCGGGCGGGCTCGGTGACGGCCACGCCCGCCTGGTCGCGGGGTGCCGTCGGCTGCTCGGGGTGTGCCTGGTGGAGCTGGGGCGGCTGGACGACGCGCTGGCCCAGTTCGAGGCGGCGGCCGGGCTGCTCGGGGAGCTGGACGAGGAGGACGCGGCGCTGCGACGGGACGTCGAGGGGTGGGTACGCCGGACCCTGACCCTGCTGGGCCGGCGGGCGGCCTTCCCGGCACCGCCGCCCGGCCTGGGCGTCGGCGCGCGGATGCGGGGTGGGTTGTCGCTGGCCGGCATGGCGGTGCGGCCCGGGGAGAGTGTGGAGCGGGCCGAGCAGGCGCTGGCGGTGCTGACGGCGAACGGGGCTGACGGGGCGGCCGACGGGGCGGAGCGGTGGTTGCCGGCCGCCTGCGCGCTGACCGGCCTGGGGCGCTGGGCGGAGGCGGAGGAGATCGCCGGGCGGGTGGTCGAGCAGGTGCGGGAGCCGCTGCAGGTGGCGGTGGCGCTCCGGGTGCTGGCGGGGGCGCGGTTCGCCCGGGGGGACTTCGGCGGGGCGTCGGAGGCGGCCGGCGCGGCGGTCCGGGCGCTGCCGGAGGAGGCCACGGTGCCCAGGCGGTTGCTGGCCGGGACGTGCCTGCAACTGCGTGGACTGTGCCGGGCGCACTTGGACGACGACGAGCGGGCGGGCCTGGACCTGGTGCGGGGCACCACGCTGATCGCGGGGCTGCTGGACGAGCACGGGCCGCTGGACCCGGAGCTGGCCGGCACGCACCTGCTCGCCCTGCTGGCCCTCGGCGAGCTGCAGCGCGATCCCGCGCCGTTCCTGGCCAGGGCGCTGGAGGTCAGGCCGGTGCCGCCGCCGGAGGCGGTGCGCGCCCTGCTGGACGAGCTCGCCGACCATCTGGACGGCCCGGCGGACGGTGACCTGCTGGGGCCGCTGACCGCGTTCGCCGAGGCGTTCATCCGTGAGGTGCCGGTCGGGGCGGAGCCCGGGTTGCACGAGTCGCTGGGCGAGTGCCTGGAGCGGTACGCGGCGCTCACCGGCGAGGCGGCGGCGGCCGAGGCTGCGGTGCGGGTGTTCGAGGGGCCGGCGACGACCGGCGAGGGGTACCGGGAGCGGCTGGGCGGAGCGTTCGCCGTGCTGGCCGGGATCGAGCACGAGCAGGCCCGCCCGGTGCTCGCCACCCTGGAGCGGGCCGCGGACCTGCTGGCCGGCTCGTCCCAGGGGGCGGCCTTGGCGTCGACGCTGGCGCTCTACGGCGACACGCTGCTGGCCGCGCGCCGCCCCGTGGAGGCGCTGGCCCAGCTGGAGCGGGCCGCCGACCTGTGTGACGAGCTGGACGAGCCCGGCGTCGCCGCGATGGCCTACGCCGGTCTGGGGGCGGCGCTGGCCGCGCTGGACCGGCCGCAGGCCGCGCTGGAGGCCGTCGCGTGGTCGGCGGCCGAGCAGGAGCGGATGCCGCGGGGCCGGGCGGCGGCGCGGGCCAGGGCGGACGAGGTGCGCGGGCTGGTGCTGCGCCGCATGGGCAGGAGGCGGGAGGCGCTGGCCCATCTGGTGGAGGCGGTCGACCAGCATCGAACGCTTCCCCGTACCCCCGCGCGGCGGTTGGCGGTGGCCGAGGTGGCGGTGGTGATCGTGGACGACCTGCTGGCGGACGGCCGGGCGGACGAGGCGGTCGAGTACGCGCTGCTGGCCGTGGACGGGTACGCGGGGTGCCCGCCGGCCCGGCTCAAGCACGCGCTGGCCAAGCAGCGGCTGGTCCGCTGCCATCTGATGTGCGGCGCGCTGGGCGAGGCGGCCCCGCTGGTGGAGGAGCTGATCGTGGACGCCCGGCGGGCCACCGGCGACTTGACCTACCGGGCGGTGCTCGCCGACTCGCTGGCGCAGAGCGCGGAGCTCCTCACCATGCTGCACCTGGACGACGGGCCGAAGGCGGAGGCCAGGGCGCGGGAGGCGATCGGGCTGTACGACGAGCTGATCGCGGCGGGGGTGGCCGCCGAGGGCGTGCACGCCGGCCGGGCGGGGGCGAACCTGTCGCTGGCGGCGGCGCTGGCGGCGCAGGAGCGGTACGAGGACGAGGTGGCGCCGCTGCGTGAGGCGGTGTCGGCGCTGGAGCGGTACGCGCCGGGCGATCCGCTGCTGGGCGGCCATCTGGCCAGGGCGCTGCTCATGCTGGGCGACGCGCTGATGGCGGCGGGCCGGGCGCCGGAGGCGAGCGCGGTGCTGCACCGCGGCACGCGGGTGATCGGCGACGGCTACCTGAGCGTGCTGGCGCACTACCAGCTCGGCCTGTGCGAGCTGCGGCTGGGCCGCGACGAGGCGGCCGACGCGGCGTTGCGCGCGGCGGACGGCAGGCTGCGCGAGCTGCTCGGCGAGGAGGAGGACGAGGAGCTGGTGGAGATGCACCGCGACGTGCTGCGCGCCCGGCTGGAGCTGCACGAGCGCGCGGGCCGGGCGGGCGAGGTCGCGCTGGTCGAGCGCGACCTCATCGATCTGCGCTGGTTCAGACCTCGCTAGCCTCGCCGGCCAGCACCGTGTCCCTGGCCCATCGGTAGTCGGCCTTGCCGGCCGGTGAGCGCTGCACGCGGTCCACGAACGCGTACGAGCGGGGCACCTTGTAGCCCGACAGCTGCTCCCTGCAGTGGGCGTCGAGCTCGTCGCCGGTGACGTCCAGGCCGGGCCTGGGCTCGACCACGGCGGCGACCCGGCTGCCCCACCGCTCGTCAGGCACCCCGGTGACGACCGCGTCGAACACCGCCGGGTGCCCCTTGAGCACGGCCTCCACCTCCTCGGGGAACACCTTCTCGCCGCCGGTGTTGATGCACTGCGAGCCGCGCCCGTACACGGTGATCGTGCCGTCTTCCTCGACGGTGGCCAGGTCGCCGGTGAGCAGCCAGCGGGTGCCGTCCTCGGTGGTGACGAAGGTGCGGGCGGTCTTGTCCGGGTCGTTGTAGTAGCCGAAGGCGATGCGGCCGGCCTTGGCGACGGTGCCGAGGTCGCCGGAGCCGGGCCGGACGGGGTGCAGGCGATCGTCGAGCACGACCAGCCTGGCGTGCGGGTTGGGCCGGTAGCGCAGGCCGGTCTCGGGGCGGGCGCCGTCGACCCCGTCGGCGGTGTAGCCGGCCTCGGTGGAGCCGAAGCTGTCGCGGATCAGCACGTTGGGCAGGAGTTCCTGCAGCCGGTCGCGTACGGTGCCGCTGAGGATCGCGCCGGTCGAGCTGAGCACGAACAGCGACGACACGTCGTAGGAGCCCTTCTCCAGCGCCTCGGCGAGCGGCCTGGCCATGGCGTCGCCGGTGATGTTCATGGTGAGCACCCGCTCCCGCGCGACGGCCCGCCACACCTCGTCGGCGTCGAACGTGGGCACGTACACCATCGTCGCGCCCATGAAGAAGGTGATGAAGGTGCCCATCTGGGCGGCGCCGTGCATGAGGGGCGCGGCGGCCATCATCGCGAACGGGCTGCCCTTGACGGCCTCGTCGATCACCTCCTGCGGGCTGGTGCGCGGCTCGCCGGTGGGGTTGCCGGCCCCGAAGGCCATGAACAGGTCCTCGACGTGCCACATGGCGCCCTTGGGCATGCCGGTGGTGCCGCCGGTGTAGATGATGTAGACGTCCCTTCCGGACCGCGGCCCGAACCCGCGCTCGGGGCTGCCGTCGTTCAGGGCTTCCGCGTACGGGATCGCGCCCGGGATCCCCGGCGGCCCGTTGACCGCGATGAGGTGGCCCAGCTCGGGGGCCTGGCCGGCGACGGCGGCCACCCGCGACTCGAACTCGACGTCGTACAGCAGCGCCCTGATGTCGGAGTCGCGGTAGAGGTAGAGCAGCTCGGCCGCCACGTACCGGTAGTTGACGTTGACCGGGACGGCGCGGAGCTTGAGCGCTGCCAGGAGGCCGGCCACGTACTCGACCCCGTTGTACAGGTGGATGCCGACGTGGTCGCCGGGGCCGATGCCGCGGGATTCCAGGTGGTGGGCGAGCCGGTTGGCCTCGGCGTCGAGTTCGGCGTAGGTGCGGCGGTCCGTGCCGCAGACCACCGCGGTCCGGTCCCCGACCGCGTCCGCCAGCCCTTCGAACAAGTCAGCGTGGTTGAACTCCATCAGGCTTCTCCCGTCCGACGATCCACATGGCGAAGAACTGCGCTCCGCCCCCGTACGCGTGCCCGAGCGCCAGGCGTGCCCCGTCCACCTGGTGCTCGCCCGCCATGCCGCGCACCTGCAGCGCGGCCTCGGCGAACCTGATCAGTCCTGACGCCCCGATCGGGTTGCTGGACAGCACCCCGCCGGAGGGGTTCCACGGGATGTCCCCGTCGAGCGCGGTGGCCCCGGACTCGGTGACCTTCCATCCCTCGCCCTCGGCGGCGAAGCCAAGGTTCTCCAGCCACATCGGCTCGTACCAGGAGAACGGCACGTACACCTCGGCCACGTCGATCTGGCGGCGCGGGTCGGTGATGCCGGCCTGCCGGTAGACGTCGGCCGCGCAGTCCTTGCCGGCCTGCGGGCTCACGGTGTCGCGGCCGGCCCTGAAGAGCGGCTCGGAGCGCATGGCGGCGCCGTGCACCCAGGCCGGGGTGCCGGTGGCGGCCCGTTCGGACGAGAGCACGATCGCGCAGGCGCCGTCGCTGGACGGGCACGACTCCAGGTAGCGGATCGGCTCCCACAGCATGGGCGTGGACTCGACCATCGCCCGGTCGATGCCGGGGATGCGCAGGTGCGCGTAGGGGTTCTTGAGCGCGTTGAGCCGGTCCTTGACGGCGACGAGCACGCCGATGTGGCCGGGGGCGCCGCTCCTGCGCATGTACTCCCTGATGTGCGGGGCGAAGTAGCCGCCCGCGCCGACGACGAGCGAGGAGCTGAACGGCAGGTGGGTGGAGAGCGCCCAGGTGGCGTTGGACTCCGACTGCTTCTCGTACCCGACGACCAGCACCCGCTCGTGCACCCCGCCCTGGACGAGCCCGGCGCCGACGAGCGCGGTGGAGCCGCCGACGCTGCCCGCGGTGTGTACGCGCATCATCGGCTTGCCCGCGGCGCCGAGCGCGTCGGCGAGGTAGGCCTCGGGCATCATGACGCCTTCGAACAGGTCGGGCGCCTTGCCGATGACGACGGCGTCGATGTCCTTGAACGTCAGCCCGGCGTCGTCCAGCGCCCGCAGCGCCGCCTCGCGCACCAGGCCGGCGATCGACACGTCCCTGCGCTTGGTCGTGTAGTGCGTCTGCCCGACGCCGATCACGGCGCAGCGCTCAGCCATTCAGGCCTCCAGTACGGTGACGAGGTTGTGCTGCAGGCAGGGGCCGCTCGCCGCGTGGCCGACGGTGCGGCGGGCGGCGCCGTCGTGGATGCGGCGGGCGGCCTCCCCGATGCGGATGAGGCCGGTGGCCATGACGGGGTTGGCGGCCAGCGGCCCGCCGGACGGGTTGATCACCGTGTCGGCCGGCAGTTCCAGGGCGCGGCGCAGGATCGGTTCCTCGTGCGCGAACTGGGTGTGCAGCTCGGCCACGTCGACCGGCCCCTTGCCCACCCCGGCGGCGCGTCCGGCGTCGGCCGCCGACGGCGACCGGCCGAGGTCGCGCAGGCCGAGGTAGTGCGGTTCGATGCGGTGCGCGATGCCGGCGATCCAGGCGGGGTTGGCGCACAGCTCGCGGGCCCGGTCGCCGGCGGCGAGCACCACGGCCGCCGCCCCGTCGGTGACGGGCGCGACGTCCGACTCCTTCAGCGGCTCGACCGCCCACCCGCCGGGCAGCTCGTCCGGCAGGTCCAGCGCGTAGGGGTTGCGCCTGCCGTCGGCGCGGCTGCGGCGCGCGATCGCGTCCAGCTCGTCCCGCCCGGCGCCGAGCGCCGCCGCCTGCAGCGCCGCGTACGAGAGCTGGTCCAGCCCGAGCGGCGCCAGATAGTACGGGTCGAGCTGCAGCGTCATGATGGACCGCAGGTCGCCCTGGCTGGACTTGCCGAACCCGTACACCAGCGCGGTGTCCACGTCGCCGTGCTGGAGCCGGACCCACGCCTCGTACAGGGCCCAGGCGCCGTCCATCTCCACGTGGCTCTCCGAGATCGGCGGCCAGGCGCCGACCGCGTCCAGCGCGGAGACGAACGAGAACGGCGCGCCGGCCAGGTAGTCGCAGCTTCCCGAGCAGGTGAAGCCGAACCGGCCGAGCCCGGTGCGCGCCTTGACCTCCTCGATCACGGGCAGGATCAGCTCGGGCTCGGACAGGCCGGTGTCGTGGCCGGTGTGCCGGGTCTGGGCGAAGGCGACGATGGCCACCTGTCTCATTCACAGCTCCACATCGGGTTCGCCGGTGGGCGCGAACCACCGGATGTTCGCCATGGACGCGGTCCGCTCGCTCTCGGGCACCCACTCGGCCTTCACCCGCATGCCTTGCCGCACCTCGTGCGCGGGGATCCCGCCGACGAGCGCGATCACCGGCACGTCGGAGCCGTCGAGGAGCACGTACGCGGAGACGAAGGGCACCTCGGGGGCGCGCGGGTCGGGCAGGTTGTTGATCGCGAACGTGGTGATCGTCCCGGTGTCGGGCAGTTCGACCTGCTCGCCGATCGCGATGCCGCACTGGGGGCAGGACAGACGGTACGGGACGTACACCTGGCCGCAGCTCGCGCACCGCCCGCCGATGAAGACGCCGCGCCTGATCCCTTCCAGGAAGACGCGGAGCGCGCCGCCGGCCTGGAGCGTGTACGGGGTGCGGACGGGCGAGACGATCCTGGTGACCTCGGGGGCGAAGCAGGAGATGTCGGTGATGTGGCCGGAGCGTTCGCCGCGCCACACCGGCCACACCCGGGTGCCGGGCGCGACCGCCTTGGGGTTGCCCGCGTCCACGGCGTGCACGAGCGCGGTGTCGGCGCCGTCCAGCTTGATCAGGGCCCAGGCGAAGGGCCGGTCCAGCGGGTGCTCGGGCCGCGGCTCGGCCACCCAGGCGCACGCGGTGACGGTCCCGGCCGGGCCGACCTCGACGTACTCGCCGGTCACCGGGTCGCCGGTCGCGGGGTCGTACTCCAGCGGGGGGACGAGCACCCGGCCCTCGGCGGTGCGCGCCCCGACGATCCGGCCGGCGCGCAGCTCGGTCAGGAACCGGCCGATCACCGGCCCGGTCGATCGGGTGTAGCCACCGGGGAACTCCAGCACGTGCTCCGCGGTCAGCGGATCGGACATGCACCCTCCTGGGCGGTCAGATGGCTCGGTCGCGGCCCTCCCAGTACGGGGCGCGCAGCTTGCGTTTGAGCAGCTTGCCGTTGGGCTCGCGGGGCATCTCGGCGATGAAGTCGATCGACCGGGGCCACTTCATCCTGGCCAGGCGGCCCTCCAGCGAGGCGAGAATCTCGGCGGCCAGCTCGGGGCCCGGGTCGGCGCCGGGCGCGGGCTCGACGACGGCCTTGATCTGCTCGCCCCACTCGTCGTCGGGGACACCGAACACGGCGACGTCGGCGACCTTCGGGTGGATCATGATCTCGTTCTCGATCTCGGCGGGGTAGATGTTCGCCCCGCCGGAGATGATCATGTCCGCCTTGCGGTCGCAGAGGAACAGGAAGCCGTCCTCGTCCAGGTAGCCGATGTCGCCGACGGTGAAGAAGTCCTTGAGCCGGTTCTCCTCGGTCTTGGCCGGGTCGCCCTTGTACTCGAAGGAGGCGCCCATCATCTTCATGTAGATCGTGCCGGGGGTGCCGGTGGGCACCGGTTCGCCGGACTCGTCGGCGATGAGCAGCTCGGTGATGGGCCAGGCGTTGCCGACCGTGCCGGGGTGCGCCTTCCAGTCGGCGGGCGTGGCCAGGGTGCCGCCGCCCTCGGTGGCCGCGTAGTACTCGTACACGACGTCGCCCCACCACCGGAGCATGTCCCATTTCACCGGTACGGGACAGGGCGCGGCGGCGTGGATCATCCAGCGCAGGGACGACAGGTCGTAGGCGTTCCTGGTCTCCTCGGGCAGCGTGAGCAGGCGCTTGAAGTGGGTGGGCACCAGGTGGGAGCTGGTGACGCGGTGGCGTTCGCAGAGCCGGAGCATCTCCTCGGCGTCCCACCGGTCCATGTAGACGACGGTGTGGCCCAGGTGCAGGGCCGTGCCGCCGAACTGGCTGACGGCGGTGTGGTAGCTGGGCGAGGTGACCAGGTGGGCGTTGGGCTGCCCCGGGGTGATGCCGAACAGGGCGAGCAGGAAGGTCATCAGCTCCGCGTTGTCGTCCGGGTCGAGGCCGGGCAGCGAGCGGCGCACGCCCTTGGGGCGGCCGGTGGTGCCGGAGGTGTAGTGCATGGTCGCGCCCGCGGTGCGGTCGCCGGGCAGGGTGTCCGGCTGCCCGGCGGTGAGCTCGTCCAGCGGCCGGAACCCCGGCAGGTCCCCGACGGCGAAGCGCCGCTCGGGGGCGACGGCGTCGGCCGCGCGCACCGCCTCGGCCGCGTACCTGGGGTGCGCGACGAACGCCTTGGCCTCGCTGTCGGCCAGGATGTACGCGATCTCCGGCCCGGTCAGGTGCCAGTTGATCGGCGTGTAGTACCAGCCGGCCTGGAGGGCGGCCAGGTAGAGCACGAGCCCGTCGGCGCCGTTGGGCACCAGCCCGCAGAAGCCGTCGCCGGCCCGCAGCCCGAGAGCGCGCAGTCCGTGGACGAGACGGTTCGACCGGGCCAGCAGATCACCGGCCCGGTGCTCGGTGCCGTCAGGGTCCACGGCCGCGATCCAGCCGGGGTCCGCCTGCGCCAGCCGCCAGAAGCCGAGCGTGCCCATCGGTACTCCTCACCAGGTGTTAAGAGGCCCCGAACCAGGCGAAATAAGAACAGGTTCTCATTTCTTTCGGGCAGCGTAACCCGCGGCTATGGTGTGAGCAAGCGCTTGATCCAAGGAGGAGTGAGTGGAGCTTCTGCCCATCAGCACCCCCCACTGCCGCGTGGAACGCGACCACCACGTGGTGATCGTCACCATGAACCGTCCCGAGGCCCGCAACGCGCTCTCCTCCGACATGCTCATCGGCATGGCGAGCGCCTGGGCGTACGTGTCGGCCGAGCCGGACGTCAGGGTGGCGATCCTGACGGGCGCGGCGGGCACGTTCTGCTCCGGCGCCGACCTCAAGGCGATGGCCACGCCCCCGTCGGACCCCGAGGTCGCGGCGCGCGGCGAGCGGATCGCGAACTACCACTGGAAGGGCCTGCTCCGCGAGGACCTGCCCACCAAGCCGGTGATCAGCGCCGTCGAGGGCTACGCGGTGGCGGGCGGCACCGAGCTGCTGGTCGGCACCGACCTGCGGGTGGTGGCGGAGTCGGCCACGCTCGGTCTGTTCGAGGCCAGGCGGGCGCTGTTCCCGATGGGCGGCAGCGCCGTCCGCCTGCCGCGCCAGATCCCGTACTGCCACGCGATGGACCTCCTCCTCACGGGCCGGTCGGTCACCGCCGCCGAGGCGCTGGCGATGGGCCTGGTCAACCGGGTGGTCCCCGACGGCACGGCGCTGGAGACCGCCCGCGAGCTGGCCGCGAGCGTGGCGGCCGCCGGGCCGCTGGCGGTCCAGGCGATCCTGCGCACCTACCGCGACACCCAGGGCCTCGCGGAGCCGGAGGCGCTGAAGGTGTCGGACGAGCTGGGCTGGCCGGTGATCGGGTCGGAGGACGCCAAGGAGGGCACCCGCGCCTTCCGCGAGAAACGCCCCCCGACCTACCGGGGTCATTAGTCGCGGGTGATGCCTTCGAGGCGTTCGAGGGCTTCGGCGAACTCCTCGACCAGGGAGTAGACGACGTCCTTGGTCGAGCGGACCTGGTTGGTGATGCCGATGATCTGGCCCGCGGGGAACGTGGCCAGCTCGGCGGCGTCGGAGCGGCCGATGCGCCGCAGCGCGTCGGAGACCAGCATGAACTGCAGCGGCATCGGCAGCGTGCCGGGCGACTCCTGCGACTCCCACGCGTCGGTCCACTCGTTCTTGAGCAGCCGGGCGGGCTTGCCCGTCCAGCTGCGCGAGCGGACGGTGTCGCGGGAGGTGGCGGCGAGGATGCGCTGCCGGGCCATCTCGGGGGTGTCGGCCTCCTCGACCGTCAGCCAGAGCGAGCCGGTCCAGACGCCTTCGGCGCCCAGCGCCATGCCCGCGGCCATCTGGCGGCCGTTGCCGATGCCGCCGGCCGCCAGCACCGGCACGTCCACGGCGTCCACCACCTGCGGGATGAGCACCATGGTGGAGATCTCGCCGGTGTGTCCGCCCGCCTCGGTGCCCTGCGCCACCACCACGTCCACGCCCACCTCGACCTGCTTGAGCGCGTGCCGGGGGGTGGAGGCGAGCGCGGCGACCTTGACGCCGTGCGCGTGCGCCTGCTCGACGACGTCGGCTGGCGGCGGGCCGAGCGCGTTGGCCAGCAGCGCGATCGGGTGCCGGAGCGCGACCTCCACCTGGGGCCGGGCGGTGGCGTCGGTCCAGCCGAGCAGGACCCGGCCGGCGTCGGCGTCCTGCGACAGGGCCGGCACGTCGTGCGCGGCCAGCAGGTTCTCGACGAACTGCCGGTGCCCTTCCGGGATCATCGCCTGGAGGCGGCCGACGAGTTCCTCCGCCGGGAAGTCGGCGCCCTCGTAGGAGGCCGGCATGACGACGTCCACCCCGTACGGCTTGCCGTCCACGTGGTCGTCGATCCAGACGAGCTCCCGTTCGAGCTCTTCCGGGGTGAAGTAGAGGGCGCCCAGGACGCCCATTCCGCCTGCCTTGCTGACAGCGGCCACCACGTCGCGGCAGTGGCTGAACGCGAAGATCGGTAGGTCGATTCCGAACATGTCCGTCACACGGGTCCGCATGTCCCGACGATACGACCACGACCCTCGAACTGCAACGTGTTCTACCAGAAGACCTTTCGCTTGTACTGGCGAGTAACTTAAATTGAGAACACGTTTCAATTTGCTCTTGTAACGGTCCCGGGTAAAAGAAAAGGGCCCGCACGGCGGCGGGCCCTGGAGGAAAGCGGGGTCAGGCGGGGCGGCGGCGGGCGAGCACCACGCCGGCCAGCATGAGCGCGATGCCCACGATGAGCAGGACCAGCGGGATCGTGTTGCGCAGCAGGTTGATCTGGCTCTTGGCCGACTCGGCGTTGTCCACCAGCTGGTTCACCGTCTGGTCGGTCATCTTGGCGGTGGCGATCAGGGCCGCGGCGCGCTCGATGCCGTCCTGCGACTTGAGCACCTCGTGCCGCTGCACCTCCTGCTTGACCGGGGAGCCGGTGACGGGCTCGATCCAGAAGGTGGTCTTGCCGTCGTACCAGCGGTCGATCTGCACGTCACCGGTCACGTCGGTGATGCCCACGATGTTGGCCGGGATCGTCTGCGTGGAGGTCTTGGTGGCCGGCACGATCTGCTCGAACACGTACGTGTCGAGGCCGTTGACCTTCTCCTCGCGCACGAACGCGGCGTCGAAGGCCTGCTTGGCGGTGGAGTTGAAGACCTTGTACGTCTTCTTCTCCACGTCGAACGGCCACTTGTAGATCTGGCCCTCCAGCTGGACCGGCGCCTTGGCGATGTTCACGCCGCAGCAGTTCACGGCCTCGCCGGTGTACTTGTTGAAGGCGCTGCGCCGGTCGGTGATGTCCACCGACCTGCGGTTGTTGGTCACGTCGTTGACCACCGTGGCCTCGTCCCAGACGACCCGGTCGCCAGTGGCGTCCTTCACGTCACCGCGGGTGGTGACGATGATCTCGAGGTCGGCGTTGAGCACCTTGAGGTCCTGGCGCGAGAAGTACTGCGCGCCCTTCGCCTCCAGGTGCGAGATGCCGAACTGGTTCGCGGGCGCGGAGATGATCTGCCCCGCCGCCCAGAATTTCAACAGCGGCGCGAGCGCGATGAAAAACGCGCCGAGCCCGATGAGGACGAGCGTTGAAATACGACCCATCGAGACCTCGCAAAATTAGAACGTGTTGTCGTCTGTTTCGTGCGACCTGGAACAAAGTATGACAGCGAGTGATCGACGTCACCCGCCCACCGGGAGCCGCAACCAAATCGATAGAAACATGTTCTATCGTGGTTTCGGCTACCAGACCCGGAGGGTGAGAGCACTGAAGAGAGACGCCGCTCTCGACGGCATCCGCGCCCTGGCCGCGCTCGGCGTATGGCTGCTCCACGTGGCCAGCAACACCGGCGTGATGTACGGCGAGGGCATGTACGCCTGGCTGCTGTCCCGCCTCGGGATGGCGGTGCCGGTCTTCTTCCTGCTGTCGGGCTTGCTGCTGTACCGGCCGTGGGCGAAGGCCGCCGTCGAGGGCGCCCCGCGCCCCGCCGCCGGGCTCTACCTGTGGCGGCGGGCGCTGCGCGTGCTGCCGGTCTACTGGCTGGTGGTCTCGCTGGCCCTGTGGGCCTGGACCCCGCTCGACTGGACCGGCTGGCTCGCCTGGCTGCTCCTGCTGCAGAACTACTTCCCCGGCATGAACAACGCCGAGGGCCTCTACCAGATGTGGACGCTGCCCATCGAGATGGCGTTCTACCTGGTGCTGCCACTGCTGGCCTGGGCGCTGCACCGGTGGGCGGTCAGGGGCGGCGGCAACGTGCCGGTCCGGCTGCTCGGCGGCATCGCGGTGCTGCCGGTGATCTCGATCGCCACCGTGGTCGTCTCCCGGCTGCTGGAGGTGCCGGAGCTGGCGCTCTGGCTGCCGTACCACCTGGTCTACTTCGCCTGCGGCATGGCGATGGCCGTGCTGTCGGTCTGGCTCGGCGGCAGCCGGCTGATCGGCTCCCTCGCGCCCCAGCTCCTGGTGCTCGCCCTGCTGCTGTACGCGGTGCTCTCCACGCCGCTGGCCGGCCCGCGCACGCTCACCCTGCCGACCCTCGGGGAGTCCCTGATCAGGATGACCCTGGAGGCGTCCGTGGCCGTCCTCGCGGTGGCGCCGTTCGCGCTCGCGCCCGACCCCGGCTCGCTGCGTCACCGGCTGCTCGGCAACCCGGTCGCCGCCTACCTGGGCCGCATCTCCTACAGCTTCTTCCTGTGGCACGCCCCGGTCATCACGCTGCACCGGCAGATCACCGGCGACCCGCCGTTCACCGGCGACTTCGCCAGCCTGGCGGTGGTGTCGTTCGTCGTGTCGCTGCTGCTCAGCATCGCGAGCTATCACCTGATCGAACATGTCGCCCTCACGCTCGGCCGGCGCCGGTCAGCACCTGCTCGGCCGCCGGAATCCCCGGCTCCGCAGCCGGTGGCTCCCGCCGTGTGACGAGCTGCCCGACCAGCGCGCCCACCGCCCCGCAGGCGAGGAGCTGCGGCACCTGGTCCAGCAGGAGTCCCAGGTCGACGCCGTACCGGCGCAGGACCAGACCGGCGGCCTGGGCCCCGGCGGCGGCGCAGAACAGCACGGCCGTCAGCCAGTAAGCGCCCTTCCAGCGCCCGCGCGCCAGCAGCGCCAGCGCACCCGTGGCGACCAGGACGAGCATGCCGGGCGTGCCCGCGAACCAGTAGCCGAACGCCAGCCCCGCCACCACCGCGTACGGCGCCCGCCACTGCGACAGCCGCGACGCGTCGGCCGGCGCGGTGGCGCGCACGTGCTCGGGGCGCGGGCCGAGCGGCACCAGGGAGAGCAGGGCCAGCAGCGCGATCCCGCCCAGCCCCGCGGCGAGCGCGAACCAGTAGGTCCGGTCGGGCACGTACTCCAGCCGCACCACGCCCGACGTGCCGGCGGGCAGCTGCCAGGCCTGCTTCCAGCCGTCGATCCTGACCGGGCGCAGCGTGCGCTCGCCGAGCGTGGCCCGCCAGCCGGCGTTGAAGTTCTCGGCGACCACCAGGAAGGCGTCCTCGGGGGCGCTGACGTGCACCTCGCGCACGGACTGCGTCCAGGAGCCGGCCGACGCGGCGGCCTCCGCCTCACGTGAGGTCCCCGGCAGGGCGCCCACGGTCAGGTTCTCCACCTGGAACCGCTCCCACCCGGCCACCCTGAGCCGGTTGCCGCCCTCCCGCAGCGTCGCCTCCGCGCACCCGGTGATCTGCACCGGCCGCTGTTCCAGCAGGTCGCGGTGGCTGCCGGAGACGCGGGTCTCGATGACCCGGCCGTTCACCTCGACCCGCGGCCCGATGCCGCAGGCCAGGCGGAGCGGGATGTCACCGGGCGTGCTGGCCTTGGCGACGCCGGGGATGCCCAGCTCGGTGACCTGCACGCGCTCCGCGATCGGGAAGAAGCGGACCTTGATCTCGGTGGTGACGATCGGCTCGAAGCTGACGTAACCCTCGTGGTCCACCCGGCCGCCGCGCGAGACGCCGCCGTCGCCGGTGATCACCACGTCGAGCGACTGGGTGTCGCTGCCCGGCCTGCCGACCTGGATGCGGGAGATCTTCTTGCGGCCCTTCCAGGAGACGGTGAGCGCCGGCTCGCGGTCGCCGTCGGCCGGGACCCAGGTGGTGGTCAGGTCGCCGTCGAACGCGGAGCGCGGGGCGGCCACCGCGTCGTCGCTGAACTGCGACGTGCCGGACACCTGGGTCACCGCGCCGCTGACCCGGGTGAACCGGTCGACGAGCGCGCTGTCGCGCAGCACGGCCGAGCCGCGCACCGTGACCGGCCCCGCCTCGTCGGCGGTGAACGTCCGGTCGAGGCCGGTGCTCTCCTCCCCAGTACGGGCGAGCCGCCCGGGATTGCACACCCACCGGTTCAGGCTCCGCATGCACCCGGGCCTGGCGTCCAGGCCGCGGTCCATGACGAACACCGCACCGGAGCCGGGCAGCCTGATCGACCGGCCGGCGGTCACCCCCGGCACGCTGAGCTCGACGATCCCGGCCCGCTGGCCGTAGACCCAGCCGCCGGGCTGGACCGTCACGATCGTGATCCGGATCCACGAGGTCGGTCCCTCGGGCAGGGGCAGCCACTGCGGATCCAGGGTCCTGCTGACCTCGTGCTCCAGGCGGCCCGCCTCGGTCTCCACCGCCACCCGGCCCACCGACTGACCCAGCAGGATCTCGGCGCCGAACATCACCTGGACCCGGGGGATCTCCCGGCGCGCGGGCAGGTCGACCTGGAGCCACTGGCCCTCGGGCGAGCGCCCGCCGTCGGTCTCCCAGCCGGTGCCGACGTCGCCGTCCATCGCCGACCAGGGGCCGCGCGAGGAGTCGCTCACCCCGGCGGGCGCGCCGGCGTCGGCGGCCGAGGAGGAGGCGGTAATACCCGCGATGCCGTGGTACTCGGCCGTGGCGGCGTTCTCCAGCCAGCCCTTCTCCAGCAGGTCCCTGGCGAGCACGCCGGTGAAACCGGCCCGCGCGTCCTCGGTGAGCGTCGGGCTGACGTTGGAGCGCAGCTCGCCGAAGTGCCGCTCGCGCAGGCGGAGCGCGTCGCTCACCACCTGGGGGGCGTCCACGCCGCTCGCGTCGTCGTTCACCAGGATCGGGCCGTCGCCGAGCAGGCCGAGGTCGCCCATGGTGAGCAGCGAGTCCGGGCCGCCGCGCACCCGCAGCGCCTCCCCCGCCGACCGCACGGTCACCAGGTCGTCCGGCTCCGCCACCTCGTACAGCTCGAGCGCGGGGAACGCGGCGTCGAGCGCGTCCACCGCGTCGTCGCCGAACACGTCGCCGACCGGCTCGCCGAACGAGCGCACCTTCTCGATGCCGGGCGACTCGTGCAGCGCCTCGCTGATCCTGGCCGGCCAGGCGCCCTTGAGCTGCTCCCTGAGCAGGTCGTTCCTGGCGAGGACGTAACGGACGCCCATCCGCTTCAGCACCTCGGTCAGCCCGGCAGAGCCGTGCCCGGCCGTCAGCCGCTGGTCGACGGCGTCCAGCAGCCTGCTCATCCCCACCGAGCCGGGCGGGGTGATCTGGCGGGCCGTCCACCGGACGCTGGACAACGGCTGGAGCGGCTCGTCCATCGGCCGGCCCCACACGTACTCGCCGAACGCGGCGCCCGGCACGACCAGCACACCGGCGTCGCCCGCGTTCTCGTCCAGCCAGGCGGCCGCCTGCCGCCAGTGGTCCGGCACCTCCTTGAAGACGCCCGGGTACGCCAGCCCCTGGTTGAACACCGGCAGGACCAGCGCGGCCGACGCGGCCACCGCCACCGCCCGCAGCGGCAGCCTGGCCCGGCCGAGCACGCTCGCCAGCAGGTGCGCCAGGCCGAAGGCGAGCGCGAGCCGGATGAGCGGGTCGAACTTGCGCAGGTTGCGCAGCGGCGCGAGCGGGCCGTCGAGCAGCCACCGGACGGGCTCGGCCACGGCCGGCTCCAGCGCGCTGATGTGCCCGGCGGCCACGGCGGCGGTGCCGACCAGGAAGAGAGAGATCAGGAAGCCCTTGGCGGGCAGGTCACGCCGGGCCAGCCCGGCCAGGCCCAGCGCGGCGATGACGCCGGTGACCGCCACCATCGTGGCGGAGGTGGCGATCGCGTAGCCGGGCGGCTGCTCGAACACGCCGCTCAGCGGCAGGAACCGCACCCAGTCGGAGGCGCCGCGCAGCACGTTGGTCAGCGAGGTGACCTGGGTGGTCGCCGCCGAGGTCTCGGTGTAGGGCAGGAACGAGAACGCGTACCGGCCCACCAGCAGCAGCGGCAGCGACCAGAAGAGGGTGGCCACCGCGACCGCGGCCGTCCACCAGCCGAGCATCCGCCAGCGCGGCACCGGGCGCGGCCGGGTGAGGATGTAGAGGACCGGGGCGACCAGCACGGCCAGCACGGCGACGGCGTTCACCCCGCCGCACAGCGCGACGGCCAGCCCCGACCGGACCGCCGCCCTGGCCCGCTGCCCGGTCTCGGAGGCGGTGAGCAGCGGGATCAGGATCCACGGCAGCATCGCGGCGGGCAGCCACTCGATCGAGATCTCGCCGACGATCGACAACGCGCGCGGGGCCAGCGCGTACGCCAGCGCGCCCGCGATCCTGGTGCCGGGCGTGCCGATGCCGAGCTTGCCGGCCAGCCGCTCCACGCCCAGGAACGCCACGCAGAACAACACAGTCAGCCAGAGCCGCTGGGTGATCCACGGCTCCAGGCCGGCCAGCTCGCCGAGGGCGAAGAAGGGGCCCATCGGGAACAGGTAGCCGGCCGCCTGGTTCTGGAGCTGGCCGAAGTGCTGCAGGTCCCACAGGTGGGTGGCGCGCTCCAGCCAGCCGAGCGGGTTCAGCGCCAGGTCGAGCTTGGTGTCCGGGATGAGGTGGCCAGGCTTGGTGGTGAACGACAGGATCGCGAAGCCGGCGCAGCACAACAGCAGCCAGAACCGGTGCCGGGCTCTCTCCGTCACCGCTCCTCCACGTCCGCACCGCTGATCAACGCCATCAGGCGATCGGCACTGGCGTCCCAGGAGAACCGTCCAGCCCATTTCTGACATTTCATGTTATAGGCGTTCGGACCCTCACGAGTCAGCTCGTCCAGGGCCGCCCCGAGCCCCTTGGCCAGGTCGGCCGCCGGCGAGCCGCCCTCGGGCACCAGCCAGCCCGTCTCCCCGTCCCGTACCGCGTCGCGCAGCCCGTCCACGTCGAACGCGACGGTCGGCACGCCGAGCGCGGCCGCCTCCACCACGCACAATCCCCAGCCCTCACCCTGCGAGGCGCTGACGTGCACCCACGCCGAGGCGAGCAGGCGCGCCTTTTCCTCCTCGGGCAGGTAGCCGTGGAGGGTGACGCCCGCGGGGAGCCGGGCGCGCAGCGCGGCCTCCTCCGGGCCGCGGCCGACGACGTCGACGGCCAGCCCCGGCCACTGCTCCCGGAGCTGCGTCACCGCGTCCAGCAGCAGGTCCACCCGCTTGTGCGCGACCAGCCTGCCGATGCAGACGACGCGCGGCGCCGCGCTCTTGGCGACCCCCGGCGGCGGACCGGCGTTCACCCCGTTGTGCACCACGTGGATCGGGCCGGTCCAGCGCAGCCGCTCGCGCATGGCGCGCACGGTGGACGGCGACACGGCCACGGCGGCGTGCCGGCGATAGGTCCAGCGCGACATCGGCCCCTCCAGGAACCGCCCCACCGCGGCGAGCCACCACGGCAGGTGCACGCCGAACTGCCGGTCGTGCACGTGGTGCACGACCAGCAGAATCCTGGTACGGCGCGACAACACCCAGGGCGTGAAGAACGGGATGCCGTTCTGGCAGTCGAGCACCGCGTCGAACCGGGAGCGCCGGACCAGCAGCCAGAGCAGCACCAGCGGATAGACGGTGAACACCCCGCCCATCCGGTGCACCCGTACCCCGTCACGGGTCTGCGCCCGCGACTGGCCGGGTGCCCGCGCGGTCACAAAGCACACGTCGTGGCCCGCGCGGGCCATCCGGCTCGCCATCTCCCAGGCGTAGGTCTCGGCGCCACCGGAGTCGGGGTGCCAGGGGTCGCGCCAGTTGACGACGGCCACATTCATGGGTTGTTCACGGATATCCGACGGGGTCGAGGGGAGGTTCCCAGGCGGGTGAGACGGCGGGCGGGGTGGCGCGCAGCCGCATCCAGATTCTGCCCAGCTCCAGCAGGATGCCGAAGCTGTGCCGGGCCGGGGAGAACCGCGATCCCGGCATGTCACGCCAGTGGACCGGGATCTCCAGCACCCGGGAGCCGCGTCCGGTGCAGCGCGCGAGCAGTTCCACGTCGAACGCGAACCCGGGGGTGCGCAGCTCGGCCGCGACCTCGCGGGCCAGCGGCCCGTCGAAGAACTTGAACCCGCACTGGGTGTCGTTCACCCCGCGCACCAGCGCTCTGGCCAGGGCGCGGAATCCGACGGCTCCGATCTCACGGACCCGGCTGTGACGGTTCTCGACGCTGGAGTACGTGTGCGCACGAGAGCCGATCACCACCCGCTCACCGGACAGGAGCAGGCCCATCGCGACGTCGACGGCGGCCAGGTCGGTGGCCATGTCGGCGTCGCAGAAACCGACGAACGGGGCGCGTGTCTCCATCAGACCCGCGCGGACCGCGGCGCCCTTCCCGGGTGCCGGGCAACTCACCAGCCGGACCGGGACCTCGCCCTCGGGCCAGGTGCGGACGATCTCGGCGGTGCCGTCCGTGCTGTTGTTGTCGACGACGATGACGGCGGTCGGGAACGGCATGCGGGCAAGCTTCGCGCACAGCTGCAGGAGCCCCCCGGGAAGTCGGCGTTCCTCGTTGTGGGCGGGAACGACGATCTCGAGCAGTGGTCGCCGGCTCGCCCTCGCGTCCCTTGCGGAGGAGGGCGACATGGCGGCGCTCGGTTACCGCACGCCGTAGTTGTAGAGCGGCTGGTTGACGGGCGTTGCGGTGGACCCGGTCAGGGAGACGGTGGTGATCGTCGTCACGAGGGCGGCCACGGCTATGCCGATGATCGCAGCTAACAAGATCTTGATCACGAGGGGTTCCTCCTGGCGCAACAGGTCCGGGGACTTGGGGACAAACCTAGAACCAATTCCTGCTACTCGCTAGTAGCTAGACCAGATTTTTACAATTGCGCTGATCAGCGGGCATATCAGGGCGTAAGCGACGTGCTCAACCTGTAGAGATCCAGCTCCGGGGAGTTGACAACGACCTCGGCGTCATGGAGCCAGACGGCGAACTGTTTGCGTTCCTCAACCGTCCCCGCGTCAACTAGCACGTACCTGAATCCCAGCCCCGCCAGGTCAGGTGAACCGCCTTCTAGTACGCGTTCTACCTCGGCCGCGCGGGGGTCCTCGCTCCTGACGGCCAGCTCGCCCACGCGCACCACGTCGTTCGTCACCACCCGGCGGCCCGGCACCGCGAAGAACCGCTGCGCCGGGTCCAGCACCGGCCGGCCGCCGTTCCAGGCGAACCTCCGGTACGACTCGAACGGCAGCACCAGCACGTCACCCGGCGCCGGATCGTCACGCAGCGTGTCCCTCGCCTCGTACCACGCCCGGGGGTAGGAGACGGCGTCGAGCGCCCCCGACGCCCCCCACGCCAGGGTCGGCAGCACGGCCACCGGCACCACGAGCATCGCCGCGGCGATCCACCCGCCCTGCCGCCGCCGCTCCTCGGTCTGTCCGGCGGCGGCGGACACCAGCAGCCCGAGCCCCACGGCCGCCGCCAGCGCGACCGGCGCCACGTACTGCTGGGCGTCCCGGAACACGGCGAACCCGCCCCAGAACCCCACCAAACCCTTCAGCACCGACCGCCCGGCCTCGGTGATGCCGGCACTCGCGATCCCGAGCCCGGCGACGGCCGCCACCAGCAGCCCGTTCCGGTACGGCAGCCCGCGTCCCAGCCACGCGAACCCGGCGATCCCGGCGGCCGCGAGCACCAGTCGCGCCACCGCCCCCATGACGCCCTCGTACCCGGCGGGCACGGCGTTGGCGTTCCAGATCCCGCCGAGCGACAACAGGCTTCCCACCGTCCCGAACGGCGTGTCGGCCCGCGACGCGAACGCCTCCACGCCCACCGGGTCCCCCGCCAGCCCGTCCGGCCGCAGCACCGCGGGCACCAGCCACGGCAGGCAGAAGGCCGCCGGCAGCAGCCCCGCCCGGAGCACCTCCGCCCACCGGCCCCGGCGACCGGCGAGGTCCGCGGCGACCGGGAGAGCCGTGACGATCGTGACCAGCATCGCCGCGAAGCCGCCCGTCGCCGCGGGCAGCAGGGAGACCGCCAGACGGCGGCCCCGGCTCAGGGCGTGCACCACCCAGGGCAGCCCGGCGTACCCCAGCAGCATGGCCCACTGCCCGATCAGGAGACGCTCGGCCACGAACGGGTTCCAGACGTAGAAGGCCGCCGCCGCCAGCCGGGGCGCCAGGCCCGGCGAGGGGACGAGGACGGCGACCCCCGAGGCGCCCAGCACGAAGATCGACAGAAGGATGAGCTTCTGCACCAGCTCCCCCGGGAGGACCTGGGACAGCGCCGTGACGACCGCGTCGCTGGGCACCACCCGGGGCGCGCCGCCCGCCAGCCCGAAGGTGAAGAGGGAGAAGGCCGGGTCGGGCACGAAGACCATGTCGTGGATCAGCACGAAACCCCAGCCCAGGGCGGGCCCGAGCGCGAGGGCCGCGAGGGCGAGACCGAGGACGGCGCCGGCCAGGGCGGCTCTGGCCTGGGGAGGCATTCAGCTATGACATCACACCTCGATGACTGCTTTTCCCTGCATGTCGCCACCATGAGGATCCTTCGGGCATGCTTGCGCGTGGGGGCGGCAGCCAGGGAGGACGACGGCGGTGGCGAGGACGGGGCGGGGCGACGTGGTGCTCGCCACGGGGCTCATGATGGTGGCCGTCACGCTGGTGTGGAAGTTCGAGCTGATCCGCCGCACCTACTTCCGCCAGGACGACTTCATGTTCATCGCCAGGGGCCTGGAACAGGGCCTGACCTGGGACTACCTGATGCGGATCGACTGGGGCCACCTGATGCCCGCCCCGTTCGCGATCCACTGGGTGATGGGGCGCTGGGGCGTCTACAACGAGGTGCTGGCCCACGCCGTGACGGCGGGCCTCCTGGCGGCGGCGGGCCTGGCGGTGCTGCGGCTGCTGCGGGTGCTGTTCGGGTCCAGGCCGGCCATCCTGCTGCCGCTCGGGTTCTACCTGCTGACGCCGATGACGCTGCCGTCGATCGTGTGGTGGGCGGTGGTGGTGGAGACGCTGCCGTTCCAGGCCGCGCTGGCGATGGCCCTCAGCTCGCACGTCCTCTACACGCGCACGCTCCGGTTCCGGCACGCGCTGGCGGCGGCGGGGTGGACGGTGCTCGGCATGGCCTTCTTCGTCAAGGCCCCGTTCATCCCGGTGCTGGCCCTGGTGCTCACCCTGGGCTGGCTGAACCGGTCGGGGACCCTGCGGGCGTGGCTGCTCTACGCGGCCGTCCTGGTCCCGTACACGGTGATCTTCTTCAGGCAGCTGTTCACCACCGTGCAGCTCACGAACGTGACGTTCGAGCCCGCGCTGCCGTCGGCCGGGGTGGCCGCGGGCTCGGCCTGGAAGCTGCTGACGGGGTCGCTGATACCGGCGTCGCTGGGCGGCCCGTGGGCCTGGCAGCCGATCGGGGACGACTACGCGCTGGCCGCCCCGCCGCCCGCGCTCATGTGGGCGGCGGTCGCGGTGGCGGTGATCGCGGTCGCGGTCTCCTTGCGCCATCGGCGACGGGCGTGGCTGGCCTGGACGATGCTGCTCGGCTACGTGCTGCTGGCCGACGTGGTGCCGATCTGGCTGGGGCGGGCCGCGGCGCTGGGCGCCGATCTGGCCGGGTTCGAGATGCGGTACGTCTCCTCGACGGCGGTCCTGGTGACCGTGGTGATCGGGCTGGCGTTCATCCCCGTCGAGGGCGAGGAGCGGCCCTGGCTGCGGCAGCCGCCGTCGTGGTCGCGGCGGGTCTGGGCGCCGGTGGCGGCGGTGGTCGCGGCGGGCTCGGTCTGGTCGGTGACGGCCTTCGGCTCGCTCCCCCTCGGCAGGAACGTCGAGAGCTACGTGGAGACGGCCCGCCTCGCGCTGGCCCGGGTGCCCTCGGGCTCGGTGGTGCTGGACACGTACGTGCCTCCGAAGGTGGCCGAGCCGATCTTCTTCTACCAGTACGCGCGCGCCTCGACGATCCTCGGCCCGCTCGCCCCCGGCCCGATCACCTGGACGGAACGGCTGACCGGACCGGTGCGCGACCCGCTCATGTTCGACGGCCGGGGACGGCTCAACCGGGTGGACATCGACGGCGTGACCGTGCCCGGCGGCGCCTCCTGCACGCCCGTGGGCCCGCAGGAGGTCGTGTTCCCGCTGCCCGAGGCGCTGCCGGGCGGCGAGTGGACGGTACGGATCACGTACCTGAACGGGGCCGAGACCACGCTCGCCGTCCGGCTGGGCGGCACGCGGGCCGAGGTCCGGGCAGGACGGGACCTCGGCGTCACGTACGCCACCGTGAGCGGCGCGGGAACCGAGCTGGGCCTGAGCACCGTCGGCGGCGCGGGCGCGTGCGTCGGCGAGATCAAGGCGGGCCGGCCCGTGCCCGCCGAGGACGGCACGCCGGTCCCCGCACGGCCGGTGCTGCCGTGAGGGGACCGGGCGGGGTCACTTGCCCGGCTCGGGATCCCTGGGCAGACCGAGCATGCGCTCGCCGATGATGTTGAGCTGGACCTCGGTGGTGCCGCCGTAGATCGTCATCGCCCGGGTGGCGAGCACCGCGCGGTTCCAGTAGCCGGGGTCGCCGAGCTTCATGTCGGCGGCCAGCGTGGCCTGCGCGCCGATCAGGCTCACGGCCGTCTCGGAGACGTGCTGGGCGTGCGAGGTGGACAGCAGCTTGCGCACGGAGGCGTCGGCGCCCGGCTCGTTGCCGGCCAGCTGCTTGAGCGTCACCCGCAGCGACAGCGCGTTGATCGAGTGGCCCTCGCAGATGACGCCCGCGAGCTCGTGCGACTCCGCCGGCGTGAGCTCGCGGCCCAGCCGCCCGACCAGCCCGAGCAGGTCCGGCACGGACGCGCCGGTGCCTCCGGAGCCGGAGGAGAGCGAGACGCGCTCGTTCGAGAGCGTGTTCCTGGCGACCTTCCAGCCGTCGCCGACCTCGCCGACCACGAGGTCGTCGGGGACGAAGACGTCGTCCAGGAAGACCTCGTTGAACAGGTTCTCGCCGGTCATCTCGGTGAGCGGGCGGACGGTGACGCCGGGGGACTTCATGTCGACGAGGAAGTACGTGATGCCCTCGTGCTTGGTGCCCTCGCTGGAGTTACGGGCGATGCAGATGCCCCATTCGGCGAAGTGCGCGACGGACGTCCAGATCTTCTGGCCGTTGAGCCGCCAGCCGCCCTCGACCCTCTCCGCCTTCATCTGCAGGGAGGCCAGGTCGGAGCCGGCGCCGGGCTCGGAGAAGAGCTGGCACCAGATGATCTCGCCGCTGAGCGTCTTGGGCAGGAACCGCTCCTGCTGCTCGGGCGTGCCGTAGACGGCCACGGACGGCACCACCCAGGCGCCGATGATCAGCGCGGGGAGCCTGACCTTGGCGGCCTTGAGCTCCTGGGCGATGAGCACCTGCTCCAGCGGGCTCGCGCCGCGCCCCCACGGCCGGGGCAGGTGCGGCATGACGAAGCCGGCCGCGGCCAGCGCCCGCTTCTGCTCCTTGCCCTCCAGCTGGGCGATCTCCGCGATCTCGGCGCGCAGGGACTCGCGCAGCGGCTCCGCGTCCTCCGGCAGGTCCAGCTCCATCTCGCGGCTGACGCCGCGCAGGGCCAGCTCGGAGACGCGGGCGGCCCACTCGGCGGACGGCCCGAGCAGCGCGCGCAGGGTGAGCGCGCGCCGGTAGTAGAGGTGCGCGTCGTGCTCGTACGTGTAGCCGATGCCGCCGAACGTCTGGATGGCGTCCTTGGCGCACTGCACGGCGGCGTCGGGGGCCATCACCCCGGCGATCGCGGCCGCGTAGTCGAGCTCCTGGCCGTCGGCGCGGGTGGCGTCCCAGACGGTGGCGCGGGCCTGCTCCAGGGCGACCAGCATGCGCGACAGCTTGTGCTTGATGCCCTGGAACTGGCCGATCGGACGGCCGAACTGCACGCGTACCTTGGCGTACTCGGCGGCGTTGGCGACGCACCAGGACGCGACGCCCGCGGCCTCGGCGCCGAGCAGGATGGCGGCGATGTTGCGCGCGTCGGCGCTCTCCACCCCGTCCAGCACCCGGTCGGCGGGCACGGTCACGCCGTCCAGCTCGACCTTGGCCACGCTCCTGGTGAGGTCGAGCGACGGGAGCGAGGTGACGGTGACGTCGGCGGCGTCGACCGCCACCCACAGCTCGCCGTCGTCGGTGGCGACCGGGAGCACGAGCACGTCGGCCGTCGCCCCGCCGAGCACCGGCTCGGCGACGCCGGACACGGTCAGCGCGCCGTCGCCCGTCCGCGTGCCGGTGAGCGCGCCGGTGAGGGCCAGCGCACCGGTGCGGGTGCCGTCGGCCAGGCCGGGGAGCAGCTCATGGTGCTTGGACGCGTGGATCACCGCGCCGGCCAGCACGGTCGGCACGTACGGGCCGGGCGCCATCCGCTCGGCCAGCGCCTCGACGGCGACCGCGGCCTCCAGCAGCCCGTATCCGGAACCGCCCACCTCCTCGGGCAGGTGGAGGCCGAGCAGCCCCTGCTCGGCCAGACCCGGCCAGAAAGCCGGCCGCTCGTCGGCGGCGGAGCGCAGCGCGTCGGTGGGAATGCTGCGCTCAGCCCAGCGGCTCACCGACTCGTGGAGCGCCTCGTGCTCCTCGCTCAAACCGATCGCCATCGCTCATCCTCCAGGCGGTTTCCGTAGATGCCAGAACCATATTCTAGAGGACGCTTCTGGCCTAGAGGGGGCGAACTTTCTCCGCCAAAGTGTTGAGGTCCCGCCAGTACGCCTTGCCGCTCTCCGGGATCGACGCCAGCAGCATGGCGGGCTTGGTCTGGCCCACGTCCACCACCGACACCAGCGCGTGGCCGGTGCGCCGCGCGCCGCCGTCGGTGTAGGTCACCTGGAAGGCGAGCGTCCAGCCCTTGCCCTGCGACAGCTTCTGCGAGCCGGTCCAGGCCAGGGTGGCGCCCTGCGGGTACTGGGTGCGCAGCGCCCACCGGGCCGCCCTGGCCGCGATCGCGCGGAAGTCGGCGTCGGTCTTCGGCTTGGCCGCCGGGTTCTCGCCGGGCAGCATCGCCGAGGCGATCACCGTCTGCGGCACCCCGACCTTGCCGACCCGCTGCGCGTACGCGAACGGCGAGAACGACTTGGCCTGCCACGGCTTGCCCAGCCTGGGGTAGCTGATGCCGGTCCGGGCGTCGCTGACCGTGCCGGTGGCGGCGGTGGCCTTGCCCGGCAGCTTGGCGAACGCCTTCTTCGCGGGCACCGCCGGCAGCGCCGCCTCGGTACGGGTCGCGCTCGGCGAGGCGCTGGCCGACGCCGACGGGACCGGGGCGACCGGGACGACGTCGTCGGTCCCCTGCTGGGACGGCACGTCACCGGAGAAGATCACGAACACCAGCAGGACGGCGCCCACCGTGGCGATGATGGCGCCGAGCAGATAGACGGCCTTGATCGGGATGTCCCCGATCCGGCTGAACACCCCGCCCTTCGGCGGAGGCGGCGGCCCCGGCGTCGAAGGCAGCGTCTCCGCCTGCCGGAACGGCCCGCCGGCCGTCCCCGGCCCGGAGAACCCCCCGGGCGCCACCGGCCCCGACCCCACCCGCACCGGCCCGACCTGCGCCGCCCGCGGCCCTGACCCCTGCGGCGGCCCTGAACGCGGCCCCGAAGGCGGCCCCGAAGGCGGGCCCGCAGGCGATGCCGGCGGCACGCCGCCGACCTGCCCCCGCGCCTGAGGCGCGTCAGCCTTGGGGCCCTTGGGCACGTCAGCCTTGGACCCGCCGCTCGGGAACGTGTCAGGACTGAAAGCTCCCGCCCCGGGGGCGCCATCCCTGGACACTCCGGCCCTGGGGGCGCCCGCCTTCGGCCCGCCTTCCCTGGAGGCTTCCGCCCTAGGGGCGCCCGCCCCAGGGGCACCCGTTTGGGGGGCACCCGTCTTGGGAGCGCCCGCCCCAGGGGCACCCGTCTTGGGACCGCCCACCCCGGGAGCTCCCGTCTTGGGAGCGCCCGCCCCAGGGGCACCCGTCTTGGGACCGCCCACCCCGGGAGCTCCCGTCTTGGGAGCGCCCGCCTTGGGGGCGTCGCCCTTGGGCTTGTCGCCCTTGGAGGGGCCCGGCTGGGGTGTTCCCGGCCGCCCGCCCGGGCTCACGGGCTTGGGCTCGGCGCTCTCCGGGTCCGTGTCGGGACGGTCCCAGCGGAAGACGATGGTTTCCTCCGCAGGCGGGACGATCTTGCGAAAAGGAGCGGTGGGAGCATCGTTGCTGCTGTTCTGGTCGCCGACGTCCGCCATGGAGTCGAGGCTACGTCACCCCGAAGGGCGACATTTCCGCTATTCCCCCAGCAGAACAAAATTCTGTCCAGCCCGTTTCATCCGCGTCCGACGGCTCGCCCGTACGGCCGCCCGCTGGTAGGAGCATCTTTCGCGCCCAGCCGGGCAGGTACGAGGCATGCGCAAGATCGCTGGAGGGCTGGCCGCCGCCGTCCTGGTCACCGGCTGCGCCGGCCTGCCCAGCACGCCCGGCGCGAGCTCGCCGACCGCGTCGCCGACCACCGCGACCGCCACGGCGACCGGCACCGCCACCGCCTCGCCCTCCCCCACCGCCCCGGCCCTGCAGCTGGAGGAGACGTTCGAGCGCGTGATCTCCCAGGTGCTGCCGTCGATCGTGCAGATCACCACGGCGACGGGCCTCGGCTCCGGCGTGGTGTACGACGACAAGGGCCACATCGTGACCAACGCCCACGTCATCGGCGAGGCCACCGAGGTGGAGGTCACACTCGCCACCGGCGGCGGGTCGCGGATGGCCAAGGTGGTCCAGTCCTTCCCGGCCGGCGACCTCGCGGTGATCAAGGTGGAGGACTCGCAGAGCCTGCGCCCGGCGACGTTCGGCGACTCGTCCAAGCTCCGCGTGGGCCAGCTCGTGCTCGCCATGGGCAACCCGCTGGGCCTGTCGGGCAGCGTCACCAACGGCATCGTCTCCGCCGTCGGCCGCACGGTCACCGAGCCGCAGGGCTCAGGCTCCCCCGGCGCGACGATCGCCGGAGCCATCCAGACCTCGGCCGCGATCAACCCCGGCAACAGCGGCGGCGCCCTGGTCGACATGGCGGGTCAGGTGATCGGCATCCCGACCCTCGCCGCCACCGACCCGTCCCTGGGCGGCGGCGCGGCCCCGGGCATCGGCTTCGCGATCCCCAGCAACACCGCCACGGACATCACCTCCCAGATCGTCGAGCACGGCCGTGTGATCAACAGCCACCGCGCCGCGCTCGGCATCCTGGGCTCCACGGTGATCGGCGAGGACGGCCGGCCCGCCGGAGTCGGCGTCCGCTCGGTCCAGGCCAACGGCGCCGCCGCCAAGGCGGGCATCCGCGAGGGCGACGTCATCGTCTCGGTCGGCGGCAAGGAGACGCCCACCATCGCCGCCCTCACCGAGCTGCTCACCGGCTACAAGCCGGGCGACAAGGTGGAGGTCGAGTTCGTACGGAACGGCGACCGGCAGAAGGTCACCGCCACCCTGACCGAGCTCCAGTCCGGGTGACCGTTCACCGCTTGATCGTGTAGACGATCTCGACGCGGCGGTTCCTTGCGCGGTTCCCCGGCAGGGGTTTGCCCTCGGCCAGGTTCGGCACCTTGGGCCGGCTCTCGCCGAAGCCCCGCGCCCGGAGGGTCACGCCGGGGAGCGTGAGCAGTCCCTCCATGACCTGCCTGACCGCGTCCGCCCGGCGCTGGGAGAGGGTGTCGTTGTAGGCGTCGGCGCCCTGGTCGTCGGTGTGGCCCTCGATCCTGACCTCGCCGCCCGCGCCCTCGGCGTTGATCTGCCCGGCGACCTGCCTGAGCCGCTGCCTGGCCTTGGCGGTGAGCCGCCACTTGTCCAGGGCGAACAGCACGTCGCTGGTGAGCGCCACCGTCACCTCGTCGCCCTGCTGCGACTCGCTCTCGCTGCCGTCGAGCGACTCGACCTCGCCGATGATGTCCTCCACCGGCAGCACCAGGTCCTCCACCGCGCCCAGCGCCGAATCCGGCGGCGGGGTCGGCGAGGTCAGGGTCAGGGCGAGCGCGAGGCTAAGAGATCGGAACATCGGTGAACACGCCGACCTGCGGCATCTCGACGTTGATCGTGGTGACGTCGGCGGGCGGGGCGGCGAAGACCGCGTACAGGCTGGCGCTCTCGTCCTCGTTGAGGAACTCGCCCTGGGTCTTCGAGCAGACGCACTGGGCCTTGTCGTCGGTGCCGTTCCTGGCCACCCGGTAGCGCTTGGCGTTGACCGGGTCGATCAGGCTCACCCCGCCCACGGAGAAGTCCCACACGCCGGTGCCCATGCCGTTGTGCAGGTTGAACGAGCCGGAGAGTCCGGTGACGGTCCAGTTGAGCGTCGCGGTCTTGCCCTGGCGCAGCAGCCCGGTGATCTCGACCCTGACCTTGGTCGCCCCGTCGGAGCCCTCGACCCTGGCCTCCCGGGTGGCGATGATCTTGTCACTCTGCGGCGGGGCCGACCGCTGCTCGGCGGGTGCGGCGCTCTCGGCCGGGTCGGGCGTGCCCGCGGGCGGAGGGTTCTCCGTCTGCGCGGTCGCGGCGCCGGTCTGCTTCTCCTGGCCGCCGGTTCCGGCGGTGTTCGGCACCAGCCCGCAGCCGGTCAGCGCGACGGCCGCCACAGCCAGCGCGAACGTCTTGCGCATGGTCACTGGATCACCTTTCGGGGGTCATGGACGCGTGGCCCGAACGCTAACGGGGTGACCTTCAGGATCCGTATAGCGGGCCGGAAGCCTCATGGTCCCGCCTCCCGCGTGCCTCTCTCGCGAGTCGCTCGGCCGCCGCGCGGCCGTGCTCGTCACCGAGCCCGTCGAACTCTCCCATAGCACGCGTCAGTGCCTCAACCGCCCCATCGATCTTCCCCATCTCCAGGTACGCCTCCCCCAGGACGACCAGGGCCGCCCCCGCACCGCGCCGGTCCCCGTACGCCGTGAAGGTCTCCAGCGCCTGCCCGGCCGACCCGGCCGCCCCGTCCGGCAGCCCGTCGGCGCGCGCGATCCTGGCCAGCATGAGCAGCCCCGCGGCCTCGGGCAGGCGGTCGCCGAGCCGCCGGTTGATCGCCACCCGCCGCTCCGCGCAGGCGCGGGCCTCGGCCCGGCGGCCCGCCTCCAGGTGCACTCCGGCCAGGTCGAGCAGCGCCTCGGCCTCGCCGCGCAGGTCGCCCAGCTCGCGGTAGGCGGCCAGGCTCCGTTCCAGCGGCTCCGGGTGGGACAGCAGCGCGCCCAGCGCCCGCAGCGCGTCGGCCCTGCCCCGCTGGTCGCCGGCCTCGTCGAAGACGCTCAGCGCCCGCCGCAGCACCCGCTCCGCCTCGGCGGGACGGCTCTCCACCAGGCCGAGCCGGAGCGTGACGCGAGCCAGCTCCAGCCCTTCCACCAGCGGTTGGGCGGCCCGGAGCGCGGCGGCGGCGGCGTCGTTCCTGCCCTCCGCGCGATGCAGGTCGGCCAGGCCGCGCAGCAGCAGCGCCTCACCCTGCCGGTGGCCCGCCAGCCTGGCCGCGTCCAGCCCGGTCGTGGTCGTGGCGTGCCAGTCGTCGTGGTGGCCGGCCAGCTCGAACAGCGGCGTCAGGTAGAACGCCAGCCGCCACGCGGCCTCGTACAGGCCCGCACGGAAGAAGTCGCCGACCGCCGCGACCAGGAACCGGCGCTCCGCCGCCAGCCAGCGCGCCTCCTGGCGCAGCCTGCCCGTCTCCAGGATCTGTTCGGCGGTACGGACGAGCGTCCGGCCCGAGCCGGGCTCGGCGGGCAGCAGGGTGGCCCTGGCCCGTCTGGCCCGGTCGACGATCTCCGCGGCTCTGGCCGCCAGCACCGGGCCCGGGCCGCCCTCCTCCGCCAGCCGCTCGGCCGCGTACAGCCTGGTCAGGTCGTGCCGGCCGTACCGCTCCTGGCCCGCCTCGTCGACCCCGCGCGCCTGCAGCAGCCCGGCCTCGGCCAGCGGCTCCAGGTCCTCGCCCAGCACCCACGGCGCGAAGTCGGGCGCCGTGAACGCGCCCAGACCGCGCAGCAGGCGTCGCTCCGGCTCCGCCAGCCCGCGGTACCCGAGCGCCAGGCTGCCCCGCACGGCCAGGTCGCCCGCGCTCAGCTCGTCCAGCCTGCGCCGCTCGTCGCCGAGCCGCCCGGCCAGATGAGCCACGGTCCAGCCGGACCGCCTGGCCAGCCGGGACCCGGCGATCCGCAGCGCCAGCGGCAGCCCGCCGCACAGCCGGACGATCTCGCGCGCCGCCCCGGGCTCGGCCGCCACCCGGTCGCGACCGGCCACCCGGGCGAGCATGTCGAAGGCCTCGTCCGGGTCCAGCACGCCCAGCTCGTACGGCCTGGCCGCCTCCAGCCCGGCCAGCGGCGAACGGCTGGTCACGATCGTCACGCTGCCGGGACCGGTCGGCAGGAGCGGCCGCACCTGCGTCTCGTCGGCCGCGTCGTCGAGCACCACCAGCAGCCGCCTGGTCGAGGTGAGACGCCGGTAGAGCCGGACCCGCTCGCCCGGCGTCGGCGGCACCGCGCCGTCCGGCCAGCCGAGCGAGCGCAGCAGGTCCTCCAGCACGGCGCCGTGCGGCCGGTCGCCGAGCACCGCGTACAGCGTGCCGTCACCGGGCTCCAGCAGGTTCGCCGCCCGCACGGCCACGGCCGACTTCCCGCACCCGGCGGGCCCGTGCACCACCAGGTGCACCGGCGCCCGGCTCTCTCCGGGCGGGGTGCGGGGGGCGTGGTGGCGGATCCAGCCGAGGACGTCCTGTCTCCCCGTGAAGTCCGCGATGTCGGGCGGCGTCTCGTTGAGCGGGACCTTCCGGGTCAGGACGTCCCCGGCGGGCGCCACGACCTCGCCCGCCAGCACCCGGTCGTGCGCCTCACGCAGCTCCGCCCCGGGTTCCAGGCCCAGCTCGTCCACCAGCACCCGCCGCGCCTCCTGGTAGGCGGCCAGCGCCTCGGACCGCCGCCCCGCCTGGTGCAGCGCCGCCATCAGGTGAGCCCACGCCCGCTCCCGCAGCGGATGGGAGTTGACCAGCGCCCGCAGCTCGCCGACCACCTCGCCGCCCCGGCCCAGCCGCAGGTCCAGGTCCACCCGCTCCTCCAGCGCGGTCAGGCGCAGCTCGTCGAGCGGCACGGCGTGCGCACGGCGCAGCTCCGCGCTGTCGACGCCCGCCAGCGCGTCGCCCCGCCACAGCGCCAGCGCCTCCCTGAACCTGGCCGCCGCCTCCGCGTGCCCGCCCGCGTCCCGGATCCTCCTGGCCTCCGCCACCAGCCGCTCGAACCGGTGGCAGTCGACCTCGTCGCGATCCACCGCCAGCAGGTAGCCGCCCGGCACTGTGGTGATCCCCTCGACCAGCTTGCGCAGCGCGCTTACGTACACCCGCAGCACCGACTCGGCCGAGGCGGGCGGCGCGTCACCCCACAGCACCGTGATCAGCCGGTCGACCGGCACCGCCGTGCCCGCCGACAGCAGCAGCGCCGCCAGCAGCGCCCGGTGCTTGGCCGGGCCGGGCTCCCTGCCGCCGCCGGCCTGGAGCGGGCCCAGCAGCCGGAACCGCACCTCCACCGCCGCTCAGCCCCCCGCCGGCCGCAGCGCGAACGACTCGAACCGCACCCGTACCGCCTTCCCGGCCTCCGGCGCGGCGAGCACTCCCGCCATGCCGGGCCCGAACGGCGCCTCCCGGTCCTCGGCCTCGGCCACCAGGCGCTCGTTCAGCCACATCCGCAACGTCACCGCCCCGCCGCCGCCCGCGCACTCGGCCACGACCCGGCTGGTGTCCGACACCTGGGCCTTCTCCGGCCTATGCAGGACCACGCCTTCCTTGCCGGCCCGGCGCTTGACGATCGCCACCCGGCCCGCGCCGGTGACGGTGAACTCGTACCGGTCACCCGAGGCGCCGTGACACCAGACACCGTACTCACCCGCGCCCGCCAGCAGCCGGGCCTTCGCGCTCACCACCACCCCGCCGTCAGGCTCCCGCCTCGGCGCGGACTTCCACAGCCGCCACCCGTCCTCGACGGCCAGCACGTATCCCGAGCCGTCGCGCCCGGCGGTGCCGGCGTCCGACGCGCCGACCTCCCACCCGTCCTCGAAGCCACTCTCGTACGGCCACACCTCCGGCCCCATCACGGCCACAGCAGCGGCCGCCCCGCCGGCCACGACCGCCCCGAGCACCCCGCCCACCACCCACCGACGCCACCGCTTACGCGACGACCTTCCGGAAACCTCCCCGCCACCCCCTCCACGGGGACCACCACCCGCCACCCCCGGAACCCCTCCAGCGGCGGGGTGCCTCTCCGCGCTGGGAACGCCCGGAACGCCACCGGGGGCCGGGCGTCTCTCCGCACGGGGAGCCCCGGGCACTCCCCCACCTGGAACAGCCCCGGCGGCAAGGTGTCTCTCCGCGAAAGGGGGGCCTCCCGCACCTTCGTACGGAACCCCCTCGGCGGCAACACGTCCCCCCGAACGGGGAACACCGGGCACACCCCCGCCCGGAACCTCTTCAGGGGCGGCGTGTCTCTCCGTACCGGGAGCACCGGGCACCCCTGCACCCAGAATGCCGCCGTGGACGCCATGCCTCTCCGTGCCGGGAGCCCCGCCCGGGACAATTCCGGGGGCGGGGTGGCTCTCCGTGCTCCCGGGGGTCGGGGGGTGGGTGAGGGGTGTGGTCCAGGTGCGTTCGACGACCTCGGTGGCCGAGGCGGGGCTGATCCGGGAGCCGCCCAGCAGTTCGGCGAGGAGGAGGGACACCGGTGGCCGGGACCGGGGGTCCTTGGCGAGGGCCTGTTCCACCAGGCCGCGGACGCCGGCGTCCAGCCCGTCGAGGTGCGGCGGGTCGTTGACGACGCGGTGCAGCGCCTCGGCCGGCGAGCCGCCGCCGAACGGCTGACGCCCCGTGCCGGCGAAGGCGATCACCCCGCCCCACGCGAACACGTCCGTGTACGGCCCGACCTGCTCGCCGCGCGCCTGCTCGGGGGCCATGTACGCGGGCGTGCCGACGACGACCTGGCTGGTGTCGGACCCGACGAGCTGGGCGATGCCGAAGTCGATCACCCGGGGCCCGAGCGGGGACAGCAGCACGTTGGACGGTTTGAGGTCGCGGTGGATCACCCCGGCGCCGTGGATGGCGCTCAGCGCGGTGGCGATGCCGACGGCCAGCGCCTCCAGGTTCCCCCCGGACAGCGGCCCCTGTTCGCGCACGGCCCGCGCCAGGTCGGGGCCTTTGACGTACTCGGTGACGAGATAGGCGACGTCGCCGTCGAGTCCGGCGTCCAGCACGGGCGCGGTGCAGAACCGGGCGACGCGGCGCGCCGCCGCCACCTCGCGCTCGAACCGACGGCGGAAGGCGGGGTCGCGGGCCAGCCCGGGGTGGATGACCTTGACGGCCGCCAGCCCTCCGGTGGGCGTGGTGGCCAGATGCACTTCGCCCATGCCGCCGCGGCCGAGGACGCGCCGCAGCGCGTATCCTCCGATGACCCGGTCGCTCACACGCAGACACCTTAGCCACGTCCGGTTCGTCCCGCTCGGGCGAGCACCGGCCACCGGCCCCATGTCCGAAAGACGAGGAGCCCAAGTTTTCGGACCTGCCCGCCGCCTGTCGTCGCCCGCGCCCGCGCGGGCCGTCACAGTCGGAGACATGACAGAGACGACCACTCGCGCGACGGGCCGCAACTGGGGCCGGTTCACCCTCCACTACGTCGAGATGATCATCGCGATGTTCGCCGGCATGTTCCTGCTGGACATGCTGGAGTCCATGGCCGGCCTGAGTTTCTCGTACACGACCCACCCTGAGGCCGCCTACCTGCTCATGGCGCTCAACATGTCGATCGGCATGGCCGCGTGGATGCGCTTCCGCGGCTGCGGCTGGGGAGCCACGCTGGAGATGTGCGCGGCCATGTTCGCGCCGGCCGTGCCGCTCTTCCCGCTGCTGTGGCTGGGTCTCATCGACGGCCACGGGGTGATGATGGCGGCGCACGTGGCGATGTTCCCGGTCATGCTGGCCGTGATGTTCCGCCGCCTGGACGAGTTCGCGGGCGGCCACGCCCACTGACCCTGGGCACGGGAAACGGCGGCGCTGGAAGGCGCCGCCGTCCGCGTGCCGCTCATTCGCAGTTGACCTCGGTGTCGGTGCCGCGCCCTCCGGCGCAGTCGTCGGCGCCGGCGCCGCCATTGAGCTCGTCGTTCCCGTTGTTGCCGTTCAGCTCGTCGTTCCCGGCGTTCCCGCGCAGTTCGTCGTCCCCCGCGCCGCCGTTGAGCTCGTCGTTCCCGGCGCCGCCCCGCAGGTCGTCGGCGCCGCCCCCGCCGCGTGCGGTGTCGTTGCCGTCGCCGCCCCGGACCTCGTCGTCGTCCGCCTCGCCGCGGACCGAGTCGTCGCCGCCCTGACCGCGGACGTCGTCCTCGCCGGCCCCGCCGCGGATGTCGTCGCCGCGCGGGCCGCCCAGCAGCTCGTCGTTCCCGGCGCCGCCGCGGATGACCGCGCGTCGGTCGATGTTGACGTCGGCGCTGTCGTCGCCGTCCCCGAGGACGACGCGGACCCGGTTCACCTGCGCGGTCGGGACGGTCGCGGTGGCGCCGTCGTCCGTGCAGTTGCCCGGCGCCACCTCTCCGGCGTTGTCCTCGACCACGAACACGGCCCCGTCCAGCCGGATCTCGACCTCGTTGGCGACCCCCGCGTCCGCCGTGTAGCGCAGCTCACCGGCGGCGATCGAGCAGGTGCCGACGTCGGCGACGCTGCTCGCGGACGCCGGCAGCGCGGCCATCCCCACCGTCACCAGAGCCGTAGCGGCCATGGCCAGTTGCCGTCTCATCATGATTCCCCTCCTGTCGACTGCCCGGACCGTGCCGGGCGTACATTCACAGGACGGTAGGTTCCGCGCTTTTCCCCCGCCCCCGGCGCCGGCCAGGGGAGGTCCCTAGGGCCGAACCGGGCCGCCCAGGGGCGGCGGCGGGACCGGGGCGGGCACGTACCGGGGGATCACCACAGCGGCGGCGACGCCGACCGCTCCGCGCGGTGCCGCGCCAGCCGGGCCTGGACCTGCTGCGCGGCGTGGTGGCCGATCTCGGTGAGGATGGCGAGCGCCTCGTTCCACGCCTCCAGCGCGCTCCCCTGGGAGCCCATCGCCTCCCGGGCGTCGCCCAGCCTGCTGAGCGTGGTGGCCTGGTTGTACCGGTCGCCGAGTTCCCTGAACAACCGGAGCGCCTGCTCGTAGCAGGCCGCCGCCTGGGCCTGGTCGCCCAGGCTGTGATGGGCGAAGCCCAGGCTGTCCCAGGTCTGGGCCTGGCCGCCGAGGTCGTCCAGCAGCTGGTGCAGGGCGAGCGCCTCCTCGCAGCAGACGAGCGACTGGCGGTGGTCGCCCATCCGGGCGTGGAACCAGCCGACGGCGTTCAGCGTGTCGGCCTCGCCCGCGCGGTGGCCGACGGCGCGGTAGAGCCGCAGCGCCCGCTGGGCGTGGTGGAGCGCCTCCGCGTCGCGCCCCTGGGGTTCGAGCAGCGCGGCCAGATTGCGGTGCGTGTACGCCTGCCCGGCCTGGTCGCCCAGCTCGCGGAACAGCTCCAGCGCCGCCCTCAGGTGCCGGTCGGCGTCCTCGTACTCGTCAAGCCGTGCGCAGCCGCGGGCCACGCCCCGGTGCGACTGCGCCTGGCCGAGGCGGTCGCCGGCGCGTTCGGCGGCGGTCAGGGCAGCGAACTGGACGGTCTTCAGGTCCCGCCAGTGGCCCTGCCGGTCGAGATAGGTGGACACCGCCCAGGCCAGCTGCCAGGCGCAGACGTCGTGCCGGTGCGCCACCGCCTGCTCGACGACGGCGATCAGCACCGCGTGCTCGGCCGCGTACCAGGTCATCGCCTCCTCGGTGGTGGTGAGGTCCACCGGGATGACGCCGGGCAGCGGCGGCGCGACGGTGGGCGGGTCGCGCAGCGGGTTGATGAGCCGGTCGGCCGGGAAGGCGGTCTGCAGGTAGTGGTCGCAGCTACGGCCGACCGCCGCGTGCCGCTCGGCCTCCGTCTCCAGGGTCCCGGCCAGCTCGACCGCGTACGCGCGCAGCAGGTCGTGGAGCGTGAACCGGCCGGGCCGGTGCTCGTTGACGAGGTTCGCCCGGACGAGTTCGGCCAGGGCGGCCCGCGCGTCCGCCGGCCGCACCCCGGCGAGGCTGGCGGCGGCGTAGAGCGTGATGTCCGGCCCCGGGTGCAGCGCCAGCAGCCTGAACAGGCGCTGCCCCATCGGGCCGAGCCGGTGCACCGACCAGGAGAACACCGACCGCATGTCGGTCGCCCGGTCGTCGCTGCGGAACGCGTCCAGCCCGCCCCGCGCCACCCGCAGCTCGTCGGCCAGCGCCTTCAGCGGGACGTCGGGGCGGATCGCCGCACGGGCCGCCACGATCGCCAGCGCCAGCGGCAGCCGCCCGCACCTCTCGATGAGGACCCCGGTGGCGTCCGGGTCCGCGTCGACCCGCCCCGCGCCGAGCCGGCGCGCCAGGAAAGCGCGGGACTCCTCGGCGGACAGGGTGTCGACCGTCAGCAGCTGCGCGCCCTCGCTGACCACGAGCCCGGAGAGCTGGTCGCGGCTGGTGACCACCACCACGCTGCCGGCCGACCCCGGCAGCAGCGGCCGGACCTGCTCGGCGTTCTCCGCGTTGTCCAGGATGAGCAGCATCCGCTGGTCAGCGACCAGGCTGCGGAACAGGGCGGCCTGGGCCTCGACGGTCACCGGGATCCGGTCGGGCGGCACCGCGAAGGAGTCCAGGAACCCCCGCAGCGCCTCGGCCGGGCGCATCGCCGCGCCGGTGGGGTCGTAGCCGCGCAGGTTGACGTAGAGCTGGCCGTCGGGGAACCGGCGCCGCGCCCGGTGCGCCCAGTGGACGGCGAGCGCCGTCTTGCCCACGCCGCCCATGCCCGCGAGCGCGTGGATCACCACCGGCCGGACGGAGCCGCCGCCGGCGCAGAGCGCGTCGAGCCTGGCCAGCTCGGACTCCCGCCCGGTGAAGTCCGGCATCCCGTGCGGGAGCTGCGCGGGCGAGGGCAGCGCCCCGCGCCGGGCCGCCGGGGCCGTGGTGAGCTGCGGGTCGGCGGCCAGGATCTGCTCGTGCACGCGGCGCAGCTGCGGCCCCGGCTCCACGCCGAGCTCGTCGAGCAGGTGGCGGCGGGCCTCGTGGAAGACCGCCAGCGCCTCGGCCTGACGGCCCGACCGGTAGAGCGCCAGCATCAGCAGGACCCGCAGCCGTTCCCGCAGCGGATGCCGGGCGGCGAGCCGCCGCAGCTCGTCGACCAGCTCCAGCGTGCGGCCCAAGGTCAGGTCGAGGTCGATCCGGTCTTCCAGCACGTCGACCCGGCGCTCGCCGAGCCGCTCACGCTCGGCGGTCAGCGCGGGGCTGTCGAGCCCTTCGCACAGCGGCCCGCGCCACAGCTTGAGCGCGCCGTGCAGCGCCTCCGAGGCCTGCTGGAGATCGCCTTCGGCCCGCGCGGCGCGGCCGCGGGCCACCTCGGACTCGAACACCTCCAGGTCCAGCGCGCCCGGCGGGACGAGCACGCTGTAGCCGGCGTCCGTCCAGGTCAGCACCCGGGACGGGGTACGAGGGGAACGGCCGGGCTCCAGCACCCGGCGCAGCCCGGAGATGTGCTTCTGCACCAGGTTGAGCGCGTACGTGGGCGGCGACTCGCCCCACACGGCGTCGATCACCTGTTCGCGGGTGAGCGACCTGTTGGCGTTGAGCAGGAGCACCGCCAGCACCGTGCGTTGCTGGACCGAGCCGAGAGCGAGCGTGGACTCTCCGAGCCGGGCTCGGAGTGCCCCCAACACCTCGAAAGTGACGGTGCGGCCACGATCGCTCATGCCGTCTCCCGGTGCGTTGAGCAATCCCCAGTAAACATAGACCGCCTACAGGCCCCCGTACAAAGACGTTTCGCACCTGGAGGACGCTCCGGTCCCCAGTCCAGCGGGCAGTCCAGCGGTCTGTCCAACCCCTGCGTTCATCCTGGGCGTATGAGGCGGCCGACAGGCTGCCCGAGGGGGTTGATGAGATGTCCTTCGGAGCGAACGGCGTCCCGCTGATCGTGCTCGCGAACCTCGACGTCGACGGGCCCGTCCCGTCCTCGGCCGCGCGCGGGGACTACCTGGACGCGCTCGACGACGTGATCGACGGGGCCGGTGACCGGGACGACCTGACGGAGCTGACGGTGCCGGGGTCCTGGTTCCCCGGTCCGCCGGGCGACCCGCTCGTCCTGCGGCTCCGGCCGCAGGACCACCGGCGGGTGCGCTTCTTCGGCGCGCGGAACGGCGGCGGCTGGGTCAGGGTCATGGGGGCCGCCGCCGACCCGGCGGCCGACTCCGGCGAGCATCCGCTGGTCCGGGGTCCGGGCGGCGACGGCGACCTGCTGGTGGAGGCGGTCACGCTGCCCGGCGCGCCCGGCTTCCCCGCCGACGAGGTCCTCCTCGAAGTGCTGCGCCACGGGCCGGACGGCGGCCTGTCCGCGAACGGGGCGACGCTGCCGATCAGGATCGCGCCGTTCCTGATGATGTCCAACCTGCGGCCGGCGGAGCGGGTGTACGTCACGTACAGCGTCGCCGCCACGTTCGAGACCACGCCGTTCATCCAGGATCTGGCCGAGGCGATCAGGAGCGTGTACGGGCCGGCCGCGGCCCCGCTCGACCCGGACGACCCGGTCGTCACGCCGGGCCCGGTGGGCATGCTGCTGGTGCTCGACGGGGACGAGTACGTCGACTTCTGGCCCCAGGACGCCTTCGAGCTCGGCTACAGCGTGGGCCCGCGCGGGTGGATGCGCGTCGCCGTGAGCAGTCCGGAGGGCGGCAAGCTGACCGGCTGGCTGAAGCGGACGTTCCCCGAGCCGGGCGCCGGCCTGTTCGCCGACCTGCTCCCCACGGACGCGAAGGAGAGCGCCGACAAGGGCGGGAACCTCGAACTGTCGCCGCCGGTCGGAGCCGGCACCCCGGCGCTCCCGCGGGGCGCGGCCGGTCCGGCGGTGCCCGCGCAGGGCCCGGCCCCGTTCGGGAAGATCATCGTCGGCGAGGGCGACCTTCCCGCGTTCGAGCTCCCGGAGTGCCTGGCCATGGACCTGGACGCGGGCGGGTCGGCGCGGGTGCGCCAGGCCTTCGCGCAGGCCGGCTTCCCGCTCCGGCCCTCGGTCGTCTTCTCCCCGCTCGCGCCCGGTCCCGGGTGGCGGATCCACGACCAGACGTCCAAGGGACCGCGGGTCTTCCACGTCCTCCCCGGCACTGGGCGGCTGCACGTCCGGTACGTGCGCGGCCTGCGGCCGGACCACCGCAGGTTCCTGGTGGCCCAGGGCGCGCAGGACCTCCTGCCTCTGGACACCTCGTGGCTCACCGTCGGGCACGTCGACGAGATCGTCTCCGTCATCCCAGGAGACCCCTCAGGCTCCGGCTCGCAGGTGCTGGTGGCGTCACCCGCCGTGGCGCTGGAACTGCTGAGGGAGGCCGTCCACCTGCACGAGACCGAGGGAGCGGGGCTCACGGCGATGTTCCGGGGACGGCTCTGGCGCAAGCCCGGCCAGAGCGCGCTCAGCCCGGCCACGATGACCGCGCGGCAGGTGCTCTCCAGCTTCGAACGCACCAACGAGGAGCTCAACAACCGCCTGCTGGCCGTGGAGCAGCGGCTGTGCGACGGTCTCCGGCTCGGGACCGAGGACGTCGTCCAGGCGCCCGTCCTGTTCCACCGGCTCGACACCGGCGTCCCGCACCAGCTCGGGATGATCACCGGGGACGACGTGCAGCGGCGCACCACCGCGCTCATCCCGAACCTGGCCAACGTCCTGGTCCTCGGCCGTACCGTCGTGGCGCCCCGGCCGGAAGGACCGCGCATGGCCGTCGCGGACGTCGCGCGCGTGCTCGACGCCCTGGACGTGCCGCCCCTGGCGCCCGACCGCCTGGCCGGCCTGCGCGGGCACTGGTACTGGGCGGGCGCGTTCACCCGGGCCGCCGACCTGGCCGGCACGTTCGGGGTGACCGCGGACCAGATCCTCGGCGCACCCGAGAACCAGCGTCCCGGCCTGTTCGACGCCAACGGCATGACGGTCGAGGACTGGGCGCGGGTGTGGATCCCGGAGGACGACGTCGACCTGTTCGAGGCGTACCTGCTCGGCGTGCTCTCCCCGCTCTGCCTGCGCGTCCGGTTCGCGGACGCCTGGACCTACCACCTGATAGCGGGCGGCGTGCACTGCGCCACCAACGTCCAGCGCGTCCCCGCCGAGGCCGACCCGGCCTACCCGGGGCCCTACTGGTGGGAGTCGACACCATGACCGGCGACGAGTTCGACACGCTCTTCCGCACCTGCGTGGAGCACACCGGCGAGCGCTACACGGCCGCCCGCGACGCGCTGCTCGGCGCGGGCGAGCTGACCGAGGACGGGCTCCGGAGCAGGGAGCGGTCCCGCGACTGGCGTGAGGCCCTGGTCGCGAGCATCCTCATCGGCTGGACGCACGACAGGACGCTGCACGACGACATCCTCGGCATGATGCGCGACCATCCGGTGCACACCCACTCCCCCGGCTCGGCCGCGACGCCGGGACGGGTCGCGCACATGATCGCGGCGATGCGGCCCCGCATGCCGGAGGACCTCGTGCCCGCGATCCTGGAGATCCTCGTCAAGACGCGGGAGACGGCGGAGGAAGGGGGCCCGCACGTCCTGACGGACGCCCTGATCGAGCTGGGCGACCGGCGGGCGGTGCAACCCCTGCTGCACGAGGTCACCGAGCCGCACGGCCAGGACGAGCGGATGCTCGCCCTGGCGGCGCTCGGCCTGCTCGCCCGCCGCGACGACCCCGGCGTCGTCCCGCTCAACCAGCGGCTGCTCGCCGACCGGGACGAGCTTCTCGCCGTACGGGGGATCGCGGCGATGGCGCTCGGCAGGCTCGGCGACCCGGGCGCGGCCGAGCAGCTCCTGCGCGCCACCCGCCCGGACACCGCGCCGGCGGCGTTACGGGAGAGCGCCATCAGGGCCGTGGGGTACCTGTGGCAGTCCCCGGAGGTGGCCGGGCACGGCGTGCCGGCCGTCGGGGAGGCCGAGCTGGCGGAGCGCCTCGGGGCGGAGCGGGGCGACCCGGTGCTCCTGGAGCTGATCACGGCTCTGGCCAGGCTCGTCATGACCCGGGTGGCGCTGCGGACCTCGGCGCGCGGACCGGCGGACGCGGCCCTGGCCAGGGCCGCCGAGGGACATCGGAACGCGGTCGTACGCCGCGTCGCCAAGGACTGGGGCCGCCGCATCACCAGACGCGCGGCCCGCGAGGAGAACGGGGTGGCATGAACGGACCACGACAGACCCCGGTGGACGACGTCTTCGTCGACCGCGGGGGCCAGCTCCAAGCGCTGAGACAGGCGCTGCACCGCACGATGCCGGGGCGGGCCGGCCTGGCCGTCGTCTGGGGGCCGCCAGGCATCGGCAAGACCGCCCTGGTCGAGCGGTTCGCCGCCTCCGCCCCGGCCGCGCACGTGCTGCGCGCGGCGGGGGCGGAGGACGAGGCGGATCTCCCGTACGCGCTCGTCGCCCATCTGCTGGGCGCGGGTTCCGGCACCCGCGCGGGCCCGGAGCCGGTCACCGCGCTGCTCGACAGGTTCGCCGGGGCGGGGGACGGACCGGTGCTGCTGATCATGGACGACGTGCAGTGGGGCGACCCGGCCTCGCTGGAGGCGATCGCCGGCGCGCTGCGCCGGCCGTGGGCGGCCAGGCTGCTCGCCGTCATGATCGTGCGTGATCCGGCCACCCCGTCGATCCCCGAGAGCACGCGCCGGCTGTTCGAGACCGACGGGACCGTCCGGATCCCCCTCCATGGGCTGGACACGGCGGCCGTCGCCGATCTGTACGAGGGCCTGCGCGGGCGGCGCCCGGCACGGTGGGCGGTCTCCCGGTTGCGGGAGCACACGGGAGGCAACCCGCTGCACATCCGCACGCTGCTCGCTCAGGTGCCCGACGGCATCCTGGACGATCCCGGGGTGGACCTGCCGGCGCCGTACCCGGTCGTCGCCAGGACCCTGGCCGCCTTCCAGGAGTGCGGCGCGGCGGGGGAAGCGCTGGTGGCGGCCGCCGCCGTGCTCGGCGACCGGTGCGCGCTGCCCGACGCCGCCGAGATCGCCGGGGTCGCCGACCCGCTCGCCGCCCTGGAGGAGGCCATCGGCGCGGGGCTGCTGCGCGAGGAGATCGGCACCGGGCAGGTGGCGTTCCCCGACACGCTGGTGCGGGCGGCCGTGTACCAGGCGCATCTCGGCCCGGCGCGGCGCGCGGCGCTGCACCGGCGGGCGGGCGAGCTGGTGCGGGACACCTGCGACAGGCTCCGCCACCAGGCGGCGGGCACGGTCGGCCCGGACGGGCCGCTGGCCGCTGAGCTGGCCGCCGCCGGCCGCCGCCGCGCCGCCAGGGGCGCCCTGCTGGACGCCACCCGGCATCTGAGCAGTGCCGCGCGGCTGGCCGCGTCCGGCGCGGAGGGCGAGAGGTACGCGCTCGAAGCGGCCGAGGCCCGGATCATCGTCGGGGACGGGGACGCCGGCGTGCTGCCGCCCGCCGTCACCGGCGGACGGGTCTCGCCGTGGCGCGCCTACCTGCTGGCCCTGCTGCGGCTGAACGCGGGCCGGGCCGACGAGGCGGAGATCCTGCTCGACCAGGCCTGGGCGGGCGCCGGGACGGACGCCGCGCTGGCGGCGAAGGTGGCGGGCCAGCGGGCGCTGCTGCACCTGGTCCGCGGGCGCGCCGAGGCCGCGGTCACGTGGAGCGTCCGCGCGCTGGGGAGCTTCGCCGGGCCGGTCGCGCTCGACTTCGTCCGCTGCGCCTCGGCCCAGGCCAGGTGCCTGGCGGGGCGGGAACGGGAGGCCCTCGACGAGCTCACCCGGCTGCCGGCGGCAGCGGGCTGGGACCTGGAGTCGCTCGTCGGGCGGGCGGCGTTACGGCTGCGGCTGGACGACCTGCCCGGCGCGCTGCGGGACCTGGAGAGCGCGCTGGCCGCCGACGACCCGCTGCCGCTGCGCATGCGCCTGCTGGCCCACGCCACGCTGGCCGAGGTCGGCTACCACCGGGGCGACTGGGACCGGGCCCTGGCCGACGGCGCGCAGGCCGCCGGGCTGGCGCACGACACCGGGCACCTCCTGCTCGCGCCGATCTGCCGGGTCGCGCAGGTCCTCGTGCACGCCGCGCGAGGGGCATGGCAGGAGGCGGAGACGCACCTGCGGGCGATGACCGGCGACGGCCGGGGCGAGGCCCTGTTCCGGGGCTACGCGGCGGCCGCCGCCATGCACGTCGCGGCGGCCCGCGGCGACGCCGAGGCCGTGGCCGACGCGCCGCTACCGGGGCACGACCTGCTGCCCTGGGCCGACCTGCTGGTCGACGCGCTCGTCACGCTGGGGCGGTGGCAGGAGGCGGAGGCCCGGCTGGTCGACGCCGAGTCCCGGGCCACGAGCGCGTCGGCGCTGGCGGCCCTGGCGCGGGCCAGGGGCGGTCTGCACGCCGCCCGGCGCGAGACCGGCCCGATGATCGCCGCCTTCGACCGTTCGCTGGGGCTCCTGCGCGGGCTGGACCGGCCGTTCGCCCGCTCCCGTACCGAGCTGGACTACGGCGCCTGCCTGCGACGCGCGGGCAAGCGCGCGGCGGCGGCCGTGCACCTGCGGCGGGCCCGCGCCACGCTCGCCGAGCTGGGCGCCCGGCCCCATCTCGACCGCTGCGAGCGCGAGCTGGCCGCGTGCGGGGTGGGCGGCCCGGCCCGCGCCGCCATGAGCCGGCCAGGGCAGCTCACCACGCAGGAGCTCGCCGTCGCCCGGCACGCCGCGCGGGGGCTCACCAACCGGCAGATCGCCCGCGAACTCGTGGTCAGCGTGAAGACGGTCGAGTACCACCTGAGTCACATCTATCCGAAGCTGCAGGTCCGTTCCAGGGCTCAGCTGGCCGCGCGGTTCGCGGGCACCTGACGGGACGACGATCGCGCGCGGGCCCCGGGTGCCGGTCATCAGGGTTATCCCCAGGCCGGCACCCGAGGCAGGCCACCGGGCCGCCGCCCTAGAGTCCGAGAACGCCCCCCGAATCCCCTTTCAAGGAGCACCGCCATGTCCCATCCCCTGCCCGAGATCGTCCACGCCCAGGCCGCGCCGCGTCCGGCCGCCGGCGTCTCGCCCTTCGCGCTCGTCGCGCTGACCGCCGACCGGGCGGCCGCCGCCGTCTGCGACGACGCCGTGGTCATCGAGGCCGCCGCCCGGCTCCAGGCCGCCGGTTTCACGGTACGGAGACCGTCCTCGACGTCGATCAACATCTCCGGCCCTCCCGACCTGTACGAGCGCGCGTTCGGCTGCCGGCTCACCACCGCGGAACGCCGCAGGCCTGAGCCCGACGGCCACGACAGGGACGTCACCTTCGTGGAGTGCGAGCACGCGCGCACCCCGGGCCTCATCGCCACCGAGGGCACCGGGTTCGCCGGGCTGCTCGCGGGGGTGGCGATCGAGGAGCCCCGGTTCCTGTGCCAGAGCCCGGCCGGGCCCGCCACCGGCTACTGGCACCTCAGCGTGCCCGCCGACGTGGCCCACAAGCTGCGCGCCGACACCGCGCACCAGAGCCGCAACACCGGCACCGACGTCCGCGTCGCGCTGGTCGACTCCGGCTACTACCGGCACCCGTACTTCACCGGCAAGGGCTACAAACCCGTGACGACCGTGCTCGCGCCCGGGAGCGCCAACCCGGCGGCGGACGAGTACGGGCACGGCACGGCGATGGCCGCGCTCATCCTGGCCGTCGCGCCCAAGGCCCAGCTCACGGTCGTCAAGAGCACCGCGGCCAACACGATCGAGGCGTTCAAGACGGCGGTGGCGCAGTCTCCGCACGTCATCTGCTTCAGCTGGGCCGGGAACAACGTGAACGGTCCGCTGTCGGGCGCGGACATCCTCCTCGCCGACGAGATCGCCCAGGCCGTGGCGAACGGCATCGCCGTGGTGTGTCCCGCGGGCAACGGGCAGCACGCCTTCCCCGGGCAGCACCCGGACGTCATCTCGGTGGGCGGCGCCCATCTGGACGAGGACGGCAACCTGCGGGCTTCCGACTACGCCAGCGGCTTCACCAGCGCGATCTTCCCCGGGCGGCAGGTGCCCGACGTCGCGGGCCTCGTCGGCCTGCGGCCGAACGCCTCGTACATCATGCTGCCGACCCAGCCGGGATCGGACCTCGACCAGGTCTGGTTCGGGCGGGCGGACGGCACCAAGCCCGACGACGGCTGGGCTGTCTTCAGCGGCACCTCGGCGGCGGCGGCCCAGACGGCGGGCGTGTGCGCGCTCATCAGGAGCTCCTGGCCGGGCATCCGGCCCCGCCGGATGCGGAAGATCCTCAAGAGCACGGCCCGGGACGTGACGGCCGGCCGCGGCTACAACGCCCCCGGCATGAACCACGCCGCGGCGGTCGGTGCGGACGACGCGACCGGCAGCGGGCTCGTCGACGCCGACGCCGCCCAGACCACCGCCCGTACGGTCTTCGAGGCGAAGTCCATCCGCTCCGGCGTGCGGCCCTAGGCCCGGCCGTGTCCGACTCCGCCCGCGTCCTGCTGGTCAGCATGCCCTGGCACGGGCTCGACCGCCCGTCGCTCGGGCTGAGCCTGCTCCAGGCCGCGCTCCGGCGCGACGGCGTTCCCTGTGACGTGCGCTATCTCGGCTTCGACCTCGCCGACCGCATCGGCCTGCCGGACTATCAGTGGGTGCAGGGCCGCCTGCCGCACACCGCCTTCGCCGGCGAGTGGCTGTTCGCCGCCGCGCTGCACGGCGAGCGGCCGGCAGCCGACGCCGCGTACGTGGACGCCGTCCTGGGCGGTGTGCACCGGCAGCCCCAGGAGACGGCCGTCAGGCTCCGGGGGCTGCGCGAGTCCTGCGCGCGCTTCCTGGACGACTGCCTGGCCTCGATCGCGTGGGCGGACTACGACGTCGTCGGGTTCACCTCCACCTTCGAGCAGAACCTCGCCTCGCTCGCGCTCGCCCGGCGGGTCAAGGAGCGCCATCCGGGCGTCGTCATCGTCTTCGGCGGCGCCAACTGGGAGGGCGACATGGGGCACGAGCTGCACGCGCGCTTCCCGTTCGTGGACGTCGTCTGCACCGGCGAGGCCGACGTGTCGTTCCCCGCCCTCGTCCGGCAGGTGGGCGCCGGCACAGCGGCGGGCACGGCGGCGGGCACAGCGGCGGGCACAGCGGCGGGCTCGGTGCCGGGCCTGGTCGTGCGCAAGGACGGCGCGAGCGTCCGGACGCCGCCCGCCGCGCCGATCACCGACCTGGACGCCCTGCCGATCCCCTGCTTCGACGCCTACTTCGACGCCCTGCGGGGCAGCGCGGCGGGCGCCGCCGTCCGCCCCGGCCTGCTGCTGGAGACCTCGCGCGGCTGCTGGTGGGGCGCCAAGCACCACTGCACGTTCTGCGGACTGAACGGCGCGTCCATGGCCTTCCGCAGCAAGTCGCCGGAGCGCGTGCTGGACGAGATCGGGCACCTGATCAGGCGCCACGGCGTCACCGGCGCGGACGTGGTCGACAACATCCTCGACATGCGCTACTTCACCACGCTGTTGCCCGCGCTCGCCGCCGCCGGGGCGCCGCTCGACCTGTTCTACGAGGTCAAGGCCAACCTCAGCGCCGCCCAGGTGAAGCTGCTCGCCGACGCCGGGGTCCGCGACATCCAGCCGGGCGTGGAGAGCCTCAGCGACCACGTGCTGGCGCTGATGCGCAAGGGCACCACGGCTCTGCGCAACGTCCAGTTGCTCAAGTGGTGCGCGGAGTTCGGCGTCACCCCTCGCTGGAACCTGCTCTTCGGCTTCCCCGGCGAGACCCCGGAGGACTACGCGTCGATGCTGCCCCTGCTGGACGCCTGCGACTTCCTCCAGCCGCCGGACGGCATGGAACCCATCCGGCTCGACCGGTTCAGCCCCTTCCACGCCGATCCGGAGCGGTTCGGGATGACGAACGTGCGGCCGATGGAGGTCTACCGGCACCTCTACCCGTTCCCGGACGAGGCCCTGCGGCGCATCGCGTGCTACTTCGACTTCGACTACGCCGACGGCCGGCGGCCCCTGGACTACGCGGGCCCGGTGATGAAGCGGGTGCGGCGGTGGATCGAGCGCGGCCGCAACGGCACGCTGGCGCTGCTGGCGCATCCCGGGGGCGGGCTGGTCCTGGTCGACACCCGCGACGGCCGCACGGTGTCGTTCCCGATGTCCGGCTGGCGGGCCGCCGTGTACACCCGGTGCGACCGGGTCACGGCGGAGCGCGCGGCCGTCGCCGCGGGCACGGCGGCGGGGGCGACGGCCGAGCAGGTGCTCGGGTTTCTCGGCGAGTGCGAACGGCGCCGGCTCATGGCCCGGACCTGCGACCAGTGGCTGGCCTTGGGGGTGCGGACACCGGCCAGGACGTTCGGGTGACCTCGATCAAGATTGTCCGGCTATCGACCTTCGAGGGCCCTCAGCTGTAAGTTCACACTTACAGCTGAGGACAGGAACGGGTTGCCGGAGCCCGCGCCTGCCGGTGTCGGAAGGAAGAACATGAGCACGGTCCACAGTGCCCACCCGCATCACCGACTCACCTGGGTGCACCAGGTGACCAAGCACGCGAAGGCGCAGCCTGATCAGCCAGCGATCAGGTTCCGGGGCGAGACGATCACCTGGGCGAACTTGGACGAGCGCAGCCGCCGCCTGTCGGCCGCGCTGGAAGCCCGTGGCGTCGGGGAGGGCGACCGGGTCCTGGTCCTCTTGACCAACCGCCCCGAGTTCGTCGAGACCCTGGTGGCCATCAACCGGCTCGGCGCCATCGCCGTGCCCGTCAATTTCCGGCTGGTCGCGGCGGAGGTCTCCTACCTGGCGGAGGACTCGGGCTCCTGCGCCATCGTGGTGGAGCAGATGCTCGCCCCCGTGATGGCCGCGGTCCGGGCGGGCAAGGAGTCGGAACTGCCCTGCCTCGTCGTCGGCGACGCCCCGGACACCGCCGGTCCCGGCTCCGAGCGTTACGAGGACGCCGTCGCCGCCGCCGAGCCGAGCTCCGCGAGCGGCCCCGACGACGTCGGCGCGGTCGCCCTGATCATGTACACCTCGGGCACCACGGGCCTGCCCAAGGGCGCCATGCTCACGTACGAGAACATGCTCAGCCAGACCATCACCCTGCTGCACACGCTGCGGCCGGGCTTCGACGAGATCTCCGTCGTCACGTCGCCGATGTTCCACATCGCCGCGGTCGGCGTGATCATCCCCAACCTCGTCTTCGGCTTCACCATGGTCATCACGCCGACCGGCGCGTTCGACCCCGAGGCCTTCCTCGACCTGGTCGAGTCGGAGAAGGCGACCAACGCCTTCCTGGTGCCCACCCAGTGGCAGGCCGTCTGCGCCAGCCCCACGATCGCCCAGCGCGACATCCGCCTGCGCACCATCTCCTGGGGGGCCGCGCCCGCCACCCCGGCGATCCTGCGGGCGATGGAGGCGGCCTTCCCCGGCGTGAACAACGTGTCGGTGTTCGGGCAGACGGAGATGTCGCCCATCACCACGTCGCTGCCCGGCGAGGACGCGATCCGCAAGATCGGCTCGGTCGGCAAGCCGGTCCCGCTGGTCTCGGTGCGCGTGGTGGACCAGGACATGAACGACGTGCCCCAGGGCGAGATCGGCGAGATCGTGTACCAGGGCCCGCAGACCATGGTCGGCTACTGGAACAACCCCCAGGCCACCGAGGAGGCGTTCCGGGGCGGCTGGTTCCACTCGGGCGACCTGGTCCGGGTGGACGAGGAGGGCTTCTTCTACGTCGTCGACCGCCTCAAGGACATGATCATCTCCGGCGGCGAGAACATCTACAGCGCCGAGGTCGAGGCCGTGCTCGCCGACCACCCCAAGGTCCGCGAGGTCGCCCTGGTCGGCACCCCGCACGAGAAGTGGGGCGAGACCCCCGTGGCCGTCGTCGTCCCGAGCGACAAGGAGGACCCGCCCTCGGCGTCGGAGCTGGCCGACTACTGCGTCACCCGGCTCGCCTCGTACAAGAAGCCGACCAAGGCCGTCGTGGTGGAGGAACTGCCGCGTAACGCCTCGGGCAAGATCCTCAAGAACCGCCTGCGGGACATGGTCAAGCAGGAGTCCTGACGCACGCGGACGAGCCCGGCCGGTCCGGGCTCGTCCGTCTTCATCGGCGGGCGACGCGGTAGCGCAGATGGGTGGCGTCGCGGCCGTCGAGCCGGCGGATCGGCTCCAGCTCGACGGCGCCGAGATCGGTCGCCTCGAACAGCCGGCGGCCGCCTCCCAGCAGCACCGGGACCAGGTGCAGCTCGATCTCGTCGAGCTGACCCGCGGCCAGCAACGCCCGGGCCGCGCCCGCGCCGTGCACCATGACCGCGCGGTCCCCCGAGGCCTGCCTGGCCTCGACGGCGCACCGGGTGACGTCGGTGTAGAACCGGGCGCTGCCGGGCGGCACGTCGCCCTCGTCGACGTGGTGGGTCAGCACGTGGATGGGCACGCCGTCGTGATGGTCGCCCTGCCATCGGCCCGCCAGCTCGAACGTGCGGCGTCCCGAGATCACCGCGCCGGTGGCCAGCGCCTCGCGGTACACCTGCCCGTTGATCCCGTCGGACATCCGGTCGTCGAGCCAGTTGAACAGCCGCCCGCCACCACGGCCGAGCTCCTGGCCCTTGCGGTCGTCCGGTCCCGCGATGAATCCGTCGACGGACATGGACATGTACAACCGGATCGGCGCCTCACCCATGGGAACGGCCCTCCTCGAAGTCGGCTCTGGTCATGCCGTCGGGATGGCCCGGCGGCCACTGGACGAGCTCGATCCGGCGGTCGTCCGGGTCGATGATGAACGCCGTCAGCGGGCCGTCCTCCCCTTCGTGGCCTTGGCCGACCGGCTTGATCCCGTGCCCGGCGAGGGCGTCCAGGGTGCCGGCCATCGACTCGACCTTGACGACGAGGTGGCTCACGTCGGTGCCGCGCTCGACCGGCTCGCCGTCGTGGACGAGCTCAAGAGTGACGAACTCGTCGTCAGGCAGCTTGAGCATGGTGAGATGACCGATCGGCGTGCCGGGCACGCTTCCGACGACCTCGTAGCCGACGGCCGTGTAGAACGCCAGCGAACGATCGAGATGGGCGACGCGCAGCCCGAGGTGCAAGGTCCTCATGGTGACTCCTTCGATCTTGTGCCACCAGCCTCCTGCGACCGTGCCCATGTCGGCTATCCCCATGTTTCTGGGGGTTGCGGATACGCTGGAGCATGGTCTACGCCCCGGAGGTGCGCGAACGGGTCCGCGCCGACCTCATGCGGCTGGTGCACCGCGGGATGCCCGTGGCCGACTACTGGCGCGCCGTGGACGACGTCCTGGACGTGGCCGTGCCGGCGGAGGGCTCCTGCCTGATGACCATGGACCCGGCCACCATGCTGCCGACGGCGGAGTTCGTCGAGAACGGGCTGCCCGCGGACGCGATCAGCCGCCTGGTCGAGATCGAGCTGCGCGAACCGGACTACACCAAGTGGGTCGATCTGGCGCGCGCGGGCACGACCGCGGCCAGCCTCAGCGACGCCACCGCCGGCGACCTCGACCTCAGCCGCCGGCAACGCGAGGTCCGGCGTCCCGGAGGCTATGCCGACGAGCTGCGGATCGTCCTGTCCAGCAGCACCGGCACCTGGGGCGCGCTGACCGTGTTCCGCGAGACGAGCAGCGCCCACTTCTCGACGCCGGAGGTCCGGTTCCTCTCGTCGCTGTCCGGGTTGATCGCCGACGGCCTGCGCCGGGCGCTGCTGCTGGACGACGCGTCGGCCGGCGGCGCGGACGCCGGGATGCTCGTGCTGGACCCCGACGACGGCGTCGACCTCGCCAACCGGGAGGCCCAGCAGTGGGTCGACGAGCTCGGCACCGGCGAGCGAGCCGGCACCAGGCTGCCGCTCGTGATCCGCTCCGTCGCCCGCCAGGCCCGCGCCATCGCCGGCGGAGTGGACCGGGCGGGCGGTGACGACCGGTCAGGCGGGGTGGATCGGGCCGGTGGGGCGGGCCCCGCCGCCGGTCTCAGGCCGGCCCGGGCGCGCGTCCGGACCCGGACGGGCCGGTGGGTGATCGTCCGCGCGTCCCTGCTCGGCGAGGGCCCGCCGGCGCCGGTCGCGGTGCTGCTCGAAGCCGCTCGTCCGGCCGAGATGGCGCCCCTGCTGGCCGACATGTACGGGCTGACCCAGCGGGAGAGACAGGTCACCGAGCTCGTCGCCCAGGGTCTGCCGACCCGGCAGATCGCCGGCCGGCTGCGGATGGCGACGTACACCGTGCAGGACCACCTGAAGTCGATCTTCGCCAAGTCCGGCACCGGCTCCCGGGGTGACCTGGTGGCGCGGCTGTTCTTCGACCAGCGCGCCCTGCCCCTGACCGACCCGCCGGACGCCCGGTGAGAAGCCGAAAGGGCGGCCGGATCGGCGAATCGCCGTTCCGACCGCCCTTTCGGCGATCCGTTCCGGGTGCGCGCACACGGAACACAGGTGGAGGTGGCGGGAATCGAACCCGCGTCCTTCAACCCCAAGACAGGGCTTCTCCGGGCGCAGCCTGCTGTGCTTTTCTCAGCCCCGGCGATCACGCAGGCGAGTCGCCGACGGGCTCAGCCACTGTTGGTTTTCCCGCTCACCCCCGTGGCCGGGTTGAACGGTTGAGCCTTCTCACGATGCCAGACCCCGAGCCGAAGGCACTCTCGGGCTGACAGAGGTTTCGCTACTTAGGCAGCGAGAGCCAGGGAACCCTGGCTGACCTCAGTGCGCTTAGAATTGGCACTTGTTGTTTGCGGTCACAGGATTAACGAGGTTATGTCCGCAGTCCTCGGCCCGCTTCACCTGACTTGCAAGGCCAAAGTCGAAGCCAGTCACCCCCTGTGGAGTTGTCAACACGATCCCCGCGAAGAGATCGAGCATGACGACGATACCTCTGACAACGCCCTGGATGCCAACTTGATTCCCGGTGAGCGGCGAACACCGTGGGGCGGCCCGTGAAGTCCCTGTGAAGTCCTCGTGAAAGTCCCCATGAAGTCCCCGTGGAGCCCCCGGGAGCGCAGCACAGCAGCATCACGCTCCCGGGGGCGACCGGCAGGGTCGAGCCGGTCAAATGACGGCAGGACTTCCCCCGAGATGAAGTCCTGATCTCATCACGGCGACTGGTCCCGCAACCCCCCGAGCGGGACCGGTCACTCAGTAAGACGCGAACGGCCCGCCCGATGGTTGCTCGGTGTCACAAAAAATCACGGAGAGTCGCCCAGGGCCGCGAAGAAGCTGCCGGCCACGGCCGCGGGGTCGTAGTTCCTGGTGAACACGGAGATGGCCAGATCGCCCTGCCAGCCGACGAACCAGGCGTTGTTCTCCTTGCCGGCGGCCGCGGACGCCACGCCGTAGACCCGGCCGCTGCCCGCCTGCGCCGGAGTGCCCTGGGCGCCGGCCTTCATCATGGCCGTCAGCGCCTTGCGGACCTGCGGGTCGAGCTGCTGCGGCTGCGGCTGCGGCGCGGGCGCCACCTCCGCCGCCGTGTCGGGGGCGTCGGGGTCGGTGACCAGCACCGGCGGCCGCCAGGTGCCCGACCCCACCGCCGCCGCGACCAGGGCCATGCTGAGCGGGCTCACCTCGACGTTCTGGCCCGCGATGGCCTTGGCCTTGTCGGCGTCGCTCGCGAAGGCGGGCAGCGAGCCGCTGAACGACTTGAGCGGCAGCCGCCACGGCTGCCCGATGCCGAAGGTCTTGGCGCTCTTGGCCAGGTCGTCGCCGTTGACCCGGCGGGCGAGCGAGGCCAGCGCGGTGACGCAGCCCTGGGCGAAGTTCTCCTGGAACGTGGGCGAGGAACCGGTGACCTGACCGGCGTCGACGAACCGGGCGCCGCCGACCGTGCGCTCCGCGGGGCAGGGAAGCTTCTGCTTGGTCCGTACGCCGGCCTTGAGTATGGCGTCGGCCGCGACGACGGAGAACGCGGTGCCGGCCGGGAACTTGCCCGCCAGCGCGTCCTTCTCCTGGTGCAGGCCGCGGGTGGCGACGGCGCGGATCTCACCGGTGGTGCGGTCGACCGCCACCAGGGCGCTGGTGCGGGTGCTGGAGACGGCGCGCTCGGCGGCCGCCTGCACGCCGGCGTCGAGCGTGGTCTGCACCGAGCGGTTCTGCCGGCCGGGCCACTGCTGCAGCGAGGCCACCTCCTCGCCCGTGGTGAGGTCGAGGATGATGACCTGGGTCTCGGTGGAGCCGGTCAGGTAGCCCTGGTAGGTCTGCTGGAGCCCGCTCTGGCCGATCGAGTCGCCCGCCCGCTGGGGGCCGCCGAGCTTCTGCTCGGTCTCCGGGGTGAGCGCGCTGACCCGGCCGACGATCTGCTTGGGGTCGGCGGGGTCGACGGGCTGCTTCTCCGTGACGGTCTTGACCTCGGGGATCGCCGCGAGCTTCTGCCTCACCGACTGGTAGCGGGTGCGGCCGAAGGTGATCAGCGGCACCGTCTCATTGGGCGGCGCCGAGCGGATCCGGCTCAGCAGCCGGTCCTCGGCGTAGCCGGTGATCTGGGACAGCTGCTTGACGACCTCCTCGGCGCGGTCGCCGAGTTGCGCGGGCACCACGCCGGCCACGTACAGGAACGTGTCCTGCTGCAGCGGGTCGCCGCCGCGGTCGACGACCGGCTGGCGCGGCTTCGGCTCGGCCTTGACCGCGAACCGCTGCCCCTCCTTGAGCTGCGGGTGGAGCACCGACGGCGACCACGTGACCTTCCAGACGCCGCCGTCGAGATGGAGCGGCAGCACGCTGTCGTACGTCCACAGGGGGTTGTTGTCGCCCAGGTCGACCTCGACGCCGAACTCGGCCCGCGACCGGTCGCCGGTCACCGTCAGGCTCTTGATCCGGAACCGGAACGAGGCGGCGTCGAGCTGGAGCTTGGCGTCGGCCAGCGCCTTGCGCACGGCGGCGGGGTCACCGTCGGCGCGGGAGGCGGCCAGGTCGTAGTCGTTGGACTGCCAGCCGACGAGGAAGTCGCGCACCGCGTCATGCGGCGACGCCTCCTCGAAGCAGCCGGTCAGCGTCATGCTCGCGACCGCCAGCGTGACGGTCGCGGCGAGCGTGCGGCGGACTCGGCTCATCGGGTGCGGTGGCGCAGCGCCCGGGCCATCTCCCGCTTGGCCTGCTTCTCGGCCAGCGACTGCCGCTTGTCCCAGTCTTTCTTGCCGCGGGCGACGCCGATCTCGATCTTGGCCTTGCCGTCCTTGAAGTAGAGCTGGAGCGGCACGATCGTGAGCCCGCCCTCCTTGACCCGGCTGGCGAGCTTGTCGATCTCCTTGCGGTGGAGGAGGAGCTTGCGCTTGCGGCGCGCGGCGTGGTTGGTCCAGGTGCCCTGGGCGTATTCGGGGATGTGGACGTTGAGGAGCCACGCCTCGCCGCCCTCGACGGAGGCGTAGCCGTCGACCAGCGAGGCGCGGCCCTCCCGCAGCGACTTCACCTCCGTGCCCTGCAGCACCAGACCCGCCTCGAAGGTGTCTTCGATGTGGTAGTCGTGCCAGGCACGCTTGTTCTGGGCGATGACCTTCCGCCCGGTCTCACGTGGCATGCTTCGACCTTACCGGCGATCCGCTAGACCCTGAGGTACCGGCGGAGCGTGACGAACGACGCCAGCACACAGATCACCACACCGATGATCATAGTCAAGGTGATCACCGACGCGACGTCGTCCCAGCCGATCGTCGCCGCGCTGGACGACAGGAACTGCGCGACCTCGTCGAACAGCAGCACCTTGGTCACGATCAGCATGACCGCGGCGAACACGCCGCCGATCAGGCCCGCGATCATGCCTTCCATGACGAAGGGCAGCTGGATGTAGAGGTTGGAGGCGCCGACGAGGCGCATGATGCCCGTCTCCCGGCGCCGGTTGAAGGCCGACAGCCGGACCGTGTTGCCGATCAGCAGAGCCGCGGCCAGCACCAGCACCACGGCCACCACGATGGCGGCGCCGCGCAGCTTGTCGAGCATGGTGAAGAACTGGCCGATCAGGTCCTTCTGGTTGATCACCTGCGAGACGCCGGGCTGCCCCTGCAAGGCCTCGATCACCGGCTGGTAGTTGTCCGGGTCGACCAGCTTGACCCGGAAGGACGTCGGCATGTCCTCGACCTTGGCGGCCTCGACCATCGGCTTGTTGTTGCTGTAGGCCTCGCGGAAGTTCTTGTAGGCCGTCGCCTGGTCCTCGTAGAAGACCTGCTCGACCCCGGGCAGCCCCTCGATCTGCTGCTTGAGCGACGTGGTCTGGGCCTGGGTGACGGCCTTGCCCTTGCAGGAGGGCATGTCGCTGTTCTTGGTGCAGAGGAATACGGATACTTCGACCTTGTCGTACCAGTAGTCCTTCATCATGCCGACCTGGGCGTTGATCATCAAACCGACGCCCAGCATCGCCATGCCGACCGCTACGGTGATGATGACCGCGATCGTCATGGTCAGGTTGCGACGGAGGCCGATCCAGACCTCGGAGAAGATGAAGTTCGCCCGCATGATTCTCTCTGCTGCTCCCTGTCAGTACGCCTGGCCGTACACGCCACGCGACTGGTCGCGGACGATCTTGCCGTCCTCCAGCTCCACGACACGTTTGCGCATGGAGTCGACGATGGCCGCGTCGTGCGTGGCCATGACGACCGTAGTGCCGGTCCTGTTGATCCGGTCGAGCACCTTCATGATGCCGATGCTCGTCGCGGGGTCGATGTTGCCCGTCGGCTCGTCGGCCAGCAGGATCATGGGCCGGTTGACGAAGGCGCGGGCCATGGCGACGCGCTGCTGCTCGCCGCCGGACAGCTCGTCGGGCATCCGGTGGGCCTTGCCTTCCAGGCCGACCAGCTCGATGACCTCCGGCACGACCTTGCGGATGAACCGCCGGGGCTTGCCGATGACCTCGAGCGCGAACGCCACGTTCTCGTAGACGTTCTTGTTCGGGAGCAGCCTGAAGTCCTGGAACACGCAGCCGATGCGGCGGCGCAGGTGAGGCACCTTGAAGTTGGAGAGGCGGGCCAGGTCCTTGCCGGCGACGTGGATCGCGCCGGAGTTGGGCCGCTCCTCCTTCAGGATCAGGCGGAGGAAGGTGGACTTGCCTGATCCCGAGGGACCGACGAGGAACACGAACTCGCCCTTGTCCACGTCGACGGAGACGTGGTCCAGGGCGGGCCTGTTCTGGTTCGTGTAGACCTTGGTGACATTATCGAAATGGATCACGAGAGCATCACGGCATGCCAGTCTAGGGGTCAGGACGGAAGCGAGGGTGGCACATGCCCACTTCCCGCCGCTCGCCGATCGGGGACGCCCGGCTTTACCGTTGATCGACGTTCCGATTGGCTGGAGCACAGTCTAGGGGGAAGACTGGCATGGAACGTCCATAACGGAAACAAAACGATTGTGCGGCTAGACTTGGGGCTGACATGAGTTGCCAACACCTCGTATGCGCCCAGTGCGCTCACCCGGTCATCGAAGGCCGCTGTGCCGTCTGCCGTGCCAACCGCGAACGGCTGCACGGCCACGGCTTCGCCGGTCTCTCACCCGCCATGATCGCTGTCGTGCTGATCGTGGCCCTCTTCGCGTCACTGATGCTCGAACACCTACTGGGCTTCTGACTCCTGGCGCCGCATCCAGCGGATCTCCGACTCGATGAACTGGTCGAGATCACCGTCGAGGACCCCCGACGGGTTGCCCGCCTCGGTGCCGGTCCGCAGGTCTTTCACGATCTGGTAGGGGTGCAGGACGTAGTTGCGGATCTGCGTGCCCCATGAGGTGGTCGTCGCCCCGCGCAGCTCCGACATCTTCTCCGCCTCCTCCTGGCGCTTGCGCTCCAGCAGCTTGGCCTGGAGGACGTTCATCGCCGTCGCGCGGTTCTGGAGCTGGGAGCGCTCGTTCTGGCAGGAGACGACGATGCCGCTCGGCAGGTGGGTGATGCGCACCGCCGAGTCGGTCGTGTTGACGCCCTGGCCGCCGGGACCCGACGAGCGGTAGACGTCGACGCGGATCTCGTCCTCGTTGATGTCGATGTGGTCGGTCTGCTCCACGACCGGCACCACGTCGACCCCCGCGAACGAGGTCTGGCGGCGCCCCTGGTTGTCGAACGGGCTGATGCGCACCAGGCGGTGGGTGCCGTGCTCGCCGCGGAGCGTGCCGTAGGCGTAGGGCGACTTGATCGCGAAGGTGGCCGACTTGATGCCGGCCTCTTCCGCGTACGAGGTCTCGTAGACCTCGGTGGGGTAGCCCTTGCGCTCGGCCCAGCGGAGGTACATCCGCAGCAGCATCTCCGCCCAGTCGGCCGCGTCGACGCCGCCCGCCTGGGAGTTGATCGTCACCAGGGCCTCGCGCGCGTCGTACTCGCCCGACAGGAGGGTGCGGACCTCCAGCGCGCCGATGTCGGAACGGAGCGAGATCAGCTCCTTGTCGGCCTCCGCGCGCGTGTCGGCGTCGGCCTCCTCGGCCGCGAGCTCGAACAGGACCGAGATGTCGTCGAGGCGGCGGGCCAGGCCCTCGACCCGGTTGAGCTCCCCCTGGAGATGGGAGAGCTTGCTGGTGACCTTTTGTGCCTTGTCGGGGTCGTCCCACAGGTCAGGGGCGGCAACCTGGGTCTCCAGCTCCTCGATCTGCTTGCGCATGGAGTCGAGGTCGAGCACGTCCTTGATGCTGCGGAGCGTGCCGGCGAGCTCGTTGATCTCATCTGCTGGATCGATGTCTGCCACGCCTCCTTAGGGTACGCGACCGACGGGGGGCCGAATAACATGGCCAGGTGCGTGTACACGGTCGGCGGATGGCGCTGATGCTCGCCGCCGTCCTGCTGGCGGGCGCGTCCGGCTGCACGGGTTCCGCCGCCGGCCCTTCGCCCACCCCCGCCGCCTCCTCCGCGCCGAGCGCGTCGCCGTCCGCGACGCCCGCCCCCGCCGAGCCCGAGGTGACGCTCCAGGAGGCGGGCGAGGTGTTCGCCACCTTCGCCGCCGCCGACAACGTGCTGCGCGCCTCCGGCGACCTGCGGCTCGCCATGGAGTACGTCCGCGACTCCGAGGCCCGGCTCACCGCCGTCGCCTACCTGTCCAGCGGCGGCCGTCCGCCCCTCCACGAGTGGGGCTCCCCCACCCTTTACGTGCCGCGCTTCCCCACGGGCGCGCAGACCCCGTGGTTCTCGGTGCTGGCCGACCGCGACGGCGAGCCCACCGTGCTGACCTTCGCCAGAAACGGCGACTGGCGGCTCAGCGCCGCCGCCCGCCTGCTCGACGCCGCCGACCGACCCGCCGTCGAGCTCGACCCCCAGGGGTACGCGACCGCGATCTCCGACGACGACCGGAGCATCACCATCCGCCCCCAGCTCATCGGCCCCCTGCACGCCACCGTCGCCGAGACCGGCACCGACGGCGTCGCGGCCGGCCTCCTCGCCGACGGCCCCCACACCACCGACGTGGCGTCCCAGATCACCGAGGCGAGAGAGAAGGCCAAGAAGAACGGCTTCAGCTACGACTCCATCTTCCAGGCGGGCGACTTCCCGGTGTACGGGCTGCGCACCGCCGGCGGCGGCGCCGTCATCCAGTACTCACTGTCGCGCACCACCACGACCACGACCAAGACGGCCGAGGACGACTACATCCCGGTGCCCGAATCGGCGCGCTGGTCGATCTCGGCCCCGGTGGTCCGGCGCAACCTCCGGCTCACGGAGATCAACACGTACGTGACCGCGGTCCCCTCGGCGGCGGCCCCGGCGGCGGCCGAGGTCATCGGCCACTCAGGAGCCCTGACCAAGGCCACCGGCCAGTAACGTCCCCGACGGCCCCCGCGCCACTGCTGTTCAGCCCCGTACGGCGTGCCAGGCCGCGCGTGCCGCCTCCAGGGCCTCCTCCTCGGAGACTCCGGCCCGCAGCGCGACACGGGCGAACTCCTCGGCCGCCTCGGCGAGCTGGACCCGGAGCCGGTCGGCGGAGTCGGTGATGACCGCCGCCCTGCCGCGCCGCAGCTCCACCAGCCCCTCGTCGCGAAGCTGCTGGTAGCCCCGGAGCACGGTGTGCAGGTTGATGCCGAGCGCGGCGGCCACGTCGCGCGCCGAAGGAAGCCGGTCACCGGGCTCCGCCGCGCCACTGGCCAGCGCCGCCCGGACCGAGGCGGCCACCTGGTCGGCGAGCGGCTGCGGCGAGGCGTGGTCGATGCTGATCAGCATGACGCCGTCTTCCCTCGGCGCTGCCTGGTCAGCCATCCGTTGACCAGCGCCGCCGCGATCTCGGCCTCCCGGGTGGAGTAGACGAACCGCCGGTCGTCGCCCAGCCGCACCACCAGGACAGGTCCTCTCCCGCTGACGACTCCCCAGCCCTCGCCGCCGTCCTCCAGACGGTACCGGCCCTCCGGCGGCTGGGCGTCGGCCTGCGCCGACCGTACCAGGTGGTAGGGCACCGTCCGGCGCAGGACGGGCAGCCAGGCGGCGCGCACCGTGAGGCCCGTGTGGTCGATCTGCAGCCTGGTGCGCGCCTGCGCCGCCTGGAAGACCGTCCAGACGCCCAGCAGCGCCGTGCCCTGCCAGGCGCCGGAGCCGTTGCCGACGCTCAGCACGGTCAGCGCGCCCAGCGCCACGGCGGCCACCAGCCGGCGCGCCGACCACGCCGACGTGACGAAAAGGACGCGTTGCGACGGTCCGAGCGTCATGGCGGGCGCTTCCGGCCCCGGCACGGCGGTCGCTTCGGGCGGCTCCGGGAGCGGCCCCGCGGCCAGGTAGCCCAGCACCACCGCCACCGCGGTCACGGCGATCTCCACGGGCAGGTGCCACGGCGGCGCGGGCACCGGGCCCTGCGCCCCGGCGAGCGCCGTCACCGACAGCGCGACCGATGCCGCGCGGGAGGCGCCGACGGCGGACGCCAGAGCCGCCATGCCCCGTTGCAACCGCGGCAGGCGCCAGTAGCACAGGAAGGGGACGAGCAGCGCCGCCTCGAACAGCAGCAGCGGGAGCCACTGCTGGGCGAGCCAGCTTTCCCAGGTGGGCGCGTGCGCGGCGTCCGCCGCCCAGTTGTCGACGTAGGCACGGGCGGGCAGCTCGTCGCCGTGCCGGCCGACCAGCATCTGGGGTGCGACCACCACGAGCAGGGGAGGAACGATCGTCAGCGTCAGGCGACGTAGCCGGCCCGGCGCCGCGAAGTCGGAGGAACGCAACATGACCACCTCCCACTGTTCGCATTCGACTATAACACTTCGAACAGTTTCGGCAGTGTCCCCAAAAGCGGCGTCCCAAAGAGGCGTCCCCAGAAGCGGCGTCCCGGAAGCGAAAGGGCGGCGCCGGTCGAAGCCGGCGCCGCCCTTCGGAAAATCAGGCCTCCGTGTGGGGGAGGCTGGTCGACGAGACCAGGGTGCGGATCGCGCGGAGCGCGACCGACAGCGTGGCCAGGTCGAAGTTGTCGCTCTCCCAGATCTCGGAGAGCGTCTGCCTGCTGCGCCGGACCGCCGCCGAGTTGGCCTCCACCCATCGGGCCAGCCGCTCCTCGGGGGGCAGCCCCGGGGTGCTGTGGGCCAGGACGTCGCGGGTGAGCGCGGCGTGCGCGGCGTAGAGGTCGTCGCGGAGCGCGGCGCGGGCCATCGCGTTCCACCGGCTGTCGCGGGGCAGGGAGATGATCCGTTCCCTGAGCCTGGACAGCTGGAGGCGGTCGGCCAGGTCGAAGTAGACCTCGGCGACCTCGTTGACCGGGCGGTCGGTGATGGAGGAGATCTCGACCAGGTCGAACGTGGAGTAGGCCGGCACCATGGCGGCGACCCGTTCGGCCAGGTCGGCGGGCACCCCGCGGGCGACGAAGGAGTCGCGGCGGTCCTCGAAGGCGGCCAGGTCGGGGCCGGTGAGGAGTTTGGGCAGGTGGCCGAGCAGCCCGTTGACGCCCTTGACGAAGAAGCCGACGGAGCCGGCCAGGTCGAGCGGCGTGCGGCGGTTGGTGAGCAGCCACCGGGTGCCACGTTCGCCCAGTTTGCGGGCTTCGAGCAGCATGGCGAGCTGGGTGGCGGTGTCGATCTCGTTGTCCAGCGACTCCACCTTGCGGTGGAAGCTGGCCAGGTCGAAGACCTCCCGGGTGACGAGGAAGGCGCGGACGATGTCGGGCAGGGAGGCCCCGGTCTCCTCGCCGACCCGGAACAGGAACGTGGTCCCCATGGAGTTGACCAGGTCGTTCACGATGCCGGTGACGATGATCTCGCGCCGCAGCGGGTGCGCGTCCATGTAGGGCCGGAACCGCTCGCGCAGCGCCGACGGGAAGTACGAGACGAGCCGGGGCGCGAGGTACGGGTCGTCGGGCAGGTCGGTGCCGAGGAGTTCGGCGTCGGCGACGAGCTTGGTGTAGGCGAGCAGCACGGAGAACTCGGGCGCGGTCAGCCCCAGCCTGGCCTGGCGGCGTTCGGCGAGCGCCTTGTCCGACGGCAGGGCTTCCAGTTGCCGGTTGAGCCGGCCGTCGCGTTCGAGGCGGCGCAGGTAGCGGGCGTGGATGTGGAGCATGTCGACGGCCTGGGCGCGGGCGGCGGCCAGGACGACGTTCTGCGCGTAGTTGTCGCGCAGCACGAGATCGGCCACCTCGTCGGTCATGGAGGTGAAGACCTGGTTGCGCTGCTTGTCGGTCAGCTCGCCGTCGCGGACCACCTGGTCGAGCAGGATCTTGATGTTGACCTCGTGGTCGGAGGTGTCGACGCCGGCCGAGTTGTCGATGAAGTCGGTGTTGACGAGCCCGCCGTTGAGCGCGAACTCGATGCGGGCCGGCTGGGTGAGGCCGAGGTTGCCGCCCTCGCCGACGACCTTGCAGCGCAGGTCGGCGGCGTCGACCCGGACCGGGTCGTTGGCCTTGTCGCCGACGTCGGCGTGGGACTCGGCGGCGGCCTTGACGTAGGTGCCGATGCCGCCGTTCCACAGCAGGTCGACGGGGGCCCGCAGGATGGCGCTGATCAGCTCGTTGGGCGGTAGCGAGGCCACGTCGCCGGGCAGCCCGAGCGCGTCGCGGATCTGCGGGGTGAGCTGGACGGACTTGGCGGTACGGGGGAACACGCCGCCGCCCTTGGAGATGAGCGTGGCGTCGTAGTCGGCCCAGGAGCTGCGCGGCAGCTCGAACAGGCGGCGCCGCTCGGCGTAGGAGCGGGCCGCGTCCGGGCTGGGGTCGATGAAGATGTGGCGGTGGTCGAAGGCGGCCAGCAGCCGGATGTGTTCCGACAGCAGCATGCCGTTGCCGAACACGTCACCCGACATGTCGCCGATGCCGACCACGGTGAAGTCGGTGGTCTGCACGTCCACGCCCGTGGTGCGGAAGTGGTACTTGACCGACTCCCAGGCGCCGCGGGCGGTGATGCCCATGGCCTTATGGTCGTACCCGATGGATCCGCCGGAGGCGAAGGCGTCGCCGAGCCAGAAGCCGTACTCCTTGGCGACCTCGTTGGCGATGTCGGAGAACGTCGCGGTGCCCTTGTCGGCGGCGACCACGAGGTAGGTGTCGTCGCCGTCGTGCCTGACCGTGTCGGGCGGCGGCACGACCTTGCCGTCGACGAGGTTGTCGGTGACGTCGAGCAGGCCGGAGATGAACATCCGGTAGCACGCGACGCCCTCGGCCAGCAGGTCTTCGCGCGAGCCGGACGCGGGCGGGCGCTTGACGACGAACCCGCCCTTGGAGCCGGTGGGGACGATCACGGTGTTCTTCACCATCTGGGCCTTGACCAGGCCGAGGATCTCCGTCCGGAAGTCCTCCATCCGGTCCGACCAGCGCAGCCCGCCTCGGGCGACCTTGCCGAAGCGCAGGTGGACGCCCTCCACCCGGGGCGAGTACACGAAGATCTCGTACTGCGGCCGGGGCAGCGGCAGCACGCTGATCGCCTGTGGGTCGAACTTGAGCGCGATGTAGGGCTTGCGCCGGCCGTCGACGCGCTGGAAGTAGTTGGTCCGGAGGGTCGCCTCGATCATCTCCAGGTAGGCGCGCAGGATGCGGTCCTGGTCGAGCGAGGCCACCTCGTCCAGCGCGCCGAGGATCTCCTCCTTCAGCGCCCCCGTCAGGTCGCCGCGGACCTCGTCGGAGCGGCGCGGGTCGAGCCTGGCCTCGAACAGCCGCACCAGCAGCCGGGACAGCCGCACGTTGCCGAGCAGGACCTGCTCGATGTAGCGCTGGGAGAAGGTGCTGCCGGCCTGGTGCAGGTACTTGGCGTACACCCGCAGGATCTCGACCTGCTGGGAGGTCAGCCCGGCCTTCAGGATGAGCGCGTTGAAGTCGTCGGCGGGCACCACGGCGTGCCAGAGCGCCATCAGCCCGTCCTGGAAGAGCTCCTTGAAGTCGTCCCTCTCGACCTCGGGCGACGGCGTGTAACGCAGCCCGAAGTCGTAGATCCAGGCGTTCTTGGTGGCCGGGTTGTTGTCCCTGTCGATCTCGTACGGGCGCTCGTCGACCACCTCGACCCCGAGCCGCTGGATCAGCGGCAGCATCTTCGACAGCGAGATGGGCGACCCGAGCCGGTAGATCTTGAGGCGCCGCTCGCCCTCCGTCGCGTCGTACGGCTCGTACAGGTTGAGGTCGATCTCGTCGGGCCCTGCGCCGTCGAGCTGCTCCAGCCGGCGCAGGTCGACCACGGCCATCTTGGGCGGGAAGTCGGCCTTGTACCCCTCGGGGAAGGCGACGTGGTAGCGCTTGATCAGCGCCGGCGCCTCCTCCTCGGAGGTCATCTCGGAGATGGCCGCGCCGAGATCGTCCTCCCAGGAGCGGGTGATCGCGGCCAGCCGCGCCTCCAGCTCGCCGACGTCCACGCTCGGCGGCGGGAGCTGCTTGCCGCGCTCGCCGCGGATGACGACGTGCAGCCGGGCCAGCGCGGACTCGCCGATCATCGCGCTGTAGTCGAGCGTCTGGCCGCCCAGCGCCTTGAGCAGGACCGCCTGCATCTCCAGGCGGACCTTGGTGGTGTAGCGGTCGCGGGGGAGGTAGATCAGGCAGGAGATGTAGCGGCCGTAGTCGTCGCGCCGCAGGAACAGCTTGACCTGCTTGCGCTCGCGCAGCCGCAGCACCCCGAGCGCGATCGGCAGCAGCTGCTCGACCGAGGTCTGGAACAGCTCGTCGCGGGGGAAGGTCTCCAGGATCTCGATGAGGTCCTTGCCGTCGTGGCTCTCCGGGGTCAGCCCGGCGGCCTCGATCACCGCGGCCAGCTTGCGGCGGAGCACCGGGATGCGGGAGATCGACTCGTTGTACGCGACGTGCGTGAAGAGGCCGAGGAAGCGGCGCTCGCCGATGACCTCACCCTCGGCCGAGAAGAGCTTGACGCCGATGTAGTCCAGATAGGCGGCGCGGTGCACGGTGGCGCGCGAGTTGGCCTTGGTGATGATGAGCAGCTGCTTCTCGCGGGCCCTGGCGCGGACCTCGGCGGGGAGCGAGGAGAAGCTGTCGGAGTGCACCTTGTCGTCGCGCAGGATGCCGAGCGCGGCACCGGGCAGGGCGCGCAGCGTCTCGCCCTCCTCGCCGCTCTCCAGCCGGTACTCACGGTAGCCGAGGAACGTGAAGTGCCCGTCGGCGAGCCAGCGCAGCAGGTCGAGGCTGTCCTCGACCTCGGCGGGCGGCAACGGCGGCGGGTTCACCGAGAGGTCCTCGGCGGTCTGCACGGCCAGCGCGCGCATCTTGCGGAAGTCCTCGACGGCGTGCCGCACGTCGGTGAGCACCCGCAGCAGGTCGGCCTCCAGGCCCTTGAGCACCGCCGGGTCGGGCTGGCGGTCGATCTCGATGTGCATCCACGACTCGACCAGCATCTGCCCGGTGACGTCCTCCTGGCCGCGGCCGAGCATCTTGCCGGTCATGTCGCGGCGGACCCGGATCTGGGGATGGACCACCAGGTGGACGCCGACGCCGTGCCGGTCGAGCTCCATCGTGACCGAGTCGACCAGGAACGCCATGTCGTCGGTGACCACCTCGACCACGGAGTGGCCGGGGTCCCAGCCGTTCTCGTCGAGGGTGGGGGTGAAGGCCCGGACCACGGGCCGGCCCTGAGGGCGCGTCTCGGCCAGTTGCCGCTGCGACATCGCCGGACCGTACACGTCCACCGGGTTGCGATCGAGCAGGTCTTCAGGGGCCACATGCCGGTAGTAGACGCGTAGGAAGGACAGTGCCTCCTCGGGGCTCACATGGTCGCTGCCCACCGCGCACTGTCGCGCGGCTCTCTGGAGCAGCTCATCCTTGGCCTCGTCGAGCGGCATTTCGCTCTCACTCCTTTGTGAGGGTTCGCCATGGCGGTGTTACAGCCAGGCTCTGAGTTCCCACAGCAGCGGGAAATAGTGCATTTGCGTACGACTACGCAGATAAGGGGCACCGGTCGAGCCGCCGGTGCCCGACTTGGTGCCGATCTGCCGTTCCACCATCTGGACATGTCGCATCCGCCACAGGGCGGTGGTCTCGTCGTGGGTCAGCAGATCCTCGGCCAGCTGCCACAGGTCGTCGTGGGACCGGCGGTCCCGGGCGACGGCCAGCAGCGACTCCATGATCTCCGTGTCGTCGGAGACCGGCAGCCCCCGGCGGGACAGCGCGGCGACGTACGCGTCCCAGAGGGTGGGCTGGTCGAGGCGGTGGCGCAGCCGGCGGCGTTCCTCGTCGCCGGCGTCCTTGAGCCGGTCGAGGTAGCGTGCGTCCTTCACCCCGGACAGGAACTCCAGCTCGCGGAACTGCACGGACTGGAAGCCGCTGGCCGGCGCGAGCTTGGCCCGGAACGCCAGGAAGTCCTGAGGCGTCATCGTCTCCAGGACCTGGACCTGTTCGACCAGCACCCGCTCCACCGCGTGGACGCGCCGGAACAGATGCCTGGCCTGCCACAGCTCACCGGCGAACATCGCGTCGCGGGCGTTCTCCAGCTCGTGCAGCAGCAGTTTGAACCAGAGCTCGTAGACCTGATGCACGGTGATGAAGAGCAGCTCGTCGGGGGCTTCCGACTGCGGCTGCTGCTGGGCGAGCAGGCCGGGCAGTCGGAGGTAGCCGCCGTAGGAAACCCGGCGGCCCTCCTCACCGAACTGCCTGTCGCGAGGGACGGGCGCATCGTCGTCGATGCCCACCGCACACCTCCCCCACATCCCCGGTGAAGCGAAACCGGGCGCACGCCCCGCCGTACCGATACCACCCGAAAAGGGCAAAGACGTCAACGTGACATCGACATCGGTGGCGGGTCGTCTTCGGACGCGGAGGGCGCCTGCTTGAGCTCGTCGAGTCTCTCCGGCACTTCGGACAGCTCCACGAGCTCAGCCTGGCACTGCTCACACATCTCGAGGTGGCGCTCGAACGCCTCGTGCTCCGAATCATCGAGCACGCCGAGGACGTAGGCGGCCACCCCGTCATGCATCAGCCGGCTACCCCCTTGTCCCGCAGAAGTTCACGGAGAGCCCGGATGCCGTAGTAGAGCCGGGACTTCACCGTGCCCGGCGGGATCCCCAGAATCTCCGCCGCTTCACTTATCGTACGGTCCCGTAGGTAGGTCTGTTCAATAACTTCGCGGTGTTCGTCCGACAGGCTGCGCAGAGCGTCTGCCACGACGATCGCGGACAGCGCTCTCTCGGAGCCGTCGGGCACCGCCATCATGTCGACTTCCGGTGGCTCGACCTCGTGAGGCCGAACGCTCTTTCGCCGACGTCCGTCAATGACAATGCGGCGGGCTACGGTGAGCAGCCACGCCCAGAGGAGGCCCGGTTCCCATTGCAGTCTGGCCGAGTTGCGCCAGGCACGGACGAGCGTCTCCTGCACCACATCCTCAGCCCATTGCAGATCGTTACCGGTCGACTTGCGTACGTGGCGCAGTAGAGGGCCGCCGAACTCCTGGTACAGCACCGCGATGCGGTGCTCCGCCTCGGCATCAGCACTCTCGAACCTGCCGTCGAGGTGACCTAGCACGGGGCACATCTTTACACCTTCGTTATCAGTCCGGTAGCCACTCCGATAACTCCAGTTATTTCTGACTATTCCTCAGGATGGGTGAACCGGCCGTGATAAGGCCGCGTACCTCCCACCATGCACAGGCTTTTGCGTGGCGAAGTAGTGATGTTCGGCGGCTTCGCACTCGCGGCAGCGGTCACGATCCTCCTGGTCATGCCGCAGGCGAACACGGCCGTGCTCACCGAGGTGACGCAGACGTCCTCGGGTCCGCTCGGGCCCGCGGACCGCGACTTCCTCGTCAAGGTGCGGCAAGCCGGCCTCTGGGAGATCCCCGTCGGCCAATGGGCCCAGGAGCGCGCGGACTCCGCGCGCGTCAAGGACGTCGGGGCGCATCTCGTGGAGGACCACACCAAGCTCGACGCTCAGGTACGCCGGATAGCGGCGCAGCTGAACGTCCCGCTGCCCGACCGGCCGAGCCCGGACCAGCAACGGTGGATGGCGCAGCTGGCCGCCGAGACCGGTCCCGCGTTCGACCGGGACTTCGCCAGGCTGCTGCGTGCGGCGCACGGCAAGGTGTTCGCCGTGGTGGCGAACGTGAGGGCCGGCACCCGCAACTCCGTGGTCAGGAAGTTCGCCGGAACGGCTGTGACGGTGGTCATGCGGCACATGACGCTGCTGGAGTCCACCGGCCTGGTCAACTACGACGAGCTCCCGGAACCGCCGATCCCCTCACAAGCAGCACCCGCCCCAGCGGCGGTCGACCCGAGGAGACAACCATGAGATCCAGACGCATGGCCGCGGCCATGTCTGCCTTAGCGGTGGTGGCCACCGGGCTGGTGTCCGCGGCGGTCGTCGGCGGCGCCCAGCCCGCCTTCGCCGACTGCGAGATCACCGAGCAGCGCCCGCCGCAGCAGGGGCAGCAGCAGGACCAGGCCCCACAGGACCAGAACCAGGACGAGCAGCAGGATCAGGCTCCGCAGGATCAGGAGAACCAGGGCCAGGACCAGAACCAGGACAACGGGCAGGACCAGGACCAGGGCGCCCAGCAGGACCAGGACCAAGGCCAGAACCAGGACCAGCAGGGCCAGAACGGCGACCAGCAGCAGGACCAGCAGGACCAGAACCAGAACGACCAGCAGGGCCAGGACCAGGGGGCCCAACAGGACCAGCAGGACCAGAACCAGGGCGGCGCGCTCGTCCGTGACCCGGCGGCGGACCCCGAGGCGTCGGCCGAGACCTTCGGCCGGCGTGACCGCGACCGGAACCGCGGCAGGAACCGCCCCACGCCCAGCCAGCGGCCGACGGGCACCGCGTCGCCGTCTCCGTCGCCCACCGGCGACGAGAACGACTGCCTCAACATCGGCCCGTTCGTGACCGACTTCGTGGACATCAGGCAGATCGCGCCGAGGCGCCTCGACGCCCGCATCGGGCGCGGCGGCTCGCGAGGCTCGTTCGTCTCCCGCTGCGGCACCAACGGCGAGGGCCACTTCAACCCCGACAACTTCATCGTCGCTCCCGGAGTGCGCAATGGAGCACACCACCTGCACGACTACGTGGGCAACCTGTCGGCAGACGCCTTCTCGACCGACGAGAGCCTGGAAGCCGCGGGCACCACGTGCCGTCTGGGCGACAAGTCCACGTACTTCTGGCCGGTCGTGCGCAACCGGCTGGTCGACCAGAACATCGACGACCCGGATCGCAACGTCGGCCAGGTGCTCCGTCCACGCGCGGTGACCCTGCAATTCCGCGGGAACGCCAGAGCCCGGGTCGTGGCGATGCCGCGCTTCCTGCGGGTCATCACCGGTGACGCCAAGGCCGCCACCAACGGCCCGGCCAACGCCCGCGCCGGCTGGTCCTGCAGCGGCTTCGGCAACCGGGTGAGCCCCGACAAGTACCCGCTGTGCCCGCGCGGCAGCCAGGTCCTGCGGATCATGGACTTCCCGAGCTGCTGGGACGGCCAGAACACCGACAGCGCCAACCACCGTACGCACATCGTCTTCCCGGACCAGAGCGGCGCCTGCCCGCAGGGCACCCAGCCGGTCCCGCAGCTGCGGATGACGCTCGCCTACTCGGTGCCGAGGGGCCCCTCGTTCGCCCTCGACGCCTTCCCCGAGCAGCTGCACAACCCGATCACCGACCACGGCGACTTCGTGAACGTGATGCCGGAACGGCTCATGAACACCGTCGTCAACTGCATCAACCGAGGCCGTCGTTGCTGACCTCCGTCCCCGGGAGCCGCAACGAGGCCGAGTGAGGCCCTCCCGAGTCGCACCCTCATCCGACCTTGGAGGGAATGGATGCTCCACAGACGACACCCCCGGCACGCCCCGACCCAGCTGGATACCAGGAACATCCGGCTCGGGGCGAGCGCGTCGATCGCCGCGATCCTTCTGTCGGTCTTCGCTCTGACGTTGACGGACCGCGGCATGGAGATGCTCGGCCGAGGGGTGAGCTTCCTCGAGTACTACGCGGGTGTACTGGCGCTGGTGTCCCTGACAGCGGCCGTCGCCCTGGGGTTGCTCACCACCGAACGTGTTTTCCTGTCCCCGGCGAACCGGGTCCGCGCGCAGCTCGCGCACCGGGCCGCCGCGTTCGCCGGGACGGCGTTCCTGCTCACGCACGTAGCGCTCATGATCTCGCTGTTGCACGTCCCGCCGATCGCGCTCGTGGTCCCCGTCGCGGGGATCTGGATCGGCCTGGGGACGGTCGCCTTCGACGCGATGGTCGTGGTCGTGATCACGGGGATCGTACGGGGGAGATTCGCGGTGACCGGCAGGCCGTGGGTGTGGCGGCTGATGCACGCCTGCGCCTACGTGGCCTGGCCGGTCGCCATTCTGCACGGGCTGACCGCGGGCCGGTGGGCGGCGAGCTGGGTTTCCTGGTCGTACATCGCCAGCCTGGCCGCCGTCGCGTCGGCGCTGCTCATCCGCCTGCTGGCGACCGCGCTGCGGCCGCCGCAGACGGCGGAGTGGGTGGACGCGCCCGAGGTCAGCGACGCACCCGTAGAGGTGCCCGCGGGGGTCAACGCGCCGGTGAGCCTCGCCGAGGCCCGGCGGAAGTATCGGGAGGCGGGATGATCCCGCCCGTGATCGACCAGGAGAAGCCGTGATCCCCCATTCGGTGCCGCGCGTGCTGCGGCTGGGACCGGCCCGGCTCACCGCCGGACTCGACCACACCAGGAGGCTGGATCTGCCGGCCCATCGGACGCTCCACGGCGACCAGGTGCCCCGCACGCTCGACGACATCATCGCCCAGGTGGAGGAGGTGGACATGCGCGGGCGCGGCGGCGCGGCGTTCCCGTTCGCACGCAAGTTGCGAGCGGTCGCCGACGCCGCCGGTTCGGGCGAGTGCGTGGTCCTGGTGAACGGGGCGGAGGGGGAGCCCGCCAGTTCGAAGGACGCGATGCTGCTGGTCCGCAACCCGCACCTGGTGCTGGACGGCGCCGTGCTGGCGGCGGAGGCGCTGAACGCCCGCGAGGTGGTGGTCGCCACCGTGGCGGGCGAGGTGGCCGAGTCGTCGATCACCGCGGCCGTGGCAGAGCGGCGCGCCGCCAACGTGGCGGGCGCCGCCGAGAGCCGCATCGGGATCCGCGTCGTCGGCCTGCAGGAGCGGTTCATCTCCGGCGAGGGCGGCGCGCTGGTGCGCGCCGTCAACGGCCTGGAGCCGGTGCCGCCCGGCAGGAAGCGGCGGGCCAGCACGAGCGGCGTGGACGGCCTGCCCACGCTGCTGTCGAACACCGAGACGTACGCGCAGCTGGCCGTGCTGGCCGAGCTCGGGGCCGAGCAGTACGCGAAGGTCGGCACCACCCGGGAGCCCGGGACCGTGCTGCTGACGGTGAGCGGCGGCGCCGCGAACCCGGCGGTGGTGGAGGCCCCGACGGGCACCAGGCTGATCGACGTGCTCGACGTGTGCGAGGCGGAGATCGGCGACGGCGTGCTGATCGGCGGCTACCACGGCGCCTGGCTGGACGCCCGCACGGCCATGTCGGCCATCGTGTCCCGCGAGGGCATGAAGCAGGCGGGCGGCAGTCTGGGCGCCGGCATCGTGGTCCCGCTCGGCGACTCCACGTGCCCCGTGGGCGAGGCGGCCCGGGTGGCCGCGTATCTCGCGGCCCAGTCGTCCGGGCAGTGCGGCCCGTGCCGGCTGGGCCTGCCGGACGTGGCCAGGGGCCTGACGGCGCTGGCCGACGGCACGGGCTCGATCGACGCGGTGCGCCGCTCGGTGCGCGCGGTGGAGCGGCGGGGAGCCTGCTTCCACCCGGACGGCACGGCCAGGTTCGTGCTGTCGTCGCTGGACGCGTTCGAGGAGGACATCGCGCTCCACCTGGAGCACGGCTCCTGCGGGCGGCCGGTGCGCGGCGTGCTGCCGATGCCCGAGCGTGAGGACGAGCCGGAGTACCGGCTGGAGGTGGACTGGACCCGCTGCCAGGGGCACGGGCTCTGCGCGCACCTGCTGCCGGAGTTCGTGCAACTGGACGACTACGGGTTCCCGTCGTTCAGCACGGTGCCCGGGTGGATGTACAAGGAGGCCCGACGGGCGGTGGACATGTGTCCCGCGCTCGCCCTGCGGGTGGCGGAGGCCGGTTGATCGTCACAGGCCGAGCAGCGGAAGGCACGGGCCCAGGTGGTGGATCTCGATCCCCTCCGCCGGGGCCCAATCGGCGCGGGGCAGGCGGAAGTTGCGGATGACGACCGGCCTGCCCTGCCGCCGGTGCAGGGCGATGCCGTCGTCGTGGTAGCCGAACTTCCTGGTCACCGCGATCGAGGCCTGGTTGTCCTCGAACGCCTCGGTGGTCGCGTACTCGGCGCCCAGGCCGGCGAAGGCCAGGTGGAGCACCGCGCCGCGCATCTCGGTGCCGATGCCCGCGCCCTGGAACCGGCGGCCCAGCCAGGACCCCGACGACACCTCCCGCAGGATCGTGAAGTCCTGGGCGGCCAGTGCCTGCGTGCCGACGATCCGGCCCTCGAAGACCACCACGAAGTCCAGCGACCACTTGGCCGGGGACAGCTCCCCCCACTGGCGGAAGTGGTATTGAGCCGTGCGCTGGGCCCGCTCGGCCGGGGATCCCTCGGACCAGGGGAACAGGAACGGCATGACCCCGGCTTCGTGCACGCCTTCGGCCGCGCGTTCCGCGAGCTCGTCCAGGTCCGCCAGCGAGGGATAGCGAAGTTCGAGACGCGGCGTCGTGATAGAAAGTCGGAAAAACGGCCAATTACGCATGGTTCCGTATATTTCCACCGAAAGGCGCTGTCGGGCGAACACTTTTCTCTCGCTTGTCAAAATGCCGCGAAACGCCGAAAAGTCTGGCCATGATGGACGTCAGGTGACAAGCGCCGGCGTCTGCGGACTGGAATCGCGCCGGTATCTGCCCGGAGCGACCCCGTGCGCCCGCTTGAACGCGTTGGCGAACGCGAACTCCGAGCCGTAGCCCACGCGGCGGGCGACCTCGCTCAGCGGCGCGTCGGTCGAGCGCAGCAGCCGCGCGGCGGTGGAGAGCCGCCACCAGGTCAGGTAGCCCAGCGGCGGCCGGCCCACCAGCTGGGCGAAGCGGCGGGCGAAGGCGGCCCTGGAGAGCCCGGCCAGATCGGCGAGCGTGGCGACCGTCCACGGGTGGGCGGGGTCGCCGTGGACGGCCTCCAGCGCGGCGCTGATGCCCGGGTCGGCCAGGGCGGCGGCCCAGCCGCCGACCGTGCAGCGCTCGCCGTCGACGTCCATGTAGGCGCGCAGGATGTAGAGCAGCAGGGTGTCGAGCAGGCTGGCCACGACGGTGTCGGCGCCCGGCCCGGGGTTGGCGATCTCGGCGGCGAGCAGGGCGACGGCCGCGCGCAGCTCGGGGTTCTCCCCCAGGCGCGCGGGCAGGTGGATCAGCTCGGGCAGGTCGCGCAGGAGCGGGTGACCGCGGGTCTGGTCGAGCCGGTAGCCGCCGCAGAGCGTCACCGTGGCCGCCCCGGATCCGCCCGCGGAGGCGGAGGCGAACAGCTCGATCTCCGCGTCGGGCTCGCAGTGGCTGTCGGCGACCTCGGTGGCGGGCGAGTCGGCCAGCGCGTAGCCGTGGCCGTGCGGGAAGAAGAGCACGTCGCCGACGTGGAGCTGGATCGGCTCGCCGGAGTCGGGCCGCAGCCAGCAGGAGCCCTGGAGGATCACCTGGAACCCGGCGGAGCCCGGCATCCCGGGGAAGCGCTGCCCCCAGGGGGCGCGCCAGGCGACGCGCACGGAGTGCGGCAGCCCGATCCGCATGCCGGCGATCACATCACTGAGAACGTCCACACGTGCAGTCTAAGCCCGAAGACGATCGCGTATGAATCCAGTACAGATACGCATTGGAACTGACAGTCAGCCCTCCTAGCGTTGCTCACGACGAAAGGAGGGCTTCATGCCCCCATCCTTGATGCGCGCCGCGCGCATCCACGAGTACGGCGACGCCGGCGTGATCCGTTTCGAGGACGTCCCGCGTCCGGTTCCCGGGCCGGGCGAGGTGCTCGTCCGGATGGCGGCCACCTCGTTCAACGTGTCCGAGATCGGGCTGCGCAAGGGGCTGCTGCAGGGCATCCTCGACATCACGCTGCCGCACACGCTGGGCTGGGACCTGGCGGGCACCGTCGAGGAGGCCGGGCCGGGGGTGACCGGCCTGGCCCCCGGTGACGCGGTGCACGGGCTGGTCAGCGGCACGGCCGCCGAATACGCGGTCGCGCGGGCCGACGAGCTGGCCGCGGCGCCCACGGCCATCCCGCTGGAGCACGTCGCCGCGATCCCCGTCGCCGGGCTGACGGCCTGGAACGCGGTGTTCGACGAGGGCGGGATCGGCCCGGGGCAGCGCGTGCTGATCAACGGGGCGGGCGGGGCCATCGGGATGTTCGCGGTGCAGCTCGCCAAGCGGGCGGGGGCACACGTGATCGCCACGGCCGCCCCCAGGAGCCGGGAGGCCGTGTGGCGGCTCGGCCCGGACGAGGTGGTGGACTACACGGCCGAACCGCTGCCCGGCGGCATGGACGTGGTGCTCAACCTGGCCGCCGTCCCCGAGGCGGACGCGGCGGCGCTGGCCCCGCTCGGCAAGCTGATCGTCACCGCCGCCACCCCGATCGACGCGCCGCACGCCCGTCACTTCACCACCGGCAACGACCCCGCCCGGCTCGCCGAGCTGGCGGCGCTGATCGACAAGGGCGAACTGGTCGTCGACATCGCCGAGACCCACCCGCTCACCGCCCTGCCCGACCTGCACCGCAGGGCCGAGGCCGGCCGGACCCGCGGCAAGATCATCATCACTCTCTGAGGAGCTTCCCATGGTCAGGATTGGCATCGTCATCGGCAGCACCAGGCCCGGCCGCGTCGCGGAGGGCGTCGCCCACTGGGTGCACGATCTGGCGGTCAAGCGCGGCGACGCGGACTACGAGCTGGTCGACCTGGCGGACTACGCGCTGCCGCACCTGGACGAGGCGCTGCCGGCCGCCACCGGGCAGTACGCCCAGGACCACACCAAGGCGTGGTCGGAGCGGATCTCCGGGTTCGACGGGTTCGTCTTCGTCACCCCGGAGTACAACCACTCGACCTCGGGCGCGCTGAAGAACGCCATCGACTTCCTGTTCGCCGAGTGGGCGGACAAGGCCGCGGCCTTCGTCAGCTACGGCGTCGACGGCGGCGCCCGCGCGGCCGAGCACCTGCGTCAGGTGCTCGGCCAGCTCAAGGTCGCCGACGTGCCCGCCCAGGTCACGCTCTCGATCTACAACGACTTCGAGGACTTCGTCGTGCCGCGCCCCGGCCCGCAGCACGAGGAGCGGCTCACGCTCATGCTCGACCAGCTTCTCTCCTGGGCGGCGGCGCTGCGCCCGCTCAGGGTGTGAAGTAGCGCAGCACCTCGGGGTTGGCCATGGCGTCGGGGTTGGCCGCCTGCTCGACGGGGGTGCCGAGCAGGATCTTGCGTACCGGCACCTCCAGCTTCTTGCCCGACAGCGTGCGCGGGATGCCGGGCACGGCGTGGATCTCGTCGGGCACGTGCCGGGGCGACAGCTCCTTGCGCAGCGCGGTGCGGAGCGCCTGCTCCACCTCCGGGGTCAGCTCGGCCCCCTCGGCGAGCGTCACGTACAGCAGCAGCCGCCCCTCCTTGCCGAGCTGGCCGGTGTCGATGACAAGACTGTCGGCCACCTCGCCGAACCGCTCCACCACCCGGTAGAACTCGCTGGTGCCCATCCGCACGCCGCCCCGGTTGAGCGTCGAGTCGGAGCGGCCGTAGATGACGCAGCTGCCGTCGTCGTTCAGCTTGATCCAGTCGCCGTGGCGCCACACGCCGGGGTAGACGTCGAAATAGCTCTCGCGGTAGCGCTCGCCGTCGGGGTCGTTCCAGAACATGACCGGCATCGAGGGCATCGGCTCGGTGATCACCAGCTCGCCGACCTCGCCCACGACCGGCCGGCCGGCGGCGTCGAAGGACTCCACCTTCGCCCCCAGCGACCGGCACGGGATGACCCCGGCCCTGATCGGGTGGAGGAGGGTGGCCCCGACGAAGCCGGTGCAGACGTCGGTGCCGCCGGAGAACGACCCGATCGGCACCCCGGGCAACTGCTCGGCCACCCAGGCGAACCCCTCGGGCGGCAGCGGCGACCCGGTCGAGCCGACCCCGCGCAGCCGCTCCAGCCCTTCGGGGACGATCTGGGCCTTCATCGAGGCCATGATGTACGGTGCGCCCACCCCGAAGTAGGTCACCCCTTCCGAGGCGGCGATCCGCCACAGCACGGCGGGCGACGGATGGGCGGCCGAGCCGTCGTAGAGCACCGCGGTGGCGCCCACCAGCAGGGCGCCGACGAGGTAGTTCCACATCATCCAGCCGGTGGTGGTGTACCAGAAGAACACATCGCCCTCGCCCAGGTCCTGGTGGAAGGAGAGCGACTTGAGGTGTTCGAGCACGACGCCGCCGTGGCCGTGCACGATCGGCTTGGGCAGCCCGGTGGTGCCGCTGGAGTAGAGGATCCAGAGCGGGTGGCCGAACGGCACCGGCTCGAACTCCAGCGGCCCCTCCTCCGCGCGCAGCCCCTCCCAGCCGATCACCTCGCCGTGCGGGATCTCGCGGGTGCTCAGCGGCGCGGGCGCGGCCTGCTGCGGCGGCAGCCCCTCCTCGGCGGCGGCGAGGTACGGGATCCACACGGTGGCGCGCAGGCTGGGCAGCCCCGCGGCGATCTCGTTGACCGCGGCGGTGCGGTCGAAGGTCTTGCCGTTGTAGCGGTAGCCGTCGACCGCGATGAGCACCTTCGGCTCGATCTGCTTGAACCGGTCGATCACGCTCGGCACCCCGAAGTCGGGCGAGCCGGCCGACCAGACGGCGCCGAGCGAGGCGGTCGCCAGGAACGCGATCAGCGCCTGCGGGATGTTCGGCAGGTAGCCCGCCACCCGGTCGCCGCGCCGCACGCCGAGCCGCACCAGCCCGGCCCGGACCCGGGCGACCTCCTCCCGCAACTGGGCGTACGAGATCTCCTGGCGGGCGCCGTCCTCGGAGACGAACACCACCGCGGTGCCTTCGGTGCGCCGCAGGGCGTTCGCGGCGTAATTGACGGTGGAACCGGTGAACCATTCGGCCCCCGGCATCGTCCCAGTGATGACGGGCCCGTCACCACGCTCCCCGACCACCCCGAAGTAGTCCCAGATCGACGACCAGAACTCCGCCGGGTGGTCCACCGACCACTGCCACACCTCTTCGTAGGCGGCACCCGGGCGGCCGAGCCACTCCAGATAGCGTGTCAGCTCGGCGCGCGCCACGATCTCGTCGGTCGGTTCCCAGAGAAGTGCACCTTCAGCAACCATGTGCCCCATCCTGTCGACAGGCCGGGCGGTTTTCCTACCCACGCTCCCACATAACTTGCCGGCGTCTCAGGTGGTCCACCGCCATATGCGCGGCCGTGCCGATCACCGCGTCGGCGCGCGGGTGGTTGAGCGCGGCGCTGAGCGAACGGGTGACGACCGCCACCGCGTAGCGGCCGCCGTCGGGATACTCGACCACGCCGGCCTCGCCGCGGACCGTCGGGAGCGTCCCGGTCTTCCCGCTGACCGCCACGTCGTCGTACGGGAACCCGGAGGCCAGCCGGTGCGGCCAGACCTGCAGGTTGAGCACGGTGCGCATCCACGCGCAGGACCGAGGCGAGGCGGCCTCGTCGCGCCAGATCAGCCCGAACAGGCGGGCCAGCTCGCGCGGCGTGCTGCGGTTGGTGCGGGCGGGGTCGAGCGCCCGCATCCGGTCGAGGTCCTCCGGGTCGAGGTACGGCCAGCCGTGCCCGGTGTCCTCGGCCATGCTCGCGTTCGTCTCGCCGGCGGTCATCAGCACCCGGGTGACCTCGAACCCGAAGCCCTCCAGCATGGCGTTGACCGCGTCCATGCCGACCAGGCCGAGCAGCGTGTCGGCGGCGGTGTTGTCGCTCACCGCGATCATCAGGTAGGCCAGGTCGCGCAGCGACATGGTGACGTCGTCGAGCATGGCCGACAGCCCCGTCGGGCCGGGGGCGCGGCCGGCGGACGTGACGGTCACCCGGCTCGCCAGGTCGAGCAGCCCGGCGTCGGCCTGCCGGGAGAGCTCGACCAGCAGCGCCACCTTGAACATCGAGGCCATCGGGAGCCGCTCGTCGGCGCCGTGGCCGATCTCCTGCCCGGAGTCGAGGTCGGTGGCGAACAGCCAGCCGGTCACGCCCGCCACCCGGAACAGCTCCGCGAACGCCGGCCCGGTCATGCCAGCATCCCCGGCCTCCGGACGACCCGCCGCACGGGGGCCGCCGCCTCGTCCGTCATCCCGGCGCGCTCCTTCAGAGTCCGTACGGCCAGCGCGGAGAAGTCCTTGACCGCCGCAGTCTCGGCCCGCCAGGCCGTGGAGACCCGGTAGGCGATGGGCGAGCCTAGCAGCGGCCGCCAGGCGAGGCCCGGCACCTCGGCCCTGGGCGCGAACGCCACCGCCATCCCGGCCAGCACGAGCCCCAGCCCGGCGCCCTCGTGCACCTGGCCGGGCACGTAGCCGTGGCGGCGGCACTCGGCGAGCGTCTCGGCGTGCAAGCCCGGCTCTCCCTCTCTGGGCGGCATCACCAGCTCCCGTCCGGCCAGGTCGGCCAGGTGCAGCTCGCCCGACCGGGCCAGCGGGTCGCCCGCGGCCAGCAGCACGCCCTGGGGCTGCACCAGCAGCGGGCCGAAGCCGAGCCCGGGGGCGTTCACCGGGTGACGCACCAGGCCCACGTCGATCGTGCCTCCGGCCAGCGCCGTCGCCTGCTCGGCCGTCCAGATCTCGGCGGGTGTCAGCCGTACTCCCGGGTTGGTCGCGCGGAAGCCCTCGACCAGCGCGGCGATCACGGCGGCGGCGAGGTCGGGCGGGACCCCGACCCGCAGCGCGGCGCCCGCGCCGTGCCGGGCCAGCTCGTGCAGCCGGTCGACCCTGGCCACGATCTCCCTGGCCTCGCCGAGCAGCAGCCGGCCGGCCTCGGTCAGCCGGACCTGGCGGCCGCCCCGGTCGAACAGCCGCACCCCGAGCTCCTCCTCCAGGCGCTTGATGCGCTGGCTGAGGGGCGGCTGGGCCATGCCGAGCCGGATGGCGGCGTTGCCGAAGTGGAGCTCCTCCGCGACGACGGTGAAGTAGCGGAGGTGCCGGACCAGGTCCATGGCCAGCCACTATATCCAGATATATATCGATCAAGGTCATATATCACTATTGGACAGCCGTGTCCGGGCTCTGCTGTCCTCGACGCATGGCATCACAATTGGGGGAGATGTACGACTATCTGCGGCCGGAGGAGCCGCCCCGGCGCAGGAGACGCAGGTGGCCGTGGATCGGGGCCGCGATCATGGTGCCGGTGGTCGCGGCGGGGGCCCTATGGGCGCTGCGCACCACCGGCTCGCCGGAAGAGGTGGCCGGCGCCTACCTGAGCGCGTGGAGCGCGGGCGACTACGCGGCCATGCGGGAGCTGGTCGCCGACCCGCCCGCCGACTTCGAGCGCCGGCACCGGCGCTTCCTCGCCGACCTGAAGGCCGAGGACATCACGCTGCGGCGGCACGTGCCCAACGGCGTCTTCGCCGCGAGCGCCGCCGACCTCGGCGCGGTCAGCTTCCAGGCCACCGTGCAGGGCGCGGCCGACTGGAGCTACGAGAGCGACCTGAAGGTCGTCGAGCGGGACCGCACCTGGAAGATCGACTGGAGTCCGGCCGCCCTCCACCCCGAGCTGACCGGGAAGCGGTCCATCCGGGTGACGCGGGTGAAGGACGAGCTCCCGGCGGTGCTGGCGGCCGACGGCACCCGCGTCGACACCCCGGGCACGCCCGGCTCGGTGCAGCAGCTCGTCGCGGGGCTGCGCGAGACCTTCCCCGACCGGTTCGCCGACAGCGCCGCACACCACGTCCAGCTGTACGAGGGCGGCAGGCTGCTCAAGACCCTGTCGGGGACGCGGAAGAAGGAGCCGGTGCGCCTCACGGTCGACCTGAAGGTGCACGCGGCCGGCGCGGCGGCCCTGGAGGACGTGACCAAGCCCGCCGCGCTGGTGGCGATGCGGCCCTCCACCGGGGAGATCCTGGCCGTGGTGAACAAGCCGGGCGGGTTCAACCGGGCGCTGCTCGGCAAGTATCCGCCCGGCTCCACGTTCAAGGTGGTGACCGCCGCCGCCCTCGTCGCCGGCGGGACCGAGCCGGACGCCGACGTGTCCTGCCCGGCCGAGCAGAACATCGGCGGCTTCCCGTTCCACAACGCCGGGTTCAAGGACTTCGGCACGCTGTCGTTCCGCGACGCGTTCGCGCACTCGTGCAACACCACGTTCGGCGACCTGACGGTGTCGGAGCTGGGCGCCGAGCGCCTGACGGAGGTGGCGCGGACCTTCGGCTTCGGCGAGAAGATCGCCCCCGGGGTGCCGGCGGTCAAGGCCGAGTTCCCCGCCCCGAAGGACGCCACCGACCTCGCCTCGGCCTCCATCGGGCAGGGCAGGGTGCTGGCCAGCCCGCTCAACATGGCGTCGGTGGCCGCCGCGATCGCCGACGGCGCCTGGCGTCCGCCCCGGCTCCTCGCCGAGGGACAGGCGCCCGGCCACACGCTGCGGCCGCGCACGCTGGAGCCCGACGTGGTGGCCGCGCTGCGCGTCCTCATGCCCGCCGTCGTCACCGACGGCACCGCGCACGCCGTACGCTTCCCGCCCGGCACCGCGGGCAAGACCGGGACCGCGGAGTACGGGTCGGGCGCGGAGCCGCCCTCGCACGCGTGGTTCATCGGCTACAAGGGCGACCTGGCCTTCGCCGTCGTGGTGGAAGGCGGCGGCGCGGGCTCCGCCGTGGCGGCCCCGATCGCGGCCCGCTTCCTGCGCGAACTGCCCTGACGCCGCTCGCCTCGCGGCCCTGATCAGCCTGCTATGCGGTCGGTGGGGCTGGTCAGGGCGGCCACCGCCGCCACCACCTCGGCGGCGTTCGACAGATCGGGCAGCACGACGTCGGCCCCCGCCTCGCGCAGCTCGGCCGCCGTCGCGCGGCCAGAGGCCACCGCGATCATCCGGGCCCCGCCGATGCGGGCCGCCTGCACGTCACGCGCCGAGTCGCCGATCATCACGGTGTTGGCCGAGGTGAACGGGACGCCCAGGCGCGCCTTGGCCCGGCCCTGCGTGACCTGCAACAGGCTCGCCTTCGGGTAGGGCTCCTCGCCGTAGCCGCCGAGCTCGAAGTCGACGTACTCGTCGAGCCCGAACGCCTGCAGCTTGAGCACCGCGTTGCTCTTGATCGTGCCGGTCAGCACCGCCTGGGTGGCGCCGTCGAGCCGGGCCACGGACCTGAGCGCGTCCTTGGCCCCGGCCATCACCCGGCCCTCCTTGGCCAGCCGCCTGCGCCGGTCGGCGAAGGCCGAGGCCAGCGCGTCGAGGAACCGCGGCAGGTGACCGTCGTCGGCGACGACGCCGTTGACGGCCAGCGTCTCGAAGATGATCTCGGAGTCGGGCCGGCCCATCGGCGGCACCAGCTTGACCAGCGGACGCCCGGTCACGGCGCGGAACGCCTCGGCGTAGGCGTCCCTGGTCACGATCGCCACGTCGACCAGCGTGAGGTCGACGTTCCACAGCACCAAGCGGTTGATGGCAGCCTCCTGTAAGCGAGCACTGCCCAGATTAGGGCCGACGCGGCGACCGGGGCTCCGATCCGGCCGGATCAGGCCGGATCAGGCATGGCCGAGCGCTTCGGCGAGGGTGTCGACGACCGGGAAGCCGGTCGTCTCCAGCTCCGCCCTGGTCGACATGCCGCCGGTGTAGAGCACCGCGCGGGCGCCCACGTGGCGGGCCGCCACCGCGTCGTCGACGCTGTCGCCGATCACCAGCACGTCGCGCGGGCGCACGTCGACCGAGGCGATGTGCGCCTCCATGTGGGCCGCCTTCTCCCCGCCGGTCACCCCGGTCAGCCCGTCGACCCGGCTGAAGTGGTGGGTGATGCCGAACGAGTCGACCTTGGGCACCAGATGGGCGTGCGGCGCCATCGAGCAGAGCGACTGCGTGCCGCCCCACGTGGTCAGCGCCAGCTCGGCGTCGACGGCCAGCCCGCAGACCTCGGCCAGCCGGAAGTAGGCGTCGTGGAAGCCCTGGTCGAGCAGCTCCCACTCGCCCTCGGTCAGCGGCCTGCCCAGCATCCGCTCGTACGCCACCCAGATGGGCCTGGTGTAGACGGCGCGGAACGCCTCGGCGGTGATCGGGGGAAGCTCGTACGGCTTGAACAGTTCGTTGGTTGCTCCGACCACGGCGTCGATGTCGTGGAAGAGCGTGCCGTTCCAATCCCAGACGATGTGTTTTGTCATATCGCCCACCAGCCTAGTCACGCGCCCAGAAGATCGGGAATCTCCTGTGTCGCGTACCACATGAGCTCGTGGGCCTCCGCGCCGTCGACGACGAAACGGGCGTCGTCGTCGCCCTTGTCGGCGTCGGGGAGTGCGGCCAGGGCCGCCTTGACGTCCGCGACCGCGTACGCGTCGTCGACGTGCACGGCGGCCACCTTGGCCAGCGGGACCGGCTCGGCGACCCGCACCCTGCCCTTCTCCTCCAGGTCGGCGCTCGCCTGGACGGCGCGGTCGGCCACCTCCGCGACCACCACGACGCGGCGGGGGGCGGCGTGCACGCCGTCGGCCAGGTCGGCGGCGAGCATGCGCAGCGAGGCGCGGGCGGCCTCGGTGAGGGCGACGTACTCGAGCTCCTCGGTGTCGCCGGAGGCGTACCACTCGATCAGCGCGGGCGTCACCGCGTATCCGGTCAGCGGGGCGGGCCCCAGCTCACCGGCCTCGACGACCCTGGCCAGCGCCGGCAGGGTGCACGGCAGGTAGACGCGCATCAGGAACCTTTCGCAGCTTGCACGGGCACCATCATGCCCGTCGCAACGGCAGCCGGAGGAGAGACTCGAGTTCCCCGATGGTCGTGTCAGGGTCGCGGTGGTGGATCCCGGCCATGCCGAGCCCGCGGGCGGCCACGATGTTGGCCTCGATGTCATCGATGAACACGCACGACTCGCCCGGCTGCCCGATCAGGTCGAGCGCGTGGTGGAAGATGCGCGGCTCGGGCTTGCGCATGCCGACCTCGCCGGAGATCACGACCGCGTCGAAGACCTCGTCCCAGCCGTCGCGTTCGTAGGTGTTGGACCAGGAGTTGGACAGCAGGCACGTCTTGACGCCGTGCCCGCGCGCCTCGCGCAGCATGTCGTACATGGCCTCGACCCGCTCGAACCCGGCGAACATGCGCGTCAGCAGGCCGTCGGGCGCGGGCGGGACGCCGTCGAGCGTCAGCAGCCGGGCCGCCAGGTCGTGCTCGAAGGCCGTCGCGTCGAGCTCGCCGCGCTCCAGGCCGTGGATGAGGTTCTCGCCCTGGCCGTTGTAGGCGGCGTCCACGAGTTCGCGCATGACCGTCCGATAGTGCTCGCCGTCGATGCGGTCGGCGACAATCCACTTGGCGATGGAGTCGGACATGCTGGTGGTCAGCACCCCGCCCCAGTCGATCAGCACCCCGGTGACCACGTTTCCTCCTTCGGATCGGGTTCCAGGGTAGAGGGTCGCACGACGGAAACTACCGGCGGGAAACCCCACATAACGGATCACCGAATCCCGCTCAGCGTACGCGGGCCGCCAGCCTGCGGTGCTCGGCCGAGCGGACCACCTCGGCCGCCTTGTCCGCCGAGACGACGGGCGTCTTGCCGAGCAGGCCGCGGTTCTTCTTGAGCGTGAGGATCCGGGCGACCGACTGGTCGAGCCGGGCCTCGGAGATCCGGCCGGACTCGACCGCCTTCACCACCGATTGATACTGCTTCGGCAGGTCGTTCGGCATCAGCAGCAGGTCGGCCCCGGCCAGCACGGCGCGGACCGCGACCTCGCCGTCGTCGTACTTCACCCGGGCCCCGGCCATGTTGAGCGCGTCGGTGGAGATGACGCCCTTGAAGCCGAGCTCCTTCCGCAGCAGCCCGGTCAGGATCGGCTTGGACAGCGTGGCCGGGTCGCCCGACGGGTCCAGCTTGGGGAAGACGATGTGCGCGGTCATGATCGCGTCGACCCCGGCGGCGATGGCCGCCCTGAACGGCGGCGCGTCCAGGCGCTCCCACTCGGCCCTGGTGTGCTTGATGATCGGCAGGCCGGTGTGGCTGTCGATCCGGGTGTCGCCGTGGCCGGGGAAGTGCTTGGCAGTGGACGCCACCCCGGCGGCGTCGAAGCCCTTGACCGCGGCGGCGACCATCTTGGCCACCTCCGGGGGCTTGTTCCCGTACGCGCGCCGTCCGATGACCGGATTGCGCGCGTCCACGTTGACGTCGGCCACCGGCGCGAAGTCCAGGTTGACGCCGAGCGCGCGCAGCTCCGCGCCGGTGGCCCTGGCCACGTCGCGCGCCAGCGCGGGCTTGCCGGTGGCGCCGATCTCGGCGGCTCCGGGGAAGCGGGTCATCACCGCCGACATCCGCGACACCAGGCCGTTCTCCTGGTCGGTGCCGATCAGGAGCGGGACGTCCGAGGACTTCTGCAGCCCGTTGGTCAGCCCGACCACCTGCCCGACGCTCTTGACGTTGGCCGGGAACAGGATGACGCCGCCCAGGTGGTATCTGGCCACGACCTTGGCCGGGGTCTGCGCGCCGTAGCGGGCTTGGTTCTCGCCGGAGACGGTGTCGGCGGCGGTGCCGTAGACGACCGGCATGAACAGCTGGCCCACCTTCTCGCGCACGCTCATCTTCGCCAGCGCCCGCTTGACCGGGTCGGCGGCGGGGGTCGTGCTGGCCGTGCCGGCGGCGGGGCTGCCTCCGGTCGTGGGCTCGGCGGCGGCGCTCGGCTCGGAGGCGGGCGGTTTCGCGGCGGGCGTGACACCCGCCGCCCCGCCGCCGCACGCCGCGAGTGACATCGTCAGGAGACCTGCCGCACCGATCCGTCGAAGCATGGCTCCCACGCTATCCATGACCGGAGGATGTGCCGTCCCCTTTTCGGTCAGGGCGTCGAGGCGATGTTCGCCAGCTCGTCCAGAATCTCTTCCGACCCCTCGCCCTCCGCCCTGATGACGATCTCCTCACCCTTGCGGACGTCGAGCGCCATGATCTGCAGGATGCTCTTGCCGTTGATCGGATCGCCGCCCGACGACCGCGCCACCGTGATGTCCATCGGGGCCTTCATCGCCGTCTGCACGAACGTGGCCGCCGGGCGGGCGTGCAGCCCCACCTCCGCGGCCACGGTCGCCTTCCGCTCGCCCATGGTCCTCCTTCTTCTTGCCGATCCGCCTGCTGGTCCGTACCGGTCGGACCCTTTCACGTCCATCGGAACAACTCGTCGCCGGCCCGCACCGCGCCCTGGGCCAGGGCCGTGACCGCGCCGTCGAGCGCGTCCAGCGCCACGACGGGGCAGACGGGCGAGCGCCCGCCCGCCTCGACCTCGGCGGGATCCCAGGCCACGACGGGCTGGCCGGCGCTCACCCGGTCGCCCTCCGCCGCGAGCAACTGGAACCCCCTTCCCTTGAGCTGCACCGTGTCGATGCCCAGATGCACCAGCACGCCTCTGCCGTCATCTCCTACGATGACGTACGCATGCGGGTGTAGTTTCATGATTTTTCCAGCGATGGGCGCGACAGCCTTGCCCGGCCCCCTGCAGGGGTCGATGGCCGTTCCCGGCCCCACCATGCCGGCCGAGAACACCGGGTCGGGCACGGCGGCCAGCCCCACCGCCGCCCCCTCCACCGGGGCGAGGACAGTCGTCATGGTGTCGCCCTCTAGCCGATGAGATCCTCGATGTCGCTCGCGATCGTGTCCGCCTCGGGGCCGACGACGACCTGCACCACGTTCCCCGCCGCCATCACCCCGTGGGCGCCCGCGGCCTTGAGCGCGGCCTGGTCGACCTTGGACGCGTCGTGCACCTCCGTGCGCAGGCGGGTGATGCAGGGTTCGATGTCGATGATGTTGCCGGCTCCGCCCAGACCGGCGATCAGCGCGTTCACGTCCGCCGCCATCAGGCCCTCCTCGTCCATGGCTGTGTGACCAGGCTACTCAGGGGCGGCGGGCCGCCCCCGGGATCAGTCTGTCTGGGTCACCTTGTTCAGGCCGCGCGGCGCGTCGGGGTCGACGCCCAGCCTTCTCGCGAGCGCCTCGGTGAGCAGCTGCCCGGGGATGACGAGCCCCATCGGGGCCACCCACTCGGGCAGCTCGGGGCCGTTCAGCGCGGCCGTGCCCGCCCCGGCCAGCGCCCTGCCGCCGCCGATCGTGTACGCCGCCGCGCCCGCGGAGACGACCCGCTCGGCCAGCGCCACCGTGCCCTGCAGCGTCGGCCCGTCCTCAGCGGCCACGAGCAGCGCCGGGGTGTCGCGGTCGACCACGGCGATCGGGCCGTGCAGCAGGTCGGCGTACGACAGGCCCATGGCGTGCAGGTAGCAGGCCTCCTTGAGCTTGAGCGCGGTCTCCAGCGCGGTCGAGAAGGCCAGGCCACGGCCGGACACGACCACGCCGTGCTTGTCGGCCAGCCCGTCGACGACCGCGTCCAGGTCGCCCGGCTCGGCGATCAGCTTCTCCACGGCCTCGGGCACCCGCAGCAGGTCGTCCTTGTCCACGTCGGCGCCGAGCCCGAGCGCCAGCACGGCCAGCGCGGCCAGTTGGGTGGTGTAGGTCTTGGTGGCGGGGACCGCCTCCTCCGTCCCGGCGACCGTGCACAGGGCCAGGTCGGCCGCCTGGGCGAGCGGGCTGTCCGGGCCGCCGTTGGTGACGCCGACGGTGGCCGCCCCGCAGTCCTTGGCCCAGGCCAGCGTCTCCACGATCTCCTCCGTACGGCCCGACTGGGAGATCGCGACGGCCAGCACGCCGTCCAGGTCCAGCTTGCGGCGGTAGGTGGTGGCGATGGACGGCGCGGCGAGCGCGGACAGCCGTCCGGCGTGCGCCTCCACCAGGTAACGGCCGTAGACTGCGGCGTTGTCGGAGGTGCCACGCGCGATGAACAGCAACTGCCGGGTCCGCTCACCCAGCGCCCGCACCTCGTCGATCCTGGGCAGCAGGGAGTCGAGCGTGGCCCGCAGCGCCTCGGGCTGCTCGGCGATCTCGCTGCGCATCTTGGTCATCTCGGGCTCATTCCTCAAGTACGGGGGTGATCAGACTTGACCCTGTTTCGCGTCATGTGGTCTAGTCCGGACTAGACCAGTACGAACCATAGCTCATCAGACAGTTCCGATCGAGGGGAGGATCCCGTGGCCCATATCGACCCGGACAGCCCGGTGCCCAAGTACTTCCAGCTCCGCGAGATCCTGCTCGACCTCATCGACAGCGACGAGCTGAGCATCGGCGCCGCGATCCCGTCCGAACGCGAGCTCTGCCAGCGCTTCGGGCTGTCGCGGATGACCGTGCGGCAGGCGGTCGACCACCTGGTCTCCGAAGGGCGCCTGCACCGGGTGCCCGGAAAAGGCACGTTCGTCGCCCGGCCCAAGATCGAGCTTGCGCTGCAGCTCACGTCGTTCACCGAGGACATGCGGGCCAGGGGCATGGCGCCCGGCTCCCGCGACCTCGACCGGCGCATCATGCGCGCCAGCGCCCACCTGGCCAAGGAGCTCGGCATCGCCCCTGGCGAGGAGGTCCACTTCATCGAACGGCTGCGCACCGCCGACGGCGAGCCGCTGTCGATCGAACGCGCCCACATCCCGGTCAAGCTCGCCCCCGACCTGGCCGACCACGAGCTGACCGGCAGATCCCTGTACGAGCTGCTGGAGAGCCGCTACGGGCTGGTCATGGACGCCGGCGAGCTGACGATCGACGGCGGGATCGCCGATCCGAGCGACGCCGACCTGCTCAAACTGCCCCGCGGCGGCGCCGTGCTGCTGCTCCAGCGCAGGTCGTTCTCCGGAGGCGTCTGCGCCGAGCTGGGCGTGTCCACCTATCGGGCCGACCGCTACCAGCTGCGCACCCTACTCGAAATGCCCGCAAGACGGGGTTGAGGGCCCGACCCGGAGGAACACCCGGTGAACGAGACCACCGCCGCCCGGCCATCGCCGTTCGCACGCCTGATGACCGTGCTGCAGAGGCTGGGCCGCTCGCTCATGCTGCCCATCGCCGCCCTCCCCGCGGCCGCCCTGCTGCTCCGCTTCGGCCAGCCCGACATGCTGGGCGGCAACGGCGCGGCGCCGGGCGGGCTCGCCGACGTGGCCGGCTTCGCCTGGATGACCGAGGTCGCCGCCGTGCTGGCCGCGGCCGGCGAGGCGCTGTTCGAGAACCTGCCGCTGCTGTTCGCGGTGGGCGTGGCCATCGGCTTCGCGCGCAAGTCCGACGGCACCACCGCGCTCGCCGCCGTGGTCGGCTACCTGGTCTTCGACCGGGTGAGCAAGGTGATGTTCGCCGGCTCGACCATCCGCGAGACCGTGACCCTGCGCCAGGTCCAGGACCAGGGCATCGTCGAGATCATCAACCACGGCATGCAGAACCCCACCAAGGTGCTCGGCGGCATCCTGATAGGGCTGGTCAGCGCGCTGCTCTGGCAGCGGTTCCACCGGATCAAGCTGCCGTCGTGGCTGGCGTTCTTCGGCGGGCGGCGGTTCGTGCCCATCCTCACCGCCTTCGTCGCGCTCGGCCTCGGCGTGCTCATCGGCTGGGTGTGGCCGATACTCGGCGAGTGGATCGGCCACGCCGGCGAGGCGCTGACCACGCTCGGGCCGCTCGGCACCGGCCTGTACGGGCTGATCAACCGGCTGCTCATCCCGCTGGGCCTGCACCACTTCGTCAACTCGATCGTCTGGCACGTGGTGCCCACCTGCGAGGTGGGCGGGCGGGTGCTCGGCGGCGACTGGAACTGCTACTTCGGCGGCGCCCCCGAGTCCGGGCAGTTCATGGCCGGGTTCTTCCCGATCATGATGTTCGCGCTGCCGGCCGCCGCCCTGGCCATGTGGCGGGCCGCTCCCCCGCACCGGCGGGCCACCGTGGGCGGCATCATGCTGTCGGCGGCGCTGGCCTCGCTCGTCACCGGCATCACCGAGCCGATCGAGTTCGCGTTCATCTTCGTCGCGCCGGTGCTGCTGGCCGTGCACGCCGTCCTCACCGGGCTGGCCATGGCGCTCACCACCCTGATCGGCGGACAGCTCGGCTTCGGCTTCTCCGCGGGGCTGCTCGACCTGCTGCTCAACGCCGGCAAGTCCAACACCCAGAACCTCCCGGGTATCCTGCTGCTCGGAGCGGTGTACGGGGTCGTCTACTACGTGGTGTTCAGCTTCCTCATCCGGCGGCTCGACATCATGACCCCCGGCCGCGAGCCGGAGCCCGACGTGGACTCGGGCGAGGCCACCCCGATTCGGTCGTGACCTCCCGGAGGGCGTGCGGGTCCGCAACGTCGGGCCCGGCCGGCCGGGGCCGCTCCAGGTCGCGGTGATGTTCTTCGCCATCCCCCGCGAACCGGGGCGTGGATCGAGGAAGTTGGCGGGCCGTGTATCCCGGGGTTCGGCCGGAACCTCTTAGTACCGTCTCTCCCTCCGAACCCCCCGAAAGGCTCGTGATGTCGCCCTTTCCCGAGGTCCACGGCTCGCTCGCGCTCGACACGCCCCTCGTCTGGGGCCCGCCCGGCGCCCTCCCCGACGAGCGCCGGCTGCGCCAGCTCGGCCAGGCCCTCGCGGAGGTCCTCTCCGGCCGCCGGCCCCCGGAGACGGTCGCCGACCGCCTCACCGACCAGGCCTACCGCGAACTGGTACGAGCCGGTCGCATGCTCGACACCCGCCGGCCCCCCTTCGTCGGCGTCCCCCATGTCAAGGAACCCCGCGACGGCGCCGTGGAGATGTGCCTGCTGGTCCACTGCGGCGAACGCAACCACGTCCTGGCCCTCCGCCTGGAACGCCGCGGCGTCCAGTGGCTCTGCACCGACTTCGAGACAGCCTGACCAGCCAGCCATGGCGCCGCTCCCTCCCGTAGAGGGCCGGTCCCGCTGTGGGCGAGCCTGATCCCTTCGGGGCGGCCCGGCGGGCCAGGACGAGCCGTGAAGACGCCGAAACCCCCGCCCGTCCTTCGGGCGGGGGCTTCGGCGATGCGTCAGTTGTTCGCGTTCTTCGGGTCGCCGTGGCAGCGCTTGTACTTCTTGCCGGACCCGCACGGGCACGGCGCGTTGCGCTCGACGTTGCCGTAGGCGGCGCGCTCGGCCGAGGTGGTGCGGACGCGGGTGTGCTCCACGTCGCCCTGCTCACCCGGGGCGGTGTACTCCAGCTCCGCCGGGCGGTCGGGGCCGCGCAGGCCGCGGGCGATGATCGAGCGCGTCTCGGCCAGCATCGGGTCTTCCTGCTCCTCGACGATGGGGTTCTCCTGAACCTCCACCTCCAGGTTGAACAGGAAGCCCACGGAGTCCTCCTTGATGCCCTCGAGCATCGCGTTGAACATCTCGTAGCCTTCGCGCTGGTACTCGATCTGCGGGTCCTTCTGCGCGTAGGCCCGCATGCCGATGCCCTCGCGGAGATAGTCCATCTCGTAGAGGTGCTCGCGCCACTTGCGGTCGAGGACCGACAGGATGACGCGCCGTTCGAGGTCGCGGGTCGCCTCGGTGCCCCACTCCTCCTCGCGCCTGGCGTACGCCTCCAGCGCGTCCTGCTTGATGCGCTCCCTGATCAGGTCGTCGGTGACGTTCTCCTGGCCGCCGGCCTCCTCGACGAGGTCTTCGAGCTTGACCGAGACGGGGTAGAGGCCCGCGAAGGCCTTCCACAGCTTCTCCAGGTCCCACTCCTCGGCGAAGCCCTCGGAGGTGGCGCCGTCGACGTAGCCGTCGATGACGTTCCCGATGAAGCCCCGCACCTGGTCGTGCAGGTCGGCGCCCTCCAGCACGCGCCGGCGCTCGGCGTAGATCACCTTGCGCTGGCGGTTCATCACCTCGTCGTACTTGAGAACTTCCTTGCGGATCTCGAAGTTCTGCTGCTCGACCTGGTGTTGCGCGGAGGCGATGGCCTTGGAGACGATGCCGGACTCGATCGGCTGCTCGTCGGGGATGTTGAGGCGCGTCATGATCACCTCGACCTTGGCCGAGTTGAACAGGCGCATCAGGTCGTCGCCCAGCGACAGGTAGAAGCGGGACTCGCCCGGGTCGCCCTGACGGCCGGAGCGGCCGCGGAGCTGGTTGTCGATGCGCCGCGACTCGTGGCGCTCGGTGCCCAGCACGTAGAGGCCGCCCAGCTCGGTGACCTCGTCGTGCTCGGCCTGCACCGCGGCCTTGGCCTTCTCGAGCGCCTCGGGGTAGGCCTTCTCGTATTCATCGGGGGTCTCGACCGGGTCGAGGCCGCGCTGGCGCAGTTCCACGTCGGCGCGGAACTCGGGGTTGCCGCCGAGCATGATGTCGGTGCCTCGACCGGCCATGTTGGTGGCGACGGTGACGGCGCCCTTGCGGCCCGCCTCGGCGATGATCGACGCCTCACGCGCGTGGTTCTTCGCGTTGAGCACCTCGTGCGGGACGCCGCGGCGCTTGAGCGCCTTGGACAGCCGCTCGGACTTCTCCACCGAGGTGGTGCCGACGAGGACCGGCTGGCCGTGCTCGTGGCGCTCCTTGATGTCGTCGACCACCGCGTTGAACTTGGCGTCCTCGGTCTTGTAGACGACGTCGGGCTGGTCCTTGCGGACCATCGGCCGGTTGGTCGGGATCGGGACCACGCCGAGCTTGTAGGTCTGGTGGAACTCGTTGGCCTCGGTGGTCGCGGTGCCGGTCATGCCCGCGAGCTTCTCGTACAGCCGGAAGTAGTTCTGGAGGGTGATCGTGGCGAGAGTCTGGTTCTCGTCCTTGATCTTCACGCCCTCCTTGGCCTCGATGGCCTGGTGCATGCCCTCGTTGTAGCGGCGGCCGTGGAGGATGCGGCCGGTGAACTCGTCGACGATGAGCACCTCGCCGTCGGCGACGATGTAGTCCTTGTCCTTCTTGAACAGCTCCTTGGCCTTCAGGGCGTTGTTCAGGAAGCCGACCAGGTGGGTGTGCTCGGGCTTGTAGAGGTTGTCGATGCCGAGCCAGTCCTCGACCTTCTCCACGCCGGACTCGAGGATGCCGACCGTGCGCTTCTTCTCGTCGACGATGTAGTCGCCGGTGCTCTCCTCGCCGGGGTTCTTCGCCTCGACGCCGCGGCGCAGGCGCGGGACGATCTTGGCGAACTCCTGGTACCACTTCCCGGACTGCTCGCCGGGGCCGGAGATGATCAGCGGGGTCCTGGCCTCGTCGATGAGGATCGAGTCGACCTCGTCGACGACGGCGAAGTTGTGGCCGCGCTGCACGCACTCGTCGAGGCCCCACGCCATGTTGTCGCGCAGGTAGTCGAAGCCGAACTCGTTGTTGGTGCCGTACGTGATGTCGGCGAGGTACTGCTTGCGGCGGTCGTCGGGCGTCTGGCCGGAGAGGATGACGCCGACCTCCAGACCGAGGAAGCGGTGGACCCGGCCCATGTTCTCGGCGTCGCGCTTGGCGAGATAGTCGTTGACCGTGACGACGTGCACGCCCTTGCCCGAAAGGGCGTTGAGATAGGCGGGCAGAGTACACGTCAGGGTCTTGCCCTCACCGGTCTTCATCTCCGAGATGTTGCCCATGTGGAGATTGGCGCCGCCCATGATCTGCACGTCGAAGTGACGCTGACCGAGCACGCGGCGCGCGGCCTCGCGTACGGTCGCGAACGCTTCGGGAAGCAGGTCGTCGAGCGACTCGCCATCCGCATGGCGCTGTTTGAATTCGTCCGTCATGGCGCGCAACTCCGCGTCGGACAGGCTCGTGAAGTCGTCCTCGATGGAGTTGACCTGGTCTGCGATCCGCTTGAGCTTGCGCAGGATCTTGCCCTCGCCGGCACGTAGGATCTTGTCGAGAATGGCTGCCACTTTATGTAAAGCTCCTCGCAGGTCTACCCCGGCGGCGCCGCCAGGAGGAGAGGCCGAGACAAACTTCCCCGCTGCCATCGTAGGCGGTTCTCCAACCAGACACAGCCACCGTGCCGACAAGGGCACAGGTCGCGTCTGGGAGAATGTTGTGAGGGCAGATGGTACGCCGGTCAAAGGCCGGTTCGCCCCGGTAACCGGGATATCCGGGCAAGAGAGGATTTGTCATGGTTGAAGGCCAGAAGTCGGAACAGACCGAGAATCTCGGCAGCCACGGCGGTCGCGCGTCCTCGTGGCTGGCCGTGACGGTGATGCTGCTGGGCACCATCGTCGGCGGGTTCGGTCTGACCATGGACAACTGGATGCTCATCTGGATCGGCGTCGGCCTGTTCGCGGTGGGCGGCGTCCTCGCCCTCGTCTTCGACATCTTCACCGACGTGGTGATCGACGCGCCCCGGGTGGGCATGCGCGCCGAAGACCACCGCTGACGGTCTCCCCCGCTGACGTCCCCCGCGAGCGGGCCCCCACTGGAGCGGCCCCTCCGGGAGACACCCTCGACGGCTACGGGTCTCAGCCTGTGAACGCCGGCCCCCGGCCACTCATTCCCCGGCGTTTCTGTCAGTGGCCGTGGCTAGCATTCCGGCCATGCTCCCCCGTACGGAATCGCAGACATGACTGATCTGACCCCCGACGAGGCGCGCCGGTTGGTCCTGCGCGCCCAGGGGCTGCTCGGGTCCGACGGCCGCCGTGGCGGGGTGCAGGGCATGCTGCGCAGGCTCGGCGCCGTCCAGCTCGACACCATCTCGGTGCTCGCCCGCTCCCACGAGCTCGTCGCCTACGCCCGGCTCGGCGCGGTGGGCAGGCCCGTCGTCGAGAAGGCCTACTGGGACGATCCGGCCCGCAGCTTCGAATACTGGTGCCACGCCGCCTGCATCCTGCCGATCGAGCACTGGCCCCTTTACGCGTTCCGGCGGCGCGCCTACCACGAGCGCCGCTACCGCTGGCACGAGGTGCCCGACAGCGTCGGCAAACTGCGCGAGCAGGTGCGCGAGAGCGGCCCGCTCACCACCGCCGACGTCGGCGGCGCCAAGAACGGCGGCCCGTGGTGGGACTGGTCCGACTCCAAGATCGGCCTGGAGTGGCTGCTCGACATCGGCGAGGTGGTCTGCACCCGCCGGGTGGGCTGGCGCCGGGTCTACGACCTGGCCGAGCGCGTGGTGCCCGCCGGCCTGCTGGCCGAGGAGCTCACCGACGAGGAGTGCGTCACCCGGCTCGCGGCCATCGCCGGCCGGTCCCTGGGCGTCGCCACCCGGGGCGACCTGATCGACTTCCTCCGCCTCCAGGGCCGCTTCGCCACCCTGCTCGACGAGGTCCTGGCGAGCGGCGCCGCCGGGCTGACGCCGGTGCGCGTGCACGGCTGGCCCACCGGCAGGGCCGGCCGCAACGGCGCGGGCGGCGGGCCCAACGCCTGGGCCGACCCGGCCGCGCTCGAGTCCGAGCCGCGCGGCCGCCACCGCACCACCTTGGTCTCGCCGTTCGACTCCCTGATCTGGCACCGCGGCCGCACCGAGCGCGTCTTCGGCTTCGCCTACCAGCTCGAGCTGTACGTGCCCAAGCACAAGCGGGTGCACGGCTACTTCACCATGCCGGTCCTGGCCGGAGGCCGCCTCATCGGCCGGGTCGACCCGGCGCGCGAAGGCACGACCCTCGTCGCCAGAAACCTCAGCCTCGAGCCGGGCCTGACCAGCGCCCGCTGGGTCGACGCCCTCCACGAGGCCCTCTGGTCGGCCGCCGCCTGGGTGGGCTGCGACTCCGTCCGCGTCGAACGCGCCGACCCTCCCCACCTCGTCCAAACCCTCAACACCACCCCAGCCCCCTGACCCCTCTCACCCCTTGGGCTGCCCGCCGTACGGGAGACCGGCTTGGGCTGACTGCGGTGCGGGAGACCGGCCGCACCCCGGCCCCTCTCCCCTCGGGCTGCCCGCCGTAGGGGTGAACCCTTCAGCAGGACCGTCAGGCAGGGCTGGGTGGGAGGGAACCGAGCCAGTCGGGCAGGTCGCCCCTGGGGTGCGGGCGAGCGAAGGGGAACCGGCCGAGGTCAGAGGTCCGGCGGGGGGCTGCGGCCGCCCGCCCTTCTCGGGAAGGGGCGGGCGGCGGGAAAGGTGGGGTTGGGTCAGGTGATTTCGAGCATGCGCTCGCGGACCGCGTAGACCACGGCCTCCATGCGGGAGTGCAGTTGCAGCTTGTCCAGGATGTTGCGGACGTGGTTCTTCACCGTGTTCTCGGAGATGAACAGCTGCTTGGCGATCTCCCGGTTGTTCATGCCCTTGGCCACCAGCCGCAGGACCTCCATCTCGCGGTCCGTGAGCCGCGGGACCGGCAGCTGTGCCGGGCGTTCGGTCTCCTTGCGGCTCATGTTGGCGAACTCGCTGATGAGCTTGGCCGCCATGGCCGGGTTGATTAACGACTGGCCCTCGTGGACGCCGCGCACGGCCGCGGGCACGTCGTTGATCTGGACATCCTTGAGCAGGTAGCCGGTCGCGCCGGCCTTGATCGCTTCGAAGAGGTCTTCCTCTTCGTCGCTCACCGTGAGCATGATGATGCGGGTGCTCGGCACCGAGGCCTTGATGCCCTTGGTCGCCTCGATGCCGTCTTGCCGCGGCATCCGGACGTCCATCAGCGCCACGTCGGGCATGAGACGGTCGGCCAGCTCGACCGCCTCCTGCCCGTCGCTCGCTTCCCCGACCACCTCTATGTCAGGCTCCGCCGCCAGCGCCAGGGCCAGGCTGCGCCTGATCAGCTCGTGATCGTCCACGATCAGCACACGGATCGGCTCGCCGCTGGATGGGCGCGCCTCGCCGGACTCGGTCACAAGGCCTCCTTGATCCGCCTCGCGACCGTCGTGTCATCGATTCGCTCGCTCATCCTCGCCTGACTGAGCTCGCTCACGTCTCCTCCTCGTCGGGGGGCCAGAGCCGTCGAACCGCCATGATGGCACGTGTGCCGCGGTTCTCGGGTGGTCGAGAAGATCTTTCTGGCGGTCCGTCAGGGCTCTACGAGCCGCAGCACACCGTAGTTGTACCCACGACGGTTGTAGACGACGGATGGCAGGCCGCTCTCCTTGTCACGGAACAGGTAGAAGTCGTGGCCGACCAGTTCCATCTCGAGGAGGGCCTGGTCGATGGTCATGGGCTCTGCTTTGTGGTGCTTCTCCCGGACGATGAGAGGGCCGTCGCCGTCCATTTCGATGGGGACGATGTCGTCGTACTGCTTCTCGTCAGGCAGCCGGTCCTCTTCGGACTCGAACTCCTCACGGGCCCGCTCCGCCTTCTGCGGCGGGGGTGTGGCCAGGTCGGGAACCCCGGCGGTGAACTCCGCCACCGAGGCGGGCTTGTGGTTGCCGTGGTGGACCTTGCGCCGGTCGGCGAGCCTGCGCAGGCGCCCTTCCAGCTTGTCCATCGCGATGTCGAGGGCGGCGAACCGGTCGTCGGCGCTGGCCTCCGCGCGGATGGCGGGGCCGCGGGTGTGAATCGTCAGCTCGACCCGCTCTCGCTGGTCGGCCACGCGAGCGTTGCGCTCCTTCGAAACCTCCACGTCGACTCGGATGAGTTTGTTGTCCAGACGCTCGATCCTGGCCAGCTTGGTAGTCACCTGGTCTCGGAACCGATCACTTACTCCCGTGTGCCGGCCCTTGACGATGATGTCCATGCAACAGCCCCCCTTCGCCTAACGACTGAGATAGAGCGCCCGACGACTTGCCTGGTGCCGGGCGGGGTCTTCTGCTGTCTGCCTTTCTCTCACCGGTACCCTCTTCCGACGACTCGTCACCGGGATCGCGGGTGGCACCCGTCCGGCCGACCTGGTCTTCGACCCCACATCCGCCTGCTGAGGGTTTCGCAGCTCTGATGCCACTACCGCCCTTCTCTCCTGACGGAGGACATCTGGACCTCCGGGGAGGCAGGACTTACCCCTAAGCCGCACCGTGATCGGACGACGAAAAGTCGCCTTACGTGGGCCGTTTTGCCTGCGGCTGGCATCGGCTAGCCGAGCCGGGAGCCCCGGCTCTGCGCAACCACGGACCCGAACGGGTGCCATGTTCAGACGCTATCCGGATCGGCGGCGAATGTCAGCCGGGGGAAGCCCCAAAGGATCACTTTCCGTGATTTTCTTGCCGGGTTACGGTCTGGTCGGATGCCCCGTTTAGTCCCTCAGCACCCCTTATGGGGCGCAGCCACATGACTCCTGAGCTGCCTACCCGGTCACCACCGGCCATGGACATGTGGCCCGGCGGCGAGGAGGCATCCTTGGCACATTCTTTACTGACTGTCACCGTAATCATTCCGTGAGATTCGGCGTGTCGCGGCGATGGTCACGGCCAGCGGCACCACCGCCCCCGCCTCCCGCAACGCCCGTGCGGCCTCCGCCAGCGTGGCCCCCGTCGTGATCACGTCGTCGACGATGACCACCCGGGCTCGTTCGGGCACGCCTTCGAGCAGACGGGCGGCGCCTGGCGATACGGAGAAGGACCCGGCCAGGTTGCGCACCCGGCCGGCGGAGCTCAACCCCGCCTGGTCGGCCACCTTCCGCCGTTGCCGCAACACGGGCCAGAGCCACGCGGGCACCCCTTGGCCGCGGAGACGGCGCACGGCCCGCTCGGCCAGCACCCCCACGTGGTCATGCCCCCGCCCTTTGACAGCCGTCCGCCTACTGGGAACCGGCACCAGGATCACCCCCTCGGCGAGCCCGCCTCCTCCAGAGATGGTGCCCGTACGAGCGAGCCCTCCCTCCCGAGAAACGGCGTCCGTACGAGCGAGCCCCCGTTCCCTGGAGGCGGCGTCCGTACGAGCGAGCCCTCTCTCCCAGGAGGCGGCCTCCGTGCCGTCACAACCGCGTACGAGCCCACTCTCCCAGGAGGCGACGTCCGTGCTCCCCCGCCCGGGAACGGGCCTTCCCTCCCCAGGGCCGGTTTTCGTACCACCACGCCCGCGCTCGAGTTCTCGCCTCCGAGGGGCGGTGTCCATCACGCCACGACCGCTTATGTGCTCTCGCGCACCGGGACTGTCACTGCTCCGCCCGTGTTCGTCATCCGTCGAAAGGGGCCGTCGAAGGGCTGGCCACGGTGGGCGGGTGGGCTCGCAGATGCCGCCTGTAAGGCTCTCAGAGCCCCTGTGTGAGGGTTTGAGGGCTGTGGTGAGGGTGAAGGTCAGAAGATCGGCCAGGCGCCCTGCCAAGGCCGCCTCGCCCCGTTCCTTGTAGGCGATGACCGCCTTGCGGACCGTTCCCGCGTACGGAGAGGCGGACCAGCAGAGGGGAAGCCCGCCGGGGTCGGGGTCCGGCATGCGGCAGGCCGGATCGGTGAGGCGCGCCAGGCAGTCCTCGCACAGGCGCGCACCGGGGGCGCCGCAGCCGAGGCAGGGCTGCGGCAGGACGACATCGAGCAGAGTGGCGAACACGCGCCTCAGAATGCCCGGCCCCACCGACACTTTCCGTATTCGAACGATCACCAAGGGGATCCGGCGGGTTCCCGCTTCCGCACCGCGCGGGGACTTCGGGCTGGGCACCCTCCGGCTCTGCGCGACAGCTGGGGTCCTGCCAGGTCCCACCCTCACTCGGTTGCCGGGGCTGAGCGCCGTCGGCCCGACGTGATATCCCGCCGCCCGAGTCGGCCGAGGGTGAAACGGATGAGGCGGGTCCGCGTCAGGGGTGAAGAGAGGATGCGGGTCCAGGCCGAGGCTGAAGGGGTGAGGTCGGTCCAGCCCAAGGTCCAAGAGGGAACAGCGAGTCCAGACCGAGCTGGAAAGAGGCAGGCGGAGTCAGCCGAGGGTGAAGAGCGGGAGGTCGACGGCGGTGGCCGGCTTGGGGGTCCAGGTTTGCTTGTCGCGGCTGTATTCGAGGATCTCGTTGCTCTCCTCGGTCGTCGCCAGGATGACGTCGCCCAGGGCGGCCAGGCGCTTCAGGCGCTTGCTCGTGGTCGGGAGCTGGACCGTCTCGCCGTCGCCGACGTTGATCTCCTTGACGGACTGGCCGGCCTTGGTCTGGACGAGGACCAGCAGGTGGCCGCCGTCGCTCCAGGCGATGTCCACGATCTCCTCGCCTCCCGACACCGTCGTCAGCGTCTGGAAGTTGCTCAGCATCGCGTTCCCGCCGCCGCCCGCGAGGGCGCCGACCTGGACCTGGGCGTCGCCGACGGTGATCGCGACCCGGACGCCGTCTCGGGCCATCCGCATGGAGGTGACGTTCAGCCCCTGGAGTGCGGGGGCGGCGACGCGTTCGGGGCCGCGGCCGACGACCGGGTGGGAGCGGACGACGGCGTCGTTCTGCCGGTCGAAGGTCCACAGGCTGCCGTCGCGGTGCCAGGACGGGTCGGTGAGGTCGGTGCCGGGGATGGACTCCTGCCAGCGGCCGTCGGGCGAGTGTCGGGTCACCCAGATGCCGCCGGCGGCGGACCTGGCGGCGATGCGGTCGCGGTCCTTGGAGATGGCGAAGCCGGTGTAGCCCTCGCTGGGCTGGCCGGCGGGGCCGGTCACCGGGTGGCCCTCGCCGTCGTTGCCGAGGATGAAGACGGCGCCGTCGCTGGTGTAGAAGACCTGCTTGTCCTCGCTGCCGAGCCAGCTTTCCGGCAGGTTGGCCGGCACGGTGAGCGAGCCGGCCGAGAAGAACTGCTCGCCGTCGAGCAGGACTTCGAGGGTGCGCCCGTTGGCCAGGTTGTTGCTGCTCAGGCTGGCCCTGAGCTGGGCCTGCAGGCCCTGGGTGTAGGTGGAGAGCGGGTTGAACGGGCCGCCCATGTTGATCACGACGCGGTCCTCGGTGGACCGGATCCACCGGACCCTCGCGCCGTCGGGGACCTCGTTGCCGACCGCGCCCTGCAGCGCGCTGGTCGGTCCCTCGGCGAGGCGTTCGATGATGGTCTGGGCGAAGCTCTTGTCAGGATCGATGCGCAGCCGCACCCGGTCCACGACCAGCCTGTCGGGCTGCGGGTCGGCGCCCGAGGAGCCGTTGAGGTAGTAGAGGTTGGTCGGCCGGTACGCGCGGCGCACGTCGGCGTCGGTGAGCAGCAGGCCCTGCTGCAGGCCGTTGACCTTGAAGGCGCCGTTCGCGTCCTTGACCAGGGTGATCTGCCGGTTGATCTTGGGGTCGTCGGACGAGCCGACCGGCACGTACGTGTCGTCCTCGTTGATCTGCGCGATCTTGTTGCCCTGGATGGTGACGACGGTCTCGTGCTTCTCCTTGTTCTCGATCAGCTCGCCGAACCGGAAGGAGTTGTCGATCACCGTGATCGCGCCGTCGGGCTTCCAGACCCGCTTGGCCTCCTCGGTCAGGTATCCGGGCAGCACGGACGGGTCGTCGTGGTAGGCGGCCATGGCCGCCAGCAGGCCCTCCACGACCTGCTGCGGGCCCCAGTCGGGCTGCGGCGCGACGGCGACCATGCGCTGGAACGGCACGGTGACGGAGTCGCCGCTGCCCGCCTCGTCCACCGGGAACGGGCCGCCCACGGGGATGACCGCGCAGCCGGTGGCGCCCAGGAACAGGGCGGCCGCGAAGGCGGCGGCGCCGAACCGCCTAGCCGTCGTCATGCCCGCCCCCGTCACCGGTCGCCGGCAGCAGCACCGGCGTCATCTGGCCGCGCCAGGTGCGGCGCATCTCGATCTCGGGCGGCACCAGAGACAGCGGCGAGCCCTTGAGGTCGATGCCGGCCTTCCTGGGCAGGGTGAGCCGGAACTGCGAGCCCTCCCCCGGCTGGCCCCACGCCTGCAGCCAGCCGCCGTGCAGCCCCGCGTCCTCGCGGGAGATGGCCAGGCCGAGGCCGGTGCCGCCGATGGTCCTGGCCCGCGACGGGTCGGCCCGCCAGAACCGGTCGAAGACGAGCGTGTCCTCGCCGGGCTTGAGCCCGATGCCGTGGTCGCGCACGGCGACCGCCACGGCGTCCCTGTCGGCGCCGACGGTGACCACCACGTCGCGGCCCTCGCCGTGCTCGATGGCGTTGAACAGCAGGTTGCGCAGGATGCGCTCGACCCGGCGGTTGTCGACCTCGGCCATGCACGGCTCGTTCGGCAGCCGCAGCTCGAAGCGGGTGCTGTGGCGTTCGGCCAGCGCCTCGGAGTCGGCGATGGCGCGCAGCACCACGTCACGGATGTCGACGGAGTCGAGGTCGAGGGTGGCGGCGCCGGCGTCGTACCGGCTGATCTCCAGCAGGTCGGCCAGCATCGACTCGAACCGTTCGAGCTGGGCCTGCATCAGCTCGGCCGAGCGGGAGGCCATCGGCTCGAAGTCCTCGCGCGCGTCGTACAGCAGGTCGGCGGCCATCCGGACGGTGGTGAGCGGGGTGCGCAGCTCGTGCGAGACGTCGGAGACGAACTGCCGCTGCACCTGTGACAGCTCCTCCAGCTGGTGGATCTTGAGCGCCAGGTTGGCGGCCATCTCGTTGAACGAGGTCGCGAGCCTGGCCAGGTCGTCCTCGCCGCGTACCTTGAGCCGTTCGTCGAGCTTCCCCGAGGCCAGGCGCTCGGCCGCCTGGCGGGCCAGCCTGACCGGCGTGACGACCTGACGGGCCACGAGGTACGCGATCGCGGCGAGCAGCAGCACCAGCCCGAAGCCGACCACCACGATGGCCAGCCGGACGTTCGACAGCATCTGCTCTTCCTCGTCGAACGGGAAGAAGTGGTAGACCTCGTAGCTGCCGTTGAGGTGCAGGATGGCGCCGATGACGAGGGTCTGCCTGGGCTGGCTCTCGCCAGGGAAGCTGATCGGCTCGGTGTAGCGCTGCGGCCTGTCGATGAACTTCTCCGCCTGGCGGCGCAGCATCTGCTGCAGGGCCAGCGGGATGTTGCGCTCGCTGACGTTGCCCGACGCGCGTGACCTGCCCGGCTCCTCGACGTTGAGCACCAGCACCTCGTAGCGCTTCTTCCAGCCGTCCCTGCCGGTGCCGATGATGTTGTCCATCACCTCGTCGAGCGGGTCTGGCGGCACGCTCTTGCCGGAGTCGGAGGGCTTGGCCTGGTCGTCCTCGCGCCGGGTGAGCGCGTCGGCGATCTGCAGCCGGTCGGCCGCGGCCTCACTGGCGGCGGACTGCTGGCGGCGCTCGATGACCGAGTTGTTGATCTGGTCGGACAGGAAGATGCCGAGCACCACGACCACGATCAGCGAGATCACCAGGGTGCTGGTGACGACCTGGAGCTGCAGCGAGCGCCGCCACAGCCGCCGCGCCTTGCCCGCCGCACGACGAGCCCGCCGCCGGACCCCGCCGAGTATCTGGCGGAGTGTCCGGCGGCGCGGGCGTCTGGTCTTGGTCGGGGGCATGGCGGGGAGAGCCGGGACTCTAGGCGGGGCCGGCCTTGTAGCCCACGCCGCGGACCGTCACCACGATCTCGGGGTGCTCCGGGTCCTTCTCGATCTTGGCGCGGAGGCGCTGGACGTGCACGTTGACCAGCCGGGTGTCGGCCGCGTGGCGGTAGCCCCAGACCTGCTCCAGCAGGACCTCGCGGGTGAAGACCTGGCGCGGCTTGCGGGCCAGCGCGACGAGCAGGTCGAACTCCAGCGGCGTGAGGTTGATGGTCTCCTCACCGCGCTTGACCGAGTGTCCGGCCACGTCGATGGTGATGTCGCCGATCTGCAGGATCTCCGGGGTCGGCTCGTCGGTGCGGCGCAGCCGCGCCCGCACCCGGGCGACCAGTTCCTTCGGCTTGAACGGCTTGACGATGTAGTCGTCGGCGCCCGACTCCAGACCGAGCACCACGTCGATGGTGTCGCTCTTGGCCGTCAGCATGACGATCGGCACGCCGGACTCCGCCCGGATCCGGCGGGCGACGTCGATGCCGTCGGCGCCGGGCAGCATCAGGTCGAGCAGGACGAGATCGGGACGCGTGTCTCGGAACGCGTCCAGCGCCTTGTCGCCGTCACTGACAAAGGATGGTTCGAAGCCCTCTCCGCGCAACACGATGCCCAGCATCTCGGCGAGAGCGGCATCGTCGTCGACGACCAGCACGCGACCTTTCATGGCCCCTCATTCGTTCTACGCATTTTGGGACATACCTGCACGGTCGGTGAAGGTTACCCCCGCTCGGCCCATGAGTGTGACATGAGTCCCGTGCAAGGCGAATATTAGGCTCGCACCACGACCGCTCCCCTCAGTCTGCGGTAACAGAAGGTCTTTCGGCCACCCTGGGCCTTATCCGCCGCGCCGGAACGCGCGGAAAGCCGCCAAAGACGAAGCATGCGGAAAGCGGCCAAGGCACGGTCTTGTCCACGGCTGGACACCACCCACCCGCCCAGCGTGTCAGGATTGGGATATGTCAGACGGTCACGGTCCCACGTCAGAGAGGCCTGCAGGCTGGGCCGCGGAGCAGCCCCCGCCCTACGGCGCGCCTCCGGCATCCCCGTGGACCGCCCCCGGCAGTGAGCAGCCGCCGTCCGGTCCGCCGCCCGGTCCGCCGCCCGGTCCGCCGCCCGGCGCCGGGCCCTACGGCGGGCAGCCTCCTTACGGCCCGCCCCCGCCGGGGCAGCCGCCGTTCGGCCAGCCCTACGGGTACGGGCCGCACCCGCCCGCGCTGCGGCCCGGCATCATCCCGCTGCGGCCGCTCGTCCTGGGCGACATCTACGACGGCACGATCAAGCTCATCCGGTCCAACCCCAAGGCCGTGCTCGGGCTGTCGGCCATCGCGGCGCTGCTGGGCGCCATCCCGCTGGCCATCGGGCAGGGCTTCCTGTTCGGGGCCATGGCGCCGCTCATGAACGACCCCACCGCCCTGGCCGCCGAGGACCCGACCTTCACCTACAGCACGCTCGCGGCGCAGTACGGCAGCGCGCTCGTCTCCTCCGCGATCAGCGCCGTCGTGGTGACCGTGCTGACCGGGGTGCTGACGCGCATCCTCGGCCGGGCGGTGTTCGGCGGGAAGATCACCGCCAAGGAGGCGTGGCAGACGACCAAGAGCCGGATGCCCGCGCTGTTCGGCGTCGTCGGGCTGATGACCCTCATCATGCTGGCCCCGGTCGCCGTCATGGTCGCGGTGATCGTGGCCTTCGTGGGCACAGGTGTCCTCGACTCGCCCGAGGCGATCGGCGGGCTGATCCTGCTGATGCTGCTCATGTTCCTGCTCTACTTCGCGTACGTCCTGTTCTTCCGTGCGCGCTTCGCCTTCGCCCCGGCCGCCGTGGTGCTGGAGGGCCGGGGGCCGATCGACGCGATGCGCCGCTCGTGGAGCCTGGTGACCGGCCAGTTCTGGCGGGTCCTGGGCATCCTCCTCCTGACCATGCTGGTCGTCGGGCTGGTCGCGAACATCCTGCAGGTGCCGTTCAGCATCATCGGGACCGTGATCGGGCTCGTGGGCGGGGGGTCGGTGGGGTCGATCGTGATCGGCTCCATCCTGATCGCCGTCGCCGGCACGCTCGGCGCCATGATCACCTATCCGTTCGAAGCGGGCGTCACCGGGCTCCTGTACGCGGACCGCCGCATGCGGGCGGAAGCCTTCGACCTCGTCCTGCAGACGGCGGCCATCGAGCAGCAGCGGCAGGGCTGGGTGCACGCCTCCGCCGACGAGCTGTGGCACCCGTCCAACTCCGCCGGGTCGTGAGCCCGATCGGCAGGGAGGAGGCCGCCGAGCGCGCGGCGCGCGAACTCCTCGGCCCCCAGTACGCGCAGGAGCCGCTGTTCGACCGGCTGATGCGGTACGCCAGACAGTTCATCAACGACCTGCTGGACGCCACCGCCGGAGGCGGGACCGCGGGCGGGATCCTCGCGGCGATCGTCATCCTGCTGCTGCTCGTGAGCGTCGCGGTGCTGATCACCTGGCAGGTGCGCCGCGCGGGCCGGCGCAGGGCAGCCCCGTCCGGCGAGCTGTTCGACGACCGGCGGCTGACGGCGGCCGAGCACCGGCAGGCGGCCGAGCGGTTCGCCGCCGAGAGCCGCTGGACGGAGGCGATCCAGGAGCGGCTGCGTGCCATCGCCCGCGACCTGGAGGAGCGCGCCCTGGTCGACGGCATGCCGGGGCGCACCGCCGACGAGCTCGCCGCCGAGGCCGGGCTGGCGCTCCCGCCCTTCGCCGCCGACCTGACGGCGGCGGCCCGCTCCTTCGACGAGGTCACCTACGGCGGCGTCCCCGGCACCTCCGCTGCCTACGACTTCATGACCGCCCTCGACACCCGCCTCGCCACCGCCCGCCCCGTCCCCCTGGAAACCACCCCATGACCTCTCCCCCGCACTCGTACGACGCCGGCCTCCCGCGCGGTGGGCGGCCCGTGGCCTGCCGGGGCGAGGGCCCGACCCTGATGGACGGCAAGGGCAACCCCACGCACTCGTCCTGGCCGGCCCCCGCGACGGACGGACGGCCCGTGACATCCCGGCCCGAGAGGACCCCACCCCCGCGCTCCCACGACACCCGCCCCTCGTCCGGCGGGCGGCCCGCGGCGGGCCGGGGCAGCGCGGGCAGGCCGGGACCGGCCGGAAGGCGCCCCATGACACCGTCCGCGCATGTGGCGGACCGGGGTGGGAGGGGTTGTCGTGGCCGGTGAGGGGGGCGGGCGGCTGGCTCCCGTGGCCGGGGGCGGGTCGGCGGCGACGTCGCCGACCGTGCGGTCGGCGTGGCGGGGCAACCGGATGGTCGTGCTGATCGGCCTGCTCATAGTGGCGGTCGCCACCGCCACGGTGCTGTTGCGCCCCGCGCCGGGGGACGAGCGCTTGCTGGACCCGGACGACACCTCGCTGCAGGGCTCCAAGGCGCTGGCCGAGCTGCTGCGGGACCGAGGGATCACGGTCGACCGGGTGGACTCCGTCGAGAAGGCCAGGGCGCTGGGCGGCGACCGGCTGCTGTTCGCCTCCGACACTCTCTACCTGGACACGGACGAGCTGGCGTCGATCCCCGGTGACCGGCTGCTCGTGGGGGCGTGGGACCTGGAGTCGCTCGCTCCCGAGGTGGACCAGGTGCCTGAGGCGCCGGCGCAGCGCTCGCGCGACCCCGAATGCCGGCTGCCGGCCGCCGCCGCGGGGAGCGCCTACATGGGCGGGAGCGCGTTCAGGATCCCCGGCGGCGGCACGGGCTGCTACCCGTCGCGCCTGGGCTGGACGCTGGTCAGCTACGCCACCCCGACCGGCACCACCACGGTCGTCGGCAGCGGCTCGTTCATGACCAACCTGCGCCTGGCCGAGGACGGCAACGCCGCGCTGGCGATCAACCTGCTCGACACCGGCAAGCCCGTCACCTGGCTGGTGCGCCCCGAGGCCCCGTCCTCCGGTGACCTGGCGGGCGAGGAGGGCCGGTCGATGTACGACCTGATGCCGCCGGGCGTCGGCTGGTCGGTGCTCATGGCGTGCGTGGCGGTGCTGCTGGTGGCGATCTGGCGGGGCAGGCGGCTCGGCCCGGTCGTGGTGGAGCGGCTGCCGGTCGTGGTGCGGGCGGCCGAGACCGTGGAGGGCCGCGGCCGGCTCTACCGGGCCAGGAAGGCCAGGGCCAGGGCCGCCGACTCGTTGCGGGCGGGCGCGCTCGACCGGCTGACCCCCCGGCTCGGGCTGGGGCAGGGCGCGAACAGCCACGAGGTGGTGGCCGCGATCACCGCGCGGACGGGCGAGGACTCCCGGCAGGTCGAGGCCGCGCTGTACGGTCCGCCGCCGGTGAACGATGAGGGGCTGGTCGCCCTGGCCGGATACGTTGACCACATCGAAAGGAAGGTCAGTGAGCTCTGAGCACATGGGCTGGACGGCGGCCCCCGCGGACTCGGCCAGGGAGGCGCTGGCCGCGCTCCGCGCCGAGGTGTCCAAGGCCGTGGTCGGGCAGGACGCGGTGGTGACCGGCCTGGTCATCGCCCTGCTGTGCCGGGGGCACGTGCTGCTGGAGGGCGTGCCCGGCGTGGCCAAGACGCTGATGGTGCGCACCCTGGCCGCGGCGCTGGCGCTGGACTTCAAACGGGTGCAGTTCACCCCCGACCTGATGCCGGGTGACGTGACCGGCTCGCTGATCTACGACGCGAAGACGGCGGAGTTCGAGTTCCGCGAGGGCCCGGTCTTCACCAACCTGCTGCTCGCCGACGAGATCAACCGCACCCCGCCGAAGACCCAGGCGGCGCTGCTGGAGGCGATGGAGGAGCGGCAGGTCAGCGTGGAGGGCACGGCCCGCCCGCTGCCCGACCCGTTCGTGGTGTGCGCGACGCAGAACCCCGTCGAGTACGAGGGCACCTACCAGCTGCCCGAGGCCCAGCTCGACCGGTTCCTGGTGAAGCTCACGGTCCCGCTGCCGCCGCGTGACCAGGAGATCGCGGTGCTGGAGCGGCACGCGCTCGGCTTCGACCCGCGCGACCTGTCGGAGGTCAAGCCGGTGGCGACGGCCGCCGACCTGCAGGCGGGCCGCGAGGCGGTGGCCCAGGTGCACGTCGCGCCCGAGGTGCTCGGCTACATCGTGGACGTCGCCCGCGCCACCCGAAACTCGCCGTCGCTCCAGCTCGGCGTCTCGCCGCGCGGGGCGACCGCGCTGCTGGCCGCCGCGCGGGCGTGGGCGTGGCTGTCGGGCCGCGCGTACGTGACTCCGGACGACGTCAAGGCGCTGGCCAGGCCCACGCTCCGGCACCGGGTGCAGTTGCGGCCGGAGGCGGAGCTGGAGGGCGCGACCGCCGACGGCCTGCTCGACGGCATCCTCGCCTCGGTCCCGGTCCCGCGCTGATGGCGCTGACGGGACGCGCCGGGCTGGTCGCGGCGCTCGGCATCGTGGTGGTGCTGTTCGCGCCGCAGCCGGGGCCCGCGCTGGCCGGGGTGTGCCTGCTGCTGGCCGCCGGGATCCTGGTGGACCTGGTGTTCGCGGGGGCGGTCCGGCCGCTGCGCTTCCACCGGTCCGGCGAGCGGCTGGTGCGGCTGGGCCGGCAGGCGACCGTGGAGCTCACGGTGGAGAACCCGGGCGGCAGGCGGGTGCGCGGCGTGCTGCGTGACGCCTGGCCTCCCTCGGCCGGGGCGGCGCCGCGCGAGCTGGCGCTGGACGTGCCCGCCGGGGAGCGCCGCAAGGTGGTGGTGACGCTCACCCCGACCCGGCGCGGCGACCGCGAGTCCGTGGCGGTGACCGTGCGCTCGCGCGGGCCGCTGGGGCTGGCGGCCCGTCAGGGCAGTCACCGTTCGCCCTGGTCGGTGCGGGTGCTGCCGCCGTTCCTGTCGCGCAAGCACCTGCCGGCCCGGCTGGCCAGGCTGCGGGAGCTCGAAGGCCAGCATCCTGCGCTGGTGCGCGGGCAGGGCACCGAGTTCGACTCGCTGCGCGAGTACGTGGTCGGCGACGACGTGCGCTCGATCGACTGGCGCGCCACCGCGCGCCGGCACGACGTGGTGGTGCGCACCTGGCGGCCGGAGCGCGACCGGCGGGTGCTGATCGTGCTCGACACCGGCCGCACCTCGGCGGGCCGGGTCGGCGCGGCGCCGATCCCGCTGGCCGGGGCGGCCGCGAACGGCCAGGGCGGGCTGCTGGTGCGTCCGGCGGCGCGCCCGGAGCCGGGGTGGCCGCGGCTCGACTGGTCGATGGACGCGGCCCTGCTGCTGGCCGCGCTCGCCGCCAGGGCGGGCGACCGGGTGGACTTCCTGGCCTACGACCGGTCGGTGCGCGCCTGGCTGAGCGGCGCCTCCCGCACCGAGCTGCTGTCGTCGCTGGTCAACGCGATGGCGCCGATCGAGGCCGAGCTGGTCGAGGCCGACGGGCAGGGCATGGTGGCGGCGGTCCTGGCCCGCGCCAAGCGGCGCTGCCTGGTCGTGCTCCTCACCGACCTGAACGCGGCCGCGATGGACGAGGGCCTGATGCCGGTGCTGCCGCAGCTGTCCTCGCGCCACCTGGTGCTGGTGGCGGGCGTGTCGGACCCGCGCGTCGCGGCGATGGCGGCCACCCGCGGCACGGTCGAGGAGGTGTACGACGCGGCGGCGGCCGAGCGCGCCCGGCTGGAACGCCGGCGGATCACGGCCAGGCTGCGCCGCCACGGCGTCGAGGTGGTCGACGCGCTGCCCGACGACATCGCGCCCGCACTGGCCGACCACTATCTGGCGCTGAAGGCCGCGGGGCGGCTCTAGCCGCTCGGGGCGACGTCGGGGGCGTCCTCCAGGTCTCCGGTCTGGTCGTCGCGGGCCGCGCGGCGTCCGAACACGACCACGTACGCGAGGAAGACCACCTCGGCGAGCACCCCGATGCCGACGCGGGCGGCGGTGGGCAGCCCCGACGGGGTGACGAACGCCTCGATCAGCCCTGACACGAACAGCACCACGACCAGGCCGAGCGCCACCGCCATCACCGCCCTGCCCTGCTCGGCCAGCACCTCGACGCGCCTGCGCGGGCCCGGCGCGATGACGGTCCAGCCGAGCCGCATGCCGGCGGCCGCGGCCAGGAACACGGCCGTGAGCTCCAGCAGGCCGTGCGGGGTGATGAGGCCGAAGAAGATGTCGAGCTTGTCCCTGGAGGCCATCAGGCCGCCGGCGATGCCGACGTTGGCGGCGTTGCTCCACAGGACGTAGGGGATCGGCAGGCCCAGGACGACCGCGTACGCGATGACCTGGAGCGACACCCACGCGTTGTTGATCCACACGCGGCTGGCGAAGGAGGCCGCGGGGTTCTCCGAGTAGTAGTCGGCGAACTCGTGCTCGACCAGCTCGGTGATCTCCTCCTCGGAGGCGATCGTGGCCTGCACCTGCGGGTCGCCGGCCACCCAGGCGCCGAGCACCCAGGCCACCGCGACGAACGCCACCGTCGTGGCCAGCCACCACCAGCGCGTCCGGTAGGCCACCACGGGGAACGAGACGGTGAAGAACCGCACCACCTCCCGCCAGGCCGGGCTGCGGGCGCCGGTGACGGCCGAGCGGGCCTTGGCGACCAGCGCGGACAGCCGCCCGGCCAGCATCGCGTCGGCCGAGGAGGAACGGACGATCGACAGGTGGGTGGACACCCGCTGGTAGAGGTCGACGAGCTCGTCCACCTCGGCGCCCGTCAGGGAGGCGCGGTGCCTGACCAGGTGGTCCAGCCGGTCCCAGGTCGGGCGGTGGGCCGAGACGAACGCGTCGATGTCCACGTGACCATTGTGGCCGCTCCTACCGGCGGTCATTGCCGTTAGGCTCCACATATGTCGGAGGTTGTGACCGGTGACGCCGTCGTCCTGGAGGTACGGGTCGCGCAGTTCCCCTCGCGCACCGTGGCCGTCCTCGTGGACCTCACCGTCCAGATCCTGGTGCTCGTCGTGGGGCTGATCTCGCTGCAGTGGTTCGCGGCGTTCACCGATCCGGCGATGTTCGCGGCCGTCGTGATCGCGCTCCTGGTGCTGGTCATGGTGGTCTACCCGGTGACCGTCGAGACGGCGAGCCGGGGGCGCAGCCTCGGCAAGCTGCTGCTCGGGCTACGCGTGGTGAGCGACGACGGCAGCCCGGAGCGGTTCCGGCAGGCGTTGTTCCGCGGGCTGGCCTCGGTCGTGGAGATCTGGGGCTTCTTCGGGGCGCCCGCGCTGATCTGCGCGCTCGTCTCGCAGAAGGGCAAGCGGCTGGGCGACCTGTTCGCCGGGACGATCGTGATCTCCGAACGAGTGCCGCGGAGCAGGGGCGACGCGATCATGATGCCGCCGCCGCTGGCGGCCTGGGCGGCGTCGCTGGAGCTGTCCCAGCTGCCGGAGGAGGTCGCGGCGGCGGCCCGGCAGTACATCCTGCGCTGGCGCGACCTGTCGCCGCAGATCCAGTACGAGATGGGGATGCGGATCGCCACCCAGGTGGCGGCGTACGTGTCACCCGCGGCGCCGGCGGGCGTGCCGCCGCACGCCTACCTGAGCGCCGTCCTGGCGGAGCGCCGCCGCCGCGACGAGGCCCGCCTGATGCGCCACGCCACCCCACAGGCCCCGTACGGAGGAGCCGCCCCCTACGGAGGGCCCGCGCCGTACGGAGGACCCACGCCCTACGGAGGGCCCCAGCCGTCCGGAGGACCCACGCCGTCCGGAGGACCCACGCCGTCCGGAGGACCCACGCCGTCCGGAGGGCCCGGGCCCTATGGGGGGCCTGCCCCGTCCGGGCCGCCCCCGGCCGCCGCCGGGCACCCCGCCCCGCCGCCCCCGCAGGGGCCGCCGGTCGCGGGGCCGCACGCGCCTGGCCAGGAGACGCCTCCCCAGGAGACGGCCGGCGGCTTCGCGCCTCCGCAATGAGGCGCCGGCCCCGGGAGGTTCCCGGAGCCGGCGCTGGGAGATGGGGTCAGTCCTTGGCGTAGTCGCGCCCCCAGCCCCACTCGCGGTAGGACTGCTGGGTCTGCACGTTCAGGATGTCGCTGTGCACCCGCGACGCCCCGTTGGTCAGCGGGTCGTTGATCTTGATCACGTCCAGGCCGTTGTCGAAGTCGGCCGCGTACACGTACCCGTTGTAGTAGTACGCCGACCAGACGCCGCCACCGCTGCCGTCGGCCTTCGGGCCGCGCTCGAAGTAGCCGAACTCGCGCGGACGGGTCGGGTTGGTGAAGTCGACGAACGAGACGCCGCCCATGTACCAGGCCTGGACCATGATGTCCTTGCCCTTGACAGGGATCAGCGAGCCGTTGTGCGCCACGCAGTTCTCGCTGTCGGCCTGGTGCCGCGAGATCTTGAAGTAGCTCTGGAAGACGAGCTGGCCGCGGTGGATGCGGTAGATGGCGTCCGCACCGCGGTTCGGCCCGGTGGCCTCGTTGCAGGTGGCCGCGCCGCCGCCGCCGAGCTCGTCGGTGAAGAGCACGGTCTTGGCGTCGTTGGTGAAGGTCGCCGAGTGCCAGAACGCGAAGTTCTCGTCGGTGGTCCTGGCGGTCACCCGCGGGTTGAGCCGGTCGCGGATGTCGAACAGCACGCCGTCACCCATGCAGGCGCCGGCCGCGATGTCCTTCTCCGCGTAGGCGGTGATGTCGTGGCAGCCGGTGGTGGGCACGAGCAGGCCTGGCTGGGTCTCGTTGCCGCCGTCGGGGAAGACGACCGGGGTGGCGGCCACGTGGGCCTGCGTCGGGTTGCGCAGCGGCACCTTGATGATGGAGATCTTGTCGTGCGGCGGCTGGCAGTCGGGCAGTTCGGGCGCCGGCAGGTACGAGGAGACGTACACGTAGACGTTCTTGGACTTGTCCCGGCCCTTGCCGGGCACCAGGGTCAGCGTGTGGGAGCCGCAGTCGGTCTCGACGGACTTGATGTAGCGCGGGTTGCGCTTGTCGCGGATGTCGAAGATCCGGACGCCCTCCCACGACTCCTTGATCGCGGCGCTCTGCCCGGTGCTGTTGCACGAGTCGTCGTTGCGGGAGGAGTCGACGGCGGCGAACAGCAGGTCGCCGTAGACGCTGAGGTCCATCTGGCCGCCGGGGCAGACCACGGAGCTGACGACCTTGGCCCGCTTGGGGTTCTTGATGTCGTAGATCGAGAAGCCGCCATAGTTGCCGACGTAGGCGTAGTCGCCCTGGAAGGCGATGTCGGTGTTGATGGTGCCGGCCAGGGGCGCCGGCTTGGGGATGTTGAGCACGTGGCTCACGTTCGGGCTGTGGACGATCGTGTCCGCGGGCGGGATGTCACTCGCGGTCGCCGGTAGGGCCGTCAGCCCCAGGGCCACGGCCGCGCCGGCCGCGAGTAACGCTCGGATGGTGCGGGACATACAGGGAGCCTCCTTGGTCTCGTGTGTCCGCATGCCGAAGGCGGCGGGCCCCGGGTGGGTCCCGCCGCCGTCGTCGATCAGTGGTGCCGGTGGTCCCGGTAGGACTGCTGGGTCTGGGCGTTGAGGATGTCGAACTTCACGCCGTTGGCCTGGTTCGTCCGCCGATCGTTGATCTTGAGGACGTCGAGCCCCAGGTTGAAGTCCGAGCCGTAGATGTAGCCGTTGTAGTAGTAGGCCGACCAGTGGCCGCCGCTGAGCGGGTTGGGCGCGTCCGGCCCGCGCTCGAAGTAGGCGATCTCCTGGGCGTTGGCCGGGTCGGTGAAGTCGACGACCGAGATGCCGCCCTGGTACCAGGCCTGGACCATGATGTCCTTGCCCTTGACCGGGATCAGCGAGCCGTTGTGCGCCACGCAGTTCTCGGTGTCGTCCTGGTGCCGCGGGATCTTGAAGTAGCCACGGAAGATCATCTGGCCGTTGCGGTCGATGTCGTAGTAGGCGTTGGCGCCGCGGTTCGGCCCGATGGCCTCGTTGCAGGTCGCCCTGGTGCCGCCGCCGAGCTCGTCGGTGAAGATCACCCGCGTGCCGCTGTTGTTGAAGGTGGCGGAGTGCCAGAAGGCGAAGTTGACCTCGTCGCGGACGGTCGCGGTGACCCTCGGGTTCTCGGGGTCGCGGATGTCCATCAGGATGCCCTCACCCATGCAGGCGCCGGCCGCGACGCCCTTCTCCGGGTAGGCGGTGATGTCGTGGCAGCCGGTGGTCGCGGACTTGCCGTCGGGGTACGAGCCGGGCACGCCGGGGAAGCCGCCGTCGGGGAACAGGTTCGGCGTGGCGATGACCGTCGCCGCCTCGGGGTTGCGCAGCGGCACCTTGATGATGGAGATCAGGTCGTGCGGCGGCTGGCAGTCGGGGAAGGCCGCGTTCGGGCTGTAGGAGGAGATGTAGATGTAGACGTTCTTGCCGCGCCGGTCGGGGACGAGCGTGTGGGTGTGAGAGCCGCAGTTGGTCTCGACGGACTTGACGTAGCGCGGGTTGCGCTTGTCGCGGACGTCGAAGATCCGGATGCCCTCCCACGACTCCTTCACGGCCGCGCTCTGCCCGGTGCTGCTGCACGAGTCGTCGTTGCGGGAGGAGTCGACGGACCCGAAGAGGAGGTCGCCGTACACGCTGACGTCCATCTGGCCGCCGGGGCAGACCACGGAGCTGACGACCCTGGCCCTCTTGGGGTTCTTGATGTCGTAGATGGAGAAGCCGTAGTAGTTGCCGACGTAGGCATAGTCGCCCTGGAAGGCCATGTCCGTGTTGATGTCGGCGAGGGCCTCGGGCTTGGGCACGTTGGTGACGTGCGTGATGTTCTGGCTCTTGACGATCTCGCCGGGAGCCGGGATGTCCGCAGCCTGCGCGGGGAGGCCGGCCATGGCTAACGCGATGGCGGCGCCCGCGAGGACGAGGAACCTGCGGGTGGACGGCACGGGAGAGGACCTCCTATAAAGGGGGCATAAATGGTGAAATCTTCACTCTTTGGGACCTCTCACGACCAGCTTGCAAAATGTCAAATGTTAGAGCAATCTGCCCTCTATAAATGATCATTCTTACCTCCTAGAATGCCTCGTTCGTACTGAAACTGTCAGGAGGCTGAGTGCGCGTCGCGCTCGTCGTCGTCACCGGAGCCCTCGCGGTGACCGCACTGTCCGGCTGCACCTCCGGCACCACGCAACCGGCGCCGCGCGCCGACTCGACGGCCCCGGTCATCGCCCCGGGCAAACCCGGCGAGGAAGCCAGGACACTCTCCCCGACCGAGGCGGCCACCGCGGTCCTCCAGGCCACCGCGAACGCCGCCGACATCGCGTACGTGCAGGACATGATCGTCCATCACCAGCAGGCGCTCGACATGGCCATCCTGGCGCCCAACCGGGCGGAGTCGGCCAAGCTCAAGAGCCTCGCGTCGCGGATCAAGGACAGTCAGGGCCCGGAGATCCAGTGGATGCGCACCTGGCTGCAGCAGCAGGGCCAGCGGGTGCCCGACCATCACGCCGCGCACGACGGCATGCCGGGCATGGCCACGCCCGAGCAGATGGAGCAACTCAAGACGGCGTCGGGCCAGGCGTTCGACAAGCTGTTCCTGGAGCTGATGATCAAGCATCACGAGGGCGCCATCGAGATGTCCACCGAGGTGCTCAAGGGCGGCTCGCACCTGCGGATCGAGGAGCTGGCCAACGACGTGGGCGTCACCCAGCTCTCGGAGATCCGGCGGATGCGCGAGATGCAGGCGGCGGCCGGTTAGGAGCCGCTGCGCCAGGAGTGGAGGTAGGCCTCCTGGTCGCCGGTGAGCACGTCGATGCCGATGCCGGCGGCCGCCAGCTTGAGCCTGGCCACCTCCTGGTCGATCTCCTCGGGCACGTCGTACACGCCGGGCTCCATCCCCGCCCGCTCCCGCGCGAGCCAGGCGACGGCGAGCGCCTGCGCGGAGAACGACATGTCCATCACCGCGGCCGGATGGCCCTCGCCGGCGGTCAGGTTGACCACCCGGCCCTCGGCCAGCAGCAGCAGGCGGCGGCCGTCAGGCAGCACGTACTCGTCGGTGTTGGGGCGGATGCCGCGGTGCACCTCGCTCGCCAGCTCCTCCAGCGCCCGCACGTCGATCTCCACGTCGAAGTGGCCGGCGTTGGCCAGGATCGCCCCGTCCTTCATGGCGGCGACGTGCTCGGCCGTGATCACGTCACGGTTGCCGGTGACGGTGACGAACAGGTCGCCCACCACGGCTGCCTGCTCCATCGGGCGCACCTCGTACCCCTGGAGGGTCGCGTCCAAGGCCTTGACCGCGTCGATCTCCGTCACGATCACCCGCGCGCCCAGCCCCTTGGCCCGCTCGGCCACGCCGCGCCCGCAGTAGCCGAACCCGGCGACCACGACCGTGCGCCCGGCCAGCATGGTGTTGGTGGCCCGCATGATGCCGTCGAACGTCGACTGGCCGGTGCCGTAGCGGTTGTCGAACATCCGCTTGGTGCGGGTGTCGTTGACCGCCACCACGGGGAAGCGCAGCGCCCGCTCGGCGGCCATCTGGCGGAGCCTGATGATGCCGGTGGTGGTCTCCTCGCAGCCGCCCGACACCCCGTCGAGCAGGTCGGTGCGCTCGGTGTGCAGGATGTTGACCAGGTCACAGCCGTCGTCGAGCACCAGGTCGGGCCGGACGTCGAGAGCCTGGTGGATGTGGCGGTAGTAGGCCGCCCGGTCGACGCCCGCCCTGGCGTGCACGGCCATCCCGTAGCCGCGCAGCGCCTCGGCCACGTCGTCCTGAGTCGACAGCGGGTTGGACGCGGCCAGCGCGATCTCCGCGCCGCCCGCCTTGAGCGCCCCCATGAGCACCGCCGTCTCCGCGGTGACGTGCAGGCACGCGGCCACCCGCAGCCCGTCGAGCGGTCGCTCGGCGGCGAACCGCTCCCCCAGCGCGGTCAGCACCGGCATCGATCGCGCGGCCCACGAGATGTGCCGCTCCCCGCTCTCCCACAGTTCCATGCAAGCCCTCAGATACACCAAGGCTCCGGAGGGGCGCCCGCCCCTCCGGAGCATCGAACACGCGGGAGATCAGTAGCGGTAGTGGTCGGACTTGTACGGGCCCTCGACGTGGACGCCGATGTAGGCCGCCTGCTCCTTGGTCAGCTCGGTGAGCTTGACGCCGAGGGCGTCGAGGTGCAGCCTGGCGACCTTCTCGTCGAGGTGCTTGGGCAGCACGTAGACGCCGATCGGGTAGTCGGCCGTCTTGGTGAAGAGCTCGATCTGCGCGATCACCTGGTTGGTGAAGGAGTTGGACATGACGAACGACGGGTGGCCGGTGGCGCAGCCCAGGTTCATCAGCCGGCCCTCGGCGAGCACGATGATCGAGTGGCCGTCGGCGAAGACCCACTCGTCGACCTGCGGCTTGATGTTGCGCTTCTCGATGCCCGGGGTCTTGGCCAGGCCGGCCATGTCGATCTCGTTGTCGAAGTGTCCGATGTTGGACACGATCGCCTGGTGCTTCATCCGCGCCATGTGGTCGGCCCGGATGATGTTGAAGTTGCCGGTGGTGGTGACGAAGATGTCGGCGATGCCGACGACCTCCTCCAGCGTGGTGACCTGGAAGCCGTCCATGGCCGCCTGGAGCGCGCAGATCGGGTCGATCTCGGTGACGATGACCCGGGCGCCCTGGCCGCGCAGCGCGTCGGCGCAGCCCTTGCCGACGTCGCCGTAGCCGCACACCACGGCCACCTTGCCGCCGATGAGCACGTCGGTGGCGCGGTTGAGGCCGTCGATGACGGAGTGGCGGCAGCCGTACTTGTTGTCGAACTTGGACTTGGTGACCGAGTCGTTGACGTTGATCGCCGGGAACAGCAGCTGGCCGTTCTTGTGCATCTCGTAGAGGCGGTGCACGCCGGTGGTGGTCTCCTCGGTGACGCCCTTGATGCTCTCGGCGATCCGGGTCCAGCGCTTCTCGTCGGTGACGGTGCGCTTGAGGAGGTCGATGATGACGTGCCACTCCTCGGGGTCGTCATCGGTGGCCTCGGGGACGAAGCCGGCCTTCTCATACTCGGCGCCCTTGTGGACCAGGAGCGTGGCGTCACCGCCGTCGTCGAGGATCATGTTGGGGCTGTCGCCGCCGGGCCAGGTGAGCGCCTGCTCGGTGCACCACCAGTATTCCTCCAGCGTCTCGCCCTTCCAGGCGAACACGGGGACGCCCTTGGGGTCGTCGGCCGTGCCGTCGGGGCCGACGACCACGGCGGCGGCGGCGTGGTCCTGCGTGGAGAAGATGTTGCAGCTCACCCAGCGCACCTCGGCGCCGAGCGCGACCAGCGTCTCGATGAGGACGGCGGTCTGGATGGTCATGTGGAGCGAGCCCATGATCTTGGCGCCGCGAAGGGGCTGGGCAGCCGCGTATTCAGCGCGGATCGCCATGAGACCGGGCATCTCGTGCTCGGCGAGCCGGATCTCCTTGCGGCCGAACTCTGCCAGTGAAAGGTCGGCGACCTTGAAGTCCATCTGCTTTACCCCTCGCGTCATCGTGTGGTCGCGGACGAGTCTAGGCGGCCACCCCGCAAGGTCGCACCCCGAGAGCACCGAAGTTGACGTAAGAATGTAAGAATGCGCATCACGGAAGCGGCCAAGCGCCTCGGCATGTCCCCCAGGATGCTCCGGTACCGGGAGTCCCTCGGGCTGCTGCCCCCCGTGCGGGAGCGCGGCGCGCACCGCCGCTTCGGCCCGGAGGAGCTGGCGGCCGTGGCCCAGGCGGTGGAGCTGGAGAAGCGGTTCGACGTCTCCCCCGCCGAGCTGGCCTTCGCGCTGCGCGCGCTCAGCGACCCCGGGGTCGCCGCCGCCGTGCGCGAGCTGGGCGTGCGCATCGGCCGCATCCAGATCCCGCGCCGGGCGCTGGACTTCGAGAAGGAGAAGGCGCTGCGCCTGCTGCGAACCCCGCCCGCCGGCGATACGTCGAAGAGGATATGAAGGAGCTGCTGCTGGCCACCGTGCTGGCCCTCTCGCCCGCGCAGGCCACCGCCGACGTCAAGGTCTACTTCTCCAAGGGGCACGGGGTGCCCGGCAAGGTGGTGCCGGTCACCCGGACTTCCCCGCACGCCGGCGTCGCGAGGTTCGCCGTCGAACAGCTCATCAAGGGCCCCACCGCCGCCGAGCGGCGCCGGGGCCTGCACTCCGAGCTGACCGGGAAGCTCCGCGGCCGGTCCGACTGCGGCGCCGACTTCACCCTGAGGATCCGCAAGGGCACCGCCACACTCCGCTTCTGCCGCACGGTGTGGGGCTCGGGGGTCGGCGCCGACGCCCGAGCCCTCCGTACGATCGAGGCGACGCTCAAACAGTTCGCCACCGTCAAGAAGGTCGTGACCCTGGACAAGGACGGCCGCTGCCTGTTCGACCAGACCGACTCGGGCCGGTCGTGCGTCACCGGGCGCGAATGACCTCTCAGGCCTTGCCGGACAACTGACGGTCGAGGTCGGGCTCCAGGTAGATCACGCGGGCGATCGGCACCGCCTCGCGGATGCGCCGCTCGGCCTCGTCGATGCCCTCGGCGATCTCCGGCGCGGTGTCGGAGCGGGTCACCGCGATCTTCGCGGCCACCAGCAGCTCCTCCGGGCCGATGTGCAGCGTCTTCATGTGGATGACGCGGTCGACCTGCGGGGTGGCCTCCAGCGCGGCGAGGATGCGGCTCTCCATCTCCGGGGCGGCGCTCTCGCCCAGCAGCAGCGACTTGGTCTCCACCGCCAGCACCACGGAGATGACCGCGAGCAGGGCGCCGATCATCAGGGTGCCGATCGCGTCCCAGACCGGGTTGCCCGTCACCACGGCCATCGTCACGCCGAACAGCGCGAAGATCAGACCGAGCAGCGCGCCGAGGTCCTCCAGCAGGATGACCGGCAGCTCGGGCGACTTGGAACGGCGGATGAACGCCATCCACCCCTGCTTGCCGCGGACCGCGTTCGCCTCGACGATCGCCGTGCGGAACGAGAACGTCTCCGCGATGATCGCGAAGATCAGCACGCCGAACGCCCAGCCCGGTGAGGTGAGCGGCTCGGCGTGGGTCAGCTTGTGGTAGCCCTCGTACAGCGAGAAGAGCGCGCCGATCGCGAACAGCACCACCGCGACCACGAACGCGTAGAAGTAGCGCTCGCGGCCGTAGCCGAACGGGTGCTCGCGGGTGCTGGCCCGCTGGGCGCGCTTGCCGCCCAGCAGCAGCAGCGCCTGGTTGCCGGAGTCGGCCACCGAGTGGATGCCCTCGGCCAGCATCGACGACGACCCGGTGAAGGCCGCCGCGACGAACTTGGCCACCGCGATGGCCAGGTTGGCGGCCAGGGCCGCCACGATTGCTTTCGTTCCGCCGCTCGCGCTCACCGGTCGTCTCCAGTCATACGATCACATTCAGGACCTGGAGGGATCCTAGTGGGAAACTCGCGCCTGCAACTCCGTGATCGGCCCCACCGCGGTCGGATCCACCCCGTATCCCAGTGCCAGGTAGGTGCTCGCGTAATCCGCCAGCCCGATCAGCGAGGCCAGCCGCTCCAGCGGATGGGCGCCGTCGGCCACCAGCTCGGTGACGGGCACGTCGCGGTCCTGCGCCGCGCGTACGGCCGCCTCCCGGGTGCGGGTCACCCGGGGATGCTCCTCGATGTCGCGCAGCAGCACCAGCCGGAGCGTGCGGGTGGCGGTGTCGGCGAAGATGTCGCGCTCGGCCAGCGGCCCGTCGAGCACCGCCACCTGGTTGTGGCCCACCTCGGGCAGCTCGCCGAGCATCGCGGGATATTTGGCGTTCTCGTTGAGCCGGGAGGCGAAGCGGGCCGCGGCCACGGCGGCCAGCGGTGACGAGCCCCAGATCATCGGCACGGTCTCGGCCAGGTCCATCGCCAGCGTCTTGCCGGGGTTGACGAACGAGTCGCTGGACGGCCGGCAGCGGTGCGCGATCTCCTCCAGCGCCCTGGCCACCCGCTCGTAGACCGTCGACTCGGCCCGCACCAGCCCCAGCGCGGCGGCGGCCACCACCAGCGGGGTGGCCACGAGCCACAGGTCGGCCCGGGGCCGGCCCTCGGTCGGGATCGGCACGTACACCGAGGACGACTGCACCGCCACCGCCTCCAGCGGCGAGCCGGCCGGCCCGACCCCGAGGAGGGTGCAGCCGCGCCGCACCGCCTCGCTCGCCATGGCGAGCGTCTCGCCGGTCTCGCCCGACCAGGAGACGGCGATCACCAGGTCGGTCGCGCCCACCCAGCCGGGCAGCTGGTAGGAGCGGACCGTGACCACGGGGAGCGGAGCGCCTGGCCCGCACACCGCGGCCAGGAGGTCTCCGGCCAGAGCGGACCCGCCCATGCCCGCGACCACGACCGCCCGCGGCCGCACGTCGGCCGCGAGCCGGTCGACGCCGGACTCGACCGCGCACCGGTGACCGGTGCGGACCTGGGCGGCCGAGGCGGCGACCGCGCGGAGCATGCCGCCCGGGTCGCCCTCGGTGAGGTGACGCTGGTCGTCGAGCCGCTCCGGCTCCCAGGTCACGGCTTCCTGGCCTCGTCGACGAGCAGGACGGGAATGTCGTCACGGACGGGGTAGATCAGCCCGCAGCCGGTGCAGGCCAGCTCTCCGGCCTCACCCTCCACCCGCAGCGCCGCCTTGCACGCCGGGCAGGCCAGGATCTCCAGAAGCCAGTCGTCGATCTTCACGGTCATACCTCTCTCAGCAGGTCGAGGACCTCGTCCCGGACCGCGGTCATCGTGGTCTCGTCGGCCGCCTCGGCATTGAGCCTCAGCAGCGGCTCGGTGTTGGACGCGCGCAGGTTGAACCACCAATCGGCGCCGGTCACGGTCAGGCCGTCGAGCTCGTCGAACTCGCCCCGGTCGGCGAACGCCGCGCGCACCCGGCGCACCGCCGCGTCCTGGTCGGCGACGGTGCTGTTGACCTCGCCGGAGGCGTGGTAGCGGGAGTAGGCGGACACCACCCGCGACAGCGGCTCGGCCTGCTCGCCCAGCGCGGCCAGCACGTGGAGCGCGGCCAGCATGCCGGAGTCGGCGAACCAGAAGTCGCGGAAGTAGTAGTGAGCGGAGTGCTCGCCGCCGAAGACGGCGCCGGTGCGGGCCATCTCGGCCTTGATGAAGGAGTGGCCGACGCGGGTGCGGACCGGCTCGCCGCCGTGCTCGCGGACGATCTCAGGGACGCCCTTCGAGGTGATCAGGTTGTGGATGATCGTCGCCCCGGGCTGCTTGGCCAGCTCGCGCACCGCCACCAGGGCGGTGATCGCCGACGGCGAGACGGACTCGCCGCGCTCGTCGATCACCCAGCACCGGTCGGCGTCGCCGTCGAAGGCCAGGCCGAGGTCGGCGCCCGCCGCCACCACCGCCCGCCGCACGTCGACCAGGTTGGCCGGCTCCAGCGGGTTGGCGTCGTGGTTGGGGAACGAGCCGTCGAGCTCGAAGTAGAGAGGGGTGAGATCGATCGGCAGCCCGTCGAGCACCGCGGGGACGGTGTGGCCGCCCATGCCGTTGCCGGCGTCGACCACGACCTTGAGCCGCCTGATGCCCGTGAGGTCGACGAGCGAGCGCAGGTGGTCGGCGTAGCCGGGCAGCAGGTCCTTCTCGATCAGCGAGCCGGTGGGCGTGGCCGTGACGCCGATCAGCTCGGCCGCCCGGTCGCGGATCTCGGCGAGCCCGGTGTCGCCGCCGATCGGCACCGCGCCCGCGCGGCACATCTTCATCCCGTTGTAGGCGGCGGGGTTGTGGCTGGCGGTGAACATCACGCCCGGCAGGCCCAGGCTGCCGCTGGCGTAGTAGAGCAGGTCGGTGGAGCCGAGCCCGGCGTGCACCACGTCGGCGCCGCGCGACCGGGCGCCCCGGACGAACGCGTCGGCCAGCACCGGGGACGACTCACGCATGTCGTGGGCCACGACCGCCGACTGCGCGCCGGTCACCTCGACGAAGGCGGCGCCCACGGCCTCGGCGGTGGGCTCGTCGAACTCGTCGGGCACCAGGCCGCGCACGTCGTACGCCTTGAAGATCTTGGCGAGGTCGCCCATCCAGCTCCGCCCCTAGGTCGTCACTCCGGCTAGGGACGAGCCTACCGGTCGCGGTGCTGCTGGGCCGACCTGAGAACGCGGAGGTGCCCGCGACGCCCGACCTCCACGCCCTGGCCGACGGGCTCGCCCGCGCCGGAGCCGCTCGGCCGCGCGGCCTCCCTGACCGCGTTGGCCAGCGCTTCGAGATCGTCGGTGCTCGGCGTGGCGCCGTCCGTGGGCAGGCGCACGACCTCCCAGCCCCTCGGGGCGGTGAGCCGCTCGGCGTGTTCGGCGCACAGGTCATAACAGTGCGGCTCGGCGTACGTCGCCAGGGGGCCGAGAACTGCGGTCGAGTCGGCGTAAACGTACGTGAGCGTGAAGACGGCAGGCTGACTGCAGGCGGTGCGGGAACAGCGGCGGACGGGGCTCACGGAGGGACCGTATCTGGTAAGGGGGCGGGACGCCACTATCTGAGCGCTCTTAACGAGCGTGTCGCCACAATTCGGACACCTCTCGCAGGCTATCCACCCACATGCACGGATGCCGGTGTTCTCGGCCGGTGCCCCGTAGACTTGCCGTGTGACGAGCAAGCGCGGTCCCAGACGGCGCGACAGGCACGGTCGCGGCCTGCGCGGCCCGATCGCCCCTTCCTACGTTCCCATGGCCAGGGCCCGCAGCGAGCGCTTCGACGACCTGGTGCTCGACGCGGTCGACCGGCTCCGCCCCAAGTGGGGCAGGCAGCTGTCGGCGGTCGAGTTCGCCGTGGAAGAGGTGCCGCCGCTCAGCGAGCTCGGCGACGGGCCCGGCTTCGGCGCCGGCACGATCCCGCTCGGCCGCGCCGACTCGGCCCGCGGCCCGCACCCCGCGTCCATCGTCCTCTACCGGCGTCCCCTGGAGGCCCGCGCCCGCGACCGCGACACGCTGGGCGCCCTCGTGCACGACACGGTCGTGGAGCAGGTCGCCTCCCTCCTCGGCCTCTCCCCCGACACCGTCGACCCGGGCTACGACGAACGCCGCTGAGACCCGCCCCACTGCGACGAACGCCGGGGCAGTGTCAGGGAAGGACCGCACGGGGCGTGTCCGTGAGGGGGCGGAGCACCGTCCAGAGGCGGGCGGGCGCCAGCGGCTGAGCCGTGATCAGCACCCCGCTCTTGAGTCGCTCCTCCATCACCCGCCCTCCGTACACCCGTCCCGACACCGGCGTGACCACCACCGCGTACGCGCCCTTGCCCGCCACCCGCACGTTCCGGGTCCGTCCCGCCGGGACCGTCACGTCCACCGGCGCCCGCGGCTCGCCGCCCTCCGGCACCACCTGCACCCGCACCTTCCCCGCGCCACCCGGCGCGGTCAGCACGAGCCGGGTCCCCGGCCCGTTGGCGGCCACCGCGCTGCCCAGGTCGAGCGCCGGGGTTCCGGCGGTGAACGCCACGTCCGGCTGCCGTCCCGTACCAGTGATCACCGCGCCCGCCACCACCGGCACCGTCGAGGTGAGCACCAGCGCGGCCGACTCACCGCCGATGCCGGTGGTCACGTCGAGCGGCAGCACGCTGCCCGCCGGCACGTCGACGGACTCGCGGCCGCGCATGGCGTACGCGGCGCCCTCGGTCACGGCCTTGATCCGCACCGTGGCGTCGTTCTCGCCGAGCGCGGCGACCAGCAGCTCGCGCCGCCCGCCGCCGCCCGGGATGGCCGGCACCACGACTTCGGTGGCGGGCGCGGCGGCCGGCGGCAGCCAGTCGACCCCGCCGCTCTCCAGCACGGCCCGCGCCGACACGGCCAGCCTCCCGGTGAACGTCTTCACGCTGACCGCCATCACGTCGGCGGCGGCGGCCAGGGTGCGGAGGTCGATCTGGCGGTGCTCGCCGGGCGCGATCTCCAGCCCGAGCCCGTTGTCGCCCGACACCGGCCCCTCGGCGGCGTACACCTCGACGTCGGCGAAGGCCGGCGCCTTGTCGGCGTTGACCAGGTGCAGCGTGACGCGGGCGCGGGCGGGCCCGGGGCCGACGAGCCAGGTCTCGGCGACGGGCTCGGCGCAGCGCAGCCCGGCCAGCCCCCGCCCCGCCCCGGCGGCGGTCCGGGTGACGTACCCGGCCTCCACGCCGCCGGGACCACGCACGGTGTACGGTTCCGCGTCCTTCATCGGCTCCTGGGACAGCGTGCCGGGCAGGTAGACGCTGACCTCCTCGCCGCCGGCCGCGGGGCACGTCGCGGTCGCCGCCTCCACCGCCACCTTCCTCGGCTGGGCCTCTGCCCTCGGCTCCGGTGCGGGCCTCGTCACGTACGCGACCCCGTACAGACCGGCGAGCGCCGCCAGCACCATCACGATCAGCCCGAACCGCCCGGCGGCGAACCTCCTCATGACCTACCTCCGCCGGGGGCGGGCGTCACGGTCGCGTGGGTCGTCATCGGGCGCCTGCCAGGGCCGGGGTCCGCTGGAGGGGTTCGGGCTCTTCCACGGGCTCGCGCCTGCCGGGGGCGGCCAGCACCACGACGGCCAGGACCAGCGCGCCCTGCGCCCACAGCCACGGGACGTACAGGAAATGGGCGGGCGGCGGCTGCGCGGGAGTCACCGGCTCGGCCACCCGCCACAGCCCGCCGGCGTCGGACAGGCTCATCCGCTGCAGCGACGGCTGCGAGTCCAGCGTCTCGGCCAGCGCGGGCGGCACCGGCGCCGCCACCGCGACCATGGCCACGCCGTTCTGGGCGAGGGTGGCGGCGTCGGTGCCGCCGCGCCCGCCGGCGAGGCCCTCGGCGGCGGCGCGGATCCGGACGCGGGCCTCGGAGGTCACGGGCACGTCGGCCTCGCCCAGCAGCGGGGCACGGCCGCGCAGCACGGTGAACTCCGATCCCCTGATGAGCAGGGTCCGCCCGCCGTCGCGCGAGTGGACGGCGGCCAGCGCGGGCAGCGGGTCGGGCGCGTCGGACCGGAGCGGGCCGCGTACCCCTTGGACGATCCAGAGACCGGCGGCGAGCAGCGGCGTGCCGAACGCCACGACGGCGACCAGCCCGGCCGCCATCCGGCGCGGCCCGCCCGCGGCCCGCAGCGAGGCGAAGCTCCCGGCGCTCAGGCCCGCGAGGACGAGCAGCGCGGCGGCGGCCAGCGCCAGCGGCACACCGGGCCAGGCGGGCGCGCCGGAGACCTCGACCCGGGCGACCACGAGCGCCACCAGCACGCCGAACAGCGCCACCGCCCATCCCGCCGCCACAGCCCGCCGGCGGCCGCGCACGACCAGGGCGGCCAGCCCGGCGGCGACCAGCCCGCCGGTCACCCAGAACGGCGGCGCGCCGGGCCCGCCGGGGTTGAGCGCCAGCAGGAACTCCGGCGCGAGCCGGGCGTCGCTCAGCTCCGGCCCGTGCAGCCCTGCCTCCAGCAGGAACCGGCCCGGTGCCGACGCCAGGTCCACCAGCCACGGCAGCAGCAGCACGACCGGCACGGCCAGCGCGATACCGGTAGAGATCACGACACCGGGCCGGCGCCCGCGCAGCAGCCACGCCGCCGCCAGGCCCAGCACGGCGGCCAGCGCGTAGACGAGCGGCACGAACGCGGTCCCCACGGCCAGCAGCAGGCCGAGTCCCCAGGCCGCGCGGCGCGACCGCCGGTGGTCGCCGAACAGCAGATGCCCGCCGAGCACGGCGTAGGCCGGCAGCAGCACGAACACCACCGCCGTCCCCAGCCGACCGGCCGCGACGGCTCCCGTCGCGACGGGCAGCAACGCGTACGTGGCCGCGATCCACACCCGCACCGCGACCCCGACCCCGGCCGGACCGGCACCCTCGGAGACCCCGGAGACCCCGGCACCGTCGACCGTGGATCGGGACGTGGTCGTGGAGGCGGACGTCGCCGGGACGGCGCTCCCGCGTCCGCGTCTGCCCGCCCGTCGCCGTCTCCCCTTCTCCCGCGGACCCGGCTCGACGGGGCTCGCTGAGCCGGGTGAGAAGAGGTCCTGGGCCGGGGCGACGTCCGACGGCGACCTCCCACCACGGGCGGGGCGGCGGGCGGAGAGCATCGGCAGGCGGCGGGTGGCCAGGTACGCCGACGCGCCGGCCAGCGGCACCGAGCCGAGCAGCAGCACCGACACCACCGCCCACGTCTGCCCGAACGCGAGCGTGGACAGGGCCGCGACCACCGCCGTGTACGGCGGCGCCCAGCCGGAGGAGCCGTCGGTGTAGAAGGCCCACAGGCCGGCCGCGTCCCCGGTCACCGGGACGAGCGCGCCGCCCCCGAGCCGGGCGCCGCCCAGCAGCGACCGTTCGGCCACCAGCGTGACCAGGGTGAGCGCCAGCACGAGCAGCACCCCGGGCCGGCCGAGGAAACGCTTGACCGCGCCCCGGTCCTCGGGGAGCTCCTCGGGCTCCTCCGGGTTCTCCGGGGCGGCGTGGTGGTGCCGGCCCGCGGACTCGACCGGCCGGTCGCCGCTCAGGAAGCCGCGCGTCATGTCGACGAGCCGCCGCAGCCCGGCGCCCCGGGGCGTGAGCAGCGGCCGGACCCTGGCGAACCCCTTCTTGCGCCCCGCCCGCCTGGCCCGCCGCGCCCGCAGCAGCCGCAGCGGGTGGACCAGGATGGACCCGAACGCGACCAACTCGTCCAGCGCGTTCGCCGGCTGCTTGCCCACCAGGAAGAGCAGGGTGCGGACGAACGAGCCGACCACGTTCCTGACCAGCGCCCACAGCAGGGTGCGGAACGGCAGGTTCGCCATGACCACGAAGATCGCGTTGCGCCGGTCCAGGCGGCGCGGGTGGTCGCCGCTGACCGTGATGCGCCGCCGCCTGCGGGCGGCCGCCTCGGCGTGCCAGGCGACGGCGTCGGTGACGACCAGCACCCGGTGGCCGGCGTTGCGTACCCGCCAGCACAGGTCGAGGTCGTCGCGGAAGAGCGGGAAGAACGGGTCGAGCCCGCCGGCCGCCTCCCACACGTCACGGCGGATCAGCATCCCGGCAGTGGACACCGACAGCACCTCGCGGGTGCCGTCGTGCTGCCCCTGGTCGAACTCGCGCGGCTCCAGCCCGGTGTCCCTGCGGCCGGTGAGCCCCACGGTCACGCCGATCTCCAGCAGCCGGCGGCGGTCGATCCAGTCGCGCAGCTTCGGGCCCAGCACGGTGGCCTTGCGGTCCTGGTCGGCGGCGTGCAGCAATGCCTCCAGCGCCCGCCGGTCGGCGGCGCAGTCGTCGTGCAGCAGCCAGATCCACTCGTTCTCGCCGACGGCGGGGGCGGCGCGCAGCGCGTCGGCCACGGCCTCGCCGAAGGAGGCCGACCGGGGCAGCTTGCGCACGTTTCCCGGGCCGAGCGCCTGGGCCAGCAGGTCGGCCGAACCGTCACGGCTGCCGTTGTCGACGCCGATCACGCGGTCCGGGCGCCGGCTCTGTCCGAGCAGGCCGCGCAGGGTCTCCCCGAGCCAGCGCGCACCGTCGTGGGAGACGACGACCACGGTGACGTAGGGACGAGTCATCAGGCTCCAAGGGGCGGATGATCAGGCGCGCTTACCCTACCGGTGGAACCGGGTCATCCACACAAAAAAGGGGTCACACGGGAACTCCCGCGTGACCCCTTCGCACATATCGCTAAACGGCCTGGCGCTTGATCCTTCTGCGCTCCCGCTCGGACAGCCCACCCCAGATGCCGAAGCGTTCGTCGTGTTCGAGTGCGTATTCCAAGCACTCGGCACGCACCTCACACGATCGGCACACCTTCTTGGCTTCTCTGGTGGAGCCGCCCTTTTCCGGGAAGAACGCCTCTGGATCAGTCTGCGCGCAGAGCGCGCGTTCCTGCCAGCCCAGTTCTTCAGCGTCAAGCTGATCCTGTGCGATGACCAGATCGGTCACTGCACACCTCCCTGCCGCCCGCCCGCAATGGAGCCCCCCATGGAACGCCTTCCTTATTACCCACCCACTGGAAGGCGTAACAACATGGTTGTAATTACACGCGTGTGCCGTACGCGACGTCAAGCGGCATGCCGGTATCCGGGGAAAGACCTGCTCTCGCCCCGGTCCAGCGTCGCGTGTGGGGTTCGCGCCCGGTTCACGCCGTTCTGCTGCACGGCGTGGGCGGGTGTGTTCAACGCTGTCAGCGGTCGGAACCGTATCAGGGCGGGATAGAGCTCCGCCCTTCAGCCACCTCTTCTCTAGCAGTACTTTGCGGACCCGTTACCTGCGCGGCTCGTTGGGGGTGTATATGGCCGTCGGGTCGATCGGGTCGATCGGGTCGTCACCCCGGTAGCTGTTCGGGTCGAGCCTGACCGTCGAGTCGCCCGGCTGCTCGCCGCTCCAGCCGCCGCCGGGCGCCTGGTGGGTCGGCTGGTACGGGTTCTGCTGCGGAGCCTGCTGACCGTGCTGCGGCTGCGCCTGAGGCTGGGGGGCGGGCTGCTGCGGGTGGCCGAACGGGTCGTCGTACGGCCTGGGCTGGCCGGAGTAGTCGGGCACCCGCAGGTCAGGCTGGGTGCCGATGCCGGACTGGTAGGTCTCGGCCTGCTGGTAGGCGTCGAGCAGCTGCTGCGAGCGCGGGTCCACGGGCGCGTCGGGCTCCTGGGCGGCCGCCCCGAACTCGTGACCGGAGTATCCCGTGAACGGCTGGCCGCCCTGGGTCTGCTGGTCGAACGCCGGCGGCTGGTCGTAGTAGGGCTGCCGGCCCTGCTCGGGCTGCGGGTAGGAGACGCTGGGCGAGGTCTCGCCCGAGGAGTAGGGCTGGGCGAACCCGCCGGCCTGGCCCGCCTGGGGCTGGCTGTCCTGTGAGGTGTATGGGCCGTACACCTCGGGCTGACTGTCCTGTGAGGTGTACGAGCCGTACACGTTGGGCTGGCTGTCGGCCGGGGCGTACGGGTTCGGCTGGCCGTAGGCGTTCGGCTGGCTGTCCGCGGGGACGTACGGGGCGGGCTGGTACTCCTGCGGCTGGTACCCGGCGTCCGGCGCGGTCTCACCGGAGGTGTAGGCGGGCTGCTGGGCCTGGGAGGCGTAGGGGTCCTGGGCGGGAGCGGGCGGCGCGTAGGCGTCCTGGCCCGGCGGCACGTACTGCTCCTGCGCCTGGACCGGCGGGGTGTAGGCGTCCTGGGCAGGCGGGGCATACGGGTCCTGCGCGGGAGGCGCGTACGCATCCTGGGCAGGCGGGGCGTACGAATCCTGGACCGGTGGGGCGTAGGCGTCCTGCGCGGGCGGGACGTACGCGTCCTGGGCGGGAGCCTGGACGGGCGCCGCGAACGGCGGCTGCGCGGGCTGGGCGTACTGCTCCTGGGCCGGAGGCGCGTAGGGGTCCTGGGCCGGAGGGGCCGGAGGCGCGTACGCGCCCGGGGCGGGCGCCGCGAACTGCTCGGCCGGCCCCTGGGCGGCCGGGGCGTAGGGATCCTGGGCCGGGGGCTGCTGGGGGAAGCCCTGGTCGTAGGGACCGGCCTGCTGCTCCTGGCTCGGCTCGCGGTCCGCCGGGGCGGCCGGGAGCGCGGCCCTCGGCTGCTGGGCGGGCTGCTGGTGCTGGACGGGCTGGGGCTGGGCGGCCTGCGGGTGCTGGGACGCGGGCTGCGGCTGGTAGGCGTCCTGTCCCTGCGGGGCCTGCCCCTGCTGGGCGAACCCGGGCACGCCCTGGGACGGCGGCTGCGCGCCGTACTCCTGGGACGGAGGCTGGGGCGCGTACCCCGGAGCGGGCTGGCCCTGCGACGGCGGCTGCTGGCCGTGACCCGGCTGCCCGAACCCGGGCTGCTGGCCGTACCCAGGCTGCTGACCGAAGCCCTGCGGGCCGTAACCCTGCGGGGGCGGGAAGCCCTGCGGAGGCGGGAAGCCCTGCGGGTAGCCCTGGGCGGGCCGGCGCTCGGGCAGCACCTGCGGCAGCAGGTAGACCAGGGCGATGGCGGTCAGCGCCAGCGTGGGCGCGTTGCCGAGCACGAACTCCACGGTGGAGCGGGCGCCCAGGTCCGCGAACAGGCCCAGGAGCAGCGTCAGCGCCCCGAACAGGGTTGCCAGCGCCAGGAAGGCGGCCGACCCGTACGTCACGATCTTCGCCTGGGGCGAGGGCTCGCCGACCTTGGTGAGCAGCAGCACCGCCCCGAGCAGCAGCGCGGTCAAGACAGGGCTGGTCAGGCTGCCGGAGTACATGGCGGCGCGCTCGGCGAACGTCGAGCTTCCCGACGAGCCGATCAGGAGCCGGCCGACCGCGACGAGGACGTCGAGGCCGCCGGCCGCCAGCATGATCCAGGCAGCCGGCTCTCTCAGCCGGGTGACGTCAAGTTTGTTCACAACTACCCCCATCAGACCCTTTAGCCCGATGGGGAGTTTGCCATATCGCCGCAACGACCGCTCAGGCCACAGGTCGCGCGTTGGTCTCAATACGCGCCCTTTGCGCCGTTGTCCACTGATCCAAAGACGGGGCAAAACGGCACAGTGGAAGCACGGTGGAAGACTGGCCGCATGCACATCGTGTCCCTGGCGGGCGGCATCGGCGGGGCCCGCTTCCTGCGCGGGCTGCGCGCGACCGCCCCCGACGACCAGATCACCGTGATCGGCAACACCGGTGACGACATCACGCTCTTCGGCCTGCGGGTCTGCCCCGATCTCGACACCGTCATGTACACCCTGGGCGGCGGCATCGACGAGGAGCAGGGCTGGGGCCGGGCTGACGAGACCCACACGGTCAAGGAGGAGCTGGCCGCGTACGGGGTCGAGCCGCAGTGGTTCGGGCTGGGCGACCGCGACTTCGCCACCCACATCGTGCGCTCGCAGATGCTGGAGGCCGGCTACCCGCTCTCCCAGATCACCCAGGCGCTCTGCACCCGCTGGCAGCCCGGGGTCCGGCTGCTGCCGATGAGCGACGACCGGTGCGAGACGCACGTGATCATCTCCGACGAGCGGGGCAGGCGCGCGGTCCACTTCCAGGAGTGGTGGGTCCGGATGCGCGCGTCGGTCCCGGCGGAGTCGTTCGCGCTGGTCGGCGTCGACGCGGCCAAGCCCGCACCGGGCGTGCTGGAGGCGATCGGCGACGCCGACGTGGTCATCCTGCCGCCGTCCAACCCCGTGGTCAGCATCGGGACGATCCTCCAGGTCCCGGGTATCCGCGAGGCGCTGCTGGCCAAGACCGTGGTGGGCGTCTCGCCCATCATCGGCGGTGCCCCGGTGCGCGGCATGGCCGACGCCTGCCTGACGGCGATCGGGGTGGAGACCAGCGCCCAGGCGGTGCTGGAGCTGTACGGTGCGGAGCTGGTCGACGGCTGGCTGGTGGCGCCCGAGGACTCCGGGGTGGCCCTGGACGGCGTCCGGGTGGCGGCCCGTCCCCTTCTCATGACCGACCAGGACGCGGCGGCCGCCATCGCCCGCGCCGCCCTCGACCTCGCACAGGAGCTCTCCCGATGACCCCTGACCCCACCCGGGCCGCCGCCGAGCGCCTGGAGGTGTTCGGCGTGCCCGGCCTCGGCGAGGTGCGCCCCGGCGACGACATCGCCGCGCTGCTGGCCGGCGCCGACGTGCGCGACGGCGACATCCTCGTGGTCACCTCGAAGATCGTGAGCAAGGCGGAAGGGCGCGTCCGCGAGGCCCCCGACCGGGCCAAGGCCATCGAGGACGAGACCGTCCGGGTGGTCGCCAGGCGCGGCGACACGGTGATCGCGCAGACCCGGCACGGCTTCGTCATGGCCGCCGCCGGGGTCGACGCGTCCAACACCGCCGCCGGCACCGTCCTGCTGCTGCCCGAGGACCCCGACGCCTCGGCGCGGCGGATCAGGGCCGGTCTGGGCCGCCGCGTCGGCGTGATCGTCTCCGACACCTTCGGCCGGCCGTGGCGTCACGGGCTGACCGACGTGGCCGTCGGCGCGGCCGGGGTCGTCCCGCTGGCCGACTTCAGGGGCGGCGCCGACACCCACGGCAACCCGCTCAACGCCACCGTGACGGCCCTGGCGGACGAGATCGCCGCCGCCGGCGAGCTGGTCAAGGGCAAGCTCGACGGGGTCCCGGTGGCGATCGTGCGCGGGCTGTCCCACCTGGTGACCGACGACGACGGTCCCGGGGCCCGGCCGCTGGTGCGCCCCGCCGACGAGGACATGTTCCGGTACGGGTCGCGCGAGGTGGTGTTCGCCCGCCGGACCATCAGGGAGTTCGCCGACCGGCCGGTCGACCCGCAGGCGGTGCGGCGGGCGGTGGCGGCGGGCATCGCCGCGCCCGCGCCGCACCACACGACGCCGTGGCGGTTCGTGCTGGTGGAGTCGGCGGAGACTCGGGTGCGGTTGCTGGACGCCATGCGCGAGGCGTGGATCGCCGACCTGCGCGGCGACGGGTTCACCGAGGAGTCGATCGCCAAGCGGGTCAGGCGCGGCGACGTGCTGCGGAACGCCCCCTACCTGGTGGTCCCCTGTCTCGTGATGGAGGGCTCGCACACGTACCGCGACGAGCGGCGCAACGCGGCGGAGCGGGAGATGTTCGTGGTGGCGACGGGCGCGGGCGTGCAGAACTTCCTCGTCCAGCTCGCGGTCGAGGGGCTGGGCTCGGCGTGGGTGTCGTCGACCATGTTCTGCCGCCCGGTGGTGCGGGAGGTGCTGGAGCTGCCGGAGACGTGGGACCCGATGGGCTGCGTCGCGGTCGGCCACGCCGCCGCCCCGCCGCGCGACCGCGCGCCGCGTGACGCCGCCGATTTCACTCTCGTACGGTGACCCGCCGGGCGGGACGGTCGCGTACCTCTCATTGACTGCACCTTTTCATGAAAAGTCACGAATCGGTTCACTGTTAGGAAACTTTCCTTTACATTTGGGCGCACCCCCAAGGTAAAGGAGCCCATCCATGCGAAGGTTGCTCACGGTCCTGTCGGTGGCGGCGACCGCCGCCGCCACCACGGTGGTCTCGGCCACCCCCGCCCTGGCCCACGGGTACGTCAACTCACCGCCCAGCCGCCAGGCGCTCTGCGCCCAGGGCCGGGTCTCCGGCTGCGGCGACATCGTCTACGAGCCGCAGAGCGTCGAAGGCCCCAAGGGCCAGCGCAACTGCCACGGCGGCGTCGCCCGGTTCGCCCAGCTCAGCGACGAGAGCAAGGCCTGGCCCGCGACCTCGGTCGGCAGCACGGTCACGTTCTCCTGGACGCTCACCGCCCGCCACGCCACCAGCACCTGGGAGTACTACATCGGCTCCAACCGGGTCGCCTCGTTCAACGACGGCGGCCGCCAGCCCGCGGCCCAGGTCAACCACGTCGTGAACCTGGCCGGCTACAGCGGCAGGCAGAAGGTGCTCGCCGTCTGGAACGTCGCCGACACCACCAACGCCTTCTACGCCTGCATCGACCTGCAGATCGGCGGCGGCGGCAACCCGAACCCCACGCCCACCCCGACCCCCACGCCGACCCCCACTAGGACCCCGACCCCGACGCCCACCCCCACCTCGAACCCGGGCGGCACCTGGAAGGCCGGCACCACGTACGCGGTCGGCTCCACCGTGACCTACGGCGGCGCCACCTACCGCTGCATCCAGGCCCACACGGCGCTCACCGGCTGGGAGCCGCCGAACGTGCCCGCCCTCTGGCAGCGCGTCTGACGTACCGATGACAGGAAGGGGGCGCTCCGCACGGCGCTCCCTTCCGTGCTCCCTTCCGCGCTCCCTTACGTGCCCGCTTCCGTCATGCTGTCGGCTTGCAGGTGGGATGGCACAGGCGGCGGGCCAGGGCGGCGAGGAAGACGTCGATGATCTCGCCGGGCTGCTGGGCCACGTGCAGCGAGCCGTTGGTGGCGCCGGTGATCGCCGCCAGGCCGTCGCGATCCACGCCGTCGCCGAACGCGATGACGATGATCTGCACCGGCCGGTCCGGGTCCCACTCGGCGCGCAGCCGCTCCAGCAGGGCCGGCAACTTGATGCCGCGGCCGTCGTCCTTGCCCGCGGTGATCACCAGGAGCGAGTTGTTCATCTCCTCGCGGTACTCGGCGCCGACCTTGCGGAAGCCGCGGAGTATCGCGTCGTACAGCACGCTGTCGCGGTCAGGGTCGGCCGACATCGTGGTGGTGAGCCGGTTGAGCTCCCCCCGCCGGACGAGCTGGCCCGAGTCCGGCTCGTTGATCGGCCCGAGGCCCACCCGCTCGCGGTAGTCCTGGAGGCCGCCGACCCGGTGCGCGAACTCCCACAGCCCCATGTGCGTGGACTCGGGGAAGAGCTGCAGCCCGATCCTGGCCGCCTCCAGCGCGACGCCGGCCTTGGTGGTGCCCTTCAGCTTCTGCGCCATGTGCTTGGAGGTGTCGGTCAGCACCAGGATGTTCGTCGGCGGGGCCAGCCTGCTCCAGGCCCGCAACGCCTCGTCGATGTCCTCCGGCGACACCGACGGCCGCACCTTCGGCGTCGCCTGCGGGATCTCCGGACCGGGCGAGATCGGCCCCTGGGTGCCGTCACCCGAGCGGAACCCGGCCCGGCGCACGATGTCCTGGGCCTCGGCGCCGCCCAGCCAGGCGGCGAAGGTCTCGGACGCCTCGGCCACGTCGGGGTCGGTGGCGGTCACCACGTACGGGTAGTCGAGCGTGATCGTGCCCTCGCGCGGGTGCAGCGCGACCACCGGGTCGTCCGACGGGGTGCGGTTGTGGGTCCACACCGACTGCTCGGGCACGATGACCACCGGCCGCCGCCAGAACGTGCGGTCGTCCACCGCGGTCAGCATGCTGCGGTAGTCCGGCGCCGACCCGGCCTGCGCCCACCGGACGAACGCGGTCAGCGCCTTGTCGGCGTCCGGCCCCGTACCGACCACGTCGCGGGCGGCGGCGACGGTGGCGATGCCGGCGCCCGCCAGCGACGGGTCGGGCACGCGGACCACGTCGGGCTCGTTCTCGTTGGGCGCGAGCCGGCCCCGGACGGTGGCCGGGAACACCATCCGCCAGTTCATCTCCGTCTTGCCGATGGCGAACCGCTCGGCCAGCGACGAACGGGTGGCGAACACCAGCGGCGAGGTCGCCACCACGGTCTCGCCGCCCGGCAGCGCGCCCGCGCCCTGGTTGCGCGCCAGCCGGATCCAGGCGGACGAGTCGGCCACCCACCCGTCGGGCCGCTCGCGCAGCACGCCCACCCGGTCGCCGATGAGCGTGCGTAACACCGTGGCCGGCGGCTGCTCGGTCACCTGGACGAGCACGCACCGGCCGCCGGCCGTGGTCTTGGTCTCGTTGAAGCGCCCGGCCGCCTCCATGACCGCCGGCGCCACATCCACCGCTGCCGCCACAGAGACCAGAACAGGCTCTCGCGTCGCGCACAGCGCCGTGCCGCCACCGAACGCCACGACGATCGCGGCCGTGACCACGGCCACGACGGTCGCGCCTGCCAGCATTCCGCGTCGCAGCGCCCTGCTCCGCCTCTGCTGGGGAGATAGTGCGGCGCGGTGTCGGCCCAAACGCACGGTGAACCTCTCTCCGAAGGGGTTGCCGATTCTCCCAGTGCCTCCCAGGGCGGACGCAAGTCTAACTAGAACTGGTTACATCTAGGCCAGCGGAAGCACCCGCCGCACGCTCTGGCACACGCCGTCGCTGGCCGCGGAGGCGGCCAGCCGCTCCGCGCTGGGCACGCCGTACTCGGTGGTGCGCTGACGGACCGGCCGCCCGGTGACCTCCGCCATGGCGCGCAGCTCGCTGATGGTCTTGTACGAGCCGTTCTCCGAGCCGGCCATCCGGCTGATCGTCTCCTCCATGAGCGTGCCGCCCAGGTCGTTCACGCCCCCCTGGAGCACCTGGCGGCACAGGTCGTCCTGGAGCTTGACCCAGGAGCACTGGATGTTGCGGATCGCGCCGTGCAGCAGGATCCTGGCCAGCGCGTGCACCGCCCGGTTCTCCCGCGCGGTGGGGCCCGGCCTGGCCACGCCCGCCAGATAGATGGGCGCGCTGGTGTGCACGAACGGCAGCAGCACGAACTCCGAGAAGCCGCCCGTCTCCTCCTGCAGCCGCCGGATCAGCTTGATGTGCCGCACCCAGTGGAGATGGTTGTCCACGTGCCCGTACATCATCGTGGCCGTGGTCGGGATGCCCACCCGGTGCGCGGTGGTGATCACCTCGACCCACTCGGCGGCGGGCAACTTGCCCTTGGTGAGCACCCAGCGGACGTCGTCGTCGAGGATCTCGGCGGCCGTCCCGGGGAGCGAGTCCACCCCGGCCTCGCGGGCCCCCCGCAGCCACTCCTCGATCGACAGGTCCATCCGGCTGGCGCCGTTGATGACCTCCATCGGCGAGAAGGCGTGCACGTGCATGCCGGGCACGCGTGCCTTGACCGCCCTGGCGATGTCGAAGTAGGCGCTCCCGGGCAGGTCGGGGTGGATGCCGCCCTGCATGCACACCTCGGTGGCGCCCGCCTGCCACGCCTCCTCCGCCCGGTCGGCCACCTGGTCCAGGCTGAGCGTGTACGCGTCGGCGTCCGTCCGGCGCTGGGCGAACGCGCAGAACCGGCAGCCGGTGTAGCAGACGTTGGTGAAGTTGATGTTCCTGTTGACCACGTACGTCACGTCGTCGCCGGCCGCCTCCGCGCGCAGGTCGTCGGCGATGCGGGCCAGTTCCTCCAGCGCCTCGCCGTCGGCTGACAGCAGCGCCAACGCCTCCTCGTCGGTCAGCCCCGCCGGGTCGCTCGCCGCCTTGCTCAGCGCCTGCTTGATCTCCGCGGGCGTCCCCCCGCCGCCTGTCGCGGCGGGCAGCCGGTCGCGCAGCGCCTCCCAGTCGCCGTACACGTGGTCGAAGTCGTCCCGCCGGTCGCCGGTGCGGCCCACGGTGTCCACCTCGACGTGCAGGTCCACCCGTCCACCCGGGGCGAAGCCCCCGTCGGGCTCCTGCCAGGGCCGCCCCACGAGGATCGCGCCCTCCCGGGCCAGCCCGGTCTCCGGCTCGGCCAGCGCGGCCACGTGCGCCGCCAGCCGCGGGTCCAGCCACGGCTCGCCCGCCAGGAGGTACTCGGGGTAGATGGTCAGCCTCTCGCGAAGCCGGAACCCCGCCTGCGCGGTACGGGCCGCCAGCTCGTCGATCTGCGGCCACGGCCGTTCCGGGTTCACGTGGTCCGGGGTGACCGGGGACACGCCGCCCCAGTCGTCGATCCCGGCCCGGATCATGAGCGCGTACTCGGCGTCGACCAGGTTCGGCGGGGCCTGGACGCGGGCCTTGGGGCCGAGCACGAGCCGGGTGACGGCGATGGTGGCGGCCAGCTCCTCCAGGTCGGCGTCCGGCAGGCCGCGCATCGCGGTGTCGGGCTTGGCGCGGAAGTTCTGCACGATGACTTCCTGGACGCCGCCGTACTCGCGGGCCACCCGCCGGATCGCGAAGATCGACTCGGCCCGGTCCTCGACCGTCTCGCCGATGCCGATCAGGATGCCGGTGGTGAACGGCACGTTGCTGCGCCCCGCGTCCTCCAGCACCCGCAGCCGCACCGCCGGGTCCTTGTCCGGCGACCCGTAGTGCGGCTGCCCCTTCTCCTCGAACAGCCGCCGCGAGGTCGTCTCCAGCATCATGCCCATGGACGGCGCCACCGGCTTGAGCCGCTGCAGGTCGCGCCAGCCCAGCACGCCCGGGTTGAGGTGCGGCAGCAGCCCGGTCTCCTCCAGCACCCTGATCGCCATCGCGCGCACGTACGACAGCGTGTCGTCGTAGCCGTGCGCGTCGAGCCACTCGCGGGCCTGGTGCCACCGGTCCTCCGGCCGGTCGCCCAGGGTGAAGAGCGCCTCCTTGCAACCCAGCGCGGCGCCCTGGCGGGCGATCTCCAGCACCTCGTCGGGGGACAAGAACGGCGCCGCCAGCTTGTGCGGGGCAGTGGCGAACGTGCAATAGCCACAGCGATCCCGGCACAACCGGGTCAAAGGGATGAACACCTTACGGCTGTAGGTGATGATTCCGGTGCGGCCGACGGCCTCGAGCCCCGCGTCCCGCACCCGGGAGGCGTGCCCGAGCAGGGTGTCGAGGTGCTCGCCCCGTGCGTGCAACAGCACGGTGGCCTCGGTGCGGTCGAGCGTCTTGCCGTCACGGGCGCGGGCGAGAGCGCGGCGCATGGCCGAATCACTGGCAACGGTCATAGACAGACACTACTCATGCGAACTTTCGCAAAGCGGACGCGGTACGACCTGCGGCCCGGCGCTCAGAACGCGCGGTAGTCGCGGGGGGCCATCCGGGGGCCGCGGGCCGGCGGGCGCCGGCCGGTGAGCGTGATGAACAGCCCGGCCCGGTGCCGATGGCCGCGGTACGGCTCCAGCAGCCGCAGCATGCCCGGGTCGTCGGTCTTCTCGCCGGTCAGCGCGTATCCCACGATCTTGGCGAGGTGGAAGTCGCCGACGCTGAGCGCGTCCGGGTCGCCGAAGACCCGCTGGCGCACCTCAGCCGACGTCCACACCCCGATGCCCGGCAGCGCCCGCAGCATCCGGTCGAGCTCCTCGCTGGTGGCGGCCGCCTCCAGCTTGGCGGCGTGCCAGGCGGCGGTCGCGATCGTCCGGGCGCGCACCGCCTCGGCGCCCGCCCGGTGCCAGTGCCAGGCCGGGATCTCCCGCCACACCGACGGCTCGGGTACCACCCGCATGCCCTCGGGGGCCGGCCCCGGCGCGGGCTCGCCGTAGTGGTGCAGCAGCCACCGCCAGGCCCGCCAGGCCTCCTGCCCGACGACCTTCTGCTCCAGCACCGCGGGCACCAGGGCCTCCATGACCCGGCCCGTCCTGCCGATCCGCAGCCCCGCGTGCCGGCGCACCGCCTCGCGCAGGATGTCGTGCCTGATCTCGAACCCGGAGACGTCGTCGTCGGCGCCGAGCAGCGCCGGCAGGCCGTCGAGCAACCACTCGGCCCCAGGACCCCAGCCCTGCCCGCGCACCCGCCCGCCCGTCACCGACACCCGCAGCGTGGCGGGCCCGAGCGGGGTGCGGCAGGTGCGCCAGATCGCGCCGTCGGGCGTCTGCCGCCAGGCCGGGTCGCCGCCGCCCCGCTTGTGCGGCGCCAGCGCCAGGCCCACCTCCAGCGGCCCGTCCGGGACCCAGGTACGCTCCTCCACCCGTCCAGTCTGCCGCCCCGCCGCGAGTCGACGGGACGGGGCGGGGGTCACACGTCGCTGGAGTAGCGGATCGCCCGCTCCGGCAGCTCGACGCCCGGCCAGATCCGCACCCCGGCGCGCAGCTCGTTGCCCGGCCCCACGACCGCGCCGTCGCCGATCACCGCGTCGCTCACCACGGCGCCCGCGCGCACCCGCGCGCCCCGGCCGAGCACCGAGTCGGTGACGACCGCGCCGCCTTCCACCACGGCGCCCTCGCACAGCACGGACCCCGACACCGCCGCGCCCGCGTCGACCACCGCGCCCTCGCACACCGACGTGCCGCCGCGCACCTTGGCCTCGGGCGACACCGACGCGCCCGGCAGCGCCAGGAAGTCGCCGGTGGGTCCCGGCAGCGCCGGGGACTCCAGCCGGCCGAGCACCAGGTCGCGCGAGCCCTGCACGAACGCGGCCGGCGTGCCGACGTCCAGCCAGTAGGTGCGGGTGGCGTAGCCCAGCACGGGCCGTCCCGACTCGATCAGCCCGGGGAACGTCTCGCGCTCCACCGACACGACCTCGTCGCGCGGGATCTCGTCGATCACCGACCGGGTGAACACGTAGCAGCCGGCGTTGATCCGGTTGGTCACCGGATTGGGCGTCTTCTCCAGGAACGCCGTGACCCGCCCCGTGTCGTCGGTGGGCACGCAGCCGAACCTGGACGGATCTTCCACCTCCGTCAAATGGAGCGTTACAGCGGCCTGGCGTGCCAGGTGGAGGCGCACCTGCTCGCCGATGTCGTGGCCCGACAGGATGTCGCCGTTGAGCACCAGAACCGGGTCGGACGGGGCCGAGCCGAGCGCCTCGGCGGCGTTGCGGATCGCGCCGCCGGTGCCGAGCGGCGTCTCCTCCGTCATGTATTCGAGTGAGAGCCCCAGCCCGGACCCGTCGCCGAACACCGGCTCGAACATCGCCGCCTTGTAGGAGGTGGCGAAGACGATCCGGCGCACCCCGAACGCGCGGGCCCGCGCGAGCTGGTGGGCCAGGAACGGCACCCCGGCCGTCGGCAGCAGCGGTTTCGGCGTGCCCAGCGTCAGCGGGCGCAGGCGGGTGCCACGCCCGCCGACCAGGAGGATCGCCTCGAGGTCCGGCAAAGAGCTCTCCATAGTTGTGCGAGGGTAGCGAACTATTCGGTCGCGCGCTGGTAGGAGCTCAGGTGGGCCTCGGCCGACGCCTCCCAGGTGAACTCGCGTGCCCTGGCCAGCCCGGCCTCGCTGAGCTGCCGCCTGCGGCCGGGCGAGGCCAGCAGGTCGGCCAGCCCGCGCGCGATGCCGTCGGCGTCGGGCTCGGTGTAGGCGACCGCGTCGCCGCCGACCTCGGGCAGCGACGTGCGGTGGGTCGTGAGCACCGGCGCGCCGCAGGCCATCGCCTCCAGCACCGGCAGCCCGAACCCCTCGCCCCGCGACGGGAACGCCACCACCAGCGCGCCGCCGAGGAACCCCGCCAGGTCGGCCGCTCCCAGGAAGCCCGGCCGCACCACCTTGACCGTGGTCTCCACCTCACGGCAGGCCGCGTCGACGTCGTTCTCGTGCACCCCGCCGCCGAGCACCAGCGCCGGCGGCGTCTCCAGGTCCTTGACCGCCCTGGCGAAGCCGCGGATCAGGTTGGGCACGTTCTTGCGCGGCTCCAGCGCGCCGAGGAAGGCAACGTACGGCTGCCCGTGCAGCCCGCACCGGCTGGCCGCCCGCCGGACCTCCTCCTCGGAGGGCTGGTGGAACTGGCTGTGGTCGACGCCGTGGTAGGCGACGTCGATGCGGGTCGGGTCGGCGTGCAGGACGCGGACCAGCTCGTCCCTGGTCGCCTTGGAGGGCACGATCACCCGGTTGGCGTGGCGCACGGCGGTGCGGGTCGCGGACCGGAAGAACGAGGCCTTGGCCGGGCTGTGCTGCTCCGGCTCGGTGAACCAGGTGACGTCGTGCACGGTCACCACGGTGCGCAGGCCCGAGCGGAGCGGGATGGAGTAATAGGGGGCGTGGATCACGTCGGCGCCGGCCTGGCGGGCGAGCAGCGGCAGGCCGGTCTGCTCCCAGGCGAGCCGGGCCGCCCGGTTGGTGATCGAGACGGGGCCGGGGAGAACCCGGGCCGAGGGCGCGAGGCGGCTGTAGCGGGCGGCGTCGGCCCGTTGACACACCACGGCCAGGTCGGCCCCCGCCCGGTCGAGGGCCGCTACCAATCCGTCGACATACCTGATCAGGGCGCCGCGGTCGGCGGGAACCGCCGCCGCGTCCACGAGCACTCGAGGCATACGGTGATCTTCTCCCCTCAAGATCAACGCGGGGCTCCGCAGCCCCCCTCTTCTTCCACCTTATGACCAGCGTCCCCTAAAACGTGTGCCAAATCACACGGAGACGCGCCGCGCTGACAATCCGGCCACGGCGGCGCAGATCAGGTCACCCAGAATGATCACCACGCGGGAGGCGAGCGCGACCGCGATGGCCGGTCCGCTGTCCATCACCGGCGCCAGCGCCGCCACCATGGCCACTTCCCTGACACCCGCGCCGGCGGGCACCACGAACGTCATGATGCCCAGGCACCACGACAGCGCGAACGCCCCGATCGCGAAGACCAGCCCGCCCTGCGGCGCCACGAAGGAGAGGTGCACCCCGTAACAGGCCCACCCGGCGAGCGCCCAGCCGAGCGCGGCGAGCATCCCCTTACGGGTGAGCGGCCGCTCCAGCGGCTCCCGCTTCAGCCTGCGCAGCCCGTAGCCGATCACCGCGTTGATCACCCTGGGCTCCAGGAGCACCAGCAGGACCGGCACCAGGAGCAGCAGCCAGCCGAACCGGTCCCACCCCAGCGTCCCGAAGGCCACCAGCAGCCCGGTGGCGAGCTGGATCGGCATCATCAGGAAGAACGCCGCCGCACTCCGCGCCCGCGGCACCCCCAGGTCGCGGCCCATCTCCATCTGCGCGAGCATCGGCCAGACGGCGCCGGGGATGTACTTGCCGAGCTGGCCCACGAAGAAGACCTTGGCCGCGCTCCGTACCGGCAGCCGCGACCCGAGATCGGCCAGCAGCGTCCGCCACGTCAGCATCGCCCCGAGCAGCGCGCCCACCACGGCGACGAGCGAGGCCGCCACCATGCCTGGGGTCAGCCGCGCGAACCCGGCGGCGACCTCGTCCCACCGGGAGGCCACGGCCCACACCCCGAAGGCCAGCGCCACGGCCAGGAATCCGCCCCTGACCGCCTTGCGCCACCCTCGCGGGCGCCCGCCGCGCCCGGGAGGAAGCACGCCCTGCCCATCGTGGGCGTCGGAGCGAGGGGCGTCAGAGCGAGGGGCGTCAGAGCGAGGGGCGTCGGAGCGAGGGGCGTCGGAGCGGGGAGCGTCGGAGCGGGGAGCGTCGGAGCGGGGAGCGTCGGTCACAGCGGGCGGACCTGTTCGGGAGGCTGGGGCAGGGCGGCGCCGACCGGCCTGCGCGGGGTCTTGGTCGCGACCCAGAGGTAGGTGGGGATGATCGGGAGCAGCAGCCGGAGCACCGCGCGCGGGGTGCGGGCCAGGAGCGCGCGGACCGCGCGGCCGAGCGCCCCGGAGAACAATTCGCCGCCCGCGAACCGCTCCGGCGTCGCGAGCACGGGGAACGTGTAGTCCCACACGTGGAAGGCGCGCAGCATCCGGCGGAGCCCGCGCCGGGTGCGGAAGCGCTCGTAGTAGTGGTCGGCCCGGCCGGTCGCGCGCACGTAGCGGTCGGCGAGCGCGGGCGGCAGGTAGGACAGGAACGGCAGTTTGTAGTGCGGCTCCATGACGCCCAGCCGGTTGCCCAGCCCGAGGTAGAGCACGCCGTCGTCGGAGAGCACCCGGCGCATCTCGGCCACCACCGCGTCGGGGTCGACCACGTGCTCGTAGATGTGGTTGAACACCAGCACGTCGATCGACCCGTCGGGGAACGGCAGCGCGGTGCCGTCGCCGCAGACGAAGGCCACCCGCTCGCCGAACCGGTCGGCCGCCTTGCGCAGCCCCGGCACGTCGATGTCGACGCCGAGCGTGTGCTTGGCCCCGGCCGCGGCCAGCTCGTCGGCGATGAACCCGGCCGAGCAGCCGATGTCGCCCACGGTCAGCCCGCCGAGCGGCCCGTGGAAGTGCTCCAGCACCGCGATGATCTTCGCGGCCTTGCGCCGGCGCTTCTCCTCGTCGAGCATCGCCGCCTGGAACTCGGAGTAGGCCAGCTGCGCGACCCGTTGCTTCCCCACGTCGCCCAACAGTACCCGCGCCCGCCGCAATCAGTTGTCGATCCGGCTTTGGTACGGTGCCCGCCTCGGAGAACCACGGACAAGCGGGTAGAAGATGGCTTTTCTGGACATGATTCGCGGCGAGTTCATCGACATCATCGAATGGCTCGACGACAGTCGCGACACGATCGTCTGGCGTTTCCCCCGGCACGACAACGAGATCAAGATGGGCGCCCAGCTGATCGTCCGGGAGTCCCAGGTGGCGGTGTTCGTCAACGAGGGACAGATCGCCGACGCCTTCCCGCCCGGCACGTTCACCCTGCAGACGCGCAACCTGCCGGTCCTGTCCACGCTCAAGGGCTGGAAGTACGGCTTCGACTCGCCCTTCAAGGCCGAGGTGTACTTCGTCAGCACCCGGCAGTTCACCGACTTCAAGTGGGGCACCCAGAACCCGGTCATGCTGCGCGACCCGGAGTTCGGGCCGGTGCGGCTGCGGGCGTTCGGCTCGTACTCCGTCCGGGTCACCGAGCCGGCCAGCCTGCTGCGTGAGCTGGCGGGCACCGACCAGCGGTTCCGCACCGAGGAGGTCGAGGGCTACCTGCGCCAGATGATCGTGGGCAGGCTGGCGGGCGCCCTCGGCGCGGCCCAGGTGCCGGTGCTGGACCTGGCCGCGGACCAGCACGCGATGGGGCGGCGGCTGGCCGACATCCTCTCGGCCGACCTCTCGACCGTCGGGCTGGACATCCCGACCTTCACCATCGAGAACATCTCGTTCCCGCCCGAGGTGGAGCAGGCCCTCGACAAGCGCACCCAGATGGGCCTCGTCGGCGACCTCGGCCAGTACACCCGGTTCCAGGCGGCCAACGCGCTGGAGAACGCGGGCGGCGCGGGCGAGGGCATGGGGCTCGGCATGGGCATCGCGGCCGGTCAGCAGATGGCCGCCGCCCTGGGCGGGCAGCCGGCCCAGCAGCCCGCGCACGCGCAGCAGCCCCCGCCGCTCCCCCAGCAAGCCCCGTGGTTCCTCGGGGTCGGCGGCGAGCGGCGCGGCCCGTTCGACGAGACCGGGCTGGCCGCCGCCGGGCTCACCCCGGACGCGCTGGTGTGGCGGGCCGGCATGGCCCAGTGGACCCCCGCCCGCGACGTCCCCGAACTGGCGGCCCTCCTGCACCACACCCCGCCGCCCCTCCCCCCGGCCTGACCGGGCCCGCGCCCCTGCCCGCGCCACCCCGGCCCCTGCCTGACCCCCCGTTCAGCTGCCCGCGCCCCCTTCCACCGGCGTGAGCCTGTCCCGAAAGACCTGCGATGACCTCGCTCACCCCCACCACCCACCCCTGCGCGGGCTGCGGCGCGAGTGTCCGGTACGCGCCGGGCACCGCGCTGCTGCGCTGCCCGTACTGCGGCCACGAGCAGCCCGTCGCCGCTCCCGACCGGCAGGTCCGCGAACACTCCTACGACGCCTTCCTGGCCAAGCCGCGTGTGCAGGCCATCGCCCCGAACCAGTTCACCTGTCCTGGCTGCGGCGCCCGCACGGAGAGCGACGCGATCTCCAAGGACTGCCAGTTCTGCGGCACCGCCCTGGTCGCCGGCAGCACCGGCGACGAGATCGCGCCGGAGGCCGTGCTGCCGTTCGCGCTGGAGAAGCCGGCCGCCCGCGAAGCGCTGAGCACCTGGACCCGGTCCCGCTGGTTCGCCCCGAACCGCCTCAAGAAGGTCACCGAGGCGGAGTCGCTCAAGAGCACCTACCTGCCGCACTGGACGTTCGACGCCGCCACCTACTCGCGCTACTCCGGCCAGCGCGGCGAGCACTACTGGGTCACCGAGACCTACACGGAGAACGGCCAGACCAACACCCGCCAGGTGCGCAAGACCCGCTGGTACCCGGCCGGCGGGTCGGTCTCCAGGTCGTTCGACGACGTGCTCGTCCCCGCCACCGGCCAGGTGCCGAAGGAACGGCTGGACGCGCTGGCGCCGTGGCCGCTGGAGCGCGTGACGGCTTTCCAGGCCGGCTTCGTGGCCGGTCACCACAGCCTGCGCTACGACACCGGGCCGGAGGCGGGCCTGGAGACGGCCAAGGGCACGATGGCCGAGGTGATCGCGGCCGACTGCAAGCGCGACATCGGCGGCGACGAGCAGCGTCTGCACGAGGTGGACACCCGCTACGCGGACGTCACGTTCAAGCTGGTGCTGCTGCCGGTGTGGATCGGGTCGTACCTGTACGGCGGGAAGCCGTACCAGGTGCTGATCAACGGCGTGGGCGGCGAGGTGCAGGGCGATCGTCCGTACAGCGCCGTGAAGATCGTCCTGACGGTCATGGCGGCGGTGGCGCTGGTTTCGTGCCTGGTGTGGCTGTTTGTCACTCGGTGACTGGCTTCAGCTGCGCGGACACCGTACCCTTGCGGGATGATCCGCCGCCTGCTGCGCGTCGTCCTGGCGCTGGTCGCGCTCGGTTTCCTGGGCTACGGTCTGGCCACCAACTGGGACGACACGGCCGCGGCCGTCGCCGAGATCTCACCGTGGGCGGTCGCCGGCGCGTTCGCCGCCGTGCTGCTCGGCCAGTTCTTCATGCTGCTCGCCTGGCGGCAGGTGCTGGCCGGGCTGGGCTCGCCGCTCCCGGTGCGGACCGCGGGCCGGATCATGTTCGTGGGCCAGCTCGGCAAGTACATCCCCGGCGCGATCTGGGCGTACGCGGCGATGATGGATCTCGGCCGTGACCACGGGAGCCCGCCGCGCCGCACGTTCGCGTGCATCTCGCTGGCGCTGGTGATCAACCTGGGCGTCGGCATCGCCATCGCCGCCACCACGCTGGCCACCCAGGAGGTGGTCCGGCAGGCGTGGTACCTGCTGCTCCTGCTGCCGGTGATCGCCGTCTGCATGCATCCGAAGGTGCTCACCTGGGGGCTCAACCTGGCGCTGCGGCTGGCCCGCCGCGACACGCTCGACGAGGTCCTGCCCGGCCGCACGGTGCTGATCGCGGTCGCGTGGACGGTGGTCGGCTGGCTCGTGTACGGGCTGCACACCTGGATGCTCGCGGGCCGCTGGGACCTGTACGTGATCGCGACCGGGGCCTACGCCTTCGCCTGGTCGACCGGGCTGCTCGCGTTCCTCGTGCCGGCCGGGGTGGGCGTCCGCGAGGGCGCGCTGGTGCTGGTGCTCCACCCGATCCTCGGCACCGGCCCCGCGCTCGCGGTCGCGGTGGTGTCGCGGCTGGCGTTCACCCTCGCCGACGTGACGGCCGCCGGGCTGGCGTTCCTGCTGGGCCGTCAGCCGAGCAAGGTGGCGGTGTACGCGGCCCAGAACGGGTCGGGGTCGACGGCCTTGACCCCCGACCGCAACCTCTCGGGCTCACCCGAGACGTAGAACCGCTCAATCGCCCCGCGCAGCGCCTCGGCGCTGCCCGGCTCCACGAGCAGCCCGTCGACGCCGTCGGTGACGTGGTCGGCGAGCGCCCCCACCCGGGTGGCGATCACCGGCAGGCCGTGCTCGTGCGCGAGCCACACGTTCTGGCTGGCGGTGGCGCTGCGGTACGGCAGCACGAGCGCGTCGGCCGCCGCGAACAGCCCCGGCACGTCCTCGGCGGCGACGTAACCGGGCCGCAGGTCGACCCGGTCGCCGAGACCCAGCTCGCCGACCAGCGCCCTGGTCTCGTCGAGCCCGCCCCAGAACTCGCCGGCCACGGTCAGCGACACGTCCGGAGGCAGCGCCCGCAGCAGCAGGTCGAGCCCCTTGTACGGACGCACGATGCCGAAGAACAGCAGCCGCCGGTGCACCCGGTCGGACCGGGCGGCGTGCGTGGACGGCAGGTGGGGCGGCAGCGCGGCCACCCGCACCGGCCGTGAGGTCAGCTCGCGGGCCAGCCCGGCCTGCTGCTCGGAGTGGGTGAGCACCACTCCCGCCCGCCTGAGCAGCGCCTTCATCAGCGGCCGGTCGTACGGCTTGCGCTCGTGCGGCAGCACGTTGTGGCAGAGCGCGACCGTACGGGCCCGGCCCCGCAGCCCGGCCAGGACGGCCAGGTAGGGCGGCACCTGCACCGGGCTGAGCACGGCCAGCACCACCAGGTCGGCGGCGCGCAGCCGCCGCCCGGCGGCCACCCACCCGTCGGGACGGCGCCAGTCGAGCTCGCGCAGCACCTTCGGGTACGGGACGCCTTCCGGCGCGTCGATCGTCTGCTGCCCCGGATAGAGGAACGACGGGTACTGAGCCCGCCAGGACTCGATCACCACGTCATGGCCCAGCCGGGCCAGCCGGTGCGCCAGCTCGGTGGTGTGCTGCGCCCCGCCGCCCTTGTACGGGTAGGTGGGGCCGACGATCGCGACGCGCACGCTCAGTCTCCCCGGGACCGCACGATCAGGTCGGCCAGCAGCGCCACCGACCCGATCAGCATCCCCGACAGGAAGATCATGACGGTGTTGGCCGGGAAGTAGAAGGGGTGCTCGATCATGTCCCACACGCCCTTGGCGAACCCGATGCCCACCAGCCACAGCGCGGGCGGCATGAGCACCTTGAGCGGGTTGAAGTACATGATCATCCGCAGCACTTGCAGGATGTAGCGGTAGGCGTCGGAGACGAAGCTGAACTTCGACTTGCCGGCCCGCTTGGCGTAGTCGATCGGCAGGTAGTAGATGTCGTGCTGGTTGGACAGGAACGACAGCGTGATCGTGGTGACGCAGGAGAACCCGGGCGGCAGCAGCCGCAGGTAGGGCTTGGCCACCGACTTGCGGAAGGCGCGCAGCCCGGAGTTGAGGTCGGGGATCTTCTGCCCGGCGAGCATCTCGGCGACCTTGCGGATGACCCACTTGGCCGGCACCCGCAGCAGCTTGTGCGACCCCTCCTCGCTGGTGCGGGCCCCGACGACCTGGTCGATCGTCTGGTCCTTCTCCAGGATCTGCACCAACTCGGGGATGCGCTCGTTGGGGTAGGTCATGTCGGCGTCGGTCCAGACGACGATCTCGCCCCTGGCCTCCTGCGTGCCGATCCTGCGCACGGTGCCGGAGCCGCCGTTGCGGTGGAAGGCGCGGATGCGCAGCTGGGGGTAGAGCGGCGCGGCCTCCTTCAGCCTGGCCAGCGTCTCGTCGGTCGAGCAGTCGTCGACCGCGACCAGCTCGTAGGTGTAGCCGCTGGAGTCCATCGCCTTGGTGATGCGGTCGACCTCGTCGATGACATGATCCTGCTCGTTGTAACACGGCAGGACGATGGTGACGTACGGGGTTTCCTCATCCACGGCGGGTCCACCTTGCTGCGGGGGCTTCGTGCGTGCTCACGTGGGACGAGGGTACTCTGCCCCGCCGGCGGCCGAGTGCACATCGCGGGTCAAGGCAGGGCCATCCACACGTTGATGTGCAGTGACCAGGTGCCGTCGGGCGCCTCGATCAGCGACCGTTCGTCCTGCCGCGTGACCAGCCCGATCAGCCGGGTGGCGGGCCCGTACGGGGCCACCTGCGCCTCCTCGGCGGCCAGCACCACCGGGGTGCGCCCGGCGGCCCGCACGCGCTCGGCCAGGCGGCGCACGTCGGGCTCCGACGCGGTGTCGCCGTCGCGTCTCTTCACCTCCGCGGCCGGGACGCCGCAGGTGCCGCGGACGACCTGGGTGAACCGGTCGCTGGTGACCCGTTCGGCGACGAGCACGGTGGCGTCGGCCGGGATGCGCGCGCACATCGCCGCCACCGCGGCGGCCTCGCCCCGCCCGACGGGCGTGAACGCGGTGCCGATCGAGGTCACCGCCGGCGGCACGACCAGGAGCAGCACGCAGACGGGCGCCACCCAGCGGCGCGGCCGCCCGCCCCTGCCGGCCAGCTCGCGCAGCCGCTCGGCCCCCCACACGGCCAGCAGGATCACGCCGGGGATCACCACCGGCACCAGGCGGCGCGCGGCCCACGGGTGGTCCGGGGTGATCGCCGGGCGGAGCAGCGTGGTCAGCGTGACCCAGCCGATGACCGCCAGCGGCAGCAGCCACGGCAGGCTGCGGCCGCGCAGCAGCCGGTGCGTCAGCGCGGCCGCGGCGATCGTGGCGAGCACCAGCGCCGGGACGCCCACGTACCAGGCCACCCAGTGCAGGGTGTGCTCGAAGTACAGGCGGGTGCCGTCGACCGGCAGGCCGTTGGCCTTCTGGATCTGCTCGATGAAGATCGCGGTGAGCCGGTCGTCGACGTTGTCGGGGACGCGGCGCACGGTCTGCAGCCACGGCCGCGCCGCCAGCCCGGCCACGGCCACCACCACCAGCGCCGCCCCGGCCGCCGGCAGCCATCGGGGCGGCCGGAGCCTGGCCAGCAGCGGCGCGGCGACCGTACCGGCGAGGGTGAGCACCAGGACGGCGGCGCAGATCAGCAGCAACGGCCGGAGCGAGCTCGACAGGTACATCAGATAGGGACGCGACAGCCCGTAACCCGCGGCCAGCCCCAGACCCGCCCCGGCGGCGAGCCCGGCCAGCAGCGGCGGCCCGACCTCTCTCGGACGGCCCGGCGACCGGCGGCCCATCGCGATGAGCAGGCCCGCGAACGCCAGCACCGGCAGCACGTCGCGCAGCGCGTCCACCCGCACCAGCACAGCCAGCCCCAGCGTCAGCCCGCCCAGCGCCGCCACGAGCCGGCGCCCCTGCCCGTACAGGGCGTCGTACGTCAGCGCCAGCCCTCCGAGCAGCAGGAGCATCGACGGCATCTCGCTGAACGTGGCGCGCGAGGTGTAGACGATCGGCAGGCAGCAGGCGAAGGCCAGCGCCGCCACCGGCGCCCACCGGCCGCCCACGAGCCGCGCCGTCAGCCCGGCCAGCGCGAGCACCGCCAGCGCGCCCAGCACCGCGGGGGTCAGGAACAGCCCGCCCAGCCACTCCCCCAGCGCGAACACCAGCGGCGCGCCCGGCATGAACTGCGGCACCACGGCGCCGTCGTAGAAGTAGAAGCCGACGCTGTCGAAGATCAGCGACGGGTCGGGGCCGCCGAACGCCGCCACCTGCGTGGGGATCGGCAGGTAGCCCTCACGGGCCAGCCAGATGGCGTACTGCGCGTAGGTGGCCGGGTCACGGCGGACCGCCAGCTGCTCGCCGTGCATGACCGCGTTGAACAGGCCCGAGCCGAGCGCCACCGCGACCACCGCCGCCGTCTGCCCCGCGGTGGCCTCCACCGCCTTGCCCGTCCCCCGAGCCCCCGCCCACCCCAGCGCCCCGGCCACCAGCAGCCCCAAGGGCACCGCGATCCACGGCCGATAGACGCCCAGCCCCAGCAGCGGCAGCGCGACCAGCAACCAACCGGCCACGGCCAACGCGGGCAGCACCGAGACCACCGCGAGCACCCGGCCCGCCGTCGGCCTCCGCATCGGGTCCAACCAGGCGATTCCCATCAGATGAGCGAGCGTATCCAACATCACCACGCCCCCACGCGGACCCACCCCGGCGCGCCGTGGCGCGGTGTCCCGTCCCCTTCCACCACGTACGCCGAAGACCGACCGACCTCCTCACCGTCCGCCCGCTCCGCCGTCCGTCATGGGCGGGAGGGGGTGTGGGGGCCGGTAGCGTACGCGGCGTGGTGGGTGATCGGGAGGGCGCGCGGGCGGGGTTCGTCCGGCGGCATGGGTGGTTCCTGGCGGTCCTGGTGATCGGGGCCGGGTTGCGGGGGGTCACGATGCTCGGCTACCGGCCGGCGCTGTGGTTTCCCGACTCCTACACGTACGTGGTCACCGTGCTGCGGCCGCGGCCCGACCTGGTGCGCCCGGCGGGCTACTCGATGTTCATGAAGCTGCTGGAGCCGCTGCACTCCTTCGGCGCGGTCACCGCGGCGCAGCATCTGCTCGGGCTGGCCACCGGGGCGCTGGTCTACTGGGCGGCGGTGCGGCGCACCCGGCGGTGGATCGCGACGCTGGCGGCCGTCCCCGTGCTGGTGGAGCCGTACCAGATCGAGCTGGAGCACCTGCTGGTCTCCGACACGCTCTTCATGTTCCTGGTAGTCGCCGCCGTCGCGCTCGGGTTGTCGGACCGGCCGAGGGCGGTCTCGATCGGGCTGCTGCTGGCCGCCGCCTCGCTGACCCGGACGGTCGGGCAGCCGCTGATCGTGCTGCTGGCGGCGTGGTTCGTGCTGCGCGGGCGGCTCAGGCCCGCCTGGATCATGCTGGTGGCCGCGGTGGTGCCGATCCTGGCGTACGGCGGCTGGTTCTACGCCACCTACCAGCGGGTCGGCATCATCGGCGCCAACGGCGTCTTCCTGTACGCCCGGACGATGTCGTTCGCCGACTGCGTCAAGATGGACCCGCCGGCCGACCTGCGGGTGCTCTGCGATCCGCGCCCGGCCGACCGGCGCCCGCCGTCGCAGGAGTACATCTGGGCCAAGGACGCCCCGATCGTGGCCCTGCCCGGCATCACGTTCACCGAGGAGACCGACGACCTGGCCATGCGGTTCGCGCTGCTGGCCATCCGCACCCAGCCGCTCGACTACGCCGGCTCGGTGCTGGCGGAGCTGGGCCGCTCGTTCATGTGGGGCCGCCCGGTCTACCCCGACCAGGAGATCTACGGCTACTACCAGTTCCCCGAGACCCCGCCGGGTCCGCCGGGCCGCTACCCGGCCCAGGTCGGGACCGAGTTCGCCAAGCGGTACGAGCAGGGCCCGATCGGCACCGCGGTCGTCGAGCCGTACGCCGGATGGATGCGCGGCTATCAGGACGTGGCCCGGCTCCCCGGCACGGTCCTGCTGCTGATCCTGCTCGTGCCGCCGGTCGCCGCGGGGTGGCGGAGATTCCGGTACGGGAGAAGCAGGGGTTCCGGTCCGGCGCTCTGGCTCCTACCCTGGTCCGTGGCCGCTGTGCTGTTGATCACTCCGGCGGCAGCCGCCGAGTTCGACTACCGGTACGTGCTGCCGGCGGTGCCGCTCGCCTGCCTGGCAGCGGCACTGGCCTGCGCAAACGGTAAAGAGTTTGACGATGATATTCCGCGAAATGTCCAAGTCTGAGTATGCTTTGCCCCGGTATCATCACGCCTGGGTCACGGTCGATTCCTCCAGTCATGGCTGCGGCGGCGCCGCGAGTGACCTAGTCTCATGGCGCAGAACGACCGAGCCGGCGTATGACGCGCAGTGACGAGGCGAGGGGGCGCATGAGTGACCACAGAGGCGTGTCCATAGAGGACCGCAGGTCCGCGCCGACCCAGCCCGGCAGCAGGATGGCCCGCAGGCTCGCCGCCGCGGCGCCGCCTCCCCCCAAGGAGCCCCCGAGGGGCGGCCGGGGCGAGGCCGGCGGCGGCAACGGCAAGATGCGGGTGCTGGCCTGGGTCAGCATCGCCGCCACCTCCCTCATGGTCGCCGGCTCGCTGACCGGCTACGTCGCCTACCGCGACGCCTTCGGCGCGATCAACAAGAAGGACGTCAAGGACGACATCATCAACCCCCGCCCCCGCGACACCGGCGCGCTGAACGTGCTGCTGGTCGGCTCCGACACCCGCGCGGGCGACGGCAACGCGAGATACGGCCAGGAGACGGCCCGGCTCGCGGACGCGGGCGGCAAGCGCACCGACACGATCATCCTGCTGCACATCTCCCCCAACCGCGACCAGGCGCGCCTCATCAGCTTCCCGCGCGACTCGATGGTGGAGATCCCCAAGTGCAAGAACGAGAAGACCGAGCAGGAGATGCCGCCGCACCGGGCGATGATCAACTCGGCCTACAACGACGGCGGCATCGCCTGCACGATGTCCACCCTGGAGACGCTGACGGGCATCCGCGTCAACCACTTCGTCGAGGTCGACTTCAGCGGCTTCAAGAACATCGTCGACTCGCTCGGCGGCATCGAGATCTGCCTCAAGTCCGGCGTCAACGACAGGAATTCCAAGCTGGTCCTGCCCGCCGGCAAGAGCCTGCTCAACGGCGAGAAGGCGCTCGGCTACGTCCGCCTGCGCAACTACGGTGACGGCAGCGACATCCAGCGCATCAAGCGGCAGCAGATCTTCCTCAGCAAGGTCATCGCCAAGGCGACGAGCAACGACCTGCTCACCGACCCGGTCAAGCTCAGGGGCTTCATCAAGTCGGCCGCCCAGTCGGTCACCATGGACCCCGACCTGGCCAACGACCCGCAGAAGCTCCTCGACATCGCCACCAGCGCCAAGGACCTGACCGCCAAGGGCGTCAAGCTGACCACCGTGCCGTGGGTGCCCGACGCCGAGAACGAGAACCGCGTCGTCTGGCAGCAGCCCGCGGCGGGCGAGCTGTTCACCTCCATCATCAACGACACCGACCTGCCCGACCCCGAGCCGACCGCGACCACGAGCACGCCGAAGGTCACCGTCAAGCCCCAGCAGGTGCGCGTCCAGGTGCTCAACGCCACCGGCGAGCCGGGCAAGGCGCGCGAGGTCGCCGACCAGCTCGCCAAGGAAGGCTTCCAGGTCGCCGGACTGGGCAACTACTCCGGCGCGGACGGCAAGCCGGTGGCCACCACCGAGGTGCGCTACCCGAAGACGGCCCAGACCGGCACCGACCACGCCGGTGTCCTGGCCAAGAAGCTCAACCCGGCGCCGGATCCCGAGGCGGGCAAGGTCAAGCCCAGCAACACCGAGCCCTACACACCCACGGTGGCGCCCACCAGCACCCCGTCCGCCACCGCGAAGAAGGGCCCGGTGCTCCAGCTCGTCATCGGCACCGACTTCAAGGGCGTCAAGATCACCCAGTTGTCCGAGGCGGTGGAGAAGAACACGATCACCGCGTCCCAGCAGCGCAACGTCTGCGTGTAAGCCACCTGCAAGTTGTCTGTGTAACTGTCGTGCCGTGAGACAGGACCCCCGCCAACGGATATCGTGGTTCGGGTCCGCGACGCGGCTGGCCCTCGTAGGCGTTGCCGCCTGTCGTGTTCCCCGGCCCCGAGCGAAGCTGAGCGACTTCCCTGTGTCTGACACCAAGTACTCCCCTCCGGTCCAGACCCCCGGCGATGTGAGTGCGGGTCCGGCGAACACGGGAGCGCGCTGGCCGCTCCCTGGCGGCGAAGGGCTCTTCACCCCGCGTTCGGGTCAGGAGCCGACGGCTCCCGCTCCCGCCCAGGAGCCGGAGCCCCGGGCCGAGGCGCCGAAGCGCAAGCGCGACCCGTACCTCGACAACGTCAAGTTCGTGCTGATCGCGCTCGTCGTCGTGGGTCACTCGCTGGTGCCGACGCTCGACGCCGACTCCAACCGGTCGCTCTACATCTTCATCTACACCTTCCACATGCCGCTGTTCGTGCTGATCAGCGGCTACCTGTCCAGAAACTTCTGGAACTCCAACGCCAAGACCAACAAGCTCGTCGACACCTTCCTGGTGCCGTACGTGATCGTCGAGGTCGGCTACGCCGCGCTGCGCTTCTCCCTCGGGCAGAAGTGGAGCCTGACGATCATCGACCCGGCGTGGCTCAACTGGTACCTGCTGGCGCTGCTGTTCTGGCGGCTGTCGACGCCGGTGTGGAAGCGGATGAAGTTCCCCGTCCCGGTGGCGATCGCGATCTACCTGTTCGCCGGGTTCTCCGAGATCTCCGGTGACTTCAGCATGGACCGGTTCTTCGGCCTGCTGCCGTTCTTCGTGATCGGGCTGGTCATGCAGCCGGAGCACTTCGAGCTGCTCGACCGCCTGTGGATCAAGATCGTCTCGGCCGTCACCATCGTCGCCGCGGCCGCCGTGGCCATCCTCATCGCGCCCAAGGCCCCGCTCGCGCCGTTCTACTACAAGAGCAGCTACGAGAAGATGGACCTGTCCTGGTACATGGGGCTCGGCGTGCGCACCGGGCTGCTCCTCTGCGGCCTGGCGCTCTGCATCGCGGTGCTGGCGCTGGTGCCCAGAGGCGAGACGTGGTACTCGGATCTCGGCACCCGCACGCTCTACTGCTACCTGCTCCACGGCATCCCGGTGCTCATCGCCAAGGACCAGGGCTGGCTCAACCTGCCGTGGCTGCACGGCCCGCTGGGCACGCTGGCGATCAGCTTCAGCTGTTTCGCGCTGGCGATCGTGCTCTGCCTGCCGGAGACCCGGACGGTCTTCAAGTGGGTGCTGGAGCCACGCCTGACCTGGCTCTACCGGCGTCCTTCCAAGCGTTAAGCGGTAGTTCCTCCCGCATTCACGCCGCCGCCCCCGCAGGCGCGGAGCATCGGACGCATGCGGGTATGCGTCGCCACCGTCGTCCACCATCCCGAGGACGCCCGGATCATGCATCGGCAGATCAGGGCGCTGCTCGACGCGGGCCACGAGGTGACCTACGTCGCGCCGTTCACCCAGCACAACGTGACCCCGGCCGCGGGACTCGCCGCCGTCGACGTGGCCCGCGACGCGGGCCACGGCCGGGCCAGGACGGCGCTCCGGCGCGGCGCGCGGGGTGCCGACCTGCTGATCGTGCACGACCGGCGCCTGCTGCGCGCGCTGCCGTACCGTCGCCAGCCGGTCGTCTGGGACGTGCGCGAGGACGTCTCCGAGGCCCGTCTGGCGCGGGCGGCCCGCCGGTGCCACCTGATCACCCCTGAGGTGGTGCCCGAGGCCACGTTCGTGTCCACGGACCCGCCGCCGCCCGGTGACACGCGCGTGGTCCACCTCGGCCGGCTGTCGGCGGCCACGGGCGTGGGCGAGCTGATCGGCCTGGCCCGGCGGCTGGCCCCTCATGGCGTCCGGATGGACCTGATCGGCCCGGCCGACCGGGAGGCGCGCCCGCTGCTGCGCGACGCCCAGCGGGCCGGCCTGCTCGACTGGTTCGGCCACGTGCCCAACCGGCACGCGCTGCGCATGGCCGAAGGCGCCCTGGCGGGGCTGTCGCTGGCCGACCCGGCGGTGACCCGCGTGCCCACCAAGATCCTCGACTACCTGGGCCGCGGCCTGCCCGTCGTCACCACCCCGCAGGGCGCGGCCCTGGTGGATCGGGCCGGCTGCGGCGTCGTGGTGCCCCTGGACGTGGAGGCGGCGCTCGACGCGGTGCTGGACCTGAAGGAGAGCCCGGGGCTGCGCCGGTCGCTCGCCGCCCGCGGGCACGCGCACGCCCGGGCGCACCACCACTGGCCGGACCACGCCCCGGCGTTCGTGGCGCGGATGGAGGGCTGGGCGGGCGTCGCCGCCGGCGCCCGGTCGTTCGCGGTACAGAGCCGGTCCATGGGGTGATGGTCACGGCGTTGCGGGGTTGATGTACTAGGACTTATGGCATCGCATCTGATCCAGGGCCGGACGGTGACCATGCCCGTCCGGGTGAGGGACGTGATGGTGTGCGGCGCTCTCTACCTGGTCCGTGCCGACGCCGCGCGGGCCGTGCTCGCGTACTCGGGGCTGGACGTGGCCGAGGTGCTGCCCGGCAAAGCCGTCTGCGTGCTGGTGTTCGCCGACTACCGCGACGGTGATCTCGACTCCTACCACGAGTTCGGCATGGCGTTCCTGATCCGGCGGCCGGGCGCGGCGGGGTCGGTGGGGCTCGGGGATCTCAGGAACGCGGCCGCGTTCGTCCACTGGATGCCGGTCGACCAGGGGTTCACGCTGGAGGCGGGGCGCTCGCTGTGGGGCGTGCCGAAGGAGCTGGCGGACATCGACCTGCGGCTCGGCACCCCGTACAAACGGTGCATCCTGCGCAGGGACGGCAGGCTCGTGCTCGACATGCTGGTCAAGCCCGGCACCCCGCTGCCCGGCCCGGGGCCGCTGGTGACCCTGGACGCCTACACGCACCGCGACGGCCGCACCCGGCGCATCCCCTGGTCCGTACGGACGCGCGGGATCCGCGTGCGCCCCGGCGGCGCGCTCATCCGCCTCGGCAACCATCCCATCGCCAAGGAGCTGAGCGAGCTGGGCCTGCCCAGGCGCCCGCTGCTGGCGGGCACGGTCGCGCACGCGACCATGACCCTGGACGAGGCCGAACCGGTCTGACGTGAAGGGGTTCGGGATCTGTGCTGCCCGCGTCCAAGAGGCTGGAGCGACGTCCTAGACGGGTGCCGCGTACAGGGAGCGGCTGGCGACGTAGACCATCTTGTCGGTGACCACCCGCTCGTGAATCTCACCGTCCGTGCGAAGCCGCCATCGCGCGCTCCCGGTGACCGCGTCCACCGCATACAGCCAGTAGAGGTGATCGCTGGCGACGTAAACCGTTCCCCGAGCGAGTACGGGCGTCCGCATCCCCGTCCCCCGGACGCTGAAGGTCCACCGCTCATCCCCGCTGGCCGCCTCCACCGCGTGGAGGACGCCGTCGCGTCCACCGAAATAGGCCACCCCGTGCTCCACGACCGGCTGGGAATACAGGTTGCCACCCGTGTCGACATGCCACAACTCCTTGCCCGAGGCGCCATCCACCCCGCAGAACCGGCCGCTGTCGGCAGCGAAGCAGACCACCTCGCCGGACACGACCGGCCGCGAGGGGGCACCTGTGGTGATGATCTGCCACTTCACCTCTCCGGATTGGGCGTCGACGGCATACAACCGGCCGTCGCCGCGGAGGTACAACGTCCCTTCGGCCAGCTCCAGCGGCGAGGGGCGTTGATCCGGGATGGTGAACTTCGTCAGCACATCGCCCGAGATCGGGTGGAGCCCGCATACCTGCTCCTCGTAGTCGAGGAGATAGATGGCCCTCCTCGTCAAGACCGGTTCGTCGCTCGAGACGTACCCGAACCGCCACATCTGCCGGCCGGTGTCGGCACTCACCGCGTACAAGTGCCTCAGATCCCGGGTGTAGACCACGCCGTCTTGCACCTGAACAGGACTGGCCTTCGAGATCGCCTCGCAGTCGAAATGCCACAGCTCGCGGCCCGTTGCTCCGCTCACGGCATAGAGGCGCTGGGGCTTGCGGAGGTCGCTGAAATAGACGGTTCGACCGTCCGTCACCATCGAGTTCACGCGAGAGCGGAGGCGGAACGACCACCGTTCGCGGCCGGTGGCCGGATCCAGGGCGTACAGAGTCGAACGCACATCGGTGTAGAGCAGCCCGTTCGCGACGACAGGAGAGCCCGCCCCGGCCAGCTTCCACTTTTCCGCTCGCTGCGAAGGCGGTGGTGAGGCGAGGAACCGCGTGCCGGCGACGCCGGCCGCCAGCGCACCGGCCGCGGACAGGCCGAGCAGAACGCGTCGGCGGGTGGGACCGCGCCGGTCGCCTCCACCGGCTGGAGGCGGAACGATCAGCGCCCTCGTCGGAGTCGGTGGCGGACCCGGCCGCTGCACGTGCTCCGTTCGCGCGTCCGGCCGATCGGCCACGGGAGTCATAGCGCGGCCCCGCACGATCTGCGCGACCGCCTCCGGTAACCAGGAGACTCCGGTGAACTGCGTGGCCGGCGCCGGGCGCCCGTCCGGCCAGGCGGCCCCGGTGAGCTCGTCGATCAGCTCCGTCGTGGTCGGCCGGGCTTCGGGCCGCTTGGCCAGGCACCGTTCGACCAGACCTCGCAGCCCGGGCGGCAGCGCCTGGAGATCGGGGTCCTGGTGGACCGTGCGGTACCACAGGCCCTGCCAGGAACCGGCTCCGAACGGTCCGGACCCGCTGGCGGTGAACGTCAGCACCGCTCCCAGGGAGAACACGTCCGAAGCGGGCCCGACCGGGTCACCGGTCAACTGCTCGGGAGAGACGAAGCCGGGAGTGCCCACCGCCATACCGGTCTGGGTCAGCCGGGTGCCCTCGATGGCCACCGAGATGCCGAAGTCGATGACGCGGGGTCCGTCAGCGGTCAGGAGCACGTTGGACGGCTTCAGGTCCCGGTGCACCACGCCGACCGAGTGAATCGACTGCAGGGCCTCCCCCAGCCCCACGCCCAGTGCCAGCACGGAGTTCTCCGGCCACGGACCATGAGCGGACACCGCGTCGTCCAGCGACATCCCCGGCACGTAGGCGGTCGCCAGCCACGGCGGGTTTCCCTTGGGCTCGGCGTCCAGCACGGCGGCGGTGAAGAAGCCGCTCACGGTGCGGGCCAGCGCGACCTCGCGGGCGAACCTGTCCAGGAACGCCTGGTCATCGCCGAGCTCCGGGCGTACCACTTTCACCGCTACAGCCCGGCGGCCGCCTCGGGAGTACCCCAGATACACTCGGCCCATCCCGCCCGCGCCGAGCCGCGCCACGAGCCGGTATGGGCCTATCCGTTGCGGATCCCCCGGCTGAAGCCCTTCCAACGCGCCCACGCGTCCACTCCTCCCAGACCCCCGTCCGACAGATCTCACTATGCCGGTACGGCGAGCCCGCGAACAGACGGCCTGTCGACCACGCACTCGGACGGTCCCGGGGCAGCCTGTCAACCAAACCGCGCCCGGCCCGCGGAGGTGAGCGTGGACTCCATCGTGGTGCGTGCCCATCAGCATGCCTGGCCGGCAAGGCGACAGCCCCTGCTTCCGGCGCGTGCTGGAGGGTGTGCGCATTCCACGCCGCGGGCTGGGCCGTCCCAGCGAACGTCCCGGGCGCGTACTGGCCGACGCGGCATCGACAGGATGAAGGACCACCGTGCAATGGCTCTTCGCACCGACAAACGTGAGCGCATGTACCAGGCGTTAGAGAGGTGCTCGTCAATGAGTGAGAGGACGAGAAGACGTGGATGTGTATGAAGCCGTGGACAGTCGCCGGGCCGTGCGGGCGTTCAGCGATGAGCCCGTGCCCAAAGAAGCGCTTGAACGCGTGCTGACCGCGGCGACGCGGGCTCCATCGAGCGGGAACCTCCAACCGTGGCATCTGTACGTAGTGGCCGGTGAGCCCTTGGCCGAGCTGAAGAAGCACGCGACGGCCAGGGCACTGGCCGGAGACCCGGGCGATGAGCGGGAGTATCCGATGTACCCGGCAGACCTGGCCTCACCGTATCTGGACCGCTTCTCCGCCGCTGCTGCCCAGCGGTACAAAGCGCTGGGAATCGAGCACGACGACCCCGACAGGCCCATGAAGATCGCCGCTTTGAACTCGGAGGCGTTCGGGGCGCCGGTTGTACTGTTCTGCTACCTCGACCGGATGATGGGGCCCGGGCAGTGGGGGGACGCGGGGATGTACTTACAGACGGTCATGCTGTTGCTGAGGGCGGAAGGGCTGCACAGCTGCCCCCAGGTGATGTGGACCATGTATCGCAAGACCGTCAGCCGCATAGTCGGAGCCGATGACAGGCTCGCACTGTTCTGCGGTGTCTCGGTGGGGTTCGAGAAGGAAGGCGTGCCACGGCTGCGTACCGAGCGCGCGGAAATGACGGAAACAGTGAGCTTCATCGGAGCGTGACCGTCAGGCGGTCAAGATCTACGGGACGGACCCCTAGGTACGGCTGAAGGCGGCCACGCCGGCTCGCCAGGCGCCGTCGAGGTCGGCGCCGGGCGGGAAGCGGCCGTCGAGCTCCAGCATGACCATGCCGTGCGCGAAGGCCCACACCGCGCGCGCCGCCACTCTCTCCCCGCCCATGGCCCGCACGACGGGCAGCGCGGCCCGCTCCTCCAGCCCGTCGGGCAGCCGTTCGCGCGGCAGCGGCCCGGCGCTCATCAGCCGGTAGAGGTGCGGGTGCGCCAGCGCGTAGGCGCGGTAGGCGCCGGCCAGCGCCTCCAGCTCGTCCTTGGCCGCCTCCAGCGCCCGCGCCAGGTCGCGCATGGCGAGGGCGATCACCTCGGCCTCGACGGCGGCCTTGTCGGGGAAGTGCTTGTAGAGCGAGGGCGCCCGGATGCCCAGGCGCTCGGCCAGCGCGCGCATGGTGAGCGCCTCCGTCCCGCCCTCCTCGACGAGGCACACGGCCGCCTCAACGATCTGCCGTGACCGCTCTGACACGCCTGCTCCCGTCCCGCTCCCGCAATCCGTACCCGAAGGCGCGATCGGCGGCGACGTGCGCCAGCCAGGCCAGCCCTGCGGTCCACGTCGGCACTCCGCCGATCGGCACGAAAATGTAGCCGACCAGCAGCAGGAGCGGCACCCAGGCCCGGTGCGCCGCGTTGTAGAACGGCACCGCCCGCGGTGAGATCCGCCCGCCGCCGCCCTCTCTCGCCCCGATGAGCATGGTCAGGTCCGGCAGGATCAGGAAGGCCAGCGCCGACACCCCGGCCATCCAGCCGTGCTTCACGGCCTCGAAGACGATGAAGGCCAGACAGAAAACCGCCAGCCCGCCCCAAGCCACCCTCATGACACCCTCCCTCAGCTAACACTGTTAGCCTAATGCTAACGCTGTTAGCCGTCAAGCCGGAAAAAGCCCCCGCCGGAGGACGGGGGTTTCCAGGCCCTTCAGACGATGGGCGGGCGGCCCAGTTTCACCATGCGCCAGGCCGTCTTCCAGGCCATCGGCCGGCGCTCGCCCGCGGGCGTGCGCAGCCCTTCGAAGAAGCCGGTGAACCAGGCCTTCAGCGACTCTTTCGAGCCCCGCTCCCTGATCAGGGTCAGCACCACCCAGTCGAGCAGGTAGAGCACCGCCAGCGCCCACGGCAGGTTGCGGCGGGCCAGCCACACGCGGTTGCGCGCGTTGAGCCGGAAGAAGTCGGCGTGACGGGTCGGCGGCACCTGCGGGTGGTACATGACCGTCTCGGCGTCGTACTCGATCCGGTATCCCTCGCCCAGCAGCCGCCAGGCCAGGTCGGTCTCCTCGTGCGCGTAGAAGAACCGCTCCGGCAGCCCGCCCACCTGGAGGAAGGCCGAGCGGCGGACGGCCGAGGCGCCGCCCAGGAACGTCGTCACCGGCGAGCTGCGCTCCGGGTCGCCGGCGCGCAGGCGCGGGACGTGGCGGCGCTGGCCGATGCCGCCGTCGGGGTCCATCACCCGGAAGGAGATGACGGCCAGGTCGGGCTCGGTGGCGAAGCGGTCGCGGACGTGCGAGGCCACCTTCTGGTTGGCGTACCAGCCGTCGTCGTCGAGGAACAGCACCACGTCGCCGGAGCACTCCTCGACCCCCCGATTACGGCCGGCGGGGATGCCCGTATTGTGGGGGAGCCGAATCGTTTTGACGGTCGCCGACGAACCAGCGGGTGGCGTCGCGGACAGCTCGGGCACGTCGGCGCCGTTGCCCACGATCACCACCTCGACGTCTCCGTCGATCTGGTTGAGCGCGGACGCGACCGCCCGGTCCAGCTCCGCGACCCGGTTTCCCATGGTGAGGATGACGCACGAGATCTTCAACGAATCATCGTCCTGACGCGTTGAGAGCACGGGCGGAGCAATCTTTCATGATCACCGAGTCTGCTGGTTCGCATATTTCCTGATATTGGTGGAGCTAAGCGTATCGGAACCGGTAGTGAACCCCCACCGAACCGCCAATGTCCGATCAATAGGACGGACGAGGGCCGCCGCCGGTTCCGGGAATCGCATCACGCCAGCCGCCTCGACGCGAGAATGCTGACCAAATGCAGGACAACCTGTAGCCCGGCCGCGACCACACAGGCCACCACGAGCACCCGGGTGGCCAGCAGATCGCCCCGCACCACGTCGATCACCGCCGTCGCCAGCGCGAGCAGCGACAGCTCGATCGGCTGCACGATCCGGTGGAACCCGGTCGCCGCGAGCACCCGCCGGCCCAGCCCCAGCAGCCCCGAGCGGAACTGCACGGCCGCCGCCTCGGTGGCGGCGGGCAGGCCTCCCTTCGCCCGCGCCACCTCCACCAGGTCGGACTCGGCCTTGATCAGGATTGCGCCGAGCGCCGCCGCGAAGCCCAGCACCGTGTACCAGTCGGGCAGCACGGCCGACGCCCGCCAGCCGAGCCCGGCCAGCAACGCCGCCTCGGTGAAGTAGGCGCCGACGCGGTCGAGGTAGACGCCGGTGAGCGAGGTCTTGCCGGTCCACCTGGCCAGCTCGCCGTCGGAGCAGTCGAGCAGCAGGTAGACCTGCACCAGCAGGGCGGCTCCCACCGCCGCCCACAGCCCCGGCAGCGCCACCACCACCCCGGCCGCGACCCCCGCCAGCGTCATCACCCAGGTGAGCTGGTTGGGCGTGACCGGGGTCTTGGTCATCAGCCAGGTGACGTAGATCGACAGCCTGCGCATGTAGAGCACGCCCGCCCAGTGCTCACCGTTGCGGCGCTCCAGATGACCGGCGGGCTGGGCGACCCCGCGCAGCTCAGCGACCGAAGGCCCGGACATAGTCCTCCACCCGATCGCGGATCTCGGAGTCCTGCAGGCGCAGGTGCTCAAGGATGGTGTAACGGCCGGGGCGGGTGGACGGCGCCAGCACCACCGACTCGGCGAACTGCTCGTTGCTCAGCCCGATGTCGCCGGGCAGCACCGGCAGCTGGTGGCGGCGCAGGCAGTCGGTGACCTGCCGGAGTCGCACCTGGTCGTCCCGCAGGAAATAGCAGAACGCGGTGCCGATCCCGGCGAGCTCGCCGTGGTTGGAGGTGCCGGGGAAAAGCTGGTCCACGGCATGCATGATTTCATGGTCTCCACCGCTCGCGGGCCGAGATGACCCGGCGACCACCATCGACATGCCCGACAAAATCAGCGATTCGGCCAGCACGGTCAGGAACGCGTCGGACTCGATGGAGTCGGTCCGGCCGAGCAGCGCCTCCGCGGCGGTGCGCGCCATCGAGCAGGCCAGCCCGTCGATCGGCTCGCCCCGCTCGACGTTGCTGAGCTGCCAGTCCTCGCACGCCGACAGGTTGCTGAGCACGTCGCCGACGCCCGAGCGGACCAGCGCCTGGGGCGCGTTGTGCACGAAGTCGAGGTCGACCAGGACCGCCAGCGGCATCGGCACGCCGAAGGTGCCCTTGCCGCCCTCGTACAGGAGAGAGGCCGTCGGCGAGCAGATGCCGTCGTGGGACAGGTTGGTGGCGACGGCGACCATGGGGATGCCGGCCAGTGAGGCGGCGTACTTGGTCGTGTCGATGGTCTTGCCGCCGCCGACGCCCACCACCACCTCGTAGGCGCCCTTGCGCAGGTCGCCGCCGAGGGAGACGGCGGCCTCCACGCTGCCGTCGGAGACGCGGAACACCTCGGCCTCGTCCAGGGTCGGCGCGATCAGGCTCTCGATGTGGTCGCCCTGGCCGGGGCCGACCGCGACCGCCACCCGGCCCGAGGTGGCGACCCTGCTGTCGGCGAGCAGCGCGCCGAGCTCCGCGACGGCACCGCGCCTGACCTCCATCTGGATCGGCGCGGGCAGCATCCTCGCTAGAAGCGGCATCCGGCCCCCTCAGTAGCGGACGGCGATGGTGCGGGCCTTGGCCAGGTCGTCGTGGTTGTCCACCTCGACCCAGTCGACCTCGCCGATGGGGGCGACGTGGATGGCCTCACCGCGCTCCACCATCTCCTGGTAGCCGTCCTCGTAGTAGAGCTGCGGGTCGCGCTCGAAGGTGGCCTGGAGCGCGTCGGCCAGGCGCTCGGCGGCGCCGGGCCGGATGAGCGTGGCCCCGATGTACTCGCCGTAGGCGTCGGACGGGTCCATCAGCTTGGTGATGCGGCGCAGCGACCCCTCCTCGGAGAGCGTCACCTTCATCTCCTCGTCGGCCAGCTTCTTCACGTCGTCGACGGCCAGCAGGATGTCGCTGGTCTCCGGCGCGGCGAGCAGCGTCTTCTCGACCGACACGGGGTGCACGGTGTCGCCGTTCACCAGCAGCGCGCCGCGGGCGAAGTAGTCGCGCGCGCACCACAGGGAGTAGGCGTTGTTCCACTCCTCGGCCTTGTCGTTGTGCACGAGGGTGAGCTCGACGCCGTGGCGCTCCTCGAGCTCGCGCTTGCGCTCGTGTACGGCCTGCGCCGCGTAACCGACGATGACCACGACCTCGCGCAGGCCCACGGCGGCCAGGTTGCGCAGCGAGATGTCCATGATCGTGGTCTCGCCGTCGACCGGCACGAGCGCCTTAGGCAGCGTGTCGGTGTACGGCCGCAGGCGTCGTCCGGCTCCAGCGGCCAGCACCATTCCCAGCAACGTGCACTCCTCAGTCGAGCATGACTACGTAGGCCCAAAGGTTAGTTGGCTTTCGGCCCCGTGCGGGTAATCCGCCGCTAGTCTTGCGTTCCCGCCTCGGCGGCGCGCGCTCCGGTCCTGGGCGCGGCGAGCCAGCAGGTGAGGCTCTCCCAGCCGAAAGCACCCCAGAGATACGCGGCCAGCAGCGCGAATCCGCCGGTCGCCCAGGGCACGAGCGCGAACGCGCCGAGCACCAGCATCCGCCCCTCCCAGCCGAGGCCGAGCGCCGACAGCCAGGGCGGCGGGTAGACCTGCTGGCGCAGCCGGTAGACCAGGTCGTAGTGGTGGAAGGCGACGGCGCCGAGCAGCAGGAAGATGAGCACCGGCGGCACGTCGTGGGCGAAGCCGCAGGCGGCGATGAAGGCGTACTCGATCGCCCGCAGCATGGGCGGCGCCACCCAGTCGAACCGGCCGTCGTGCGGGTGGGAGCTGCCCGGCCCGGCCAGCAGCAGCGGCACCAGCGGCGCGAACACCGCCAGCCCGCCGGCCCCCGCCACCCCCATCAGCAGCAGGATCCCGGTGACGAACGCGGCGGCGACCAGCGGCGGCAGCGGCGGGAGCTGCCCGGCCACGAGCATGCCCATGCCGCGCGAGAGCGGCCCGTCGTCGCGGTAGGTGACGACCTTGCCGCGCGGCACCGGGACCATGTGCACCGGACTCATTCCACGGACCTCACCATCCGGCCGGCGAGCTGGTAGACGGCGGCGACGCCGCCCCAGCCGAGCAGCGCCACGAATGTCACCCGGGCGTCGAACAGCGCCGCGGTGACGGCGATCAGGGCCGTCCGCTCCCCGATGGGCAGCGCGAAGATCTTGCGCAGCCAGTGCACCGCCGAGCCGTGCCGCACCCGCTGGGCGATCCTGAGCAACCCCTGACGGGGACGGCCGCGACCGGCGTCGGCCGGCTCCAGCAGCGAGCGCACCGGTCTGGCCCACAGCGCGCCGACCTGGCCGGCGTCCCAGACCGATCCGGCGTACGAGAAGTGGATCGAGTGCCGGACGGCCTGCAGGATCATCGCCCCGACGGCGAGGTACCAGATCCCGTCCGGGTTGCCGCCGGAAGGATGGGTGGCCACGTAGCCGAAGGCCAGGCCGACGTAGACCGCGTACTCCTTGAGCCGGTCGGCCATCCCGTCGGCCCACGCGCCGAGCGGGGTGAACCCGCGCGTGTAGCGCGCGAGCTGGCCGTCGAGGCAGTCGAGCGCGAACGACAGGTAGAACAGCACGGCCCCGGCCACCATCGCGCCCCGGGTGCCGGCGGAGAACCAGATCGCCGCCAGCCCGGCCACGGCGATCGAGATGCCGGTGACGGCGTTCGGGGTGAGCTTGCGCGCGTGCGCGCGTTTGATCAGGTGGCGGGTCCACGGGGAGACGAAGTACGAGGCGAAGAAGCCGTCGTCGGACTTGACCGCGCCGTCGAGGCGCACCTCGTCCTCGTCCACCTCGGCCAGCCGCTCGATCGCGGCGTCGGCGGAGGCCTGCCCGGTGACCCGCGAGGAGTGGAGCGGCCCGAGCGGCACCGCGCGCACCGGCGCCCCCGACCTCACCACCCCGACCAGCAGCAGGTCGACGGCCTCCAGCGGGGTGACCGGGCCGAGCCGGCCCGAGTCCGCAAGCTCGGCCAGCTCCTCGGCGACGTCGGCGAGCGCCCCCAGGTCGGCCTCGCCGACCTGCATCACGCCCGCGAACGCGGCGTTGGCCTCCGGCACGGTGTGGAACGAGCTGCCCGCCGCGGTGATCCGCCCGCCCTCGGCCCGGAGCGGCGGCCGCATCGGGCCGATCGCGGTCTCGCCGGCGACCAGCGCCCGCGTGTCGCGCGCCGGGTGCTCCAGCAGCATGGCCAGCGCCTCGGTGTGGGCCACCAGGTCGCCGGGCAGCAGCGCGACCGCTCCCGCCGCCACGCGCGCCAGCTTGGCGACGCCGCGCAGGTCGGCCGGGAGCCCGCCGGCGGACGTCAGCGTCTGGACCTCGCGCACCCGCAGCGACGTGAGCTGGTCGGTGAGGCGGTCCAGGAGCGTGCCCTCGCGGCAGCCGAGCCGGCACGCGGGAGTCGTGGCGAGGAGCACCGCCGAACTGGCCGTGCCGCTCGCCGGGAGCGGGTCTGTCAAGGCGCGGGTCCTCCCGTTTGATGAGGGAGCGCGTGGCACACAGCGTAGCGATCTGTCCACGCGATAGCACGGACCAGGACCGTTACCCTCGAACTATGATTTCTCGGCGGCCCTCCATCGGCGTGGTGCTCGCGGGCGGCGTCGGTCAGCGTGTCGGCCACAGCGAGCCCAAACAGCTCATCAAGCTCGCCGGGCGGACGATCTTGGAGCACACGATCGCGCTGTTCGACGCCTCCCCCGACATCGACGAGATCGTCGTGCTGATGACGCCGGGGTTCGTGGAGCCGGTGCGCGAGCTGGTGCGGCGGTGCGGGTTCGGCAAGGTGACCGCGATCGTCGAGGGCGGGGCCAGCCGGACCGAGAGCACCTGGCGGGCGTTGCGGGCGGTGGGCGAGCGGGAGTGCGACGTCCTGCTGCACGACGCCGTGCGGCCGCTGCTGGAGCCCCGGATCATCGCCGACTGCGTGCGCGCCCTGGAGACGTACGAGGCCGTCGAGGTGGCCATCCCGAGCTCCGACACGGTGCTGGTGGCCGAGGGCGACATCGTGCGCGAGGTGCTCGACCGGTCGCGGCTGCGCCGGGCGCAGACGCCGCAGGCGTTCCGGCTGTCGGTGATCCGCGAGGCGTACCGGCGGGCCATGGCCGACCCGGACTTCGCCACCCGTCAGGCGACCGACGACTGCGGCGTGGTGCTGCGCTACCTGCCGGAGGTGCCGATCTACCTCGTGCCGGGCAGCGAGCGCAACATGAAGGTCACCCATCCGCTCGACCTGTCCATCGCCGACCAGCTGCTGCGGCTGGCCGCCGCCGGCACGCCCGCCCCCTCCCCCGCCGACCGCCGGCGCGTACTCGGCGGCCGCACGCTCGCGGTCTTCGGCGAGGCCGCGCCGCTCGCCGCTCTGGCCGGCGAGTGCGGCGCGGTGGTGCGCGCCTTCCCCGCCGAGCTGGCCCGTACGGAGGAGCCGGCGGCCAAGGCGCTGGCCGAGGCGGGCCAGGTGGACCACGTGATCCACCTGGCGGGGACGTGCGCCGGCGAGCTGGCGGGAGCGGACGCGGACGGGCTGGCGCTGGCCTATCTGGGGGCGGGGAACGTCGCCAGGGCGGCCTACCCGGTGCTCGGGGAGAGCGGCGGCGCGCTCGTCCTCCAGGCGGGCGGCGGCGACGGGAGCGTCGCCGCGCCGGTCCGGGCGGCCACCGCGGAGCTGGCGCGGGCGCTGGCCGCCGAGTGGGCGGCCGGCGGCGTCCGGGTCAACGCGGTGCTCACCGGGCCCGGGACCGGAGGCGCCGAGGCGGCCCGGGTCTGCCTGGACACCCTGGTCTCCGGCCTGACCGGGCAGGTCGTCGAGACCTGAGCGGGCGTAGGGCGCCGCCTCACCGGTGGACGGCGAGGCGGCGCGTGAAGGTCAGCGAGGCGGGCGGGCCAGCTTGCGCGGGCTGGTGAGGAAGCCCCAGCCCCACGACATGTGCATGGTCGCGTACACGACCGGCAGCCGCAGCTTGGCCGCCCACGACAGCCCGCTCCCGGTCACCACCGACCCCGCCACGATGGCCGCGGCGTAGCCGCCGGGGACGATCAGCGCGAGCGGGAGGAACGGCGCGGCCACCAGCCCCAGCAGGATGGCCAGCACGGCGGCCGGCGGCGCGAGGTAGCGCAGGTTGATCGTGCCCTCGTGGGTGCGCGCCACCACCCGGCGCCACCTGCCGTAGTGGAAGTACTGCTTGGCCAGCGCCTTGACGTTGGGCCGTGGCCGGTAGGAGACCCGCATCCGCGGCTGGAACCACACCAGGCCGCCGGTCTGGCGGATGCGGTGGTTCATCTCCCAGTCCTGGGCCCGCTGGAAGTGCTCGTCGTAGCCGCCGACCCGGTCGAGCGCGGATCGCCGGAACACGCCGAGATAGACGGTGTCGGCGGGCCCGGCCGTGCCGCCGACGTGGAAGGCCGCCGCCCCCACCCCGATCTTGGAGGTCATCGCGCACGCGACGGCCTGCTCGAACGGGCTGACGCCTTCGGCCGCCATCACGCCGCCGACGTTGTCGGCGCCTGTCTCGTACAGGGTCTCGACCGCCACCCGCAGGTAGTCGGACGGGAGCATGGCGTGGCCGTCGACCCTGGCGATGATGCCGTTGCGGGAGGCGGCGATGGCGGCGTTGAGCGCGTTGGGGGTGCGGCCCGTCGGGTTGGGCACCACGGTGACCCGGCGGTCGGCGGCGGCGATCGCCTCGGCGACCTCTTGTGTGCGGTCGTGTGACGGTCCCACGGCGAGGACGACCTCGATCTCACCCGGATAGTGCTGGGCGAGCACCTGGTCGACGGCTTCGCGGAGATGGCGCTCCTCGTTGAGGACCGGCATGACGACGGAGATGGGGGGCCAGCCACGCGTCTCCGCTGGCGCGTGCGGCGAGTCGGGGAACTGCTTCATGGCGGGGCTCACGCTACTGTACGACCACGGGAGGACGGCAATCGAGAGCGCAATCCTCCGGCAGCAGGAGGGGGGCGGCCATGCGCGACCCAGGCGAGGAGGACGCCGGGGTGATCGTGGGCGGTGACGCCTACGGCGGCGTCAAGCTCGCCGCGGGGCGGCGCAGACCGCGCAAGAGCGCCCGGGTGCGGCGGCGCAACGCCGTCCTGGCGGGCCTGCTGTCCACGGGCGTGCTGATCGGCACCGGAGTGGTCTGGGCGACGCCGCGCCAGATCGGCACGGTCGACGCGGGGGTCGAGGAGACCGCGCCGCGCGGGGCCGAGAACATCCTGCTGGTGGGCGTCGACAAGCGCGACGACCTCACCCGTAAGAAGCAGAACGAGCTCAAGCTCGGTCGCGAGTCGGGCCAGCGCACCGACACCATGATGGTGATCCACCTGTCGGAGGACCACAGCCGCATCACGGTCGTGAGCCTGCCGCGCGACACCTGGACGGCGATCCCCGGCAAGGGCGATCACAAGATCAATTCGGCCTACCAGTTCGGCGGCCCGAAGCTGACCGTGCAGGCGGTCCAGCAGGCCACCGGCCTGAAGATCAACCGGTACATCGAGGTCAACGTGCTGGGCTTCATCGACGTGGTCGACTCGCTCGGCGGCGTCACGGTCTGCACCCCCGTGCCGATCAACGACCCGAAGACCGGGCTCAACCTCGCCGCGGGCACCCACGAGCTGCAGGGCGTGCAGGCGCTCGGCTACGCCCGCACCCGCGCCACCGCCCGCTCCGACCTCGACCGGATCGACCGCCAGCAGCAGGTGATCTCGGCCCTGCTCAACCGCGCGCTGAGCGCCGACACGCTGGCCAATCCGGCGAAGCTGGCCTCGTTCGTCAACACCACGCTCGGCACGATCAAGGTGGACCCCGACGACGGGCTGCTCGGCCTGGCCACCCAGCTGAGGGACGTCAAGCTCGACAACGTCCAGTTCGCCGACGTGCCGCTGGCCGACGTCGACTACCGCACGCCCACCGGCGAGTCGGCGGTGCTGTGGGACAAGGCGAAGGCGCGCGAGCTGTTCCGGGCCATCGAGGCCGACCAGGACCTGGCCAGGCCCACCCCGGCGGCGAGCCCGTCGGCCAAGACGTCCGCCAAGCCGACGACGGTGCCGCCGCAGCAGGTGACGGTCAGGGTGCTCAACGGCACGCTGATCAGCGGGCTGGGCGCCCGGACGCGGGCCGGGCTGATCGCCTACGGGTTCCGGGTGCCGGAGACCGCCGGCAACACCGCGCGCAAGGACCACAAGAAGACGGTGGTGCGCTACGGCCCCGGGCAGGAGGCCGCCGGGCGCACGGTCGCCGCCGCCATCCCGGGGGCCGACCTGCGACAGGCGGACGTCAAGGAGATCGAGGTCGTCCTGGGCGCCGACCAGCCGAAGGTGGCCAAGCCCAAGGCGAGCACGTCGCCGTCGGCCCGGCCGAGCTCTTCCCCGACCGCAGAAACGGCAAGCCAGAACATCTGCAAGAAATAGGTTAACAATCCCCCATCAGGGCAGCCTTTTCCCATGGTGGTCAGGTGTTGGCAGGAGGATCTGTGCACGGTTCTACGCATTTCCGGTGAACTCGACGTGGCAGCCGCTCCCCGGCTCCGCGCCGAGCTTGAGCCGGTCCTGTCCACCCCGGGCCCGCTCCAGCTCGTCATGGACCTGAGCGAGGTGCCTTTCTGCGACTCGGTGGGGCTGGGCGTGCTGGTCTCGACCCTCAACCACGTGCGGCGCACCGGCGGCAGGCTGATTCTGGTCCTGCAGGACGGCATGATCAGCCACCTGCTGACGATCACCAACCTCGACCGTCACTTCGAGACGAGCCCTTCGCTCGCCGACGCGCAGGCCGCGCTCGGCACCGCGGCGTAGCCCGCGCCGGGCGTGCGAGATGATGGCGTCGTCGTCCCTTCGCCTGTGGAGGCATGCGCGTTGTTCGACGAGTTCCCCGAGCCCGCACGCTCCCAGCTCGTCTCCGCCCACGACGAGGGCAGGACACGGCCGGAGTGGTGTTTCGTGGAAGGCCCCGTCCGGCTGGCGTTCTGGGCGCCCTTCGCCGGCGCAGAGCCGGTGCTCGTCTGGCAGTTCGAGCCGGGCCCCGACCCCGCCGCCGCCGCACGCCTGCTGCGCCGCGCCCTGACCGCCGCCGGGTTGTCGAAGATCATTCATGACATCCCGCTGCCGCCCGGCCTGTCGCCGCTCGTCGACCGGGCGGTGCAGCACGAGTCGCTGACCGGCGCCGGGTTCACGATGGAGGTCGAGCGGCTGCTGCTCGAATGGCGGCTCGGCAGCGACCTGCCCGCCGACCCCGGCCGGCTGACCTACCGCCCGGCCCGGGAGCTCGACCCCGCCGAGGTGCTCGACCTGCTGGTGCGCATCTCGTACGGGTCGCTCGACTACGACACCCGGCTGGAGCTGGCGACGGCGGGGGCCGAGCACGAGGCCCGCTGGATGTACGACGACCTGATGAACCGCAAGGGCAAGCCCGGCTGGTTCGTGATCGGCTATCTGGGCGACGAGCCGGTCGGCCTGGTCGCGCCCGACGACCACTCGATCGCCTACATCGGGGTGGTGCCGGAGCACCGCGGCCGCGGCTACGTCGACGACCTGCTGGCCCGCGGCACCCGCACGCTCGCCGAGGCCGGGGTCGAGCGCGTCGTGGCCGCCACCGACGTGGCCAACGCGCCGACCGCGGCGGCGTTCCTGCGGGCCGGATACTCCGAGGTCGGCCGCTTGTTCCGCTACTACTGGCGCGCGGCCGGGTGACGGGCGCGCCGACCCGGGAGGCGTCATGAGACTGGGCGTGATCTTCGACAGGGACCTGCCGCCCGAGCGGCTGGTGCCGGTGGCGCGGGCGCTCGACGGCCTGGACCGGGTGGACGACCTGTGGGTGGTGGAGGACCTGGGCTGGACCAGCGGCGTCTCGTCCGCCGCCACCGCCCTGGCCGTCACCTCCCGGCTGCGCGTCGGCATCGGCATCGCCCCGGCGCCGCTGCGCAACCCGATGCTGCTGGCCATGGAGCTGGCCAACCTCGCCCGGCTGCACCCCGGCCGGCTCGCCGCCGGGATCGGTCACGGGGTGCCGGCGTGGATGGCCCAGGCGGGGGCCGCCGTGCCGTCGCCGCTGGCCCTCCTGGAGGAGACGATCACGGCCGTACGGGCGCTGCTCCGGGGCGAGACGGTGACCATGGCGGGCCGGTCGGTCCGGCTGGACGGGCTGTCGCTGGTCCATCCGCCGCACGTGGTCCCGCCGGTGCTGGCGGGCGTGCTGCGGCCCCGCTCGCTGGCCCTTTCAGGACGGGTCGCCGAGGGCACGATCCTGCCCGAGGGCTTCGGCCCCGACCGGATCCGGCAGGTGCTCGGCCAGATCGCCGCCACCGGCGATCATGAGCTGGCCGCCTTCACCTATCTGCACGTGGGGCCGGGGTTCCCCGACCGCTTCGTGGCCGAGCAGGCGACGTTCCTGGGCGTGGCCGAGGCGGAGGTGGGGATGGCGGTCGGCACCGCCGACGAGGCCGCGGCGCACGTCAAGGCCCTGTGGGCGGCGGGGGCCGGCACGGTGCTGGTCCGTCCGGTCGCCGCCGACCCGCTCCCTCATGTGACGGCCCTGCTCACGGCTCTCTGACTCGCTTCCGCGCCGGTCAGTCGTTGTCGTTGTCCTGGCCGTCGTCCTGGTCGTCGCCGTCCTGTTGGGTGGTGTTGACGACGTCCGGATCGTCGTCGCCGTCGTCGCCACCGCCTCCGCAGGCGCCGGTCAGCCCGAGCACGGCCGCCATCGCGGCGCTCGCGAGCATCGCCCTGTGACTCCTTCGACGCAGCATGCGCATCTCTCCCCTATCAAGGTCTTTACTGTCGTTTCCCCCTTTATCCACCGAAGGCTCGGTTTAACGGGAGGAAGGTCACCTGCAAGCGGCTTCTCTCACTCTGAGGACGACATGGAGGTGTCCTCATGAACAAGCCAGGCAAGCTGTCGTCCCTGTTCTATGCCCTGCTCGCGATCCTGTTCGCGGGCCTGACGGACGGTGATCCGACCTCGGCCACGGATCTGGTCGAGGGACCGCTGCACAAGGAGCCGGAGCGCGAGAAGGCGTCAGGCGGTGGATCTGCGGAGCCTGGCCCGTAGCGCCCGCCGCGCCACCGGACCCAGATCGTCGACGACCTCGGCCAGCACCGCCAGCCGCTCCAGCGCGTCGAGCGCGGCCTGCCCGCCCGCCGGGTCGACGCCCTCGTACAGCTCCAGCCCGATGAACGCCGCGGCGACCGCGCGGGCGAGCCCCTCGACGTCGGCCAGTTCGGCGACCGGGGAGCCGGCCAGCAGCCGCTCCAGCGTCCGCTCCAGCCCGCCGATCCACAGCTCCAGCGCGGCCGAGGTGGCCTCGGCCAGCGCCGGGTCGGCCTGCGCGCCGGCCAGGAACTGGGCGAGCACGGTGACGTTGCCGGCCGCCCGCTCCTCGGCGTGCACCCGCCGGCCCAGGTCGAGCAGCTCGCGGAGGCTGGTGACCTGCTCCATCCGGGCCAGGAACGGCGCCACCCTGGCCTCGGTGGCGGTCAGGCACGCCTGCTTGAGCAGCTCGGGCACGCTGCCGAAGTGGTAGAAGACCAGCGCCTGGTTGACCCCGGCGGTGGCGGCGATCGTCCGCGCGGAGACGCCGGCGATGCCGCGCTCGCGCAGCGTCGTGATCGCGCCGTCGATCAGGCGCTGTCGGGTGTCGGCCATGCCGACCATCATCGGGCACACAGGTACGGGCGAGAGAGCGCGAGCGCCACCGCGGTGAGCGCCGCCCCGGCGAAGACCGGGGCGAGATGCCAGAGATCCAGATACCCGATGGCGCCGTGGGCCGTGACGGCGGGCACGAACCCGGCGACGGCGGCCACCGCCAGCGACCACCACACCCAGCCCTCGCCGCGCCGCCACCCCCAGGCGCTCAGCAGCGTGATCGCCGCGCCGGCCGCCAGCAGCGCCCCACCGAACCCGGCCCTGTCGCAGCGGCTGGTACGTCCAGTCAGGCATCGATCCCCCGGATTTGAGCGACTGCTCAACCAGTAAAGCCTGATTTGAGCAGTCGCTCAACTATAGAAGAACGACCGGTCGTTCATATAGTCTGGGGACATGACACACGACGGACGCCTGCTGCGCGGCCGGCGCAGCAGGGAGGCGATCCTTGCCCAAGCCGTCCGCCTCGCCTCCATGGAGGGCCTCGACGGGCTCTCTCTCGGCCGCCTGGCCACCGCGCTCGGCGTGAGCAAGTCAGGCTTCTTCACCCACTGGCGCGACAAGGAGCACCTCCAGCTCGACGCCATCGAGTGGGCCTACCGCCAGTGGACCGAGCGGGTCGTCTCCCCCGCGCTGCGCGCGCCGGTGGGCGTCCGGCGGCTGTTCGCCCTGCACGAGGCGCGGCTGCGCTTCTACACCGATCGGGTGCTGCCCGGCGGATGCTTCTTCCTGGCCGTGCAGACCGAGTTCGACGACCGGCCCGGCGTGGTGCACGAGCGGGTCTCACAGGCCCTGCACGACTGGCTGGCGCTCGTCCAGCGCCTCGCCGCCGAGGCCATCACCCGCGGCGAGCTCCGGCCCGACGTCGATCCCGCCCAGCTCGCGTACGAGATCGAGGCACTCGGCGAGTTGGTCGTCACCCACTCCCGGCTGCTCGGCGACTCACAAACCCTCACCCACTCGCGCCGCGCCGTCCTGCAGAGGCTGCGCGCGCTCTGCCCCGACCCTTCACTCCTACCGGAGGACTGAATGACCGACGAAGGACATTACGAGCTCGTCCACGTCCATTTCGACGACCTGGACGTCATGGGCCTGCTGCACAACTCGCGCTACGCCCTGCTGGTGGAGCGCGCGATCGCCGCCTACTGGAGCAGGCTCGGCTGGACGCCGGACCCCGCCACGTCGGCGTTCAAGGACGTCTCCTTCGCCGTGCGCGAGTTCAAGATCGCCTACCGGATGCCCGTCATGGGGGCGGGCGAGCTGGCCGTGCGCCTGTGGATCGAGCGGATGGGCAGCTCCAGCGTGGTCTACGGCTTCCTCGTCCTGTCCGCCGACCACGAGACCACGCACGCGGAGGGCTACCGCGCCAACGTCAACCTCGACCCCGCCACGTTCCGCCCCACCCCGATCAGCGCCGAGTCGCGCGCCGCCGCCGCGCCCCTCTTCCTGCAGGCGGCGGTGTCGTGACATCGCTCAGGCGGTCTCGGCGAACCGCCTGAGCACCGGGGCGAGCACGTCGGGGGCCACGCTGTGCTGCTCGCCCTTGACGACCCGCAGGGTCGCGGTGGGCAGCAGTTCGGCGATGACGCGGGCGCCGACCATCAGCGTCGGGTCGGTGCCGTCTCCGTGCATGGCCAGGACGGGCACGTCGATCGAGGCCCACCGGTCCTTGTCCAGCGGGGTGCCCGCCATGGTGGAGGCCACGAACCGCCCGTCGTAGGCGATCGTGTGCGCGACCTCCTCGACGACCGCCCACATCGGGCTCTGCCGGAAGCCGTCGACGACCTCAGCGGGCATGCCGATCGCCGCGGTGAAGAACAGCTCCACCGCGTCGCCCGGACGGCCCGCGGCGATGGCCGCGTCGAGCCGCTCGACGTAGTCGGCCGGCAGGGGCGGGCGGCTGTCGTCCACGATGAACGGCGGCTCCCACACCACCAGCCGGTCGATCGGCAGACCGGCGACCGCGGCGTCGAGGGCCAGGGCGGCGCCCGAGGAGAAGCCGCACACCATGGCCGGGGCCCCGGCGTCCTCGATCAGCGCGGCGAGGTCCTCGATCTCACGTTCCGTCGCGTACGGTGCGGTGTCGCCGCTCTGGCCGCGCCCGCGCCGGTCGTAGGAGTACGTCCGGAACCCGTCGCGGAGCAGCTCGCCCACCTCCCCGCTCAGCGGGTTGACGGCGCGGTGGGCGGTGGCCCCGTCGACCATGATCAGCGGCCGGCCCTCCCCGACGGCGTCGAAAGCGATGACGGTGCCGTCCTTCGAGCGAACCGTACCCATGTGCCCCTCCTCGTTTTCAGAACTGGACCGTACAGTACTGACTTCAGTACGGAACTGTCCAGTACTATTCCTCCCGAGGCCCCAAGGAGGTGTGGTGGACCCACAGCAGAGCGGCGCCGAGCCCGAGCTTGGTCGCACGGCCAGAAAGCGGCGCGCGATCCTGGACGCGGCGACCGAGGTGTTCCTGCAGAACGGCTACCTCGGCGCGAGCATGGACGAGGTGGCCGCCAAGGCGGCGGTGTCCAAGCAGACCGTCTACAAACAGTTCGCCGACAAGGAACACCTCTTCACCGAGATCATCCTCGGCACCACCGCCCACCTCCTCGACGGCTTCCGGCAGGTCGCGGCCGACCTCGACCGCGCCGCCGACGCGCGCCAGGCGCTGCACGCCCTGGCCCGCGCCCTCCTGGCCGGCCTCACCCGGCCGGACGTCCTGCGGCTGCGCCGCCTGGTCATCGCCGAGGCCGACCGGTTCCCGCACATCTCCGGGGCATGGTTCGAGCAGGGCTTCCACCCGTCGGTCGTGGAGATGGGCGAGGCGCTGCGCCGCCTGGAAGACCGCGGGCTGCTGCGGAAACTGCCGGACCCGACGCTGGCCGCCTACCAGTTCGCCGGGCTGGTCATGTACAAGCCGATGAACCAGGCGATGTTCGCCGGCACCTCCGCCGGTCCTGAGACCGAGGAGCTGGAGAGCCTCGCCGGCCAGGCGGTGGAGGTGTTCCTCGCCGCCTACGGCTGACGGCTCAGCCGGCCAGGACGCGGTCCAGGGTGCGCCGGCCCATCCGGCTCATGGCCCGGTTGCTGTCGGCGTAGTACCAGACCAGGCCCATCGCCTGCTGGAACGCCCACGCCCGGCCGCGTTCCCAGGTGAGGTCGTCGCAACCCAGCTCGTCCCTGAGGACCCGGCGCGGCCCCGGCTCCAGCAGGTGCCACGCGCTCACGAGGTCCAGCGCGGGGTCGGCCGGTCCGAACCCGCCCACGTCCAGGATCCCCGCCAGCCGCCCGCCCGCCACGAGCACGTTGCCGGGGATCAGGTCACCGTGGTTCATCACGTCCTCCGCCTCACGCGGCAGGCTCCTCAGGAAGTCCCACAGCCGCCGCAGCCCGGGGACGTCGAGCAGCCCCTCGCTGTTCCTGAAGCAGGTCTCCATCCACGCGTCATGGGACTTCAGGTCACCGCCCCGGCCTTGACCCGCGAACGTGCGCCCCCGGGTGCCGACGGCGCGCAGGTCCCGGATGAGCTCCGCCAGATCGCGCGCGAACGCCTCCGACTCCCCCGGGTCCTCCTCCGTGGCCACCACCCCGGGCACCCACGTCTGCACCGACCACGGCAGCGGATATCCCACCCCAGGCTCGCCCAGCGCGACGGGCTCCGGCGTACGGAACCGCGTCCGGCCCGCCAGCTCGCGGCCCGCCTCCGCCTCCGCCCGCAGCCACCGCCGCGTCCCGTCGGCGTCCCCGGGCTGCAGCGGGAACCGGGCGGCCAACCGGTCGCCGACGCGGAAGATGGCGTTGACCGTGCCCTCGGAGACGACACTCCTGACCTCCAGCCCCCGCCACTCGGGGAACTGCGCGTCGATCAACGCGCGCACCGTCCCGGGCGAGACCGTCAGCTGGTCGGCATGCATCCTCATCCGAGGAACCCTCCCCGCGCCGGTCCCGGCCCGCAACCTCTTTTCCGCGCCGCTTTCCGTCTCAGCGGGTGCCGCTGAGTGCGGTGCGGGCGATCTCGGCCCGCTCGGCGGCCTCCGCTTCCGCGGCCCGCTGCTCGGCGAGCACGCGAGCGTCGTAGGCGCTGCGGGCGGCGGCGATCTCGTTCTGGTGCGTCTCGGTCCAGACGACCAGCTCGCGGATGGTCGAATGCAGGGTCGTGCCCAGCGAGGTGAGCGCGTAGTCGACGCGCGGCGGGACGGTCGGGTGCACGGTCCTGCTGATCAGCCCGTCACGCTCCAGATGCCGCAGCGTACGGGTGAGCATGCGCTGGCTGACCCCGTCGATGTTGCGGCGCAACTCGGTGAACCGGAGGCTGCGCCGGTCGAGCAGGGCGATGACCAACAGTGACCATTTGTCCGCCACGCGGTCGAGGATCTGCCGGACCTCGCAGTCCTCCCGCGTGTCCCACTGGAGAACGTCGTAGTCGTCGCCGGTATCCCCGCAGTGACCGAGTGACTTGAAAGTGCCGTCTTCCATGAGATCCCATGATGCTCGACGATGCTGCTGGTTACAAGAAGGAACCGGCATGCAGGAGAGGAACTGCGGGCCGGTTCCGCTTTTGTGAAAGGACCGACTGTGCCCACCTCGATGTCCGCACGTTCCTGGGGCGTGCTCTTCGTGCTCGCCGGCGCCATCTTCCTGGAAGGGATCGACGTGGCCATGCTGAACGTGGCCTTACCGGCGATCCGGGCGGATCTCGGCCTGTCCACCGGCATGCTCAGCGGCGTCGTCAGCGCGTACGTGCTCGGCTACGGCGGCTTCATGCTGCTCGGCGGCCGGGCCGCCGACCTGCTGGGACGCCGCCGGATGTTCCTGTTCTGGCTGACCGTCTTCCTGCTCTTCTCCGGCCTGGGAGGCTTCGCCACCGAAGGGTGGACCCTGTTGACGGCCCGCTTCGTGACCGGCGTCGCCGCCGCCTTCATGACGCCCGCCGGGCTCTCCCTGGTCACCGGCAACTTCCCCGAAGGGCCGCAGCGTACGAAGGCGCTCGGCGTGTACGCCGGCACGGCCTCGGGCGGCTACGTGCTCGGCCTGGTCGCCGGTGGACTGCTGGCCTCCATCGGCTGGCGGTGGGTGTTCTTCGCGCCGGTGATCCTGGCCGGGGTGATCCTCGTGGCGGCGCTGCTCCTGCTCAAGGAGAGCCCGGCCGCCGAACGCCCGCCCGGCGGCTTCGACCTGGCCGGCGCGTTCAGCATCACCGGCGCGATGCTGCTGCTGGTGTACGGCGTGGTCCGGCTGGAACACCCCGGCGACGGCCTCCCGGTCACGATCACCGTACTCGCCGCGGGCCTCGCCCTGCTGGCCGCCTTCGTACTGATCGAACGACGCACCGCGTACCCCCTCGTCCGGCTCGGCATCCTGCGCTCGGCCCCGCTGGTGCGGGCCAACCTGGGCGCGCTGCTGTTCCTGGCCGCGTTCGCCGGATTCCAGTTCATCGTCACGCTCTACCTGCAGGAGGTGCGCGGCTGGAGCAGCCTGCAGACCGGCCTGGCCATGCTCGTGATCAGCCTGGACGTCATCCTGGCGCCGACGCTCACGCCCCGGCTGGTCAACCGGTTCGGCAACGCCCGCGTGCTGTTCGCCGGACTGGTCGTCGCCGTCCTCGCGTACGCGCTCTTCCTGCCGATGGGCATGGACTGGACCTACGCGGCCATGCTGCCGACCATGTTCCTGCTCGGCATCGCCTTCTCCCTGGCGTACGGTCCGCTGACCATGGCCGCGACCGAGGGGGTCGCGGAGCATGAGCACGGCCTGGCCAGCGGTCTGCTCTACACCTCCATCCAGTTCGGCACCGCGCTCGGCCTGTCGGCGGTGACGGCCGTGAGCGTGGCGGCGCTCGGCGACGGCGGCACGCCCGCGGCGATGCTGGAGGCCCAGCGGGTCGCCCTCGTCGTCCCCGTCGCGGCCGTGGCCGTCGGCGCCCTGATCACCGCCTTCGGCCTCCGCCGCCGCGCCGCCGCCCCTCAGCCCGTCCCCGACCCCGAGGGCAGCCCTTCGTTGCAGTCGGGCTGACTTCTCGGGTCGTGGAGCGAGCGCATCGCCTCCACCAGGCTCGCGTGGATGTAGTCGAGCTCGGGCGTGGCGAAGCTCGTCCAGTCGTCGGCGTCGGACCCCTCGGCCTCCCAGTCCTGGGCGGCCGAGGGGTCGTGCCGGTACACCCACCAGAGATTCCCCCACCGGTCCTGGAACCGGGCGAGCGTGTCACCGAAGAAGTCGGTCGGACGCGTGACGATCCGCGCCCCGCGGGCCTCCGCGCGGGCGAGGGTCGCCGCCACGTCGTCCACGTACACCCGGGTGAGCGCCGGGGTGAACGGCCAGTCGGGCTTGCGGTCGGCGAGCGACAGCAGCGAGTCGCCCAGCCGGAGCTCGGCGTGCAGGATGAGCCCGTCCTCGTCGATCGTGCGCGCCTCCGGCACGTCGACCGCGCCGAACACGTCGACGAGGAAGTCGATCAGCTCGGCCGTCTTGTCGGCGATGATGAACGCGTTCACCGTGTTCGAGCCCGCGGGGGCGTCCGGTCGTGCGGTCATGATGGTCCTTTCCTGATGCAGCGGTGCGGGCACTCTCGCAGCAGACCAGGTCACCTCCCGTCCGCGTCCGGCCGCCGCTCTCGTCAGAATTCGTCAGGGCTCGTCCAAATTCGGCAGGGCTCGGCAGGGCTCGTCGGGTCTCGTCAGGTCTCGTCAGGTCTCGTCAGGTCTTGTCAGGTCTTGTCAGGTCTCGTCAGGTCTCGTCAGGTCTCGTCAGGTCTCGTCAGGTCCGTCCGGGCTCGTCAGGTCTCGTCCGGCTCGTCGGGGGGGCGCCTCCAGGGCGCGTAGCATCCGCCCGAGCGCCGCGCGCAGCTCCGCGCGGGCCGGATCGGGAAGGTCCACGGTGTACGCGACGCCTTCCGGGATCCACGACAGCGCGTACATCGTCTCGCGGACGTCGGCGCCGCCCACCGGCCAGACCGTGGTGCCCGCGTCCACCGCCTCGGCGCCCTGCGCCCACTCGCCGAAGAGCCGCCTGAGCCGCTCGACCGGCATCCGGATCGTCGCGGTCGCGTCGGCCGCCCGCTTGCTCCAGGACGCCGCGACGGCCAGGAACTCCACGACCTGCCGGGGCGAGAGCGGCCGCGGCTCGAAGAACACCCCCGTGCGCCGCACGCCGGCGATCCGGTCGACGCGGAACGTGCGCCAGCCGTCACGGTCCAGGTCCCAGCAGATCAGGTACCAGTGCCGCTCCGACGGCGCCAGGCGGTGCGGCTCCACCCAGCGCGACGACGGCCCCGACTCCGGCCTCGCCCCCGCCCCCGATCCCGACCCCGATCCCGACTCCGGCCTTGGTTTTGACCTCGATCCCGACCCCGACCCCGATCCCGACTCCGGCCTCGGTTTTGACCTCGATCCCGGCCCCGATCCCGACCCCGACCCCGATCCCGACTCCGGCCTCGGTTTTGACCTCGATCCCGGCCCCGATCCCGATCCCGACCCCGATCCCGACCCCGGCCTCGATTCCGACTCCGACCCCGACCTCGACCCCGATCCCGATCCCGGCCCTGACCCCGACCTCGATCCCGACACGTGGGTGAAGCGGACCCGCTCGTGACCTCGGCAGGCCAGCGCCAGCTCCGTGAGCACGCCCGGGGACACCCCAGGCCCCGGTCCGGTCCCGGCCGGTCGCACCGCCGCGGCGACCGCGTTGACGCGTTCGCGCAGCGCGGCGGGCAGCACCCGTTCGAGTTTGGCGAGGGCCCGGATGGTGGTGTCCGCGCCGTCGGTGAGCTGCCGCGTCGCCGCCAGGCGCAGGCCCGCCGCCATGGCGACGGCCTCCTCGTCGGTCAGCAGCAGCGGCGGCACCGCGCCGCCGGGTTCCAGCCGATAGCCGCCCGCCGGCCCGGGAACCGAGTCGATCCGGTAGCCGAGGTCACGCAGGCGTTCGACGTCCCGCCGCACCGTACGCTGCGTGACGCCGAGCCGCTCCGCCAGCTCGGGGCCCGTCCAGTGTCGATGGGTCTGCAGCAGGTTGAGCAGCGCGAGCGCGCGAGCGGTGGTGTCCGGCATACCACCAGCTTGCCGCCGAACGAGGACGGTTTCCGTCCGCATCCATGGCGGCTGTTGTCAGGAGCTGGCCGCCGGGTGCGGGTCGCCGAGGTACGGGAACCGGTCCAGGATGTCGGTGTGCGGCGACAGCCCGGTGGGCGGCGCCTCGTTCTTGGTGAGGAGCGCGACCCGGATGTCGATGACGTCTTCCGTGAAGGTCCGCCCGTTGGGGTACGCGGCCGGCTTGGCCGGGTCGAAGCGCAGCACGTCCGGCAGGAGACCATGCTCGTCGATCGCGGCGATCGCCTCCTCTCGGGAGTATCCACCCGTGTGGCCCAGCAGGTGGACGAACTGATCCGTCCACTTCTCCCGATCGTCGACCGGCTCGCCGGCGTTGTACTCCTCCTTGGTGTCGTCGGTGTTGAAGAAGCTGCTCATCGACGGATGCCCCGCCCGGTCCACATGGAGGAGCTCCCCGTCGCGCAGCACGCTGCACCGGCCCCAGATCCGCAGCGTGGGCTGCGGCGCCAGCTCCGCGGTCGGCAGTTCGAGCGCCATGGAGAAGACGTTGGCCGTGGTGTTGGAGTCGACGCCGGTCCACGGGGACTTCCCGCCCAGGTGCGGCGCGGTGAAGTTCCGGTTGCCGCTGGTGTCGAACAGGTTCTTGATCCCGTCGAAGTCGAAGAAGAAGGCGTCACTGCGGCTGCCGGCGGCCACCTGGTAGTCGCCGCCGCCGACCACGTTGGCCCTCGGACCGAAGGAGACGGCGGCGTCCGACACGATCTCGGTGCCCACCGCCTCGGGGGCGCGAGCCTCCGCGCCGGTCGCCATGAAGACGCTGTAGGTCTGCGAACCGTCGCACTCCGGCCGGCTGAAGACCCAGCTGAACGCGACATCGGCCAGGTGATCGCCGTCGTTGTCGATGTTCAGGCGGTAGACGGCGTCGGGGTGCAGGGCGTCCGCGTTCGGATTCGCGTTGAGGATCAGCACAGTCCTGCCCTGGTCGCCGGGCGCCGCGAACGCGTACAGGTCACACAGATCGAGGCGCTGGTCACCGAGCGGCGGTCCAAGGCTGAGACCGGTGAAGTGGTTCGACATGTCAGACCTTCCATCGCTCGCTCACAGGACCGTCACACCCGGCGGGAAGGGGTGTTTCTGCAGGTTAAGCGGTGGGTGTCGGTGGGACGGGGGTTCTGTCGCGGTGTGTCGCGGGGACCGTTCGGCGGCGGCACGTCCGGCCGCCCTGGCAGACCGTACGCTGCGAGCCACCGAGCCACTCCACCGAGTGCGGCCCTCGCGCCCCTTCTTGTCGGCATCTTGTGCAACGGTCGCGGCAGGTGTTCCAAGATGGAAGTGCGTCGTGTTCTATCGGTAGCTTGGAACACCAAAGCTCGGAGGCCGACGATGTCCACACCGCATCACGACAACGAGGCACTGATCCCCCGCCCGCCGCTGACCACCGCCGCGCTTCGGGCGGCAGTCGCTCAGATCGCCCCGGCGCACCTCGGCCAGTTCGTCGACCACCTCGACCAGGCGACAGAGCAGGCAGCTCGGCAGAGCAACGTGGCACCTCTGCAGAGCTTCTTGCAGCAATGGGGTGAATTCGTGGCAATCCAGCGCTACCCGGCCCGAGCATCCCGCCTGCGCGAGTTGGAAGCGGAAGTCGCCATCGCCACCGACAGAGTCAAGCTGAACTCAGCCTTGGCAGAAATCACCGACATCACAGCAACCGCGCAGCTAGAGGCCACCAGTGAGTGACGCCTGGACCTGGGAGTACAACCCCGATTCGGACCAGGTCACTGGCGGCTCCCACCCACCGTCATCCTTGAAGCCGAGCGGCTTGCCGACCAACTCGCAGTTCTCGGGCGGGACTCGATCCGCGCGGGTCGAGGCCCGTTCCACGGAGGAGGTCTTCGGACGCTCGACCTCTTCGGCGGCCGGGGCTTCTTCTCCTTCATCACCGCAGAGCACCTGCGCCTCGTGCTGATCGTCCGCGTCACCTGGACGGATTGACACCGCCCACCCGTACGTCGGAGAAACCTGACGAAGCCCCTCGGCCGTCGGGAAGGACGAGGCTCGCCAGGCCCGCCGGCTCCTGGCCGACGCCAAGCTGCACGGCCACAAGTACGCGATCGACGCGGTCCTCGCCGTCATCGCACGACAGCAGAAGGGACAGGTCACCGTCTTCACCTCGGACGTGGACGACCTGGAGAAACTCGTCCCGGATACGATCGTCGTCAAGAAGGTATGACCTGGTGTGCCCGCTAGGCCGTTCCGTCCGCACAAGCGGTGCCTCACGGAACGACCACGGAACAGGAAGACTCAGGCCAACCAACCCCGCCTGCGACACCGGGCAAGCTGGGGGTTGTCCCCCCCAATGAGAACAGCCTGAGCTCTCGGGCGCGCAAGCGCCTGACGGAGCGAAGACCTTGGCGGGGCGGGCAGCGGACGGCCCACCCCGTAGATGGTTACTTGAGCAACTGCCGGGCCATCACCATGCGCTGGATCTGGTTGGTGCCCTCGTAGATCTGGGTGATCTTGGCGTCGCGCATCATGCGCTCGACCGGGAAGTCCTTCGTGTACCCGTACCCGCCCAGCAGTTGCACCGCGTCCACGGTGATCTCCATGGCGGCGTCCGAGGCGGCGCACTTGGCGGCGCTGGACAGGAAGGTGAGGTCCTTCTGGGGCTGGCCCTTCATGGCGAGTTCGGACTTGGCCGCCGCGTGGTAGGTCAGCTGCCGTGCCGCCTCCAGCTTCATCGCCATGTCGGCGAGCATGAACTGGACGCCCTGGAAGTCGGCGATGGCCTTGCCGAACTGCTTGCGCTCCTTGACGTAGCCCACCGCGTAGTCGAGTGCGCCCTGGGCGATGCCGAGGGCCTGGGCGGCGATGGTGACGCGGGTGTGGTCGAGGGTGGCCAGCGCGGTCTTGAACCCGGTGCCGGGTGCCCCGATCATGCGGGATTCGGGGATCCGCACGTCTTCCATGATCACCTGGCGGGTCGGGGAGGCCTTGATGCCGAGCTTGCGCTCCTTGGGGCCGAACGAGACGCCAGGGTCGGACTTCTCCACCACGAAGGCGGAGATGCCGCGCGCGCCGCCGGCGGACGGGTCGGTGACGGCCATGACCGTGTAGTACTCGGACACGCCGGCGTTGGTGATCCACATCTTGGTGCCGTTGAGCACGTAGTGGTCGCCGTCGCGGACCGCGCGGGTCTTCATGCCGGCGGCGTCGGAGCCCGCCTCCGGCTCGGAGAGCGCGTACGAGAACATGGCGTCGCCGCGGGCCACGGCGGGCAGGTACTGCTGCTTGAGCTCCTCTGACGCCGACAGCATGATCGGGACGGTGCCGAGCTTGTTGACCGCCGGGATCAGGGAGGAGGAGGCGCAGGCGCGGGCGACCTCCTCGATGACGATGACGGCGGCCAGCGCGTCGCCGCCCGCTCCCTCGTACTGCTCAGGAACGTGGATGGCGTGCAGGTCGGCGGCGACGAGGGCCTTGTAGACGTCCCACGGGAACTCCTCGGCCTCGTCCGCCTCGGCGGCGCGGGGCGCGATCTTCTCGTCAGCGAGGGCCCGGACCGTCTCCCGGAGCATGTCGTGCTCTTCGGCGGGCGCGTACAGAGGAAAGCTCATGCCACAAATAGTAGGACGTCCAAGCATCTTGCTACCAACCGGTACGGTTTGTCGAAGTGGCGAGGTGGCACGAAAAGGAGTGAACGCGGGCCTGTAGCATGCCTCCGCGATGGAAAGGAGCTCACTCGTGCCATATCGCCTGACGGTGATCGGGACCGGCTACCTGGGCATCACGCATGCGGCCTGCATGGCGGATCTCGGGTATGAAGTGCTCGGCCTCGACATCGACGTCGACAAGGTCCGCTGTCTCAACAACGGTGAGCTTCCCATCCACGAGCCGGGGCTGGAGCCCGTGCTCCGCCGGGGGCTGGCGTCCGGCCGCCTGCGTTTCACCACCTCCTACGAGGAGGCGGGCGCGTTCGGCGACGTCCACTTCATCTGCGTGGGCACGCCGCAGAAGAAGGGCGAGTACGCCGCCGATGTGTCCTACATGGACGCCGCGATCGACTCGCTGGCCCCGTACCTCGACCGTGAGTGCCTGGTCGTCGGCAAGTCGACGGTCCCGGTCGGCACCGCGTCCAGGCTGGCCGACCGGCTGGTCAGGCTGGCCCCGGCGGGCGCGCAGGCCGAGCTGGCGTGGAACCCGGAGTTTCTGCGCGAGGGCTTCGCCGTGCAGGACACGCTCCACCCCGACCGCATCGTGCTCGGCGTCCGCAGCGAGCGGGCCGAGAAGATGCTGCGCGAGGTCTACGAGCCGCTCGGCGACGTGCCGATGGTGGTGACCGACTTCCCGACCGCCGAGCTGGTCAAGACGGCCGCCAACTCCTTCCTGGCCACCAAGATCTCCTTCATCAACGCGATGGCAGAGGTGTGCGAGGCCGCCCACGCCGACGTGCAGCAGCTCTCGCTCGCGCTCTCGTACGACGACCGGATCGGCGGCCGCTACCTCAACCCGGGGCTCGGCTTCGGCGGCGGCTGCCTGCCCAAGGACATCAGGGCGTTCATGGCGCGGGCCGGTGAGCTGGGCGCCGACCAGGCGCTGACGTTCCTGCGCGAGGTGGACGCGATCAACATGCGCCGCCGCGCCCGCATGGTCGACCTGGCCCGCGAGCTGGCCGGGGGCTCCTTCCACGGCTGCACGGTCGGCGTGCTCGGCGCCGCGTTCAAGCCGAACTCCGACGACATCCGCGACTCCCCCGCCCTGGACGTGGCGCTGACCATAGAGCAGCAGGGCGGGCAGGTCACGGTGTACGACCCGATCGCGCTCGACAACGTCCGCAAGGCGCACCCCGAGCTGGCGTACGGCGAGTCCGCGCTGGACGCGGTACGCGGCGCGCACGTCGTGCTGCTGCTGACGGAGTGGCAGGAGTTCATCGACCTGGACCCGGAGGCGCTGGGCGAGGTCGTGGCCGCCCGCAAGATCGTCGACGGGCGCAACGCGCTCGACGCCGAGGCGTGGCGTTCGGCCGGATGGCACTACCGGGCGCTGGGCCGCCCCTGATCACGAGGGAACAGCCGCCCCTGATCACGAGGGAACACCTGACCGCTCACCGGCGCACCCACTGGGTGAACACCGGACGATAGCCCTGCCTGGCCCAGAACGGGGCCGACAGCGGGTTCGGCACGGCGTGATGCAGCAGCGTCGTGGCCACGCCTGACGAGTCCAGCCGGGCGTGCGCGGCGGCGGCCAGCGCCGCGCCCACACCCCGGCCCCGTACGGCGGGATCGACATACATGACGCCCAGGTAGGCGGCGGGCGTCCGGGTCACCATGGACGCGATCCAGGCCGACCGGGGCGGCGGGTCGACGATGACGGCCCCGGACGGCGTGCCTCCCTGCTCGGCGACCCAGGCCCACGAGCGGGGCAGCGTGTCGGCGAGGCTCTCCCGGATCCTGGCGGGCGTGGAGGCGCGCGGCGTGACCCAGCCGAACTGCGCGTCGTAGGCGACCAGCGCCTCGTACAGGCGCGCGATGCCCTCCAGGTCACCCGGGCCGGCGGGCCGTACCCGGGGATCCTGCCGTACCCGGGCGGAGCCGCGCGGGCGGGCGGCGACGGCGACCAGCGGGGCGAAGCCGCGCAGCGACAGGGCGCGGACGGCGGCGGTGTCGCGGCTCGGCCAGAGCAGCGCGAGCGGCCCGGGCTCCCGCCGGGGCCTCGCCGTCCAGGCGTCCAGCAGCGCGCCGAGCGCCGACTCGGGGTCGGGGCCGCTGACGCGGGCGTGCAGCCGGTGGACGACGAGCGGGCCCCAGGTGGCGTTGAGCGAGTCGGGGCCGGCACGATCCACCGTGGCCAGGCCGACGCCGCCGGGCACCTCGACGAGCTCCTCCCCCAGGCCGGGCTTGGGCAGCCGGTCCTGGCCGCCGGCCAGCGGGTCGGCGGCGCGCACCCGGGCGGCGTGGCCCGCGAGCACGTCCAGCACGGCCGCCTCCCGGGGCGAGCGGGTCAATCGGCCGGCTTGAGCGCCGCCGCCTCGGCGCGCAGCCGCTCGCCCTTGGCGTACGCCTGCTCCTTGAGCCGCTCCTGGAACTCGACCATGCGGGCGCGCAGGGTGGCGTCGGTGGCGGCGAGGATGCGTACGGCGAGCAGGCCGGCGTTGCGCGCGCCGCCGACCGCGACGGTCGCGACGGGCACCCCGGCGGGCATCTGGACGATGGACAGCAGAGAGTCCATGCCGTCGAGGTACTTCAGCGGCACCGGCACCCCGATCACCGGCAGCGGCGTCACCGAGGCGAGCATGCCGGGCAGGTGGGCGGCGCCACCCGCGCCCGCGATGATGACCTCGACGCCGCGGTCGGCGGCGCGCCGGCCGTACTCGATCATCTCGGCCGGCATCCGATGGGCGGAGACCACGTCGGCCTCGAACGGGACGCCGAACTCGGCCACCGCCTCGGCGGCGGCCTTCATCACCGGCCAGTCGGAGTCGCTGCCCATGACGATGCCGATGCTCACGTGTACTCCCCGGTCATCAGGTAGACGGCGGCGTGCCGGGCGCGGGCCCTGACCTCGTCGAGGTCGTCGCCGACGGCGGTGACGTGGCCGATCTTACGGCCGGGACGCACCTGCTTGCCGTAGAAGTGCACCTTCACGCCGGGGTCGTGGGCCATCACGTGCTCGTACCGCTTGAACAGGTCGGGGTCCTCGCCGCCGAGCAGGTTGGCCATGACGACCGCAGGGGCGGTCATGGCGGGGGTGCCGAGCGGCAGGTCGAGCACGGCCCGCAGGTGCTGCTCGAACTGGGAGGTGCGGGAGCCCTCGATGGTCCAGTGGCCGCTGTTGTGCGGGCGCATGGCCAGCTCGTTGACCAGCAGCCCGCGGCGGGTCTGGAACATCTCGACGGCCAGCAGGCCCGTGACGCCCAGCTCGTCGGCGATCCGCAGGGCGACCCGCTGCGCCTCGGCCGCCTCCTCGGGGTCGAGGCCGGGGGCCGGGGCCAGCACCTCGACGCAGATGCCGTCGCGCTGCACGGTCTCCACGACGGGGTAGGAGACGCCCTGGCCGTGCGGGGAGCGGGCGACGAGGACGGCCAGCTCGCGCTCGAACGGCACGAACGCCTCCGCCAGCAGCGGCGACCCGGCCTGGAACGCCTCGGCCGCGGCCTCCTCCGAGTCGCACACCCACACGCCGCGGCCGTCGTAGCCGCCGGTGATCGCCTTGAGCACCACCGGCCAGCCGTGCTCGGCGGCGAACGCGGCCGCCTCGCCGGGGGTGGACACGCGGGCCCAGGCAGGACAAGGGGCGCCGATCGCGGTCAGCCGCTCGCGCATGACGGCCTTGTCCTGCGCGTGCACGAGGGCGTCGGGGCCGGGGTGGACGGCGTGGCCGTCGTCGATGAGGGCCCGGATGTGGTCGCCTGGCACGTGTTCGTGGTCGAAGGTGATCGCGTGACAGCCCTGGGCGAACGCGCGCAGGTCGTCGAGGGAGCGGTAGTCGCCGACGTGGGTGTCGACGATGACGCGCGCGGCGCTCTCGTCGGGGGCGCCGGCGAGCACGCGCAGCTCGACGCCGAGGGCGATGGCCGGTGGCTGCGTCATCCGGGCGAGCTGCCCGGCGCCGACGATGCCGACGACGGGGCCGATGGGGCTGTATGCGTTCACGTGTGGTGAGCATACCGGCCGTCTTCCGGAGCACCCCAGGTAGAGCACTCCTCCGGCGGATCGCGTTATGAGGTGATGTGTTCAGGAAAGAGGATCCTGACGCGGGCGGTTAGGTACGCCGGTACGCTGAGGTGGTCGTGATTCGACGAGGCGGAAGGGCCGAGCAGAAACGTGCGGTTGGTCAAGAGTCTTTACCAGCGGTTCGCCGCCCTCGTCCATGAGCTCACCAAGTTCGGGATCATCGGCGGGATCGCGTTCCTGATCGACCTCGGCACGCTCAACCTGTTCCACCTGGTCTTCGGGATCGGGCCGATGACCTCGAAGGTCGTGGCCACGACGATCTCCACCAGCTTCGCGTACGCGGGAAACCGCTTCTGGACGTTCCGCCACCGCGAGCAGAGCGGCCTGGGCCGCGAATACTTCCTGTTCTTCCTGATGAACGGCATCGCGCTGCTGTTCGGCGTGCTGGTGATCGGGTTCACCACCTACACGCTGAAGCTCGACGACCCGCTCAGCCTCAACGTCGCCAACATCGTCGGCGTCGGCCTCGGCACCCTGTTCCGCTACTGGTCCTACAAGAAGTGGGTGTTCCTGGAGGCCACGACGCCGATCCCGGCCGAGCTTCCCGAGGTCGGCGTCAAGCAGAAGCGCTGAGCTTCCCGAGGTCCGGCGTCACGCAGGAGCACTGAGCTTCCCGGGGCCCCGCCTCACGCGGGGCCGCTGAGCTTCCCGGGGCCCGCCTCATGCGGGGCCGCTGACCACGCGGTTCCTGCCCGGGTCGTCGGCCGGCCGCAGGAAGACCGCGAACGTCGCCGGCCTCCTGCGCACCAGTTCGAGCCGCCCGCCGTCGGCGGCGGCCAGCGCGCGGGCGAGCGTCAGCCCCAGCCCGGTGCCGCCACCCCCGCTCACGTTCCGCTCGAAGATCTTGGGCGCGATGTCGTCGTCGATCCCCGGGCCCTCGTCGGTCACCTCGATCACCACGTAGTTGTCGCCGCTCGTCGTGCTGACGGTGACGGCGCCGCCGCCGTGGCGCAGGGAGTTCTCCAGCAGCGTGGCGATGACCTGGCCGAAGCCGCCGGTGGTGGCCAGCGCCTTGAGGCCGCGGGTGCCGCCGAGCACGAGCCTGCGGCCCACGCCGCGGAAGACCGGGTCCCACTCGGTCACCTGCTGGACCAGCACCTCGTCGATGGAGATCGGCTCCGCCTGCGAGTGCCGCTGGCGGCGGGCCGCGGCGAGCAGCTCGTCGATCACCGCGGTGAGCCGCTCGGCCTGCACGATGGCCGCCTCGCCCTCCTCGCGTACGACGTCGGGGTGGTCGGAGGCGGCGACGATCTCCTCCAGCCGCATGGTGAGGCCGGTCAGCGGGGTGCGGAGCTGGTGCGACGCGTCGGTGGCGAACTCGCGCTCGCGGGTGAGCAGGTCGGAGATGCGGGTGGCGCTGCGGTCGAGGACCTGGGCCACCCGGTCGAGCTCGGGGATGCCGTAACGGTGCTTGCTCGGCCGGGCGTCCCCGGAGCCGAGCCGTTCGGCGATCTTGGCGAGGTCCTGCAAGGGCAGCGTGAGCCGGCGGGACTGGACGATGGCCAGGCCGACGGCGACGGCGAGAGCCGCGACGGCCAGGGCGACGATCAGCAGCAGGCGCGCGTACACGTCCTGCTCGACCTGGGCCCGGTCGCGGCTCACCCGGACGAAGATGCCGCTGTCGGACTCGGCGTCCTCGGTCATCTGCTGACCCGAGGGCGGTGGCGTGCCGACGACGGTGGCCTTCGGGGGGTTCCCGCGTTCGAATATCTGGATGTAGCGATCCGGGTATTTCTGCTCCAGCTGCTGCGGGTCGAGCGGCGTCTCCTGGATGCGGGCGTACTCGACCTCACCCACCAGGCGGGTGGCCTCCGCCCTGAGCTCCTGGGCGGCCTCGTCGACGATCAGGCGGCTGACGACGACGCCGAGAGGCACCCCGAGCAGCAGGACGGCGATGGCGGCGACGAGGAGGGTTGAGGAGAGCAGGCGTCGGCGCATGCCTACTCGCGTTCGAAGCGGAAGCCGACTCCCCGGACGGTCGTGATGTAACGGGGCTTGGCGGCGTCGTCGCCCAGCTTGCGGCGCAGCCACGAGATGTGCATGTCGAGGGTCTTGGTCGACCCCCACCAGTTGGTGTCCCATACCTCGCGCATGATCTGTTCGCGGGTGACCACCTTGCCGGCGTCGCGCACCAGCACGCGCAGCAGGTCGAACTCCTTGGTCGTGAGGTGGAGCTCCTTGTCGCCCATCCAGGCGCGACGGGAGTCGGCGTCGATGCGGACGCCCTGCACCACCGGGGTCTCGGACGTGCCGCGCCGCAGCAGGGCCCGCACCCGGGCGAGCAGTTCGGCGAGGCGGAACGGCTTGGTGACGTAGTCGTCGGCGCCGGCGTCGAGGCCGACGACCGTGTCGACCTCGTCCACCCGGGCCGTGAGGATGAGCACGGGGGTGCCGTGTCCCTCGGCGCGGATGCGGCGGGCCACTTCGAGGCCGTCCATCTCGGGCAGGCCCAGGTCCAGAACGATGAGGTCGATGCCACCCGACAGTGCCCTCTCCAGGGCCTGCGGGCCGTCGGGGCTCACCTCAACCTGGTAGCCCTCGCGGCGCAGGGCGCGCGCGAGCGGCTCGGAAATCGAGGTGTCATCCTCGGCGAGAAGTACGCAGGTCATGGAGCGATCGTAGGACCTTAGAGGATCGTTTCCCGGGCACAGCGCGCGGTTTGACTCGTAGTTGACCTATCTATTGACCTGGGCAAACGCGACTAAATGTCGGTTAGTCGTGATTAAATTACCGCGGTTCTCGGCGGTAAACCCTTGCCCCTCCAGAAACGCGCGCGCCCGCCGGAAATAACCGGCGGGCGGGGGTCGCGGCGGCAGGGGGCTGGGCGCGGGGGGTCAGTCGTCCGGGTGGAACGGCGGCTCAGTCGTCGGTGGACGGCGGCTCGGCGTAGCGGGCGAGATAGAGCTGCTCGCCGAGCGTCTCGATGAGGCCGAGCTCGGTCTCCAGGTAGTCGATGTGCTTCTCCTCGTCCTCGAGGATCTCCTCGAAGATGCGGGCGGAGGTGATGTCGCCCTTCTCGCGCATCAGCGCGATGCCGGGCCGCAGCCGCTGCACGACGCTCATCTCGACCTCCAGGTCGGCCTGGAGCTGCTCGCGCACGGTCTGACCGATGTGGAGCGTGCCCAGCCGCTGGTAGTTGGGCAGCCCTTCGAGGAACAGGATGCGGTCGGTGAGACGCTCGGCATGCTTCATCTCGTCGATCGACTCGTATCGAGTGTGCTCGGCGAGCTTGGTGTAGCCCCAGTTCTGCTGCATCTTGGCGTGCAGGAAGTACTGGTTGATGGCGGTGAGCTCCGCCGTGAGCTGCTCGTTGAGCAACTCGATGATCTGCTTGTCACCCTGCATGGAAACAGGCCCCTCGTGCTATGCCGTGGTCAGTTCGTCAGACCGTTTCAGCATCGCACAGATCTTCCGTACACAACGGGCGCAGTCGCCCCCGGCGCCCGTTGTGTCGCGTACCTGCTTAGCGCTCTTGGCGCCCGCGGAAATGCAGTCGTGGACCTCGTTCTCGGTCACAGCACGACAAACACACACGTACATCCGGGGCAGCCTCTCGGGAGCTAATCAGGTAAGGCATACCTAAGGTAGCTCACTGAGGTAAGGCTTGCCTATGTGAGGTGCGCCATAAGGTGGTGTCAGTGGCCGCGGGCGATCCACTCCTCCAGATCGGGCGCCTCCGCGCCGATCGAGGTCGAGTCGCCGTGCCCGGTGTGCACGACGGTCTCGGGCGGCAGCACCAGCAGCCGCTCGCGGATCGACTCGATGATCGTGTCGAAGGACGAGTAGGACCGCCCGGTCGCCCCGGGGCCGCCCTTGAACAGCGTGTCGCCGCTGAACAGCGCGCCCACTTCCGGAGCGTACAGGCAGACCGCGCCCGGCGAGTGGCCCGGGGTGTGGATGACCTGCAGCGCGATCCCGCCCGCCTCGATCTTCTCGCCGTCGACGATCGGCTCGTAGGCGACCTCGCTCCCGTAGACCTGGTCCCAGAGCACCTGGTCGTCGGGGTGCAGCCGGATCGGCGCGCCGGTGCGGCGGGCCAGCTCGGCGGCGGCGTTGACGTGGTCGTTGTGCGCGTGGGTGCAGACGATGGCGCGCACCCGGCGCCCGCCGACCCGCCGGGCGATGGCCTCGGCGTCGTGCGCGGCGTCGATGACGACGACCTCGCGGGCGTCGCCGACCAGCCAGACGTTGTTGTCGACGTCCCACGTGCCGCCGTCGAGGGAGAAGGTGCCGGAGGTGATGACCCTGTCGAGCATTTAGAGGATCACCACCGACCGCAGGACCTCGCCCCGCTCCATCTTGTGGAAGGCCTCTTCCACCCCGTCAAGGGCGATCGTCTCGGAGACGAACTTGTCGAGCGGCAGCCGGTGCTGCAGGAACAGGTCGATGAGCATCGGGAAGTCGCGGGTGGGCAGGCAGTCGCCGTACCACGACGACTTGAGCGCGCCGCCCCGGCCGAACACGTCCAGCAGCGGCAGGTCGATGCGCATCTCCGGGGTGGGCACGCCCACGAGCACGACGGTGCCGGCCAGGTCGCGGGCGTAGAAGGCCTGCTCGTAGGTCTCGGGGCGGCCGACCGCCTCGATGACCACGTCGGCGCCGAAGCCGCCGGTGAGCTCGCGGATCGCCTCGACCGGGTCGCCGGCGCGGGAGTTGACCGTGTCGGTGGCGCCGAAGCCGCGGGCCCACTCGAGCTTGCGGTCGTCCACGTCCACCGCGATGATCTTGGCGGCGCCGGCCAGGGAGGCGCCGAGTACGGCGGCGTCGCCGACGCCGCCGCAGCCGATGACCGCGACCGTGTCGCCGCGGGTGACGCCGCCGGTGTTGATGGCGGCGCCGATGCCGGCCATCACGCCGCAGCCCAGCAGCCCGGCGACCGACGCCGGCGCCTCGGCCGAGACCTTCGTGCACTGCCCGGCGGCGACCAGCGTCTTGCCGATGAACGCGCCGATGCCGAGCGCGGGCGACAGCTCGGTGCCGTCGGTGAGCGTCATCTTCTGGGTGGCGTTGTGGGTGTTGAAGCAGTACCACGGCCGGCCGCGCAGGCAGGCCCGGCACTGGCCGCACACGGCCCGCCAGTTGAGGATGACGAAGTCACCCGGCTCCAGGCCGGTGACGCCCTCGCCGACCGCCTCGACGACGCCCGCCGCCTCGTGCCCGAGTAGGAACGGGTAGTCGTCGCTGATGCCTCCCTGACGATAGTGGAGGTCGGTGTGGCAGACCCCGCAGGCCTGCACGGTCACCACCGCCTCGCCCGGACCCGGATCGGGAACGAGCACCGTTTCGAGAGAGACTTCCTGGCCCTTGCCCCGGGCGATGACACCCTGCACTTCGTACGGCATGCCAGCCATCTTGTGTGCAGGAGGGTGATCTCCGCAAGACATGCGGGCGCACCACGCCGAGACTCCCGCGCGGGCGGGCTACCGGCCGTCGATCTGGCCGTCGGCGGCGTCCTCCAGCAGGCGGAACAGCTCGGTGCGGACCTCCTGGATCCGGGGGATGTCGCGCAGCACGATCTCCCCGCGCTCGCCCGCGGACTCGACGGTGAGGGTGCCGCAGCCCAGCAGCCGCTCGAAGAACGTCTGGTCGGAGCTGACGGTGTTGACCTTAGCCATCGGGATCTCGTCGGTCGACTTGTTGAGCACGCCCGTGCTGATCGTGAAGCGGTGGGTGGTGAGGACGTAGCCGGTGTTCTTCCACTGCAGGTACGGGACGAACGACCAGATGGTCAGCAGGATCAGCCCGACGACGGCGACCGCGATGCGGGCGTAGCCGGCGTACTCCCAGGTGCCCGGGATGAAGTAGATCGCCACGCCGGAGGCGACGGCGATGAGGATGAGCGCGATGAAGGGGACGACCAGCCGCTTCCAGTGCGGGTTGAAGGACCGGACGCGGCGCTCACCTTGTGTCAGGTGGTGGTCGGGAATGGTCATGCGCAAATGGTGCCACCTCGGCATGATCCGAAGCTACGGCGTGGCCCGAACATGTACGACGTCTCCGGCGCTCAGCGTGTAGGCCTGGTCGTCGGCGCTCACCTGCAGGTGGCCGGAGTGGTCGATGCCGGTGGCGCGGCCGGTGAGCACGGTGTCGCCGGGCAGCTCGACCCGCACGTCACGGCCGACGGTGGCGGAGGCGGCCAGGTAGGCGGCGCGCAGCCCGCAGGCGTCGGCGTCGCCGCCGGCCTCGCCCCACTCGTGGTAGTGGGTGGCGACCTCACGCAGCACGGCCCGCAGCAGCGGGTCGCGGTCGAGGCAGGCGGCCTTCTCCACGGCGAGCGAGGTCGCGGTCTCGACGGGCAGTTCGTCCTCGCGCGGCGAGACGTTCAGCCCCATGCCGACGACCACCCCGTCGTCGACCCGCTCGGCCAGCACCCCGGCCAGCTTCCGCTCGCCGATCAGCAGGTCGTTGGGCCATTTCAGGCGCACGTCCACCTCGGCGAGGCGGCGCACCGCGGACGCGGCGGCCACGCCGAACAGCAGCGGCAGCCATCCGTACGCGGCGACCGGCACGGTGGGCCTGAGCAGGACCGAGAACGTCAGCCCCGCGTAGGCCGGGACCGTCCACGTGCGGCCCAGCCTGCCGCGCCCCGCGACCTGCTCCTCGGCGACCAGCACCGCGCCTTCGCGGGCGCCGGCCCGCGCGGCGCCCGCGAGGTCGGCGTTGGTGGAGCCGGTGCTGTCGACGACCGTGACGCCCGTCCACAGTGAGCCGGGGCGGACCAGGGCCCGGTTGAGCGCCGCCTCGGACAGGGGCGGACGGTCGAGGTCGGAGTAGCGAGACATCTCTCCATCCTCTCGCACCTTCCCCTGACGGAAGGCGGTGCCCGACCAGGGATTGACCAGGAGCAAGATGGATGCATGAGCAAGCGACTGGATCCGCGCAACTGGGCCTCGTGGCGGCCGTTCGGCCTGGGACTCCGCAAGCCGAACAACTACCTGGAGCTGATCAAGGCGTTCCGGTCGGTCAAGGGCAACCGGCGCTACGCGTGGCGGATCCTCACCCGGGGGACGTGCGACGGGTGCGCGCTCGGCACCAAGGGCATGCGCGACTGGACCATGCGGGAAATCCATCTGTGCAACATCAGGCTGCGGCTGCTGCCGCTCAACACGATGCCCGCGCTGGACGTGTCGGTGCTGGCGGACGCCGACCGGCTGGCCGGGAAGAAGAGCGCCGAGCTGCGCGAGCTGGGGCGGCTGCCGTACCCGATGCTGCGGCGCGCCGGCGAGGCCGGGTTCACCCGCGTGTCGTGGGACGAGGCGCTGCGGGTGGCGGCCGGCGGGCTGCGCGACGCGCGCTTCGGCGCCTACCTGACCAGTCGCGGGATGCCGAACGAGAACTACTACGCGGCCCAGAAGGCGGTGCGCGCCCTCGGCACCAACAACGTCGACAACGCCGCGCGCATCTGTCACTCGCCGTCGACGGTGGCGCTCAAGGACACCATCGGGGCGGCGGCCACCACCTGCTCGTATCAGGACTGGATCGGCTCCGACCTGATCGTGTTCATCGGGTCGAACCCGTCGAACAACCAGCCGGTGGCGATGAAGTACCTGTACCACGCCAAGAAGGCCGGCACCCGGATCGCCATGATCAACGCCTACCGCGAGCCGGGGATGGAACGCTACTGGGTGCCGTCCAACGCCGAGTCGGCCGTGTTCGGCACGAAGATCACCGACGAGTTCTTCGGCGTGCACCAGGGCGGCGACATCGGCTTCCTGAACGGGGTGCTCAAGCACCTGATCGAGAACGACTGGGTCGACGAGAAGTTCGTCGCCGAGCACACCACCGGCTTCGAGGAGGCCCGCCGGGCCGTGGCGGAGCAGTCCTGGGAGGTGCTGGAGGCGCTCTCCGGTTCGACCAGGGACGAGATGCTGCGGCTGGCCAGGATGCTGGGCCGGGCGCGCTCGGCCGTGCTGGTGTGGTCGATGGGCATCACCCAGCACACCCACGGCGAGGACAACGTACGCGCGATCGTCAACCTGGCGCTGGCCCGCGGCTTCGTGGGGCGCGACGGGAGCGGGCTGATGCCGATCCGCGGCCACAGCGGCGTGCAGGGCGGGGCCGAGATGGGCGCGTACGCGACGGGGCTGCCGGGCGGTCTGCCCATCACGCCGGAGAACGCAGCGAAGTTCTCCGGGATGTGGGGGTTCGAGGTGCCGGCGACGCCGGGGCTGACCGCGACCGACATGATCGACGCGGCGCACGCGCGGGAGCTGGACGCGCTGGTCTCCTCCGGCGGCAACTTCCTGGAGGTGCTGCCCGATCCGCGTTACTGCCGGGAGGCGCTGTCGCGGCTCAAGCTGCGGGTGCACATCGACATCGTGCTGTCGTCGCAGATGCTGGTGCCGTCCGAGGGTGACGTGCTGCTGCTGCCGGCCCAGACGCGGTACGAGATGGCGGGCGGGGTGACCGAGACGTCCACCGAGCGGCGGGTGATCTTCTCGCCGGAGGTGGAGGGGCCGCGGATCGGCGAGGCGTGGCCGGAGTGGAAGATCTTCACCGAGCTGGCCGCCACCACACGTCCCGAAATTTCGAGACACGTGCGGTTCACCGGCACGCCCGCGATCCGCACCGAGATCGAGCGCGCGGTGCCCTTCTACGCGGGCATCGCGGGGCTGCGGCGGTTCGGCGACCACGTCCAGTACGGCGGGCGTCACCTCTGCCCCGGTGGGCGATTCCCGACGCCCGACGGCCGGGGCGGGTTCTCCGTGGTCGAGCCGCCCGCGCTGGAGCGGCCCGACGGCACCTTCTCCGTCGCGACGCGGCGCGGCAAGCAGTTCAACAGCATGGTCCACGAGCGCGTCGACGGCTTCAACGGCGCGATGCGCGAGGCCGTGCTGATGAGCCCGTACGACGCCGACCGGCTGGGCCTGCCCGATGGCGCCCCGGTCGAGCTGCGCGCGGGCGAGCGCTCGTACCGGGGGAAGGTGCTGCGCGCCCCGCTCGTGCCCGGCAACCTGCAGGTGCACTGGCCGGAGGGCAACGTGCTGCTGGACGAGGCGCGCCGGTCGCCGCAGGCGCGGATCCCCGACTACAACGCCGTCGTCACCGTGCGGCCGTTGTGACCCGGCCGGGGCCCACCACCCGCGCCCGGATCCGCGAGCTGTCGGGGCGCGCGGTCCGCGAGCGCCGCGACGACCTGGCCACCGAGGAGCCGATGGAGATCCGGCTCCACGGGGCCGACGGGACGCGCAAGACCGTGGCGATCACCATGCGCACCCCCGGGCACGACTTCGAGCTGGCCGCCGGGTTCCTGCACGGCGAGGGGCTGGCGGGGGCGGCGGACATCGCGTCCATCGCGTACTGCACCGACGAGGACCTGGCGCCGGAGGAGCGCTACAACACGGTCACCGTGCGGCTGCGCGGGCCGGTGCCCGATTTGCCCGCGCTGGAGCGGCACTTCGTGACCTCCAGCGCGTGCGGGGTGTGCGGCTCGGCCGGGCTGGACCGGCTGCACGAGCGGTGCGATCCGCTCCCGCCGGGCGGGCCGCCGATCTCCCCCGAGGTGCTGTACGGGCTTCCGGACGCGCTCCGGGCCGGGCAGGGCGTGTTCGGCAAGACGGGCGGGCTGCACGCCGCCGGCCTGTTCGCCGCCGACGGCACCCGGCTGGCGGTACGTGAGGACGTGGGCCGGCACAACGCCGTCGACAAGCTCGTCGGCTGGTCGGCCATGGCCGGCCGGCTTCCGCTGGCCGGGCACCTGCTCATGGTGAGCGGCCGGGCGAGCTACGAGATCATGCAGAAGGCGCTGGCGGCGGGCGTGCCGGTGGTGTGCGCGGTCTCGGCGCCCTCGTCGCTGGCGGTCGACCTGGCCAGGGAGTTCGGGCTGACGCTGGTCGGGTTCCTGCGGGGGGAGCGGTGCAACGTCTACGCGGGTCATGAGCGGATTTTGGTGGAATGAAGCATTCCGTTCTGCTACTATAGGAACAGAACAAGCCGTTCCGTTCAATTCGAGGAGCCGACATGATCCGACCGTTCAGCATCGAGATCCCCCAGGCCGACCTCGACGACCTGCGCGCCCGGCTGGCGATGACCCGCTTCGCCGACGAGATCCCCGGAGTCGACCAGGGCGTCTCGGTCGAGCGCGTCAAGCGGCTGGTGTCCTACTGGCGCGACGGGTTCGACTGGCGCGCGCTGGAGGCCAGGGTCAACGCCCACCCGCAGTTCATCACCGAGATCGACGGGCAGCAGATCCACTTCATGCACATCCGCTCGGCCGATCCGGACGCGCTGCCGCTGATCCTCACCCACGGCTGGCCGGGCAGCTTCCTGGAGTACCTCGACGCCATCGAGCCCCTGTCGCGCCGCTTCCACCTGGTCATCCCGTCGCTGCCGGGCTACGGCTTCTCCGGCCCGGCCAAGGAACTGGGCTGGAACAACCAGCGCATCGCCCGCGCCTGGGCCGAGCTGATGTCCCGCCTCGGCTACACCCGGTACGGCGCGGTGGGCAACGACGCCGGCTCGATGATCTCCCCCGAGATCGGCCGGGTCGACCCGGAGCACTGCGTCGGCGTCCACGTGACCCAGCTCTTCTCCTTCCCCTCGGGCGACCCGGCCGAGTTCGCCGGCCTCTCGGAGGAGGACCAGCAGGGCCTGGCGGTGCTCGACTGGTTCTGGAAGGAGAAGGGCGCCTTCAACGTGCTCCACTCCCAGCAGCCCCAGACCCTGGCGCACGCCCTGATGGACTCCCCCTCGGGCCTGCTCGGCTGGCTGGCCCAGCTCCTCGACGACGACCTGGACGACGACTTCGTGCTGGCCAACGCCTCGGTCTACTGGTTCACCGGCACCGCCGCGTCGGCGATCCGGCTCTACTGGGAGAACGCCCGCGCCGAGCAGCCGTTCGGGCCGACGACGGTGCCGACCGCGCTGGCCATGGGCGAGGGCGACTTCAAGTCCATCCGGCCCTTCGCGGAGCGCGACCACAGCCGCATCGTCTCCTGGAAGACGCTCCCGGCCCCGGCCCACGGCCACTACACCGCCCACAGTGCGACGGACGCCCTGACCTCGGACATCCGCGACTTCTTCCTCAGCCTCTCCTGAGCCGACTCGGTGGCCCGGTCCTCGCGACCGGGCCACTACTGTTTGTCCGGTGCTGATCCTTTTCGGGGTGCTCGCCGTGGCCGACCTCGTGGCCGTGGCCCTGGGCATCGAGTGGCTGGAGTGGGTGGCCAAGCCGCTGCTCTGCCTGGTGCTGGCCGCGTACGTGCTGCGGACCGCGCCGCGGCAGCGGCTGCTGGCCATCGGGCTGGTGTTCGGCTCCGCCGGGGACACGGCGCTGATGGTGGACGGGCAGGTCGCGTTCCTCGTCGGGATGACGGCGTTCCTGGTGATGCAGATCTGCTACATCGCGGTGTTCGTCCGGATGGGCTCCCGGCCGCGCTGGGCCGCCGTCGCCTACCTGCTGGTGTGGGCGGCCGCCGCCGTGGTGCTGTGGCAGCCGCTCGGCGGGCTGGCGGTCCCGGTGCTCGTGTACGGCCTGACGCTGGTCACGATGGCGGCCCTGGCGGCCGGGGTCAACCTGGTCGCGGGGGTGGGGGCCGGGCTGTTCGTGTTCTCCGACTTCCTGGTGGGGCTGGGCGTGACGGGCACCGACTTCACCGGGCGCAGCGTGATCCTGATGACGACCTACATCCTGGCCCAGTTCCTGATCGTCCGGGGCGTGCTGCGCGCCGCCCCGGACCCGCGTCCGTAGATCCGTCAGCCCGTGTTCTGCAGGCCCGCCGCCACGCCGTTGACCGACAGCAGGAGCAGCGTCGACAGGCGCTCGCGCTCGTGGTCGGACGGGTCGCCGGTGCGCAGCACCGTCAGGGCCCGCAGCTGCAGGTGCGACAGCGCGTCCACGTACGGGTCGCGAAGCTGGACCGCGCGGGAGAGGACCTTGCGGTTCTCCAGCAGGCGCTTGTGCCCGGTGACCCGCAGCACCAGCGTGCGGGTGCGGTCGTACTCCTCCAGGACCCGCTCGGTGAAGTCGTCCCTGCCGCCGAGCGCGAGATAGCGGGACGCGATCGAACGGTCGGTCTTGGCCAGCGACATCTCGGCGTTGTCGAGCAGCGCGTTGAACAGCGGCCACTCGGCGTAGGCCGCCTGCAGCTCCTCCAGCGAGTCGGCGGCGGCCAGGCCGGTGCCGAGGCCGTACCAGCCGGGCAGGTTGACCCGGGTCTGCGCCCAGGCGAACACCCACGGGATGGCCCGCAGGTCGTCGAGCGAGCGCGGCGCGCCGAGTCCGCGGCGGGCCGGGCGGGAGCCGAGTCGCAGGGAGCCGATCTCCTCCAGCGGGCTGACCAGGGCGAACCACTCGGGGAAGCCGGGGGCCTCGGTGAGCGCGCGGTACGCCTCCTCCGACGCCCTGGCGACCCGCTCGGCGAGCGGGCGGAAGCGTTCGGCGGCGGCGGCGGTGCGGGCGCCGACCGTGGCCGACGAGGCCAGCAGGACGGCGTTGGCGACCTGCTCCATGTGGCGGCGGGCGATCGCCATGTGGGCGTAGCGGGCGAAGATGACCTCGCCCTGCTCGGTGACCTTGAACCGGCCCGCGACCGAGCCGGGCGCCTGGGCCAGCACCGCGCGGTTGGCCGGCCCGCCGCCCCGGCCGAGCGCGCCGCCCCGGCCGTGGAACATGCGCAGCTTGACGTCGTGCGCGGCGGCCCAGGCCGTGAGCTGCTCCTGCGCCTCGTACAGGCGGAGGGTGGCGGCGGCCGGGCCGAGTTCCTTGGCCGAGTCGGAGTAGCCCAGCATGATCTCCATGCGCCGGCCGGTGGCGGCCAGGCGCTCCTGGATCTGCGGGATGTCGAGCATGCCGGTGAGCACGCGGGTCGAGTTGGCCAGGTCCTCGCCCGACTCGAACAGCGGCACCACGTCCAGCGCCAGCGGGCGCCCGCCGAGCGCGTGCGCGACCAGCTCGTACACGGCGGCGACGTCGTCGGCGGTGCGGGTGAACGAGACCACGTAGCGGGAGCAGGCGTCGACGCCGAACCGGTCCTGGATCCAGGCGATGACCCGGATCGTGGCCAGTACCTCCTCGGTGCGCTCCGACAGCGGGCCGCCCGCGCGCAGCTCCTCCAGGGCGGCCGCGTGCACCTGGGAGTGCTGGCGGACCTCCAGCTCGGCCAGGTGGAAGCCGAACGTCTCCACCTGCCAGATCAGATGCTGGAGCTCCCCGTACGCCTGGCGGGGCGCGCTCTCGGCCAGGCTGTCCTGCGCCAGGCGCAGGTCGGCGAGGAGCTCCGCGGGGCCGCGGTAGGCGAGGTCGAGGTCGCGGCGGCGGGTGGCGGCGATGCGGGCGGCCACGAACAGCAGCCACTGCCGGTGCGGCTCGCGCGGCGACCGGGTGGCCAGCTCGGAGACCAGGTCGGGGTGGTGGTCGACGGAGGAGTCCAGGGCGGCGCGCAGCCGGGCCGACGCGGGGGCGAACTGGGCGGAGGCGGTGAGCGTGCGGCCGATGCGCGAGCAGGCGTTCTCCAGCGCGGTGAGCACGTGCTCGGCCTGGATCTGGATGGCCTCGCGGGTGACCTTGGCGGTGACGTTCGGGTTGCCGTCGCGGTCGCCGCCGATCCAGCTGCCGAAGCGGATGAACGGCCGGGCGAGCGGCTTGCCGGTGCCGTCGTGCAGCGCCGCGTCCAGCGACCGGTAGACCTGGGGCACCATCCTGAACAGCGTCTCGTCGAAGGCGGCCATGGCGGTGCGCACCTCGTCGAGCGGGTCCAGCCGGGTGTTGCGGAGCTGCGCCGTACGCCAGAGCAGGTCGATCTCCTCCAGCAGGCGGCGCTGGGTCTCGTCGCGCTCGGACGCGCCCCTTTCGGGCGCGTTGAACTCGGTGAGCTGGTGGCTGACACGCTGGATGGCGGTGGCGACGGCGCGCCTGCGCGCCTCCGTCGGATGGGCGGTCAGCACGGGGTGCAGTTCCAGGCCGCGGACGAGGTCGGCGACGCGCTCACGGCCCAGCTCCTGCACGGCGTGCGCCAGCGACTCGCGCTGGACCGCGTCCTCGGTGTCGCGGCGGCGCAGGGAGCGGATGCGGTAGTGCTCCTCGGCCAGGTTGGCCAGGTGGAAGTAGCAGGTGAAGGCGCGCGCGATCTGCACCGCCCGGTCGATCTCCCATCCGGACACCATCGCGGCGATCTCGTCGGCGGACGTCTCGCCCCTGCGGGCGGCGATGACGGCCTTGCGCAGGCGTTCGACGTCGTCCAGCAGATCCTCTCCGCCCTGCTCGGCGATCACCTGCCCGAGCAGGCTGCCGAGCAGCCGCACGTCGCGGCGCAGCTCGTCGGGCATCTCGGTCACGGCGGCACTGCGATGCTCCAGCCCCTGGTCAATCATGCTTCGAAGCGTATACACCGCTTTCCGGCCACCGCAGACGGGTCTCACTTATTGGACTAGACCACTGGTCAGGCGGGCTTCGACACGGCGGCCAGCACCTCGGGCATCCGGGCGAAGCCGATGCGGGCGCCGAGCCTGCGGCCGTACACCTCGGCGGCCAGGCCGTAGAAGGGGGCGAGCGCGCAGACCCAGAGCAGCCCGAAGAGCATCGGCACCAGGAACGGCAGCGTCAGCAGGGAGATGCCGACCATCGCGCCCATGGACGAGGCGAGCGCCTGCCCGCCCTGGCCGGGCGCGGCGCCGGTGAACGCGTTGAGCCGCTCGGGGATCGTGTACGGGATGAGCACGCTGGTCACGGAGCCGACACCGAGCCCGATGCCGAGCGAGCCGAGGCCCGCGAAGACCGCCCAGACGATGCCCTCGGGGCTGCCGGTCAGCAGCCCGGTGGCGACCGCGATCACCACCAGCATCGGCGCCGCGATCATCGCGTTGGCCAGGTGGCGGCCCGCCAGGTCGACGCTGAGGCCGCGCTCGGAGCCGATGGCCACGGCGTTCATCCACAGCGAGCGGCCGTCGATGCCGAACGCGTTGACCAGCTGCAGCGCGACCATCAGCCCGCCGGTGGCGGTGAGCACGATCGGCACGCCGGGACCGGTGGGCCCGTCGACCCGGCTGAACGAGAGGGCCAGCACGGCGGTCACCACGACCGCGGTGAACCAGACCACGCGGTAGCGGGGCTCGCGCCTGATGTACTTCAGCTCCTTGGTCACCACGGCCGCCAGCGGCCCGTCGGGCAGCAGCCGGTCGACGAAGCCGCTGTCGCGGCGCACCGAGGCGGCCTCGTTGGACTGATCGGGGGTGACCAGGGCGCGGTTGAGCGCCTTGATCCAGAGCCAGGCGGCGGCCACCACGACGAGCGCCACGACCACCAGCTCGCCCAGGCCCAGCAGCCCGCCGTCGGCGATGGCGTGCGCGGCCATGCCGGGGGGTGTCCAGCGCAGCACTCCCGCGGTGCTGTGCAGCAGCGCCATCGGGTTGCCCAGGTCGCTGTTGAGCAGCAGGTTGGGCAGCTGGAACAGCAGCACCGCGCCGATCGCGGCGACCGCCAGCACGTCACGGCCGCGCCGGGAGCGCAGCGCGCCGGACAGCGAGGTGGTCACCAGCCGTGAGGCGACCAGGCAGAGCGCGAACTGCAGCAGCACGGCGAGCACGCCGATCAGCAGCCCGCCGATCCCGGAGGCCAGCCCGGCGAGCGCGCCCACGGTGATGATCAGCGACGCGAGCGGCCACACGCCGGTGGCGGAGGCGGTGAACATGCCGACGGCCATCCGGCCCGTGGGCAGCGGGAAGAGGGCCAGCCGCGCCGGGTCGAGCGTGTCGTCCAGCCCGAACACCAGCAGCGGCACGATCATCCAGCTCACCAGGAACAGGGTGAACACCACGATGACGATGTCGGCGGCGACGTCGGGGGGCGCGAACCGGACCAGGCTCATCAGGAGGAAGCCGAGCCCGGCCGTGAACACGGCCGCGACGAGGGTGAGGACGAAGCCGAGCTTGCGCGCGAGGTCGCCGCGCAGGTTGCCGGACAGCAGGCGCAGCTTGAGCTCGGCGAAGAGCAGGACGGTGCTCACGGCGTCTCCTGCTGACCGAGCCAGCTCAGCCCGGCGTCGCCGGCGGTCTGCGTGCCGCCGACCAGCTCCAGGAACGTCTCGTTGAGGCTGCGCCCGTCGCGCACCCGGTCGAGCGGGCCCTGGGCGACGATGTGGCCGCGGTTCATCACCGACACCCAGTCGCACAGCCGCTCGACCAGGTCCATGACGTGGCTGGAGAAGATCACGGTGGAGCCGGAGGCGGTGAAGGCGCGCAGCACCTCGGTGAGGGTGTTGGCGCTGACCGGGTCGACGCCCTCGAACGGCTCGTCGAGGAAGAGCACGGACGGGTTGTGGAGCAGCGCGGCGGCCAGGCCGATCTTCTTGCGCATGCCGGTCGAGTAGTCGACGACGAGCTTGTCGGCCGCGCTCGCCAGGTCCATCACCTGGAGGAGGTCGGTGGCGCGCCGCTCGACCTCGTCCTTGGGGATGCCGCGCAGCCTGCCGTTGTAGAGGAGCAGCTCGCGGCCGGACAGGCGCTCGAACAACCGCAGCCCTTCGGGGAGCACGCCGATGCGGGACTTGACCGCGACCGGGTCGCGCCAGACGTGGAACCCGTCGATCTCCGCGTGACCGCCGTCGGGCCGGAGCAGCCCCGTGATCATGCTGAGGGTGGTGGTCTTGCCGGCGCCGTTGGGCCCGACGAGACCGGCGAAACTGCCCGCGGGCACCACCAGGTCGACACCCGCGACGGCGACCTGCGTGCCGTATCTCTTGAGCAGACCCGTCGTGCGAACGGCATCCTTCATGCGACCACTCTATGAGCAGGGTTTACCCTTGCGCGCATGAGCGCTGCGGAACCTATGCCGGCGATGCCGGACATCCACACTACGGCCGGGAAGATCGCCGATCTGGAGCGGCGGCGGGACGAGGCGGTGCACGCCGGGTCCGCGGCCGCCGTCGAGAAACAGCACGCCAAGGGCAAGATGACGGCCCGCGAGCGGGTGCTGGCGCTGCTGGACGAGGGCTCGTTCGTGGAGTTCGACGAGTTCGCCAGGCACCGTTCGAGCATGTTCGGCCTGGAGAAGAAGCGTCCCTACGGCGACGGGGTGATCACCGGGTACGGCACCGTCGACGGCCGCCAGGTGTGCGTCTTCTCGCAGGACGTGGCCGTGTTCGGCGGGTCGCTCGGCGAGGTGTACGGCGAGAAGATCGTCAAGGTGATCGACATGGCGCTGAAGACCGGCTGCCCGATCATCGGGATCAACGAGGGCGGCGGCGCCCGGATCCAGGAGGGCGTGGTCGCGCTCGGCCTGTACGCGGAGATCTTCAAGCGCAACGTGCACGCCTCCGGCGTGATCCCGCAGATCTCGCTCATCATGGGCGCGGCCGCCGGAGGTCACGTCTACTCCCCCGCGCTGACCGACTTCGTGGTCATGGTCGACCAGACCTCCCACATGTTCATCACCGGTCCCGACGTCATCAAGACGGTCACCGGCGAGGAGGTCACGTTCGAGGAGCTCGGCGGGGCGCACGCGCACAACACCAGGTCGGGGGTGGCCCACTACCAGGCCTCCGACGAGACCGACGCGCTGGAGTACGTCAAGTCGCTGCTGTCCTACCTGCCGAGCAACAACCTGGACGAGGCTCCCGCGTACGAGTCCGCCGAGGACCTTGACCCCGACGAGGAGCTCGACGCGCTGATCCCGGACTCGGCCAACCAGCCGTACGACATGCGGCGGGCGATCGAGCACGTGCTCGACGACGGGGAGTTCCTGGAGGTGCAGGAGCTCTTCGCGCAGAACATCGTGGTCGGGTTCGGCCGGGTGGACGGGCGGCCGGTGGGCGTCGTGGCCAACCAGCCCATGCATTTCGCAGGATGTCTGGATATCAACGCATCCGAGAAGGCTGCTCGATTCATTCGAACATGTGATGCTTTCAATATTCCGATCCTGACTTTTGTTGATGTGCCCGGTTTCCTACCGGGGACCGATCAGGAATGGAACGGAATCATCCGCCGCGGGGCCAAGCTCCTGTACGCCTACGCCGAGGCGACCGTCCCGCTGGTCACGGTGATCACCCGCAAGGCGTACGGCGGCGCGTACGACGTCATGGGCTCCAAGCACCTCGGCGCCGACGTCAACCTCGCCTGGCCCACCGCGCAGATCGCGGTCATGGGCGCACAGGGCGCGGTCAACATCCTCTACCGCCGCGAGCTGGCCGCCGCCGACGACCCCGACAGCGAGCGCGCCCAGCGGGTCACCGACTACGAGGACACGCTGGCCAACCCCTACATCGCCGCCGAGCGCGGCTACGTGGACGCGGTGATCCGCCCCTCCGAGACCCGCGCGCAGATCGTCAAGGCGCTGCGGGCCCTGCGCAACAAGCGCGCTTCCCTGCCGCCGAAGAAGCATGGGAACATCCCGCTGTGACCGAGCAACCACGCCCTCAGCTGCGCATCGTGCGCGGCGACGCCACGCCGGAGGAGATCGCCGCCCTGGTGGCCGTGCTCGCCGCCCGGCCCGCCGCGCCTGAGGCCCCGTCGCAGGCCCGGCCACAATCATGGAGAAACCCCGCGAGAAGCATGCGTAAGCCTCTCACGCCGGGGAAGGCGGCTTGGCGGATGAGCTCCCTGCCCTAGATCGATCCCGAGAATCGGGTGTCAATCTCCCCGGGAGTTGGGACTATCTAGAGAAAGTAGGCGTATATAGTCGGCCGATCATCTAACGCCGCGGCCTGGAGGACATCATGGCCATCCCAGACCTGGTGCCGCACCCTGTGGCAGCGAAGTACGCCGTCCTGGTGGACGTCGGATATCTCTACGCTGCCGCAGGGGAAGTGCTGCTTGGAGCGAAGGAACGCAAGGAATATCGTGTGGCCGCCGATGAGCTCATCCAGAGTCTTCAGAAACATGCAGAGGAACGTATTTCTGGTGAGCTCTTGCGGATCTATTGGTATGACGCCGCCCGTGATCGCGTGCCCACCGTCGACCAGCGGGTCATCGCCCAGTTGTCGTGGGTGAAGGTGCGGCTGGGCAACCTGAACGCCCGCGGCCAGCAGAAAGGCGTGGACGCGCAGATCAGGAGTGACCTGGAGGCGCTGGCCAGGCACCATGCGGTGACCGACACGATCCTGCTGGCCGGCGACGAGGACATGGTCCCCGCCGTGGAGGCCGCGCAGGCGTACGGGGTGCGCATCCACCTGTGGGGGGTGGAGCCGCCCTACGGCACCAACCAGGCCGAACGGCTGGTGTGGGAGTCCGACACCGTGGAAGTGATCAGCGCTGATTTCCTGAGGCCCTTTTTCAGCCGCGCTCCGCAACCCGTGCCCGTCGCCCCGCCGGCGGCCGCGCCGTCGCCCGCCCAGGTGTTCGCCGGCCGTTCCCCGGTCAAGCCGCACCACAAGCCGGGCCAGGTGGCCAAGCTCGGGCCGAGCCGGCCACGGGTGGAGGACGTGGGCGAGCACGTCGCGCAGAAGTGGATCCTGACGCGGGGTCGCGACAACATCCGCGACCTGCTGCCCGGTCCCATCCTGCCTACCGTGATCGACACCGAGCTGCTGATCGAGGCGGAGAAGGAGCTGGGCCACTCGCTGCGGCCCTACCCCGAGGCGCGGGTCTGGCTGCGTGACGGGTTCTGGGCGCGCGTCTACCGCGAGTTCGACCTGGGGGTGGGCGTCTCGTCCAAGTAGCCGCTGACCTGGGCGTTCACGGTCAGGTCCGATTCCCGCCAGACGTCGCCCGTGAGCAGGCATAGTGTCAGAGGCATGTCGCCTTTGGAGCTCGACTTCGACGCCTGCTACCGGGCCGTCTCGGCGCGGGACGCCCGGTTCGACGGGCGGTTCTACACGGCGGTGACGACGACGCGCATCTACTGCCGTCCGATCTGCCCGGCCCGCACGCCGGCCGCCCGGAACGTGCGGTTCTACCGGCATGCCGCCTCGGCGGAGGCGGCCGGGTTCCGGCCGTGCAAGCGCTGCCGGCCCGAGCTCTCACCCGGCGACCCCGGCTGGGACACCCGCGGCGACCTCGTCGGCCGGGCCCTGCGGCTGATCGACGACGGGGCCGCCGACGAGGACGGCGTCGCCGGGCTGGCCCGGCGACTGCACATCACCGAGCGGCACCTGCACCGGCTGTTCGTCGCCGAACTCGGCGCCGGGCCGCTGGCGGTGGCCAGGACCCGGCGGCTGCTGCTGGCCAAGCAACTGCTGACGGAGACCGCGCTGCCGGTCACGGACGTGGCGTTCGCCGCCGGGTTCGGCAGCGTCCGCCAGTTCAACGCCACCATGCGCGACACGTACGGCTTCCCGCCGAGCGAGCTGCGCGCCACCGCAGGCGGCTGGGCCCGGACCGCCGCGCCCGTACAGTCCGCGTCCGGCGAGCCGGGGGCCGCGTCGCTGCGGCTGCGGCTGCACCGGCGGGAGCCGTACGACGTGACCCAGGTCCTCGGCTTCCTCGCCGCGCGTGCCGTGCCGGGGCTGGAGGTGGCGGACGCCACCGCCTACAGCCGCAACCTGCCCGGCGGGACGATCACCCTCACCGCCCGCCCCGGCCATCTGGCGCTGGACGTGACGGTGGACGACACCCGGCAGCTCGCCCGCATCGTGGCCCGCTGCCGGCGGCTGATGGACCTGGACGCCGATCCGGAGGCCATCGGCGACGCGCTCGGCCGGACCTCGCTGGCCCCGCTCGTCGCGGCCCGGCCGGGGCTGCGGGTGCCGGGCACGTTCGACGGATTCGAGCTCGCCGTCCGGGCCGTCGTCGGCCAGCAGATCTCCGTGGCGGGCGCCCGCACCCTGCTGGGCCGCCTCGTCGAGCGCGCGGGGGCGGGCGGGCGCCTGTTCCCCACGGCCGGTGAGCTGCTCGACGCCGACCTGGCCGGGCTCGGGCTGACCGGCCGGCGCATCACCACCCTGAAAGCGCTGGCCGCCCGTGTGGCCGGCGACCAGATCGACCTCGACGGCGGTCAGGAGCCCGCCGAGGCGGTCAAGGAACTGCTCGCGGTCCCCGGCATCGGCCCGTGGACCGCCGGATACATCGCCCTGCGCGCGCTGCGCGACCCCGACGCCTGGCCCACCGGCGACCTGGTGCTGGACCGGCGCATGGCCGAGCTGGGCATCCCGAAGGATCACCTCGAACGGTGGCGGCCCTGGCGGGCCTACGCCGCCCTGCACCTCTGGAGTCATCGATGATCGACGCTCAGGTCCTGCCCACCCCGGTGGGAGAGCTGTCCGTGCTGGTCCGCGACGGCGTGATCGTCGCGGCCGGCTTCACCCGCGAGCCCAAGGAGATGTTCGTCAGGCTCGCCCCCGCCCTCCAGGCCGAAGGCATGACCGTGGTCGACGACCTCGGCCCGGTGTCACGGGCCGTGCGCGACTACTTCGCCGGCGACCTCGACGCCCTCGACGAGATCCCGGTCGAGCAGCCCGGCTCGCACCGCCGCAAGGCGCTCCACCAGGCCCTGCGCGAGGTCAAGGCGGGCACCACGGTCACCTACGCCGAGCTGGCCGAACGCGCGGGGCTGCCCAGGTCGGCGGCCAGGGCGGCGGGCGGCGCCTGCGCCCAGAACCTGATCGCCCCGTTCGTCCCCTGCCACCGCGTCCTGCCCAGCACGGGCGGGTTCGGCGGCTACTACTACGGCACCGCCGTCAAGGAGCGGCTGCTCGCCCACGAGTCCGGACGCCGCTGACCAGGGCCCGAGCCGGTGACCACGGGCCCACGCCGATCGGCGTGGGCCCGATGTTCACGGCCTGACGTTGCTCTGGACCTCGCCCACCGGCACGTCCCTGGACACCTCCACCTCGATCGGGTCGAACTGCACGTCCGCCCCGCCCGTGACGGCCACCGGCCACACGCTGGTCACCGTCAGCTCGTACACCTGGCGCGGCCGGTCGATCGAGGCCCGCAGATAGCGCACGCCGCAGGTGAACTCCGCCCCCCGTTCGTACTGCCGGCCCGCCGCCCCGCAGCCCTTCTCGCGCACCTCGGCCCGGTCGGAGCCGGTGCCCGCGTCGATCCGGATGTCCTGCAGAGTCGCGGTCACCGTGGCGCTCATGACGCCCGGCAGGGTCGCGGTCACCGAGCGGGTGGTGTCGCCGACGCCCTCCAGCCAGACGAACGTCGGCAGGTTGACGTAGCTCTTGGCGTCCGGGTTCAGCGCCACCTTGCCCTCCGGCACCGTCAGCGCGGCCCTGGCGATCTCGGCCAGCTCCTCGAACGTGATGCCGCTCGGCGGCGTCTCGTTGGGCGGCACGAACACGAACTGCTGCAGCCCCGCCCAGCAGGCGGCGCCCCTCGGGTCGCCGCTGTTGTACGCCGGAGACCACCACAGCCCGGGTTGTCCAAGCTTGTCCTTGAACTGCTGGATGAACTTGCGGAAGCCCTCCTCGTCGGCCACCGCCCGGCCGCGGTTGGCCACCGGGTCGGACATCTGCTCGAACATCTTCTCCGCGTCCAGGCCCGGCTCGTACCAGCAGGGGCTCTTCATCACGTAGCCGTCGTTGCGGCCGTTCCCGACGTCGCCGGTGATGCGGATCTTCGAGTGCTCCAGGACGACGCCCGCCGTGCGGCCCTGCTGAGTGCCTCTGGCCTTGACGTCCTCGTTCGGGGGGTCGGGCGCGCCGCCGAGGAGCAGCGCCCCGGCGGCGACCAGCGCGATCAGCGGTTTCATCGTCCGCATCCTTCCGTGCCGTAGGCGATCTGCTTGATGCGCCACCTGCCGTCGTCGCCCTTGTGGGCGAGCACCCGCTGCAGGTAGGGGGTGCGGATGGAGGTGGGCTGCGGCGTGGCCGGCTCGCCGGACCCGGCGACGACGCGCATCTCCGTCTCGTCCACGCAGACGTCGATCTCGGCGCCCCTGCCGACGACCGCGTTCACCTTCATCCTGTAGAGCCGCGACCGGCCGGCCACCGCGTAGCCCTCGTCGGTGAACCTGCGCACCCATCGGATCGCGGACTCCCTGAACATGGAGTCGGCGTGCCGCAGGTAGCCGTCGTCGCCGGAGAAGACCGCCCGGTACTTGGCGAGGTAGTAGTCGGGGAACAGCCGCAGCAGCGCGGTGTCCTGGCGAGGCCAGTCGAACCGCACCCGGAGGTCGCCGACCTCGGCGGACGCCGGCCGGTCGGACGCCTCACGCGTCGCGGTGGGCGACGCCTTGGCCGCGCCGGTGGCCGGCGCGGCCTGCTCACGCGGCTGGTAGGGCCGCTCGGCGGCCTGCCCGCACCCCGCCAGCAGCAGGAGCGCGAGCGCGGCCGTGATCGTCTTCATGCGGTGGACTCCCTGACGAGGTGGACGCGCCACGACGGCAGCAGCTCGTCGATGAGCGCCTCGGTTTCGGCGGCGAGGCCGCCGGCGGCGCGCCGGGTCAGCCCCTCGATGACGGCCCGCAGCCGGGCCAGGTCGCCGGTCGCGTGGGCGGCGCGCAGCAGGTCGCGCCAGAGGCTCTCGTCGTCGGTGGCCAGCAGCAGCGCGGCCCGTACGGCGGCGATCGCGGCGTCCGGCTCCCCCTCGGTGAGCCGGATCTCGCACAGCCGGTGTGCCGCGTCGGCGACCTCGGCGACCACGTCGTACTCCAGCGCGTCGGCCGCCAGCCAGGCGTATCTGCCCGGCGGCCGACCGGCCAGCAGCGGGCCCCTGACCAGGCCGAGCGCCTTCTCCAGGAGGACGGCCCCGGCCAGCCGATCACGGTGCGAGCGGCGTACCAGCTCGCGGAAGAGCGCCCAGTCGGTGCGCACGCCTGGCCCGAGCGAGAGCCGTCCGGAGGCGTCGGCGCGCAGGTGGTCGTGGCCGAGCCAGGCGGCGACGCGGGCGATCGTGGCGTCCCTCACCATGGGCTGCACGCCGCGCGGCCACAGCACGCCGCCGAGCACGACCGGGTGCACGCCGCCCGGGTGGGTGGCGAGATAGACGAGCAGTTCGGCGGCGAGCGCCAGCCTGCCCTCTTCGAGCGGCGGCGCCCCGGCGACCTCGACGGGGCCGAGAATCCTGATCTCGACGGCGGGCGGGCGGAGGTCCGCCAGCGGCTCAGGGCCGGGGATGGGCTCGCCGTCGAGCCGGTCCGCGGTGCGGAACAGGTCGACCAGCGCCCGGTAGTGGCGGCGCGGCAGCAGCTGGGCCTTCACCTCGAAGCCCAGCTCGGGCAGCTTGGCCAGGCCGTCCTCGGTGATCTCCCAGGTCCAGGTGGCGTGCGGCACGTCGCCGGCGACCACGTAGCCGGCCGAGTCGTTGCGGGCGAGCAGCGCCAGGCGGCGGGCCTCGTCGTGGCTGGGCGCCACCGCCGACAGCAGGTAGTGGGCGACGCCGGGCCGTCCGGTGATGCGGCCGGTGAGCACCTCCCTGCGCGGGGCGGCGCCCGCCTCCAGCTCCGGCAGCACCTCGGCCAGGCCGCCGACGGCCCTGACGCGGTCGGGGGCGATCGCGGTCAGCTCCTCGCCGAACCCGACGAGCGTGATCCGCATCCGGTCGGACCACCGGTTGGTGGCCAGCTCCACCGCGAGCGCGGCCAGCGCCGCCGTGGTCTGCGGGCCGCGGATGTTGATCAGACCCTGCGCCGCCTCCAGGTCGACCAGCACCCGGCCGCTCCGGTCGGTCCCGATCGACACCAGACCCGGGTACGGGGCCCCGCCCCGCGGGTCCTCCAGCAGGCGGCCTTCGTGCGCGGGCAGCCGCCAGACCTGACCGCCGTCGTCGGCGATCCACGGGGCGGGCGGGTGCTCGTCGGGCGGGTGGATCCACAGGTCGAGCGAGCGCGCCGACAGGTGGGCGGCGTAGACGGTGGGCGGGGTGCGCCCCTGGGCGCCCAGCTCGGCGCCGAGCAGCCGGAGCCCCAGGTCGAGGACGCGCGCGCCGGGCTTGTCGGCGCCCAGCCTGAGCGCCACCTCCGCGTCGGCCGCGTCACCCTGTGGGCGGGCCACCCGGTGTCCGGTCAGCCGGCGCCACAGCTGCTCGCGGCGGCGCACGGCGAGCAGGGCCAGCAGGCCGGCGGCGGCCAGCGACGCCCCGGACAGGAAGTCCAGCAGCGCCGAACCGCCCGCCTGCTGGTCGGCGAGCTGGTCGGTGGGCTGGTCGGCCCGCTGGTCGGTCGCGGTCCGGTCGCCGGACCCGCGCTCGGTCTTCCGCCGGTCGTCCCGCTGGTCGTCGGAGCCCCGCTGGTTGTCCGCGCCGCCGTCGGCCTTGCGCTCGACGCCGTGCACCCTCTCCTCGGCGGCTCGGTCCTTCTTGGGGAGCCCCGGGTGCTCCTGGAGCGTCTGCGCCCTGGCCTGACCGGCGGGCACGAGGTGCGTGTTGCGGGCGTCGTCGGGCATGTCGAGCACCCATCCCGGCCTGATCAGGTCGGCCATCCGCAGCCGGGTTCCGTCGGGCTGCTCCTTGTGCTGGTTGAGCCGGAAGATCTCGGGGTAGCGCCGGCCGTCGCCGAGGCACTTCTCGGCGATCTCCCACAGGCTCTCGTGGTGACGGCCGTGCGGGGGCTGCACCACGTACACCTTCTTCGTCCGGTGGTTGTCGACCACCTGCTGCTCGACGACCGGGGCGGTGAACGCGACGGCCGTCACCGGCGGGATGGTCGGCGGCGGGCCGGCCAGCCTGGCGATCGGCGCCACCGCGGCGCTCGCGGTGAACAGCACCAGCGCGGCCGTGACGAGCTTGTTGGCCAGCAGCTGCGTGCCGCCGGACAGCGGCACCCTGGCCGGCATCCCGACCCGGCGCACGCCCGCGTACACCTCCACCAGCACGCACGCGAACAGCTGCAGCCAGGCCAGCCAGACGAACAGGATCAGCAGCGCCGTGATCGTGCTGGGGCCGACGCGGGTGGTGAGCAGGTCGAGGTCCAGCAGCTCGGGGCCGACCGGCGGCCCGACGAACGTCAGCAGCGCGTACGGGACGCCGCCGACGAGCGCCAGCAGCAGCACGAGCGCGCCGATCCCGGCCAGCACGTCGCCGGGGCGGCGTCGGGCGGGGATGCGCACCGGGGTCCGCGCGGAAGGACGCGCGGGAGTACGCGTGGGCGTACGGGCGGGTGCCCGCCTGCGCGCGTGCTGGGCCGGACCTGGCATCGCCACTCCCTTCTCACGTCCAGCGTCCCGACTCGCCGGTCTCTTCTCCATCGACCGGCCGGAATCGGTCTGGCTCACCGCGCCTCGGGGGCCGCGGCGGCCTCCGCCTCCATCTCGGAGCCGGGAAAGCCGATCGCGCCCAGGAAGAACGCGGTCCAGGGCACCCGGACGGCGACCGTGACCTGCTCGCCGTCGACGGTGCAACCCGCCAGCGCGACGCCGTCGTCGCCGTGCGCGTCGAGCACCTCGCCCGCCCTGGCGCACACCTCGGCCTCGCCGAGCAGCTGGACCTGGCCGGTCTCGCGCAGCTGGTCCACGTCGACCCGGTCGGCGGCGGCCCTGGCGGCCTGCTCGGCGATGTCGGCGGCGCGCAGCCGGGCGTTGATCGCCGCCCCGCCATCAACGAGCAGCCCGGCCAGCAGGAACACCACCACGGAGAAGAGCACGGTGAACACCGACATCGACCCGCGATCGCGCCGCCTCACTCGACCCTCCTGAACTGCTCCAGCGGCACCACCGCGGTGCCGGTCATGGTCTTGGCCGCGCCGAACCCGAGGAAGCCCAGGTCGAGCTGACAGGTGACCTCGGCGCGCACCTCGCCGCCCTCTTCCCAGCGGGAGCCGTCGAGCGAGACCGCGGGGCCCGCGCACTGACCTTCGAGCGCGGCGGTGGCGATCTGGGTCGCGGCCGAGCGGGCCTCGTCGAGCGTGCGCTGGACGGAGGCGGCCCTGGCGGCGTCCCTGGCCGCGCCGTTGACCTCGCCCTGGGCCTCGACCAGCCGCCCGGCTCCGGCCAGGAACAGCAGGAACACCAGGAACACGGGGGCCAGCAGCACGGTCTCGACCGCCATGGAACCGCGGTCACGGTCGTTCACCCGCAGTCCTCCCCTCCGTCGTCGGGACGGAAGCACTCGACCGGGCCGCCGGCGGTGGCGGTGATGGTGAAGGCCAGCTCCGGCAGCAGCGGGATGACCTGGACGGCGCTGCCGGTCACGGTGACGTGCCGCTCGTCGGGCTCGCGTTCGGCCGTGGTGACCTCGGCGCCGGACAGCAGCCGCGGGCCGATGGCCGTGACCACCTCTCTGGCCTGCGCCTTGGCCTCCTCCTCCCAGCCGGCCGAGTCGGCGGGGGCGGCGCGCGCCACGCGGGCGCCCTCCCGCGCGGCCGCCTCGGCCACCTGGCGGCCGTGGAACCAGAGCGCCACCTGCACGATCAGCAGCACCACGGCGAGCACGACGGGCATGAGCAGGGCCAGCTCGACCACGGTCGCCCCGCCGTCGCGCCGGCGCCGGCGGCTCACTCGCCCCCGCCGCCACCGCCGCCGCCGAAGCTGCCTTCGATCTCGGCCTGCTTGCCCTCGACGAGCCCTCTGATGAGGGTGGCGAGGCCGAGCGCGACTCCGGCGATGATGGCCGTGATGATGACCCACTCCACGGCGGAGGCGCCTCGGCTCGGGGCGGTACGGGCCCGGTGGACGCGCACGTGCAGCAGCGCGACGGCGTAGACGATCCACGGATGGTTCATTTATGACCCCAACATCTTCATAGCGGCCGGGAAACTGAGAAAGATCACGAAGCCGGCGCAGAGCAGGAGCTGGGCGACCAGCATCGACTGGGAGCGCTCGCCGGCCCGTCCCTCGATCTCCGCCAGCTCGCGGCGCCGGAGCGTCGCGGCGCGGGCGGTGAGCGAGGAGCGGACCTTGGCGCCGTCGTCGGCGACCAGGCCGAGCGCCGCCGACAGGTCACGCAGCTCGTCGATGTTGATCTCCTCGCCGAGCTGGCCGAGCGCCTGCCACGGGGTGATGCCGACGATCCTGGCTCCGCTGAGCGCGTCGCGGATGCGGGCCATCGCCCAGTTGGGCTGGTCGCCGCTGACCGAGACCGCCATCATGAGCGCCTCGGGCACGCCGCGGCCACCGGCGAGGTTCATCGACACCAGGTCGAGGAACGCGCCGACCACGTGGCGGAAGTCGCGCCGCCGCGCCGCAGCCTCCTTGCGGACCTGCACGTCGGGCAGGAAGAAGAAGACCGCCGCCGCCAGCACCGCCACCCAGAACGGGACGGTCGCCGACGCCCCCAGCCCCATCAGCAGCAGCCAGCCGAACAGCAGCGGGAACGCCAGCAGCCCGCTGGCCGCCAGCAGCGCCTTGGTCGCCAGGAAGCCCTCGAAGGAGCGGCCCACCAGCGCCAGGTCCGCCTTGACCGACCGCACCTCCCAGCCGCGGGCCGCGTACAGCGCCGCGAGCCGCGCGCCGAGGCCGCGGCGGAACGCGCCGACCTGCTCCTCGGGCAGCAGGAGGCTGATGCGCGGGGCGTCGGCGCTCTCGCGGACCGCGTCCAGCGCCAGCAGCCGCGCCACCAGGCCGGGGCGGGCCGGGAAGATTGCCCGTACGAGCAGGAAGAGACCCAGGCCGACCACGCCGCCGGCCAGCACGCCCTCAACCATGGTCGCCTCCGATCAGCAGCCGGCTGGGCTTGTCGAACCTGGCCAGCCGGCGCATCCAGGCGAACCCGGCGCCGAACAGGCCGGCGACCACCACGAGCACGGCCTGGCCGAGCAGGTTGTCGTACTCGCCCACGTACGAGGGGTTGAAGACGACCAGCAGGGCCGCGAAGACCAGTGCGGTGATCACCACGATCTGCACGCTGCGGCGGGTGGCGCGGCGCTCGGCCTCGACGCGGCGGCGCATGTCGAGCTCCTCGCGGGCGGACACGGCCAGCGCGCCCAGCACGTCGCGCAGGCCGGGGCCGCGCAGCTTGGAGTTGAGCACGAGCGCGGCCACGACCAGGTCGGCGGACGGGTCGTCGAGGTCGTCGGCGAACCGGCTGAGCGCGTCGGACAGCGCCATCCTGGTGTGCAGGCGGTCGACCAGCGCGCGCAGGTGAGGGCGGAGCGAGGGCGCGGCGGCCCGGATGGACGCCGGGATCGCCTGCTCCAGCCCGGCGGCGCCGGCGATGGTGTCGCGCAGCGACTCGGTCCAGGCGGCCAGCGCCTCCAGGCGGCGCATGGCGGCACGTTCCTCGGCGGCGCCGCCGGACAGGCCGCGCCAGGCGAACACCAGCAGGACCGTGCCGACCGCCACCACGGGCCAGCCGGTGACCAGCAGGACCGCGAGGGAGGCGACCGCGGCCACCGCGGTGCGGGTGGTCAGCGTCTGGAGGAGATGGCGCTTGGGCTTGGCGGGGCGGGGGCGCATCCCGTACAGGGAGATCACGAGCAGGAACAGGCCGCCGCCGACGGCGGCACCGGTCAGCAGGGCGAGCGGGTCGAGGCCCGGCATGGTCACCAGCCTCCCGGGTGGTAGCCGTGCGCCATGAGCTCCTCCAGGCAGGAGATCGGCGCGTGCGGCACCGCGGCCCCGTCGGGGCCGGGGATGAAGATCTCGCTGGACAGCACGCGGCCGTCGCAGCCGTTGACCTCGCGGACGCTGGAGACGAAGCGGCGCAGGGTGCCGCCGCGGTGGTAGTCGTTGCGCTTCTCGATGAAGACGACGAAGTCGATCGCGCCGGCGATGAGCATGTGGGTGGCGTCGATCGGCAGCCGTTCGCCGGCCTGGAGCGCGTAGGTGGCGATGCGGTTGAAGACCTCCATGCTGGAGTTCGCGTGGATGGTCGAGAGGCTGCCGTCGTTGCCCTGGGTCATCGCGTTGAGCATGGTGACGATCTCGTCGCCGAGGACCTCGCCGACGATGACGCGGCTCGGGTTCATCCGCAGCGACCTGCGGACCAGCTCGGCCATGGTGATCTCGCCCTGGCCCTCGGAGTTGGGCAGGCGCTGCTCGAAGGCGACCACGTTCGGGTGGAGCTCGGCGAACTGGTCGAGGCCGAGCTCCAGGGCGCGCTCGACGGTGATGAGGCGCTCGCCCGCCGGGATCTCGTTGGCCAGCGCGCGCAGCAGGGTGGTCTTGCCGGCGTTGGTGGACCCGGCGATCATGATGTTCTTCCTGGCGGCCACCGCGGCCGTCAGGAAACGGCCGATCTCCGGACTGATCGTGTTGTTGCCGACGAGGTCGGAGAGGAAGACCTTGCCGAGCCGGGCGCGCCTGATCGACACCGCGGGCCGCACGGTCACGTCCATCACCGCGCTCAGCCGCGACCCGTCGGGCAGGCGCAGGTCGAGCTGCGGGTTGGCGGTGTCGAAAGGCCGGCTCGACAGACCCGAGTAGGCGGCGAGGATCTGGATGAGCTCGGTCAGCTCCTCGTCGGACTCGGCCACCGGCTCATGCATGAGCTCCTGGCCGTCGGCGTAGCTGACGAACACGCGGTCGCAGCCGTTGATGTCGATGTTCTCCACTTCGGGGTCGTCGAGCAGCGGCTGCAGGCGGCCCACGCCGAACAGGGCGGCGTGGATGCCGGCCGCGAGCGCCTCCTCCTCCTCGACGGTGGGCGGGGTGCGGCCGAGGCCGATCTCGCTGCGCGCGTGCTCCTCCAGCACCTGGGAGATCAGCGCCCTGGCGAACTGGCGCTCGTCCTCGCCGGTCATCGGCGGCATGCCGTTGGCCTGGTCGAGCCTGCGCTGGTGGGCCAGCCGGTCGCCGACCTCCTGGCGGAACCGTTTGACGAGGGCGTGGTCGATCATCGGGGGCTCACCAGCCGTCCGGCGAGGTCGCGGGCCGTACGGATGAGCAGCGAGCGGTCGAGCCTGCCGCCCCACTGGCCGCGCAGCAGCTCGGCGCCCTTCGGGTCGTGGGCCAGGCCGTGCACGAACCCGACGTACGGGCCGACGATGCGGCGCACCTCCTCGATGGAGGCGCGGTAGCTGCGCGGATCGGCGATCACCACGACGCCGTGCGCCTTGCTGATCGACAGGCGTTCGCGCAGGTGGGCGACGTGGTCGAGGGTGGCGCGGGTGAGCAGCACCACCTGGTCGGCCTCGGCCATCAGGTCGCCGAGCTGCGGGCAGGCGCCCAGGCGGCCGCAGTCGGCGATCACGTCGGCCTGGTGGATGCCGGCCAGGGCCCGCCCGAGCGGGCCCCACAGCCAGGTGAGCCCGGCCGCCTGCTCGCCGTGGGTGAGACCGACCAGCACGTCGAGCCCTCCGATGATCTTCTGGGTGTGCGCGTGGATCTGCGTGGGGTCGAGGCCGCGCCGGGCCGTCGCGGCGAGCGTGAGCAGGCCCTTGGCGGGGTTGAGCACGCCGCCGTCGGCGGACGGCAGCCGGTAGGCCAGGTCGCCGCCCGCGGGGTCGCACTCGGCCAGCAGCACCGGCCGCGGCCACACCGCGGCCAGCGCCGTGGCGGCGGTCGTCACCCCTGGCGCGCCCTTGTCGGCGGCCAGCACGATGAGGGCCACGTCAGCGCGCTCCCGGCAACTCGGCCACGGCGATCTCGCCGCTGGAGGCGTAGCGGAGCACCACCGGCGAGACCTGGTTGTCGACGATCACGGTGACCTGGCCGCCGGCGCCGGTCCTGCCGCGCTCGCCGACGCTGTGGACCAGGGCGTTCTGGGCGAGCACCCGGCTGTCGTCCTCGCTGCCGCGGGCCGGGACGTACACGACCTGGACGCGGTCGCCGTCGCGCAGGCCCGCGGGCATCTGGCCGGGTTTGAGCGCCAGGCCCACCATGGCCTTGCCGGGGCCGAGCTCGGCGCTCTCCTTGACGCCCATCGCGTTCGTCAGGAGCGTGCCCGGCAGGATCGTGACGGCCGCGAAGCTGTCGAGCACCTGCTCGCGCTGCGACCAGCTGACGAAGTCGACGCCGGTGTCGGCGACCTGGACCTCTTCCAGTGCGTCCGCGGTGAACTGCTGGCCGGCGCCGATCTGCTCGGTGACGCGGATCGCGGAGACGCGGTCGCCGCTGCGCAGCACGAGGAGGGTGGTGGCCAGCGCGCCGCCCAGGATGAGGAGCACGGCGAGGGCGGCCAGGGCGGGTTTGCGCTCGCGCGGCGGCACGGGAAGCTTGCGCGAGGCCGGGCCTGACAACCCGGCCGCGTTGACGGCGGGCTTTTCACTGGTCCTCAATCGGGCTCCCACGAGTGAATTGTCCAATGCCCGCCATTATGTGCATCGCATTGCAGAGGTGGGGGGCGAATGCGAGGAACCATGCTGGTTTCGCAGGTGACGCATGTCAACCAGCCATAATCAATGCCTATTGTTTCTACCGGGTTGACGGCCATGATTGATCTCGATATGAGGCCCAGAAATACGGCCCGGCACTTTATCGCGGGTTTTTTGGCGATTTATCCCTGCAACCTGCGGCATCTGCCTGGCGGGGTTATCCACAGGGCCGGTAATCCATGCCATTGCCGTCAACCCCAGGGTCTAGCCTCGCTCCGGGCGTTACCTTGGCGCCCGAATCCGACCGAGGAGACGGCTCATGCGGATCATGCTCACCGTGCTCGGCGAGCGGGGCGACCGTGACGTCGTGATCGACGGCGACGACGCCGCCACCGTGGCCACGGTGAGCGAGGCGCTCGGCGACCGCGGGCCGCTCGCTCCCGTGGTCCGCCTGCCCAGGGCCCGGGCCCCCTACGGCATGTCGTCCCCGGCGCCGCCCGACCCGCTCGGCGGGCCGACCCTGCCCGGCCGTGTCCCCGGCCAGCGGCGCCCCGCCCACGACGACCACCGGCCGGCTCCCCCGCCGGGCCCCGACCGCCCCACCGGCCTCGCCCAGGGGCCCGCCGTGCTCTGGCGCAACGGCCGGCCCCTCGACCCGCGCGCCCCCGCCAAGGCCGTGCTCCACGACGGCGACAAGGTCACCCTCGACGCGCGGCTCGCCCGGGCCACGATCGTCGAGGAGCCCGCGGGGGTCGCCGAGATCCGCGTGGTCGGCGGCCCGGCCGCCGGGGCGGTGCACCGGCTCGGCCTGGGCTCGCACGTCATCGGCGCCGACCCCATGTGCGCCATCGTCGTGGCCGACCCCGAGCTGGCCCCCGAAGCGGTGATCGTCCGCGTGACCCCCGACGCCATCACGGTGGAGCGAGCCCTGCGCGCGGCCCCCCAGCAGGCCAGGGTCAAGCTCAAGGGCCGCTGGGCCGACGAGGTCGCCGAGCTCTCGGCCAGGGTCGCGGAGCGTGAGGCCGCCGAGTTCACGGCCGAGGCCGGCAGGCCGCCGCCCGAGCTGGGCTCCGTCCCGCTGGGCGAGGCCGTCGACTGGCCCGAAGACACGCTGCTCGCCTGCGGCTCGTCGCTGTTCACGCTGACCCCTATCGAGCCCCGCGACGCCCACCTGACGCCCCGGCTGGAGGGCGGCGTGGCCTACAACCGCCCGCCCCGGCTGCGCCGCCCCGACGTCCCCCGTACGTTCAGGAAGCCCAAGGAGCCCACCCGCGCCGAGGGCATGCGGCTGCAGCTGCTGGCCGCGTTCCTGCCCGCCGTCATCGGCGTGACCCTGGCGTACGTGCTCAACCAGTGGTATTTCCTGCTGTTCGCGCTGATGACGCCGGTCATCATGGTGGGCCAGTGGTGGAGCGACCGCCGCCACGGCAAGAAGCAGCACCGCAAGGCGATGAAGGAATACCGCGAGCTGCTGGCCGCCTACGACGACGAGGTGGAGGCGGCCAGGGCCGCCGACGAGCGGCGGCGCCGGTCCGACTCGCCCGACCCGGCCCAGGTGCTGCTCACCGCCATCGGCCCGCGCCGGCGGCTGTGGGAGCGGCGCATCCACGACGACGACGCGCTGCGGCTGCGGGTGGGGCTCGCCGACCTGCCCGCCAACCTGGAGCTGACCGAGGAGCAGGGCGCCCCGGTCGACCCGCCCGTCTGCCGGGCGGTGCCGGTCTGCCTGCCGATGCGCAGGCTCGGGGTCGCCGGCGTCACCGGCCCCCGCGACAGCGCCACCGGCCTGGCCGGATGGCTGGTCGGCCAGGCGGCGACCCTGCACAGCCCGCGTGACCTGGCCATCGTGATCCTGTCGGCGCACCCCGACGGGGAGCGCCGGTGGGGCTGGGCGCGCTGGCTGCCGCACTGCGCGCCGCGCGGCGCCGAGGAGTGCGTCGCGCTGATCGGCGCCGACCCCGAGTCCGCGGCCAGGCGGGTGGGCGAGCTCGCCGCGCTCATCGACGAGCGGCAGAACACCGCGATCCCCGAGCTCGGCAAGGTCCCCACGGGCTGGGACGACCTGGGCGGGCCGGAGCCTCCGGCGTTCGCCGCCTTCGACACCCGCCCGTACGACGTGCTCGTCGTGGTCGACGGGGCCCAGGCGCTGCGCGGCCTGCCGGGCATGCCGCAGGTGCTGCGGCAGGGGCCGCGGGCCGGCGTCTACACCCTCGCCGTCGACGAGGACCAGCGGCTGCTGCCCGAGGAGTGCGCCACGGTCGCGGCCTGCGGGCCTGACGGCCGGGTGGTGCTGCGCGGCGGCGGCCTCGACGTGATCGGTCCCGTGCTGTCCGACCGGGTGTCGCGGTCCTGGTGCGACCGGCTGGCCAGGGCGCTCGCCCCGATCCGCGACGTGAGCCGGCAGGACACCGAGGGCAATCTGCCCGACGCGGTGCGCCTGCTCGACCTGCTGGGCCTGCGCTCCGCCACCGGCCGCGAGCTGGCCGCCGGATGGCGTGACCGGGGCGCCACCGACGTGGTGATCGGCCTCGACCCCGACGGCCCGTTCGCGGTCGACCTGCGGGTCGACGGCCCGCACGCGCTGATCGCCGGCACCACCGGCGCGGGCAAGTCGGAGCTGCTGCAGACGCTCATCTGCGCCCTGGCCGTCGCCAACCGGCCCGACCAGCTCACGTTCGTGCTGATCGACTACAAGGGCGGCGCCGCCTTCAAGGAGTGCACCCGCCTGCCCCACACGGTCGGCATGGTGAGCGACCTCGACGGCCACCTGACGCGGCGCGCCCTCGACTCGCTGGCCGCCGAGATCCGCCGCCGCGAACGCCTCCTGCTCGCCGCCGGGGCCAAGGACATCGAGGACTACGCGGGCGCCACGCCGATGCCCCGCCTGGTGCTCATCATCGACGAGTTCGCGGCGCTGGTGGCGGAGCTGCCCGACTTCGTCACCGGCCTGGTCGACATCGCCCGGCGCGGCCGCTCGCTGGGCATCCACCTGATCCTCGCCACCCAGCGGCCGGCGGGCGTGGTCACGGCCGACATCCAGGCCAACACCTCGCTCCGGATCGCGCTGCGGGTGACCGAGCCGGCCGAGTCCGCGGACGTCATCGACCTGCCCGACGCGGCCCACATCTCGAAGAACACCCCCGGACGGTGTTACGTGCGCTCGGGGATGGGCCCGGCCTCCGCCGTGCAGACCGCCCGGGTCGGCGGCCGCGCCCCGGCCGCCGGGCCCCTCGACGGCCCGGCCGCCGGTGTGCGCGTGATCGACGTGGGCTGGCGCGCGGTCGGCAGAGCGCTGCCCCGGCCTCCCGAGCCGGAGGAGGACGCGGCGGTCACCGACCTGACGCTGATCACGGACGCCCTGATCGAGGCGGCCCGGCTGGCGGGCGTTCCCCCACAGCCCAGTCCCTGGCTCGACCCGCTGCCCAGCCAGGTCGTCCTGCCACTGCCGGCTTCCCCTGGTCTGGGAGGCGCATTCTTGGAAGGCGAAGGTGTTCGGGGCGCCGGAGCGGGTGGGAGCGCCTCTGGGGACGAAGGTGCTCGGGGCGCCGGGGCGGGTGCGGACCTCGCGGGGCGAGCCTCCGGAGGCGAAGGGGCTTCCGGTGGGAGTGCGTCCGGAGGCGAAGGGGCTTCCGGTGGGAGTGCGTCCGGGGTGGCGCGGTCGGCGCCGCTCCGGGCAGCGGGCGGCGATGACGTCCGGGGGACGCCGCAGGAGGCTTCGACGGGGATGCCGCTCAGCGCCGCCGGGGTTCCGTTCCGCGGCGGTGGTGGTCCCGCCCGGGTGAAGGGCATGGGGCCGGTGCCGGACGACGACGGGTTCGCCGAGGTGACGCCGCTGCCCTTCGGGATCACGGATCGGCCATGGGCGCAGGACCGGCGGCCGCTGGCGCTGGACCTGGCCCACGGCGGCCACCTGCTGATCGCGGGGGCCGCACGGAGCGGCAGGTCGACGGCCCTGCGGACGATCGCCGGGTCCATCGCGGCGCACGTCTCCCCCGCCGACGCGCACGTCCACGCGATCGACTGCGGATCGGGGGCGCTGCTGCCGCTGGTGGCGATGCCGCACTGCGGGGCGGTGGTGACCCGTGACCAGCTCGACCGGGTCGAGCGCCTGCTCAGCAGGCTCAGGGCCGAGATCGCCCGCCGCCAGCAGCTCCTCGCCGAGGCCGGGCACGCCTCTCTTGCCGAATACCGTCAGGCGGGTCACCGGCTCCCGTGGCTGGTGTTCATGCTCGACCGCTGGGAGGGCTTCGTGGCCGCGTTCGAGGGCTACGACTACGGGCGCCTGATCGAGGCGCTGCTCCAGCTGCTGCGCGAGGGCCCGGCCGTGGGCCTCCGCGCGGTGATCACCAGCGACCGGTCAGGGCTGCTGGGCCAGGTGTCGACCATCTTCGAAGACCGGCTGCTCCTGCGCCTGTCCGATCCCTCCGACTACGGCCTGGCCGGATTCCCGATCAAGGGCCTGCCGTCGTCGATCCCGCCGGGCCGTGCCCTGTCCCTCGGTGACCACGGCATCGTCGAGCACCACATCGCCCTGCTCTCCCCCGACCCCTCCGGTCCGGCGCAGGTTGCGGCCCTGCAGGCGCTGGCCCGTACCGTCGGACGCGTCTTCGGCGAGGGGCGTCCGCTGCGGGTCGACGCGCTGCCCATGCGCGTCACCGCGGCCGAGGCGCTCGCCCTCGATTCCGCGTTCAGCCCGCCGTCACCGCTGTGGGCGCTGATCGGGGCAGGCGGCGACGCGCTCGCGCCGCTCGGGCTCGACCTGCTCGCGTACGGTCCCGGCGCGGTGATCGCCGGCCCGTCGCGCTCCGGCCGGTCGTCCGCCCTGCTCACGGCGGCCCGGTCGCTGATCTCGCGCGGCACCCCGGTGATCGCCGTGACCCCGCGACGGAGCCCCCTGCGTGACCTGGACGGGGCGCTGGCGGTGCTCGACGGCGACGCGACCCAGCTCACCGAACTGGTCGCCGACCTGGGCCAGTACGTCGTGCTGGTGGACGACGCCGAGCTGATCAACCCCGACTCCCCGCTGGGCACGGCGCTGGAGGAGGTGCTCCGGTCCGGGCGGGACGGCGACCACGGCCTGCTCGTCGCCGGCACCACCGGCGACCTGGCCGTCGCCTACCGCGGCTTCGTGGCCGAGACCCGCAAGTCCCGCACGGGGCTCCTGCTGTCGGTCCAGGGTCAGGCGGACGGCGACCTCTTCAACATCCGCCTCCCCCGAGGCACGGTAGGCGGCCCACCCGGACGCGGCTTCCTCATAACCACCGGCACCATCACCCCCATCCAAACCGCCCTCCCTGGACCCACCTGACCCGCTGGGGTTTCTTGGCGGTGGTCATCTGATGGGCCTTGCTGGGGGGCCTGTCTCTCGGCGATCCCGCGTACTGTCACGGCCCCCTCCCGGGCACCTCCTCAGCACCGGGGTTTCTTGGCGGGGGTCACCCAAGGGGAATGTAGCGGGGCCCAGCTTCTCGGCGAGCGCGTGTGCCTGGCGGGCCCCTCCCCGGCGCCATCTGAACCACCGGGGCTTCCTGGCAGCGGGTCGCCCAAGGGGAATACTGCGAGGCCTGTTCTCGGCAATCCCGCGTACCGCTAACGGGCCCCTCCCCGGCGCCACCTGAACCACCGGGCTGCTTGGCAGCGGGTCACCCCAAGGGGAATACTGCGGGGCTGCTTCTCGGCGAGCGCGTGCCTGGCGGGCTCGGGGTGGTGAGGGCGAGGGTACGTGCCCGGGGTTGGACGTCGTCTTCCCAGCCGGGCGCCGACGGACGCCCGGGGCGGGGGTGAGCGTATGTGCTCACCAGCAGGCCGAGTGGCGCAGGCGGGGCGGAGCTGGGGTGACGTGGGTGTACGTGTCCCATCGGCAGGCCGCCGCCTCCCCACCCAGGGTGTGCCCGGTTGTAGTGCTGTGGGTGGGCGGGGTGGCGCCTGTGTTTGGGGGCGGGGGGTTAGCCGATGCGGCTGTTGACCGAGCCGGTGTCGTCGTTCCAGACGTCGTCGTCCTCGTGGAGCCACGTCGTGGATTCGCGGTCGCGGGAGTCACCGGCGCCGCCGGCTCCTGCGCCTGCGCCGCCCATGGGGAGGAAGGGCATGCCGGGGCCGGTGCCTGAGCGGGTGCCGAGGCTGGTGGCTTGGCCGGGGAGGAGGCCGCCGCCCGTGCCGGTGCCGGTGCCGGTGCCGGGTGTGGATGACGTCGTGGGGGTGCTGTAGGCGGTGGACGTCGGGGTGGCGCCGGGGGGCGTGTAGCCGGTGGTGGGGGTGTAGTCGGCCAGGGTGGTGGGGTTGGTGCCGGTTCCTGAGGGGTTGCGGTTGAGGCCCGTCGTGTCGACCGAGGGGTGGGTGCCACCGCCGGTGGTGGTGGTGGAGCCTCTGGGTCCGGTGGTGCCGGGAGGGTAGGTGCCGTTCGGGTCGATGCCGGTGCCGTCGGGGTTCGTGAGGCCGGTGTTCGGGTCGTACGGGCTGAAGGAGGGGCCGTCGGTGTCGCCGATGCCGTTCGGGCCGCCGTTCAGGCCGGAGCCGTCGTACGAGAGAGGGGTGAAGCCGCCGCCGCCGGTGTCGCCCGTGGGGTAGGTGATCTGGAGCGGCCCGTCCTCGGTGGTCGTCGGGGGCTTGAGGTCGCGGAGGTTCTTCTCGACCTTGTCCGGGATGTCCTGGTGGACGCGGGTGAGGTCGTTGGCGAAGATCTGCAGGTGGTGGCCGGCCAGTTCGTCCTGGGAGCCCCATTTGCCGGTGGCGTTGTTGCCCTCGTAGTAGCCGGTGTAGGTGCTGTAGTAGTCGGTGATGCTGTCGTTCCAGCTGCCGAGGTCCTGGTTCACCCAGGTGGGCATGACGCCCTTCCAGGTGTCGTCGATGAACTCCTGGTGCTTGGTGACCACGGTGGCGAGGTTCTCGACGGGCGAGTGCATCGCGCCGAGCTTGTTCGCGAGCTCGCCCATCGTCACGTACAGGATGCCGAGCGCCGTCTGGGCCTCGACGGAGGCCTCGCCCTCCCACACCTGGGCGAGCTTGACGGCCTGCTCCTTGATGGCTTCCCTGGCCGTGTTGACGGCTTCCTGGGCGTCCTTGTAGGAGCCGGCCGCCTGCCTGATGCTCGCGGCGTTGAAGCCCTTGATGAAGGTCACGACCTCTTCGACGTTGCGGTCGCCGGTCTCGACGCCCCAGCTGCCGGACCCCGGCTTGATGACGTGGGTTTCCTGCGTGGTCTCCCCCATCTCGCTCACACCCCCTGGTTGGCGATGTCGGTGACCCCGTAGTTGCCGGCTCCGGCGTCGATCAGCGCGATGGCGATGCCGAAGTTCTTGAGGACGTCCTCGTACACGTTGAGGAACTCCCGGTGCGCGGTCTCCAGCGTCGTGGCGAACGTCTCGCCGCTCTCGTAGCGGTCGATGCTGCGCAGTTGCATGCGCGCTTCGGAAAGCGAGCCGTGGATGCTCAGGTCCTGGATGGAGCCCTGGTACTCGCCGTAGCCGACGCCGTTGATGGGCTTCATGATTTCGCGCAGCGCCCCGGCCACGTTAGCGATCTTCGTCTTGTCGTAGCCGACCCCGTCCCGCTCGGCTACCAGACCCGGCCAATCCTCCGGCGGTTTCGTTGCTCCCACGAGACCTCCCCCTTCGGGTACTCGATCAAGCACCTTACTCGAACAGTTGCTTTTCCGTACAGAAGACACACATTCAACTTGCGTAACATAAGGCGCTATGCAGACCCAGAAGGATCTCTACCAGGCGCATCGCCTTATGACGCAACGTCTGGGTTTGGCATTGCTGCAGGGAGAACCCGATCTGCCCGAATCGCCCATGCGGCGGCAGAACGTGGCGACGTTCGCGGGACTCCTGGTGGCAGTCCTGATCATCGCCGCCTTCGGGATCTGGGGGCTGCTCAACCCGGGGAACGCCACCAAGCTGACCGCCGCCGGGCAGTTGCTGGTCGAGGAGGAGACCGGCGCCTCCTACGTCTACAACCAGCGGACCGCCGAACTGCAACCGGTGGCCAACTACGTGTCCGGGCGGCTGCTGCTCGACAGTGAGGAGATCAAGGTCAGGACGGTCTCGGCCGAGTCGCTGGCCGGCTTCGCCCGCGGGCGGGAGGTCGGCATCCCGGGCGCCCCCGACTCGCTGCCGGCCAAGGAGCGGCTGGTCAAGGCCCCGTGGTCGGCGTGCGTGGTGGAGGGGGCCGACGCGGCGGGGGTGCGTAAGCCGTTCGTGACGCTCGTGGCCGGTACGGACCTCGGCGGGAAGCCCGTGGGCGACGAGGCGCTCGTCGTCAGCGACGGGCAGCAGAGCTGGGTGCTGTGGGCCAACCACCGCATGCGGGTGACCAACGTGAGCCGGCTCACCGACCAGACGCCGCGCCGGGTGCCGCCCTCGTGGATCAACGCCATCCCGGAGGGGGTGGACTTCGCCGCGCCGAAGATCACCCAGCGCGGCAAGAAGGTCCCCGGCCCGGACGGCAGGACGTCCAGGGTCGGGCAGGTCTACAAGGTGGAGTCGGTGGCGGGCGGCAAGGAGCGGTGGTACGTCCTGCTCGCCGACGGTCTCGCGCCGATCGACCAGACCCAGGCCATGCTGCTGCTCATGGACCCGGCCAGCAAGGTCGCCTACGGCCGCGCCCCGGTCCGCGAGACGCCGATCGACGCGGCGACCGCCAACGCCGCCAAGGCGTCCGGGCGCCGCATGCTCGACAGCGGGCTCCCGGCGGGTATGCCGTCCTTCCGCTCGCCCGGGGTGTCGGCTCCGCTCTGCGCCGTGTACGAGGACACCGAGAAGGGCTCGACCAAGGCCGTACTGACCACGGGCAGCCGGATCGGCATCCCGACGCCGTCGTCGAGCACCGGGGCGGACAAGGTCGACCAGGTGCTGCTGCCGCCGGGCGGCGCGGTGCTGGCCGGGACCCTGCCGGGCGACGGGCAGCTGTCGGCGGTGCAGCAGTACTCGCTCATCACCGACCAGGGCAAGCGGTTCCCGCTGACCTCGGCCGATCTCGTCGAGAAGCTCGGGTACGACGCCTCGGACGTCGCGCCGGTGCCCTCCCACCTGCTGTGGCTGATCCCCGAGGGGCCCGCCCTGGACCCGGCGGCGGCCAGGACGCCGGTGCAGGACGTGGCGCCCATCCGGCAGGCCACCCAGTAGACGCCCCCGTGCCGGGGCGTCTCAGATCTGGGCCAGCGAGTCGTCCACCTTGGGCAGGAGAGCGCCCGTGTTCTCGTCGTAGGTCATGCCGTCGTTCATGAAGGGCTTCAGCTTGCCGCCCTCCATCATGGACATCTCGGTCGGTATGGCCTTGAGCGTGGGGAAGACCTTGCCGGCCGCCTCGCTCATGTTCACGGCCGTGTAGAGCGCGATGCCCAGGCCGCCGGCGACCCAGCGCTGCTTCCACAGGACCTGCTTGACCGCCGTCAGGGTGATCTTGCCGAAGGTGGCGGCCACGCCCTCCGCGATGACCGCGCTGACGGGGCTGGCCTTGGCGATCATCTTGGCGATGCCGAGGGCCATCATGCCGAGAGCGATGGTCTGGCAGAAGACGGCGCCCCACTTGTAGAAGGTGGCCGACGAGTCGACGGCGTCGCCGGTGGCGTTCCTGATCTCCTTGAGCTGCTTGACCGACTCGGTGTAGCTGGTGTGGATTTCGTCGAAGGCGGTGAACGCCTCGCCCTCCCACGTGCCCTGGTCCTTCAGCTGCGTCTTCAGCGAGGCGAGCTGGGTGGTCAGGTCGTCGAGCTCCGTCGTCGCGCCGTTCCGGTCGGCCGTGCGCCAGTGCTGCGCCGACTCGGTCATGCCCTCGGGATCGGAGATCATGGTGCCGATGCCGCTGGCCACGTAGAACGCCCAGGGCTGCCCGATCATGAACGCGGCTGCCGTGGCCGTCCCGGCCGCCGTCCAGTAGACCTCTTTGAAGAAGCTCACACGTCCTCCTGTCCGATCACCTGAGGCGCGATGTCCTCCTCACCGCCCCAGACGCCCTCGTCCTCGGCCAGGCCGACGGTCTTCTCACGGTCGCGCTCGTCGGCGCTGCCCGCCCCGGCGCCCGCTCCCATCGGCATGAACGGCATCATCGGCGAGCCGGCCCCGCCCGCGCCCCGAAGCGCTCCGGCGCCGAGCGCGTTGGAGCCCATTCTCGATCCCGAGGCGCCACCCCCGGAGGTGCCCCCCTCGCGGCCGTTCCCGTTGCCGTTGGCGTTGCCGTTGGCGTTGGGGTCGGCGGTGAGGCCGTTCGGCATCGTGGGCTGGTGGGCCGACAGATCGGTCTTGTTGGGGTTCAGCGCCGAGTCGAGGTCGGGCACCCTCATGTCCACCGGCTGGGTGGTCGGCAGGTTCTGCTGCGGCAGGCCGGTCCCGGGCAGGCTGCCGTCGGGCAGGCCGGTGGAGGGGTCGCCGGCGCCTGGTAGGTCGGTCCCCGGCAGGTCGGTGTCCGGCTGCGTGAGATCCGGCTGGGTCAGGTCCGGCGTCTCGGGCAGCCCGGTCTCGTCGAGGCCGGGCATGTTGTTCCCCAGGTCGCCCATGCCGCCGAGGCCGCCGAGGTCGCCGCCGCCCCCCAGGTTGTTGGGATCCCAGCCGCCGCTGTCGTCGTCGGCCTTCCGGTAGTTGCTGTCGGCCGAGCGCAGCGCCGGATCCCACGACGCGAGCGCGTCGCGGGCCCTCTCCAGTGCCTCACGCTGGCTGTCGATGGCCTTCTGGTGGGCGTTGTGCACGCCCAGGCCGAGGACCCCGAAGTGCGGCCAGGGGACGGGCAGCTTGCCGGAGTTGCCCTGCAGCGTGCCGATGAGCTCCGTCTGGCCGGTGATCTGGTTCCCGGCGTTGGCGAGCTCGTCCTTGGTGAAGGAGATCCCCGACGACGCCTTGCCGTCGGAGCCGAACGAAGGGAATGTCGGCCAGTCGTTGCCCATCAGCTCATCCGATCACGGGGTCGGTCGTGTCATGGCCCGTCGTCCAGGCATTCGGGTCTTCCGACAGGTACGTGGTGCGCTCGATGTCGCTGTGCTCGCCCGCGCCGCCGGCCCCGCCGCCCATGTACGGCATGAACGGGGTGCCGCCCAGGCCGCCGCCGCCGAACCCGCGCCCGACCGCGCCCATCGGTGACTGGCCGCCGAGCGCGCCCGGGGAGCCGATCACGGAAGGGACGCCGGGCGACGTGCCCACCACGGAGTACGGCGTCACCGTGTTGGTCACCGGCGTGAACGTCGTCGGCGTCACCGCGGTCGTCGGCGTGAACGTCGCCAGGTCGGTCTGGTAGGGGTTCACCCCGTCCGTGCCGTCGGTGGTCGTCCGGTTCTCCGCGCCGATGACCGGGGGCGCGGTGCCGTCGCCCGGGTTGGTCGCCGAGTTCTGGGCCGGGTTCTGGTCCGGCGGCGGGTCCGGCTCCTGGGTGCCCGGACCGTTCGGGCCATCGGGGTTGTTCGGGTCGTTCGGGTCGTTGGGGTTGTTCGGGTTGTTCGGGTCGGTGCCGTCGACGCCGCCGGGGTTCGTCCCGTCCGGGGTGGTGCCGACAGGGGTCGTCCCGACCGTCGCGCCGGGCCCGACGCCCGAGGGGTCGGTGGCCAGCGAGCCGAACGTGGGACCCCGCGAGGTGGTGCCGATCGGGTATCCGGGGTTGTCGTAGCTCCCGGCGCCCGGGAGGTTGACCGTGGGCAGCTCGTACATGATGTACGGCGGCACCTCGGAGTTGAAGATCGTGACGATCTCCGTGTTGAGCTTGTGGATCGCGTCCTGGGCGATCGTGTTCTTGGCCGCCTGCAGGATCACCGAATCCTCGGCGTCGGTGGCCTGCAGGTGGTTGCCGGCCACCTCGGCGCCCGTCGGCGCCCGCTTCGCCTCTGTCCTGGCCGTCTCCAGGTGGCCCGCGTACGTCTGCAGCGCGGTGCCCATCTGCCGCATCTTGGTCGACAGTTCCTGGCCCGTCGCGTGCAGCAGCAGCAGGGCGTCGCGGGCCAGGGCGGAGTCGGGCCCCTTCCAGATCTGGACGATCCGGCCGGCGTGCTCCTCCAGGGCGTTGACGGCCTGCTCGACCTTGCTGGACGCGTTGGCGTACGTCTGCCCGGCCCCCCGCACATAGGTCGGGTCGGTGCCGTCCAGCCACGAGTTGATCTCCTGGCTGTTCGAGCAGGGCCGGTCGCCGAAGGGCGTGCTGGCGTAGGACGGGATTGTGACGATTTCCTGCTTGCTCACCAGGCGCTCACCCCTCGTTGGCCTGACGCGCGCCGTCGTGGTTCGCCGCGCTGGCCTCGACGGCCTCGACCACGCTCTGGTACGCCGTGATGAACTTCTGGTAGACGTCGGCGAACTTCTGGCCCGCGTTCTGCGAGCCGACGGTCGCGGCCAGGGCCGAGGCGTCGTTCCACTGACCGATCTGGGCGGTGGTCAGCGGGATCTCCTCGTCCGCCGGCCGGTCGCCCGTCGCGATCTGGTTGACGTTGCCGTTGGGCCGTTCGCCGTTGCCGAGCATGGCTTCGAGACTGGCCCGCAACTCCTCCGCGATAACCCGCATGCTGGCCGGCGAGTTCTCCCGAGCGTCGAACAGGCTCGGGTTGACCGGCAGTTCGTCCCCGCGCTCTTCCGGCTCCGCCATCCCCGTGGTTCCTCTCCACTCGCAGCAGTCTCTCGGCCACCGCGGACCTGCGATGACCGAGAGAAAGGACGGACCGGGCTAGTCGGTCCAGATGCTGATGTTGCGCCGCTCAGCGGACTCGTAGTTGCCCTTCGCGATGCTGACGGCCTCGGCGGCCTGGAACAGCTGGCGGCCCATGGCCTTCTCATGCTCGTTCCACTGGTTGCGCTTGGTCTCGAAGAACGCCTCGGCCTCGCCTTCCCAGCTCGCCCCGAGTTCGCGCTGGATGTCCTGGTACAGGTCGTCGGTGGCCCGGTCGAGCTCGGTGATGACCTTCTTGAGCTCTTCGTAGGCCTGCTCCATGGAGCCGAACCGGACATAGGTGTAGTCGTCAGGCATGCTCATGGTGATGTCCGTCCTGCTCAGCGGTTGGCGTTGATGAGGGAGTCGATGCGACCGGCTTCGCCGGCGCCCGCGAAGCCGCCCGCGATGTCCATGTTCTGGTCGGCGGCGTTGCGGTAGACGCCCGCGCCGATGTTGAGACGGTCGTAGATGTCTTCGAGGATCTTGATGACCCCCTTGAACTCCCCGTCCCACTGGTCGAGAGCCTGGCTGAACCGCTGCGCCGCCCCGCCCTTCCACCCCTGGGTGGTCAGGTCGGCCTTGATCTGCTGCACCCGCTGGCGCATCCCCTCGATGTACTGCGCGGTGTCCTGGCAGTAGCCTGCCGCGTTGGTCAGCTGGGTCGGACTTGCCCCGTACAGTGCCACTGGACCCTCCAAGTCGACATGGCGTCGTCTGTCACGCGGGCGACAAGGTGTTACTGACCCCCGCGAACAACATCAAAAGTCATGTTAGTCAACATCAACCCCAAGATTCCCAGAATCCTCAGATTACGGATTGGTCGCGCTGTAGCGACTTAATGGTGAATCTGCAGGTCGTCAGAGCTCCAGCCGACGGCGGATGCGGTCGAGTTCTCCCATCACATCGGTGAACGCCCGGTCGTAGGCCGCCTCCGCCTTCCTGATCTCGCCCACCGCCGCCTCGGGGTCGTCGCCGAACCGCATCGGGTTGTCCTGCTTCCCGAACGCCTCGTCGGCCAGCTCGCTGAACTTCCGCTGGAAGTCGGCCGTCGCCTCGGCCAGCACGGTCTTGATCATGTCGGACAGCTCGGCCGAGCCCAGCCGCATGGCCTTCGGGTGCAGGAACAGCTCCCGCACGCCGGTCTGGCCGAACTCCACGACGACCAGGCCGTCCTCGTCCTCGGCCCGGCCCACGCAGTCGCCCATGCCCTCCTGGAACTTCTCCAGCCGGGCGAACTGGTCGTCCATGCCCTTGAACAGCTTGTCGACGTCGATGTTGGCGAAGTCGCCGAACTCCTGCATCTCTCAACCTCCGGTACGAACGAACGGATCACCCGGACAGCCCGCGCACCCACGCGTAGACCTCGAGCACGCCCAGCGCGAGCGGGAAGAGCTGGACGATCAGCGCGATGTCGAGGATGTCGGCCGCGCGCCCCCAGAACGGCGACGGCTTGCCCGTCGCCAGCCACAGCCCGATGCCCACCGTCATCAGCGCCAGCCACAGGATCGCGGTGGCCAGCGCCACCGAGCCGACGACGCCGCCCTGGCCGACCATCGAGACCGCCAGCATGGCCAGACCCGACAGGCCCGTGCCGATCAGCCAGACGCGCTGGCCGAGCCCGCGGAACACCCGGGCCCGCATGATGAGCGTGAGCGACAGCGACACCGTCATGACGTCCATCACCCAGCCGTCGCCGAGCACCAGCAGCAGCAGCGCGACCAGCGCCGAGAGCGCGATCGCGGCGATCATGCCGGTGGCGTAGCCCTGCGCGACCCTGGTGCGCTCCTGGATGGCCGACGCGTCCAGCCGCTGGTTGTCGGCGCGGAGCTCCTCGGCGGTGGTCGGCATGGCCGGCAGCGGCACCTTGGCCAGCCGGAACGAGAGCGTGGGCACCAGCGGACTGAGCGCCAGCAGGAGCGCGACGGCCAGCGCGGCCACCCCGGCCGGCGGCGGCGACCACACCATCACGATCGCCGAGCAGATGCCGCCCACGGTGGCCACCCCGGCGGTGCCGAGGAAGCCGGGCACGCCGTCGGAGATCAGCGCCCCGCCCACGGCGGCCACCAGGGCCGTGCAGGCGAGGGCCGCCAGCAGGTGGGGCGCGCCGTAGCCGGCCGCGTTCCCGGGCGCGAACAGCCCGGCGACGAGCCCGTACGGCAGCGCCGCGTGCCCGATCAGCGCCCCGGCCATGGAATCCCCGACCGCCCGGGACAGCAGCGTGCCGGTGACGATCAGCAGCAGCGCCAGCAGCGCGGCCACGATGGTGACGGTCAGCGCAGGTATGCCGGAGATCGCCAGCCCCACCGCGCCCAGCACCAGCAGGGCCGTCGCGCCGCTGGCGCCCATGATCCTGGTCTGCTTGGCGGTCCACGCCCCGCGGCCCTCGCGCACCCCGGTGGCGACCACGTCGGCCACGTCGTCGTACAGGGCGGGCGGCAGGATCGCCTCGCGCGGGCGCAGGTAGAGGATCTCGCCGTCGAGCACGCCCAGCGTGCCCAGGCTCTGCCCCAGGTCGAGCGGCGCGCCGCCGAGCCGCTGCAGCGTCCAGCCGGGGGCGGCGGCGGAGTCGCCGTTCACCTCGCCCAGCGCGCGCAGCAGGCTGGGCAGCACCGCGGGCAGCGGGATGTCGGCGGGCAGCGCGAGGTCGGCCTTGCGCCGCGGGCCGACGATCGTCACGTGGCACTGGGCCGGCAACGGCACCGGAACCTGCGCCAGCGCGCCCTGCTGGATCGGTCCGCGCGGCGGGCCGGGCGGACCGGAGAACCCGGACGGCCCCCTGAACCCGCCGGGCGGCCCGTGCATCGGGGGCTGACCGGGCGGCGGTCCCATGGGGGACGGCGATCCGGGTGGAGGGCCCTGAACGATATGTCCCATCTCAACTCTCCGTCCCCACCAATGGTCACGGACAACAGAGAACATATCGGGTCTCTTCTGGTAAGAACGTCTCGATGAGCATCGTCGTCGTACGCCGCCCGGAACGCCGCCCCGGCCCCAAACCGCCGCGCGGCGAGGTGCTGCTCGAATCCCCGCCCGAGATCCCCGAGGTCCAGCCTCAGGGGTTCTCGATGGTCCTGACCTATCTGCCCATGCTCGCGGGCGCCGCGGCCATGGCCCTCATGTTCACCGCCTTCGGCAACGCCAACCCGATCATGTACGTGGCCAGCGGCCTGTTCGCGCTGTCCATGGTCGGCATGACGGCGGGCCAGCTGGGCCGCCAGCTCGGCGAGCGCAAGTACAAGCTCAACGGCGCCCGCCGCGACTACTTCCGCTACCTGGGCCAGGTGCGCAAGCGGACCCGGCGTGCGGCCAGGCAGCAGCGCGAGGCCCTGGAGTGGAGCGGGCCCGAACCCGACGCCCTGTGGTGGATCGCCATGGGCCCGCGGCTGTGGGAACGGCGGCCGCGCGACGAGGACTTCGCCACCGTGCGGCTCGGCACCGGTGTCCAGAAGCTCGCCATCCAGCTCATCCCGCCGGACTCCAAGCCGGTCGAGGACCTGGACGCGCTGTCGGCCGGCGCGCTGCGCAGGTTCATCAGGGCGCACTCCACCGTGGCCGGGCTGCCGGTCGCCGTGGCGCTCGGCTCGTTCGCCAGGATCCGCGTCAGCGGCGACCCGGCGACCGTGCGCGACCTCGCGCGTTCCATGATCGCTCAGCTGACCGTGTTCCACTCACCCGACGACATGCGGATCATGGTGTGCGCGAGCGGCGAGTGGATGCCCTACTGGGAATGGGTCAAGTGGCTGCCGCACGCGCTGCATCCCGAGGAGACGGACGCGGCCGGCCAGGTCCGGCTGATGACCGAGAACCTGAGCGAGCTGGACCGGCTGGTCGGCGGTGAGCTCAAGGAACGGGCCAGGTTCCGGCCCGGCGCGGCGGCCGACGCGCTCCCGTACCACGTGCTCATCGTGGACGGCGGGCACGTGCCGCAGGAGTCGCAGCTCGGCAGTGACGCCATCCAGGGCGTGACGGTCATCGACCTGTCCGGCACGACCGCCGACGTGGAGGAGAAGAGCACGCTCCGGCTCGACGTCCAGCCGGACGGGTTCCACATGGTGAAGCTCGACCACACGGGCAAGGAGCACAGGACCCGGCTCGGCGACCCCGACCGCCTCGACTACCTGCGGGCCGAGGGCCTGGCCAGGCAGCTCGCGCCGCTGCGCACCTCGGCGGCCGGCGGCGGCGACGCCGAGGACGTGCTCTCGGTCAACACCACGCTCACCGACCTGCTGGGCGTCGGCGATCCCGGCCTGCTGGACCCGGCGGTCGCCTGGCGGCCCCGGGCCGGCCGCAACAGGCTGCGGGTGCCGATCGGGCTCGGCGCCGACGGCCGGGTCGTCGAACTCGACATCAAGGAGTCCGCCCAGGGCGGCATGGGTCCGCACGGGCTGGTCATCGGGGCCACCGGCTCCGGCAAGTCGGAGCTGCTGCGCACGCTGGTGCTGGGCCTGGCGGTCACGCACTCGTCCGAGATACTCAACTTCGTCCTGGTCGACTTCAAGGGCGGCGCGACCTTCCTCGGGCTGGACTCGCTCTCCCACGTCTCGGCGGTCATCACCAACCTGGAGGACGAGCTCCCGCTGGTCGACCGCATGTTCGACGCCCTGCACGGCGAGATGGTGCGCCGCCAGGAACTGCTCCGGGCGGCTGGCAACTACGCCTCGCTGCGCGACTACGAGCGGGCCAGGGAGCAGGGGGCCGAACTGGCGCCGCTGCCGACGCTCTTCGTGGTGCTGGACGAGTTCAGCGAGCTGCTGTCGGCCAAGCCGGAGTTCATCGAGCTGTTCGTGATGATCGGCCGGTTGGGCCGCTCCCTCGGCGTGCACCTGCTGCTCGCCTCGCAGCGGCTGGAGGAAGGACGGCTGCGCGGCCTGGACACCCACCTGTCGTACCGGATCGGCCTGCGGACGTTCTCCGCCATGGAGAGCCGGGTCGTGCTGGGCGTCGCCGACGCCTACGAGCTGCCCTCCGCGCCGGGCAACGGCTACCTCAAGTTCGACACCACCGGCATGACCAGGTTCAAGGCCGCGTACGTGTCAGGCCCCTACCAGCCGGACGGCCGCCGCGCCGCCTCGGACGACGGGCACACGATCCTGCGCCAGGTCGTCGAGTACGGCTCGGCGTACGTGCCGCTCCCGGTCGTGCCGAAGCCCAAGGAGGCCCCGGTCGCCGAGGTGGAGGAGCGCTCGTCGCAGACCAGCCTGCTCGACATCATGGTGCGGCGGCTGCAGGGGCACGGCCCGGCGGCGCACCGCATCTGGCTGCCCCCGCTCGGCGAGCCGCCCACGCTGGCACACCTGCTGCCGGCGCTCTCGGTCACCCCGGAGCTCGGGCTGTCCACGCCCGGCTGGGCCGGCCGGGGCACCCTGCACACCGTCATCGGCATCATCGACAAGCCGTTCGAGCAGCGGCGCGACCCGTACTGGCTGGATCTGTCCGGCGCGGCAGGGCACATCGGCGTGGCCGGCGGGCCGCAGAGCGGCAAGAGCAACGTGCTGCGCACGCTGATCACCGGCATGGCGCTCACCCACACGCCGCGCGAGGTGCAGTTCTACTGCCTGGACTTCGGCGGCGGCGGCCTGGGCATCCTGGACGGGCTGCCGCACGTGGGCGGCGTGGCCACCAGGCTCGACACCGACCGGGTGCGCAGGACCGTGGCCGAGGTGTCGGGGATCCTGCGGCAGCGCGAGCGGGGCTTCGCCGAGCGCGGCATCGACTCCATCGCGACCTACCGCCGGATGGTGGCCGAGGGCACCGCCCAGAGCGACGGCTTCGGCGACGTGTTCCTGGTCGTCGACGGATGGCTGACGATCAGGCAGGAGTTCGAGAGCCTGGAGGCCGTGATCACCGACCTGGCGGCCCGCGGGCTGGGCTACGGCATCCACGTGGTGGCCGCGACCAACAAGTGGTCGGAGTTCCGGCCGGCCATCAGGGACCTGTTCGGCACCAGGATCGAGTTCAAGCTGGGTGACGCGTACGAGTCGGAGATCAGCAGGAAGGCGTCGATCGCCGTGCCCGAAGGCGTGCCGGGGCGCGGCCTGACCCGCGACGGCATGCACTTCCTCGCGGCGCTGCCGCGCATCGACGGCGGGCGCGGCGCCGCGGACGTCTCCGAGGGCATGCGCTCGCTCGTGGAGGCCGTGCGGCAGTCGTGGCAGGGGCCGTCGGCGGCGCCGGTGCGCCTGCTGCCGTCGCTGCTGCCCGTGGCCCAGCTGCCGGGGCCGGAGCAGACGGGGCCCGGCAGGATCGCGATCGGCATCGACGAGGACGCGCTCGCGCCCGTCATGCTCGACTTCGACACCGATCCGCACTTCATCGTGTTCGGCGACAACGAGTGCGGCAAGTCCAACGTGCTCAAGCTGATCATGGAGGGCCTGGTCACGCGGAAGACGCCGAGCGAGGCCATGATGATCGTGATCGACTACCGGCGCTCGCTGCTGGACACGGCGGTGACCGACCACCGCATCGGCTACGCCGCCTCCAGCACGGCCGCCGCCGAGCTGATCCAGGACGCCCGCAGTGCCCTGCTCAACCGCCTGCCGCCGGCCGATCTGACGCCCGAGCAGCTGCGCTCGCGGAGCTGGTGGCAGGGCTCGGACCTGTACATCGTGGTCGACGACTACGACCTCGTGGCGACCACCAGCAACCCGCTGCTGCCGCTGGCCGAGCTGCTGCCGCAGGCCCGCGACATCGGCCTGCACCTGGTGCTGGCCCGGCAGAGCGGCGGCGCCAGCCGTGCCATGTTCGACCAGGCGGTGCAGCGGCTGAAGGAGATGGCCAGCCCGGCGCTGATCATGTCGGGCAACCGCGAGGAAGGCCAGCTCTTCGGCAACGTGCGGCCGCAGCAGCTGCCCGTCGGACGCGGCTTCCACGTCGACCGCAGGCTCGGCTCGCGCCTGATCCAGACCGCCTACCTCGGGCAGGAGCAACAGTGACCTTCGTCGACGTGCACGTGCAGGCGCTGGAGGAGTGCGGGAGGCAGGCACTGCGGGTGAAGAACATGCTCGATCTCGACGACGCCTTCGTCGGCACGGACCTCAAGGCCCCGTCCGGCGACACCGATTCCACGATCTTCGGAACCCTGGAGGGCGCGGCGGGGCTGGCCGGCAAGATCGACGCGGTCTGGGCCTCCGTACGGGAGGAGCTCGGCGCGGGGCGCAACCGCCTGGAGAACGTCGAGCGCGCGCTCGGCGAGGTCGCCACCAACTTCCGCGGCGCCGAAGGGGCTTCGACCGTATGAGCGTGGTTTCTGACCTGGCCGCGCTCAAGGCGAAACTGGCCGGCGACCCGCAGGCGATCAGGGACCTGGCCGGCAGTCTGCGGACGGCCGGCGGGCACGTCGCCACCGCCACGAACCGGCTGGTGACGAACGTGAACGAGGTCGGCAAGGCCTGGGCGGGCGGCTCCGCCACCGCCTTCACCGGCTACATGGCCGCCTACCCCAAGGCCGGCGGCGACCTGCAGGGCGCGCTCACCTCCTGCGCCACCGCGCTCGACACCGCCGCCAACGCGCTGGAGACCGCCCACGGCACCGTCAAGGGGCTGCACGCGTCCGCGGGGACGGCGGAGAGCACCTACCGGGGCGACCACGCCGACGCGGCCCAGAGCGACGTCGACGCGTACGTCAAGGCCCAGCTCGGCGGCGACCCCGTCGGCCAGGCCCGCAAGGCCGTGAGCGACGCCGAGGAGGCGCTGACCACCGCCAAGGGCGACCTGGAGAAGCAGCTCGGCGAGGACGGCTTCGGCTTCTTCAAGGGCATCCGCCAGCCCGGCGGCACCGACTTCCTGCCCGGCGACAACGAGGCCGACTGGCGCAAGGTCACCGGCTACAGCCCCACCGGATACCGCGACGACCGCACCACGCTCGCCTCGACCGACGGCGGCCCCGGCGCGGTGAACGTCTCCGGCGGCGGGGCCGGCGCGCCGTCCTCGTACGGGAACACCCCCGCGCCCAGGGCGCAGGTCGTCGAGTGGATCAAGCAGGCGCTCACCGTCATCAAGTCGCCGGAGATGGCCGCGATCCTGCGGCGGCGCGGCCTGGACGTGAGCGACCTGGACCCGAACGACCCGCAGGACATCCAGCGGATCTGGACGATCATCCACCACGAGTCCGGCGGCAACCCCAACGCCATCAACAACTGGGACATCAACGCGCGCAACGGCGTGCCGTCCCAGGGCCTGATGCAGACCATCCCGCCCACGTTCAACGCCCACCACCTGCCCGGCTACGACAAGATCCGGGAGCCGGTGGACAACATCATCGCCGGGGTGCTCTACACCTACAGCCGCTACGGCGACCTGTCCGGCCACCCGGGCATCGCGTCACTGTCACGCGGCGGCGGCTACAAGCCGTACTGATCCCGCATACGGAGTTACGGCGGCGTGAACACTGCCCTTCACCTGGGCAAACACCGAAATTTCCGGCGGGGCGCACTGGTACAAAGATCACGTGTCGACTGATCAGGAGCCCGCGCTGACCAGCCCGTGCCCGCACGCCCCCGGATGCCCGCCACCCGTCTGCCTGCCGCCGGCGCTGCTGCCCACCACCGCCGCCGGGACGCGGACCACACCCGTCCGCGATCCGGGCGGCTCAGGCCAGTCCGGCTACGAGAGCGCCATCGGCTACCTCGACAGCTTCGCCGGCACCATGACCGAGGCCGCGGAAGGCGTGGGTCTGGTCAGGCAGCGGACACCGCGCTTCGAGGGGTGGAACCTGGCTCCCCTCGCCGGGATGCCCGTCGTCGGCCTGATGTTCGTCAACCGGTTCAACACCATCGCCGACACCTGGAGCGACAGCGCGGGCATCCTGCGCGACGTCCTCGTCACCGACGCGGGCAAGATCAGCAGGTCCGCCCTGAACTACCGTCGGGCGGAGCACCGGTGACCGAGCCTTCGGAGCTGGTCGTCCCCGGCCGGACCACTCCCCCGCCGGGTGTCCAGCAGCTCCACCTGACAGACACCCGCGGCAACGTCACCAGGACCGTCCAGGTGCCGCCCGCCGCCACGCGCACCGACCCCGGCTTCTTCAAGCGCCTGGTCACCCAGCTCAACCCGCTGCGCCAGACCACCAGGGGCGCGATGCTGCTGTCCGGGCTCGGCGGGGCCGCGCTCGCCATGGACGTCGCCGCCACCGCCAACCTGGGCAACCCCTTCCTGTTCTACGACCGGCGCGAGACCTGGAAGGAGATGTCCGGCTCGCTGGAGGGCGACCGGGCGAATCTCTGGCGCGGCTATTTCGACGACGTCTCGCCCCACTGGAAGGGGCAGGCGGCCGGAATGCTGCAGCAGTACATCAGGTTCAACGTCAACGGCCTGTTCGGCCAGCTCGGCAAGGTCGGGGACGAGATGAGCGGCGCCATGCACGGTCAGTTCAAAGAGGTTCTCGAGTACGACCTGTCGGTCATCGGGCTGTACGCCGGCTCCGCGCCGATCCTGCGCACCCTGGCCTCCATGAGCGCGCAGCCCGTCGCCCGGGTCGCCCTGATGACCCAGGTCGGCGTGTTCACGACCGCGCTCGGCAACCTCGTCAAGCAGTTCGCCGACGTCTACAACTCGTACGAGGGCGACCTCAACAAGCTGGAGCTGAAGCTGAACGACCTGCGCGGGGCCTTCTACGAATCCGGCGACCCCGGGCGAGGAGCACGCGATCTGCGGTTGTCGCCGACCATCGAGGACCCGGCCGCCGTGCGGGACCTGTGGGTGCCCGCGGGGGAGGCGTGATGAGCGGGCCGGACGCTTGGGACGGCGACCTCGCCGCCCTCCTGCGTGAGGTGGACGGCTGGACGGCCGGGCTCGCCCGCACGCTGGACGAGCTGGCGCGGGAGCGGCTGGAGGGCACCGACGCGACCGGCGCCGTCCGGGCCCGGGTCTCGGGCACCGGCCGGTTGACCGGGCTGGACATCGACGCTCGGGGCCTGCGCGACCTGGACCACGAGGGAGTGGCCTGGGCCGTCATGGAGGCCGTCGCGGCGGCGCGGAGCGCACTCGGCGACCGGCTGACGGAGCTGACCGGCGGCCCGGCGGACGGCGCCACCGATCCGCTGGCCGCCCACGTCGAGCGTGTCATGCGGGAGGGGTGAACGGTGCGGGAGATGGAAGAGGCGATGGCCCGCTTGGAGGAGCTGATCGCCACGGCGCGGCGGGCCGAGCGGGCGGCGGCGGAGTGGCGCGCGCGCCGGTTCACCGGAAGGGCCGACGAAGGCCGCGTCGTCGCCGTCACGGACGCCCTCGGCACCCTGCTCGACCTGCGGGTCCATCCGCTGACCCGGAGCCGCGCGGACGCCCGCCGCCTCGCCGACGCCATCCTCGCGGCCATCACCGCCGCCGAGGACCAGGCAGAAGCCGCCAGGACCGGCCTGCTCCCGCGCCTCCCCTGACCAGGTTCGGGGGAAGGCGTTCCGGCGTTCGGGGCAAGGCGTTCCGGCGTTCGGGGGAAGGCGCTCCGGCGGGGGAAACGGTCGAGAAACGCGAAACCCCCTCCGGATCACCGGAGGGGGTTTCTGCCGGGTGGGTCAGCCGCAGTTGGCCCAGCCGGTGCGGACGCCTTCGTCCTCGACGCTGCCGGCGAAGCGGACGCACTTGCCCTTGGCGGGCGCCTTCACCGGGCCGGCGTAGTACTCGTAGTTGCCCAGCGCGGTCTTGGTCTCGCCGCCCTGCACCTCCAGGGTGGCGCTCACCTCGGTCGCCTTGCCGATGTTGACCCTCTTCAGCGTGACCACGCAGTTCACCCCGGCGGAGGCGTTGTAGAGCTGGAAGGTCTCACCGCCCTTGAAGGCCTGGCTGCGCTGCACGTAGAAGCCCTCGCCGCAGACCTGGACGGCCGAGTACGGGTTCACCCCGGGCTTGGCGGTCGCCGTGGGCTTGGCCGTCGGCTTCTGGGTCGGCTTCTGGGTCGGGACCGCCGTCGGCGCCACGGTGGGCACCGCCGAGGGCGCCACGGTCTCCGTGACGGTCGGCGTCGGGGTCGGCGTCACGGTCACCGTGACCGTCGGGGACGGCGTCGGCGTCGGGGTGGGCGTCGCGGTGACGGTGGCGGTCGGCGCGGGCGACCCGGTCGGCTCGACCCTGTCCCGCGCCCGCGTCGGACGCGCCGTCGGCTTCCCGTTCCTGTCTTCCGTCACGGTCACCGTCGGCTGCGCCGTGGCTTGCTGCGGCACCGGCTGGGTGGTGACCAGGACCGGCGTGGGCACGGTGCTCAGCTCGGGAGTCGCGGGCGGCTGCGACGTCCAGTCGGTGGGCAGCACCATCGGGCCGACGTCGTTCGCCTCGCCGCTGGACGGCGTGGCCCACGGCACGGTCACCTCGGGCTGGCTTCCCTGCGGCTGGTCGTCCTGCGGGGCCGGGTTCTTCTCCCCCTGGGCGACGCCGTTCTCCACCTTGTCGCGGCCGGAGCCGCGCTCCTCGGCCTGGTCGCCTGCCGCGGCCACCGGCTCGAAGCGCTGCGTCGAGGCGTACTGGTTGGCGCCCCACAGCCCCACACCGGACAGCAGCGCCAGCGCGCCCACCGCGGCCACGAGGCCCGCGGGGAACTTGCGCGGCGCGCGGGAGGGCACCGTCTGCCCCGCCACAGGCGCCTGCCGGGGCTGTTCCGGCGGCGGCGCCCAGCCCGGCGCGGCCGGCGGCACCGTCACGCCGCGCATCGGCTCCTGCTCGGCTGGGAGCGCTCCCTGAGGGGAGCCGCCGGGAAGGGCGCCCTGCGGCGGCACAGGGCCGTCGGAAGCGCCCTGCGGAGGTACGGGACCGCCGGCCTGCGGAGGCAGCGGAGCGGTCGGCTGCGGCGGCACCGGCGGCGGGCCCCAGGCCTGCGGCGGCGGCCCGTCGACCGGCACGCCCTGCATGGGCACGCCGTCGAACGGCACGCCCTGACCCGGCACACCCTGACCCGGCACGCCCTGACCCGGCGCGCCCTGCATCGGGATGCCCGGCACCGGCACGCCCTGGAGGGGCGCGCCCTCGGGGCTGCCCTTGCGGGCGACGACGCCGCCCCGCTTGTCGCCGAGGAGCTGCAGCAGCGCCATGTAGGTGGTCGGCCGCTGCGCGACGTCCTTGGACAGCGCCGACATGACCACCCGGCGCAGCGGCTCGTCCAGGTCACCCGGCTCGGGCTCGCCGTCGAGCACCGCGGCCTCGTCGTGGCCGAACGGCGGCTGCCCGGTCGCGGCGAACACGACCGTCGTCGCCCAGGCGAACACGTCGGCGTAGGGCCCGTACGCGAGCCCCCGGATCTGCTCCGGCGCCCGGTAACCGGTCTCGCCGGCGGGCTCACCGAGGTCGATGTCCGTCACGCGGGGGCCGTCGGGGCCGATGATCACGTTGTGCGGGGTGAGCCCCCGGTGCGTGATGCCCGCCAGGTGGATCGCGGTGAGCGCGGTGAGCACGCCCACGGCCACCCGTTCCAGGGCGTCGGCCTCAAGAGGGCCGTCCTCGGCCAGGACCTCGGCGAGCGAGCGTCCTTCGACGTGCTCGCGTACGACATAAAGGTGGTCGCCGTGCCGGCCCGCCTCCAGGGTTCTGGCGACGTACGCGCTGGACACGCGTTCCACACCGGTGATGCGGGCGATCTCGTCCTCGCCGGAGTCCGGCGTGGCGGGCAGTAACTTGACCACTCTCAGCGGCGCCTCGTCGGACTCCTCCTTGCCGAGGAACGCCGCCCCGCGCGGCCCGTCCGCCAGCCGTCCGGAGAGGACGTACGCGCCCAGCTTTTCGGGATCACCCGGCCGCAGGGGGTGCATCTTCATCCCTTCATCAAGAGCATGATCTCGAAGGGACATTCAACCGCATCTGCCACATTTGCATCAGTGGTTTCACCGACGAATTGACAAATAGCCGTTAAGTCGCAATCAGGTCGGCCGACTGGCCCGCCAGCGCCGCCTCCGGCCCAGCGGGACGAGCAGCGCCAGCGCCCCCGCCACCATGACGATCATGAGTGCGCCGCCCCCGATCGCCGTGGCGACACTGATGGCGGTCTCGTCGCGGGGCGGGACCTTGGCGATGGCGTCGGCGGGCAGCGCGGACGGCGGCGGGTCGGCCACCACGGGCGCGTTGGCGGCCTCGTACGGCAGCACCGCCGTGACCGCGAGCAGCGGGTTCACCATGCCCGCGCCGGTGCCGCCGCCGACGGCGCCGTCGGCGGTGGCGATGATGCGGCGGCGCACCTGCTCCTGGTTGAGCCGCGGGAAGCGGGCCCGGACCAGGGCGGCGGTGCCGGCCACGTAAGGAGCGGCGTAGCTGGTGCCCTCCAGGCCGCGCTTGTAGCTCCGGCCCGGCCAGGGGGCGGTGAGGTCGATGCCGGGGCCGACCACGCCGACCGGGCTGGCGGCGTTGGAGGAGTCGACGCGGCGGCCGTCGGGGGCGGCTCCGCCCACGGACAGCACGCCGTCGTAGGACGCGGGGTAGGCCGGCACGTCCTCGTCGTCGGGGCCGGAGATGTTGCCGGCGGCGGCCACCACGACGATGTCGGCCGCCAGCGCCCGCTGGACCGCGGCCCGCAGCCCCGGGTGGTCGGAGGCGCGGACGGACACGTTGATCACATCGGCCCGGGCGTCGACGGCGTGGTTGATGGCGTCGACGAGCTTGCCGATGTCGCCCTCTTTCTTGTTGCTCTGCTTGACCATCACGACCCTGGCGTCGGGCGCGACGCCGTGGAAGGGGACGCCGGCGAGGTAGCGGGCGCCGATGATGCCGGAGACCGCGGTGCCGTGGCCGACGCAGTCGAAGTGACCGGTGTGCGTCTCGTCGATGATCTTGGAGATGCGCAGCTGCGGATGGCTGTAGTCGACGCCGCTGTCGACGACCGCGACGGTCACCCCCGCGCCCCTCGTCAGCCGCCAGGCGTTCTTGATGTCGAGCCGCTTCTGCGCCCACGGCTCTCCGGCGGGCAGCTTGAGCGTGCCCTTGCCCGGATCGCACTTGTCGTCCGCGACCGCCGCCGTGGCCGGCCAGGGGGCCACGACGAGATGCAGGGCGAGCAGACTCGCCAGGAGGGCGCGACCGAACATGTCGGGAAAGATTAGCGCGCCGGGTCACGGCGCGCGGAAGCCCCGGCGCCGGCCGGGGCTTCCGCGGTGGCCGCCGTCAGCGAGTCGCGGACTCGATGTTGCCCCGGTAGGTGTCGATGACCCGGGACGCCTCGATCAGCTCCTCGGTCATACGCTGGAAGGCGGTCCGGTAGTTCTGCCACGCGCCCTGGAACTTCTGGGCACCGGGGCCGGTCCAGGCCGTGCCGACCTTGGCGGCTTCCTTGTCCAGCGCCGACATCGTGGCGCGCACGGCCTCGGACTGCTGCTTGAACTGGGCGGACATCGCCTGCATCTCTGCAGGGTCGCCGCCGAGCATGCTCTGGCTCATGCAAACCTCCTGGTTGGGGACGCTGGGTCGGACGGGGAAGCGCCCTCACCCTAGATCGGGCGCCACCGCGTCGTCGGCCTCCATACCGAGCGGCTATGGTCGAATGCAGCACCATCTGGCCTGACCCACCTGCAGGTGATCGTTTTTGAGCACTTAAACTTCCCGCAGTGCTCGCCCAGGAAGGATGGATGTCGGTGCAGAAGGTTCTCATCGCCAATCGCGGCGAGATCGCCGTACGAGTGGCCCGCGCGTGCAAGGACGCGGGCCTCGGAAGCGTGGCCGTCTACGCCGACCAGGACCGTGACGCCCTCCACGCGAAAGTGGCCGACGAGGCGTACGCGCTGACCGGCCAGTCGCCCGCGGAGACCTATCTCGACATCCGCAAGCTGCTCGACGTGGCGGCGCGGTCCGGCGCCGACGCGGTGCACCCGGGCTACGGATTCCTGGCCGAGAACGCCGACTTCGCGCAGGCGGTCATCGACGTGGGCCTGATCTGGATCGGCCCGCCGCCCGCCGCCATCGCCGCGCTCGGCGACAAGGTGCAGGCCAGGCACATCGCCCAGAAGGTCGGCGCGCCGCTGGTCGCCGGCACCAAGGACCCGGTGTCCGGCGCCGACGAGGTCGTCGCGTTCGCCGAGGAGCACGGCCTGCCCATCGCGATCAAGGCCGCCTACGGCGGCGGCGGGCGCGGCATCAAGGTGGCGCGCCGCCTGGAGGAGGTCGCCGAGCTGTACGAGTCGGCGGTGCGCGAGGCGGTGGCCGCCTTCGGCCGGGGCGAGTGCTTCGTCGAGCGCTACCTCGACCGGCCGCGGCACGTCGAGACCCAGTGCCTGGCCGACCAGCACGGCGACGTGGTCGTGGTCAGCACGCGCGACTGCTCGCTGCAGCGCCGCCACCAGAAGCTCGTCGAGGAGGCGCCCGCGCCCTTCCTCAGCCAGGAGCAGCTCGACATCCTCTACTCCAGCTCCAAGGCCATACTCAAGGAGGCCGGCTACGTCGGGGCCGGCACCTGCGAGTTCCTCGTCGGCCAGGACGGCACCATCTCCTTCCTGGAGGTCAACACCCGCCTGCAGGTCGAGCACCCGGTGACCGAGGAGGTCGCGGGCGTCGACCTCGTACGGGAGATGTTCCGGATCGCCGACGGCGAGCCGCTCGGCTACGACGACCCCGAGCTGCGCGGCCACTCGATCGAGTTCCGCGTCAACGCCGAGGACGCGGGGCGCAACTTCCTGCCCGCCCCGGGCACCCTCACCGCCATGCGGGCCCCGTCGGGTCCCGGCGTGCGGCTCGACGCCGGCTACGAGGCGGGCATGACGGTGCCGGGCGCGTTCGACTCCCTGGTGGCCAAGCTGATCGTGACCGGCCGGACCCGCGAGGAGGCACTGGACCGGTCCAGGCGGGCGCTGGCCGAGTTCGAGATCGACGGCATGCCGACGGTGCTGCCGTTCCACCGGGCGATCGTGTCCGACCCGGCGTTCACCGGCGAGCCGTTCAGCGTCCACACCCGGTGGATCGAGACCGAGTTCGACAACACCATCGCCCCGTACGAGGGCGCGACCGAGACCGGTGAGCCCGAGGCGCGCGAGACGGTCACGGTCGAGGTCGGCGGCAAGCGGCTGGAGGTCGTGCTGCCCGCGGGCTTCGGCGCGGCCGCCCCGGCCGCGGCCGGCGCCAAGAAGCCCCGGCGCGCCGGGGGCGGCGCGAAGAAGGCGGCGGCGAGCGGCGACGCGCTGGTCTCCCCGATGCAGGGCACGATCGTCAAGGTCGTGGCCGGCGACGGCGACACGGTGGCCGAGGGCGACACCGTGGTGGTGCTGGAGGCCATGAAGATGGAGCAGCCGCTGACGGCGCACAAGTCCGGCGTCATCACCGGCCTCGCCGCGGCGGTCGGCCAGACGGTCACGGCCGGCGCGGCGATCTGCGAGATCAAGGACGCGTGACGGCAGGGCGGTCCGGGCCCGGGATGGGCCCGGTTTCGCCGTTTTCGGGGCTGCCGGAGGTGAGGAGCCGCCCGATCCGCGGGGATCGCCGCGCACCCACACGGCTCCGGGCAGGTAACGTGCGGAGTGAGGAACTTTGCCGACCGCCCGTTCGTCCTCATGGGCGAAGGAGGCTTGCTGCCAATGACACACCCGTTGCGCCGCGCAGGGGCCGCGATCGCGGCTCTCATCGCCGGTCTACTTGTCACTCTTGCGCTGTCCCCTGCCGCCAACGCGGCGGCGGCTCCGCCCGACGCCCAGACGGTGCTCTCCCATTGGAAGGGCGGCGACCCGCTTTTCGTCGAGTCCGGGTCCGCGCTCAGTTCTGACCAGCAGTCGGAGATCCGTGACGCGCTCAAAGACTCCAAGAACGACATCTACGTCGCGGCTCTGCCCGACGGCACGGTGACCGACCCCGCCGGTTACATCAAGCAGCTCGGCGACGCGGTCGGCACGGCCAAGAAGTCCTCGTCCGGCGGTCAGTGGACCGTCGCCGTGCTCGACGGCCCGACGCTCTTCGCCGTGTCCAACTTCGGCAAGGCCGGCATGACCGACCAGCTGTCGAAGCTCGCCGTGCGCAACAACGACAACGTCGTCGACGGCATGCAGGACTTCATCGCCCGGGTCAACCTGATGGCCGAGGGCAAGGCGCGCTCCGCGCTCGACTCCGGCCCGGTCAACGACGGCAGCGGCTTCGGCGCGCTGGCCACGCTCGGCGTGCTCGCGCTGGCCGGCGGTGGCGGCTACTTCCTCTACTCGCGCAACAAGAAGAAGAAGCAGGCCATCCAGGACGCCAAGGACCTGGCCGCGGTCAAGCAGACCGTCGAGGAGGACGTCACCAAGTTCGGTGAGGAGATCACCGCGCTCGACACCGACGTGGTGCTCTCCGGCGAGGGCGGCAAGCACATCGACGAGTGGCAGCAGGCTCTCGACTCCTACGAGAAGGCCAAGACGCAGCTCGCCGCGGTCGAGCGGGCCGACCAGGTCCGCGAGGTCACCGGCACCCTCGAGGAGGGCCGCTACGCGCTGGCCGTGGTGAAGGCCAGGGTCGACAACCAGCCGGTGCCCGAGCGGCGCGCGCCCTGCTTCTTCAACCCGCAGCACGGTCCTTCGGTGCGTGACGTGCGCTGGGCCCCGCAAGGCGGCGTGGTGCGCGACGTGCCCGCCTGCAAGGCCGACGCCGAGGCGGTGGAGCGCGGCTTCGACCCGCAGATGCGCGAGGTCATGGTCGACGGCCAGCGCCGGCCCTACTACGACGCGGGCCCGGCCTACCAGCCGTACGCCTACGGCTACTACGGCGGCTTCGGCGACATCATGACCGGCATGTTCATCGGCACCATGATGGGCCAGATGATGGGCTGGGGCATGATGGGCGCGATGGGCGGCTTCGGCGGCGGTTACGACGCCGGTGCCGGTGGCGGCGACTTCGGCGGCGGGGGTGACTTCGGCGGCGGCGACTTCGGTGGCGGCGGCGGCTGGGGCGACTTCGGCGGCGGCGACTTCGGCGGCGGCGACTGGTAGGCGACCCGCCTGTTCCGTGACGAGCGCGTTCCCTTCGGGGAGCGCGCTCTTCGCTTTTCCGGATATCCGGCAGCTTCCCTGGGCAAGAGGCTCTCTTGTCCTTCATTTTGCCCGTAATTCCGGAATTACGTAGGATCGGAGTCATGAAGCGTGCCGCAGCCCTGGCCGCCCTCGTCGTGGCCGCCCTCGCCCTGTTCCTGGCCCCGAGGCCACCCGAGCTGAGCACCGCGACCACCGGCGACCCCGCCCTGGCCGAGCTGGTACGGGACGCCGCCGGGCAGGAGGAGCACCGGGGCCTGTCCGTCACCCTCATCGAGGACGGCCGGGTCCGCCACGCCGGAGTGGGCGACACCGGCGGCCCCGACCCCCGCCCGGTGGACCAGAACACCTCCTACGAGCTCGGCTCGATCGCCAAGCCGTTGACCGGGATGCTGCTGGCCGACCTGGCGGACGAGGGGCTCTCCCCCGACACCCCGGTGCGTGACCTGCTGCCCCGCGTGCCCTTCTCCGATCCCGCCGTGGCCTCGGCCACCCTCGCCGAGCTGTCCTCGCACCGGGCGGGGATCCCCAGCGTGCGCCTGACGCCGGTCGGCTTCCTCCGCTCGTACCTGTACGTCTTCGCCGGCGAGAACCCGTACGGCACCGCCGGGCCGCAGAGCATGCTGGACGACGCGGCGGCGGTGTCGGCCGGGAAGCGCGGCGAGGTCTCCTACTCCAACCTCGGCGTCGCCCTGCTCGGCCAGGCGCTGGCCGAGCACGCGGGCACCGGCTACGAGGACCTGCTGCGCACCCGGCTGCTCGCCCCGCTCGGCATGGACGCGACCGTGGTGGTCCAGCCCGGCGAGCCGCTGCCCGCCGGACGCGCCCACGGCGAGGGCGCGAACGGGCAGTCCATGGAGCCGTGGCTCGACCACGGCCACGCCGGCGCGGGCGGCTCCGTCTGGTCCACCTCGGCCGACGTCGCCCGGCTCGTCCAGGCCGTGATGGCGGGCTCCGCGCCGGGCGCCGACGCGGCGCGGCCGCGGTTCGACGCGGACGAGGGCGAGCGGATCGGCTACGGCTGGTTCACCACCCGGTACGGGGACAAGGAGATCACCTGGCACAACGGCGGGACCGGCGGGTTCGGCACGTACGCGGGCTTCGACCGGGCTTCCGGCCGGGGCGTGGTGGTCATGGGCAACACCGGCGCGCGGGTCGACGGGGTGGGCCTGCGGCTGCTGGGCGCCGAGGCGCCGGACGGCGGCGGCCCGGAGATCCGGCCGCTGATCTTCGCCCTGGCCTTCCCGTTCGCCGGGCTCGGCCTGCTCTACGCGGCGTTCCGGGGCTCGGGCCTGGACCGGGTCTCGGTGGTGAGCCGGGTTCTGTGGGCGGCGCTCTTCCTCGCGCTGGGCCACACCGCGGGCGGCTGGGACGTGGTGCCGCCGTTCGTGTGGGCCCTGGGCGCGGGCGTGCTGGGCGCGGGCCTGGGCGCCGCCCTGACCCGGTGGCCCGGGCTGCCGGTCAGCGCGAAGCCGGTGAAGTGGCACACCTGGCTGTCCCCCGCCCTCGCCGTCGCCCTGCTGGCCGGTCTCGCGGTCGTCCTGGTCGTCTGAGGACCGTTCCCGTCAGGTGCTGGCGCGCAGGGCCAGGTGCGGGGTGAGCAGGGTGGCGTCGGGGACGGTCTTGCCGTCCAGCTTCTCCATCACCAGCCGGACCGCTTCCCGGCCCACCTCCTCGGCCGGGATCAGCACGGAGGTGAGCGGCGGGCTGGCACGTTCCGCCACGTCGTCCGGGCAGATCGCCACCACCGCCACGTCCTCGGGGACGCGCCGGCCGAGCTGGCGCAGGGCGCTGAGCACGTGACCGACCGCGGCCTCGTTGTGCACCACGAGCCCGGACAGGTCCGGCTGGTCGGCGAGCAGCCTGGCCAGCGTCGCGTACACCTCGTCGAACGTCTCCTCGCAGGGCAGCGCCACGCCCGTCACCCGGTGCGCGGCCACGGCGGCGACGAACCCCTCGCGGGTGCGGCGGGCGAATCCGGTGCCGCGCTCGTACACGACCGCGGGCGCGCCGAGCAGCGCGATCCGGGAGTGGCCGCGCTCCGCCAGGTGGGCGACGCACTGCCCGCCGGCGGCGGCGAAGTCGAGGTCGACGCAGGTGAGGCCGGCGGGCTCGGCGGGGAAGCCGATGAGCACGCTGGGCTCGGCCAGCTCGCGCAGCAGCGGCACCCGGTTGTCGTTCAGCTCGACGTCCATGAGCACGAACGCGTCCACCAGCGCGCTGGCCGCCACCCGCCTGATGCCGTCGGTGCCCTCGTCGGCGGTCAGCAGCAGCACGTCATGGTCGAAGCGGCGGGCCGCGGTGACGACGGCGCTGGCGAACCGCATCAGCACCGGCACGTGCATGCCGGCCCGCAGCGGCAGCACCAGCGCGATCACGTTGGCCCGCTTACTGGCCAGCGCGCGGGCGCCGGCGTGCGGGTGGTAGCCGAGCGCGTCGATGCTGTCGAGCACCCGGCGCCGGGTGCCGGCCGAGATCGTGCGCTTGCCGCTGAGCACGTACGAGACAGTGCTCACGGCCACGCCGGCATGCCGGGCGACCTCCGTGATGGTGACCGTGCGCCCGCTCAAGTGCCGGCTCCGAAGTCGATCTGGCTCAGCGTGACACCCTCGTTCTCGAACACGACATAAAGATCGTGCACTCCCCGCGCCGCCGCAAGGGAGGCGGCGATGGCGTGCAGGTCGTACCGGCCGGTCCTGGGTACGGGGAAGGTGGCGATCGGCTTCCCGTAGAGGGGGTCGCCGATCCGCAGCGTGATCATGCCGCCTTCGGTGCTGCCCAGCACGGCCAGGCAGGAGGCGGCGCCGCCGAGGTCCACCTGCCGGAACAGGATCCAGGCGCCCTCGGTGTCGGCCGTGACGGCCTCACCGCGCTCGCGGTCCGACGCGGTGAACGTGATCGCGTCGTACTCGTCGTGGTCCACGGCGCGCAGCAGGCCGCGGCGCGGCGGGATGGTCTCGCCGTCGACCTCGAAGCGGGCGGCGACCCGCAGGTCGGTGGCGCTGCGGCCGACCATGAGCCGGTGCGGGGCGCGCTCCACGACGAACCGGCCGCTGGTCACGTCCCAGCAGGCCAGCTCGCGTACCGGCAGGTCGAGGCGGACGGTGCGGCTCTCGCCCGGCGCGAGCCGCACCTTCTCGAAGCCGCGCAGCCGGCGCAGCGGCTGCTTGACGCGGGAGCGCTGCTGGTGGGTGTAGAACTGGACGACCTCGACGCCCTCGCGCGGCCCGGTGTTGGTCACGGTCACCTCGGCGCGGACCGTCTCGCCGTCGCACGCGACGGCCAGGCCGGAATAGCCGAAGTCGGTGTAGCCGAGCCCGTGCCCGAACGGGTAGCGGGGGATGCCACGGAAGTACATGTAGGTGGCGTCGGCGGTGATGATGTCGTAGTCGAGCAGGTCGGGCAGCTCCTGCTCGGACCGGTACCACGTCTGGGTGAGCCGGCCCCCGGGCTCCGCGTCGCCGAGCAGCACCTCGGCCAGCGCGTGCCCGTACTCCTGCCCGCCGTGCGCCGACCAGAGCACCGCGGGCACCCCGGAGGCGGCCCAGGTGAGCGGGTAGCCGCTGCTGATCACCATGACCGTGCGCGGGTTGGCGGCGAGCACGGCCCGGACGACGGCGTCCTGGGCGGGGGCGAGCGCGAGCGTGCTGCGGTCCTCGGTCTCGCGGCCGTTCACCAGCGGGTGGTCGCCCACGACCACGATCGCCGCGTCGGCGGTGGCGGCCAGCTCGGCGGCCTGCTCCGCGCCGCTCCTGACCACATCGAGCACCAGCCAGAGCGCCTGGTCGGCGTCGTCGACCAGGCGGAGCGTCCCGTCGCCCGCGACGCCGACGTAGCAGCCGGTGGAGATGTGCCGCAGCGCGACGGCGCCGCGCGGCCGTTCCTCCATCCGGAACGTCTGGCGCACCTCCCACCCGTTCGGCCCCGGCTGGTCGTTGACCAGCACGCCGTCGTCCACGGACACGAACCGGCCGGTGGCCGCGGCGCGCAGCGCGTAGGCCCCGCCGCCCCAGTCGAACACGTCGAACCGGCCGGGCTCGGCGCCCAGGCTGAGCGGCCCGCCCGCCGGGTCGGCCGCCACGTGGCCCGCCTCCGCGGTCATCGTCACCCGGTCGACGCCCTCGCAGAAGACGGTCGCGCACCGCTCGGCCAGCCCGGCGCGGGCGGTGACGGCGTACGGGAGCGTCCCGCTGTACCAGTCCTCCATGAGCGTGTCACCGAGCTGGCCGATCACCGCGACCGTGGTGACGTCGCGCAGCGGCAGTAACCCGTCGTTCTCCAGCAGCACGAACGAGCGCCGCGCCGCCTCGCGGGCCAGCTCCTGGTGGCGCGGGCAGTTGACCACTTCCTCGGTGACGTGGTCGTACGGGGTCGCGGGGTCGAACTCGCCGAGCCGGAAGCGGATCGACAGCAGGTGCCGCACGGCGGCGTCGACGTCGTCCTCGGTCAGCAGGCCGCGCCGCAGCGCCTCCCTGATGTGCCCGAGCGTGGCCTCGGCCCGGTCGTCGTCCTGGGTGAAGCTGTCGAGCCCCGCCTTGATCGCGTGCGCGTACGCCTCGGCGGGGTCGGCGTGGAAGCCCTGCAGCGTGACCAGGTTGCCGGGCGCGTACGCGTCGCTGACCACGAGGATGTCGTCCGGCGCCCAGGCGCGCAGCACCTCGCCGATGAGCGGGCTGAGGTGCGCGGGCCGGCCGTTGACCAGGTTGTAGGAGGGCATGACGGCCACCGCGGCGCCCTGCTCGATGGCGGGCCTGAAGGCGGGCAGCTCGTACTCGTGCAGCACCCGGGGCGGCACGTTGCTGGAGGTGACGCAGCGGTCGGTCTCGTTGTTGTAGGCGAGGAAGTGCTTGAGCGTGGGCGCGGTCTTCAACACGTGGGGATCGCTCCCACGCAGGCCCGACGCGTAGGCGGCGGCCATCAGCCCGGTGAGCCACGGGTCTTCCGAGTAGCCTTCCTCGTTCCGCCCCCAGCGCGGGTCGCGCAGCGGGTTGACCACGGGGGCCCACACGTTGCGCCCGGCGCCGGTCGGGTCCTTGTGGTGGAACGCCAGCACCTCGTCGGCGGTGGCCTCCCCGACGCGGCGGACCAGCTCCGGGTCCCAGGTCGAGGCCAGCCCGACGGCCTGGGGGAACACGGTGGCGGGGCCTGACCAGGCCAGGCCGTGCAGGGCCTCGGTGCCGGTGCGGAACGCCGCCACGCCGAGCCGGTCGACGGGCGCCTGGTACTGGTGGAGCAGGCCGACCTTCTCCTCGAGCGTGAGCCTGCGCGACAGGTCGGCGATCCGGTCGTGGAGGGGGATCTCGGGGTCGCGGAAGGGTTCGTGCATGGCCATCCTCTGGGGAGTGTCGAAGCGCTTCGATGACCGGCCGGTGGGGTTACCTCAGTGTTTCTCGGGGTTTCATGAAGGGTGCACGCGTCTGTGAAGCCGGGTCAAGAGGTTCGTGAGATTCCGCCCGGCAATCTTCCCGAATCGAGCGAGTCGAGCACCCGGGCGGCGCCGCCCAGCGCCGCGGCGTCGTGACCGAGGGTGGAGGCGACCACCTCGCAGCCACCGGCCTCCGGCGCGATCACCCCGTCGCGCACGGCGGCGCGGACCGGCGGGAGCAGCCACGGGGCCAGCGGCACGTAGTAGCCGCCCAGGATGACCACCCGCGGGTTGAGCAGGTTGGCGATGATCGACACGCCCCTGCCCAGGCCGGCGCCCACCGCGCCGAGCGTGGCCAGGGTGGACTCGTCGCCGGCCCGCGCGGACCGCACGACCTCGTCCAGCTCGATCTCGATCTCGGCGGGCGACGGGTCGGCCCGGCGCAGCACGGCGCCGATGCCGGCCATCGCCTCCAGGCACCCGCGCCGCCCGCAGCTGCAGTCGGGGCCCTCCGGGTCGAGCTGGACGTGGCCCAGCTCGCCGCTGTAGCCCAGGCCGCCCCTGCGCAGCCGCCCGTCGAGGATGACGCCCGCGCCGACGCCCATCTGGCCGGTGAGATAGACCAGGTCGGCGGCCCCCGCGCGGGCCCCGAAACGCTGCTCGGCCAGCGCCGCCAGGTTGGCGTCGTTGTCGACCTGGATGGCGAAGCCGGGGTCGCGCAGCGCCTTGGTCAGGTCGCCGCCGATGTCGGCGTCGCGCCAGCCGAGGTTGGGCGCGATGCGCACGGTGCCCTGCACGTCGACCAGGCCGGGCACGGCCACGGCCAGGCCGAGGACCTGGCGTTCCTCCTTGGCCATCCGGTTGACCACCCGCCGGACGATGGCGGCGACGTTGGCCACGCCCTGGTTGACCGAGTCGCCCGCGCTGAAGGAGCGCCGCCAGGCCAGCAGCCGCTCCCCCGCCAGGTCGGTGGCGACGGCGGAGACGTAGTCGACGTTGATCTCGACCCCGATCGCGGCGTACGGGGAGCCGTCGAGGACGAGCATGGTGGCGGGCCTGCCGACGCGGTTCTCGGTGAGGCCGGTCTCGCGGACCAGCCGGCGGTCGATCAGGTCGGCGACCAGGCTGGAGACGGTCGCCTTGTTGAGCCCGGTGTTGGCCGCGATGTCGGCGCGGGAGCACGGCGCGTGTTCGCGCACGAACCGGAGCACGACCGCGAGGTTGGTGGCCCGGACGTCCGCGAAGTCGGCCGGCTGCGGGCCGGTCGTGGATGTGATCAATATGAGCCCCGTTCCCACCGAGAAGTGACCCCAGCATGCCGCATCGCCGGCTCCCTTCACCAACCTGTGACCGTGACGCTCACTTGTGGTCGCGGTCACAGTCTACTAATTTGTTTGGGCGTAATACCAACTAATTAATCCTAGTTGGCCATCCGCACTCGGAGAAGGGAGCGAGCCATGTCGAATCCGACCACTCGCCGCGGATTCCTTGGCCTCGTCGGCGCGGGCGTCCTGGCGGCGGCGACGGGCTGCGCCGAGAAGCGAGGACCCGCGCAGGGCACCGCGGTCGCCGCCGACAAGCTGGCAAGCCTGGTGCCGACCCGCATTCCGTTCGAGATCCCCGGGCTCAAGCCCGACCTGCCCGGCAGCGAGTTCGTCGCGCCCGGCTTCCTCACCCGTCCCGCCCAGATGGTGCAGGCGGTCACGACCAAGCCGATCACCAGCGGCAAGGAGGTGACCGCGATGACCCCGCTGTGGGGCACGGTCCCGCCCGGCCTCGGCGACAACTCCTACTACGCCTCGGTCAACGAGCGGCTCGGCGGCACCGTGCGGTTCAACATCTCGGACGGCAACACGTACGTGCAGAAGGTCTCCACGCTCCTGGCCAGCGGCGACGTCCCCGAGATGATGCAGATCCCGGGCTGGGAGCTCATCAAGATCGCCCGGTTCACCGAGGCGGCCAACAAGCTCTTCGCCGACCTGTCGCCCTTCCTGGCCGGCGCCAAGGCCAAGGACTTCCCGCTGCTGGCCAACTACGACACGGCCGCCTGGCAGTACGGCGTGTTCGGCGGCGTCCTGCAGGGCATCCCGTGGCAGAACGAGCCGTTCCCGTTCACGCTCTTCGTGCGCCAGGACATCCTCGACGAGCTGGGCCTGCAGCAGCCCAAGAGCACCGACGACCTGCTCGCCCTGGGCAAGGAGCTGACCGACCCGAAGAAGAAGCGCTGGGCGTTCGGCGGCGTCGACCAGGAGCTCCAGCGGGCGTTCGGGGCTCCGCGCGAGTGGCGCAAGACGGCCCAGGGCACCCTGATCCACAAGTACGAGACCGACGAGTTCGCCGCCTCGGTGGAGTTCCTCACCAAGCTGTTCGAGAACGGCTGGGTGCACCCCGACGTCGTGGCCAACGCGTTCGCCGACCAGAAGGCGCCGTTCGGCAGCGGCCAGCTCATCATGAACAAGGACGGCCTCGGCGCCTGGCACGAGAACCTCGGCCGTTTCCTGCCGGACAACCCGACGTTCGACCAGCAGGCCGTGGCGCCGTTCTCGGCCGTCCCCGGGAAGGACCCGATCGTCTGGCGCAACGAGCCCGCGGGCATGTTCTGCTTCATCAAGAAGGGCCTGGACGAAGCCCGCACCCGCGAGCTGCTCGCGATCGCGAACTGGTGCTCGGCCCCGTTCGGCACCCAGGAGTACGAGCTGGTCAACAACGGCGTCGAGGGCGAGCACTACAAGGTCGCCGGCGGCAAGGTGGAGCAGACGGCGCTGGGCCGCAAGGAGGTCGCGCCCACGTACATGTTCCTGTCGGGCCGGCCGCCGGCGAACTCCATGAGCCAGTACGACGGGCTGGTCCAGTCGATGTGGGACTGGCAGACCAACGCGGCCAAGTACCTGGAGAACGACCCGTTCGTGGGCATCCGGGTGGAGGTGCCGTCGAAGATGGCCGGGATGGTCCAGCCGACGGAGGACAAGCTCAACGAGATCTACCGCGGCAAGCGGCCGGTCTCCGAGTGGAAGCAGGTCGTGAAGGAGTGGCAGGACGGCGGCGGCAACGAGGCGCGCGAGTTCTACAGCAAGGTCGCACGGGAGAACGGCCGGCTGTGACCCCCGCAAGGAGCGCGCTGTGAGCACGGTGACCGCCAAGAAGCCGGCCCGGCGCGGCGCGGCCGGGCCGACCGCCCGGGGAGCCCGCGGCAGGCCCTCGACCTGGCGCGCGAAGCTGCGCCGCGACTGGCCGCTGCTGCTGATGAACCTGCCGATGCTGCTGCTGGTGCTGGCGTTCTGGTGGATCCCCGGGCTCGGCAACCTCATCGCCTTCCAGGACTACAACCCCTACTCCGGCGGCATCCTGGGCAGCCCGGTCATCGGGTTCACGAACTTCGCGCTGCTCTTCCAGGATCCGCAGTTCCTGCGCGCGATCGTCAACACTCTGTCGATCACCGCCTTCCAGCTGATCTTCTACTTCCCGGTGCCGATCATGCTGGCGCTGCTGCTCAACAGCGTGGTCTCGGCCAGGCTGCGGGCGTTCGTGCAGGGCGTCGTCTACATGCCGTACTTCTTCTCCTGGGTGCTGGTCGTGGCCATCTTCCAGCAGATGTTCGGCGGCGCGGGGCTGCTCGCGCAGGTGCTGCGGGACCGCGGGTACGAGGGCGTCGACTGGATGACGAACTCCGACACGTTCATCCTGCTGATCACCTCGCAGACGATCTGGAAGGACGCCGGCTGGGGGGCGATCGTCTTCCTGGCCGCGCTGAGCACGATCAACCCCAGCCTGTACGAGGCCGCGGCCGTCGACGGCGCCAAGCGGTGGCGCCGGATGTGGCACATCACGCTGCCGGGGCTGCGGCCGGTCATCGTCCTGCTGCTGATCCTGCGCCTGGGCGACGCGCTGAACGTCGGCTTCGAGCAGTTCATGCTGCAGCGCAGCGCGGTCGGCAGCGAGGTGTCGGAGGTGTTCGACACGTTCGTCTACTACTGGGGCCTGCGCACCGGGGACCTGGGCTACGGGGCGGCGGCCGGCCTGTTCAAGGGGCTGGTCGGGCTGCTGCTGATCATCGCGGCCAACCGGGTGGCGCACGCGTTCGGCGAGCGAGGGGTGTATTCGCGATCATGACGCTGACGAGCAAGCGACCGGCGGGGCTGGCGCCGTGGGAGGAGCCGCCCTCCCCGGCCGGACGGCTGGGCAAGGGCGCGGTGCTGACGGTCATCGTGCTGGCCGTGCTGTTCCCGCTCTACACGATCGTGCTGACGAGCCTGAGCTCCAAGGCGACGGTGAACCGGGTGGGCGGGCTGGTGCTGGTGCCGGAGGGCATCCACTTCGACGCCTATATCCAGATTTTTTCGGACACGGTGGTGAGCCGGGCCGTGCTCGTCGCCACCGGCGTCACCGTCGTCGGCACCGCCATCAGCCTGACCGTGAGCATCCTGGGCGCGTACTCGCTGTCGCGCCCCGGGTCGTTCCTGCACCGGCCGCTGCTCTTCGCGGTGCTGCTGATGTTCGTGTTCTTCCCGGGCATCATCCCCGTCTACCTGATGGTGAGCGGGCTCGGGCTGAAGGACAGCTTCTGGTCGCTGATCCTGCCGACGGCGGTGTCGGCGTTCAACGTGGTGGTGCTGCGGGCGTTCTTCATGAACATCCCCGTCGAGATCATGGACAGCGCCCGGATCGACGGCGCGGGCGAGGTCCTCATCCTTTGGCGGATCGTGCTGCCCATGTCGAAGGCGGTGACCGCGGTCGTCGGCCTGTTCTACGCGGTCGGCTACTGGAACGCCTGGTTCAACGCGATGCTGTATCTCGACGACACCCGCAAGTGGCCGCTCGCGCTGGTGCTGCGGCAGTACGTGGTCGACTCCAACCCGCTGCCCACCGCGACCGTGGGCGTGACCGGCGCCGGCGACCTGCCGCCGACGCTGGCCATCAAGATGGCGATCGTGGTGATCGCCGTGGCGCCCGCCTTGATCATCTACCCGTTCGTCCAGCGTCACTTCACCAAGGGCGTGCTGATCGGCGCCGTCAAGGGGTGATCACCGCCCACCGGCGACGGGCGGACCCGCAGCAGGCGGGCCGCCCACCCGGGAAGCCACCAGTTCCAGCGGCCCATCATCGCCACCACCGCGGGCACCAGGACGCCGCGGATGAGCGTGGCGTCGAGCAGGATGCCCAGGGCCAGGCCGCTGGCGAACACCTTGACGTCGAGCTCGGGAGTCATGGCCAGCGCCGCGAACGAGACGAACAGGATCAGCGCCGCCGAGGTGACCAGCCGGCCGGTGCGGCCGACGCCCGCCACGACGGCGTGCCGGGTGTCGCCGGTCCTGTCGTACTCCTCGCGCATCCGGGCCAGGATGAACACCTCGTAGTCCATGCTGAGCCCGTACAGGAACGCGAAGATCGTGAGCGGCACGAACTCGCCGATCGAGCCGGTCGGCTGGATGCCGAGGATCTCCCTGGTCCCCCAGCCCAGCTGCCACAGCAGCACCATCGCGCCGAGCACGGCGCCGAGCGACAGCAGGTTGAGCGCGATCGCCTTGAGCGGCAGCAGCAACGAGCGGAACGCCCGCGCCAGCATCACGAAGGTGACCAGCGCGACCAGGGCCAGCATCCACGGGAACGCGCCGTAGGCGTGGGCCTGGAAATCCATGCTCTGCGCCGCGTTCCCCCCGACCCGCACGTCCCCGGGGGTGTGGGCGGGGGTGTGGGTGGGGGCGTCGGCGGGGGCTGCGCTGGGCGGGTCGGCGGGGGCATCGGCGGAGGTGTCGCTGGGCGGGTCGGCGGGGGCATCGGCGGGGGCGGCGCTGGGCGGGTCGGCGGGGGCTGCGGTGGGGGCGGTGGTGGAGGTGGCTTGGCGGAGGCGGGTGATCGTGGCCTGACCGGCCGCGGTGCCGTTCTCGGCGACCGGCAGCACCGACACGACCGCCGTCCCCTTGCGCCGCCAGGCGGGCGAGTCGGGCGCGAGCACGGCGGCCACGCCCTCGACCTTCCTGATCCGTTCGGCGGCGGCGTCGGGATCGCCGGTGACCAGGACGTCGATCGGGGTGATGACGCCCGGCGGGACGCCCGCGCCGGTCAGCGCGGCCAGGCCCGCGTGACCCGGCCCGGTGGTCTTGAGGTGACCGCTCTCCGGCAGCCCCAGGTTGATGCCCAGCCCCGTGAGCGCCAGCGCCAGCAGCAGCCCGCCGGAGACGAGCGCGGCCGGCCACCGCCACCGCACGACGCCGCGCGCCCAGGCCGACCAGGCCCGCCCGGCCTCCGCCTCACGGGAGAACCGCCCACCGGCCACGCCGCGCCGGTCCAGGCGGCGGCCCGTGAGGGCGAGGACGACCGGCAGCACGGTCACCGTCGCCACCACGCTGACCGCCGCGATGATCATGCCCGCGAGGCCGAGGCTGCGCAGGAACGGCACCGGCAGCACGACCATCGTCACCAGCCCGATCGCCACCGCGACCCCGCTGAACAGCACGGCGCGCCCCGCCCCGGCCATGGCCCGGTGCACCGCCTCGTCGCCGCGGTACCCGTGGGCCTGCTCCTCGCGCCAGCGGGCCACCATCAGCAGCGAGTAGTCGACGGCGATGCCCAGGCCGAGCAGCGGCATGGTGGTCAGCGCCACGTCGTGCACCGTCGTCACCAGCGTGAGCAGCAGGATCACGAGGAACGAGGCGAAGATCGACAGGACCGAGACGAGGATCGGGACGAGCGCCAGCGCCGACCGGAAGACCAGGAACAGCACGACCACGGCCGCCAGCACGCCGATGCCTATCTTGGCGGGCACGTCGACGCCGCCCGCGTCGACGCTGGGGGCCAGGGTGTCCAGCCCGGTGACGTGCACCCGGCTGCCGGCCGGGAGGTGCGGGGTCATCGCCGCGACGATCACCGGGCTCTCGTCGGGGGTCTCGCCGAGGCCGCCGCCCGTGGACGAGCTGCTCCTGCTCGCCCGCCTCGACCAGGGCCGCCCGCTGGACCGGGCGCCCGTCGAGCTGACGGAGCTGGCCGCCGACGCGGTGGCGGACACGCTGGCGATCGACCCGGACCGGCCGCTGGCGCTGGACCACGACGGCCCGGTCCGGGTGACCGGCGACGCCGCGCGGCTCCGGCAGGTGGTGGGCAATCTCCTGGCCAACGTGCTCGACCACACGCCGCCGGGCACCCCGGCCGCCGTGCGGGTGACCGCCGACGGCGACCACGCGTTGGTCGAGGTCGCCGACGAGGGGCCGGGGATGGCGCCGGAGCACCTGGCGCGGATCTTCCAGCGCTTCTACCGGGTGGACCACGGCCACGAGCGCGCCGCCGTGCGGGGCGGCGCGGGCCTGGGCTTGTCCATCGTCGAGTCCGTGGTGACGGCGCACGGCGGCGACGTGTCGGCGCGCGCCGTCCCCGGCGGGGGCACCTCCTTCCTCGTGCGGCTGCCCCTGGGTGAGACCGGTTAGACGGGAGTGCAGGTGAGCGCGGGCGGGGAGCCGGCGCTGCTCTGGCTGCCGTTGAAGCCGAACGACGTGGTGGCGTTCGCGGCCAGGTTGCCGTTGTAGCCGGCGTTGGTCACGGTCACGTTCGCCCCGGTCTGGGTGTGCGAGCCGCTCCAGAGCTGGGTGATCCGCTGGTCGCCCGGCCAGGTCCAGGTCACCCGCCAGCCGGTGATGGCCGAGCTGCCGGTGTTGCGGACCGTGACCTCGGCCTGGAAGCCGCCAGGCCACTGGTTGCCGGCCTGGTAGGCGGCCGTGCACCCGGTGCCGGTGGTCGGGGTGACCGTGGGCGTGACGGTCGGGGTCACCGTGGGGGTGACGGTCGGGGTCACCGTGGGCGTCACGGTGGGGGTCACCGTCGGGGTGACGGTGATCGGCGGGCCGGTGCGGTCGCCGTAGATGATGCCGCGGCCGTTGGTGCCGAGGTAGACGCGGCCGTAGATCCGCGGGTCACCGGTGAGCGCCTCGCCCATGTTGCCCCACTGGTGCTCGTCGTCGTTGATCCGGAGCCAGCTCCCGCCGGTGTCGTCCGAGCGGTAGAGGCCGGTCACGCCGTCGATCGTGGCCACCGCGTAGATCGCCATGTAGTTCCCGCCGGGCGCGGCCTTGCCGAAGCCGACGTTCACCGACCCGGTGATCCCGGGGACCTTGGTGAAGGACGCGCCGCTGTCGGTCGAGCGCCACAGGCCGCCCTCCCCCGCCAGCCAGATGTGCCCCTCGACGCCGGGCACGGCCTTGAACTTGCCGCCGGCAGGCAGCCCGGAGGCGGCGCTCGCGGTGAACGACGTGCCGCCGTTCGTGCTGACGTAGAACCTGCCGCCGCTGAGCCCGTAGAACTTCGAGGCGTTCACCCGGTCGGACTCGACCACCGCGTCGGTGGGCAGGCCCTGCACCTGGGTCCAGGAGTTGCCGTAGCCGACGGAGTAGTGCGGGGTGACGCCGCGCGGCGCCCACACGAACCGGGAGCCGTCGGCCGCCGCCGCGACCGTGCCGCCCTCGTTGATCCCGCCGGGCTCGGTGCCCTGGAACCAGTTGGCGCCGCCGTCGGTGGAGAAGGCGACGTGGCTGTCGTTGGGCCGGTCGGCGTCGGTGAAGTTGCCGGCCCGCACCATCACCGACGGGTTCCGCTCGGCGTAGTCGAGGCTGGTGGTGGAGGTGAAGTTCGGCTGGGTGAACATCATCGGCGGCACCGCGTCCAGATCGGTGTGCCGGAACCCGGCGATGTCGCCCAGGCCGCTGATCAGCGGGGCGCCGCTGGGCGGGCTGATCAGGTCGAGCACCGCGGTCTCCTCCAGGCCCTTGACCATCGGCCTGATCGTGAACGTGCCGCCCGCGTCCCACTGTGTGAGGTTCTCGGTGCCGTAGATGGTGGCGCCGGTCCCGTACATCATCCGGTCGGAGTCGAACGGGTCGATCTCCAGCGATTCGGTCATCCAGCCGAGCTTGGGCGTGACCTCGGGCGGCTGCGGGTTGGTGCCGAAGGTCAGCCACGGCACCTCGGAGACGTTCATCTGGTAGCGGAAGCTGCGGTTCGGGTAGGAGGTCCAGTCCCAGACCCGGGTCCAGGTGGCGCCGGAGTCGGTCGACCTGAAGAAGATCACGTCAGGCCACCAGGAGATCTGGGTGGCGACCATCAGCGTGCCGGGGTTCTGCCGGTCCAGGGTGAGGCCGCTGTAGCCGAAGTAGTCGTCGGCGCTGGACGACGGGACGGGGCTGACCTGGGTCCAGGCGCCGGTCGCGGTGTCGAGCCGCCACACGTCGCCCTTGGCGCCGTCGTACGGGCCGCTGGTGTCGCTGGTGGCGATGAACAGGTGGCCGTTCTCCGCGTCCAGCACGCCCTTGTGCGCGATGTAGCCGGTCGGCTGGCCCGCCACGCGCTGCCAGGTGGCCCCGGCGTCGGTGGTGCGGTAGACGGTGTTCTGCTTGTCGGCGACGCCCACGTAGATGGTCCTGGTGGCGGTGCCGGCGGAGGAGGAACGCGGGTCGTAGGTGACCCAGACGACGCCGGGGCGGTGGCTCTGGTAGCCGTTGGGGTCGCTCGGGTCGTCGGCGTGGTCGCCGGGGTTGGGGAAGCTGGTCACCTTCGCCCAGGACGCGCCGTGGTCGGTGCTGCGCCACAGGCCGTTGCCGTTGGGTGCGCCGAAGTAGAGCACGCTGTTGCGGTTGGGGTCGACGGCGAGCGCCTCGCCCATGCCGCGGCCGGGCATGTTGCCGCCGAGCTTGAACGGCAGCTCGGTGGCCTGCCAGGTGTCGCCCTTGTCGGTGGAGCGCAGGATGGCGCCGTTGTTCGGGTCCCAGCTGTTGGTGTACATGCCGACGGCCGCGTACAGCCGGTTGGTCTGGACGGGGTCGGTGGCGAGGCTGATCACGCCGTTCCAGCCCCACTTGTCCCAGCCCACCCAGTCGAGCAGCGGCGTCCAGGACTTCGTCGACTGGTTCCACCGGTACGCGCCGCCGATGTCGGTGCGGGCGTAGACCAGGTTGCGCTCGGTGGGGTTGAAGACGATGCCGGGCACGAACCCGCCGCCGTCGATCCGCACGTTCTTGAAGGTGTACGGGTCCGCCGCGACGGCGGACACCGGGGTCATCCGCACCACTGCTGTGACCAGCAGGACGGCGGTGATCGCGAGCAGGCTGAGTAATGCCTTTCGCATGAGCGGCTCTCCCTTTCCTGGCACGCCGAAAGAGCGCACCTGAGGACAAACAGATGACCGCCATGCACGACCAGGTTGCGTGACCCTGACCATCGCCGCGCCCTCGCGCATGAGCACTACGAGGCTCACACACGCCTCGACGACCCGTCAATAGTTTGGACAGACAACGAAGTAAGTCGGCCCGGCACGGGGCCATGCTCCCCGGGCCGGGCCGACGGCTCACTCAACGGGCCAGGGTCAGATCCCTGAGCCTGACGTCACCCTTGAAGACCACGTACAGATCACCCTTGCCGGGCCGCACCTGTGCCGTGACCGTGGTGTACGCGTACACCCCGCCCGTCGCCGGCACCTGGACGGCGGCCAGCAGGGCGCCCTTGGCGGAGCCGCGCCGCAGCTCGATCGAGCCGCCCGCGACCGAGGCCACCCCGGCGCTGAACCGCCCGCCGTAGACGGCGTCGGTGAACGAGATCCAGCCGCCGCCGGACCCCGCCACCACGTCGCCGCGCACCTTGTTCTCGTCGGCGAACGCGACGCCCGCGTAGTCGTCGAAGTTCATCGCCCGGGTCGGCTTCGTCAGGTCGCGCGGCGGCACCTTCTCCCCGCTCACCTTCAGCGTGGTGCGCTGCCTGATCCGGTCGGCGGCCGAGCCCACGAGCACGTCGTGCGCGGCGTCCTCGACCACCCACGTGTCGCGCGTGTGGTCCCACACCGCGAGGTCGGACTTCTTCAGCGGGAAGGTCACGGTCCTCGACCGGCCCGGCGCCAGCGCGATCCGCTGGAAGCCGCGCAGCTGCTTGACCGGCTGGTCGAAGCGGGACTGCCGCTGGTGGGTGTAGAGCTGGACGACCTCCTCGCCGGCGACCTTGCCGGTGTTGGTGACCTTGACGCTCACCTGCTCGCCCTGGACCTTGAGCCCCTGGTAGCCGAACGTGGTGTAGCTGAGGCCGTGGCCGAAGGCGAACAACGGCCGCTTCTCGTCGTACAGGTAGGTCATCCCGGTCTTGACCAGGTCGTAGTCCAGGATGCTGGGCAGTTCGCCGCCGGTGTGCCAGGTCTGGGTGAGCCGCCCGGCCGGGTTGACGTCGCCGAAGAGCACGTCGGCGACCGCGTGCCCGGTCTCCGCGCCCGCGTGCGTGGTCCACAGCAGCGCCGGCGCGTCCACCACCACGGGATAGCTGGTCTCCAGCACCACCACGGTCTTCGGGTTGGCCCGGCGCACGGCCTCGATCAGCCGCTTCTGCCCGTCGCCGAGCCGCAGGTCGGCGCGGTCGTGGAACTCGCGGCCGTGCACCCACGGGTGGCTGCCGACGACCACGACCGCCACCTCGGCCTTGCGCGCCTGCTCGGCCGCCGCGGCGATGCCGTCGGAGACCACCTCCTTGGCGAACCGCGCCGCCTCGGCCTTCGGGGCCAGCGCGAGCGCGCCGTCGGCGGTGACGGTCACGTACGGGTCGGGCAGGCCGAACCAGCTCTCGACGTTCTCGTAGCCCGCGTACCGGATCAGGTAGGTCCCGTCGGCCTGCTTCTCCAGCGCGAGCTGCTGCTGCACGTACCAGCCGTTGGGCTCGTCGTCGTCGGTGTCCAGCGAGCGCCAGTCACCGCCGAGCAGCTTGCCGTTGCCCGCGTTGCGCAGCGTCGAGATGTCGCTCACCCAGTCGGTCACGTCCCACTGCGAGGCGGGCGTGGGCGCGGTGTCGATCAGCGCGGCGTTGTCGTCCGGCCCGGTGCCGGTGGCCGTGACGTACTTGCCGGACTCGACGTGCTTGAGCGCGATCCGCTCCAGGCCCTCGCCGGTGGTCACGCCGGCGACCCGCTCCTGGATCCCGTCCAGCGGCGTGACCTGGTACGGCATCCTGCCCGCGTACCAGTCGCTGTAGAGCTTGTCCGCCAGCGGGCCGACCACGGCCGCCGACTTCGGCGAGCGGAACGGGAGCGTGCCGGAGTTGCGCAGCAGCACCGCGGCCTTGCCCGCGGTCTCCCGGTTGAGCGCGCGGTGCGCGGGGCTGTCGATGACGTCCGCGCCGATGCCCTGGTACGGGCCGCCGTCCGGGTCGAAGTGGCCCAGGCGGAACCGGATGGTCAGCGCCCGGCTGACGCTCCGGTCCACGTCGGCCTGGGTGATCAGGCCGCGCTCCAGGGCGGTGGTGAGGTGCTCCACCAGGGGGCCGCTGTCGCTGCCGTCGATGGTGAAGCTGTCCTGGCCCGACTTGAGCACCGCGGCGAACGCCTCGGGCTTGTTGTCGAAGTACCGCTCCAGGTCGGTGAGCGCGTGCGGGCCCCAGGCGTCGCTGACGTTGTAGAGCGTCTTGTCCGTCCACGACCTGACGACCTCGTTCAGGTCGGAGTTGACGTGGTTGGGCCGCCCGTTCACCAGGTTGTACGAGGCCATGACCCCGGTCGCGGCGTCGGCCGAGATCGCCGCCTTGAACGCCCGCTCGTAGTACTCGTGCTTGAGCTTGGGCGTCACGTTGGAGGAGGTGAGGCTCCGGTTCACCTCGTTGTTGTAGGCCAGGTAGTGCTTCAGCACCGGCGCGGTCTTGAGGTAGAACGGGTCGTCACCCTGCAGTCCCTTGCCGTACGCGGTGGCGATGAGCCCGGTCAGCAGCGGGTCCTCGGAGTAGCCCTCCTCGTTGCGGCCCGCCCGCGGGTCGCGCAGCGGGTCGACCACCGGCGCCCAGACCTGCAGGCCCCAGAGTGTCGGGTCGGTCGCGTTGTGGCCGCGGACCTCGTCGCCCACGGCCGAGCCGACCTTCTTGATCAGCTCCGGGTCCCACGTGCTGGCCAGGCCGACCGCCTGCGGGAACACGGTGCCGCTGGCCAGTTTCTGGTTCCAGTTGTCGTCCAGCGCGTTGGACCAGGCGACGCCGTGCAGCGCCTCGGTGCCGTTCTTGTGGTACGGGACGCCCAGGCGCGGGATGGCCGCCTGCGACTGGTGCAGCAGGCCCAGCTTCTCCTGCGGCGTGAGCCGGCCCAGCAGGTCGGCCACCCGCTGTTCGACCGGCAGCGAGGGGTCGCGGAACGGGAAGTCCGCCTCCGCCGCGGCCGGCGCCGCGAGCAGCGACGCGGCCAGGGTTAATACGACCAGGATCGGTTTTTTCATAGGGGGTTCTCCTCCGGAGGGGTGGCTCACTTCACGGCGCCGACCGTGATGCCTCGGGTGAGCGTGCGCTGGAAGATCAGGAAGAACGCCACCGCCGGGACGATGCCGAGCAGGGCGGAGGCGCTCGACATGGTGGCGTCCATGTACCGCTCGCCCTGCAGCACGCCGAGGGCGACCGGCACGGTCTGGTTGTCGTTGGAGATGAGGAAGATCAGCGGCAGGAAGAACTCGTTCCAGGTCCAGATGAAGAAGAAGATCATCAGTACGCTGATCGTCGGCCGGCTGATCGGCACCACGACCCGGACCAGCGCCCTGAACCGGCCCGCCCCGTCGATCTCGGCCGCCTCCAGGATCTCCTTCGGGAACTGGCCGAGCACCGCGCTGAGCAGGTAGGTGCCGAACGCCGCCTGGATCACGGTGAAGATGATGATCATCGACAGCCTGGTGTCGTACAACCCGGCCTCCTTGGCCAGGTAGTACAACGGGTAGACCAGCGCCTCCTGCGGCAGCGTGTTGGCCACGAGGAACAGCACCAGGATCGACAGCCGGCCGCGCACCCGCCCGATGCCCAGCGCGTAGGCGTTGAGCACCGACAGCACGACCGCGAGCACCGCGACGGAGCCGCTGATCACCAGGCTGTTCCAGAGCTTCTCGCCGAAGTCCACCCGGTTCCAGAAGTCGACGATGCCCTGCAGGTAGAGCCCGCCCGGCAGGCCGAGGGGGCCCCCCGAGGCGTACTCCTGCGGCGACTTGACCGCGTTGAGCGCCACGAGGGCGAACGGGAACACCATCACCAGCGCCGCCACGGTCAGCGACGCCAGCACGGCCCACCGCCCCGGCCCCCTCACGGCTCACGCTCCTGCACCCGCAGGAACAGGAACGTCACCACGACGATGATCAGGGCCAGCACGGTGGCGATCGCGGACCCGTACCCGACGTTGCTCTTCTGGAAGAAGTTCAGGTACGAGAAGTACGACGGCACCAGCGTGGCGTTGCCGGGGCCGCCCCGGGTGAGCACGAAGATCGGCCCGAACACCTTGAGCGCGGCGATCGTGCAGGTGAGCAGCACCACGAAGATCTCCGGCCGGATCTGCGGGATCGTGATGTGCCACACCTTGCGCCACCACGACGCCCCGTCCAGCTCGGCCGCCTCGTAGTAGGCCGGGTCCACCCGCTGCAGCCCCGCCATGAAGATGACCACCGGGTAGCCGAGCTGGAACCACACCATCACCGCCATGACGGTGGCCAGTGCCAGGTCGGGGTCGCCCAGCCAGTCGAGCTCCAGGCCGAACGCCTGGTTGATCGCGCCGTAGGACGGGTGCAGCATCCAGCCCCACACGACCCCGGCCACCGCCACGGGCAGCACCTGCGGCAGGTAGTACATGGCGCGCAGCGCCGAGGCGGTGCGCGGGCCGAACCGCTTGCCGATGTAGTCGAACAGCGCCGCGGCCAGGAGCAGGCCGAGCACCGTGGGCACGATCGCCATCGCGAAGATCAGCGCCACGTTGTTCTGGAACGACAGCCAGAACCGCTCGTCCTCCAGCAGCCGGGCGTAGTTCTCCAGCCCGACCCACCTGGGCGTGCCCACCCCCGACCAGCGGGTGAAGCTCACGCCCAGGTTCATCAGGAACGGCACCACGATGACGGCCAGGAACAGCACCAGGCTCGGCACCAGGTAGAGCCAGTAGCCCTTCTTACGGACGCGCATCTAGTTACCGAGGTCGGCGAGGTTGTCCTCGTACGGCTGCGCCAGCTCGTCCAGCATCGCCGCGGGCTGCTTGCTGCCGTTGATGAGGTTCTGCGTGGCGGCGACCATGACGTCGTAGTAGCCGGGCGCCGGCCAGTCGGGGTAGAACGCGAGCCCGTCACGCGCGGTCAGCGTGTTGAAGGACTCGATCAGCTCCTTGCTCTTGGCGTCCGTGATCGCCGCCGGGTCGGCCGCGACCGGCACGCCGCCGGAGTTGCCCAGCAGGTTCTGGATCTCCTTGCTCATCGTGATGTCGATGAAGTCGTAGGCCAGGTCCTTGTTCTCGGACTTCTCCGGCACCACCCAGATGTTGCCGCTGGAGCCGGGCGCCATCGTGGCGCCGGGGAACAGGAAGTGGCCCCACGCGAAGTCCTTGATCTCCGAGGCGAACCGGCCGTACCACCAGCTCCCGCTGATCATCATCGGGTGCTTGCCGTTCATGAACGCGACGCCCATGTCCTCGGCCTTGACGCCGGCGGAGTTCTTGTCGAGGTAGCCCTTGGCCACCCAGTCGGCGAACGTCTGCGCGCCGTAGGTGAACTGCGGGCCGTGGAAGTCGACCTTGCCCTGGTACGCCTGGAAGCTGTCGACCCAGGCCCGGTCGGCCTTGCTGAGCGCGAGCTGGTAGAAGATCTGCTGCGCTGGATACTCGGCCCCGGCCGTGCCGATCGGGGTCACCCCGGCCTTCACGAACGTGTCGAGCGCGGCGGTGAACTCCTCGAAGGTGGTCGGCACCTCGACCTCGTGCTTCTCGAACAGCTCCTTGTTGTAGTAGACCATCACGAACTCGCCGTAGTTCGGGATGCCGTACCACTTGCCGGAGCCCATGACACCGCGCTCGTCGTACTTGGCGGTGGTCTGCAGGCCGCCGGGCAGCAGCTTGTCCCAGCCGCGCCCGGTGACCTCGGCGCTCAGGTCGGTGAGCAGGCCCTGCTTGGACAGCAGGCCGGCGGTGGCGTTGCCCTTGTTGTACTCCATGACGTCGGGCGCCTCGTCGGAGTTGAGCACCATGCTGGCGGTCTTCTGGATCTGCTCGAAGCTCTTCTCCTCGAACTCCACCTTGACGTTCGGGTGCGAGGCCTCGAACTTCTTGATCGCCTCGGCCCACGCCTTGCCCATGGCGGACTCGGCGGCCTCGTAGTGCCAGAGCTTGAGCACGCGGGGCCCGTCGCTCTGCGCGGGCGGGCTCTCCGCGCCGGAACCGCAGGCCGTCAGGGCCAGCACCATGGCTGCCAGCGCCGCCACGCCAGACTTTTTGATCATATTTCCTCCTGGGTGATGACGGCCCGGCCGGACGCGCCCGGCACCGGGGCGAACTCGACGGCGGCCACCTGCTTCGGCCCGGAGACGGTCACGCGCAGCGTGTCGCCGTCCCGGGCCGCCGTGACGGCGGTCTCCCCGTCGGTGTCGTGGATCCGCATGCGGCGGTCGCCGCTCCCGAAGGCGACCAGGGTGATCCGGTCAGGCGTGGTGACGGTGCCCTCCGCCTCGGCGACCGGGATCAGCGCGCCGTGCCGGACGAACAGGGGGACCTCCGCCAGCGGCTTGGCCACCCTGACATACCGGGGCCCGGCGTGCACCTCGCCCGTCCACCAGTCCACCCACTCGCCTTCAGGCAGGTAGACCTCGCGCACGCCGTCCGGTGAGGTCATCGGGGCCACCAGCAGGTCACGGCCGAGCAGATACTGCAGGTCCGCCCGCCAGGCGACCGGATCGCCCGGGTGGTCGACGCAGAGCGCGCGCAGCATCGGCGCACCCGTCCTGGCCGCGTCCACGGCGGCCGAGTAGAGGTACGGCATCAGCCGGTAGCGCAGCCTGAGCGCCGCCACCGCGTGCTCCTCCACCGCCGGGAACTCCCACGGCTCCCGCGTGGTGGTGCCGTGCAGCCGCACCAGCGGCGACAGCGCCCCGAACTGCGTCCACCGGACGTACAGGTCGTCGCTGGGCCGGCCGGTGAAGCCGCCCGCGTCGTGGCTCCAGAACGGCACCCCGGACAGGCCGTGCGCCAGCCCGCCCCGGATCGTGCTGCCCATCGCGGCGTAGCTGGTGAACGAGTCGCCGCTCCACTGGGCGCTGTGCCGCTGGCCGCCCAGGAAGGACGAGCGCGCCCACACCAGGCCGTGCCCGTGCACCTCCCGGGTGACCTCGGCCACGGCGTCGTTGAACAGCAGCGTGTAGACGTTGTGCAGGTCGGTGCCGGTCATCCCGTTGGCCGCCACCGAGTCGTACGGCACGCCCTCGGCGAAGTCGGTCTTGAACGCCTGGACGCCCTGGCGCAGCAGGGCGCGCAGCCGCTCCTGGAACCAGCGGACGGCGTCGGGGTTGGTCAGGTCGAGGACGCCGCAGGCGGGGTAGGAGCCGTGCCAGGTGTCGGCGACGTAGGGCTCACCATTGGCCTTTTTCAGGAAATATCCGGCGGCTGCGGCTTCCTGGAACGCCGGGCTTCTGTGGGAGATGTACGGATTCATCCACAGGCAGACCTTGAACCCCATCCCGTCCAGCTCGGCCAGCATCGCCTCGGGCTCAGGGAAGTTCACCGGGTCCCAGCGCAGGTCCGACCAGTGGCCGTCGGTCTGCCAGTAGGTGTCCAGGTGCAGCACGTCGCACGGGATGCCGCGCTCCCTGATCGTGCGCGCCCTGGCCAGCACCCGCTCCTGGCTGTCGACGCAGAAGCCGGAGGAGATCCAGGTGCCGAACGCCCACTTCGGCGGCAGCTCCGGCCGGCACGTCAGCCCGTTGTACCGCTCCAGCACCTGCGACGGCGTCGGGCCTGCCAGCACGTAGTAGTCCAGGACGTCGTCGGGCACCACGATCTGCACCGCGCTGTGCGTCGACTGGCACACGTCGAACTCGGTGGGCGCGCCGCTGTCGACCAGCACCCCGTACCCCTTGCTCGACACGTACAGCGGGATGTTCTTGTACGCGCGCTGCGACTCGGCGCCGAAGGCGTCGAAGTTCCACATCAGCGGCCGCTGCCCGCGCTTGTCCAGCGGCGCGAACGACTCCCCGAACCCGGCGAACGCCTCGTCGGGCCCGGCCGCGAAGCTCTCGTGGAACGCCACGTGCGCCCCGCCCGCCGACGACCGGCCGAACGGCAGCGTCCGCAGCCGGCCGCTGATGTCCGTGTGCCCCCGGTCCTGCTCCAGCAGCGGCTCCCCGGCGGCGTCCGTGAACCGCAGATGCCACGGCGCCAGCGTCACCTGCGCCCGCAGCGAGCCCGCGTCGATCACGATCGGCTCCCCTGGCGTCACCTCGGCCCGCGCTCCCGCGTACGAGCCGGGCGTCACCAGCTTGATGGCCCGCTCCGAGCGGGGCCGGGCGTCGGCGTCCTCGCTCAGCCGCACCCGGATCACGCCTTCGCCCGCCACGCCGATCTGCACGACCAGCGTCTCCTCCGCCGACGTCACGGCTTTCAGCATCACTCCCGCGCCGTCGGCGGCGACCAGCTCGGCGGCGGTCAGCGCGGACAGTCCACCCTCGCCCGGGGTACGCACCGGCAGCTCGGGCGGGTCGGCGACGAAGTACTCGTGCGCGACGAGTGGGGGGCGGTAGGGCATGGACGCTCCTCGTTCGGATGGCGCGAAACTCGTGAATTAGTTTGATGCCCATACCAACAAACGTCAACGGTCACGCCAACACTTAGCCCTTGCGCTAACTATTGCGGGGGTGCATACTTGGCCACATGGCACAGTATTCGGCGCAACTGGACGGCGTGTTCATCGCCCTCGCCGACCCGACCCGACGGGCCGTCGTCCGGCGTCTCGGCCACGGGCCGACGAGCGTCGGCGACCTCGCCCGCGCCTTCCCGATGACCCTCCCCTCGTTCATGAAGCACGTGCGGACGCTCGAGGCCAACGGGCTCATCCGCACGGTCAAGTCCGGCCGGGTGCGCACCTGCGTGCTCAACCGCGAGCGGCTCGACCTCGTCGACGACTGGCTCGCCGAGCAGCGCCGCGTCTGGGAAGAGCGCACCGACCGCCTCGAACAGTTCGTCACGGAGGACGACCAGTGAACCCCGATCTCGACCTCGCCCTGGACCGGGTCATCCGGGCCCCGCGCGCGACCGTGTGGAGCGCCTGGACCGACCCGGCCAAGCTCGCCCGCTGGTGGGTCCCGGCCCCGTCGCTCTGCCGCGTCGACCACCTGGAACCACGGCCCGGCGGAGCGTTCGTGACCCGGCTCAGCGACGACGGGGTCGTCTTCGTCCCGCACATGGACGGGTGCTTCCTCGCCGCCGACCCGCTGGAGCGGATCGTGTTCACCAACGCGATCACCAGCGGGTGGCGTCCCGCGAACCCCGACCCGATCGCGATGACCGCCACGATCACGTTCGACGACCACCCCGACGGCACCCTCTACCGGATGCTCGTCCGGCACGGCGACCCGGAGTCCCGTGACCGTCACCAGAAACTCGGCTTCGTCGACGGCTGGGGCACCGTCGCCGGCCAGCTCGCCGCTTACACGGAGGAGAACCGATGAAGATATCCCTCACCGAGTTCGTCACGCTCGACGGCGTCAGCCAGGGTCCCGGCTCGCCCGACGAGGACACCAGCGACGGCTTCACGCACGGCGGCTGGCTCGTGCCGCACATGGACGCGGCGTTCGTCCAGCGGGCCTCGGCCTGGCTGGACCTCGCCGACGGCCTGCTGCTCGGCCGGCGCACCTACGAGGCGTTCGCGCGCGACTGGCCGAAGATCACCGATCCCGCCGACCCCTTCACCGAGCGGATGAACACACTGCCGAAGTACGTCGTGTCCAGCACCCTCACCGAAGGATCCTGGAACCCCACGACCGTGCTCGACGGTGATCCGGTCCAGGCGGTGGCCGACCTCAAGTCACGCCCCGGCCGGGAGCTCCAGATCCACGGCAGCGCCCGCCTGGGCGACACCCTCCTGTCGGCGGGCCTGGTCGACACCCTCCGCCTGGTGATCGCGCCCACGGTGCTCAGAACCGGCCGCCGCCTCCTGTCGGGCACCGGAGACACCTCCGGCCTCCGCCTCGTCCACCACGAGGCGACCCCGACCGGCCTGCTGCTCCTCGAATACCAGACGACAGGCCGAGCACCGAGAGCCGCCTACGACGGCGTCACCGCCTTCGTCTGATCGGGAACCCCGGCATGGCCTACCCGACCGAATCCCACCTCACACCGCGCGCCCGGCCCCGGTCCTCCCCCATCCAGGGGACGGGGTTGTTCGCCGTCGAGCCGATCCGGCGCGACGAGACCGTGATGCGCTTCGGGGGACGCCTCATCGACGACGAGGAGCTGGCCCGGCTCACGCCGCCCTACAGCAGCCTCACCGTGGAGGAGGGTGTCCACCTGCTCCTCGACCCCGCGCACCCGGTGCGCTACGGCAATCACTCCTGCGACCCGAACCTCTGGCACCGGGGCGCGACGACCGTGGTGGCCCGGCGGGACATCGCACCGGGCGAGGAGCTGACGATCGACTACGCCATGCACACCGGGGTCGAGAGCTGGTCGATGCCCTGCCGCTGCGGCGCCGCTTCATGCCGAGGCACCGTGACCGGCCGCGACTGGCGGCTGGCGCGACTGCGCGACGCCTACGGCGACCACTGGAGCCCGCCCCTGCTGGCCCGGGTCAAGGCCCTGGCGTGAGGCCGCGGCCGCGGAGGAGCGGCAGGTAGACCTCGTCGACGATCTCGACCAGGTCGGCGTCGGGCACGGTCGTGAGCCCGCGCGTGACGTACTCGTTGCGCAGCAGCGTGAGGGCCACGGTGACGACCCTCGGGTGGAGGGCCTCGGGGGGCGCCTCGCCGCGGGCCACGGCGCGGCCCACGACCGTCAGCCAGACGCCCGCCCCGCCGTCGGCGAGGGCGGCGTGCAGCTCTGCCAGCAGCTCCGGCTCGTCGCCCACGCCCGCCAGCAGCCCGCGCAGGATCTCCGCCTGCGGCGACGCCATCCCGCAGTTGATCCGGCGCAGCAGCATCAGCACGTCCTCGCGCAGCCCGCCGGTGTCCGGCGGGCTCAGCTTGTCGGTGGCCAACCGCCGGTAGGCGGCGACGCCGAGCGCGGCCCGGTTGGGCCAGCGCCGGTAGATCGCGTTCTTGTTGGTGCCGGCCCGGCGGGCGACCCGGTCCATGGTCAGCCCGGCATACCCGGACTCCGAGAGCTCCGCCACGGCGGCGCGCAGAATGGCGCTCTCCAGCTCCGCGCCCCGCCGCCTGCCGGCCGCGCGCACTCCGTCCGTACTCACGCCGACAGGGTACCGTACGTACCCAATTGCCTGAAGGGAGCCGTTGCCCTTAAGGTACTTCACGTACCTTATGACAGCGAGAGGACAGCTTGGCATGCGCGCCAAAGGCATCGGCTACGACACCGGATTCATCCTCGACGGCATCGAGAACAGGCCGTTCGACCGTACGATCATGGAACGTGAGCTGCGGATCATCCGCGACGACCTGCGCTGCACGGCCGTGCGCCTGATCGGCAACGACCTCGACCGGATCGAGTTCGCCGCCCGTCACGCGGCCGAGCTGGGGCTGGAGGTCTGGTTCTCGCCGTTCCCGCAGCAGCTCGACCCGGAGCGGATCCACGACATGCTCGCCGACGGCGCCGAGCGCGCCGAGCGGATCCGCGGGCTGGGCGCCGAGGTGGTGTTCGTCACCGGGGGCGAGCTCAGCCTGTTCAACCACGGGTTCCTGCCCGGCGGCACCATCGAGGAGCGCGTCGCCGCGCTGCTCACCCCCGGCCCCGACACCCGCGAGCGCCTCGCCGAGCTGTCCATCCGGGTCAACGACTTCCTGGCCAAGGCCGTGGCCGCGGTGCGCGAGCGGTTCGGCGGCCGGGTCACCTACGCCGCCGTCCCGCTGGAGAACGTCGACTGGACGCCGTTCGACATCGTGTCGATGGACGCCCACCGCTCCAAGGAGATCGCCCACCTCTACCAGGAGGGCATCCGCACCCTCGTCGCCCAGGGCAAGCCGGTCGCGATCACCGAGTTCGGCTGCACCACCCACCGCGGCGCCGCCGACGACGGCGCCCGCAGCGGGAACATCGTCGAGTACGACGGCGGCGTCCCGGTCCGGCTCGACGGCGACTACGTCCGCGACGAGCAGGAACAGGCCACCTACCTCCGCGAGCTGCTGGACGTGTTCACCGCCGAGGGCGTCGACGCCGCCTTCGCCTGCACCTTCGTCTGCTACGGCCTCCCGCACCGCCCCGACCCCCGTGAGGACCTCGACATGGCGAGCTGGGGCGTCGTCAAGGTGCTCGACCACGGCTCCGGCGACGCCTACCCCGGCCTCCCCTGGGAGCCCAAGGCCGCCTTCACCGCCCTGGCCGACTACTACCGCGCGCTGTAGCCCTTTGCCGATTCGGCAAAGAGGTTTGCTTTCCCGGCGGGGGGCTCCGCATAGTGTGCGCGGAGGTGGTCACGATGACCGAGCGGCTGGAAGACAGCTATGACGTGGTGGTGGTCGGCGGCGGCGCCGCGGGGCTCAACGGGGCGCTGATGCTGGCGCGTGCCCGGCGGACGGTGCTGGTGATCGACGCGGGCAGCCCGCGCAACGCCCCGGCGGAAGGCGTGCACGGGCTGCTGGCCCGTGACGGGATGCCGCCGGGCGAGCTGCTGGAACGCGGCCGGGCCGAGGTCCGCCACTACGGCGGCCGGGTGGTGACCGGCGAGGTCGAGGCCGCGTCCCGCGACGACGACGGGTTCGAGGTGACGCTGACCGACGGCCGGACGGTCCGGGCCCGCCGGCTCCTGGTCACCACGGGGCTGGTGGACGAGCTGCCCGACGTGCCGGGGCTGCGGTCCAGGTGGGGCCGGGACGTCGTGCACTGCCCGTACTGCCATGGCTGGGAGGTGCGCGACCGGGCCATCGGCGTGCTCGCCACCGGGCCGATGTCCGTGCACCAGGCGTTGCTGTTCCGGCAGTGGAGCGACGACGTCACGTACTTCGCGCACACCGGGCCCGCCCTCACGGGCGACGACGCGGAACGCCTGGCCGCGCGCGGCGTCAGGGTGGTGGACGGCGCGGTCGCGTCCCTGGAGATCGCCGAGGACCGCCTGGCAGGCGTACGGCTGAGCGACGGCGCCCTGGTCGGCCGTGAGGTCCTGGCGGTGGCGTCGCGCATGGTGGCGCGGGCCGGTTTCCTGGCCACGCTCGGCCTGCGGACCGTCGAGCACCCGAGCGGCGCCGGCGAGCACATCCCCGCCGACGCGACCGGCCGCACCGAGGTGCCCGGGGTGTGGGTCGCGGGCAACGTCACCGACCTGGTCGCCCAGGTCGGCACCGCGGCGGCGGCGGGAGCCGGCGCGGCTGCCCAGATCAACGCCGACCTCGTCGCCGAGGAGACCCGCGAGGCGGTCGCCGCCCACCGCGAGCTGACCTCGGCCGCGTCCCGCTGAACACCCGGAAGGAACGACCGTGCCCGAGACCTTCGACCAGACGTACTGGGACGAGCACTACGACGGCCACGCTCCCGTCGCGGCCGGCCCGCCCAACCCCTACCTGCGGGCGGCGGCTCTGGACCGCGCGCCCGGCACGGCACTCGACGCCGGCTGCGGCGAGGGCGCCGAGGCCATCTGGCTCGCCACCCACGGCTGGCGGGTGACGGCGGTGGACATCGCCGAGACCGCCCTGCGCCGGGCTCGCGGGCACGCCGCGGCCTCCGGCGTCACGGCCGGGATCGACTGGATCCAGGCCGACCTGACCACGTGGATCCCCGCCGAGGAGCACTTCGACCTCGTCTGCTCCCACTACGTGCACCCGGCTGCCGCACCGGGCGACCTGTTCCGGCGGCTGGCGGCGGCGGTCGCGCCCGGCGGCACGCTGCTCCTCGTCGGCCACCACCCGTCGGACCACCACACCGCCGCCGTCCCGGCGGCCCACGTCGAGATCGGGCAGCTCGCGGCCGTCCTCGACCCCGGCCGCTGGGACATCGCCGTGGCCGAGGACCGTGCCCGCGTCATGTCCCACGGCGGCCGTGAGATCCCCCTCCGTGACACCGTCCTCCAGGCCCGCAAGCGCCCCGGCCGCTAGGTCTGGACCGCCGACAGGTCCCCGACGGCGTCGGCGTAGTAGGCCGAGCCGGCGACGTGGAAGGCGAGCTGCCTGAAGGTCCAGCCCGCACCCGGCGACCGGTCGAGCTGGTCCGGGGTGAGCACGGCCAGCCGCTCGGCCCAGATCCGGCCGAGCCGGGTGAGCCTGCTCCGCGCCTCGTCCAGGTCCTGGCCGGTGAAGGGGGCCAGGTCGGAGGGAGGCGTGCTCCCCGAGGCGTGCCAGTGATCGGGGATCGGGGCGTGACCGGCCAGCCGGGCCTCCATCTCGGCGAGGTGGTCGATCAGGTGGTCGGCGACCCGGCGGATCGCCTTGTGCGGGGTGTAGACCCGATCATCGACGTGCGCCGGCCGCCCGTCCCAGCTCGTCCAGGTCGCCGCCAGGGCGAGCACGTGGTCGATCATCGACGTGACGACCAGGGCCGGCTCGCGTCCATCAGTGGTCGGTGTTCCGTCAGACATCCGGGCCCTCCAGCCACGCGTGCGCGACCGGGCAGGGCGCCTCATCAGCCCTGACCCGGTGGAGCCGGGCGGCGGCTCCGGAGCACACCGTAGGCGACGGACACCTCGACGACCGCCGAAGCATGGACGCGGGCCGGGCCCCAGGCAACATCGAGCGGGACGAGATCGCCCGGGCCGCGGTCGGCGCGTCCGGCTGCGCCACGCGGTCGCCGCGTCCGGCTGCGCCACCGAAGCCCGACGCCGCCGGAGCCTGACGACGCTCAGGCGGAGGCCGGTCGCCTCGGGCGGTAGTGCAGGGAGACGATGCCCGAGTCGTAGGGCCGGGCCTCGGCCAGTTCCAGGTCCAGCTGGTGCAGGTCGTCGGGGAAGAGCTTCCGGCCCGTGCCGATGGCGACGGGGATCACCCGGAGCTGGAGCTCGTCCAGCAGACCGGCGCGGATCAGCGAGCGGGCGAGCGACAGGCTGCCCCAGACCATCAGGTCCTGGCCGGGCAGCCGCTTGAGCGCCGCGACCTCCTCGGCCGCGTCGCCGCGCACCACCCGCGCCGCCTCCCAGCCGCCCCACGGCGCCGCGTCCAGGGTGGCGGAGAAGACGATCTTGGGCAGGGTGTTCACCGTCTTGGCGACCGTCTCGTCGGCGGCGGGCCAGTACTGCACGAACATCCGATAGGTCGCCGCCCCCAGCAGGACGGTGTCCACGTTCGCCAGGATCCGGAGGTTGTCCCGGTCCACCTGGCCGTAGTCGGTCACGGACTCGAAGAAGTCGAGCTCTCCGTCGGGCCCGGCCACATAGCCGTCGACCGAGACGAGTTCTTGGATGATGAGTTTGCGCACATGTGATCGAACCACATCGGCTGATCGAAAGTCGGTCCCGGTCAGATGTCGAGGGCCGTCTCGGGTTGCATCAGGCGGCGGGCCGCCTCGGTGATGGAGCCCGACAGCGACGGGTAGACCGCGAACGTGTGGGCGAGCTGGTCGACCGTGAGCCGCTGCTGCACCGCCACCGACACCGCCAGGATCAGCTCCGACGCCCGCGGCGCCACCACCACCCCGCCCAGCACGATCTGCGTGTTGGGGCGGCAGAACAGCTTGACGAAGCCGTCGTTGAAGCCCTGCATCTTGGCCCGCGCGTTGGTGGCCAGCGGCAGCTTGACCACCTTGGCGTCGATCTCGCCCGCCTCGATGACCCGCTGCGCCACGCCCACGGCGGCGATCTCCGGGTCGGTGAAGATGTTGGACGCCACGGTGGCCAGCCGCAGCGGCTGCACCGCCTCGCCGAGCGCGTGCCAGACGGCGATGCGGCCCTGCATGGCGGCGACGGAGGCGAGCATGAGCACGCCGGTGCAGTCGCCGGCGGCGTAGACGCCGGGCGCGGACGTCCGCGAGACCTTGTCGACCTTGATGAACCCGTGCTGGTCGAGCTGGACCCCCGCCTCCTCCAGGCCGATGCCGGCGGTGTTGGGGATCATGCCGACCGTCATCAGCGCGTGGGAGCCCTCGGCGGTGCGTCCGTCCTCCAGGGTGACCACCACGCCGTCGTCGGTGCGCTTGACGGAGGCGGCGCGGCTGCGGCCCATGACGTTCATGCCGCGGCGGCGGTAGACCTCTTCGAGCACCTCGGCGCCGTCGGCGTCCTCGTTGGGCATCATGCGGTCGCGGCTGGACACCAGCGTGACCTCCGCGCCCAGCGAGCGGTAGGCGCCGGCGAACTCGGCGCCGGTGACGCCGGAGCCGATCACGATGAGGTGCTCGGGCAGCTCGTCGAGGTCGTAGAGCTGCCGCCAGGTGAGGATGCGCTCGCCGTCGGGCTCGGCGCCGGGCAGGATGCGCGGCGTGGCGCCGGTGGCCACCAGCACGACGTCGGCCCGGATCGTCCGGTCGCCGGCCTTGACCACCTGCGGGTCGACCAGCCGGCCTTGACCCTTGATGATCTCCACGCCCTCGGCCTCGACCCGCGCGGCGATGTCGGCGGACTGCGCCTGCGCCAGCTCCTTGACCCGCTTGTTGACCAAGGGCAGGTCGACGTGCGCCACGCCGACCTCGCCGTCGAGGCCGCCGTCGAACCCGACGCCCAGCGACGGCGCGTCGAGCAGCGCCTGTTTGCGGACCGAGGTGGCGATCAGGGTCTTGGACGGCACGCAGTCGGTCAGCACGCACGCCCCGCCGGGACCGTCGCGTTCGATCAGCGTGGTCTGCGCGCCTAGCTGCGCGGCCACCAGCGCCGCCTCGTAGCCGCCGGGTCCGCCACCGATGATCACGATCCTCGTCACACGTCCATTGTCCCGCATACCTTGAGCTGCCGACGAACGGGGCGGCCACGGTCGCGCTACTCTTGCATGCTGTGCCTGTTTACGCCGCCTACGGCAGCAACATGGACCCGGAGCAGATGGCCATGCGGGCCCCTCACTCCCCGCTGCGGGGGGTGGGCTGGCTGCCCGGCTGGCGCCTGACCTTCGGCGGGGAGACCCTGGGCTGGGAGGGCGCGCTCGCGACGATCGTCGAGGATCCCGACGATCACGTGTTCGTCGCGCTCTACGACGTCCCGGAGTTCGACGAGCACTCACTCGACCAGTGGGAGGGCGCGGCCCGCGGCCTCTACCACAAGGTCCGGCTGCGGGTTCAGACGCTCGACGGCGAGGTCGTCGCCTGGTTCTACGTGCTCGACGGCTACGAGGGCGGCCTGCCCTCGGCCCGCTATCTCGGCATCCTGGCCGACGCCGCCGAGCGGGCCGGCGCGCCCGACGACTACGTCAAGGAGCTGCGCGGACGCCCCTGCAAGTCGCTCGGCGACTGACGGCTCAGCTCAGCGGCCGGTCCTTGGTCTCCTTGAGCGCGAACGCGTACACCAGGGTGGAGATCAGCGCCAGCGCCGACATGTACCACGGGAAGAGGTAGGACGCGTCGGCGTTCGCCAGCGCCGTGCCGATGAACGGCGCGGTCCCGCCGAACAGCGCGACGGTCAGCGAGTACGGGAAGCCCGCCCCCGCGGCGCGCACCCGGGTGGGGAACAACTCGGAGTTCACCGCGGCCGAGACCGAGGTGAAGCAGCCGAGGAAGACCATGCCGACACACTGGATGACCAGCAGGCTGGCGAACGAGTCGGTGAGCATGCCCAGCAGCGGCACCGGCAGGATCGTGAACCCGAGCCCGAACGTCAGCAGCATCGGCTTGCGCCCCACCTTGTCCGACACCATGCCCAGCAGCGGCTGCAGGACCATGAAGAACACCAGCGCGATCGTGCTCACGGTGAGCGAGTCGGCCTTGTCGAAGTCCACGGTCTGCTGCGCGTACGTGGGCAGGAACGTGGTCCAGGTGTAGTACGCGACCGTGCCGGCGACGGTGATGCCGACGATGAGCGCGGCCTTGCCCGGGTAGTGGCGCAGGAAGTCGAACATACCGGGCCGTTCGGTCCTGCCCTGCCGGATGTCCTCGACGACTGTGCTGGTCTCCTCGGCGCCCCGGCGGATCCACAGCCCCACCAGGCTGATCAGCGCGCCGACCAGGAACGGGATCCGCCAGCCCCAGGCGTTCATGTCAGGCTCGGCGAGCATGCTCGCCAGCAGCGCGGCCAGGCCGGCGGCCAGCAACTGCCCGATCGTGGTGCTCACGTACTGGAAGCTGGAGAACAGCCCGCGCCGGCCGGGCGGCGCGGACTCCACCAGGAACGTGGTCGCGGCGGCGAACTCACCGCCCACCGACAGTCCCTGGACGAGCCGGGCCAGCGTCAGGATGATCGGCCCCAGCACGCCGGCGGCCGCGTACGTGGGCGTGAGCGCGAGCATCAGCGACCCGACGCCCATCAGGATGATCGTGAACGTCATCGCGGTCTTGCGCCCGAACCGGTCGGCGAACGCGCCCACCAGCAGCCCGCCCAGCGGCCGCATGAAGAAGCCCACGGCGAAGACGCCGAAGGCGCTCAGCACCGGCACGAACGGGTTGTCCGTCTCGGGGAAGACCTGCTGCGAGAAGTAGACGGTCAGGAAGCTGTAGGCGTACCAGTCGTACCACTCGACGACGTTGCCGATGCTGGCCGCGACGAGCTGGCGCAGCCGGCTCCTGGGGATGCCGACGGGGGACGGGGCAACGGGGGAGGTCGCCACGGGAGGCTCCTTTGCTCAACGGTGCGTATTGCCCTAACCTGCGGAGAAATGACCAAACCGGTCAGGCATCCCGCCGAGGATGACGGAACCCGACACAGAAACGACTCCGCGTGGATGTTCTCGACCGCCGCCTCGTCGCCGCGCTCCAAGTCAGCCCCCGGGCGTCGTGGGGCGAGATCGGCCGGGCCGTCGGCGAGCACGAGCGGACCGTCGCCCGGCGGCTCGGTCGGCTCCTGGCCGAGGGCGCGGTGCGGGTCACCGCGATCCACGACGACCTGCGCACCGGCCACGGCCGGCCGGCCCACCTGCACGTATGCGTCCGGCCCGGCGCGGCGGCCGCGGTGGCACTGGCCCTGTCGGAACGGCCGGACATCCGCTCGGTCTACGCGCTGACCGGCGTCACCGACGTCGGCTGCGAGCTGGTCTCCCCGTCCAGGGACGACCTGCACGACATCCTGTCCGCGCAGATGTCCGCCGTCGACGGGGTAGTGCAGACCCAGACCCAGATCGTCCTCCACACCTTCAGGACCGTGGCCGAATGGCACGCGCCGTTCCTCACCGACGAGGAGGCCGCCCGCCTGCGGCCGCCCCCGCCGCCGGGACCTCTGCCCGATGTGGACGGGCTCTCACCCCTGGAGGAGGAGATCGCCGGCCTGCTGGCCGCCGACGGGCGGATCCCGATCGCGGCCGTGGCCGAGCGGCTCGGCCTGTCGCTGCCGACCGCGCGCAGGCGGGTCACCTCCCTGCTGGAGCGCCGCCTGCTGCTGCTCCGCGCCGAGGCCGAACCGGCGCTGCTCGGCCTGGCGGTGGAGGCCCAGCTCTGGCTCAAGGTCCGGCCGCACGGCCTGGACCGGGTCGGCCAGACGCTCGCCGCCCATCCGAACGTGCGCTACTGCGCCGCCACGACCGGCACCCACGGTCTCATCGTCCAGGTCGCGGTGGCCCACGAGGCCGCGCTCTACCGGTTCCTGTCGGGCGTCGTCGGACTGCTCGACGAGGTCACCGACATCGATGTCACACTCATCACCCGGGCCTACAAACGAGGACACCTCCGCAAGTCCGGCCTGCTCACCATGGAGAAGAGATCATGACGCCTGCCGAGAACGAAGTCGCCGACCTGTGCGTGGAGCTGATCAAGGTCGACAGCAGCAACTACGGTGACGACAGCGGCCCCGGCGAGCGGGCCGCCGCCGAGGTCGTCCTGGCCCGGCTGGCCGAGGTCGGCATCGAGGCCACCTACCTGGAGAGCGCGCCCGGCAGGGGCAACGTGATCACCCGGGTCGAGGGCGCCGACCCGTCGCTGCCCGCCCTCCTCGTCCACGGCCACCTGGACGTGGTCCCGGCCAACGCCGCAGACTGGTCGGTCGACCCGTTCGCCGGCGAGGTGCGCGACGGCTACATCTGGGGCCGCGGCGCGGTCGACATGAAGGACATGGACGCGATGATGCTGGCCGTGCTCCGCCAGCTCACCCGCGACGGCCGCCGCCCCCGCCGCGACCTGGTCTTCGCCTGGCTGGCCGACGAGGAGGCGGGCGGCAACTTCGGCGCCAAGTACCTCACCAAGCACCACCCCGGCCTGTTCGAGGGCGTGACCGAGGCGATCAGCGAGGTCGGCGGCTACTCGCTGGAGGTCGACCCGTCGCTGCGGCTCTACCTCATCGAGACGGCCCAGAAGGGCCTGGCCTGGATGAAGCTGATCGCCGACGGCACCGCCGGCCACGGCTCCATGCTGAACGCCGACAACGCCGTCACCGAGGTCGCCAAGGCCGTGGCCAGGATCGGCGCGCACGACTGGCCGCTCACCTACACCCCGACCGTGCGGCGCTTCCTCTCCGAGATCGCCGACGCCTACGGGCTGCCGTTCGACGAGGACGACCCGAAGGCCCTGCTGGACCGGCTCGGCCCGCTGGTGCGCTTCGTCGGCGCCACCCTGCGCCACACCGCCAACCCGACCCAGCTCGACGCCGGCTACAAGTCGAACGTCATCCCCGGCCAGGCCACCGCCGTGGTCGACGGCCGGTTCCTGCCGGGCTTCGAGGACGAGTTCTTCGCCACCGTTGACGAGCTGATCGGGCCGAAGGTGCGCCGCGAGTTCGTGCACCACGACATCGCGCTGGAGACCACGTTCGACGGCGCCCTGGTCGAGTCGATGATCGAGGCGCTGAAGGCCGAGGACCCGTCCGCGCGGGCGATCCCGTACTGCATGTCGGGCGGCACCGACAACAAGACCTTCTTCGCCGACCTGAACGTCCGCGGGTTCGGGTTCGTGCCGCTGCGGCTGCCGGCCGAGCTCGACTTCGCCTCGATGTTCCACGGCGTGGACGAACGGGTGCCGGTCGAGGCGCTGCAGTTCGGGGTGCGGGTGCTCGACCGCCTGCTCCTAAACTACTGAGGTGAGCAATGACCCCTATGTCCTCGCCCGCGAGGCGGCCGCCGCGCTGAAGGCCGCCGCCGGTCTCGACTCCTTCGACGTGGCCCTCGTGATGGGGTCCGGCTGGGTGCCCGCCGCCGACGCGATCGGGCAGGTGGTGGCGGAGGTCCCGTTCACCGACCTGCCCGGCTTCGCCGCCCCCGCCGTCGCCGGTCACGGCGGCCGCATCCGCGTCGTCCGCACCGACGCCGGCCGCCACGCGCTGGTCTTCCTCGGACGCAGCCACCTGTACGAGGGCCGCGGCGTCGACTCGGTGGTCCACGGCGTCCGCACCGCGGCCGCGGCCGGGGTACGCACGATCGTGCTGACCAACGCCGCCGGCGGGCTGCGGCCCGAGACCCAGCAGGTCGGCGACCCCGTGCTGATCAGCGACCACATCAACCTGACCGGCGCCAACCCGATCACCGGCACCACGTTCCTCGACCTGACCGAGGTCTACTCCAAGCGCCTGCGCGACCTCGTACGGGAGATCGACCCGAGCCTCACCGAGGGCGTCTACGTCGCCTTCCGCGGCCCCACCTACGAGACGCCCGCCGAGATCCGGATGCTGCGCACGCTCGGCGGCGACCTGATCGGCATGTCCACCGTCCTGGAGGCGATCGCGGCCCGCGAGGCGGGGCTGGACGTGCTCGGCGTCTCCCTGGTCACCAACCCGGGCGCCGGGCTGGCGGGCGACCCGCTCGACCACGAGGAGGTCCTGCAGGTCGGCCGCACCACCGCCGCCCGCATGGGCGTGCTGCTGGCGAAGGCGGTCGACCGACTGTGACCGACGTGCGCGAGCGGGCCAGGGCGTGGCTGGCGCAGGACCCCGACCCCGACACCCGGGCCGAGCTGGCCGGCCTGCTGGAGCGCGACGACGCCGAAGGGCTGCTCGACCGGTTCGGGGCCAAGCTGGAGTTCGGCACCGCGGGGCTCCGCGGCGAGCTGGGCGCCGGGCCCAACCGGATGAACCGGGTCACCGTCATGCGCGCCGCCGCCGGGCTGGCCCGGGTGCTCGGCCCAGGCAGGCACGTGGTGATCGGCTACGACGCCCGCCACAAGTCCGACGTGTTCGCCCGCGACACGGCGGCCGTGCTGGAGGGCGCCGGATTGCGCGCCTCCGTGCTACCCCGGCCGCTGCCGACCCCGGTGCTCGCCTTCGCCGTCCGCCACCTGGGCGCCGACGCGGGCGTGACGGTCACGGCCAGCCACAACCCGCCCCGCGACAACGGCTACAAGGTCTACTGGGGCGACGGCTCCCAGATCGTGCCGCCGATCGACGCGGAGATCTCGGCCGCGATCGACGCGGTGGGACCCGTCGGCGAGCTGCCGCTCGGCGGCTCCGGCACGCTGCTCGACGAGTCCGTCGTGGCCGCCTACCTCGACGCGGTCACCGCGCTGCCGCTGGGCGAGGCCCGCGACCTGAAGGTGGCCTACACGCCGCTGCACGGCGTGGGTGCCGACACGCTCGCGCGGGCCTTCCAGGCGGCCGGCTTCGAGCCGCCGCTGCCGGTGGCGGAGCAGCGCGACCCCGACCCCGACTTCCCGACCGTGGCCTTCCCCAACCCGGAGGAGCCCGGCGCGATGGACCTCGCCGTCGCCCTGGCCGCCAAGACGGGCGCCGACCTGGTGCTGGCCAACGACCCCGACGCCGACCGGTGCGCGGTGGGCGTCCCGCTGCCTGGCGGCGGCTGCCGCATGCTCACCGGCGACGAGATCGGCGGCCTGCTGGCCGAGCACGTCATCACGCACACCACGGGCGAGCGCATGGTCGCCACCACGATCGTCTCCTCGACCCTGCTCGGCAAGATCGCCCGCGCCCACGGCGTCGGCTACGGCGAGACCCTCACCGGCTTCAAGTGGATCATCAAGGCCGGTCCCGGGCTGGTCTTCGGCTACGAGGAGGCCATCGGCTACAGCGTCGGCACCACCCGCGACGGCTCCCCCGTGCTGCCGGTCCGCGACAAGGACGGCATCGGCGCCGCCCTCACCGTGGCGGCCGTCGCCGCCGACGCCAAGCGCGCCGGCCGCACCCTGCTGGACCTCCTCGACGACCAGGCCCGGCGCTACGGCCTGCACGCCACGGCCCAGCTCTCCTTCCGGGTCGCCGACCTGTCGCTCATCGCGGACGCCATGGCCCGCCTGCGCGCCGCCCCGCCGGCCCGCCTCGGCGGCCGTGACGTGGTACGGGCCGACGACCTGAACCGCGGCGACGGCGGGCTCCCCCCGACCGACGGCCTCCGCTTCACCCTGTCGGGCGACGCCCGCGTGGTCGTCCGGCCCTCGGGCACCGAGCCCAAGCTCAAGTGCTATCTGGAGGTCGTGGTCCCGGTGACGGACGACGTCGCCCCGGCGCGCACCCGCGCGGCGGAAGACCTGGCACTCCTGAAAGCCGACCTGACCACGGCCCTGGGGCTCACGTAGAACAGGGCCACTTCTGGACCCACCACTTTTGATGGGGCCAGAAGTGGCCCTCTTCCCGACTTTGGTCTCACACGTGAGACCAAAGTCCCGGCATGGTGTCACAAGTTCGCTTCGTGAGACCAAACTCCTTGTTAGTCTCACGGATGAGACCAACGGGAGGTGCCGTGGAGCCCTTCATCGGCAGGAAGCGGGAGCTGGCCGTTCTCGGGCGTGCGCTGGAGAAGTGCCGCACCAGCAGGACCGGGCGCCCCGGTCGCGCGCTGCTGGTCCGAGGTCGCCGGCGGGTGGGCAAGTCGCGGCTGGCGGAGGAGTTCATCCGCCAGTCCGGCGTGCCGTACCTGTTCTACACGGCGACCGGCCAGACCCTGAGCAGGGAACTGCGCACCTTCACCGACGAGGTGCGGGCGAGCGACCTCCCCACCGCCTCGGTCTTCCACGAGCGCGAGCCCGAGTCCTGGCACGACGCCCTCGTTCTGCTGGCCCGCTCCCTGCCCGAGGACGCGCCGAGCGTCGTCGTGATCGACGAGCTGCCATACCTCATCAAGGCGGACCCCACGCTGGAAGGCGTGCTGCAGAAGGTCTTCGACCGGGAGTTCTCCCGGCGGCCGGTGCTGCTGCTCCTCATCGGCTCCGACCTGTCGATGATGGAGGTGATCAACACCTACGACCGGCCCTTCTACCAGCGGGCGGCAGATTTCCTGGTCGATCCCCTCACTCCTCGCGACGTCGGGACGGCCCTCGGGTTGCCCGCGGCGGAGGCGTTCGACGCCTATCTGGTGTCCGGGGGCCTTCCCCTGATCTGCGAGGAGTGGCCCGAGGGCGGCTCGCTCTGGGACTACCTGCGGGAGGCGGTCAACGACCCGATCTCCGCTCTGGTGGTCAGCGGAGAGCGCGCTCTGGACGCGGAGTTCCCGCCGGAGGCGCACGCCCGTCAGGTCCTCACCGCGATCGGATCAGGGCAGCGCACCCACGCGAACATCACCGCCGCCACTCAGGGCATGTCCCGGGCCACCATGAACCGCGCCCTCCAGGTGCTGCTGGAGAAACGGATGATCGCGGTCGAACGGCCGCTGTCCACGCGTCCGTCGCGGGAAACGCGTTACCACCTGGTCGACTCGCACCTGCGTTTCTGGATCCCCTTCATCGGGACCCGGCTGACGGTCATCGAACGGGGCCGGGGTGACCAGGTGCTGGAGCACATCCGCCGATGCTGGGCCTCCTGGCGCGGCATGGCCGTGGAGCCGGTGATCCGGGAGTCGCTGCGCCGCATGGCCGACCTGCCCGAGGAGACCGGCGCCGTGGGCGGCTACTGGACGCGGACCAACAACCCGGAGATCGACCTCGTCGGCGCCGACCGCGAACCGGTGGCCAGGCGCGTCACCCTGCTGGGCTCGATCAAGTGGCTGGAGAACCGGCCCTTCGACCATCACGACCTCAGCGAGCTGATCGTGCACCGGTCGAAGATGCCCGGCGCCGACACGGACACCCCGCTGTACGCCGTCTCCCGTGCGGGCTGCACCGTCGACGGGATCCGGCACGTCACCCCGGACGAGCTGATCGACGCCTGGCGCTGACTTCGGTCTCATCCGTGAGACCGAAGCCCGGCATGGTCTCACCAGTTCACCTCGTGAGACCAAGGTTTGGGCTGGTCTCACCGATGAGACCAAACCCGCGAGACCGAACTCACCTCTAGCCGATGTCGCTTTTCTGCTTTATCGTGCGACATATCGTGCTAACCGAACGTTCGGTAGGACTCATGATGCCTCTCGCCACGTACCTCACCGACCGCGATGCCGACGCCGGCCTGCGCATCAGGACGGCGGCGGTGCTGCTCTTCGCCCGCCAGGGGTACGCGGCCACGACCATCCGCGATCTCGCCCGTACCGTGGGCATGACGAACGCCGGCATCTACCACCACGTCCCCAGCAAGGAAGCCCTCCTCGCCGACCTGCTCATCAGCGGGCACCGGGGCCTCGTCGAGGCCACCACGACCGTGCTCGACGGCGCGGCCGGCGCCGCCGAGCGGCTGGCCCTGCTGATCAGCTCGCTCACCGCCACGCACGCGCTGAACCCGATGACCACCCGGGTCATGGACGGCGAACTGCGCTCCCTCACCCCCGGCTCCCCCGCCCTGGCCGAGGTCATCGCGCTGCGCGACGTGTACGAGGACCGCTGGCGCGAGGCGGTGGCCGACGGGGTGCGGGAGGGCGTGTTCCACGTCGCCGACCAGAAGCTCACCCGGCTCGCGCTCATGACCATGTGCACCGGCACCAGCGAGTGGTACCGCCCGGACGGCGACTCGACACTGGAGCAGGTGTGCGCGGAGTTCGTGGCCATCGGGCTCGCGGCCGTCCGGTCGACGACCGCACCGCCGCCTGCCGCCGACCTCTCCCTGCTGCCCGACCTGCCCTGGGAGCCGCCCCGTGACTGACTCGTACCGAACGATTCCCGAGCTGGTCCGCCACGCCGCGCAGCGGTACGGCGGACGCGAGTTCCTGCGTTTCCCCGAGGCGTCCCTGAGCTTCGCCGAGACGGACGCCGAGTCCGACCGGCTGGCCGGGGCGCTCGCCGCGAAGGGCGTCCGGCCCGGCGACCGAGTCGCGATCATGATGGAGAACGTCATCGGCTGGCCGCTGAGCTGGCTGGCCGTGCTCAAGGCCGGGGCGATCACGGTGCCGGTCAACGTCCGCTACCGCGCCGCCGACCTGGAGCACGTGCTGCGCGACTCGGGCGCGGTGGTCACGCTGACGACGCCGGAGCACGTGCCGCACATCCCGGGTCCGGCCTACACGCTGGACGCGCTGTCCGGCCCCGCGGATCCGCCCGACGTCTCGCCCGGCCCGGACGATGTCGCGAATTTTCAGTACACCTCCGGCACCACCGGCTTCCCCAAGGCCTGCCTGCTCACCCACGACTACTGGATCCGCTGCGCCGGCATCGTCGCCGACCACGTGCGCATCCGCGACGACGACGTCATGATCATCGCGCAGGCGCACTCGTACATGGATCCGCAGTGGACCACGCTGATGTGCCTGATGGGCGGCATCCCGCACGTGGTGCTCCCCCGCTTCTCGGCCTCCGGCTTCTGGACCGCCGTCCGCGAGCACGGCGCGACGCTCACGTACGTGCTCGGCACCATGCCGCTGCTCCTGTACAAGCAGCCGCCGCACGAACACGACCGGGACAACCGCATGCGGCTGGTCCTGTGCTCCGGCATCGCCCCCAACCTGCACCGCGCGTTCGAGGAGCGCTGGGGCGCGCCCTGGCGGGAGCTGTACGGGTCCACCGAGAGCGGCCCCGACCTGCTCGCCGCCGCGGAGGCCGTGGACACCGTCGGCACCGGCGCCATGGGCCTGCCCCCGGCCGGCAAGGAGGTCAGGCTCGACGAGGAGACGAGCGAGATCCTCGTCCGCGGCCGGCCGATGATGAAGGGCTACTGGAACCACCCCGAGGCCACCGCCGAGGTGTTCCGCGGCGGCTGGTACCACACCGGCGACCTGGGCTTCCAGGACGAGCACGGCTACATCCACCACTCCGGGCGGCTGAAGGACATGGTCCGCAGGGGCGGCGAGAACATCTCCTGCGCCGAGGTCGAACGCGTGCTCGGCGAACACCCGGCCGTGCTCAGCTCCGCCGTCGTGGCCGTGCCCGACGACCTATGGGGCGAGCTGCCCAAGGCGTTCGTACAGCTCAATCCCGGCCATCCGGCCGACAGGGAGACGGCCGCGAGCCTGGTCGCGCACGCCGGGGAGCGCCTGGCCCGTTTCAAGATCCCCGCGTACGTGGAGTTCGTGGACGGCTTCCGGCTCACCCCGTCCGCCCGCATCGAGAAGCGTCACCTGCTACGGCCCGACCAGCGGGCCGGCGCGTTCACCTTCGTAGAGGAGAGGTCATGATCGACATCACGGTCCGCGACGAGGTGGCCGTCATCACCCTGAACCGCCCCGACAAGCTCAACGCGCTCACCGCCGGCATGCGCAAGGACCTCGCCCAGGCCGTCCGCGACCACGGCGACGGCTCGGTCAGAGGCATCGTGGTGACCGGCACCGGGCGGGCGTTCTCGGCGGGCGAGGACATCAACGAGGCGGTCGGTCAGTCACTGCTGGACGAGGTCGCCCTCTTCCACGACCTGACCAGGGCCGTCCTGCAGACCCGGGTGCCCGTGGTGGCCGCCGTCAACGGCCTGTGCGTCGGCGGCGCCGCCGAGTGGACCCTCTGCTTCGACGCCCGCCTCGGCACCTCCGCCGCCGAGTACTTCCTGCCCGAGAACCACATCGGCCTGTCCATCTCCAACGCCTCCAGCCTCCTGCTGCGCCGCCTCCTCGGCGGCCGGGCGCTGCGCTTCGTGCTGGACTCGTCCCGCATCAGCGCGGAGGAGGCGCAGCGGCTCGGCATCCTGGACGAACTCGTCACCCCCGACGCCCTCCTGGACACGGCGATCGGCCTTGTCCACCGCTGGACCCTCCCGGGCACCGCCACCGGCGTCCACCTCCGCCTCCTGCGCCCGTCGCTGGAGGAGGTCGAGGCCGCCTTCGCCGTGGAGACGGAGGCCGCCAAGGAGGTCGAAGCCTCGGGCATCGCCCGAGCCGGCATGACCCGCTTCGTCAACCGCGACCGCTGACCTCCGAGAAGCCGGTCTCGTCCACGCTCAGCACACCGCCTTGGCCGGGCTTTTCGATGACCTGGCCGCGTACGTCATCACGAACGACATCGGCGTACGAGCACGCCGGAATCGCATGGTCGGCGGGCTGGCCAATCCGGCATGCTCGGCCGAATCCCAGCAATTCCTGCGGTCGAAGTCAGGCAGCAGGCCGGGCACGCACCGCACCATCAAGACCGCGCCTTGTCGCCGGAGCATTTGGCGGCCGTGAAACCATTCCTGCCGACTTCTTGGCCCGTCACCTCAAGAGACCGGTCGATTCTCCAGCTCGTCCAGGAATCGTGCCACGATGGCGGAATGCCGCACGTCATCTTCCAATGACTCCCCGATGATGCGGCCCGCCAGGTCGGTCGACAGCCGGCCGAGTTCCGTGCGGATGTGGGCGAACGCCGCCTGTCTGTCGGCCTCGATCTGGGCGTGCGCCGTCTCGATGAGGCGGCGAGCCTCGGCCTGTGCCTGCGCGCGGAACTCGGCCCTGATCTGCGCGCCCTGCTCGCGCGCCTCCTCCCGCAGCCGTGCCGCTTCGCGCCGGGCCTCTTCCAACTGCTCATGGTATTGCCGCTGCAGATTTCGGACCTCGGCCTGGGCCTCCTCCGCTCTCCGGATTCCCCCGTCGATCGCGTCGGCCCGCTCGACCAGCGTCTTCTGCAAGCGCGGTATCAGCACTTTGCCGACGACGAACAGGGTGACAAGGAACACGACGAGTCCGATGACGGGCTCGTAGAAGTCGTTCGGGAAGAGGGGGTTCACGAATGAACCTTACGTGGCGGTCCGCATCACGAAAAGGCGCATGTAAGAAATGGAAGAGGAAGCCGGGTCAGTTTCCGTTGAGGGCCTTGCGGAGCAGGGCGGCCAACTGGTCCTGTTCGCGGGCGTCCAGGTTGGCGACGGCGGCGCGGGCGAACGCGAAGGACTTCTCGAAGGCGGCGTACAGGGTGGCCCCTTCGGCGGTCCGGACGATCTGACGGGAGCGCCCGTCGTCGGGGTGCGGCCGGCGGCGGACGAGGGCGCGCGCCTCAAGTCTGCGGATGATCTGGGTGACGTTGGACGCGTCGCAGCCGAGCAGGTCGGCCAGTTCGCGCATCCCGAACTGCCGGTCGAGCCGCCCGAGCACGCAGGCCTGGGCCACGCTCAGCCCGTGCTCCAGGGCCGCGGTCTCGTAGGCGCGGTCGTAGGCGTCGACGAAGTCGAACATGGCGCGTTCGGCGTCGGTCGAGGCGGTGACGGGTCCCGGGGGTACGGCCATGGCCTCATCCTACCAAAAGCTTGATGTCCTCAAGTATCTGTGTCAGGGTGAGTGCTTGATTGAATCAAGTATCCACGAAAGGCCATGCCATGATTCGCACAGCCCTGGTGACCGGCGCTCGCGGCAAGACGGGACGCGAGGTGGCCGTACGGCTGCGCCGCGCCGGGATCCTCGTACGCGCCGGGTCGTCCCGGCCCGACGGGACCGATCAGATCCGCTTCGACTGGGACGACCCCACAACCTGGCGCGAGGCCGCCGCGGGCGTGGACGCGATCTACCTCATGCGCCCCGACCTCCTCGCCGCCCCGGAGCTCGTGGCCGGCCTGGTCGAGGTCAACCCGGAGGCGCATGTCGTCCTGCTGTCCGAGCAGGGCGCCGAGACCGTCGCGCCGGACCACTGGGCGCGCCGGGTGGAGGACGCGGTCGTCACCCGCGCCGCCTCCTGGACCCTGCTCCGCCCGTCCTGGTTCCACCAGATCCTGACCGACTCCCGGTTCTACCTCGACGCCGTACGGGACGACCACGTCCTGAGCCTGCCCTCGGGCGGCGCGCCGCTCGCATGGGTGGACGCGCGCGACATCGCCGAGGTCGCCGTGGCCGCGCTCCTCGCGCCGGACGAGCACCGCGGCCAGGCGTACACGATCACCGGCCCCGAGGCGATCACGGTCGCGACCGTGGCCAAGGAGCTGTCGTCGCGCCTCGGCCATGAGATCCGCGCCGAGGACCCCGTACCGGAAGACACCCACCACGGGCTCGACCCCTGGACGGCGGGCATCCTCGACGACCTCTACCACCGCGTCCGGAACGGCGGCTTCGCCGACCTCTCCCCTGCCGTGAAGCTGATCACCGGACACGAGCCCACATCGCTGAGCACGTTCCTCGACACTCACCTCGACGCGTGGCGAACCCCGTCCGAGTGACGCCGACGGGCATCCCCCAGCCGCGCCGACGACATCAGCGGGTGGCGAGGGTTTCGCGCAGGATTCGGACGGCCTTCGGGCCGACCCCGTGCAGGGCGGCGAGTTCCGCGTCCGAGAGGTGGGCGACCTGGTCGAGGGTGGTGATGCCGGCATTGGCCAGGGCGCGGGTGGCGGGTCGTCCGATCGCCTTGGGCAGGTCGCCGATCTCGCCCGCGCCGGCCTGCTCGGCCGCGGACGCCGCGGCGGCGAGTTCCGGCGGGGCGCACGCGAGCCAGGCGCGCCGTACCCAGTAGTTGAGCGCCTGGCCGTTGATGTCGGCGATCGGCAGCCGGACGAAGGCGCCTCCCCTCTCGGCCGTCGCGTGCTGGGAGAGCATGTCCTCCGCCTCGGCGGCGGGCAGCCGGAGCCGCACGTGGGCGTCCGGGTCCAGCGCGGCGAACTCCTGGCCGCCCACGGTGAACACCCGGCCGCCGTCGGCGGCGACCGCCTCGGGATGGGAGAGCGCGGTCTTGCGCAGCTGGGCTGACGTCGTCATCTCTCCACCTTGGCATGCCGGCGACCGGCGCGCGGCGACCCGCCGTCGGGCCCGGACGGCCGGGGCCGGGGCCGGGGGCGGGGGCGGGACAGGGGCCGGGGAAGCAGGCGCAGGACGAGGACGCCGAGCGCGGCGTGCAGCACGGCGGCGACCGCCGCGGCGGCGTGCAGGCCGGTGACGAAGGCGGCCTTGGCGTCCGCGAGAGCTTCCGGGGCCAGTTCGGCGATCCGGCGGGTCTCGTCGAGGGTGGGCGCCAGGTCCGGCCCCTGGAGCCGGAACACCAGGGCGGCGAGCGAGCCGAGCAGCGCGATGCCGAGGGCGTTGCCGAGCTCGTTCCCGGTCTCGGCGATGGCGCTCGCCGCCCCCGCCTGCTCCACGGGCACGGCGCCCACGGCCGTGTCGGCGACGACGCTGAACGAGATGCCGTACCCGACGCCCGCGATGACCGTGGAGGCGACGTACCAGCCGATACCGCCCGAGACGCCGGTCATGAGCAGCAGCACGAGCCCGGTGGTGATGAACAGGTGGCAGAGGGCGAGCGCCGTCCTCTTGCCGATGCGGTCGATCACGGCGGGTGTGACGACGCACATGGTCGTCAGGACAGCAGCCCCCGGGATCGCGAGGAACGCCGCGCCCAGAACCGGCACGTCGAGGACGGACTGCAGGTAGACGCCCGACAGGTAGGCCGCCGCCGACCACGCCGCCAGCGGCAGCACGCCCGTGACGATCGCCAGCGTGAAGACGCGGTCGCGGAACAGGGAGAAGTCGATCAACGGGTGTTCCAGCACCCGCTGGCGGCGGGCGAACCAGGCCAGCAGGCCGACCCCGGCGACGACCGCCGCGACCGGGACCGCCGACAGGCCTTCCGCGGCGGCGTGTTTGATGCCGTAGCCGGCCAGGAGCAGACCCCCGGCGGAGCTGAGCACGCTCGGCACGTCGACCCGGCCGGGCCGGGTGACCCGCGCCTCCCGCAGCAGGACGGGTGCGAACAGCAGGAACACGCTGATGACGGGCAGGTTGACCAGGAAGACCGAGCCCCACCAGAACCGTTCCAGCAGGACGCCCCCGACGATCGGCCCGATCGCGAACCCGGCGGCGAACGCGGCCGCGAAGATGCCGATGGCCCGCGCCCGCCGCCGCGGGTCGGGGAACAGCTCGCTCAGCACCGCCAGCGCCGACGGCAGCAGCGTGGCCCCGGCCACCCCCATGAGGGCCCGGAAGGCGATGAGCAGCTCCGCGTTCGGCGCGTACGCCGCGCCGGCGGATCCCGCGCCGAAGAGCGCGGCGCCGATCATGAGCAGCCGCAGCCTGCCGTACCGGTCCCCGATGTTGCCGAAGGCGATCAGCAGGGACCCCACGGCGAACCCGTAGACGTCAAGGATCCAGAGCGCCTGGTCGGCCGTCGGCGAGAGGGCCCCGCTGATCCGGGGCATCGCCAGGAACAGGATCGATCCGTCCATGGAGACCAGGAGCACCGGGCAGAGGATCACCAGGAGGCCGAGCCAGGCCCGCAGGCCGGGAGAGCCGGGAGAGTGTGAAGTCATGGCCTCGACGGTGCTCCCCCGGTGCCCGCCGCTGCCATTCCCCAGCTGTGGGTACCCACGACAGGTACACCCACCGGCCGGGCGTGCCTTCTAGGCTGACGTCATGGACAGCCTCGGCACGTACCTGAAGAACCGCCGTGACCGGGTGACACCGGCCGAGCTGGGCCTGCGCACCTACGGCGCGCTGCGCCGCGTGCCCGGTCTGCGGCGCGAGGAGCTGGCCGCGCTCGCGGGGGTGAGCGCCGGCTACTACACGCGGCTCGAACAGGGCCTGGCCGAGACCGCCTCGGAGCAGGTGCTCGACGCACTCGCGCGGGCGCTCAAGCTCGACCGGGTGGAGACCGACCACCTGCACAACCTCGCCCGGCAGCGCGCCGTGTCGCGCCCGTCGGACCCGGGCCCGGAGGAGCCGCACCCGCGCGTCCTCGCGCTCCTGGAGAGCCTCGGCGCGGCCGTGCCCGCCCTCGTGCTCGGCCGGCGCGGCGACGTGCTCGCGTGGAACCGCACCGGCCACGCGCTCATGGCCGGGGACACCGACTTCGACGCGCCGGCGGATCCCGCGCGACGCCCGTCGGTGCCGCGGATGTTCTTCCTCGACCCGGTCACCCGCGACCTGCACCGCAACTGGCTGGAGCTGGCCCGGATCCACGTCGCCTACCTGCGGCTCACCGCGGGCCGCTACCCCATGGACGCCCGCCTCGCCGGGCTCATCGGCGAGCTCACGATGCGCAGCGACGACTTCGCGGCGCTGTGGGCGACGGGCGACGTCTCCGACTGCACGGTGGGCACCATGCGCCTGCGCCATCCGACGGTCGGCGCGCTGAGCGTCGACTATCAGGTGTGGCTGCAGCCCGACAGCCCCGACCACCGGCTGGAGATCTACACCCCGAACGACCCGGGCTCCGCCGACGCGCTGCGCATCCTGGCCCACCAGGCCGGTCAGGCGGAACGCTAGTCGACCACGTAGGCGGCGACGATCAGCGCCAGCGCGACCACGAAGGCGGCGATGGAGTCGTAGGCCCAGGTCACCCGGGCCGGTCCCGGCTCCTCCTTGCGGAACTTCGCCTGCTCGGCGCGGTCGGTGATCTGCTCGCCCACCCAGTCGGCGTGGGTCTTGCCCGCCATCGCCTCGGCCGCCGCCTGCTCGCCCCTGGTCAGCGTGGGCTCGGTCTGGAAGCGGCCGCGGCGCGTCGGGGCCGCGCCGCGGCGCTGGGCCTTGGCGCGCTCCCTGGCCGAGGTCATCGGGGTCCACAGGTGGAGCAGCTGCTCGCCGGAGTGGGTGACGTTGATCGAGTGGGAGACGCTCACGTCGTCGACCGAGGCCCAGGGCACGAACGTGGTCCGCAGCGGGGTGCGGCCGAGCAGGCCGGGCTCGGTGAGCACGGTCGCCGGCCGGATGGCGACGACGTACACGACGGCGGTGAGCGTGCCCAGCACGGCGAGCGCCACCATGGACGACTGGCCGCTGTAGCGGAGGACCAGGTCGACGACGTTGGCCGCGACGAACACGACCCACACCCAGCCGAAGACGAAGGCGGTCTTGGAGCGGTAAACCTGTTTCACCGGATACCTAGAGGGTGGAGGCCCCGTCCCTCAGGGCGGAAAGGAAAGCCGGAACGGCCGGACACTGTGCTCTCCCGGATTTGTCGGTTGCGGTCGGTAGTTTGATCGGCGTGTCCCGTTACCGGCTCCTGCCCTCGCCTGCCCAAGAGGCGGCGTTGCTGGAGCATTGCGGGCATGCCCGGTATGTGTGGAATCTCGCGGTTGAGCAGCACGCCCACAGCCAAGCGCGTTACCGGTGCCGGTCCTGCGGATACGCCGGCAACGCCGATGTGAACGCGGCCGGGAACATCGCACACGCGGCAGGGCATGTCGTGTCTGCGCGGGAAGGGCCACGGGTTGCCGGGCCGGAGCACCGCGGACCTCAACGCGACCTCCTCCTCGTGGGGTGATTGCGGTTGGAATCCCCGTGCTTCAGCGCCGGGAGGATGTCAAGGCTGCCACTTGAGCTGGGCGAATCCGGGCTTGATGACGCCGTTGATGAGCGCGAGGCGCTCGTCGAACGGCAGGAAGGCCGACTTCATCGCGTTGACCGTGAACCACTGCAGGTCGTCCCAGCCGTAGCCGAACGCCTCGACGAGCTTGGCGAACTCCTGCGACACCGTGGTGGAGCTCATCAGCCGGTTGTCGGTGTTGACCGTGACCCGGAAGTGGAGGCGGCGCAGCAGCCCGATCGGGTGGTCGGCGATGGACGCGGCGGCTCCGGTCTGGAGGTTGGACGTGGGGCACATCTCCAGCGGGATGCGCTTGTCGCGCACGTAGGCGGCCAGCCGGCCGAGCTTGGCGGCGCCGTCGTCGGCGACGGAGATGTCGTCGATGATGCGCACGCCGTGGCCGAGCCGGTCGGCGCCGCACCACTGGATGGCCTGCCAGATGGACGGCAGGCCGAAGCCCTCGCCGGCGTGGATGGTGAAGTGGGCGTTCTCCCGCTGGAGGTACTCGAACGCGTCGAGGTGGCGGGTGGGCGGGTAGCCCGCCTCGGCGCCGGCGATGTCGAAGCCGACGACGCCGACGTCGCGGTAGCGGACGGCCAGCTCGGCGATCTCCATCGAGCGGGCCTGGTGGCGCATGGCGGTGAGGAGGGTGCCGACGCGGATGCCGCGGCCTTCGGAACCCTGGCGGAACCCGTCGAGGACGGCCTGCACCACCTGGTCGAGGCTGAGCCCGGCGGTGGTGTGCTGCTCGGGCGCGAAGCGCACCTCGGCGTAGACGACGCCGTCGGCGGCCAGATCCTCGGCGCACTCGGCGGCGACGCGGGCGAGCGCGTCGCGGGTCTGCATGACGCCGACGGTGTGCTGGAAGGTCTCGAGATAGCGCTCCAGCGAGCCGGAGTCGGCCGCCTCCTCGAACCACCGGCGCAGGTCGTCGGGGTCGGTGGTGGGCAGCCGGTCGTAGCCGGTGTCGCGGGCCAGGTCCACGATGGTCTCGGCGCGGAGACCACCGTCGAGATGGTCGTGCAGCAAAACCTTGGGTGCGCGCCGGATCTCGTCAATCGTGGGGCTCATCCGCCCATGATACGAGCCGCGGGGGCCGCGTCACTCGTCGCGACGGGCGGATTCGGGGCTGAATGCGGGCAGGCACACCGCGACGTAGTCGGCGCCCTCGTCGCCGGCGCGGTAGCGGATCTTCTCGCCGGGCTCGGTGACGAGGGTCTGGCCGGCGAGCACCTCGGTGGTGCCGCCGGCGTGCTCGACCAGGACGCTGCCGCGCAGCACGAGCGTGTATTCGGTGAACTCCGGGGTCTGGGCGGGCTCCTCCCACCCGGGCGGGGCGACCATGTGGGCGATGGAGATCGCCTCGTCGCCGCTGTTGACGCGGCCCACGTGCTCGTCGATGAGCTTGCCGCCCGGCACCGGGATGCGCGAAGGTCCTTCGATCTTTCTCACCACACGGTCAGTGTGCCACGTCGACCACCAGTCGCGGCGGGCCGGTGAGCTCCCGGACCTCGAAGCCCTTGACCGACCCGGTCAGCAGGGCGATGCCGACGACGCCTTCGAAGTCGCCGGTCTTGGCGATGGCGGTGACGGTCCCGGACGGGGCCACGGGGGTGCCGTTCCAGGTGGGCTTGCCGTCTTCGGTGTGGGCGTCGGCGGGTTTGAGCTGGATGTGCAGGGCACGGCCGCCCTTCAGGTCGATGGGCGTGCCGGAGCCGTCCTGGTGCAGCTCCCTGACCCAGCGCACGGTGTAGCCGGGCACACCGCCGTCGAGGTCGACGACCACCCGGTCGTACGAGGGATGCCGGCCCAGCCGCACCCCGGTGACCAGGGCGGGGTCCATGCCGTCGCGGGCGACGCGGACGGGGGCGGTGCCGGTGGGCCCGGGGGCGGCCGTGGCGGTGTGCGGCTCGGTGGCGGGGGCGGCGGACGTGGCGCTCTCGGCCGGGGTGCCGCCGGGGGGTGTCGTGCCGCAGGAGATCAGGGCCGCGCCGCACGCGAGGAAGGCGAAGGCGGCCCGTACGAACGGGGTCATGTGACCTGGATGCCCGGTGACCGCGGGTCCGATGCGCCCGCGACCTGATCGGCATCGGGGCGCGCCGCGGAGCCCCAGGACGCGATAGGTTCGGCGTTTCCGCACCCGGCGGCCTGGATGCGTCCGCATCTAACCTAGATCTTTACGGCGTGGTAACCTCCGCGCATGGACGAGCGGTTCGTGGTCGACACCTGGCATTACGTCCTGTCCGCGCATGCCAGGGCCATGTGCGCGCTGGAGCGCGAGCTGGGCGCCAAGCACGGGCTGGGGCCGAGCGAGTTCGAGGTGCTCGACCGGATCGTCCACCACGACAGGAAGCTGCGCATCCAGGAGCTGTGCGACGAGGTCCACCTGAGCCAGAGCGCGCTCTCGCGCGTGGTGGCCCGGCTGGAGAAGGCCGCTCTGGTCACCCGCGACGTGTGCGACTCCGACCGGCGGGGCGTGTTCGTGCGCATCACGGACGAGGGCCGGGCCCGCCACGCGGCCGCCCTGCCCACGCAGCGCGCGGTGCTGTCCGAGATCTTCACCGAGGACGCCGCGCCGCTCCTCACCCGGTGACCGTCTGTCCCTTTCGCCGGTACGCTGCCGCGATGTCATACATCGCAGTCAAGACGGTCACGGTGGCCGCCGCGCTCGCCGCCGCCGTCACGACGCCCGCGGCGCACGCGCAGGAGACGGCCCGGGTCTTACGGGTCTACAGCGACAACATCGAGAACCTGGTGATGAACAACGCCGACGGGTCGTGCACCCGGATCTCGGGCCCGGCCCACCTCACCTCGATGCTGGTCGACGACGACGGCAAGACGGGCACGTCCGGCGTGCAGGCTCCCGACCTGCTGATCGTGCAGCAGGTGCGCGGCACCGGGCAGGCCACGGCCTACGCCGACCAGCTCTCCGCCAAGTTCGGCTATCCGGCGGGCACCTTCAAGGCGATCGTCGCCTGGGGCGACCCGGAGCAGTGGGGCGGCTCCCACCACTGCAGCCGGCAGTCGCTCGGCGACCTGAAGAAGCGCCAGACCAACGGGATCATCTACAACACCCGGACGCTGAGCCTCGCGGAGACCTCCAAGTACTGGAGCGCGGGCTGGCTGAAGCCGGGCACCGCGTACGCCGGCGGGGCCGGGTGCACGCTGTACAAGCCGCCGAGCAACGACGACGGCGCCGCGTACACGCACAAGTGGAAGCGGACCAGCGCCATCGCGGCGAAGTTCACCGTCAAGGCGACGGGGACGGCGGTGTTCGCGGCGTCCATGCACCTGCCCGAGCAGAACGGCAAGAACGCCTGCGCCGGGCCGGGCGACCCGGGCATCGCGAACTCCGGCCTGCGCCTGGGCGCGGACGCCAGGAGGCTGATGAACGCCTCGACGGTCCGGGTCGTCGGGGTCGACGCGAACCGGACGGGCATCGCCCCGGCCACGCTCGGCGGCTACGGCATGACCGGGTACGGCGCGAAGCCCACGATGGGCTCCAGGAAGATCGACTACCTGTTCGTCAAGGGCGCCGTGCGGCCGTCGCCGGTCGACCACACGGTGGCCGGCACGAAGTCGAACCACCGGGCGTTGTACGCGTTCGTCACGGTGTGACGCGGTCGATGATCAGCGGCAGCGCGTCGGCGGCCGTCTCCCCCACCTCGTAGCCGCCGTCCAGCGCCGCCAGCGCCCGCTCGAACCGGGCGGCGTCGTCGGCGTGCAGGGTCAGCAGCGGCTCACCCTTGGTGACCCGGTCTCCGGGCTTGGCGTGCAGGGTGACACCGGCGCCCGCCGAGACCGGGTCCTCCTTGCGGGCCCGGCCCGCGCCGAGCCGCCAGGCCGCCAGGCCGACCGCGTAGGCGTCCAGCCGGGCCAGCACGCCGGACGCCGGCGCCTCGACCGTCATCGTCTCGCCCGCCCGGGGCAGCGGTGCGTCCGCGTCGCCGCCCTGGGCCGTGATCATGCGCCGCCAGGCGTCCATCGCCGACCCGTCGCGCAGCGCGTCGGCCGGGTCCTTGCCGGACACCCCTGCGGCCTCCAGCATCTCCCGCGCGAGTCGTACGGTCAGCTCCACCACGTCGGACGGCCCGCCGCCGGCGAGGACCTCGACCGACTCCTCGACCTCCAGGGCGTTGCCCACGGCCCGGCCGAGCGGCCGGTCCATGGCGGTGAGCAGGGCGACCGTGCGCACGCCCGCGTCGGTGCCGAGCGCCACCATGGTCTCGGCCAGCTCGCGGGCCCGCTCGGGAGTCTTCATGAACGCCCCGGAGCCCACCTTCACGTCGAGCACCAGCGACCCGGTGCCCTCGGCGATCTTCTTGGACATGATCGACGAGGCGATGAGCGGGATGGACTCGACGGTGCCGGTGACGTCGCGCAGCGCGTACAGCTTCTTGTCGGCGGGGGCCAGCCCGGACCCGGCGGCGCAGACGACCGCGCCCGCCTCGCGCAGCACGCCGAGCATCTCCTCGTTGGAGAGCGAGGCCCGCCAGCCGGGGATGGACTCCAGCTTGTCGAGCGTGCCGCCGGTGTGGCCGAGACCGCGCCCCGAGAGCTGCGGCACGTAGGCCCCGCAGGCGGCGACCAGCGGCGCCAGCGGCAGCGTGATCTTGTCGCCGACGCCGCCGGTGGAGTGCTTGTCGGCGGTGGGCCGGTCGAGCGCCGACCAGTCCATCCGCTCGCCGGAGCGGATCATCGCCTGTGTCCAGCCGGCGATCTCGCGCCGGTTCATGCCGTTGAGCAGGATCGCCATCGCGAGCGCGGCCATCTGCTCGTCGGCGACCTCGCCGCGCGTGTAGGCGCCGATCACCCAGTCGATCTGGTCACCGGTCAGCTCGCCGCCGTCGCGCTTGGCGACGATGACCTCGATCGCGTCCATCACGACATCCGGGACAGGTCGTCGGGGCCGAACGCGTACGGCAGGATCTCGGCCATCCGCTTCGGCCCGTCGACGGTCTCGACCAGCAGGTCGGCGCCGCCGAACTCGAACAGCAGCTGACGGCACCGGCCGCACGGCATGAGCAGCTCACCGTGGCCGTCGACGCAGGTGAAGGCCACCAGCCTGCCGCCGCCGGACGCCTGCAGCGCCGACACCAGCCCGCACTCGGCGCACAGCCCCACCCCGTACGAGGCGTTCTCCACGTTGCAGCCGGTGACCACGCGCCCGTCGTCGACCAGCGCCGCGGCGCCGACCGGGAACTTCGAGTATGGAGCGTAGGCGTGGTGCATGGCCTCCGCGGCCTCGGCGCGCAGTGACTCCCAGTCGATGCTCAATGCTGTTCCCCCCGTCGGTAGCGTACGCCGTCGGCCTTGGGCATCCGCAGCCGCTGCGACGCGACGAGGAGCACCAGCAGCGTGAGCACGTGCGGCGTGATGAAGACGAACTCGTTCGGCAGCCGGTCGACGGTCAGCCAGAGCCAGAAGAGCACGGCGGCGCCGACCACGGCGGCGCCCATCGCCGTGTAGTCCTTGGCGGTCAGCGCCGACAGCCCGTCCGCCCGGCGGACCCGGACGCCGAGGTAGATCAGCAGCAGGATCGCGCCGAGGAGCAGGAAGGACGTGATCGCCCCCTGGCTGCGCAGCTGCAGGCCGTCGGCGTACCCGAAGAGCGCGGCGCCGGCCGCGAGCCCGCCGGGCCGCCAGTTACCGAAGATCATCGCGGCGAGACCGATGAAGCCGCGCCCGGCCGTCTGCCCCTCGACGTACTTCGTGCTGACGAAGACCAGGAACACGCCGCCCAGCCCGGCGAACGCGCCGGAGATGATCACCGCGAGGTACTTGATCCGGTACACGTTGACACCCAGCGACTCGGCCGCCCACGGGTTCTCGCCCGCCGAACGCAGCCGCAGCCCGAAGGAGGTGTGCCAGAGGACGAAGTACGTCAGCGGCAGCATCAGCACGGCCAGGATGACCAGCACGTTCACGTTGTGCGTGAGCCCGCGCAGGATGCCCGCCAGGTCGCCGACCAAAAACCACCTGGTGCTCTCCAGGCTGCCCAGCCAGTCGGGCCCGTCGGACAGCAGCGGCAGGCTCAGCTCGGGCGCCGCGGACGACAGCGCGGGCGAGGTGGTGATGCCCGCGCCCGCCTGGTTGGCGGGGCTGCCCTCCTTGTAGAGCACCTCGGACAGGAACCGGGTGACGCCGGGGCCGAGCAGGTTGATGGCCACGCCGCTGATGATGTGGTCGACGCCGAAGGTGACGGTGGCGATGGCGTGGATGAGGCCGCCGATCGCGCCCGCGAGCAGCCCGGCGACGAGCGCCGCGTACGGGCCCCACTGGTAGCCGGCCCAGCCGGCGAACCAGGTGCCGAGCACCATCATGCCTTCGAGACCGATGTTGACCACGCCGGCCCGCTCGGCCCACAGGCCGCCGAGCCCGGCCAGCCCGATCGGCACCGCCAGCATGAGCGCGGCCGCGAACGTGCCGGACGAGGTGATCTCGTCGGCCCCGGTGATCAGGCGGATCAGCGCCACCAGCAGGATGGCCGCGGCGACGCCGATGAGCGCCAGATGGTACTTGCGGGTCCTGGTCATGCTGCCACCTCAACGGGAGTGTTCCTGCCGAGCGCCTGGGCGGCCCGCCGTTCCTCGCGCCGCAGCGCGATCCTGCTGGTGACCTCGTTGGCGATGACCACCAGGAGGACGATGGTGCCCTGCATGATCGTGATGACCGAGGGCGGCACGTCCGCGAACTGCAGCGGCCCCTGCGCCCGGTCGAGGAAGCCGAACAGCAGCGCGGCCACCGCGATGCCCGCGGGCTTGTTGCGGCCGAGCAGGGCCACGGCGATGCCGAGGAAGCCCAGGCCGGGGGTGAAGTTGGAGCCGAACGCGTGCTCGTCGCCGAGGATCTCGGGCATGCCGATCAGTCCCGCGACCGCTCCGGAGAGCACCATCGCGGAGATGACCATCCTCTTCGGGTCGACGCCGGAGGCGAGCGCGGCCGGCGCGTTGAGTCCGCTGGCCTTGACCTCGAAGCCGAACCGGGTCCGCTCCAGCACCAGCCAGATGCCGAAGCCGAGCAGGATCGCCACGATCAGGAAGCCCCACAGCCCGTCGCCGCGCGGCGCGGGCAGGCCGAACATCTCCAGCAGCACGTTCACGTTGGGGAACCACGCCGACTCGGGCAGCGCGGGCGTGCTCGTGGTGAGCTGCCCCTCCGCCCGCTCGCCCGCGAACGGGCCGCGGACCAGGTACGCGGCCAGGTTGATGGCGATGTAGTTGAGCATGATCGTGGAGATGACCTCGTTGACTCCCCGGGTCACCTTCATCACGGCCGGGATCAGCGCGTACAGGCCGCCGGCGGCCGCCGCCACGAGGATGATCACCGTGATCTGGATCGGCGCGGGCGCGACGAACGTCGAGCCGACGAACGCGGCGCAGATGGCCGCGATGCGGTACTGGCCCTCGACGCCGATGTTGAAGAGGTTCATCCGGAAGCCGATGGCCACCGCCAGCCCGGCGATGAACAGCGTCACCGCCCGGTTGATCATGTCGGCGATGCTCGTCGACACGGCCTTCTCGGTGGCGCCGAAGTCGAAGAACGCGGCGAACGCGGCTGCCGGGCTGGCGCCCGCGGCGACGATCGCCACGCTGGAGATGCCGATGGCCAGCACGATGGCCGCGGCGGCGCCGGCGACGGTGAGCAGCGCCCTGAAGAGCCCTGCGGGCATCACGCCTCCTCAGTGCCGGTGATGGCACCGGTCATGTAGCCGCCCAGCCGTTCGGGCGTGACGCCGGACGGGTCGAGCCGAGCGGCGAACCGCCCTCGATAGATCACGTACAGCGTGTCGGACAGGCCGATCAGCTCGTCCAGGTCCGCCGAGATGAGCAGCACCGCGAGCCCGGCGGCGCGGGCGTTGCGCAGGTGCTCCCAGATGGCGGCCTGCGCGCCCACGTCGACGCCCCGGGTCGGGTGGGCGGCGATGAGCACCTTGGGGTCGCCGCTCATCTCGCGGCCGACGATGAGCTTCTGCTGGTTGCCGCCCGACAGGGCCAGGGCCAGCGTGTCGACTCCGGGCGTGCGGACGTCGTACGCCTCGACGATGCGCTGGGTGTCGGCCCTGGACGCGCGCCGGTCGACCCAGATGCCGCGGCTGGCCGGAGGTCTGGTCTGGTGGCCGAGCACGCGGTTCTCCCAGAGGCTGGCCTCCAGCAGCAGGCCCTGGCGGTGGCGGTCCTCGGGGATGTAGCCGATGCCCGCCTCGCGGCGGCGGCGGGTGGGCCAGGCGGCGATGTCCTCGCCGCCGAGGCTGAGCTCGCCGGCCACCGGGCGGATGCCCATGATGGCCTCGATCAGCTCGGACTGCCCGTTGCCCTCGACGCCCGCGATGCCGACGATCTCGCCCTGGCGGATCTCGAACGAGACGTCGTCCAGCAGGCGCCGGCCGCCCTCGGCCTCCATGGTCAGGCCGGACGCCCGGAACATGACGGTGTCGGTCACCGTGGACTCGCGGGTCTCGGGGGTGGGCAGCTCGCTGCCGACCATGAGCTCGGCGAGCTGGCGGGCGGTGGTGCCGGCGGGATCGACGCTGGCCACGGTGGTGCCGCGCCGGATCACGGTGATCGCGTCGGCGATGTCGAGCACCTCGTCGAGCTTGTGCGAGATGAAGATGACGGTGAGGCCGCCGGCCTTGAGCTCCCGCAGGTTCTCGAAGAGCTCGTCGACCTCCTGCGGGACGAGCACCGCGGTCGGCTCGTCCAGGATGAGGATGCGCGCGCCGCGGTAGAGGACCTTGAGGATCTCCACCCGCTGGCGGTCGCCGACGCCGAGGTCCTCCACGAGCCGGTCGGGGTCGACCCGCAGCCCGTGGCGCTCGGCCAGTTCGTTGATGCGGCGGCGGGCGCCGGACTTGTCGAGCACGCCCACCCTGCTCGGCTCGGCGCCCAGCACGATGTTCTCCAGCACCGTGAAGTTGTCGGCGAGCATGAAGTGCTGGTGGACCATGCCGATGCCGACGGCGATGGCGTCGCTGGGCGTGCGGAAGGCGACTTCTTTCCCGTCGACCTCGATCGTGCCCTCGTCCGGCTTCTGCATGCCGTAGAGGATCTTCATCAGCGTCGACTTGCCTGCGCCGTTCTCCCCGACGATCGCGTGCACCGTTCCGGCTTCGACGGTGAGGCTGATGTCGTGGTTGGCCACGACACCCGGGAAGCGCTTGGTGATGCCCTCCAGTCGGACGGCGGGCGGCGTCGCGGCGGCGGTCTCAGCGTTCATCGGCCGCTCATTCGATCTCTCCTTGGGCAGATACAGGCCGAAGGCCCGGGTCACGGGACGCCGGGCCCTCGGAGAGGCATTCCTCAGATCACGGCTTGGTCGGGACCGTGATCTTGCCGTCGACGATGTCCTTCTTGGCAGCGTCGATCTTGTCGGCGATGTCGTCGATCTCACCGCCGGTGGTGGAAAGGCCGACGCCGTCCACCTTCAGGTCGTAGATCACGTCGCTGCCGCCCTTGGCGCCGCCCTGGAAGGCCTTGACGAACTCGAACACGCCCACGTCGACGCGCTTGAGCATCGAGGTCATGATGACCTCCTGGAGGTTGGTCTCCTTGACCGTCTGGCGCTGGTCGGAGTCGACGCCGATGGCCTTCTTCTTGGCCGCGGCCGCCGCCTGGAACACGCCGAGGCCGGAGTCGCCGGACGCGTGGTAGACGATCTCCGCGCCGTCCTGGTACATCTTCTCGGCCGCGACCTTGCCCTTGTCGGGGGCGCGGAAGCCGGTGAAGTCACCGTCAGGCGTCAGGTACTTGACGTCGATCTTGGCGTCGCTCTTGACCGACTTCACGCCGGCCTCGAAGCCCGCCTGGAACTTCTTGATCAGGTCGTTCTCGACACCGCCGACGAAGCCGACGTGGCCGCTCTCGGCCTTGAGCGCCGCGGCGACGCCCGCCAGGTAGGAGCCCTGCTCCTCGGCGAACAGCAGGCCCGTCACGTTGGGGGCGTTGGAGGCCGAGTCGACGACCGCGAACTGGATCTCCGGGTACTCGGCTGCGGCCTTCTTGATGTCCTCGCCGTAGGCGAAGCCGACGCCGATGATCGGGTTGTAGCCCGCGTCGGCCAGCTGGGTCAGCAGCTCGCTGCGGTTGGAGCCGTCGGACGCCGGGCTGAGCTCCTTGATCTCCGCGCCCAGCTCGGCCTTCGCCTTCTCCAGGCCCGCGTAGGCGGCGTCGTTGAACGACTTGTCGCCGCGCCCGCCGATGTCGAACGCCAGACCGACCTTGAGCGCGCCACCCGCGGGGGCGCTGCTCTCCGCAGCGGACGGGGCCGTGCTGGCCGTGGTCTCCCCCCCGCTGTTGCTGCCGCCGCCACAAGCCGCGGCCGCCATGAGCATGGCACCGGCCAGCGTGCCGGTCGCCAACCTGCCGAATCGCTTGCTGAGCAAGGCGACTCCCTTCCATTTCCCCGCCGTCAAACTTCATCGCAGGCGCGAAGAAATGCACGGCAACCCTGCACGGAAGATAGTTGGTTGACCAGGCCCTACCAAACCGGCACACAGGGTCGCAACCGCTCCGTTATCGACCTCAAGCGCGACTGTGACCTGGCTACGCCGCCCACCAGGCTCGCGAAAGCTTTGCCCATTTTTGGGCCTCGCCATCCGGTCCGGGGGGATCGATCATGACAGGGCATTCCCCCAACCGGTGGAACCGATCTGGAGTCCTGCCATGCACCCCTGGAAGGCAATCGCCGTGCCGCTGGCCGCGGCCATGGTCCTCACCATGGCTTCCGCGCCCCCCGCGGCGTCGGCGGACGTCCCCGCCGTCAAGGTCGAGGGAGGCGCGACCCAACCGGTCTTCTCCCGCGCCGACGCGATCAAGGAGACCGTCTTCGTCGAGGTCGCCGGAACCGACAGCGACAACGACGGCAGCCCCGACCGGGTCGCCGTCGACATCCTCCGTCCCAAGGAGACCGACCAGGGACTCAAGGTCCCGGTCATCATGGAGGCCAGCCCGTACTACGCGGGCGGCAACGACGTCGCCAACCACGTCGTGGACGTCGACGAGCACGGCAACCCGCTGCCCAGCCCGCTCCGGTCCCAGGCCAAGCTCGTCAGCGAGCCGTTCGACTCCTACTACGACAACTACTTCCTGCCCCGCGGCTACGCCATCGTCCTGGTCGAGAACCTCGGCAGCGGCCGCGCCACCGGCTGCCCCACCACCGGCGACCGCAACGAGACCGCGGGCCCCAAGGCCGCGATCGACTGGCTCAACGGCCGCGCCAAGGGCTTCGACGCCACCGGCGCCCCCGTCACGGCGACCTGGTCCACCGGCAAGGTGGGCATGATCGGCGTCTCGTACAACGGGACCCTGCCGAACGCGGTGGCCGCGACCGGTGTGAAGGGCCTGGAGACGATCGTGCCGATCGCCGCGATCTCCTCCTGGTACGACTACTACCGGGCCAACGGCGGCGTGGTCGCGCCCGGCGGCTTCCAGGGCGAGGACGCGGACGTGCTGGCCAAGTACGTGCTCACCCGGGAGAACGGCCAAGAGGCGTGCGGGCCGGTCATCGACCACCTGACCGCCGCCCAGGATCGGATCACCGGCGACTACAGCGACTTCTGGGACGACCGCAACTACCTCAACGACGTGCGCAAGGTGCGGGCCAGCGTCTTCCTGGTGCACGGGCTCAACGACTGGAACGTCAAGACCAAGCAGGCCGCCCAGTGGTGGTACGCGCTGGCCGAGCGGAACGTGCCGCGCAAGATCTGGCTGCACCAGGGCACCCACATGAACCCCTTCAGCCTGCGCACCGCCGAGTGGCTGCGCCAGCTGCACGGCTGGTTCGACCACTGGCTGTACGGGATCGACAGCGGGATCATGCGTGAGCCGCAGGCGGACGTGGAGATCGCGGCCGGCGAGTGGGGTCAGCACCGGTCGTGGCCGCTGCCGGGAGCCGCGCCGGTGCGGCTGTGGATGGGCCCGGGCGCGAAGCTCGGCCTGCTGCCGCGCCCGCTCTCGGCGCGCGAGTCGTTCGTGGACCAGAAGACCCGCACGGCGGAGGAGCTGGTGGAGACCGCCCCGGCCGCCGACCCGAACCGGCTGGCCTACCTCACCGGCGCGCTCCCCGCGGACGTGCGGATCTCCGGCACCCCGACGGTGTCGGTACGGGCCTCGATGCGCAACGGCTCCTCACCGTTCCTGACCGCGCTGCTGGTGGACTACGGCACCGACACGCGGCCCGACGGCAGGCTGCTGTCGACCGGCGTGGAGTACTGCTACGGCCAGGGCATCCCGGGTGACACCGGCTGCACGGTGCTGCGCCGGCTGGGCACGGCCGAGACCCCGTACAAGATCGTCAGCCGGGGCTGGCTGGACGTGCGCAACCGGCACCGGGACGACCGGAGCGAGCCGGTCCGCGCGGGCAAGGAGTACACGTTCACCTGGGACTTCCAGCCTCAGGACTACCTGTTCAAGAAGGGCCACAGGATCGGCGTCGTGATCATCTCGACCGATTACGACTACACCCTGCGCTACCCGGCGGGCACCGAGGTGACGCTGTCGCCCGGTCTGTCGTGGGTGCAGCTGCCGGTGGTCTTCGGCAGGATCTCCTGACACGCGACGGCGGCGGGAGACCGGAGTCTCCCGCCGCCGTCACACCGCTCGTCAGGCCAGCGCCGAGGTGATCTCGTCGGCGGCCGGCACGCGGGTGCTCTCGAACAGCGCGGTCAGCGCGGTCGTGGCCATGACCCGCACGCCCATCGCGATCGCCCGCTCGTCGATGTCGAACGTGCCCTGGTGGATGTCGTAGGTGGTGCCGCCGGGCGACCGGGTGCCGAGCCGGGCGAAGGCGCCGGGGATCGACTCCAGGTACCAGGCGAAGTCCTCGCCGCCGAGCGACTGGTGGGTGGACACCACGGCGCCCGCGCCCAGCGCGCGCTCCGCGGCCTCGCCCAGCATCTGCACGCAGGCCTCGTCGTTGACCACCGGCGGCACGCCGCGGGTGTATTCCATCGTGGCCTCGATGCCGTACGCGCCCGCGACCGACTCCAGCAGCGCCTTGATCAGGTCGGGCGCGGCGTGCCAGGCGTCCTCGTCGAGGCAGCGGACCGTGCCCTCGGCCACCCCGTCGTCGGGGATGGCGTTGGCGGCGGTGCCGGCCTCGACCCGGCCCCAGACGAGGCTGAGCGAGGAGCGCGGGTCGACCCGGCGCGACAGCGCGGCGGGCAGCTCCGTGAGCACCTTGGCCAGCGCGAAGACCAGGTCGGCGGTGAGGTGCGGGCGGGCGGTGTGACCCCCGGGTCCGGACACCCGGATGACGACCTTGTCGCAGGCCGAGGTGATCGAGCCGCTCTTCAGGCCGAGCTGGCCCACGTCGACCCGGGGGTCGCAGTGGAGGCCGAAGATGCGGTCGACGCCGCTGATGCCGCCGTGGGCCATCACCTCGAGCGCGCCGCCGGGAAGCTCCTCGGCCGGCTGGAAGATCAGGCGCACCCGGCCGGGCAGCAGCCCGGCGGCGGCCTGCTGAGCGAGGAAGAGCGAAGCCCCGAGCAGGATCGTGGTGTGCACGTCGTGGCCGCACGCGTGGCAGGCGCCGGGAACGGTGGAGCGGTAAGGCGCGTCCTTCTCGTCCTGGAGCGGCAGCGCGTCGATGTCGGCGCGCAACGCGATGGTGGGACCGTCGCCGCTGCCCACATCGCAGATGAGGCCCGTGCCGCGCGGGAGCACCGACGGCGTCAGCCCGGCGGCTACGAGCCGCTCGGCGAGCCGCTGGGTCGTGCGGTATTCAGCGAAGGCCAGCTCTGGATGCATGTGCAGGTCGCGGCGGAACGCCACGAGGTCCTGCTCGGTCTCCGCCAGGAACGCGTCGAGTTCCCCTCGAAGCTCACGCCCCTGCATCAGTCACCATCCCGTCCCGTGCCGTGCGTCCTCTACTGCCCGGAAATCGCACGACCAATAGCGCCGTATCCGTACTTGTCCCACTGCGGCCGACTGTTCTGTCTGGAGCAGCCGTCCGGCGAATCACGATTGCCGCACACCCGGAGGTCATCGGGGATCGTCAGCGGGGCACGACTCTCGGTCGCCTGTTGAGGACAACCGCTACAGCCCGGATCACAGCGGTCGGCCGTGGAACCTGGCGATGCTCCGACCTTATCGCCCCCGCGCGGCTTCGCGCTGACGACTACACCAAAAGTTAGCCGACGGCATGCCCGTAACCATGAACGGTTACGTAGGGTGACAGATCACGTAACCCAAAAATAGTCACAAGGGATCATTGGATCCTGACCCGCGGCCGCCACTTCCAAACGTGGTGACCGATTCCGAATCGTGTCACTTTCGGCCATGGTCATCACACTACCGCGCTGGCTGCATTTGGGGGAAATGCGTGTTTCACTCGCTATATGATCACTAATATCCCGTTCGGGGAGAAGTATGCTGGGTTGAGCATCTTCGAGCCGGGCGAGGGGACCCTGGTGGTCGTACCCTCGCTCTCCCTCCCCCAGGACGAGCTGCGCCGCATCACAGGCGCGCGATGTTACGAGGAGCGTCTGCTCTTCCTTCTGCTGACGCTGCGCGAGCCCGCGGTGAAAGTGATCTATCTGTCGTCGGCGCCGATCGACCCGGCCATCGTCGACTACTACTTCGGCTTCCTGCCCGACCCGGAGGAGGCCGCCAAACGGCTGACGCTGATCAGCCTCGACACCCCCGACGCGCAGCCTCTCACCCGGACGTTACTGTCCCGTCCCGACGTCCTGGAACAGCTGCGGGCGGCGATCGACGGCGACGCGTGGCTGGTCCCGTTCGTGCTGAGCGAGCTGGAGGAGGAGCTCGCCTCGTTACTCAGCGTTCCCCTCTACGGCCCGGCCACGTCGCACGCCTACTACGGCTCCAAGAGCGGCTCACGGGAGATCGGCGTCGAGGCCGGCGTGCCGATGGCGCGCGGCTTCCGCGACCTCTACACGCTCGCCGAGATCGAGGACGCCATCGAGTCGCTGCCGGGCGAACGGCTGATCGTCAAGGTGAACGACGCCTACTCCGGGCTCGGCAACGCCATCGTGCCCAGAGGCGACCTGGGGGGCACCAGCTTCGCGGCCGAGGGCGAGACCTGGGAGACCTTCGCCGAGAAGGTCCGGGAGCGCGGCGCGGTCGTCGAGGAGTTCATCGAGCACCGGCCGCTCTACCACCCGAGCGCGCTGGCCCGCATCTCCCCAGGCGGGCAGTACGAGGTGGTCGCCACCCACGACCAGGTGCTCGGCGGCCCGAACAACCACGTCTACCAGGGCTGCACGTTCCCCGCCGCCCCTGAGTACCGCGCCGAGGTCGGCGACTCCGCCACCCGCATCGCCGGGGCACTGGCCGCCAAGGGCGTGATCGGGCTGTTCGGCATGGACTTCTTCGCCATGAAGACCGACGCCGGCTATGCGGCGCTGCTCTGCGAGATCAACCTCCGCATCGGCGGCACCACCCACCCGTACGGGGCCGCGCTGCTGACCACCGGCGCCGCCTACGACCCCGCCAGCGGGCTGCTGGTGGCCGACGGCCGGCCCAAGTACTACACGGCCACCGACAACTGCTCGGCCGACTGCCTGCGCGGCGGCACCCCGGAGCAGGTGCTGCGCAAGGCCGACCGGCTCGGCCTCGGCTTCGACCACGCCACCCGCACCGGCAACGTCTTCCACCTGCTCGGCGCCATTCCCGAGCACGGCAAGTTCGGGTTCACCACGATCGCCGACTCCCGTGAGCAGGCCGACGAACTGCACCGCCAGACCCGCCGCGCCCTCTGCGGCTGATTCAGCCGGGGTTCTGTGCCCTGAGCCCGTCCGCCGGCTCTCAGGAACGACTGGCCTTCCTCTGATCAGCGCGCGCGCAGGCCGCGCCAGCCGATCACGGCCAGCACGATCGCCAGCACGATGTTGACGCCGATGAGGATCCCGTGCACCACGTAGAAGCTGGTCTTGTGCCCGTCGGCCAGGTTGAATCCCAGATTGATCCACTCGAACACCATGAACGCCGCGAGCGCGATGAGGAATCCGGCGATCTTTCGTGACATGACCATCTCTCTAGCATCTGGAGCGGATCTTCAGGGGATGTGTCGGCACATGGGCGACGACACGAAGCTACGCTGAGTTCGCGATGTGGATGAAACTGGTGCCTATCACGGCACTCCTCGCGGCGGTGACGTTCACCGGGGCGGCGCAGGCCTCCCCGACTCCGCCGCCTGTCGGTGGCGACCTTCTCTCCAGCCGTGGCCTGGTGAAACCGGCGGGGTTCAAGGCCCCGCCGAAGACCAAGGCGACCTCGTACGTGATCGCGGATCACGAGACGGGGCAGGTGCTCGCGGCGAAGGACCCGCACGGCCGCTACCGTCCGGCGAGCACGCTGAAGATGCTCACCGCGGCGACGCTGATCCCCAAGCTCGACAAGAACCTCAAGGTCAAGCCGAGCCGCAACGCCGTCAACCAGGAGGGTAGCGCGGTCGGCCTGCAGACCAAACCGATCTACAAGGTCGAGGACCTGTTCAAGGCCCTGATGATGTCGTCAGGCAACGACGCCGCGATGGCGCTGGCCGAGACGAACGGCGGCCTCGACAAGACCATGAGCGACATGAACGCCGAGGCCAAGCGGCTGCAGGCGAACGACACGGTGGCCAAGACACCCAGCGGCCTCGACAAGCCCGGCCAGAGCAGCTCCGCCTACGACCTGGCGCTCATCGCCCGGTCGGGCCTGTCCAACGCGGACTTCCGGCGGTACGTGAGCACGAAGACGGCCAGGTTCCCGGCGCCGAAGAAGTGGTACGAGATCAGCAACCACAACAAGCTGCTCTGGCGCTACCAGGGCATGATCGGGGTCAAGAACGGCTGGACGTCGAAGGCGCAGGCCACGTTCGTGGGCGCGGCGACCCGCGACGGCCACACGATCATCGTGTCGATCATGAAACACGAGGGCTACTTCTGGGAAGAGGTGGCCGACCTGCTCGACTGGGGGTTCGCCGCCCGGGGCAAGGTCACGCCGGTCGGGCAGCTCGTCGACCCGCTGCCGGACGAGCCGGCCCAGCAGGCGGCGCCGGTCGCCACGGCCGACTCGACCCCGGTGCCGGACCGGCAGCCGATGATCGACGCGGCCGCGTCCGAGCAGACCGACAGCACGCGCACGATGGGCTCGCTGGTGATCGGGGGCGGGCTGCTGTTCGGGCTGATCTGGCTCGGCTACGGCATCCACCGCAGGCGCAGGAGGCTATGACCGGTCGGCGGGCTCGGGCGCGTCCGTCGAGGGCACCGGCGAGGGCGCCGGCGGCGGCGCGCCTCCCGCCGTGGCGATCCACGCGGCCACGAACAGCACCAGCCGGGCGGAGAAGTTGATCCACAGCAGCAGGCCGACCATCACCGCGAACGCGCCGTAGACCGGGTTCGACATGGTCGGGGCGAGCAGCAGCGAGGCGAGCTGCTTGAGCAGGCCGAACCCGATCGCGCCGAGCAGCGCGCCCTGGGCGAGCACCCGGAGCGGCTGGGCCGGCCTGGACACCCAGCCGAACACGATCATGAACAGCAGCCAGTCGGCGACGACGCTGCCCACGATGCCCGCGAGCCCGGTCGCGGTCGTGACCAGGGGCGAGCTGACGCCGAACAGGAAGTCGGCCACGATCTTGGTGGCCGACGTCGCCAGCCCGCCGACCAGCACCGACACGATGAGCGTCACGCCCAGCAGCAGCAGCGAGACCAGGTCGCGCAGCTTGCCCAGGACGAACGAGAGCGGCGGCGTGGTCGTCATGGAGATCTCCCGCAGCGCCCCGCGCAGCGCGTCCACCGCGCCGAGCCCCGCGTAGAGCAGGCCCAGCAGGCCGATGATGCCCGCGGTCGCCCTGGCGTCCTTGATCGCCGACAGGTTGAGCTCGCCCGCCAGGCCGGGCAGCCGCTGCACGATCGCCGTCTCCAGGGCAGCCGCGAACGCCTCGCTGACCGTCACCACGTATCCGAGCAACGCGAACGACAGCGCGATCAACGGGAAGAAGGACAGAAAGGAGAAGTACGTCACCGCTCCGGCCAGCCGGTCACCTGACTGCGCCTGGTAACGCCCGCCCGTCTTGATGAGGTGGTCGACCGACGGTCTGCGCACCCGCCACGCCTCCACCACCCGCCTGGCCCGGTTCTTCACGGACCGGATCCGCCCGGTCAGGCTCGCGCTCACGCCCCAGATCTGCCCATGAAGAGACTTTCGTATCCTCCGCAAGGTCACCGGCCGGTACGGTGTCCACCCCGCGTGCATGACGACCACGCCGACCGGCGCCGACCAGGTCGGGCGTGCCCGGTACGGATCAGCACGTAGTCCGCGGACCGCCGATCGTCTTCGGCAGATTGAAAGGGCGTGCTGCGGCAGATCGAAAGAGCAACGTTCGGCAGATCGAAAGAGTGGCCTCCGGCAGATCGAAAGAGCGAGTAGGCTCCGAGAGTGCGAGAAGGGATCGATTACCTCCCCCGACGTGCTGCTTCGCTCATTTACGAAGCGCTGGACGACACGCGAGTGGTGGTCATCAACGGAGCTCGGCAAGTCGGCAAGAGCACTCTGGCAGAGAGGGTGTTGCGCAACGCCTCCGGCGGGGTCGCGCGCTTTCTCGACGAGCCCCTCACCCGTGCGGCGGCCACGGACGACCCCCTGGGTTTCGTCCGGCACGATGGGCTTCTGCTCATCGACGAGGTGCAGCGAGTGCCAGACCTCTGGCTGGCGATCAAACACGTCGTGGACCGCGACCCCCGCCCCGGCCGGTTCCTCCTCACGGGCTCGGCAAGACTGCTCGCCCTGCGCAACCTGCCGGACGCGCTGCCCGGCCGGTCCGAAACCATCGAGCTGTGGCCGCTCTCTCAGGGAGAGATAGCCGGGCACGAAGACGGCTTCGTCGACGCCGCCTTCGTGGAAGGCCCTGCCCTCCGGGGAGAGCCGGGCGAGCTACGCAAGAGGGATTACCTGGCTCTGGCGGCCCGGGGCGGCTACCCGGAAGCCATCAAACGCACCAACCAGCGGCGGCGGCAACGCTTCTTCGAGGGATACGTTGCGGATCTCATCGAGCGTGACGTCCGCCAAGTCGCCCAGATCGAGCAGGCCGACCAGATGCGCCGACTCATCTCGCTCCTGGCCGGTCAGACCGCCGGTCTGCTCAACGCCAACAGGCTGGCGAACGAGCTGAAACTCTCCCGTCCGGCCGTTCGCCACTACGTCGACATCCTGGAGACGATCTTTCTTGTCCGTCTTCTTCCCGCCTGGTCGGCGAACACCACCGGCCGCGCCGTCTCCACGCCCAAGGTGATCTTCGTCGACCCCGGAGTCGCCGGCTACCTGGCGCTCGGCACCACGGGCCCCGCCGCCGTCGGCGGGCTCCTGGAGAACTTCGTCCTGAGCGAGATCTGCAAACAGCTCACCTGGGCGAACACCCCCGCCCGGCTGTTCCACTATCGAGACCGCGACCAGTACGAGGTCGACGGAGTTCTGGAGAACAACGCGGGCGAGATCATCGGGATCGAGGTAAAGGCGGCGGAGACCGTGCGCAGCGACGACTTCCGCGGTCTCCGTCTCCTGCGACGCCGCCTGGGTGACCGCATGAGAGCAGGCTTCGTGTTCTACTGCGGTCCCGAGTCGTTGAGTTTCGGCGACGGCATGGCCTGCTTGCCCATCTCCGCGCTGTGGACCACGCCGGGGTGACGCACGTCGTGCTCCGACGCGGAAAACTGGGAGGGTGACCACCGAGAACGGCTCTCCGCCGCCCATCAGCCCCTCCATCGTCGTGCTGACGCTGGCGCGCCGGGTCGAGACCGAGCTCGGCGCCGCGCTCGCGCCGCTCGACCTCACCGTCACCCGCCTCGGGCTGCTCGGGCACATCGCGGCCGTGCCGGGCGTGTCGTTCAGCGACCTGGCCCGGATGTCGGGCACCGCCGTGCAGAGCGTGCACTCCGCCGTCAAGGCGCTCGTCGCCGCCGGTCTCGTCCGCGACGGCAACGCCCGCGCCGGCTCGGCCTCCACGATCGAGCTGACCTCCGAGGGCCGCCGCCTCCTGGAGGCGGCCGAGCGGATCATCGGCGAGGTGGACGACCGCCTGTTCGGGCCGGAGGCCGACCCGATCCAGCGGCGGCTCGCCGACACCATCCGCGCCGCGTTCGCCCGCTGACGCTACTCGCGCACGCGTTCCGGCTCGTACGCGAGAAGGTCTCCCGGCTGGCAGTCGAGCACCTCGCAGAGCTTGGTCAGCGTGGTGAACCGGATCGCCTTGGCCCGCCCGTTCTTCAGGATCGACAGGTTCACCAGCGTCACGCCCACCCGCTCGGCCAGCTCGGTGAGGGTCATGCCGCGCTCCGCCAGGAGCCGGTCCAGGTGGACGGCGATGGCGTGCCCCTCCATGTCGGCAGGCGACATCAGACGGTCCCTTCCAGGTCTTCCCTCATGCGCGCCGCGTCGCGCAGCACGTGCCCCACGACCAGCATGCCCACCCCGGCCAGCAGCATGACCGGCTCCAGCTCCCGCAGCCCGAAGCCCGTCGTCTCCTGCGACACCGCCGCCAGCAGCCGGAGCCTGGCGACCTCCTCGACCACGGCCGCGACCAGCCCGCCCGCGACCAGCCACCACCCGGACACCCGCACCAGCCGCGCCACCGGCGGGCTGTAGACGCCCCGGCGCACCCGCCAGAGCAGCATGCCCATCAGGACCACGGCCCCGTCGACGACCACGAATCCGGGCGCCTCGGTCAGCAGCAGCATGACGTGATGGCCGAGGCTCGGATCGGGAACGAGGTAGGAGACCTCGCTCGCCGTGACCCTGACCCCGGGCGCGGGCAGGTCGTAGGCCCCGGCCAGCGGGAGGCCGAAGGACGAGTACGAGCCGACCGCCACCGCGCGCAGCGCGCCGCCGATCACGACGACCTGGTAGTGGACGAACAGCGCGGCCACCCCGGCCACGAGCAGGCTCAGCGGCACCAGGGTGGGACGGCGGGCGGTCGGGACGGCGTCGGTCGCCAAGACAGGCTCCTTCATATCGACAATCGATAACTACCGGTACAGTAGTTATCGATTGTCGATAAGGCAAGCCCGTGGATCAGACCGTGGGGAGGAAGCCCACCCGGTCGCGGACCTCGGCCATGGTGCGCCGGGCCACCGCGCGGGCGCGCTCGGCCCCCACCGCCAGCATCCGGTCCAGCTCGGTCTCGTCGCCCAGGAGCTTCTCGGTGCGCTCGCGGATCGGGGCGAAGGCCTCGACGACCGCCTCGGCCACTTCCTTCTTGAAGGTCCCGTAGCCCTGCCCGGCGTATCGCGCCACCAGGTCGGGGATCGGCGTGCCGGTCAGCGCCGACTGGATGCGCAGCAAATTGGAGATGCCCGGCTTGGTGTCCTCGTCGAAGCGGATCTCGGTCTCGGTGTCGGTGACGGCCCGCATGATCTTCTTACGCAGCGGCCCCGGCTGCTCCAGCACGTCGAGGATGCCCGCGGGGCTGGAGGAGGACTTGGACATCTTCGCCGACGGGTCCTGCAGGTCGGTGATCTTCTCGACCTCCTTCAGGATGTACGGCTCGGGAATCGTGAAGGTGTCGCCGAAGCGGTGGTTGAAGCGCTGGCCGAGGTCGCGGGTGAGCTCCAGGTGCTGCTTCTGGTCGGCTCCGACGGGCACGCTGTTGGCCTGGTAGAGCAGGATGTCGGCGGCCTGCAGGATCGGATAGGTGAACAGGCCGACGCTGGCCGCGCTCTCACCGAACTTGGCCGACTTGTCCTTGAACTGGGTCATCCGCCCGGCCTCGCCCATGCCCGTCTGGCAGTTGAGTATCCAGGCCAGCTCGGCGTGCTCGCGGACGTGGGACTGCACGAACACGGTGGAGCGTTCCGGGTCGAGGCCGGCCGCGAAGAGCTGGGCGGCGGCGACGCGGGTGCGGCGGCGCAGCGCGGCGGGCTCGGTGGGCACGGTGATCGCGTGCAGATCCACCACGCAGTAGAAGGCGTCGTGAGTCTCCTGCAACGTGACCCACTGACGAACCGCACCCAGGTAGTTGCCCAGGTGGAAGGAGTCCGCGGTGGGCTGGATGCCGGAGAGAACACGAGGTCTGGCCATAGCCGTTCATTGTGTCAGGAATCAGGTTCGGGCGGCGACTCGGCGACGGCGCGGCGTTTCACCCGGACCCTGGCGATCCTGCGGCCGTCGAGCTCGATGACCGTCAGCTCGAAGCCATGCACCTCGACGGAGTCGTTCAGCTCGGGCACCCGGCCGAGCATGGCCATGACGAAGCCGGCCAGGGTCTCGTACGGGCCGTCGGGCAGGCGGATGCCGGTCTCGTCGGCGAAGTCGTTGAGGTTGGTGAGCCCGTCGATCTCCATCGCGCCCGTGGACAGGGTGACGGACTGGTCCTCGACGTCGTACTCGTCCCTGATGTCGCCGATCAGCTCCTCGACCAGGTCCTCCATGGTGACGATGCCCGCGGTGCCGCCGTACTCGTCGATGACGATGCACATGTGCTGCCCCTCGTCGCGCATCTCGGAGAGCGTGGTGAGCAGCCGTTTGGAGGCGGGCACGAACTTGGCCGGGCGGATCGGCACGAGCTCGCTGAGCGGTTCGGTGCGGCCGGTGAGCACGGGGTCGAGCAGGTCCCTGACGTGCACGAAGCCGATGACCTCGTCGTAGGACTCGCGGTAGACGGGGAAGCGCGAGTGGGGCAGCGCGGCGGCCAGCACCGCCGCCTCGGCCAGCGGCGTGTCGGCTTCCATGAACTCGACCTCGGTACGCGGCAGCATCAGCTCGCGGAGCTGGCGCTTGCCGGCGGCGAACACCTCGGCGATCAGGTTGCGCTCGTCGGTGGTCAGCTCGGCGTGCCCCACGACCATGTCGCGCAGCTCCTCGGTGGTGACCTCCTCCCGATCGGCCTGCGGGTTGCCGCCGAGCAGCCGGACGACCCCGTCGGTGGACTTCGACAGCGCCCAGATGACCGGCCGCGACAGCGCGGCGAGACGGTCGAGGAACGGGGCGACGATCAGCGACAGCCCCTCGGCCCGCTGGAGCGCGAGGCGTTTGGGGGCGAGCTCCCCGAGCACGAGGGAGACGTACGAGATGGCGAGGGTGACCAGCACCAGCGCCAGCACGGACGCGCCGGGCACCCCCCAGCCTTCGAGCACGGGGGCTAGCTGCCCGCTGAGCCGGTCGGCGCCGAACGCGGCCGAGAGCATGGTCGCGACGGTGACGCCGATCTGCACGGCCGAGAGGAAGCGGTTGGGGTCACGGGCGAGCTTGGCGACGCGCTCGCCTCGGCGGCCTTTCTGGGAGAGCTTGCGCACCTGGCTCTCACGCAGCGAGACCATGGCCATCTCGGCGGCGGCGAAGAACCCACCGACCAGGATGAACAGAAGAACCACGGCGATGTTGGCCGCGACGGTGTCAAACATGGTGGTTGGCAGCGTATACGGGCGCCTTCCGGCGTATGCTGAACGGCGAGCCGTACAAAATCAAACAGATTCGAACGGGAGTCAACATGAGGCTGCTGGTCACCGGAGGCGCCGGGTACGTCGGCAGCGTCGTCGCGGCACAGCTCGTGGCGGCGGGCCACGAGGTGATCGTGCTCGACGACCTGTCCACCGGCCACGCCGACGCGGTGCCGGACGGCGCGACCTTCGTGGAGGCCTCGATCACGGACGCCGGGCAGGCGCTCGACGGGGTCGACGCGGTGCTCCACTTCGCCGCCAAGTCACTGGTCGGCGAGTCGGTGGAGAAGCCGGGACTCTACTGGGCCAACAACCTCGGCGGCACGCTGGCGCTCCTGGAGGCGATGCACGAGCGCGGCGTACGCAAGATCGTGTTCTCCTCGACCGCGGCCACCTACGGCGAGCCGGAGCGCTCCCCGATCCTGGAGACCGACCCCACCCGCCCGACCAACCCGTACGGCGCCACCAAGCTCGCCGTCGACACCGCGCTGACGGCCTTCGCCGGGCCGCGCGGGCTGGGCGCGGTGAGCCTGCGCTACTTCAACGTGGCCGGCGCCCAGGGCCGCTTCCGCGAGCGCCACACGGTCGAGACCCACCTCATCCCGAACGTGCTCAAGGTGGCCACCGGCGAGCGCGAGTCGGTCAGCGTGTTCGGCACCGACTACCCGACGCCCGACGGCACCTGCGTGCGCGACTACGTGCACGTCTCCGACCTGGCCAGGGCCCACCTGCTGGCGCTGGAGGCGTGCCGGGAGGGCGAGCACCGGATCTACAACCTGGGCAACGGCACCGGCTTCTCCGTCCAGCAGGTGATCGAGGTCTGCCGCGAGGTCACCGGCCACGAGATCCCCGCCGCGGTCGGCCCGCGCCGCCCCGGCGACCCGGCCGTCCTGGTCGCCTCGTCGGAGCGGATCCAGCGTGACCTCGGCTGGAAGCCGGAGCGCACGGAGCTGCGGGACATCGTCTCGGACGCCTGGGAGGCGCTTTCCGGGATTTGACCCATACCGGTGGCTGATATGTGCTGTGATACCGAAATGTGAGGAGCATTTCACCAAGGGTGACGAGGGCGCTCGTCGGCGTCGTCGTCGTGGCCGGGTGCGCGATGGCCGCGGCAGGGGCGGTGTTCGCCACACCGGCGCCCCTGACGGCCGTGCCCGCGTCGTCGACCTGCCCCGGGTCCACCGGGAAATGACGAGGCGCGCGCCCTCGCGGACGCGCGCCTTCTCGTTCGTACGGCTTGGACCGGTACGGCTCAGATGAGGCCCAGCGACTTGACCGCGTCGCGCTCCTCGGCGAGCTCCCGCACCGAGGCGTCGATGCGCTCACGGGAGAACGCGTCGAGCTCCAGCCCCTGGATGATCTCGAACCTGCCGTCGGCCGCGCGCACCGGGAACGACGACACCAGGCCCTCGGGCACGCCGTAGGAGCCGTCGGAGACGATCGCCGCCGAGGTCCAGTCGGTGCCGTTGACCCAGTCGTAGACGTGGTCGATGGCGGCGTTGGCCGCCGAGGCGGCCGAGGAGGCGCCGCGAGCCTCGATGATGGCCGCGCCGCGCTTGGCGACCGTCGGGATGAAGGTGTCGCGCAGCCACTCCTGGTCGACCTGCTCGGCGGCGACCTTGCCGCCCACCTCGGTGTGGAACAGGTCGGGGTACTGGGTGGCGGAGTGGTTGCCCCAGATCGTCATGTGCTTGACCTCGGTCACCGGCACCTGGAGCTTGGCGGCGAGCTGCGAGATCGCACGGTTGTGGTCGAGGCGGGTCATCGCGGTGAACCGCTCGGCCGGCACGTCGGGGGCGTGCTGCTGGGCGATGAGCGCGTTGGTGTTGGCGGGGTTGCCGACCACCAGCACCCGGATGTCGTCGGCGGCGTGGTCGTTGATGGCCTTGCCCTGCGGGCCGAAGATGCCGCCGTTGGCCTCCAGCAGGTCGCCGCGCTCCATGCCGGCCTTCCGCGGCATGGCGCCGACCAGCAGGGCGACGCTGGCGCCGTTGAACGCGACGTTCGGGTCGTCGGTGATCTCGATGCCGGACAACAGCGGGAAGGCGCAGTCGTCGAGCTCCATGGCGGTGCCCTCGGCGGCCTTGACCGCCTGCGGGATCTCCAGCAGGCTCAGCTTGACCGGGACGTCGGGACCGAGCAGCTGGCCCGACGCGATGCGGAACAGCAGCGCGTAGCCGATCTGTCCGGCTGCGCCGGTGACGGTCACCTTAACGGGCGTGGCCATGGCCTTTCCCCTAACTCGCAAGCTGGTTCGTTGACTTTCGGATGCTACCCGGTCGTCATTCGCAGGGTTCCATCGCGGGCACCTTCGTCTCCGGCTTGAACTCCACGTTGCCGAAATGCTTCGCGAGCAACTGCTTGACCACGCCCGTGCGGTAGAGGTCGGCCACCACGCCGGAGATCGCCTTGCACGTCCGCACGTCGCCCTTGCGCAGGCCGACGCCGTAGCGCTCGTCGGTGAGCTTGGCGCCGAGCACGCGGAAGCGCAGGTGCTCGCGACCGGCGAACCCGGCCAGGATGACGTCGTCGCCGGGCACCGCGTCGACGGCGCCGCTGAGCAGCATGTTCATGCACTCGGCGTAGTTGCTCGCGGGCACCGGCCGCACCTGCACCCGGTCCTGCACCGCGCCGACCGACGGGCTGTTGATCCCGCAGATCTTCTTGCCCTTCAGGTCGCCGATGGAGTCGACGGCGCCCTGGTGGACCAGCACGTCGTGGTGGGCCAGGTAGTAGGGGCCGGCGAAGGTGACGTCGGGGTCGTCGACGATGGAGTAGGTCGCCACGACGAGGTCGACGCGCCTCTCGGCCAGCGCGCCGGCCCGGGCGCTCGGGGAGACGGCGACGAACTCGACGTCACGGGCGCCCAGCCCCGCCGCGATGTGGCGGGCCATGTCGACGTCGAAGCCCTCGAACGCGTCGCCGCGCCGGAGCCCGACGCCGGGCAGGTCGGCCTTGACCCCGACCACGAGCTTGCCGGTGCCGGCCGCCTTCTCGGCGACGCTGGTGAAGACGGGCGGCGGCTTCGGGTCGGCGGTGGGGCCGGGGGCCTGGCCGAGCGCGAGGGTCCAGCCGTTGGACACGGCCACCGCGGCGACCGCCGCGGCCACGGACAGCGCGACGGCGAGCGCCAGCCACCACCTCGCCCGGCCCCGGCGCCGGGGCGGCGCGGGCGTCTGGGCGTCGCCGGCGCGCGTCGGGACGTCGGGACCGCCCGCCGCGACGCCGTGCGCGCCGGTGCCGCCCGCCGCGCTCCCCTGCGGCCCCGTGCCGCCGGCGGTCTCATGGCCCTGGGCGGCCCGCGCGTCGGCGCCGCCGGAGACCGCGGGGAAGGCCGAGACAGCCTGGCCGTCGGCGGCCGGGCGCTCGGTGACCGAGACGCGGCTGAACGGCGTGGTGTCGTCGCCGGCCACCTGCACGCCCCTGGTCAGCAGCGCGGTGGACGCCCCGACCGTCTCGGGCTGCCCGAGCAGCCGCAGCAGGATCTGGTCGGCGGAGGGCCGCTCGGCGGCCGACTTGGACAGCGCCGCCCGCACCACGCCGCGCAGCGGCTCGGGCATCATGCCCACGTCGACCTCGTGGGTGAGGATCCGGTTGAGCACGGTCGCGATCGAGTTGCCCTCGAACACCGCGGTGCCGGTGGCCGCGAACGCGATCGTCGCCCCCCAGGCGAAGACGTCGGTGTAGGGCCCGATCTCCTCGCCGGCGATCTGCTCGGGAGCCATGTAGGCGGGGGTCCCGATGGCCCGGCTGGTGATGGTGCCGGTCGAGTCGATGATGCGGGCGATGCCGAAGTCGACCACGCGCGGCCCGTCGGCGGCGATGAGCACGTTGTCGGGCTTGAGGTCGCGGTGGATGATCGAGGCGTGGTGGATGGCGGTCAGCGCCGTGGCGGTGCCGATGGCCAGCCGGTCGAGCGCGATGCCGGTGAGCGGCCCGTCGGTGTCGACGATCTCCCGCAGCGCCCGCCCGTCGATGTACTCGCTGGCGATGTACGGGGTGTCGCCGTCGAGGTCGGCCTCCAGCACCCTGGCGGTGCAGAACGAGGCCACCCGTTCGGCGGCCTTCAACTCGCGGGCGAAACGCGAGCGTGCGCTCTTGTCGCCGGTGAATTTCACGTGCAGCAATTTGACGGCGGCCCGCTCGCCGTGCTGGTTGACGCCGAGAAAGACGATGCCCTGCCCGCCCTCGCCGATCCTTCCGGTCATCCGGAACGACCCCAGCTGGGTGGGATCGCCGGCGACGAGCGGCGAGATCTGCGGCATTCCACTTCCCCATGGGTCCGGACGAGGTCGACGAGGCAAACTTTACGACGTTGAGCAACTTCGCAGAGAACTGTTAACCGTTCGTGACGTCACGGTTCGCGGACAGATGCCGCGTCACCGCTCACACGCGGACTCGACGCCGTACACCCAGAAGACGTCCGTTTCCTCGGCCGGGTTCACGGTCTGGCTCCCCCACCAGCGCTCGACCCGCAGCAGCGGCTCGGGGACCGCCGCCGCGGCCCGCCCGCAGTCGAGGACCTCCGCGGCGAACGTCAGCTCGATCCGCCCGCCGGGACGGACGGTCAGAGGGAAGGCGCGCCCCTCGTCCTCCCGGACCTCGACGAGCCGGGCGCCGTCCGCGCGCAGCCCGGCGCCCGTGACGGTGACGGGGAACCAGCCGTCGTTGACGATCATGTGCGGCAGCCGGACGACGGGGCGCCGGACCAAGCCGTCACCGTCCTGGAACACCCAGGCGTCGAGGCTGCCCGGACGGTACGACAGCCGGGGGACGGCCGCCCCGCTGACCCACCCGGCCAGCGCGAGCAGCACCCCGGCCAGCAGTGCGGCGAACACGGCCCGCACCCGGCGGATCTCGCCCCTGGTGGCCGTCCCGGCGCCGCGGCCGAGCCGGTCCCATACGTCATCTGTTACCACTCGCACACCTCTGTCCCCTTGACGGGACATTCTGCTAGCTTTTCCCGGGGCGACGGAGGGCTTTTCTTGGGGTTATTTCTTTTTCTGGCATTTCTGACCGGCGGGCTGCTGCTTTCCCCTCGCGTGCTCTCGGCATCGGTGCCCCGGGTCTCGGCGCACCGTTTCGCCCATCGCCACTGGCTGGATGTCACTCCTTACAACGGCGCGGCCATTCTCCGTCATTTGCATGTCACCCAGAGTTCGGTGTGGATCGGAATGGCCGCCGGATTCGTCATCATGGTGGCGAAAGCGCCCGCGCTGAGCCCTTTCTGGCCGGTGGCCGGCTGGTTCTGCGGTCATGTGGTGGCCGAAACGCTGAACGCCCGGCAGGGCGGGCGGCTGGGCCGTCCGCTCGGCCTGCGGCTGGCCTCGCCGCGGACGACAGGGCTGTGGGTGATCGTCGCGATGGCGTCCGGCGCGATCGCGCTGGCCTCGGTGCTGCGCTCGTTCCGCGCGGAGGTGAACCTGGCCGAGCGCGGCTGGGCGGTGGGCACGCTGGCCGTGATCCTGACCGTGAACCTGCTCGTCATGGGGCTGAATCGGCGGCCGCTCCGAGCGGGGCCCGCCGACCTGGTGGGCGCCGAGGTGGCCGTGCGCGCCAGGACCGCGCGCATGCTGCTGGCCGGCGGGACGATCGTGGCGGTCTGGTCGGCGCCCGGCGGCGGCTGGTCCTCCGACCTGGACGTGTTCCGCTCGCTGCTCGGCCTGGTCGTGACGCTGATGGCCTGGGTGCTGGCGTCCTCCCCCGACCCCGTCACCCCGGCGGGACGGCCGCTCCGGTGGCGGGCGACGGCCGCGGTGCTGCTCACGCCCGCCCTGGCGGCCGGCTGGGCCGCCGTCCCCGCGCCGGAGGAGCCGCCGCCCGCGCCCGCCGGGCCCTACGGCCGCGTGGTCGCGTACGCGCACGTCACCGGGCCCGCCGGGCAGTGGCGGCTCACGGGTCCGCCGAACGAGGGCACGCTCGCCCTGGAGCGGGCCGCGGCCCGCCTCGACCTGGGCGACGGAACCAGGCGGACCGGGCCGCTCGCGCTCAGCGGCGACGGTCAGAGCGTGGCCTACCTCGACACGGTCACCGGCCGCCTGGTCCTGCAGCGCCTCCCCACGGGCGCCCGGCGCGACCTCACGGCGCCGCTGCCCGCCCGTGCCGTCCCCCTGCCGCTGCTCTCCCACGACGGCCGTCTCGCGGCGCTGGTGTCCGGCTCGGGGACCGAACTGGTCGACACCGCCACCGGCGCCAGGACGGCCCTGCCCGAGGTCAGGCGTGTGCTGGGGCTCGGCCCGTACGGAGTGATCGGCACGGCGGGCCACCGCGCCCCGCCCGGCACGCCCGCCACCGAGCTGATCACCCTGGACCTGGGCGGGCGGGAACGCGGCCGGGTGCCCTTCGACCCGACCAAGCCCGCGCTGGCCGCCCCCGACGGGCGCTCCCTGGTCGTGTTCGCCCCCGGCGAGGTCGTCACCCTGGACCCGCGCACGGGCCGGGTGACGGGACGGGCGGCGACCCGCCTGCCCGGCGCGCCCGAGCCGCTGGGCTGGACGGACGACGGCAGGCTCGTCGTCCGGGTCGAGGACCCGCGGGACCGCTACCGCCTGGTCGACCCGGCCACCGGCGCGTCGGCCCCGACGCGCGGCCCCGACGCCGCGGACGCCGTGTTCGGGCGGATCTCGTGAGCGCGCTCTGGCGGCTCTGGGTGGCCGTCGCGGCGGTGCTGGCGGCGGCGTGGCTGGTCGGGGGCGCGGCGGGGCCCGTCGAGTTCCTGCGTCCTGCGGCGGTCCCATCGGACGACCCGGACCCGCCTCCGCTCACCGAGGCCGCGCCCCTGCGTGACCCCGTGCGGTACTCCTACGCGCCGCCCTGCGACCACGTGACCGGCGACTGCCCGCAGCGCGTGCTGGTGACGACGACCGGCCAGCGGCGGCGGCTGGACGGCGCCCGCGCCGACGAGCCGTTCGCGCTGTCCGCCGACGGCACCCGCGCCGTCCATCCGGCGGGCGGCCGGTTCGTCGTGCGGGACCTGGCCACCGGCGCCGTCACGAGGCTGCCCGTCAAGGCCGGCGGCGAGCCCCTGCTCTCCCCCGACGGCCGCCACCTGCTCGTCCAGGACGGGAGACGGCCCGTGCTCGTGGACGTGGCGCGCGGCACGGCGAGCCGCCTGCCCCGGGGCGGGCGGGCCGCCGGCTGGACCGGCCGCGGCCTCGCCCTGGTGACCGAGCGGCCCACCGGCGACCGGCCCGGCCATCCGACCGAGGCCGCGTACGTGATCCGGGGTCCCGGCGGCGTGGCCGTGCGGCGCTTCACGCTGCCCGGCAACCTGACCGACGGCCTGCCGTCACCGTCGGCCCGCACGCTGGCGACGCTCGCCGGCGAGATCCGCCCTGACGCGGTGGTGACCACCGGCATCGCGCTCACCGACCTCCGTACCGGGCGCACGCTCCGCACGGTCGTCCCGAAGCTGCCGGACGGCCTGCGGGCCGAGGAGATCCTCCGCTGGGAGAACGAAGAAGCCCTGCTCGTGCGGTCTGAGAACCGGTACGTGCAGGACTTCTACCACGTCGTGGACCTGGCCACAGGAGAGGCGCGGGACGCCGGCGTCACCGTGCCGGCCTTCGCCGAGTTCCCCGTCGCCGAGGCGGACGCCGCGCTGGTGATCGGCGCGGTCCGCTAGTAGGCCAGCGCCTTGGCCTTGTACGAGGTGCGCAGGAACGGGTTCTTGAACTTCGGGTACGCGACCGTCGCCGGGTCGCCGTCGGAGGTGTAGCGCATGTCCGGGTTGGCCTTGAGCCAGTCGAGCCAGGCCGTCGAGCAGAACTGCGCGCAGTCGCCCTTCTTGTCCATCGCCCTGATGCGCGGGATGCCCAGCGGGTCGAACGACTTGCTGAACGGCGACGCGGCCGGGGTGTAGCCGGCCAGGAAGACGCCCTGGTGGTGGTAGGCCTTGCCGCGCGCCGCCCACTCCTTCTTCCGGGGCTGCACCCCGTACGGCAGCGCGATCGTCACCGGCTTGACCGCGGCCAGCTCCTGGATCTCCTTGCCGATCGAGCCGATCTGCTCCTCGACCTGCGCGTGCGTGCGGGAGCGCAGGTTGTGGTGGTCACGGGTGTGGTTGCCCAGGTCGAAGCCGTTCGACTTGAGCCACAGCAGGGTCTGCGCCTGCTCCTCCCGCACGTGCTTGCCGAACATGTCGCGGGTGATGTAGAAGGTCCCGACCGGCCGGAAGCCGGCGTGCTGGGCGGCCACCTCGCGCATGATGGCGACCGCGGTGTTCGCCTTGGGCGTGCCCATCGCGTCCAGCGTGAGCTGCGAGGGCGAGGAGTCGTCGAAGGTCAGCACCACCGGGTGCTTGCCCGCCGGGATGTCGATCTTCCCGGTGACGAACTCGGCCGCGGTGACCGGGACGTAGTCCTCCTTGGCCAGCCGTTCGAGCTCGGTGCGGAACTGGGCGGGCGTGCGGTCGTCGGTGGTCGCCGGCTTGTCGACGATCCGGTGGTACATGAGGACCGGGACCTGGCCCAGCTCGTTCGCCTTGACCTGGGCAGCCGCCTTGGCCTTGGCGGCTCTGGACTGCTGCTGCTTGGCGGCGGTGTCGGCCTTGGCGTTCTTCGCCTGGGTGACCGGCTCGGAGCTGCATCCGGCCACGATCGCGGCGACCGCGACCACACCCACGCCACCGATGAAACGCAGTCGCATTCGAACCCCCCGAGACGCGCACGACTGTTACGGAGGGCTTCTACCCCGCTGATCAACCGCGGCGCACCAAGAGATCGTCCGGGTAGCGAAAAGGGCCGCCCGAGGGCGGCCCTTCACGTGGGACGGCGGTCAGGCCATCTTCTTCTTCAGGTTCTCGTCCAGCGCCGCCAGGAAGTCCTGGGTCGTCAGCCACTCGGCGTCGCCGCCGACCAGGAGCGCCAGGTCCTTCGTCATCTGGCCGCCCTCGACGGTCTCGACGCAGACCCGCTCCAGCGTGTCCGCGAACGCGCTGACCGCCGGGGTGTTGTCGAGCTTGCCGCGGTGGGCGAGGCCACGGGTCCACGCGAAGATCGAGGCGATCGGGTTGGTGGACGTGGGCTTGCCCTGCTGGTGCTGGCGGTAGTGGCGGGTCACGGTGCCGTGCGCCGCCTCGGCCTCGACGGTGCGGCCGTCGGGGGTCATGAGCACGGAGGTCATCAGGCCGAGCGAGCCGAAGCCCTGGGCCACCGTGTCGGACTGGACGTCGCCGTCGTAGTTCTTGCAGGCCCAGACGTAGCCGCCCTCCCACTTGAGCGCGGCGGCGACCATGTCGTCGATCAGGCGGTGCTCGTACGTGAGACCGGCCTTCTCGAACTCGTCCTTGAACTCGGTCTCGAACACCTCGGCGAAGATGTCCTTGAAGCGCCCGTCGTAGGCCTTCATGATCGTGTTCTTGGTCGACAGGTAGACCGGGTAGTTGCGGTTCAGGCCGTAGCGCATGGACGCGCGGGCGAAGTCGCGGATCGACTCGTCCAGGTTGTACATGGCCATGGCGACGCCCGCACCCGGGAAGTCGTACACGTCGAGCTCGATCGGCTCCGAGCCGTCCTTCGGGGTGAAGGTCAGGGTGAGCGTGCCCTCGCCCGGGACCTTCAGGTCGGTGGCGCGGTACTGGTCGCCGAAGGCGTGACGGCCGACCACGATGGGCTTGGTCCAGCCGGGTACGAGCCGCGGCACGTTGGACATGATGATCGGCTCGCGGAAGATCACGCCGCCGAGGATGTTACGGATGGTCCCGTTCGGGGACTTCCACATCTTCTTCAGGCCGAACTCTTCGACGCGCGCCTCGTCCGGGGTGATGGTGGCGCACTTGACGCCCACACCGTACTGCCGGATGGCGTTGGCGGCGTCGATGGTGACCTGGTCGTCGGTGGCGTCACGGTGCTCGATGCCGAGGTCGTAGTACTTCAGGTCGATGTCGAGGTAGGGAAGGATCAGCTGGTCCTTGATGAACTGCCAGATGATCCGGGTCATCTCGTCGCCGTCGAGTTCGACGACGGGGGCCTCCACCTTGATCTTGGGCATGCGAACGGTTCCCCTTCATGAATGAGTGCGTTGAGGCTATCGGACGCCTCGTCAGCGAGAGAAAAGGGACTCGATCAGGGCCTTCGCGGCCTGGTTGTAGAGCAGCAGCGAAGTCAGCACCAGCATGAACCCGGCCAGGCCGAGCGTGATCGCGTCCGCCTTCCGGCCGCGCACCGCGAGGGGCCCGCCGAATCCGGAGAAGCGCAGTGCGGCGCCGATCATGATGACACCGCCCAGGGCGAACCCGCCCCAGCGGGGGTCCATCAGGAAGACCAATCCCACGGCGACGGCCGCACCCGCCAGAATCAGCGGGTACGGCCCCCAGCCCTCGCGTCCGACGTCGTCACGCAGGCTCATCGCTCGTCGATCGGCTTCCACTTCTGGTCGGTCTCGCCGATGTACTCGCTGTCCGGGCGGATCAGGCGGTTGTCGGCGTGCTGCTCGATCACGTGCGCCGTCCAGCCCGACATGCGGCTGATCGAGAACACGGGAGTGAACAGGTCTGTCGGAATGCCAAGGTAGTGGTAAACCGAGGCCGCGTAGAAGTCGACGTTCGGATAGAGGCCCTTCTCCTCGAAGACGACCTCCTCCATCTCCTTGGACATCCGGTAGTAGGTGTCGTCGCCGGCCGCCTCGGCCAGCTCCTGCGACATGCGGCGCAGATGGGTGGCGCGCGGGTCCTCGGTCTTGTAGACGCGGTGGCCGAAGCCCATGATCTTCTCGCCGGCGGCGAGCTTGTCGCGGACCGCCTGGGCGACGCCCGTCGGCGAGATCGACTCCAGGGTCTTCATGACCTGCTCGTTCGCGCCGCCGTGCAGCGGGCCCTTGAGCGTGCCGATCGCCGCGACGATGGCGGAGTGCATGTCCGAGAGGGTCGCGGCGCAGACGCGGGCGGCGAACGTGGAGGCGTTCATCGTGTGGTCGGCGTGCAGCACCAGGCAGGTGTCGAAGATCTCGACCTCGCGCTGCCCGGGCGCCCGCCCGGTGATCTGGAACAGGAAGTTCGCCGCGATGCTGAGCGACGGGTCCGGGTCCGGGGCGGTGGCGCCGGTGCGGGCGGCGTGGTAGCGGGCGACCAGCAGAGGTTGCTGGGCGGTCATGCGGGCAGCCTTGCGCTGGTTCGCGTCAGGGCTGTTGGAGTCCTTGTCGGGGTCGTCCGCGCCGGACAGCGACACGTAGCTGCGCAGCGCCTCCATCGGTTTCTGCCGCTCGGCGATCTCGGAGATGTTCGCCGAGACGAGCGCGCCGAGCTCCCGGCCGCGCACCAGCTCGTCGCCATACTCCTGGAGCTCGGCGCGAGTGGGCAGCTTGCCTCGTTGCAGCAGGTACGCGGTCTCCTCGAAGGTCGCGCGGCCGGCCAGGTCGTGGATGTCGTATCCCCGGTAGAACAGCCGACCGGCTTTTCCGTCGATGTCGCTGAGCGCTGTGGACGCGGCGACGACGTCAGCCAGGCCTTTGGTGGGCTTGTCCGCCATGAGTGTTTCCTCCGCTTATCTTCGCAGGAAGTCTACCCGTGAGCAGGCAAAACCGTCCGCATAGGTCCAGACCAATTTCACGAACGATTCTGCTTTCGGCAAAGGCGATTCCGCATCCCCGCGTTTGGGTAAGCCGGAGCTGTAGTAAGAGTTACGGCGGGCTACCTGGGGAGGAACTGCCGTGGAGGGGCCGTTCATACGCATCGAGGACACTGGCGAGGTGATCCCGTTGCGCCCCGAGATCACGACGGTGGGAAGAGGCCGAGGCGTCGACATCCGGCTCACCGATCCCAGCGTCTCTCGGCTGCATGCCGAGTTCGTCAGGCGAGGGCCTTACCTGTACGTCGTTGACCTGGGCCTGTCCCGCAACGGCACACGGGTCAACGGCAGGCCGATCGCCCGGCGGGTGCTCGACGACGGCGACGTCGTCTCCTTCGGGGCCGCGCGGGCCCGAGTCGGCGGAGTCCCCCGTGAGGACTTCGCCCCCGAAGTGGAGCTCCGCAGGGCAGCGGCGCCCGAGCTGACCAGGCGCGAGGTCGACGTGCTCACCTCGCTCTGCCGACCGGCGCTGTCCGACGAGGCGTTCGTCGCTCCGGCCACCGCGCGGGAGATCGCCGACGACCTGGTCGTGACCGAGGCCGCGGTCAAGCAACACCTGCTGCGGCTCTACCAGAAATTCAGGATCCCCGAGGGCACCAACCGGCGCACGCGGCTGGCCAACGAGGTCGTCGCGCTGGGCCTGGTGCGCCCGACCCCTGTGGTTCCCCCGCAGCGGTCAGGCACCGCCTCCGAGCCGTCCGCGGCCGGCCGCAGGGCTTCCTGAAAACCGGATCGCGACCGGGGCTTCGGCGAGGGGTTCCGGCAGCGCCAACGGACCGGAACCCGGCGTGATCGTGCCCAGGACCCGCGCACCCGATGCGCCGGTGCACCTGGGCACGGTGGCGGTCAGGCCGTGCGCGGTGAGCCAGCCGAAGAGCGAGAAGGCGATCGCCTCCTTGCCGTCGGCCGGCACGCCGAGCTCGTCGCTGGTCACGAAAGCGGCGGGCGCCGCCCGGTCGCGGAGCATGCTCATCAACGTGGGGTTGCGCGCGCCGCCGCCCGACACGATCACGGTGTCGAGCCGGTGCCGGCGGATCTCCGCCGCGACGGTCTCCGCGGTGAGCGCCGTCAGCGTGGCCACCAGGTCCGGCAGGGGCAGGTCCGCCTTGCCGTAGTCCGGGGTGAACAACTCTTTACCGGTGGATTTCGGCGGTTCCAGCCGGTAATAGGGGTCGGCGAGGAGCCGGTCCAGCAGTCCGGTGTCGACCGTGCCCGCCGCCGCCAGCGCGCCGTCCGCGTCGTACGGCGGCGCCGCGGCGTCGATCAGGGCGCAGCCGGGCCCGGTGTCGTAGGCCAGGGCGGGCTCGCGCACGGTCAGGTTGGCGATGCCGCCCAGGTTGAGCGCGCCCGCGCGGCCCCGGCCGGCGGGCAGCCCGGCCATCAGCAGCAGATCGAGATACGACACCAGCGGCGCGCCCTGGCCTCCGGCGGCCACGTCGCGCGCCCGTACGTCCGACACCACCGGCACCCCGGTGCGCTCGGCGATCCAGGCGGGCTGGCCGAGCTGCAGCGTGCCGCGCACCCGGCCGTCCTCCACCCAGTGGAACAGGGTCTGGCCGTGCGAGCAGATCAGCTCGCACGGCGGCGCCTCGGCGGCCGCGCCGGCGAACGCCTGCCCGATCAGGGTGTCCAGGGCGCACACCTCGCCCAGGTCCACCCGGTGCGGCGGCAGCGCGGCCAGGATGCGGGCTCTCAGCCCCGGCTCGTACGGCCGCTCCCCGACGTGCGCGATCGTGCCGGTGAGCACGCCGCCGTCGAGGGCCCAGTCCACGACGGCGCTGTCGATGCCGTCGTGGGACGTGCCGGAGATGAGACCGAGAACCCGCACGAGCTCAGATCACCCGGAAGCCGTTGCTGGGCTTGCTGGTCCGGTTGACCCGGTCGACCGCCACCACGTAGTAGTGGTCACCGCGCTTGCCGTCGGGGTCGGTCCAGCGCACCTGCCGGTCGCCGGGGACGACCGCGACCAGGTGGCGGGCGTCCTGGAACGCCGCCTCCCCGGCGGGCCGGGAGAAGCGGAAGATCGCGAACTGGAACGGCTCCTCCCTGCCGGTCGCCACCGCCCGCACCTCGACCCCGCCGTGCTTGCGCAGCGCGTAGGCGAGCACGGGACGCTGCGGCGCCTTCCCGTTCGCCAGCCGCGGCAGCACCGGCGCGAGCGCGGGGCGGGTGTAGTGGTCGGTGACGGCGGTGCTGATCGAGGCGATCCGGTCCTGGCGCAGGTCGTTGGCGTTGTACCAGATGTCGCCGCTGATCTGCGGGTGGTCGCGGTTGAGCGTGAGGTGGTCGGACAGCTCCTTCGGGTCCTGCCACTCGGGCGCCTGCGCCGGGTCGCCCGCCTTGTAGGCGGCCTGGCCGATCCACAGCATGGTGCCGGTGCCGTCGGCCACGTCGGACCACCACGGCACGAGCTTGGAGTAGTCGGCCGGCGGCTGCCCGATGTACCAGTAGAGCTGCGGCGCGATGTAGTCGAGCCAGCCCTTCTTCACCCAGCCGCGGGTGTCGGCGTGCAGGTTGTCGTACGACTGGCCGCCGTTGGTGTCGGAGCCGATCGGGTCGGTGCCCTTGTTGCGCCAGATGCCCGACGGGCTGATGCCCCAGGCGACGTCCGGCTTGACCTCGCGGACCCGCTGCTGCATCTCCGAGACCATCAGGTCGACGTTGTGGCGGCGCCAGGCGGCCAGGTCGGGGAAGCCCGCTCCGTACTTGGCGAACTCCTCGGCGTCGTCGAAGGCCGTGCTGTTGACCGGGTAGAAGTAGTCGTCGAAGTGCAGGCCGTCGATGTCGTACCGCTTGAGCGCGTCGAGCATCGCGTCCTGGCAGAACTTCCGCACCTCGGGGATGCCGGGGTTGTAGTAGAGCTTGCCGGCGTACGGGACGATCCAGTCGGGGTTCTTGCGGCCGGGGTGGTCGGGGTGGAGCTGGTTCGGGTCCGCCTGCATCGACACCCGGTACGGGTTGAACCAGGCGTGGAAGGCCAGGCCGCGCTTGTGCGTCTCCTCCACGGCGAACCCGAGCGGGTCGTAGCCGGGGTCCTGCCCCTGCACGCCGGTGATCCAGTGTGACCACGGCTCGTACGACGACGGCCAGAACGCGTCGGCGGTGGGCCTGATCTGCACGAACACGGAGTTGAGCTTGCGCTGCTCGGCCAGGTCGAGCCAGGCGAGGTATTCGGCCTTCTGCTCCTCGACGCTGAGCCCCTGCTTGGAGGGCCAGTTGATGTTGACCACGGACGCGATCCACATGCCGCGCATCTGGCGGAGCGGGGGGACGTACTCGGTCGACGCGAAAGCGGGCAGGGGGACCGCCGTAGCGGCGGCGGCGAGGGCAAGACCCTTCAGGAGAGTCCTTCGGCTGGGCATGGGGGGTGGCCTCCCGGAACAGGTTGTGTCGAGGGCGACGATGACAGAAAATTACCTTCAGATCAACAACCGTGAAGGAAAATGCCGCATGACCCTAGACCTGACCCGGCTGGCCATGACCGTGCTCCAGCCAGGGTACGCGGGAGCCTCGCTTCCCGATTGGATGCGCGGGGCCCTCGATCAGGGGCTGGGCGGCATCGTGCTGTTCGCGCGCAACCATCCGCTCGACCTCGCCGCCCGGCAGATCCGCGAGCAGTGCCCCGACGCGGTCATCGCCGTCGACGAGGAGGGCGGCACCGTCACCCGCTTCGAGGTCGAGACCGGCAGCTCCGTGCCCGGCAACCGGGCGCTCGGCGTGGTCGACGACGTCGCACTGACCGAACGCGTCGGCCGCCAGCTCGGCCGCATGCTCGCCCGCGCCGGCATCACGCTCGACTACGCGCCGAGCGCCGACGTGAACGCCAACCCGGCCAACCCCGTCATCGGCGTCCGGTCCTTCGGCCCCGACCCCGCCCTGGTCGCCCGCCACACCACCGCCTACGTGGCCGGTGTCCAGGGCGCCGGCGTCGCCGCCTGCGCCAAGCACTTCCCCGGCCACGGCGACACCGCCACCGACTCCCACCTGGCGCTGCCCACCGTGCACGCCTCCCGCGAGCTGCTCGCGGAACGCGACCTGCCGCCGTTCCGCGCCGCCGTCGAGGCCGGGGTGCGGGCGGTCATGTGCGGGCACCTGCTCGTGCCCGCCCTCGACCCCGACCTGCCCGCGACGCTCAGCCGGGCCGCGCTCACCGAGCTCCTGCGGGACGAGCTCGGCTTCGACGGCATGCTGGTCACCGACGCCATCGAGATGCGCGCGGTGGCCGCCATGTTCGACCCCGGCGAGATCGCCGTGCGCGCCGTCGCCGCCGGCGCCGACGCCGTCTGCGCCGGACTCGTCACCGAGGACGGCCTCTACGCGATGCGCGACGCCCTCGTCGACGCCGTCCGCACGGGCAGGCTGCCGGAAGAGCGCCTCGCCGAGGCCGCCGCCCGCGTCCGCGCCGTCTCCACCTGGTACGCGGACCAGGCCCCGCGCCGCCAGAAGGCGCTCGCCGAACCGGACGAGCCCGCCGGCCTCGAAGCCGCCCGGACCGCCCTGACCGTCACCGGCACCGCCAGGCTCAGCGGACCCCCGCTCGTCGTCGAGGTCAACACCCGCCACAGCCAGGCCGTCGACCAGGACAACCCCACCGGCGTCACGGCCGCCCTGTCCGCCGCGCTGCCGGGCACCCGCCGGGTGCCGCTGGAGCCCGGCGGCGCGCTCCCGCCGCTCGGCACCGGCCCCGTGGTTCTCGTGGTGCACGACGCCGCCCGCCACGCGTGGGTCCGCGAACGCGTCGACCAGGCCGTACGGGAACGTCCCGACGTGATCGTCATCGACACCGGCATCCCGGCCGACCCCGCCGGCGGCGCCCACCTGGCCACCCACGGCATCTCCCGCGTCTCCGCGCAGGCCGCGGCCGAATGGCTGGTCTCGTGAGCGGCGTCCCCGAGCCCGCCAGCCCGGTCGCCGCGGTACGCGCCGTCCTGCCGTCGCTCACGCCCGCCGCCCAGGCCATCGCCCGCCTCATCCTCGACGACCCCGGCCTGGTCGTGCGCAGCACCATCACCGAGTTCAGCACGGTGTCGGGCACCAGCGAGGCGACGATCGTCCGCACCGCCAGAGCCCTCGGCTTCAGCGGCTACTCGCAGCTGCGCTTCGCGCTGGCCGCCGCCGTCGCCAAGGAGCCCGAACGGCTCGTCCCCGGCGACCTCGCCCCCGACGACCCGCTCACCGACGTCATCGCCAAGGTCGCCCGCGCCGAGTCGGAAGCCCTCGCCGACACCGCAGCCCAGCTCGACCCCGACCGGCTCGACGAGGTCGTCACCGCCATCGTGGCCGCCCGCCGGGTCGACGTCTACGGCGTCGCCGCCTCCGGCCTGGTGGCCACCGACATGTCGCAGAAGCTGCTGCGGATCGGCCTGTCGAGCCACCCGTTCAGCGACGCCCACCTGGCCCTGACCAGCGCCGCCCTGCTGCGGCCCGGCGACGTGGCGGTGGCGATCAGCTGCAGCGGCGAGACCCCCGACGTGCTCGTCCCGGCCCGTACCGCCGCCGACACCGGGGCGCTGGTCGTCGCCATCACCAACAACCCCCGCTCCTCCCTGGCCGGGCTGGCGGACCACACCCTGGTGTCGGCGGGCCGGGAGACCGCCTTCCGGCCCGGGGCGCTGGCCAGCCGGATCAGCCAGTTGCTGATCGTGGACTGCATCTTCGTCGGGCTGGCGCAGCGGACGTACGACAAGGCGGACGCGGCCATCCGCGCCACCCGCCAAGCCACCGACCGCTACCGGCACCGCTCGTGACGCCCCCGCTCACCGCTTCAGGACGATCTTCTTCCGTGACGGTCCCGGGAACACCACGACCAGGTGCTGCTCCTCCCCCGTCTTGTCCACCCGCACGTAGACCCGGACCCGGTAGCGGCCCTTCCCGGCGATCGCCAGGTTCGGCATCGGCGCGCCCGCGCCGACCTCTCCGCCCTCGCCCATCTCCGGCACGGTGAGCCGGCCGGTACGGCTGACGATCGGCACCTCGGTGACCTGGTCCCACCCGGCCGTCCGCCGGGGCGGCGCGGTGCGGAGGCCCTTCACGGTGAGGCACAGGTCGATGACGTCCGCGACGTGCCCGACGAGCACCAGTCCGTCGGCCACCCCGACGTTGGACCTGTCGTCGTAGAGGTCGTCCACCGCCTGGTCCATCGCCCCCTCGATCGCCTCGTCCCGGGACTCGTGGACCAGATAGCCGTGATCACCGTCGGCGAACAGGTGGTACTTGGCCGTGGCCTGGACGACGCCCTTCGTCCTGGGCCACGGGTCGCGGCACCGCGCGTTCTCCTCGGCGACCCAGGCGGCCTCCGCCGCCTGGGCCTCCTCGGCCGACCTCAGCAGCTCGGGGTTGGTCGCGCCGATGACCTCGGGGCAGACGTAGACCAGGTCCCACGGGCTCGCGCCCCGGGCTGCCCCCTGGGACCCGGCCCGCTCCAGGATCGCCTGCTGCTCGGCGGGATCCTTCGCCCGGCACAGCGCCCGCCCGTACGCGAGGATCTCCTGGTCCGACAGGCTGTCCGGGAACAGGGGCGGGAGCCCGTACATGGTGCTCCGCGCCCGGCACAGGAACGTGGCTTCCCGTTCCGCCGGTTTCACGTCGCCGAAGGCGACATGGTCGTAGCAGTCCGCCGACCCGCCGGTGTAGGTGAGGCGCGGGGACCGCTCCGGCTGGATCAACATGATGACCGGCAGGAGGACCGCGGCCGCCACCGCGACGCGGACCAGCCGCCCCCGGGCGGCCGGGAGGTCCTCGATGCGTTCCCCGTCGGGCAGTTCGCGGGCGGTCGCCGCGTGCCACGCGGTGGTCACGAGCGCCATCGCGTCCATCACGACCATCACCACCAGACTGGCGCCGGCGGAGCTCTCGAAGAGGAAGGTGAACGGCATCACCAGCGCGTAGACGCCCACCGACAGCCACCCGAGGGTCAGCGTGCCGCGGCTCCACCGGCCGTCGCGCCACTGCCCGACGACCGTGACGACGGTCGCCGCCGCCCCGCTCAGCATCAGGACCGACATGACCAGGTCGCCCGAGGCGAGCTGCGGGAGGTCGAGTTCGTCGAGCAGGTTGTCGGCCGCCCCGGCCAGCGAGAGCGCGAACACCACCGCCGCCGTCGCGCGCAGCAGGCGCGACCGCCAGCGGATGACGAGCAGGTGGAGGATGTAGATCGTGATCCAGAGCACGAGCTGGGATGCCGCGTCGACCTCGGCGGGCAGCAGCGCGATCGGGATCCACAGCACGAGGGAGTACGCCACCGCCAGATACAGCAGCCCGCGCAGCGCCTTCGCCCGGCGGTCCATCGGCCCCGCCACGGGAGGCCGCAGGATCAGCCACAGGAGCGCGGCCTTCGCCACGGCTGCCATGAGCAGCGCCGCGACGCCCGGGGCGCCGAGCCCGTCGGGCGCGTAGAACTCCAGGTAAGCCGGCGGCGACCAGTTGACGGCCACCCAGAGCCAGGCGTCGCCGAGCACCAGGCCCACGACCGTCGCGGCAAGAACCAGACCTACTACCGCAAATCTGGTGATTCGCCAGAGTTTCTCCGAAAGCACGAGACGCGAGCTTAGCGCCGCGCATTCTCCCTCCGAGAACTTTTCTTCCGGGAATGGCCCCGCCGGAAAAGTACGGATGTCGCGGTAAATGTTGCACGGAGTCCGGATCATTGCGGAACAAACTGTTCCGCAGTGCTGTCTACCTTGAGTTTCATGACACAGGACGTGACCGACATCCGCCCGTTCCGCATCGAGATCCCCCAGGCCGACCTGGACGAGCTGCGCGAGCGCCTCGGCCGCACCCGCTGGCCCAGCCGCCTGCCGCGCGCCGACTGGAACCTGGGGGTGCCCGTCTCCTATCTCCAGGACCTGGCGGACTACTGGGCGAAGGAGTACGACTGGCGGGCCCAGGAAGCGCAACTGAACCGGTTCCCGCAGTACACGACCGAAATCGACGGGCAGACCGTGCACTTCTTCCACGTCCGGTCAGCCGACCCTGACGCGCTCCCGCTGATTCTCACGCACAGCTGGCCGAACTCCGTCGTCGAGTTCACGCATCTGCTCGGGCCGCTGTCGGAGACCTTCCACGTGATCGCCCCTTCGCTGCCCGGGTTCGGGTTCTCACCGTTCCCCGAGCCCGCGGACGAGCGACCCTGGAGCGTCGAACGGGTGGCCCGCACGTGGGCGGAGCTGATGAGCAGGCTGGGCTACGAACGCTACGGCGCGCACGGCAACGACGCGGGCGCGCTGGTCTCACCGCAGCTCGCCGTGCTGGACCCCGAGCGGGTGGCCGGGGTGCACATCACCGGCGGCCTCGGCATCCCGAGCGGCGACCTGAACGCGTACGAGGGACTGTCGCAGGATGACCGCGACACCCTGGCGTGGGTGACCGACATGATGAGCGGCGCGGGCGGCAGCGGCTACGCGCCCTACCTGGCCGCGCGCCCGCAGACCCTCGGCTTCGGCTGGGCGGACTCGCCGGTCTTCCAGCTGGCCTACCTGGTGGAGCGGTTCAAGGAGTTCGACGGCTGGCCCGACGGCGCGGCGCCGCCTGAGCCCGTCGACCGCGACCTGATCCTCACCAACGCGAGCCTGTACTGGTTCACGAACACCGGAGGGTCCTCGTCGTGGACCTACTACGAAGGAGCCGCGGGCATGCCGATCGACCAGGACGTGGTGCCGACGGGCGTCTCCCACGGCGGTCCGCCGGTCTTCCGCCGGATCGCCGAGCGCGCGAACGCCATCGCGCACTGGGAGGACCACGAGCACCCCAGCCACATGGTGGCGATGGCGACGCCCGAACCGCTGGTGGCCGACATCCGGAAGTTCTTCGCCGGCCTCGGCGGCTGATCCGGCTCAGCCGGGGCTTCGGCGGGCCGGCGCAAGGTCCGCCTCGATCCTGGCGGCCGTGGCCAGCAACGGCGGGAGGAGGACGCGCCGGGCCTGCTGCAGCGAGGTGCGGCTGGCATGGGTGGAGACGTTGACGGCGGCCGTCACCGCCCCGGTCCGGTCGCGGATCGGGGCGGCGATCGACCGCAGCCCCTCCTCCAGCTCCTGGTCGACCATGGCCCAGCCCCGTTCGCGGATCCCGTCCAGCTCGTCGCGCAGGGCCGACGGGGTGGCGAGGGTGCGGGAGGTGAGGCGGCGCAGCCGGACCCGGTCGAGGTAAGCGTCGAGGTCCGCCGGGGAGAGGCCGGCCAGGAGGACGCGGCCCATGGAGGTGCAGTAGGCGGGGAAGCGGGTGCCGATGCTGATCGACACGCGCATGATGCGGGCCGTCGCGACGCGGGCCACGTACACGACGTCCTCGCCGTCCAGCACCGCGACCGACGCCGACTCGTGCACCTCGGCGGCCAGGCGTTCCAGGTGGGGCGCGGCCACCTCGGGCAGCGACAGGCTGGACAGGTAGGCGTACCCGAGTTCGAGGACCCGCGGCGTGAGAGAGAACAGCCGCCCGTCGTTGCGCACGTAGCCGAGGTCGGTGAGGGTGAGAAGGAAGCGGCGGGCGGCGGCGCGGGTGAGGCCGGTCGCGCGGGCCACTTCGCTCAGCGTCAGCTCGGGAGCGGCGGCGCTGAAGGCGCGGATCACGGCCAGGCCGCGGGCCAGCGACTGCACGTGTTCGACCATGAGGATCCCTTGACACTCCCGGGCGAAGGCGTGGCTTCCCGGTCGCGGGGCTGTTCGGAGAGTGAATAGGTGTACGCATAGCGAACAGTACCGGAGACATCACGCGTCGCGCGTTCGCGCTGCCGGACCGCCCGGTGGTCGCCGGCTTCAGGCCTTGAGCGCCTGACCGGCGAGCCGCTCGGCGGCCTCCACGACGTTGGCCAGCAGGAGGGCGCGGGTCATCGGGCCCACGCCGCCGGGGTTGGGGGTGAGGAAGCCCGCCACCTCGGCCACGTCGGGCGCCACGTCACCGGCGATCTTGCCGTCGACGCGGGAGACGCCGACGTCGAGCACGGCGGCGCCGGGCTTGACCATGTCCTTGGTGATCAGGCCGGGCACGCCGGCCGCCGCCACCACGATGTCGGCCCGGCGCACGTGGCCGGCGAGGTCCTGGGTGCCGGTGTGGCAGAGGGTCACGGTGGCGTTCTCGCTGCGCCGGGTCAGCAGGAGGCCGAGCGAGCGGCCCACGGTGATGCCGCGGCCGACCACGGCCACCTCGGCGCCCTTGATCGCGACCCCGTACGCCTGGAGGAGCAGCACGATGCCGTGCGGCGTGCACGGCAGCGGCGCGTCGACCATGTGGACCAGGCGGCCGAGGTTGACCGGGTGGAGGCCGTCGGCGTCCTTCGCCGGGTCCATCCGCTCCAGCAGGGCCATGGTGTCGAGGTGCTTGGGCAGCGGGAGCTGGACGATGTAGCCGGTGCACTCGGGCGAGGCGTTGAGCTCGTCGACGGCGGCCTCGACCTCGGCCTGGGTGGCGGTGGCGGGGAGGTCGACGCGGATGGAGGCGATGCCCACCTCGGCGCAGTCACGGTGCTTGCCGCCGACGTAGATCTGGCTGCCGGGGTCGTCGCCGACGAGGACCGTGCCGAGCCCGGGGGTGATGCCGCGCTCGGCCAGGGCCGCCACCCGGGTCGCGAGGTCTGCCTTGATCCTGGCCGCGGTGGCCTTGCCGTCGAGTCTCACTGCGCTCATGCGTCCAATCCTTCCATGCCGCTCCGCCGCGTGTTCCGGCACCCATGACATCGTTGTCATCACCTCCGGGAAGGCATAGTGTGGCCGTCGGTCCCGGGTGATAGGGGTTGATTTGTCTGTTCGCCTGCTGGCCGCGGAGCCGACCGATCTCTTCGTGGGACCGGCGGACCGCCCGCGCCAGGTGCTGAAGGTCACCGTCGCGCGCGGCGCCCGCGAGACCGCGCTGGAGGTGCGCGGCGACGGCCTGCGCGGGCACGCGGCCGTGCCCGCCGGGGACGGCCCGGTGACGGTGGAGGTGCCGCTCGACGGCGAGGCGCCGCCGGGCGCGGTGGTGCCGTGCGTCGTGTCGCTGGAGGGCGAGACGCTGGACGTGACCGTGACGGCCGAGTCGCCCGGGTGGACCGTGTTCATGGTCTCCCACTTCCACTACGACCCGGTCTGGTGGAACACGCAGGCCGCGTACACCAGCCCGTGGGAGCTGCTGTCGGCCGACGCCACCACCAGGCCGCTCTGGGAGCGCAACGCGTTCGCGCTGGTCGAGGCGCACATCGAGCTGGCGCTCCGGGACCCCGACTACCGGTTCGTGCTGGCCGAGGTGGACTACCTGAAGCCGTTCCTCGACACCCACCCCGAGCGCCGGGCCGACCTGCGCGCCCTGCTCGCCGAGGGCCGCGCCGAGCTGGTCGGCGGCACGTACAACGAACCCAACACCAACCTGACCGGGGCCGAGACCACCATCAGGAACCTCGTCCTCGGCATCGGCTACCAGCGCGACATCCTCGGCGGCGACCCGCGCACCGCCTGGCAGCTCGACGCGTTCGGGCACGACCCGCAGTTCCCCGGCTATCTCGCGGCCGCCGGGCTGACCGGGAGCGCCTGGGCGCGCGGGCCGTTCCACCAGTGGGGGCCGATCAGCAAGAACTTCAGGGTGGCCAGGGGCGACGCCGCCCTGATGCAGTTCCCCAGCGAGTTCGAGTGGATCGCGCCGTCCGGGCGCGGCGTGCTGACGCACTACATGCCGGCGCACTACTCCGCCGGCTGGTGGATGGACTCCGCGCCGACGCTCACGGACGCCATGACGGCGGTGTACGAGCTCTACAGGTCGCTCAAGCCGGTGGCCGCCACCCGGAACATCCTGCTGCCCGTCGGCACCGACTACACCCCGCCGAACAAATGGGTCACCGAGATCCACCGTGCCTGGAACGCGCGGTACGTGTGGCCGCGGTTCGTGTGCGGGACGCCCCGGGACTTCCTGGACGCGGTCCGTACCGAGAAGTCGTCCTTCAGCCCGCAATCCCGGGACATGAACCCGATCTATACCGGCAAGGACGTCTCCTACATCGACACCAAGCAGGCCCAGCGGGCGGCCGAGGTCGCGGCGCTCGACGCCGAACGGCTCTCCGCCCTCGCCGCGCTGCTCGGGCTGGGCCGCTACCCGCACACCGCGCTGGACAAGGTGTGGCGGCAGCTCGCGTACGGCGCCCACCACGACGCCATCACCGGCTCCGAGTCCGACCAGGTCTACATCGACCTGCTGACCGGCTGGCGCGAGGCGCACGACCTGGCGGCGGACGCCCGCGACCGGGCGCTGGACGCGCTGATGGGCCAGGTGGCGGTGGACGGGCGCAGCGTCGTGGTGACCAACACGCTGCCGTTCGCCCGCGACGGCCTGGTCCGCGTCCGCCTCGGGCCCGGCCTGCGGGTCGCCGACCCGGCGGGCGTGGAGATCCCCGCGGTCTCCGAGGACGGCACGCTGGTGTTCCCGGCCCGCGACGTGCCCGCGACGGGCTGGCGCACGTACCGGATCGTCGAGGGCCCGGCCGACGCGTGGCAGCCGCTGCCCGGCCCGGTCATCGAGAACGAGCGGTGGCGGGTCGCCGCCGACCCGGCCCGAGGCGGCGCGCTCGCCTCCGTCACCGACCTGGCCACCGGCCGCGAACTGCTCACCGGCCTGGGCAACGAGCTGCGCCTGTACGAGGAGTACCCGCAGCACCCCGACATGGGCGAGGGACCCTGGCACCTGATGCCCACCGGCCGCGCCGTCGGGTCCGGCGACGCCCCGGCGACCTCCGTGCGCGCCGAGTCCTCACCCATCGGGCAGCGGATCGTCGTCACCGGGCAGGTGGGCGAGATCGCGTACGAGCAGACCGTCACCCTGCTCGCGGGCTCCAACCGGGTGGACTTCACCACCCGCGTGCTCTCCTACACCGGCGCCGACCGGCTGCTCCGAGTCCGGTTCCCGGCGCACGTCGAAGGCGCGCTGCCGGTGTCGGACGTGGCCGGGGCGGTGATCGGGCGCGGGTTCGCGCTGCCGGACGCCGACTCCGCCGAACACCCGTGGACGCTCGACAACCCGGCGGGCACCTGGTTCGGCCTGTCCTCCACCGCCCGGGTCGACCTCGGCGAGGCGGGCGCGCGGGCCATCGGCGTGGCCGAGATCGTGGTGCCAGGACCGCAGGACGCGCCCGGGGCCCGCGCGCTCGTCGCGGCGCTGGCCAAGGCCGGCGTCACCGCCACCACGTCCACCGCCTCCGGCACCCGGTACGGGTGGCTCGCCGTGGACTCCAACCTGCCGGACGTGCGGATCGTCCTCGGCGGGCCGGACGCCAACCCGGTCGCCGCCGAGCTGCTGTCCCGCTGCGACCCTGCCTTCCAGGAGGCCCTGAAGGCGGGGGCGCCGCGCGTGTGGGCGCCCGCCGAACGGCCGCTGGCCGAGGTGTGGCAGCCGACCGCCGACCTGCGCGACCTGCGGGCGCTGCCGGCCCTGATCGTCGCGGGCCCGGTCGACGAGCTGGTGGCGGACCTGGCCGACGCCGTCGTCCCGGCGGTCTGCCCGGCCGGCGGCGAACGGCTCGACGACCGTACGGTGGCGCTGCTCGCGTACGGGCTGCCGGGCTTCGCCGTGGACCCGTCGGGGGCGCTGCACCTGTCGCTCATGCGGTCCTGCACGGGCTGGCCCTCCGGCGTCTGGCTCGACCCGCCGCGCCGCACCACACCCGACGGGGCCGCGTTCCAGCTCCAGCACTGGACGCACACGTTCTCGTACGCGCTCGCGGGCGGGCCCGGCGACTGGCGGGCGCATCGGCTGCCTGCTCTCGGCCAGGAGTTCGTCACGCCGCTGCTGCCCCGCGTGGTGGACCCGGCGGGCGGGTCCCTGCCCCAGACGCACTCGCTGCTGCGCGTCGAGCCTGCCCGCGACGTGCTGCTGGGCACCCTCAAGGCCACCGGCAACCCGCACGCCCGAGGCCGCGCCCGGCACACCGACGAGACGGTCACCCTGCGTCTGGTCGAAGCCACGGGCCTCGGCGCGACGGCGCGCATCCACTCCCCACTCCTCGCCGGCCCCTTGATCCCCGCCGACCTCCTCGAACAACCCCTCCCCGCACACCCTGAGGTGGAGAGGTCCGAGACGGGCGTCACCCGGCCCGGCGGGGCTGAGGCCGGTGCTACAGGGCTTGAGGGGCCCGTGGTGGGGGTTGCTCGGCTCGGTGGGGCCGAGGTGGGGACTTTCGTGGTCAACGGCGGGACGCAGGAGGACGGGCCTGAGCTGGGGGCTGTGCGGGAGGTCGCGCAGCCGGTGTACGCGCGGTACTGGCTGCACAACAAGGGGCCCGCGCCGCTCGGCTACCTGCCGGTGTCCGTGGCGGTGACGCCGGGGCTGGTCGTCCCGGACGGGCCGTTCGAGGTGTCGGTGGTGGTGGCCTCGCACCTGACCGACGCCCCCCACGAGGGCGTGGTGGAGCTGGTGGCGCCCGACGGGTGGGCGGCGCTGCCGTCGCGGCGGCCGTTCCGCGTCGGGCCGGGCGGGCACGTGCGCTTCCCGGTCACCGTCTCCCCCGCGCCAGGCCAGGGCCTGTACTTCGTCGCCGCGCGCACGGGCGTCGGCGGGCAGGTGGTCGAGGACGTCGCCACGGTGGCGCTCGGCGACGCCCCCGAACTGCCCGTGCCCGGCCCGGCGCCCGCCACCGCCGACGCCGTCCGGGGCACGACGGCCGCGACGGCCCGCCCCACCGGCCTGTCCGTGACCGCACTCACCGACGCGCTCGCCCTGCGCCCCGGCGACCGCGCCGCGCTGACCGTACGGCTCGCGAACGGCACCGAGGGCGAGATCAGGGGCGAGGCCCAGCTCGCCGCCCCCTGGGGCACGTGGGAGCTGCTCCCCTCGGTGATCCAGGGCTTCACGGTGCCCGCCGGGGAGACCCGCGACGTGACGTTCCCCGTGGAGGTCCCGGCGGACGCGCCGCCCGGCCGGTTCTGGGCGCTGCCCAAGGTCATGTGGTTCGGCCGCTGCCAGTACGCCGCCGCCGTCAGCCTGGAGGTGACCCGGTGACGGGCGCGGCCATCGGGTTCGTCGGCGACCGGCCCGTGGGACGGGAAACGCTCGACCGCCGGATCGCCGAGCTGCGGGAAGGACCGCTGCGGTCCGCGCTGCCCGCGCCCGGGACCGCCGAGGACCGGCAACTGGCCCGCTGGCTGACCCAGGTGATCCTGACCGAGACGCTCTGCCAGGACGAGGCCGCGCGGCTCGGGCTGGACCCGGTGGACGACGCGCCCCTGGACCGGATCGCCGCCGTGGAGCTCGGGTCGGTCAACGCCGCCGCCTACCACGGCAGCCCGTGGGTGCGCGCGGTGTACCGGCACGTGACCGCGACCGCCGAACCGCCGCCGGCCTGGCGTCACTCCCCCGTACGGGACGAGCGGGCGGCCCGCCACCTGGTGCGGCACCGCCTGTTCGAGGACCGGGAGACCGCCCGGCGGGCCGGACCTGACGACCTGGAGCCGCTGGGCGCGGTGACCCTGGAGTCGCTGCCCGCCGCCCTCGCCGAGGCCCTGCGCGCCCGGCCGCCGGGAGCTCTCGTGGGTCCCGTACGGGATGCCCTGGGGTGGCACGTCGCCGTCGCCGAGCCCGCGCCCCCTGACCGGAGCGCTCAGGCGTCCCTGCTCGATGCCGCGCGGCGGCTCGCCTTCGCGCGGTGGGCCGACGAGAAACGGGCCGCGACGGTACGGCTCGTACCCGGACTGGAACATCCTGGCGATCCCCGCCAGCCCGACAACCACCACAAACACTGATGAATCACGTACTTGCCATTGATATCGGCGGGACCAAGCTCGCCGCCGCGCTCGTGGACGCGAGCGGATCCGTCCTGCGCACCGCCACCCGGCCGACGCCGGGCCAGGAGGTCATGGCCGCGCTGCGCGGCCTGATCAAGGAAGTGACCGGGGGCGGGCCCGGACCCGGGGCCGTCGGGATCGGGTGCGCGGGGCCGCTGGACCTCGCCGCCGGGACCGTGAGCCCGGTGAACATGCCGAGCTGGCGCGGCTTCCCGCTCCGCGACGAGGTGCGGGACCTGACCGGCCTGCCCACCGTGCTGGCCGGGGACGCGCAGTGCATGGCGCTGGGCGAGTACTGGCTCGGCGCCGGTCGGCGGAGCCCGGCACTGCTCGGGATCGTGGTGTCCACCGGGATCGGCGGCGGCCTGGTCATCGACGGCACGCCGCTGCTCGGCACCACCGGGAACGCCGGGCACGTCGGCCACATGAGCGTGGACCCGTACGGGGAACGGTGCGAGTGCGGCGGTCGCGGCTGCGTCGAGCGGTACGCGAGCGGCCCCAACATGGCGCGCTGGGCCCTAGACAACGGCTGGACCCCCGGCCACGCCTCAGGCGCCGCAGAGACCCGCGACGCAGAGACAGGCGACGCTGAGGTGCGGGACGGTGAGGTGCGGGACGGTGAGGTGGCGGCCGATGCGCGGACGTTGGCGCGGGATGCCGCGGCCGGTGACGCCGTGGCGGTGGCCGCGTTCGAGCGGGGCGCCAGGGCGCTGGCCGGGATGATCGCCTCCACGGCCGCCGCGGTCGAGGTGACGACGGCGGTCGTGGGCGGGGGTGTCGCCCAGGCGGGGCCGGTGCTGTTCGGGCCGCTGGAGGCGGCGCTGGACGACGTCGGCGGGCTGGGCTTCGTCAGGGCCGTCGAGGTGCGGCCGACCACGCTGGGGGTGCGGGCGGGCCTGGCCGGGGCGGCCAGGCTGGCCTGGGACTACTCGCGCTCGGCGAGCTGAGCCTCGCGACGCTCGATGATCCTGCGGGTGTACGGGATCAGCTCCATGACCCTGCCACCGAGGTAGGCGCCGATGAAGGCCAGCAGGATGAGCACGAAGGGGCTGGTGCCGAATCCGTTCACGGCCAAGAAGGCGTGCAGGGATGCGTCGAACAGCGTCATGGAGGACTCCGGGGGAACGGGACACGCGACGCGCATCAGAGTAACCGGACAAGAGGCATGCTGAAATACTTTTCCCGGCAAATCGGCGGCCCGAGTTCGGGCCGCCGATCCCGGTGATCAGTGGAAGAAGTGCCGGGTGCCGGTGAAGTAGAGCGTGACGCCCGCCTTCTCCACCGCCTCGATGACCTCCTGGTCACGCACGGAACCGCCGGGCTCGACGATGGCCTTCACGCCGCCCTCGATGAGCACCTGGGGCCCGTCGGGGAACGGGAAGAACGCGTCGGACGCGGCCACCGAGCCCGCCGCCCGCTCGCCCGCGCGGGTGACCGCGAGGCGGCACGAGTCGACCCGGTTGACCTGCCCCATGCCCACGCCCACGGTGGCGCCGTCGCTGGCCAGCAGGATCGCGTTGGACTTGACCGAGCGGGCCGCCCGCCAGGCGAACGCCAGATCGGCCAGCATCGCTGGGGAGGCCGGGTCGCCGGCCTTGAGCTGCCAGGTGGACGGGTCGTCGCCGGCCGCGTCGACCCGGTCGACCTGCTGGACGAGCAGCCCGCCGTCGATCCGGCGGAACTCGGCCGCGTTGGCCGGGCCCTGCGGGCAGACGAGCAGGCGCAGGTTCTTCTTCCTCGTGAGGATCTCCAGCGCCTCGGGCTCGAACGCGGGCGCCACCACGACCTCGGTGAACACCTCGGCGATCTGGCCGGCCAGGGCGCCCGTCACCGGCCCGTTGACGGCGATCACGCCGCCGTACGCGGAGACCGGGTCGCACGCGTGGGCCTTACGATGCGCCTCGGCCACGTCGGCGCCGACGGCGATGCCGCACGGGTTCTGGTGCTTGATGATGGCCACGCACGGGTCGGCGAAGTCCCAGGCGGCCCGCCAGGCGGCGTCGGCGTCGAGGTAGTTGTTGTAGGACATCTCCTTGCCGTGCAGCTGCTCGGCGTTGGCCAGCCCGTCGCCGCCGGCGGTGTAGAGGGCGGCGCCCTGGTGGGGGTTCTCGCCGTAGCGCAGCTCGGCCTTGCGCCGCCAGGTGGCGCCCATGAAGGCCGGGAAGGCGTCGTCCTCGGCCGCGTAGGCGTTGCCGAACCAGGAGGCCACGGCCACGTCGTAGGCGGCGGTGTGGGCGTAGGCGACGCCCGCCAGCCGCTTGCGCTCGGCCAGGCTGAACCCGCCCTGCTCCAGCGCCGACAAAACCTCGCCGTAGGAGCCGGGGTCGACCACGACCGCGCAGGTGTTGTGGTTCTTGGCGGCGCCGCGGATCATGGCGGGCCCGCCGATGTCGATCTGCTCGACGCACTCCTCCGGCGACGCCCCCGAGGCCACCGTCGCCTCGAACGGGTAGAGGTTGACCACCACGAGCTGGAACGGGTCGATCTCCAGCTCCTCGAGCTGCGCCACGTGGCTTGGCTTGCCGAGGTCGGCGAGCAGCCCGGCGTGCACCCGCGGGTGGAGCGTCTTGACCCGCCCGTCGAGGCACTCGGGGAACCCGGTCAGCTGCTCGACCTTGGTCACCGGGATGCCGTACGACGCGACGGCGGCGGCCGTGCCGCCCGTCGACACGATCTCCACCCCCGCACCGTCCAGGGCCCTGGCGAGCTCTTCCAGCCCTGACTTGTCATACACGGCGATCAGCGCGCGCCTGATGGCGATGCGGGTCACGAGTTTTCCCCTCCAATGTGGTTGCCGATGCGGACGACGCGTCCGCTGACCGTCCAGCCCTCGCGGACCATCCGGCCGACAGTGTCGACGAGCAGCCGGCGCTCGACGGTCTTGATGCGTTCGTGCAGCTCGGCCTCGTCGTCGCCGGGCAGCACGCGGACGGCTTCCTGATCGATGATCGGCCCGGTGTCGACGCCTGCGTCGGCCAGCATGACGGTGCAGCCCGTCACCTTCACCCCGTGCGCCAGCGCGTCACGCACGCCGTGGGCCCCGGGGAACGACGGCAGCAGCGCGGGATGGGTGTTGACCACCGGGAACGCGTCCAGGGTCGGAGCGCCGAGGATCTTCATGAAGCCGGCCGAGATCACCAGATCGGGCTTGTGGGCCGCGATGTCCGCGGCGATCGCGGCATCCCAATCCGCGCGAGACGGAAAATCTCGCAAATGTCGCACGAAAGTGGGTACGCCTGCGCGTGACGCCCTGGCCAAACCTTCGATCCCATCGCGGTCGGCACCGACGGCCACCACGCGGGCCCCGTACGAAGGATCGGCGGAAGCGTCCAGCAGGGCCTGTAGGTTTGTTCCAGAGCCGGAGACGAGGACGACGAGCCGCCCAGCCTTAGACACGCACACTCCAATGGACATTCGCGGGGTGGGGCTGCAAGCGTATCCGTTCCTCACCCGGTGACGCAGAGGAGGTCAGGTGTCGACACCGGTGCAAGCACCGGCCGGTCAGCAGCCCGCGGAGTCCGCGGGCCGCCGTGCGATCTGGTTGTCCATCGCAGCGCTGGCCATGACGTTCATGCTGCCGCTGGCCGGGCTGGTCATGGCGGTGTTCGCGCTCGTGGCGGGCATCCGCGCGCTCCCGCTCCTGAAAGGGGCGGGCAAGCCCACCGGCGTGGCGTCGGGCGGCATCGCCGTCGCGATGGCGGCGCTGGTGCTGTCAGCCGGGGCCACGACCATGCAGGTCTACCTGATGGACGAGAACTCCGCCTATCAGGAGTGCCTGAAGGGCGCCGGCACGGTCCAGGCCCAGGGTGAGTGCTTCGTGCAGTTCAGGGAGGCGGCCGAGAAGAAGCTCCCGCCGGACGTGCTCGAACTGCTCGGCGCGGCCCAACCCTGACCCCGCCTGCGCGCTTGGGGCCGGGAGGTCAGTCGCGGTCCCAGGCGTACGGGTCGACGTAGATCACGTGGCCGCCCTTGTCGTCGGACTCGTCCACGATGTCCCTGCGGCTCGGCTGCGCCTGGTCCAGCGGTGTGCGGGGGCGGGCCTGGGCCAGGGTCTCGGCGGCGGCCGACGCGTGCTCGTCCTGCCAGTCGTCCCTGATGACCGGGATGGGCTGCGTGTCAGCCTCGGTGGCGTCCATCCAGTGGCCGGGCAGCGGGCGGGTGTCCGACTCGGCCAGCCCGACCTTGCTGGCCGCCCTGGCGATCGCCGCCCCGGCCTTGCGCACCGGCGCGGCGGCCTTGTCGAGCGGCGCGCGGGCCTTGCGGTTGAGCAGCAGCAGGTTGGTCACCCCCGCGGAGATGCCGGCGGCCACGCCCACCTCCAGCGCGACCGACAGGGCCACCTCCCACACCGGCGGCCCGACCACCGTCAGGCGACCGCCGCCGATCGGCCCGCCGGACAACGCGGCCAGCGCCGCCGCCGCCAGCCCGGTCGTGACGCCGGTGACGAAGCCCCAGAGCGGCGCGGCCTCGTACGCGGGAGAGGGCGAGATCCTGGCGACCACCACGCCCGCCACCGCACCCGCGGCGAACGGCAGCGCGATCACGCCCATCATCCAGACCGGCACCGGGCCGCTGTCGGGCAGCGCGCCCAGCATCGGCAGGCTCGGCACCGTGCCGAGCTGCACGCCCGTCGGCGCCACCAGCGTGTCGGCGCCGACGGAGAACCCCGGCCCGGCGATGTAGGACATCCCCCAGATGACGGCGTTGAACAGGTAGAGCAGCTGCACCAGCAGGAGCAGCACGCCGCCCACGAACCCCGGCGCGAGCACGTCGGACAGCGCCCGCACCTGGTCGAAGTTGAGCACCAGGGCGACCAGCACGAGCACCAGCCCGGCCGCGAGCATGATGGCCGTGGCCACGGCGGTGCCGACGGTCACCGCCCGCACCCGCTCGGGCAGCAGCCGCGGCATGACCCGCCACGGGCCGATCGTGCGCGCGGTGGCGAGCGTTCCGGCCAGGAAGGCCAGGATGAAGTGGCTGATCAGCGTCTCGCCGATGGACGGCGTGGTGATGTCGTTGGTGGTGACGAGGGCGATGCCGCCGGCGAGCATCGCGTACGGAGCCGCCAGCGAGACGCCGGCCTGCACGACCAGCACGAGCTGGGCCCGGCGCCGGGCGTTCGCCTTGTCCTTGGGGCTGTTCTTCGGCAGCCGGGCCGGCAGCCGCAGCCGCAGGTCGGCGTCGCGGGCCATCCACCGCCCCGCCTTGTAGAGCAGGAGGCCGGGCAGCACCATCAGGCCGAGAGGCAGCAGGCCGACCCGGCCGCCGGGGATGTCGAAGCCGGCGTGGTGCGCGGCCAGCCAGATCTGCGCGGCCGTGCGGAACACGCTGGGCAGGCCCTGGCCGAGCGCGCCGCGCGGGGCGGCCATCCAGCCGACGAGGGTGAGCGTGGTGAGCACCGCGAGCCCCGCGCCCAGCGTGATGGCGGCGGCGAGCATGCCGGACACGGGAAGCGGCCGGCGCGACTCGTCGTCGTCACTCGAGATGCCGGGGAGCTTGCCGAGCACCGACCGGGGGGCGGTGCGCAGCTGATCGAGTATCGCCGTCACAACAAGCGATTTTCTCAATCTTTCCCGACCGGCGCTTGGTTGACGCGCCGCGCCCGCCCGGTTTATGCATCGTTTCGGCATCCGGCTGCGGTCCTGGACATGCCGAAGGCCCCGCGGGAGCCGCGGGGCCTTCGCACGGAAGCCGTCAGCGGGACTGCATGATCTCCCGCATGAGGCGGGCGGTCTCGGACGGCGTCTTGCCGACCCGGACGCCGACCTTCTCCAGGGCCTCTTTCTTGGCCTGGGCGGTGCCGGCGGAGCCGGACACGATGGCGCCGGCGTGGCCCATGGTCTTGCCCTCGGGCGCGGTGAAGCCCGCGACGTAGGCGACGACCGGCTTGGTGACGTGCTGCTCGATGTAGGCGGCCGCACGCTCCTCGGCGTCGCCGCCGATCTCGCCGATCATCACGATCGCGTCGGTGCCGGGGTCGTCCTGGAACGCCTGGAGGCAGTCGATGTGCGTGGTGCCGATGACCGGGTCGCCGCCGATGCCGACCGCGGTGGAGAAACCGAAGTCGCGCAGCTCGTACATGAGCTGGTAGGTCAGCGTGCCGGACTTGGACACCAGGCCGATGCGGCCCGCGGTGGTGATGTCGGCGGGGATGATGCCGGCGTTGGACGCGCCGGGCGAGGCGATGCCCGGGCAGTTGGGGCCGATGATGCGGGTCTTGTTGCCCTTCTCGACCGCGTACGCCCAGAACTCGGTGGTGTCGTGGACCGGCACGCCCTCGGTGATCACCACGCAGAGCGGGATCTCGGCGTCGACGGCCTCCTTGACGGCGTCCTTGGTGAACGCCGGGGGCACGAAGACGACGGACACGTCGGCCCGGGTCTTCTCCATCGCCTCCTTGACCGTGCCGAACACGGGCAGGCCCTCGTGGGTGGTGCCCGCCTTGCGGGCGTTGACGCCGCCCACGATGCGGGAACCGGCGGCGAGCATGCGGCGGGTGTGCTTGGTGCCCTCCGAGCCGGTCATGCCCTGAACGATGATCTTGCTGTTTTCCGTCAGCCAGATAGCCATGTGTCACGCACCTACCGCAGCGAGCTCGGCGGCCCGCTTGGCCGCGTCGTCCATCGTGTCGACCAGCTCGACGCGCGGGAGCGCGGCGTCGGCCAGGATCTGCCGCCCGAGCTGGGCGTTGTTGCCGTCGAGGCGGACCACCAGCGGGTGGCTGACCGACTCGCCGCGGCTCTCCAGCAGCTTGAACGCCGAGACGATGCCGTTGGCCACGGCGTCGCAGGCGGTGATGCCGCCGAACACGTTCACGAAGATCGACTTGACCGACGGGTCGGACATGATGATCTCCAGACCGGCCGCCATGACCTCGGCGGACGCGCCGCCGCCGATGTCGAGGAAGTTGGCCGGGGCCGGCTTGCCGGGGAACGACTCGCCCGCGTAGGCGACCACGTCGAGCGTGGACATGACCAGGCCGGCGCCGTTGCCGATGATGCCGACCGCGCCGTCGAGCTTGACGTAGTTGAGGTCCTTGGCCTTGGCCGCGGCCTCCAGCGGGTCCTCGGCGGACTGGTCGACGAAGGCCTCGTGGTCGGGCTGGCGGAAGGAGGCGTTGTCGTCGAGCGTGACCTTGCCGTCGAGGGCCTTCACCTGGCCGTCGGCGGCCAGGATCATCGGGTTGACCTCGACCAGGCTGGCGTCCTCGTCGACGAACGCGCACCAGAGCTTCTCGATGAGCTCGGCGGCGCCGTCGAGCGCCTTCTCCGGCAGGCCGCCGGCGAGCGCGATCTCGCGGGCCGTGGCGCGGTCGACGCCGGTCAGCGGCGAGACGGGGATCTTGGCGACCTTCTCGGGGGTCGCGTGGGCGACCTCCTCGATGTCCATGCCGCCCGCGGCGGAGCAGATGGCCAGGAAGGTGCGGTTGGCGCGGTCGAGCAGGAAGGAGAAGTAGTACTCCTCCGCGATCGCGCTGGCCTCCTCCACGAGCACCTTGTGCACCGTGTGGCCCTTGATGTCCATGCCCAGGATGGCCTGGGCCTTCTCCACGGCGTCGGCGACGTCGTCGGCGACCTTGACGCCGCCCGCCTTGCCGCGCCCGCCGGTCTTGACCTGCGCCTTGACGACGACGCGGCCGGTGAGCTCCTCGGCGGCCGCGCGTGCTTCCTCCACGGTGTGGGCGACGATGCCGCGTGGCACCGGGATGCCGTAGTCGGCGAAGAGCTCCTTCGCCTGATGTTCGAACAGGTCCACGAGGGTCCGTCCTTGCTTCTCCGACTGAATGTTCGACGGCCCGGGCCACCCCGTACGTACGTGCCGGGCGTTTCCGCCAGTGAAGCCTAGCCCCAGCGTCGACCCTTCCAGGTCACTGGGTCGCGGTTGTGCCTGGATGTGACGGTGATCTCACTCCGGCAGCGCCCCTCTGCACGAAATGTGCACCGTTTAGGCGGGATATGTCCACTCATTGAGATTTCTTCGTGATCTTCGATTGGCAGGATGCGTGATCCTTACTCTTTTACCGAGGATCACGATGAGACGAATCATCGCCGGATTGGCACTGGCCACCGCGGCGACGCTGGTTACGGTGGCGCCAGCGCAGGCCACGGCGGTCGACCCGGTCAAGACGCTCAAGAAGCAATTCTCCCCCGGTCACGGAGTGCGCGTTTCCGAAACGGTGCGTACTTACACCGACGGAAAGGCCGCCACCGTCTTCCGGACGACAGGAAAGCTGGAGTTCGGCAAGTCGGGAGTGATCGGCGCCGACCTGCGCAACCGCTACAAGTCGCAGAAGGACCTCACGCCCACGTCGGCCGCCGCCACGCGCTCGATCAGCGTGGGCGGCCACACCTACGTGCAGGGCGGCATCTGGGGCGATGTGCTGCCCGAGGGCAAGAAATGGGTCCGCTACGAGGGCGTGTCCGCCTACCAGAGCAACCAGGTCGTCGACATCTTCAACCCGAAGGTGCTCAAAAGCCTGATCGCCGGCGCCAAGGTCGTCAGGGGTGACTACCGGGGCGCCATCACCGTCAAGAAGCTGGCCGCGCTCCATGGCGATCGGCTCTCGGGTCCGCTGGGCAAGGTCAAGGTCAACTATTTGATCGACACCGACCGCAAGGGCGTGGTGACCCGCGTGGTGAGCGACTGGACGCTTGACTACGGCATCCTGGGCGCCAGCCGCTCGGTCGCCGAGAGCCGCTACACGGGCTGGGGCGCCCGGGTGAAGGTCGTCGCCCCGCCTGAGTCGCAGTGGATCGACAGCGCCGACCTGCTCGACCAGATGACCGAGACCGACGTGCCGGCCGAGATCCCGGACAACGCGCTCAGCTCGCTGGGCCAGGGCCGCTAGTTTCCCTTTTCCTCTCCCGTACGCGAGAGGCGTAATACCCCGGTGCTCAGGGCCGGGGAATGGCGCGTCGCCATTTCCCGGCCGGCCCGGGCGCACGACCTCGCCTGTTCACTTCGGCGGGGCGGAGTTCGGCCACCGCACTCTTCCGGCGTGCCCGGAAGAAAGGCAGGTTCCGGCAATCCACCGACGCCTGGCCGCTCCATGTTCACCTCCCCCTCCACGAATCGAGATTCGCATGAAGCGTTTGATCGCCGGTCTGGCGTTGGCGTCGGCCGCGACCTTCGTGACGGCCGTCCCCGCGCAGGCCCAGGCCGCGCCCGAGAACCCGCTCGTCTCCGTGAAGAAGCAGCTGGTCGCGGGCAAGGGCGTCAAGTTCACCGAGCGCACCACCATCAGCACCCCGCTCTTCCACGACATCATGGTCCGCCGCAGCGGCACGATCGGGTTCCGCAAGGGCGGCGTGGCCGGGTCCGACATCACCGGCAAGCTCAACCTGAAGGCCAGCGACGTCGGCGAGGATGCTCCCGAGCTGGCCAAGGGCCTGGTCATCCCCGAGCGCACCATCTGGGTGGGCGGGACCTCCTACCTGTCGGGCGGCATCTGGTCCCTGGTGCTGCCCGAGGACAAGACCTGGTTCAAGCTGCCGAACGGCCCGACGGGCGGCGTCACCGGCGTCACCGGGCAGCCGCTGAACGTCGCCGAGCCGGCCACCCTCCGGGCCATGCTGAAGAACGCCAAGGCCACCCGGGGCGGCTACTCCGGCAAGATCACCGTGGCCCAGGTCCGCAAGGTCTCTCCCTGGTTCCGCGCCACGGTCATGCTGGAGCGCTACCCGGCCAAGGTGCTCAGGACCGAGATCAAGTGGCGGCTGAGCGTCGACGCCAAGGGCCTGCCCACGCGCCTGGTCACCACGTACCCGCTGGGCGTCATCGACGGCAAGCCGAAGAAGACCGAGACGCTGAGCGTCGACACCCGGTACACCGGCTGGGGCACCAAGGTCACGATCAAGGCGCCGTCCACGAGCGACACCACGACCAAGCCGAAGGAGGGCGGCGAGGAGACCCTCGACCACATCGAGATGCTGAACGGCGTGAAGGTCGGCCTGTAACGGCCGGCCCCGGCCCGGCCGTGACCGCCGTCGCCTTCGCGGCGTCGCTGGTCACGGCCGGGTACCGTACTGCGGCCGCGTTCTCCTGAGGGGGCGCGGCTGCCCGCTTCGTTGGACCGTTACAACATCGTGACAGCCAACCGGCCGTCGAAACACGTGTCCCAGTTGTCACACGTACGGCCGCGTAAAGCGGAGAACCATAGCTCAGGAGTACGACCCGTGAATCTTCTCCCCCGGATTCTCGCCGCCGCCGCGCTGGCGACCGCGGTGGCCTGCGCGGCGGAGGGCGCCCCCGTCCCGAGGCAGGCCGTCGCCCAGCAGGCCGTGCAGCCCCAGGCGGCGCAGGCGGCATCAGCGGCACAGGCGGCGCGGACCATCACGAAGCCGCAGAAGAAGTTCAAGATAGGCATCGCCGACATCACTCCCATGGGAGAGAAGACGGAGAAGGTGGGAGTCGGCTTCCCCATCATCGTCACTTTCGACCGCGACGTGCCCGACAAGGCCGCGGTCGAGTCCGTGCTCCGGGTGGAGCCGGAGAAGCCGGTCGAGGGCGCCTGGCGGTGGGTGTCGCCGCGCAAGGTCATCTACCGCACCAAGACCTACTGGCAGCCCTACCAGAAGGTGATGTTCAAGGCCCTGCTCAACGAGATCCCCGGAAACCAGAAGGCCAAGAACGTCAGCCGCCGCTTCGCCGTCGGGCCCAAGCACGTGTCGCTGGTCGACACCCGCAAGCACGTGATGAAGGTCTACCGCAACGGCAGGCTGGCCAAGAAGATCCCGATCAGCGCCGGCCGGGGCGGCATGATCAGGAACGGCGTCGACGTCTACCTGACCACCAGCGGCGTCCACCTGACCATGGGCAAGAAGGCCGTGGAGACCATGACGTCGTCGTGGATGGGGGTGACCGACCCGAAGGACCCGCGCTACTACAAGGAGCAGATTCCCTGGGCGGTCCGCATCTCCGACAGCGGCGAGTACGTCCACCAGAGCTACGGCGACTACCAGTATCTCGGCCGCTCCAACCAGAGCCACGGCTGCGTCCGCGCCACCCCGGCCGGGGCCAAGTGGTTCTATCAGATCGCCCAGCGCGGTGACGTCGTCAAGATCGTCGGCACCAAGCGCAAGCTCCAGTGGAACAACGGCTGGAGCTACTGGCAGCTCAACTGGACCCAGTGGAAGAAGGGCAGCGCCCTGCGCACCGCCACCGCCCAGAGCTGACACCCCCGGCTGACGATCCTGTACGGGCCGCGCCCGTACAGGATCACCGCCTCTCCGTAGACGGGGTCACGCTCAGCAGACGGGATCAGCGCCTTTCGGGATCAGCGCCTCTCCCTACGCGGGACCAGAGCCTCTCCCTACGCGCGATCAGAGCTTCTCCAACGGCGCGTACGCCAGCAGGAGCGTCTTCTCGCCGCCCGAGCCGAAGTCGATCTTGACCTTGGTCTTCTCGGCCACGCCGTCGACCGCTACCACGGTGCCGAGCCCGAAGGCGTCGTGGGTGACCCGGTCGCCCGGCGTCAGCGACGGGACGACCCGGCCGCCGGTCTTCTTCGGGGCCGCGGCCGGGGCCGGCTCGCGGCGGGTGGCGGCGCTCCACGCGGACTTGTCGGGGTCGGTGCGCCACTCGACCAGCTTGGCCGGCACCTCGTTGACGAACCGTGAGGCCGGGTTGAACGACGGCGCGCCCCACGAGCTGCGCACCGCGGCCCGCGTCAGGTAGAGGCGCTGCTGGGCCCGGGTGATGCCGACGTAGGCCAGCCGGCGCTCCTCCTCCAGCTCCTTCGGCTCGCCGATGGAGCGGATGTGCGGGAAGACGCCGTCTTCCATGGCGGTCAGGAACACCACCGGGAACTCCAGGCCCTTGGCGGTGTGGAGCGTCATCAGCGTCACCACGCCCTGGCCGCCGTCCTGCTCGGGGATCTGGTCGGCGTCGGCCACCAGCGACACCTGCTCCAGGAACTCCACGAGCGTGCCCTCGGGGTTGGCCTCCTCGAACTCGCTCGCCACCGAGACCAGCTCCTGGAGGTTCTCCAGGCGGGACTCGTCCTGCGGGTCCTCCGACGCCTCCAGCTCGGCGCGGTAGCCGGTGGCCACCAGCACCTCCTCGGCCAGCGCGGACGGCGGCATGCCCTCGCCCTTGGCGATCAGCTCCTCGATCATCGCGACGAACTCCCTGATCGCGTTGAGCGAGCGGGTGGCCATGCCCGGCGCCTCGTCGGCCCGCCGCAGCCCCTCCCAGAACGGGATGCGCTCACGCGCGGCGAACGCCTCGACCATCGCCTCGGCCCGGTCGCCGATGCCGCGCTTGGGCACGTTGAGAATGCGGCGCAGCGACACCACGTCGAACGGGTTGGCCAGCACCCGGAGGTAGGCCAGCAGGTCCTTGACCTCCTTGCGCTCGTAGAAGCGCACCCCGCCGACGACCTTGTAGGGCAGGCCGGTGCGGATGAAGATCTCCTCGAACACCCGGGAGGCCGCGTTGGTGCGGTAGAAGACCGCGACGTCGCCCGGCCTGACCTCTTCCTCGTCGGCCAGCCGGTCGACCTCCTGCGCCACGAACACGGCCTCGTCGTGCTCGTTGTCGGCGACGTAGCCCACGATCTTGGGCCCGTCGCCCTGGTCGGACCAGAGGTTCTTCGGCTTGCGCGACTCGTTGCGGGAGATGACCGCGTTGGCGGCGGCCAGGATGTTCTGGGTGGAGCGGTAGTTCTGCTCCAGCAGGATGGTGCGGGCGTCGGGGTAGTCGCGCTCGAACTCCAGGATGTTGCGGATCGTCGCGCCGCGGAAGGCGTAGATCGACTGGTCGGCGTCGCCGACCACGCAGAGCTCCGACTGGTCGGTGCCGGAGCGCACCTGGTCGCCGTCGGCGGTGCGCAGCTCGGGGAAGCCCACCAGCTCGCGGATCAGGATGTATTGCGCGTGGTTGGTGTCTTGGTACTCGTCGACGAGGACGTGGCGGAACCGCATCCGGTAGTGCTCGGCCACCTCGGGGAAGAGCTGGAAGAGCGTCACCGTGTTCATGATGATGTCGTCGAAGTCCATCGCGCCGGCCTCGGTGAGCTTGAGCTGGTAGCTCTTGTAGGCCTGGGCCAGCGTCTTCTCCAGATGGGAGCCGGCCCGCTCGATCGCGGTCTCGTAGTCGATCAGCTCGTTCTTGAAGTTGCTGACCTGGGCGGAGAACGACCGGGGCGGATAGCGCTTGGGGTCGAGGTCCATCTCGCGGCAGACCATGGCCATGAGGCGCTGGGAGTCGGCCTGGTCGTAGATGGAGAAGCTGGACGGGAAGCCGAGCCGCTTGGCCTCGCGGCGCAGGATGCGCATGCACGCGCTGTGGAAGGTCATCACCCACATCGCCCGCGAGCGCGGCCCGACGAGCTTGTCGATGCGCTCCTTCATCTCCCGCGCGGCCTTGTTGGTGAACGTGATGGCCAGGATCTCGCCCGGGTGGACGTCACGCTCGGCCAGGAGGTAGGCGATGCGGTGGGTGAGCACCCGCGTCTTTCCGGACCCGGCGCCTGCGACGATCAGCAGCGGGCTGCCGTGGTGGAGCACGGCCTCGCGCTGCTGAGGGTTGAGGCCGTCGAGCAAGGGGTGGTCAACAGAGACTTGGGTGGGCACCCACCTAGGTTAAGACCCCCCACCGACAAACGGGGCCCGGAATGCCCCGGAGCGAACTCCCGTTGTGCCGGACAGACGCCGCGAAAGGGGAGCCATGCTGCCGGAGAGCGAGATCACCAGGGTCCTCGTCGTGACCGCCCACCCGGACGACGCCGACTTCGGCGCGGCAGGCAGCGTGGCGCTCTTCGCCGACCAGGGCGTGGAGGTGACCTACCTGCTGGTCACCGACGGCGACGCCGGCGGCAACGACCGCGCCCTGGACCACGCCGGCATGGCCGAGCTGCGCCGCGCCGAGCAGGCCGCGGCGGCCAAGTGCGTCGGCGTGACCGACGTGCGCTTCCTCGGCCGTCCCGACGGGACCGTGGTGCCCTCGCTGGAGCTGCGCAAGGAGATCGCCCGCACCCTCAGGCAGGTACGGCCCGACCTGGTGATCACCCATCACCCGGAGCGCAACTACCAGTTCATCGCCCCCAGCCACCCGGACCACCGGGCCGTCGGCGGCGCCGCCCTGGACGCCGTCTACCCCGACGCGCGCAACCCGTACGCCTTCCCCGACCTGCTGGAGGAGGACGGCCTGGAGGCGTGGACGGTGCGCGAGGTGTGGCTCATGGGCGGGCCCACCAGGAACCACTGGGTGGACATCACCCCGGCGATCGACCGCAAGCTGGCGGCGCTGCGGGCGCACGCCAGCCAGGTGGGCCACGCCGAGGGGCTCCTGGAGACGGTCAAGAGCCGCCTGGCCGCCTGGGCCCGCCAGGCGGGCTTCCCCGACGGGCACTACGCCGAGGGCTTCCAGGTCGTCGAAACCGCGTAGACCGGTCCACCGGCCTTCGCCCGGCTACGGCACCGAGCCGGGCGGCACCACCCACAGCGACGGCTGCCCCGTGACCTCGGCGATCCGGTCGTAGTCGCGGTCGTAGTGCAGCACCGTCGCGCCGTACACCTCGGCACAGGCGGCGATGAGCAGGTCCGGCGGGCTGACGCCGCGATGCTGGGAGGACTTGATCAGCTCCAGTTGAACCTCGCGGGCGCGCGCCCAGACGTCCTGCCCCGCCGACAGCCTGATCACCTGATGCTGGGCGCGGATGATGCGCTTGTAGTGGGCGTGGTTACGCGCGCTGTAGCCGACCTCGAGGTCGATGATGTCGCAGGTGGCCACGACACGAGCCGCGTAGAGCGGATGCAGCGCCTTGGCGACGACCTCGCTGGTCCTGATGCGGGCCAGCGCGCTCGTGTCGAGCAGGTAGATCACTCCTGTCGCCGCCACGCGTGCTTCATGACCTCCGGATTCAGCAGATCCGGGCTCCCCTCCGTCCGCCAGAACTCGAACGCCTCGATCGCTTCCGCCCTCTCCTCGTCCCGTTCGAGCACCGACCGCAGGGCCGAGTGGACCGTCTCCTTCATGCTGCTCGTGCCCAGCCTCTCCTGGACCGCCTGCACGAGCTCCTTGTCGATGTCGATGACCGTTCGCATGGAACACCACCTCCGAACCTCCAGCGTATATCACAGTTTGTGATCTTGATATACGTACTCAACGTGTCGATACGACTACGTTGAGGCGCAGAGGCGACCTTAAAGCAGAGGTCAAGAGAAGATGCGCAGGCCGGAGCCACGAGGTGAAGGATCTTCATCCCCGGGCGGAACCCACCCCCACCGCCGGGGGAAACGTCACCAGCGCTGCCGAGCCTCCTCAGCCCAGCCGGTCAGGCCGTCGAGCTCCACCCACGTGCCGTCGTCGGCCTGGGCGCGGCCGGTGAAGTGGCCGAAGCACTGGTGGGTCTCCGAGCCCACCACCCCCAGCTCGGTGCGGGCCACCCGCTCGTGGAACGGCGTGAACTCCACCTGCACCCGGGGGCCGGTGATCCGCCACGGCCGCATCCAGTCGGCGCGGTCGTAGCTCCACGCCAGCTCCTCGCCGATCTTGTGCAGCCGCCCGCCGATGAACAGGGCGTTCTCCGTCGAACCGGTGCCGGCCGTCCAGCGCCCGCCGAGCTGGATCGCCTTGCCGGGCCCGCAGCCCGCCGCCCAGTTCCAGACGATCGAGTAGGGCCAGCGCCCCCGCCCGTGGTCGAGCACGGCGAACGAGTCTTCCTCGCGCACCTCGTACGGGACGGAGTCGAGCACGAGCTTGCCGTGGACCGGCCGGCCGAGGTCCTTGACCGTGTACTGGAAGCGCCGGGGGCTCCACGGCACCACCACGCCGAGCGACTCGTGACCCTCGCGCAGCGGCATCTCCAGGTCGAGCTCGATGCCTTCGGCGCGGGCGCGCAGCGAGGTGCCGCCCGGGGTCTGGGTGATCTGGATGGACAGCCCGCCGCCGCCCGTGGCGAGGGCGGTGCCCGCGCCGCTGCGGTCGGGCATGACCGTGCCACGGGCGAACGGCGCCACGACGTCCTTGCCCACCTCGGCGCCGGTCGCGCGGTCGAGCACGTAGAGGCCGTGCACGCCCGCGTAGTCGAGCGAGGACGCCACCACGCCGACGATGTGGGACGGGGTGACGACGCCCCAGTACTCCCAGCGTTTGGTGCGGCCCCAGCCGCGCAGGTTGGCCCGGTGGAGCGGCCGGCGGGTCCAGCCCACGGCGGCGGGGTTGAGCCGCCCGTCGGGCAGGCAGAGGTCGACCGGCTCGGTGATCTCCCGTTCGCGCGTCGCCATCAGAGGGAGACCTCCCGCTTCGTGTCGTTCGCGGCCGTGGCCGTGGTGGCTCCGACCGGCTCGGCCTGCGCGGCGAGCCGGGCGAAGAGGTAGCCCAGCGAGTTGGTCGCCAGGTGCAGCATCGCGGGGGCCAGCAGCCCGCCCCGGCGCCGCAGCTCGGTGAACAGCACGCCGGCGGCGGCCGTGGAGAGCACGCTGCCCGCCACGACCCGCGCCGTGTCGAGCCGCTGCGGCGACTCGCCGGCGACGACGGCGCCCAGCGCCGGGTTGGCGCGTGCCATGTCGACGGCCGGCAGGATGTGCCAGAGCCCGAACAGCGCCGACGACACCGCGGTGGCGGCGGCCTGCCCGTGGTCGCGGCGCAGCAGGGCGTGGAGCGCTCCGCGGAACCCGACCTCCTCCAGCAGGACGGTGCCGACCGGGACCTGGAGCAGGGCCTCCTCCAGGACGCGGGCGCGGCTGAGCGAGAGCGCCCGCTCGTCGCGGAAGAACGGGCGGGTACGGGGGAGGTTGATGCCGACGGTGTAGACCACGACCACGCCGGCGACCAGGGCACCGCCGATGGCCGCTCCGCGGCGTCCGTGCTCGAAGCCGAGCTCCTCCCACGTCACCCCCGACCTGCGGGCCATCGCCACCAGCGCCGCCGTGGCCGCGGCGGACGTGAGCGGGCCGAGCCGTGGGGCGACCCGGTTGTTGAGCACGTTGGCCGCCGTCAGCACGGCGATCGAGCGAAGCAGCACCCTTGAAGGCTAGCCGGGCTCACGATCTCTCGTGTCGCGGGGTGAGGTGACCCGGGTCAGGAGGCCGCGGGGAAGCGGGAGCGGCGGCGTTCGTCGGGCGTGAGGCCGCCCCAGATGCCGTCGGCCTCGCCCGCCTTCAGCGCGTAGGAGCGGCACTCGGTGAGGACCTGGCAGGTGGCGCAGACGGCTTTGGCGCGCGCCTCCTGGACGGGTGAGGGGGCGAGGGGGAAGAAGAGCTCCGGGTCGCTGGACTTGCAGGCCCCCCTGCGCAGCCAGCCGATCTCCTCCAATGGCATGGGCCAACGCTATGCCGTGGACAAGATCAGTCGCATCATCCTGGGGATGGACACGCGCCTACATCCCTGGGAGTGCGGCTCAGCCGGCTGTCCCGGGGGTGCGGCTCAGCTCAGCAGGCGCTCACCCCACGCGTGTAGCCGGCGGCGAACGACCGCTGGCGTTGCTCGGCCGTGCCGTGGGCCGCCGGGTCGAGCCAGTCGTCGGTCGGGTCGCCGGCGGCGGCCAGGTTGAGCAGCAGTTCGTCCTCGTCACCGGGCTCGGCGGTGAGCGCCCCCGAGTCGATCAGGGCGCGCAGCGTGCCGCCCGCGTAGCAGTCGGCCTGGAGCTCCATCTGCACGTTGAGCCGGAAGGAGGTGCCGAGCTGGGCCTGCACGGCGTGGCCGAACTCGTGCGGGATGATCAGGTAGACGGAGCCGTCGCCCATCCGGTCCCACAGCATCCGCATCCACTCCTCGTCATAGGCGATGAAGTGGCCGGCCGAGCAGTAGAAGGCGTTGTTCGGCACGGAGGGCTGCCCTCCGCAGCTCGGCCCGTTCGTCCCGGCATAGGGGATGAACGCGTTGACGGGGCGATAGGCCGCCCCGGACGCCGCGAACTGCTGCTTCCAGAACTCCTCCGACAGTGTCCTGGCCCCCCACACGTCGTCCTCGAACGTGTCGAGCCCGCGCCGATCTCTGGAGGGGACCTCGATCAGCCCGCAGGCGGCGGCCGGGACCAGGAGCAGGACGGCGAGCAGGAGGCGCACGACGGGAGGAGGTGTCACACGCCTCAGACTTCCCACGTGTGCACCGGCTCATTCGCGTGCATTCGGGCGAGATACTCCAGCGTCATCGCGCGCAGCGCCCGGTGACGGTCGCCGCCGATCGCCCGTACCTTGTCGACCTGCCAGGTCGCTCCCGTGCGGCCGGTCAGGCAGCGGCCCTCGATGACGCCCAGCAGGCGGCCGGAGACCTCCCGGTCCACGCCCCACCGGTCCAGCCCCTCGTACGCCATCGGCAGCAGGCGGCGCAGGATCAGCTCGTCCGCCTGCACCTCGCCGAGCCCCGGCCAGTAGAGCCGCGCCTCCAGGCCGTGGCGGGCGGCGCTGTAGAGGTTCTCCTCGGCGGCGGCGAACGACATCTGGCTCCAGATCGGGCGTTCCGCGTGCGGCAGGACGCTCATCAGCCCGTAGTAGAAGGCGGCGTTGGCCGTGATGTCGAGCACGGACGGGCCGGCCGGCAGCACCCGGTTCTCCACGCGCAGGTGCGGCTTGCCGCCGACGACCGCGTACACGGGGCGGTTCCACCGGTAGACGGTGCCGTTGTGCAGGGTCAGCTCGTGCAGCTGGGGGATGCGCCCGTGCGCCAGCTCGTCCCGCGGGTCCTCGTCCTCGCAGAGCGGCAGGAGTGCCGGGTAGTAACGGACGTTCTCCTCGAACAGGTCGAAGACGCTGGTGATCCACCGCTCGCCGAACCACACCCGGGGGCGCACCCCCTGCGCCTTCAGCTCGGCCGGGCGGGTGTCGGTGGCCTGTTCGAAGAGCGCGATCCTGGTCTCGCGGTGCAGCTCCTTGCCGAACAGGTACGGGGAGTTCGCGGCGACGGCGACCTGGGGGCCGGCGATGGCCTGGGCGGCGTTCCAGTGCGCGGCGAACTGCGGCGGGCTGACCTGGAGGTGCAGCTGGACACTGGTGCAGGCGGCCTCGGGGGTGATGCTGTCGGCGTGCGTGTCGAGCCGCTCGACGCCCTCGATCTCCAGGTGCAGGTCCTCGCCCCTCGCGGCGAAGATCTGCTCGTTGAGCAGCCGGTAGCGGGGGTTGGCGGAGAGCGTCCCCTCGCCGATGTCCTGCTCGCGCAGGGTGGGCAGGATGCCGACCAGCATGAGGTGGGAGCCCTCGGACCTGGCGCGTTCCTCGGCGTGGTTGAGCCGGGCGCGCACGTCGTCCTCCAGGCGGCGGGCCCCGTCGCCGGTCAGCTCCTGCGGTTCGATGTTGATCTCGATGTTGAACTGACCCAGTTCGGTGGCCCAGTCGGGCCGCGCGATGGCGGCGAGCACCTCGGCGTTGCGCATGCACGCCACGCCCTCGCCGTCGACGATGTTGAGCTCGATCTCCAGGCCGGCGAGCGGCCGGTCGTCCTCGAACTTCGACTCGCGGAGCAACTGCGCGAAGACGTCGAGACACCGGCGCACCTTCTCGCGGTACTTCCGCCGGTCTTCCCGGCTGAACACGACACTCGGCACATCCCTGCCCATACCTGGGAATGTCGCACGCCAGCCCCGGTTTAACCACCCCACCACGCCCAGCCTTCACCCTGGACCGGGCAAGAAACCTACGAGACCCGGCTCTCCAGGTCCACGGTCTGCCGGGCCGCGCGGAGGCGGCCACCGGAACCGCGTCAGACGAGGCGGCGGGCCGTGGCCCAGCGGGAGAGCTCGTGCCGGTTGGAGAGCTGGAGCTTGCGCAGCACCGAGGAGACGTGGGTCTCGACCGTCTTGACCGAGATGAACAGCTCCTTGGCGATCTCCTTGTAGGCGTAGCCGCGGGCGATCAGCCGCAGCACCTCGCGCTCGCGCTGGGTCAGCGAGTCGAGCTCGGGGTCGATGGGGGGCGCCTCGGAGGAGGCGAAGGCGTCGAGGACGAAGCCGGCCAGCCGCGGGGAGAAGACCGCGTCGCCGTCGGCGACCCGGCGGATGGCGTCGGTGAGCTCCTTGCCGCTGATGTTCTTGGTGACGTAGCCGCGGGCGCCGCCGCGGATGACGCCGATCACGTCCTCGGCCGCGTCCGACACCGACAGGGCGAGGAAGCGCACCTGCGAGCCGGAGCCGAGGACCCGGCGCAGCACCTCCTGGCCGCCGCCGCCGGGCATGTGGACGTCGAGCAGGACGACGTCCGGCTGGAGCTCGGCGATGGCCTTGACCGCCGTGTCGACGTCCTCGGCCTCGCCCACGACCTCGATCGAGTCGCCCAGCTCGGCCCGCACTCCGGAGCGGAAGAGCCGGTGGTCGTCGACGATCAGCACCCGCGTCATTGCTTCTCCACCTTCATCGTCAGCATCACTTCAGTGCCCTCACCAGGCTCGGTACGCACCCTGGCGGCGCCGCCGTGACGTTCCATTCTGCCGATGATGGACTCCCTGATCCCCATCCTGTCGACCGGCACCGCGTCGAGGTCGAACCCCTTGCCCCGATCCTTCACGAAAATCGTGACCTCTTCACCCTCTACTTCGGCGTAGACGGAAATGGACGGGCTCTCAGAGTATTTGGCTGCGTTGACCATCGCCTGCCTGGCCGCCTTGAGCGTGGCCGCGAGCCGGCCGCCGGAGTCGAGGTCGATGTCGCCGACGCAGACCACCTCGATCGGCACGCCGTGCGAGTCCTCCTCCTCGGCGGCGATCCGCCGGACGGCGGCGGCGAGGGTGGCGTCGGCGTCCTGGGCCGGCTGGTAGAGCCAGTTGCGCAGGTCGCGCTCCTGGGCGCGGGCCAGGCGGGTGACCTCGCGCGAGTCGTGCGCGACGCGCTGGATGAGCGTGAGCGTGTGCAGCACGGAGTCGTGCACCATCGCGGCGACCTCGGCGCGCTCCTCCTGGCGGATGCGCTCGCGCCGTTCGAGCTGCAGTTCCTTCCACAGACCGGCGAGCCACGGGGCGGCGATGACCGCCAGCCCGCCGACCACGACCGTCGTGAACAGCAGGCCCTGGCCCGCCTCCTGGAGCTGGCCCTCGACCACGAGGAACCCGATGCCGCCGGCCACCACGAGCATCACGCCGAGGAGCGTGCGCACCCGGTTCTTCCTGATGCTCTTGGTCGCGCCGCTCACCCAGTGCTTGCGGCGCTCGGGGTCGGCCTGCTGCCACAGGATCAGCGCGCCGATGCCGCCCACCGCGAACGGCAGCATGCCGATGCCGCCCCGCGAGGCGCCCGTCAGGAACCCGAACGCGAACAGCGCCACCCCGATCGCGGTGAACGCGGCCAGCTGGCTCCAGTCGCGGGCGGGCGACTCCCCGCGGTACGGCTCGCGCGGCGTGATCATCCACAGCACCGCGTACGCGACACCGCCGACTCCTCCGACCACGCTGAGCAGCACGAACATGAGCCTGATCACGACCGGATCGAGCTTGAGCTGCGCGGCCAGGCCCTGGGCGACGCCGCCCACGAGGCGGCCCTCCATGGGGCGCATCATGCGGCGGTACGGCCCGCTGGTCTCGGGCTCGGCGAGTGTCTTCTGGTCTGCCATAACATCGCCATCGTCACATGACATGACGCTCCGGGCATCAGGGAACGACCCCCGGGTCGGGTCAGGGGTCTCCCGGATGCGGGCCGGTTCCCGGTGAGTCACGATGGTCGCATGACAGAAGCGCCACCCAGGGAACCGGCCGCGCCCCCCGGCGTGCTGCGTCGCAGCAGCGAGGGACGATTCCTCATGGGGGTGTGCGCCGGGCTCGGCAGGCACACCGGCATCGACCCCGTGGTGTTCCGCGTGGGGTTCGTGATCCTGCTGTTCGGGTCCGGTATCGGGCTGTTCCTGTACATCGCTGCTTATCTGCTGATGAAGGAGCCCAGCGGGCGGCCGGGGCTCATCGAGCAGTGGACCCGCCGCGACTTCGACGCCGACACGGTGATGGCGCTGCTGACGGCGGTGCTGGCGCTGGGGCTCGGCATCAACCTGTCGACCGTGTGGCTCGACACCGGCACCCTGGTGGCGGGGCTGTTCCTGGCCGTCGCGCTGCTCGCGGCGCACGCCCACGGGGTCGACCTGCTGGGGCTGGTGCGCTCGATGCCCGAACGCCTCAACCGGCGGTCCCGGGTGACGGAGATGGACGAGCCCCCGTACGAGCAGAGCGTGTCCTCCTACCCGCGGACGGCTCCGACGGTGGCCCACCGCCCGCCGCGTTCCGGCCCGGACGACGTGCCCCCGCTGACGGACGCGCCGCTTCCGGAGCAGGCTGAGGGCACCGGCGAGGACACGTCCACCGGCGACCGGGCCGCCGCCTACGCGGAAACGGACGCGCGGGCCGGCGAGACCGTGCGGCTGCCCGCCGCCGAGGAGAAGGCCGAGACCGAGGCGGAAGACGAGCGGATCCGGCCGTACGGGGTGCAGGAGGAGCCGGTGGGGTTCGGGGCCGGGCCGGGCGAGACGCGCCGGATCCCGACCTTCCCGCCGCTCGCCGGCGACACCCTGGCCGGCTCGCACAGCGGGCCGTTCGCGCCGCACGGCCCCTACCGTCCGCTGGACCCGGCCCGGCGCGCGGAGGGTTACTCGCCGTACGACCCCGCGCTGTACGCGCCGCCGCCGCGGCCGCAGCGGAGCAGGCGGCCGAGGTCGTTCATCGGCGCCATCACCATCCTGCTGGCAACCATCATTGGAGGGATCCTCGTGGCCGTGCAGGCGGCATCGCCTTCTGGCGTGCAGCCCACGATCATCGGCGGCGCGGTGCTGGTCACCATCGGGGCAGGGCTGCTGATCGCCGCCTGGTGGGGCAGGGGCGCCGGGCTGGTGGGCGCGGGCACCATGGTGGCGACGTTGATCGGGATCGGGCTGATGTTCGGCGGTCTTCCGGGGAAGGTGGGGGCGTCCGTGTGGCAGCCGGTCACCCTGGAGGAGACGCGCGAGGTGTTCGACGTGGGCGTGGGCGACGGCGAGCTGGACCTGACCGAGCTGGCGCTGAAGCCGGGGACGAAGGCCGAGGTGCGCGCCTCGATCTCGGTGGGATCGCTGGAGGTGATCGTGCCACCCGAGGTGCGGCTGGAGGTGCACGCGACCAACAAGATCGGTGACATCCAGGTCGACCAGTCGCTGCGCGGCGGCGTGGAGGTCCGGCTCGACAAGGTGCTGGAGCCGGAGGTCACGCCCAAGGGCGAGCCGGCGACGATCGTGCTGCGCATCCGGGGCGGCGTCGGCGACGTGGAGGTGCGTCGTGGCGCGTGACGTCGACCGGCCGCGGCAGCTGCACAGGACCGACTGGATGGCCCTGCTGAGCGGGATCCTGTTCATCGTCCTGGGCATTCTGATCTTGACGCGGTCGATCACGGATCCGCTGGTCCTGCTGCCTGTGATGGTGACCGGACTCGGGTTCGCGGGCCTCATGGCGATCATTGCCAGGGTGTTTCGTAGTAAGTGACCCTTGACCGGGACAAACTCGGGCGTACGGTTGGCGTTGTCCGCCTTTCCCCCTGCTCCTGTGAGGGAGGACGTATGCCCCGAATCTCCGTCAAAGTGGACGGAATCACTTACGAGGAAGACGTCGAGCCGCGACTTCTGCTCGTTCACCTACTTCGAGAACGGCTGGGCAAGACCGGCACCCCCGTCGGCTGCGACACCAGCAACTGCGGCGCCTGCACCGTGATGCTGGACGGCAAGACCGTCAAGAGCTGCACGATGCTCGCGATCCAGGCCGACGGCTGCGACATCGTCACCATCGAGGGCCTGGGCGCGAACGGGTCCATGCACCCGATGCAGCGGGCCTTCCACGAGGAACACGCGCTGCAGTGCGGCTACTGCACGCCCGGCATGGTCATGGCCGCGATCGACCTGCTGAGAGACACACCGGACCCGTCGGAGGAGGCCATCAGGGAAGGACTTGAGGGCAACCTCTGCCGGTGCACCGGCTACTGCAACATCGTCAGAGCGGTGAAACGGGGCGCCCAGGAGATGGGTCAGGCGGTGAAGTCGTCATGACCGAGGTGGGCAGGGCGAGGAAGCGCAAGGAGGACGCCCGGCTGCTGACCGGGCGCACGCGGTGGACGGACAACCTGCAGCAGCCGGGGATGCTGCACGTGACCTTCCTGCGCAGCCCGATGGCGCACGCGCGGATCACCAGGGTGGACGTGGCCGGGGCACGCGAACTGCCCGGGGTGGTCGCGGCGTTCGCCGGCCAGGACGTCGCGGACGAGCAGGGCAGCCTGCCGTGCGCGTGGCCGGTGTCGGAGGACATCGTCATCCCCGAGCACCCGCCGATGGCGGTGTCGGAGGTGCGGTACGTCGGCGAGATCGTGGCCTGCGTGATCGCCACCGACCGCTACCGCGCGGCCGACGCGCTGGAGGCGATCGAGGTCGACTACGAGCCGCTGCCGGCGGTGCTCGACCTGGAGGCGGCGCTCACGCCGGACAGCCCGAAGGTGCACGAGGCGGGCAACCAGGCGTTCTCCGTGAAGATCAACTCCGGTGACATCGAGGCGGCCTTCAGGGACGCCCCGGTGGTGATCGACCGGACGTACGTGCAGCAACGCCTGATCGGCGCGGCCATGGAACCCAGGGCCGTGCTGGCCGACACCGACGGCGACTCGTTCACGATGTGGACCTCCACGCAGATCCCGCACGTGCTGCGGGTGATGCTGGCGATGGTCACCGGCATCCCGGAGCACAAGCTCCGCGTGATCGCGCCGGACGTCGGCGGCGGGTTCGGCACCAAGCTGCAGGTCACCGCCGAAGAGGTGCTCTGCTTACTGCTCTCCCGCCGGCTGGGCAAGCCCGTCAAGTGGGCCGAGTCCCGCACCGAGGGCAACATGGCCGTGCACCACGGGCGCGGCCAGCTCCAGCACATCAGGCTCGCGGCCGAGGCCGACGGCCGCATCCGCGGTCTCCAGGTGGACCTGCTCGCCGACATGGGCGCCTACCTGATGCTGGTCACCCCGGGCGTCCCGATGCTCGGCGCGACCATGTTCAACGGGATCTACAAGATGGACGCGTACGAGTTCGCGTGCAAGGGCGTGTTCACCACGAAGACGCCGACGGACGCGTACCGGGGCGCGGGCCGCCCCGAGGCGACGTACGCGATCGAGCGGGTCATGGACGAGCTCGCCGCGGAGCTGCGGCTGGACCCGATCGAGGTGCGGCGGCGCAACTGGATCAAGCACGAGGAGTTCCCCTACACGACGATCGCGGGCCTGACGTACGACTCCGGGAACTACGAGGCGGCGACCGACAAGGCGCTGTCGTTGTTCGGCTACGACAAGCTGCGCGCCGAACAGGCCGACCGGCGCGACCGGGGCGACCCGGTGCAGCTCGGCATCGGCGTCAGCACGTTCACCGAGATGTGCGGGCTGGCCCCGTCGCGGATGCTCGGCGAGGCCAACTACGGCGCGGGCGGCTGGGAGCACGCGTCGGTGCGGATGCTGCCGACCGGCAAGGTGGAGGTCGTCACCGGCACGTCGCCGCACGGCCAGGGTCACGTGACGTCGTGGAGCCAGATCGCGGCCGACGCGCTCGGCGTGCCGTTCGAGGACATCACGGTCGTGCACGGCGACACCGCCATCGCGCACAAGGGCATGGACACCTACGGCTCCCGCTCGCTGGTGGTCGGCGGGGTCGCGGTCCTGCAGGCGTGCGAGAAGGTGCGCGAGAAGGCCCGCAAGCTGGCCGCGCACCTGCTGGAGTGCTCGCCGGACGACCTGGAGTTCGCCGGCGGCGCGTTCAAGGTGAAGGGCACCGACTCCCAGACGACGATCCAGGAGCTGGCGCTGGCCGCCTTCGCCGCGCACAACCTGCCCGAGGGAGCGGAGGCCAGGCTGGATTCGGACGCCACGTTCGACCCGATCAACTACTCCTTCCCGCACGGCACCCACCTGGCGGCGGTGGAGGTGGACACCGAGACCGGCAGGGTGAAGATCCGTTCGTACGTCGCGGTCGACGACGTGGGCACGGTGATCAACCCGCTGATCGTCGAGGGCCAGGTGCACGGCGGCATCGCGCAGGGCATCGCCCAGGCGTTGTTCGAGGAGGCCGTGTACGACGCGGAGGGCAACCTGCTCACCGCCACGCTCGCCGACTATCTGGTGCCGTCGGCGGCGGACCTGCCCGACTTCGTGACCGACAGGACCGAGACGCCGGCCACCAGCAACCCGCTGGGCGCCAAGGGCGTCGGCGAGGCGGGCACCATCGCCTCGACCCCGGCGGTGGTCAACGCCATCGTGGACGCGCTGCGGCCGCACGGGGTGCGGGACGTGCCGATGCCGTGCACCCCCGAGCGGGTGTGGCGCGCGCTGGAAGGAGGACGGGCATGATCCCGGCACCGTTCGACTACGTACGTCCCGGGTCGCTGGCGGAGGCGTGCCAGGAACTGGCGGCGGACGAGGACGCCAAGGTGATCGCGGGCGGGCAGTCGCTGCTGCCGCTGCTCCGGCTCCGGCTGGCGTACCCGACGAAGCTGGTCGACGTGGCGCGGCTGCCGGAGCTGGCGGGCGTGCACGATCGCGGCGACCACGTGTTCATCGGCGCGATGACGACGCACGACGAGGTGCTGCGCTCCGGCGTGGTGGCGGCGAGCTGCCCGCTGGTGGCGCTGGCCACCGCCCTGGTGGCGGACCGGGCGGTGCGGCACCGGGGCACGTTCGGCGGGTCGCTGGCGCACGCCGACCCGGCGGGCGACCTGCCCGGCGTGGTGCTGGCGCTGGACGGCGTGCTGGTGGTCCGCTCGGCGCAGGGCGAGCGGGAGATCCCGGCGGCCGACTTCTTCGTCGACTACCTGGAGACGGCGCTGCGCCAGGGCGAGATCCTGGTCGGCGCGAAGATCCCGAAGCTGGGCGACGGCTGGGGCTTCCACTACGAGAAGTTCCGCCGCACCGCGCAGGCGTGGGCGGTGGTCGGCGTGGCGGCGGCCGTGCGGCGTTCCAACGGCTCGATCCAGGAGGCCAGGATCGGGCTGACCAACATGGGGCCGACCCCGCTGCGGGCCCGGGCGGTCGAGAGCGCGCTGCAGGGCGTGGAGCTCGGCAACGGGCTCAGGCAGGCGTGTGAGGAGGCGGCGGCGGACACCTCGCCGCCCGCGGACCTGAACGCGCAGCCCGACTACCGGCGGCATCTGGCCCGCGTGCTGACGCACCGCGCGGTGCGCACGGCGGCCGGAACGCCCTGACCAGGGAGGCACCACAGATGCGCGGGGGCGTCCCCCTTCCGGGGCGCCCCCGTGGCACGTAGTCTCGCAGCAGCGGGAAGGAGCGAATCGATGGCGATGCGGTTCGAGCACGAGTTCACGGTCCCGGTCCCCATCGAGCAGGCCTGGGCGGTCCTGCTGGATGTCGAGCGGGTGGCTCCGTGCCTGCCGGGAGCGGCTCTCGACACGGTCGAGGGTCAGCAGTTCACCGGCAGGATGAAGGTCAAGGTCGGTCCGATCACCGTCACCTATCGAGGCTCGGCCGCGTTCGAGGACGTCGACAAGGACGCGCACACGCTCACCATCCAGGCGACGGGCAAGGAGGCGCGGGGCTCCGGCACCGCCGCCGCGACCGTCAAGGCGCGGCTGACGCCGGCCGACGGCACGACCACGGTGACCGTCGAGACGTCGTTCAACGTGACGGGCCGGCCCGCGCAGTTCGGCCGCGGCGTGATGGCCGAGGTCGGCGGGAAGCTCATCGACCGGTTCGCACAGAACCTCGCCGAGCTGCTCGCGGAGCCGGCGCAGGAGCCGCAGCAGGAGGAGACCGCCGCCGCGGAGGAGCCGTCGGAGCGTCACCTGGCCGCCGTGCCCGCGCCCGAGGACGACGTCCGCCCGGCGGGCACCATGCGCACCTCCCGCACGCCCGACGAGGAGGCGCTCGACCTGCTCGACATCGCGGGCGCGCCGCTGCTCAAGCGGCTGGCGCCAGTGCTGGGCGGGGTGGCCGCGCTGCTCGTCATCATCTGGGTAATTCGTCGCCTTATTCGGTGATTTAAGGCAAAAACCTCGAAATCCGGACGTACCTCGCGAAGTGCAGGGAACGCCTACTCCCACGTCGTGACACACGGGGGTTGGCATGCCGGATTGCACGGTTGTCGTGATCACCTACAACGACGCCCGCCGCCTGCCCAGGGCGGTCCGCTCGGTGCTCGGCCAGACGCTGCGCGACCTGGAAGTGATCATCTCCGACGACGCCAGCACGGACGACACCCCGCGGGTGGCGGCCGAACTGGCGGAGTCCGACCCGCGCGTGCGCTACCTGCGCAGGGAGCGCAACAGCGGCGGTTGCGGCGCGCCCAGGAACGACGGGCTGGACGCCGCCGCGGCCCCGTACGCGATGTTCCTCGACAGCGACGACGAGCTGCCCCGGCACGCCTGCAAGAGCCTGCTCACCGAGATCGAGCGGACCGAGGCCGACTTCGTGTCCGGCCAGATCTCCCGGCTGTACGAGTGGAACGGCCGGCTGCACCCGTACTACCCGGACCTGTTCGCCCGCCGCCGGGTGGTCGCGGACATCCGGGAGGAGCCGGAGCTGTTCCTGGACTCCTTCAGCACCAACAAGCTGTACGACGTGCGCTTCCTGCGGGAGAGCGGGGTGCGCTTCCCCGAGGACATCCACTACGAGGACCACGTCTTCGCCACCGAGCTGTACGCGCGGGCGCGGCGGTTCGCGGTCGTGCCGTGGGTGGTCTACCACTGGCACCGGGCCCGCGCCGGCTCCTCCATCTCGTTGTCGATCAAGGAGATGGACAACGTCCGCGACCGCGTGGCCGCGGCCCGGCGCAGCGACGACGTGCTGCGCCGGCACGGGGCCGCCGACCTGGTGCCGGCCCGCCAGTACCGCTTCCTCCGCCAGGACCTGCGGGTCTACCTCAACCCGCTGCCCGGCAGGGACCTGGTGTGGACGAAGGAGTTCGCCGCCGTCGTCCGCCCGTACCTGGAGGAAATACCCGACGAGGTGTACGAGCGGGTGGACCCGCTGGTCAAGGTGTGCTGCCGGCTCATCATGGACGACCGGGTGGAGGACCTGCGCATCGCGGCCGGCTGCCTGACCGGGCCCCGGGCCGCGCCGCGCGCCGCCGTGCAGCTCGGCGGGCGCACCTACTGGGGCACCACGGTCTCCCCCGGCCTGGACATCACCCGGCTGCGCCTGGCCGAGCTGCCGTTCTCGGCGTCGCGGCTGCGGCACGAGGTCGCCGAGCTGACCGCGGAGGGCGGCACGGTCCGGATGACGGTGCGCACCTTCGACCCGTTCGGCGTGCTGCCGGTCGACCGGGAGGCGTTCCTGAAGCTCGGCGGCCGGCGCGTGCCGATCCGGCCGCGCCCGTCCGGCGACGGCGGCTACGTCACCGAGGTGCTCTTCACCCCGGACGGCGCCTGCGAGCCGCGCATCGGCTTCACCCGGGCGGCCGACGGCCTCACCACCACCGACCGGCTCATCGTCGACCCGGCGATGACGCCGATCGAGCTGCCCGGCGGCGTCCTCGGGCCCGAAGGCCACGCCGCCTACCTGCGCGTGCGCCGCCCCGCCCGGCGACCGGCCCTGCTCGGACGGGTCAAGCGGGCGCTCGTCAGAAGACTCGGCACGCCGGCGATGAAGCTGCGCGCGTACAAGCTGCTGATCAAGGTGCTGCGGCCGCGCGCGGACCTGGCGCTGTTCGAGTCGGACGTCGGCAAGGGCTGCACCGGCAGCCCCCGGGCCGTGTACGAGGAGCTGCGGCGGCGCGGCCTGCCCGTCGAGGTGGTCTGGTCGGTGGCCAAGGGACGCGGCAAGGCCCCGGCCGGGGCGCGCACGGTGCGGCGCGGCGGCTGGAAGTACGTCTGGACCCTGGCCAGGGCCGGCTACTGGGTGGACAGCCACGGCTTCCCGCTCGACTACCCCAAGCCGCGCGGCACCCGCTACCTGCAGACCTGGCACGGCCAGGGCATCAAGTCCATCGGCTTCGACGCGCCCGACCTGCGCGGCGACTTCGACAAGCCGCGCGCGCGATGGCGGGCCGCGGTCGCCCGCTGGGACGCGCTGATCTCGCCCAGCGCCGAGTTCTCCCGCTGCTTCGTCCCGTCCAACGGCTACCGCGGGCCGGTCTACCGGCACGGCACGCCGCGCTGCGACGCGCTGGTCAAGGGCGAGCTGGCGGGCGACCCGCGCCGGCGGCTGGAGCTGCCCGCCGGCAAGAAGGTGCTGCTGTACGCGCCCACCTACCGGGACCGGGCCAAGGGCAGCGGCCGCTCCATCCGGGTGGACCTGGAGCTGATGGCCGCGGAGCTGTCCGGCGAGTGGGTGGTCATCCTGCGCACCCACCCGGTCGAGCGCTACCGGCCGCCCGAGCACCTGCTCCCCTTCGTGCGCCCGGCCGGCGGGTACCCGGAGATCAACGACCTGATGCTGGTCTCCGACGCGCTGCTGACCGACTACTCGTCCGTGATGTGCGACTACGCGATCACCGGCAAGCCGATGCTGTTCTTCGTCGACGACTGGGACGAGTACCGGCTGACCGAACGCGGCGTCTACCACGACCTGCTCTCCATCGCGCCAGGACCGTGCGTGACCACCACGGAGGAGCTCGTCGAACGCCTGCGCGACCTGCCCGCCGGGCACGCCGCGCACGCCGGCCGCTACGCGGCGTTCCGCGAGCTATGGTGCGCCGACGAACGCGGCGACGCCGCCGCCCGGGTCGTCACCGACTTCTTCGGCGGCGCGGCGTGAACGTCGTCTTCGCCTGTCTGGACGCCGACACGCTCGGCGGCATCCAGCAGGTCACCCACACCCTCGCGCAGGGCTTGGCCGGGCGCGGGCACGAGGTGCACGTGATCGGATTGCACCGGGCGCAGGCGCCGTTCCGCTACGTGGAGCGCCCGCGCTACCGCGCCCACCTCATCAGCCGGGCGCCGGTGGGCCCCGAGGGCCGGCTCGCGCGCCTCCGGTCCCGGCGCAGGCTGCGGGAGCTGCTGGGCGGGATGCGGCCCGGCTACGCGGTGCTCACCTCGCCGGGCGCGGTGTCCAGGACGGCCGGGCTGGTGCCCGCGCACCTGCGGGCGATCGGCCAGTATCACGGCTCGTACGAGCACGCGAGCGGCTGCTGGCACCTGGGCTCGATCAGGAAGCACTACCCGGGGCTTGAGCAGGCGGTGTTCCTCAGCGAGGAGGACGCGTGGCGCTTCGCCGAGCACGCGTTGCTGCCCAACGCCCGGGCACTGCCGAACCCGCTGGCGAGCTGGCCGGACCGGGTGTCGGAGCTGTCCGCGCCGCGCGTGCTGGGCGTGGGGCGGCTGGAGGGGGTCAAGCGGTTCGACCGGCTGATCAGCGCCTTCGCCCGGTCGGGGGCGCCGCCGCCGTGGGAGCTGCACCTGCTGGGTGACGGGGCGGAGCTGGACCGGTTGCGCGACCACGCCGCGCGTGCGGGCGTGGCGGACCGGGTGGTGTTCCGCGGGCGGGTGTCCGCCGGTCAGATGCCGGCCGAGTACCGGGCCGCCTCGCTCCTCGCGGTGAGCAGCGAGCACGAGGGGCTGCCGGTCGTGCTGCTGGAGGCCGCCGCGCACGGGGTGCCCGCGGTGGCGTTCGACGTGTCGGGCGGGGTGCGTTCGGCGCGGCCGGTGCTCGTGCCGCCCGGCGACGTGGACGCGCTGGCGGATCGGCTGGGATGGCTCGCCGGGTCGGAGCGCGAGCGGCGACGGCTGGGGGCCGCCGCCCGCGAACGCGCCGAGGCCTTCCGCCTGGACCGCGTCCTGGACCACTGGGAGTCCCTGTTCGCCCACATCGAGCGCTGACGGGGCGGCGCCGGGCCCCCGTGGCCGGCGCCGCCCCGCGGGTCAGCTGTGCTCGGCCAGTTCTGGCGACTCGTTGCGCTGCTGCGGCACGCCTGCCAGCACGCGCTGGCCGCTGGTGAGCAGGGCCGCCACCGGGCCGGGCTCGCGCATCCGGTTGAGCCGGTCGCGGAAGCTCTTGCGCAACCGGCTGGTCCGCCGCCTGGCCATCGTCTTCTGGCAGGCCGTCACGTGCTCCTTGGCCGCGCGCGGCGCGCCGGACAGCTCGTAGCCGTTGGACTCCAGCCGCTCGCCGAACATCTGCTCGCACAGCGAGATCTCCCACGGGTCCAGCCGGGTGGCCCAGCTCCCGACCCGGCTGCGGGTCACCTCGCCGTGGGTGTTGCTGTGCCAGACCTTGTGCGTCGGCACGGCCACGCTGGCCGCCTCGCGCGGCGAGACCATGGAGGGCGAGAAGTCCTCCTCCAGGAACACGCAGAGCTTCTTCAGCTCGGTCTCCGGATCGTCGGTGAGGTCCTCGTACCGCAGCTCGAAGTACGTGTCCTCGGGCAGGGTCCGGCGCAGCCGCTCTCCCGCGTCCATGGCCTCGGCCCAGGTGGCGACCGCGTGGAAGGAGTCGGCCGTGTACCAGGGCATCTCCTTGAGCGAGGCGACGCAGTCGCGCCCGTCCCTGATCAGGTGGATGAACTGGGCGTCGGGGAAGAGCCTGAGCAGCAGGTCGGTGTGCTTGATGTAGCTGGGCCGCTTGTCGCCCCAGCGGGGCTTGGCGAAGCGGTCGGCGTACATGCGCAGGGCGGTGCCGATCACCGAGCCGAGCGAGCCCGGCCCTTCCACGGCCTGGCGGACGAAGTCGACCTTGTCGATCTTCAGCTCGCGGAACTTGGTGCTGCGGTCGTTGGCGATCCACTCGGCCAGGGAGCGGCGGCGCGCGGCCTCGCGCAGGTCCCCGAACACGCGGCGGCGGTAGTAGGCGGGAAGGACGAACCTCGTCTCAGGCGGCACCGCCAGCCGCGGGTGGGAGTGGAGCATGAGCTGGAGCATCGTGGTGCCGGAGCGCGGACACCCGATGACGAACACCGGCCGGTCGGACATTTCGTACTAACCCCCGAAACTTAGACGAGAACGTGCTCTCGGCTCTCCTGGGACACCTCGTGCCTGCGCGCGAAGAGCCACATCCGGTAAACAAGGAAGACCTCATTGGCGAGGAGCAGGAAACTCGCCCCCGCCGCCACCGGGATCAGCGCCGCCACCCCGATCAGGGGCGCGATCACGAACACGGCCGCATGGAACTCGATCCCGCTGATCAGGTGCGATCGCACCCGGTGACGGGCCAGGAACCTGTTGAGCCGTCGCAGGAAGCCCGGCCCCCCGGGCACCTCGGCGTCCTCCTCGCGCGGCGCCGGCACCAGGTCGATCAGGGGCTCCCCGGCGGCCCGATCCCTGGTGATGGCGTCGCGGACCCGCTTCATCTGCGGCGCGTTGACGTACCTGAACAGGTCGAGCACGGCCACCGCCGCGCCCAGCAGGATGTAGGCGACCTCCCCGGTGCGCTCGTACTGCCCGTAGGCGAGGCCCGCGGCGCAGAGCACCACCCGCACCCGGTCGCCGACGTAGTCGAGCCAGAGCCCGAAGGGCGTCCCCGTGCCCTTCAGCCTGGCGATCTTGCCGTCGACACAGTCGATCATGAAGCTCAGATAGAACAGCAGCGCACCGGCCACCAGCTCGCCCGCCCCCAGGCACACGGCCGAAGCCAGGCCGAGGACCAGCGAGAACACGGTGAGGTTGTTGGGTGTGATCTGGCTTCTGTTGGCGACCACGAGCGCGACCCGGCAGGCGACCGGGTCCACGAAGTACACCGTCCACCAGGAGTCTCTCCGCTTGCGTGTCTCGTAGACGTCATCGAGCGAATAGGTCCTCATGGGCTAACAGCATGACGACTTACCGTGTTTGGATCTTTACTCTCTGCTACTCCTAGGGGATGTCCATGCCTGTTCTTGACCATCTGCAGCCCCGGGTGTTCAGCCTGAGAGCAGGCGCATGACCTTGCGGGCGACCCTGCGGGGGCGCGACAGCCCCCGTGACAGCCGGTAACCGAGCGTCCTGCGATAGGCGGACGCGCTGTGCCGGCGCCGCCTGAGCCGCGAGCGCGCCCTGGCCAGCGCCCGCTCGCGGGAGGCGAGCCGCTCCTCCAGCCGGGAGATGCCGGCCAGCGCGGCGGCGAGCTGCTCGGCCAGCCGGTCCCTGGCCCGCAGCAGGTCGCGATAGGTCGGCGCCTGCCCGCCCGGCTCCGCGGCCGGGCCCAGCTCGGCGTCGAGCCTGCGGGCCCGCTCCAGCTCGGCGCGGTCGCAGGGCCGCCCGGCCAGGCCGCACAGGGTGAGCGTGAGCTGGTCGCTCTCCAGGGGCCACGGCCACGGATGGTGGTGCCCGGCGGCCAGCAGCCGCACCGCGAACCGCCACAGCATCCGGCAGAGCACCACGGCGGGCGGGGGCGGGTCCGGCAGGTCCGGGCCGGGGTCGAGCGGATGGAAGGAGTCGCCGTCCCAGACCAGCGTGTCGGTCGCCGCGGTGACGTCGCCGCCGTCCTCGACCCACTCGGCGAGCGCGCCGAGCAGCACCCGCACCGCCCGCACGTCCTCGCGGGCGCAGGCCTCGACCAGGACCTCCTCCACGACCCGGCCCGCCGGGACCGGCCGTTCGCGGCCCGCGGGCAGCCGCCTGGCGGCGAGCCGGCCGGCGCCGTCGCCGACCAGCTCGTGCACGGACGCGCCCTCCTCGACCAGCCCGAGCGGCAGCTCCACCGGCGCGGGCTCGCCCCGGGCGGCCACCGCGAGCCAGAGCGGGGCCAGTTCCTCGCCCAGCCGGTGCCGGAACACGAGCCTGGTCAGCCGGAGCGGATCGGCCGCCAGCATGCGCTGCCCGTCGCGCGCGCTCAACGGGAACGTCAGCGCCTCCGGCAGGTCCATGGCCAGCAGCTCGCGGGCGAGCACGGCCCGCGGCGCCCGGCCGTCGGGATAGGCCGCGTAGCAGCGCTCGACGCGCAGCCCGGCCGACTCCAGCGCGACGTCGAGCGCGACAGGCCCGCTCGGGTACGTGGGATCGAAGCCGGGCGGCTCCCCCTCGTCGGCCCCGTCGCGGTCCGGCGGGCGGGCGTCCATCAGCCGGTCGACCCCCAGGTCGTTGCGGACCCCGAGCACCAGCCGCCCGCCGGGGGCGGCGAGCCCGGCCAGCGCGGCCAGCGACTGCCCCCACGGCACGGCCGGGGCCTCCGCCGAGTGGGTGCGGGCCAGCCCGTCCAGCGCGAGCACCAGATCGTACGGCCCGTCCAGGGCGAGCAGGTCCAGCCGGCCGCAGTGGACGCCGACGCCCGGGTGCCGCTCGCCCAGCGCGCACGCGTCGGGGAACGACCGCAGCACCGCCGCCACGGACCCGGCCCGCTCGACCACCCGGTCGACCAGCTCCATCGGGTGCGGGCCGACCAGCAGGACCCGGGCCGCGCCGGGCAGCAGCCGGTCGAGGAGCTCCAGCGCGGCGGCCCGCCAGCCGGTGACCTCGCCCGTGTCGGACCAGAGCAGCATCTCGCCGCCGATCAGCCGGACGTTACCCGGCCCCTCGCACACGCGCTTCTCGAGTGCCTCGGTCACGCGCCCCGCACCCGCTTCCCGCCCGGAACGCAGGAGTGACCGTACCCGTCGTCGCGATCGTCCATGGTGTCCCCTCGTGCGGTTGGCGCGCCCCGTCCGACCTTCGCAGCCGCGCGCCGGGGTCACGGGGGCTTATACGGTTCCCTTACTCGCTCCGGGGTCTCGGTTTCAGTTACGACCCATCCCGGCTACACTGAGTGCCATCCGATAACGGAGAGTGAGTGCCGTGGCGCGTGTCAGCGGGCGGGCGAGGGCGTAATGCTCGACGTCAGGTTCCCCGCCGGTCCCCCCGTCACCGTCGACCACCTGCTCGACGAGATCATGGCCGGGAGCCGGCTGACCGTGGGCGACGAGCGGATCCGCGACTTCCTGGTGGCGTTCGGCCGCAGGCTGCTGCGACCGTCGCTGGCCCGCCGCCATCGCGAGCTGGACACGCTCGGCTTCTTCCTGAGCCCCGGCGAGCTGCTGCGCACGATCGACGCGCTGCGCGGCGACCACGTGCGGATGCCGCGCGGCCTGGCCTTCCACATCCCGCCCGCCACCGTCGACACCGTGTTCGTCTACTCGTGGGCGCTGTCGGCGCTGACCGGCAACCGCAACGTGGTGCGGCTGTCGCCGCGGGCCGGCCCGCTGGCCGCCACCATCGTCGACACCCTGCAAGAGGCGCTCGACGGCGCCGACCCGGTGGTGGCCGCCACCCAGCGGATCATCTGCTACGACCGTTCCGCCACCATCACGGCCGCCCTCTCCTCGGCCTGCGACCTGCGCGTCATCTGGGGCGGCGACCGCACGGTGCACGAGCTCCGCCGCCATCCGCTGGCCCCGCACGCGCGGGAGCTGACCTTCCCCGACCGATCCTCGTTCGCGGTGGTGCGCGCCCCGGCCTGGCTGAGCGCGCCGCCCGAGACCCGTACGGCCGTGGCGGAGGGGTTCGTCAACGACTTCTACTGGTTCGACCAGGCCGCTTGCTCCTCGCCGCGCACGGTGTTCTGGGTGGGGCGGCGGGCCGACTGCGACGCCGCCCGCGCCGACTTCGTCGCCTGCCTGGCGCACGCCGTCCGGCGGCGCGGGTGGGCGGTCGAGGCGACCACGGCCGTGCGGAAGCGGGTGGCCGCCTACGAGGTGGCGGCCGATCCGCACGACGACCCACTCGCGCCGGCCACGACCGTGCCGCGCCGCTGGCTGGGCACGGGCACGTTCGCGCACGCCAGGCTCGACTCGCTGGCCGAGCTGGTTCCCCTGGTGGGCCGGCGCGACCAGACCATGACCCACTTCGGCTTCACCCGCGAGGAGCTGATGGAGCTGGCCCACGCCCTGGCCGGGCGGGGCGTCGACCGCATGGTGCCGTTCGGCGACGCGCTCAGCTTCCACCGGGTCTGGGACGGCATGGACGTCGCGGCCGAGTTCACCCGCCTGGTGACGGTGTTCGCCTGACACGGGTCGATAACAAATAACGGTCCAAAAGACGACGACCTGCACCGATGCCTCGGCATGATCACTGACAGGTCCGGTTTGCCCGTAAAGTGTTCGCTGTGCTGATTCATGGCTTGCTCGTCGTGTCGCTGGCCCTGAGCGGGACCCCCGCCGCCACCACCCAGGCGAAGATCGACTGCACCAAGGTCAAGTGCCTGGCCCTCACCTTCGACGACGGCCCGGGCAAGCACACCGCGAAGCTGCTCAAGACCCTCAAGAAGGAACGCGCCAAGGCGACGTTCTTCCTGACGGGCAAGTACGTCGACCAGCATCCCCGGCTGGCGAAGCGGATCATGACCGAGGGCCACGCCGTCGGCAACCACACCTACTCCCACTTCTCGCTGACGCCCCGGCTCGACGGCGAGATCCTCGACGACATCCAGGCCGGCAAGCAGGCCATCGAGCAGGCCACCGGCCGGACGCCGACGATGTTCCGGCCGCCGTTCGGCCACACCGACGAGCGGGTGCTGCGCATCGCCGACGAGCTGGACCTCGCCGAGGTGAAGTGGACCGGCACGACCCACGACTGGGCGCTGAAGGACAAGAAGAAGATCAAGGCCAAGGTGCTCAGCCTCGCCAAGCGCGACGGCATCATCCTGATGCACGACACGGTGCCGCAGACGGTGCAGGCCATGCCGGAGGTCATCAAGGAGCTCAAGAAGCAGGGCTACCACCTGGTGACCGTGCCGCAGCTCTACGGCGGCAAGCTGAGGGCGGGCGTCAGCTACCCGTAACGCGCGACCTCCGTCTTGACCTCAACTTTGGTTGAGGTCACAGGCTGTCGGAGACAGTTACCGACAGACGGAGTGGAGCGAGTGGCATGCGAGTCGTCGAAGTGACCGCGTTCGGGGAGCCCGAGGTGCTGGTGGCGCGGGACGCGCCGGATCCGGTCGCCGGGCCCGGTGAGGTCCTGGTCGAGGTGGTGGCCGTGGACGTGCTGTTCCTCGACACCCAGCTCCGGTCGGGCTGGGGTGTGGAGTTCTTCCCGGTGCGGCCGCCGTACGTGCCGGGTGACGGGGTGGCCGGGACCGTGGTGGCCGTCGGGGAGGGCGTGGACCCCGGGTGGGCAGGTCGGCGGGTGGTCGCCCGTACCGGGAAGCCCGTGCGGGAGGGCAGCCCCGTCCTGGCCCCGGTCGGCGGGTACGCCACGAAGGCGGTCGCCCGTACCGAGACCCTGGTGGAGGTCCCCGGCGGGCTGGGCGCGCACGAGGCGCTGGCGCTGCTGCACGACGGGCCGACCGCGCTGGGGGTGGTGGACCGGGCCGGCCTCCGGCCGGGCGACGCGGTGCTGGTCACGGCGGCGGGCGGAAGCCTGGGCGTGGTGATCACCCAGCTCGCGACCGCCGCCGGGGCGCGGGTGGTCGGGGCGGCGCGCGGGCGGGACAAGCTGGACCTGGCGCGCAAGGCCGGCGCGGCGGAAGCCGTGGACTACACGGAGGAAGGCTGGGCCGAGCGGGTGCTCGACCTGACCGGCGGTGTCCAGGCGGTGTTCGACGGAGCGGGCGGCCCGCTCGGCCGCCAGGCGCTGGAGACGACGGCGAACGGGGCCCGCTTCTTCGCCTACGGCGCGGCCGGCGGCGCGTTCGCCGACTTCACCGCCGAGCAGGCGGCGGCCCGCGGCGTGCGGCTGATCGGGATCACGGACGGCGCGCCGGGACCGGACCGGGTGCGGGAGCTGATCGAGCGGGCGCTGGCCGAGGCGGCGGCGGGACGGCTCCGGCCGCACGTCGGGCAGACGTTCCCGCTGGACCGCGCGGCCGACGCGCACGCGGCCGTCGCCGCCAGGACGACCCTCGGCAAGACCCTCCTGACCTGCGACTGACGCCCCGGCGGGCCCCGCTTGGATGCGGAGCCCGCCGGGAGACGTCTAGCGGAGGGTGAAGGCGCGGAGCGTGGTCTGGGTGACGCGGTTGCCCGCGGCGTCCCAGGCCTCGGCCCGCAGGCTCACCGCGCCCTTGGCGGAGCGGGGATAGGTGGCCGAGACGGTGTAGCCGCCGTCACGGCCCCGGCGGACGTCGGCCGGGGTCCAGCTCGCGCCGTCGTCGGTGCTGGTCCACAGCTTGAGCCCGGAGACCTTCGGCGTGCGGGCCTTGGTCGGCGTGTGGTGGACGTCGGCGTCGAAGGTGTGCCGCCTGCCCGCCGGCACGCTGTTGTCGAGCCCGATGCCGTCGGACATGTCGTACGAGACGAACACGACCTGCTCCGGCCGGCACGGATCGGTGATGCCGAACAGGTTGCCCACGCATCCCAGGCCGCGGGTGGCGTCCTCGGTCACCGTGCCGGAGCGGAAGGTCCACTCCGCCGTGGTGCCGTTCCCGGGATCGTCCAGGGTCAGCCGGTAGTCGCCCGTCTCCTTGGGCAGGACGTAGGCCGGGAGCCCGCCGGCGTCGCTCGGCGGGATCTCCGTCCCGTCCTTGTACAGGCGCGTGCCGCCGATGTACGTGTCGCCGAGCTGGCCGTCGGGCCCGATCATGGAGTAGGCGGCCCACAGGACGTCTCCCTGACGGCAGATCGGGCAGAACCCGATCGTCTCCCCGTCGGTCGCCCGGCGGACGGGCTCCGACGCGGTGAAGGCGCCCGGCGTGAACGGCCCCGCGTTCCACCGCTGGGTGAACCGGACCGGCTTGTCGAACACGTGCATGGTGCGGATGAGGTTCCGCTGCTCGCTGCTCGTCTGACGCACGACCACGACCTCGGGGTCGATCGGGCCGACGTACTCGGTGCGCCTGTCCGGAGCCCGGACGATCGGCAGGAAGGCCGGGTAGACGCTCGGCAGGCCCTTGGCCACCGGCCAGGAGCTGGACTCGTAGTCCGCGGGCGTGCCGGAGTGGTAGTGGGTGTCCACGGTGGCCAGCTGCCGCTCGGTGATCTTGTACGTCATGGACGCGGGAACGCGGTCCCGCTCGACGGGGTGCATCTGGTAGGCGTAGGGCGAGTGGGGCGTGCCCTTGACGGCGATGGTGACCGGGCCCTTGGCCAGCCGCTTGATCAGCTCCTTCGCCTCGGCGGGGGCCACCGTGACGTAGGGGATGCCGACCTCCGTGCTGGTGTCGCCCGGCTCTGCGTACACCGGCTGGGGGATGAGCGGTCCGAAGCCGCAGGATCCGAACGGCGCCGACGGCCACATCAGGATCCCGGCCGCTCCCGCGTCCCGGAGCCTCCGGAAGATCTCCACGCGTCCGCCGCAGTCGCCGCCGTCGTCGAGCAGCGCCAGTTTGCCGCGCAGGTCGCGACCCGTCAGGTTGTCGCCCACGCCGACGTCGACCAGGCCCGCCTTCAGGTCACCGGTGAAGGGGATCTGTTCCATGGGGAAGCCCCTGGCGACCTTCCCCGCGTGCGGCCAGACCGCGGGATTCAGCTTGAGCCGGTCCCGCCCGCGCACCTCCATGGTCACCTCGGGCAGCGCCAGACCCCAGCTGGTGGTGAAGAGCAGCTCGCTCTCGGTCGTGCGCTTGGTGGGAGTGATCCAGTGCTGGAAGAAGGGCGCGCTGGACGTGTAGCTCCACCAGGGCACGCCGTTCTTCATCGTCTGCTGGAGGTGGGTGTACGTCTGCGACTCGGGGGACGGGACGGCCCGCTTCGGTGTGTCGAAGCGGATCTCCCGGAGCGTACGCCCGTCGAGGGTGACCTCGGTGTCCCCGTCGACCTTCACCTCGGGGCTCGTCAGCCAGGCGTCGCTGGGCACGTACGTCACCGGGTCGATCCAGCCGAGATGACCGGTGACGCTGTAGACGCCGTGCGGCACCATGACGGTGATGACGTCGGGCTCCTCCAGCTGGGCGCGGCCGGCCAGGTTGCCCCGGTCGCCGGTCACGTCGATGACGGACAGGAGCCGGGGGAGGAAGGGCGTGCCCGCACGGTCGAGGAAGCGCATGGAGAGCTTGACCTTCGGCGGCTCGCGGAGCAGGCCGACGGGGACGGTCAGCCGGGTGCCCTGGTCGTCCGTGGCGGTCACCGCGCCCGTGTAGGCGCCGATGGCCAGGTCCGCCGGAGTGAGCGTGACCGTGGCCGTGCCCGTCCGGCCGGGCTCGATCGTCAGCGTCCCGTCCACCGTGAGGGTGCCCTGCGGGGCCGGTTCGCCGGCGGTGGTGGCCAGCTCGGGGGTCAGGGTGAGGGTCACCGGCCGGTCCGAGGCGTTGACGTACGAGATCTCCTTGGTCACCGGCGCGGCGCCCGCCTCGACGTAGCCGTAGTCGAGGTTCGGGGTGGTCGCGTGGACCTTCTGGGTGATCGCGTTCGCCAGGTCCAGCCGTCCGGCCCCGCTCTCGTAGACGGTCAGGCCGACGTCCTTGGCGGTGCTCATCAGCGTGGCCTTGAGCTGGGCCGCCGTCCAGTCAGGGTGCCGCTGGGCGAGGATCGCCGCCGCGCCGGCGACGTGCGGCGTGGCCATCGAGGTGCCGTCCGCCGACGTGTACGCGTCTCCGGTGGGGGTGCCCATGCTCGTGCCCGCGGCGCGGGCCGCGACGATGTCGTCGCCGGGGGCCGCGATGTCCGGCTTGAGCGCGCCGTCGGTGCGCGGGCCCCGGCTGGAGAACGGCGCGAGCTTGTCCTGCTTGTCGGTGGCCGCGACGGTCAGGGCCGACCGGGCGGCGCCCGGCGCGCCGACGCTCTCGGCCTGGCCGGCGTTGCCCGCGGCGACGACGAACAGCGCGCCCGTCTCGGCCGTCAGGTTGTCGAGTGCCTGGCTGAGCGGATCGGTGCCGTCCGTGGGGCCGCCGCCGAGGCTCATGTTGACGACCTTGGCGCCACTGGCCGCGGCCCACTGCATGCCCTCGATGACGTCGCTCCACTCGCCGCTGCCGCTGTCGTCGAGCACCTTGCCGACGGCCAGCTCCACGCCGGGCGCGACGCCCTTGTGCGTGCCGCCCGAGGCGGCGCCGCTGCCGGTGATGGTGGAGGCGACGTGGGTGCCGTGCCCGTGGCCGTCCTTCGCCGTCTCCACCCCGGCCACGAACGACCGGCTCTCGGTGACCTTGCCGACGAGATCCGGGTGGGTGTCGTCGATCCCGGTGTCCAGCACGGCGACCTTGACGCCGGTGCCGTCCGAACCGGCGGCCCACGCCTGCGGCGCGCCGATCAGCGGCACGCTGACGTCGAGGTCGGCCTCGACCTTGCGGTCGAGCCACACCTTGGCGAGCCCCGCGCCGAGCGTGCTCGCCGCCCGCCCGTTCGGCGTGCCGCCCAGCACGGCGGACCAGAACGTGGCCGTCCGGTCGTGCGGAACCGTCAGCGCGGCGCCGTTGATGCTGTCGAGCGCCGCGGTCGGCGTGCTGGCCGGCAGCGCGTCGGCCGCGGCCCTGCGGTTCCCGGACGCGCCGGGGTACTGCACGATCACCGGGGTCGACCGGTCGTCCGCGTAGCCGTGTTCGGCCAGGTACTTCACGTCGAACAGCGCGCGGTCGACGCGGCCCGACTCGACCGCCGGCAGCACGTCGGCGGGGAAGACGTAGAAGCCGTCGGGTCCGCCCTGGCCGTGGAAGGACGGCAGGGCGCCGCCGGGCCTGGGCGCGGCCTTCGTCTCGAAGCGGTAGCGTCCGCCGCCTTCCTCGGTCAGCGTCACCTTGTCGCCGGTGATGAGGGTGATCTCGTGCGTGCCCGGCGCGACGCCGTCGAGGGTGATCGGCGCGGCGGCCCGGGCGGGCTCGCCCGCGTTGTCGCCGCCGGTGTTGTCGCCGGCCGCGGCGGCCGGCGCGTGCACCGCCGTGGCGGCCATCGCGAGCGCCGCGAGGGCCGCGACCGGCCATCGTCGGCGCACGCCAGTGAAGATCTTCATGGGGGGTTCTCCTGAGGGGGTGTCAGAGCGGTTCGTACTCGTCTTCGGCCGGTCTTTCCTCGGCCTCGGCTTCGGGCGGCGCGTCCTCGTCGGCCGGAGAGTCATCCCGAAGGTCGCTCGGAGGGGTCTTCACGCAGCGATCTTGCGTGAGTCCACCGCCCTTGTCATGGGTTGGATGACCTAATAAATGACAGCAGGAACCGGTGCGCGGTCAGGAAACGAGACCCGCCTCGACGGCGGCGACCGCGAGCGCCGTGCGGGAGTTGACCCCGAGCTTGCGCATGGCCGAGTTGACCTGTGCGGCGACCGTTCTCGGCGACCTCGACAACACGGCCGCGATCTCCCGGTTGGTCCTGCCGGTGGCGAGCAGGCGGACGACCTCCAGCTCACGGGGCGAGAGCTGGTCGCCGTAGCCGCGCCGCCCCCGTCCGCGCACCTCCACCTGGTGCTCGCGGAGCAGGGCGGCCACCCGCTCGGCCGCCGCGCGGGCGCCGAGCGCCGTCAGCCCCTGGAGCACCCGCCGGGCGAGCGGGAGGGCCGTCTCGGTGTCACCGGCCGCCAGCAGGCAGGCGACCTGCCGTTCCTGGGCCAGCAGGGCGTCGTAGGGCCGGGGAAGCCGCTGCCAGGCCTCCGCCGCGCGACCGTACCCGGCCGCCGCCTCGACGGGACCGGCGCGTACCTCGGCGAGGATCGCCTGGCACAGCACCAGCCCGGCCGCGGCCGACGGGGCGTCCCTGCCGCTCAGCCAGGCGGCGAACGCGTCGACCAGGTCGCCGGCCTCGTCCGGCCGTCCGGCGTCGGCCAGCGCCCGGACGCGGGCGGGGGCCAGGTCCACCGCCCACAGCCAGATCCCCTTCTCCGCCACCTGCCGCACGGGCTCGTCGGTGACCTGCAGCGCCTGGCCTGTGGCCCCGCGCGCGAGCAGCAGCTCGCCCAGGGCCGCCGCGGGCTCGGCCAGGAGCTCGACCGCGCCGTACCGCCGGCTCTCCGCCAGCACGTGCGCCAGCCGCTCCTCGGCCCCGGCGTCACCCGCCGCCCCGCGCAGCAGCCCGGCCACCAGGATCGCCTCCAGCCTCGTCACCGGCTGCACCGCGTCGTTGTCCAAGAGACCGGCGGCCCGGTCGGCGAGCCCCCGCCAGCGGCCCTCGTGCCAGTCGAGATGCAGGCGCGTGGCCAGAATGACGTCCCGGTAGCGGAGGAACCGGTGGCGCTCGGTGATCAGCTCGGCCCGCGCCAGAAAGCGCGCGGCGTCCGCGTGGCGGCCCCAGCGCACCGCGGCGTCCCCGAGGTTCAGCAGGGCCTTCCCGACCTCGCGCGCCTCCTCCGCGTCGGCCGGCTCACGGGTCAGGCGGGGCGTCTCCGCCCACCCTTCCTCCTCCCCCAGCATCAGGAGCGCGGTGGCGCGCTCGACCAGGAGGTTGAGCCGCTCCGTCGCCGGCACCGACTCGGTGGCCGCGGCCGCGCGGCGCAGCCAGCGCAGGTGCGTGGACGCGGGCGTGAACGGATCGCGCGGCCAGCCGAGGTACGTCATGATCCGCACGGCGCTCAGTGAGCCGGGCGGCAGGTGGGCGACCGCCTTCCTCAGCTCGGCCCGGCCCGCCTCGATCTCCTCCATGATCAGCAGCACCCGGCCGAGCTGGCAGCGGGTCTCCGCCGCGTCCCTGAGCGACAGCCTGCCCGGCTCCAACGCGGACCGCAGGCTCCGGACCAGCCCCTGGAAGCGGTCGTCACCGGTGAAGGAGGAGAACGGGATCTCGGCGACCAGCCGGGCGGCGTCGGCCGGGGGCGCGGCCGGATGGGTGATCAGGTCGTACAGCAAGGACGCGGCGCCGGCCTCGTCGGCGGCGGCCAGAGCGAGACAGGCGGCCCGCTCGGCGTGGCGCCGCCAGGCGGCCACGTCCCCCGCCTCGCGGAAGTGGCGGGCCAGCTGCGACACCGGAGACGGCGTCCGCGAGGCCAGGGCGCGACCGGCTCTCAGGTGCATCGCCCGGCGGCGCGGCGAGGGGATCGCCTCGTACACGGCTCTGGAGGCGAGCACGTGCCGGAACGACAGCGACCCGCCGTCGTCCCGCAGCAGCCCGCAGGCCAGCGCCTCGGCCAGCCCGTCCAGCGGCGCGTCCGGCAGACCCGGCCCGTCCGGCGGGTGCTCGCCGGGCCCTCGGACGAGGGCGGCGAGCGTGGCCTCGTCCGCCGGGGCGGACAGCACCGCCGCCGCCTGGAGGACGGCCCGCGCGGCCGGGCGGAGCCGCGCGACCCGTTCGAGCACCGCGTCCCGCACGGTCGGCGGCACGTCGATCCTGGCCAGCTTGCGCCGCGCCCACTCCCCGTTCCTGCGGGTCAGGTCCGCGCGCTCGTACATCAGGCGTACGGACTCCTCGACGGCCAGCGGCACCCCGTCGGTGTGCCGGTGCAGCAGCTGGGCGAACCCCGGGGACACGGGCTCGTCGTCCAGCATCGACGACACGAGCGCGCCGGTGCGCGCCACGTCCAGAGGCTCCAGCGCGAGCCGCAGCCCCGTCGCGGGCAGCCGGGACGACAACCGCAGCAGCAGCGAGGTCTGCGGCACGTCATCCGGGCGGTAGGTCACCACCAGGCTGGTACGCAACGGGTGCCGGGCGGCCAGGAACAGCAGGAACTCCAGCGTGGCCTCGTCCGCCCAGTGCGCGTCCTCCACCGCCAGCACCGACACCCCCAGCCGGTCCAGCACCTCGTCGAGGGCGCGGAAGAGCAGGTGGCGGGCGGCGGGGGCGTCCCCGGGCGGCTCAGGCGCGGGCGGCAACCCGTCGGCCCACTCGGGGAACAACGGCCGCAGCGCCCCGGCCAGCGCGCTCAGCCCCAGCTCCGCGACGCTGCCGACGGCCTGCCGGACCGCGTCCACCACCGGGCCCAGCGTGTGCGGCTCGCGGAACGGCGGGCAGTAAGCCACCAGGCCGCGGTCCGTACGCGTGCTCAGGAGCTCCCGTAACAGGCGGCTCTTGCCGACCCCGGCCTCCCCCTCGACCAGCACGATCGCCGGCTCCCCTGCCAGCGCCCGGCGGCACGCGGCCAGCTCGGACTCGCGGCCCACGAACGCGGGCACCGCCATCAGCCGCGGCGCACCGGCGCCGGAAGTCGCCGCACCAGCCACAGCCGGGTGCTCCCTATCGTGAGACCACAGACCGGAACCGAGCTAGATCATCATAGTCGTCAGAGAACACACCACGCCAGAATTCCGACCCGGGCCCTCCGGGCTGCCGCGTGCCAGGTCCTCTTCGTAGCCCTCGCGGGCGAGCCTCGTCCCGAGGGTGTGTCGCTGGTGAAGTCCTCGTCCGCGGCCGACTTCGATGGTCGGGTAGCCCGAGGGAGTCTCTCCCCCGGGCTACCCGACCTTGTGAGATTCGCCTGAGGCCATTGCGGGCAACACCGACGTCGGCGTGAGGTCCGTGGAAGTCAGGGATCATGCTGAAACCTCTTCCGCGTCTTCGGTGCCACGGGCAAGGAGCACGTCCACCGTGGGCACCTCGGCCCAGACCAGATTCCACTGCTCCGGTACGGTCCGGGTCCCCCATCTGATTGCGCTCTGCTGAACCAGCCAGAGCCCTCGGCCGCCGCACTCCTCCTCACCCGGCCGACGGGGATGGGGAACCGTCGCCGCCCCCTCGTCGATCACCTCGACCCTGGCCAGCGCGTCAGTGACCTCGAAAACCCTCACCCGCACCAGCCCACCCGGCCGCCCCGACGCAGTGTGCAGCACGGCGTTCCCCGCCAGCTCACTCGCGACAAGCCGGGCATCGTCCACATCACGATGACCGGCCACCGTCAAAGCGTCGGCTACCCAGCGGCGAACCAAGCAGACCCAAGCCGCGTTGCCCGGAATCGTCAGATCCACCAGAACCCGCTCACTCACTGCGCCACCTCCCACACCCGCTCGAACGCGCTCTCGTCCCGCTCGTCCACGCACCGGCTACGCCCGCGCCCCCAGGTGAAGACCCATCGCTGCCCGTGCAGCGCGGCCCGGACGAGCAGCGGCCCGGACTCCCGCCGCACCGAGAGACACGGCTCTCCCCGTCGCGGCAACTGGACCGAAACGGCCAGCCCCCGCACCTTCAACGCCCAGGCCAGCCGGGTCAGGTGAAAGAACTGCACCTGCTCCAGGCTCGGCGGCGCCGGCCCCGTCACGTCGTCATGCTTCCGCGTACGTCGCATCGCTGGAACCGCCCTTCGGTGCCGGAACAGCAGACTCCGGACGGTCAGAGACGGGTCAGTCCGTGAGGGTCCACATCCGCTTCAGTCCGCAAGCATGTAGCTACGTAGTGTAATCTGTCAATGCACAGTGCACGCGAGCATGACTTTGAGCAATCACCATCTACATCACGCAGCGAACTGAAATAGTTACTTCATGCAATCGAGTCACAGTCCAACCGTGAGACTGCGTCGTCTCGCTCGTGAGCTACGCACCATGCGGGAGGAGAAGGGACTGACTCCCGAAACCGCCGCCGCTCAACTCGGATGGCACCGCAGCAAGATCAGCCGAATCGAAACGGGCCGTACCAAAGCCAGCCTCTCGGATGTCGCCGCAGTCTGCGATCTGTACGGGGCCAGGTCAGACGTTCGCGCCATGCTGATTCAGTTGGCGAAGGAGGTTCGCAAGCGGGGTTGGTGGACCGCCTATGCCGACGTGTTCACCGGCTCCTACGTGGGCTTGGAGGATGAAGCATCGCGGATCTGCCAGTGGCAGGTGCAACTCGTTCCGGGGCTCTTGCAGACTGAAGACTATGCGCGCGTAGTGATCAAGGCCGGAAGACCTGAACCGCATGACCCTGAAGACATCCAGCGCCGCGTGATGGCGCGCATGGCACGGCGGACACTGCTCAGTCGTCCAGGTGCGCCAGAGTTGCATGCCGTGATGGACGAGAGCGTTCTCCATCGCCCCATCGCCGGTCGCGAGATGATGCGAGATCAGCTGGAAGCCATCCTGATCGCCGCTCGTCGGCCCAACATCACCATCCGCATCCTCCCCTACAGCGTCGGCGCGCACGCAGGGCTCGAAGGGGCCTTCTCTGTCCTATCCTTCGCCGAAGCGGTGGACCCAGATGTTGCCTACGTCGAAGGCACGGCCGGTGACATATATGTGGAGAGCTCGGAGCAGGTAGATCGCTATAAGATCGTATTCGGGCGCATATGGGATGTCGCCCTGTCGCCTGAGGAATCCCGGAAGCTCATCATCGACGTCAAGGAGCAGCTGACTCATGACTGACCTGGCGAACGCCGCGTGGCGTAAGAGCAGCCTGAGCGGAAGCGGGAACGACTGCGTCGAAGTGGCTGACAACCTTCCCGGCATCGTGGCCGTACGCGACAGCAAGGACCCTCAGGGGCCGGCACTGGTCTTCAATCCCAGCGAGTGGAGAGCATTCGTTTCCGGAGTAAAGGGCGGCGAGTTCGACCTGGCCTGACTAGCAGGTTCACCGCGTTCTCTTACGGTTCGGCTCGCCGATCTGATCGGCGGCTTTTGGGGAATGTCGCGGCGGCCCAGTCGGGCCTGATGCTGGTGTCACGGTAGGCGGCCTTGCCTCTCGGCAGACCCGCACACCATCGGTCACCGCCGATGACGCCAAAAGATCATAGGACGGTATTAGCATTGAGCCCATGAGCAGCCGGCCCAAGTCCAGCATCGCCGTCACCCTCGACCCCGACCTCATCGACTACGTGAAGAGCCGGGTCGGCGATGACGACGTCAAGTCCCTGTCGACCTACGTCAACGAAGCCCTCGCCGCGCGTGTTCGTGAGGAGCGCCGGCGCAAGGCACTCCTCGAGACCCATCTGACCCGCGCTCACGCGAGCGCCGACCACGCGCGTGTCGATCGCATGATGGCCCACGTCAAAAGGCAGCTCGCCGACAATCCCCGCTACTCCGATGGCGGCGGGCAGTGACCCTGCCGCCGCTCATCCTCGACACCGGCATCCTTGTCGAACTGGCCAGGGGCGACAACAACCTGATGGAGATGGTCGCCCGATTCGACGCAGAGGGCCGGCCGATGGTCCTCTCTGTCCTGGCCGTCGCGGGGGCCTCGGTGGATTCCGGATCCAAGGACGCGGCCGACCTGCTCCTGGGCATCGCCACCATGCAACAGATCACCGTCGCCGGCCTGCGGGAGCCAGATCACGGGATCGCGCTGGCGTCCGCGATCACTCGTACCGGTCTCGACTGGGGCGATGCTCACGTCGCCGCCATCGCCGACGCCTCCGTCTGCCCGGTGCTCACCTTGGACAAGAACCTTTGGGAGCGTGCGGTCCACGCCTTCGAGCAATCGCTGCACGTCATCGAGATCGCCGACCCTGGGGCGTAGCCGCCGAGGCGGAAGTCGTCCTGCAGACGGCGTCCCGGCCGCTGTTCGCGCGGCCGGGACGATGGCGGGCCCGCCCTGCTCCGTCAGGAGGGTGCGTAGATCCGGTGGACGAACTCCGCGAGCTTGTTGTCGGGGAGTTCCTTGGCCAGGTCGGCCTCGCTGACCATGCCCACGATCCGCTTGTTCTCGATCACGGGCAGCCGCTTGATCTGGTGCTTCTCCATCTTCTCCAGCGCTTCTTCGACGCTGCTGCCGGCCTCGACCCAGACCAGGCCGTGGGCCAGCTCGCTCGTCGTGGTGCGGTCGAGGTCCTTCCCTTCGGCGCAGCACTTCACCACGATGTCGCGGTCGGTGATGATGCCCTTGAGCCGGTCGTCGTCGCCGCAGATCGGCAGCGCGCCGACCGACAGGTCACGCATCATCTGCGTGGCCTTGCGCAGGCTGTCCTGCTCGCCGATGCACTCGGCCCCTTGGTGCATCACGTCCTGGACCCTCTTGCCGATTCCCGGTGTGCTCATCGCTTGCCTCCCCCGAGAAGGTCGCTGCTGCTTCACCTGACCCCCTACCCCCAGATGGTGGATCATTGCAGGTGAAACGGGGTTTTCCGGCGTTCAACCCGTCATCGGGGGCAGGGGAATCCCGTGGCTGTAACGCTCGCGCTCGCAGGTGACACGATGCTCGGCAGGGGCGTCGCGGACCGGCTGGCCGATTCCCACGCCCCGGACGCGTTCGTCTCGGACGGCGTCCGCGCATACCTGACCGAGGCCGACGCCATCGTGCTCAACCTGGAGTGCTGCGTCTCCGACCGTGGCAGTCCCTGGCCCGCGCCGGGCAAGGCCTTCCACTTCCGCGCCCCGCCGCAGGCCGCCGACCTGCTCGCCGAGCTCGGCGTCAGCTGTGTAACGCTGGCCAACAACCACGCGCTGGACTACGGCTACGACGCGCTGCTCGACACCCGGGCCCAGCTCGAACGCGTGGAGATCCGGGCGGCGGGTGCGGGCGCGACCCTGGAGCAGGCGCGCGCGCCGGTCGTCCTCGCCGTACGAGGGCTGCGTGTCGCCGTCGTCTCCGTGACCGACCACCCGGACGACTACGCGGCCACGCCCGACCGGCCCGGCGTCGCCCACGCCGACCTGCCCTCCGGGGTCCCGGGCTGGCTGATGGACACCGTGGCGAGGATGCATACGGAATCGGATGCGGTGCTGGTCAGCCCGCACTGGGGGCCCAACATGACAACAGGGCCGCTGCCGTACGTCCGCGTCGCGGCCACGATGCTGGCCGACGCCGGGGCGACGCTGATCGCCGGCCACTCCGCGCACGTCGCGCACGGGGTGGCACCGCCGATCCTGTACGACCTGGGCGACTTCATCGACGACTACGCGGTGGACCCGGATCTGCGCAACGACCTGTCGCTGCTGTTCCTGGTGACCGTCGACGAGCTCGGCCCGATACGGCTGCGCGCCGTACCGCTCAAGCTCGACTACTGCCGCACCGTCCTGGCGGAAGGCGCGGAGCGCTCCTGGCTCGTCCGGCGGTTCGTCCGGGCATGCGAGGCGCTCGGCACGGCGGCCTCCTGGGAGGACGACCTGCTCGTCGTGGACCTGCGCGCCAGGCGGGGAGGATGACCGCGATCAGAGGTGCTCGCCGACGAGGGGAACGAACCGACCGGCCCCGCCGCTTGGTGTACGACGTGACGAGGTCGCCGGGGTCACTCCCATTCGATGGTGCCCGGCGGCTTGCTGGTGACATCCAGCACCACGCGGTTCACCTCACGCACCTCGTTCGTGATCCGCGTGGAGATCCGCGACAGCACGTCATAAGGCACCCGCGACCAGTCCGCCGTCATGGCGTCCTCGGACGTCACCGGCCGCAGAACCACCGGATGCCCGTACGTACGACCATCCCCCTGCACCCCCACCGACCGAACATCGGCGAGCAGCACCACCGGGCACTGCCAGATCTCCCGGTCGAGCCCCGCCCGCGACAACTCCTCACGAGCGATCGCGTCGGCTTCACGCAGCAGATCGAGACGCTCACGGGTGACCTCACCCACGATCCGGATCCCCAGCCCCGGCCCCGGGAACGGCTGGCGCCACACCATCGCCGACGGCAGCCCCAGCTCCTCGCCGGCCCGCCGCACCTCGTCCTTGAAGAGGGTGCGGAGCGGCTCCACCAGCTTGAACTGCAGATCCTCCGGCAGCCCGCCCACGTTGTGATGGGACTTGATGTTGGCCGTCCCCGTACCCCCACCGGACTCCACCACATCCGGATAAAGCGTCCCCTGCACCAGGAAATCCACCGGACCGTCAGCCATGATGGCCCGCTGCTCGTCCTCGAAGACCCGGATGAACTCGCGGCCAATGATCTTGCGCTTCTCCTCAGGATCGGAGACCCCGTCGAGGGCCTTGAGGAACCGGTCGGAGGCGTCGACCACCCGCAGTCGCACGCCGGTGGCGGCCACGAAGTCGCGTTCGACCTGCTCGGCCTCGCCCTTGCGCAGCAGCCCGTGGTCGACGAAGACGCAGGTGAGCCGGTCGCCGATGGCCCGCTGCACGATCGCGGCGGCCACCGCCGAGTCGACCCCGCCGGACAGCGCGCAGATGGCACGCCCGTCGCCGACCTGACGACGCACCGCCTCCACCGAATCTTCGACGATGTTGAGCATGGTCCAGGTGGGACGGCAGCCCGCCGCGTCCAGGAAGTGTCTGAGCACCTGCTGGCCGTGCTCGCTGTGGAGCACCTCGGGGTGGAACTGCACCCCGTAGAGCCCGCGGCCGGGGTGCTCGAAGGCGGCGACCGGGGTCTCGCGGGTGGAGGCGGTCACCAGGAAGCCCTCGGGGGCGGCGGCGACGCTGTCGCCGTGGGACATCCAGACCTTCTGCGCCATGGGCAGGCCCGCGAAGATCACGCCTTCGTCGAGCACCTCCAGGGCGGTGCCGCCGTACTCGGCGACGCCCGTGCGGGCCACCTCGCCGCCCAGCGCCTGCGCCATCGCCTGGAAGCCGTAGCAGATGCCGAACGTCGGCACCCCGGTCTCGAACAGGCCGTGCGGCACGGCGGGGGCGTTGTCGGCGTAGACGGACGAGGGGCCGCCGGACAGGATGATCGCCTTGGGGTTCTTCGCCATCATCTCCGCGACCGGCATGGTCGACGGGACGATCTCGGAGTAGACGTGGCACTCGCGTACCCGCCTGGCGATGAGCTGCGCGTACTGCGCGCCGAAGTCGACCACCAGGACCGTGTCGAACTCAGACACCGAAAGGACCCCCCAAAGGCGAATGCGGTGGACTCAGTCTATCGACAGCAGACCGAGCGGCGGGGACCCGAGGTCCAGCAGGTGCTTGTGGAAGCGCTGGAGGGTGAAGCCGGCGCCCCACGCCTGCCTGGCCTGCTCGCGCAGGTCCATGATGGCCAGCTTGCCCCAGGTGTAGCGGCCGTACGTGGGATCGAACGTGGCTCGCCTGGCCTCGGCCATGGCGGCGGGGCCGGCCAGGTGGGTGTGTGAGGCGAACCGGGCGGCCGCGTCGTCCACCGTCATCGTGCCGGTGTGCACGCCGATCGCGCAGGCCAGGCGGGTGACGCGGATCAGCGCCTCCACCCAGACGCCGATCTCGAAGCGCGGGTCGCCGGACTCGAAGCCCTCTTCGACGCAGAGCTCCTCGGCGTAGTGCGCCCAGCCCTCGACGAACGACAGGGACACCAGCAGCCGCCGCACGTCGGACCGGGCCTGGCGCAGCGCGAGGCCGTGGGAGAAGTGGCCGGGGGCGACCTCGTGCACGTTGATCGCGGGCAGCGTGGTGTCGCTGAAGACCTCCAGCCACTCCTCGGTGTCCTGCTCCGGCCAGGACGGGTCGGGCGGGGTGACGTAGTACCAGGACGGGCCGTCGGGCTCGCCGGGGGCGTTCCACGACATCATGGCCATCGCCCAGCGGCGCGACTCGGGGGCGAGGCCGACCAGGCAGGTGCCGTCGTGGTAGGGCACGAGGTCCTTCTCGCGGGTGAACGCGATGGCCTTCTCGGTGCCGATCCTGGCCGCCTCGATCACCCCGTCGGCGTCGGGGTGCTGCTTGACCAGCTCGCGGACCACGTCGAGCGGCGGCCTGCCGCCCTGGCCGAGCCGGTCGCAGGCGTCGGCCAGGCGGGCGGTCAGCCGGTCGCGTTCGGCGTCGGCGCGCTCGGCCAGCCTGCCGAGGTCGACGTCCAGGCCCTCGGCGGAGCCCATGAGCCGGGCCAGCGCGGCGGCGCCGAGCGCGGCGTCGGGGGCGCCGTGCCCGGCGGCCCGCTCGATGTGGGCGACCAGGCGGGCGTGCGCCTCCAGGGCGGCCGGGTCGGTGACGCCGGCGGCCAGGCCCTTGACGGCGCCCAGCAGGGAGGCCGCCACGGGGGCGCTGACCTGGTCGAGCGAGGTGATCGCGTGCTCCACGGCCTCGGGCCAGCGCGCGAGGTGGGCGGCCTGGGCGGCGGTGCGGTGCTCCTCGGGGGCGTACTCGCGGTCGTAGCAGGCGAGCTCCAGGTTGGACAGGTGGATGAGGGGGTTCTTGCGGTGCAGTTCGAGTTCGCCGAGCTGGACGCGCAGGGCCTCCTCGAAGACCTGGAGGTGGCGGGCGTCGTGGGGGTCGCCGGGCAGGTCGCCGTCGCCGAGCCGGGCCAGGCCCGCGCGCACGCCCTCGGGTGACAGGTCCTGGACGGCGCCGTCGTACTCGTGCCGTCCGCCCGACTCGCGCGCTTCCGGGACCATCAGGTCGATGATGGCCCGCAATCTTGGCTGGAGTTCCGTCATGCCGGAAACGCTAACGCCTCATGGTCAGCAGAGCGGGTGGCGGACCCAGACGTTCGGCTCGACGTAGACGGCGAAGTCGTGCCAGGGCTCGACGAGGACGGGGGTGAGCGCGCCCGCCACCTCCACCGGGCCGGGCTTGTCGAAGGGCAGGCCGGTCCACGCGCGCCACTCGGCGAGCGTCCCGGCGATCGTCATCGAGCGCGGCGCCACCTTGACGATCTCGCCGCCGGCCCGTACGTGCACGCGCAGCCACGGGTCGTAGGGCAGCTCGTCGTCGTAGCGGGTGCGGGCGACGTACTCCGGCATGGGGGTGTACGGCTCCTCGTGCTTCCAGGAGGGCCGCACCGGCGCGACGAGTTCGGCGAACCCGAGGCGGGCGGCGTTGTCGCGCATGGCGGCCACCATGAGGGGCGAGACGCCCTGGCCGAGCAGGTCGCGGCGGACGGTGATCTCCAGCGCGGAGACCCGGTCGGGCCGTTCGCCGCGCTCGCGGGCCAGCCAGCCGCGCCTGATGACGCCGTCCCAGCCGTCGTCGGGCAGTTCGTCGCCCTTCATGGTGAACGGCATCATGCAGCCCCGTGCCGCCAGCCTGCCGGGCTCGGCGTCGTCGTCGGCCACCAGGACGTACTCGGGGTAGACCGTGTCGGCGATCGTGTAGAAGAAGTCGGCCAGCGGGTCCTTCATCATGAACTCCGGCCAGGCGTTGTCCATGTCCCACAGCGAGGCGGCGAACTCGGGGCGTTCGGCGAGCGTGGTGATCCGAAGGGCCATGCCCGGATATTTTCACATTTCGGCGGGCCGCTGGACGGGCTGGTGCTCGCTCTTGAAGATCAGCGTGGTCTGCAGATGGACGATCTCGGACCGTACGAGGAATCTCTCCAGGCAGAGCCGGTGCAGGTGTTCGGCGTCGGCCACGGCCACGTGCACCAGGAAGTCCTCGGCCCCGGCCACGTGGAAGAGCGTGATGGTCTCGGGCAGTGACAGGACGAAGGCGCGCAGCGGGTCGACGAGCTGGCTGGTGTGCGGGCGTACCCGGAGCGCGAGCAGCGCCTGCAGCGGGCGGCCCAGCCTGGCGATGTCGACCGAGGCGCGGAAGCCGGTGATCACTCCGCGCCGGCGCAGCGCGCGCACCCGTTCGAGCGCGGTGGAGGGTGCGACGCCGAGCCGTTCCGCGAGATCCTTGTTGGGCAGCCGGGCGTCCCTCTGCAACTCGGCAAGGATGGCCAGATCGATCGAATCCAGTTCGGCGTTATGCACGTATATCGCCCTCCGATTCGGCAAGACTAGCCGTACGCCGACGATGTCCTCACTATTTCGAGATATGTGGAACGTGGAAGAGTTCATCGAGTCGGCCGGCGTCACGGTCGAGGAGCTGTCCGCCTACGTGGCCGACAGCCAGCGGGGCGAGGCCCCCGTGCTCCGGCGCACTCCGCCGCGCGAGCTCGCGGACCGGCTGAGCCTGCGTGAGCTGATCGCCAAGGGCGGCATGACCCCGGCTTCGTACCGCGCGTTCCTGCGCGCCTACCTGGCCGAGGGCACCCGGCTGCACCACCCGGCGTTCCTGGCCCACCAGACCGCCTCCCCCGACTTCCCCGCCGCGCTGGCCGACTTCGTGCACGGCGCGATGAACAACCCGATGAACATCTACGAGATGGGCGCGTCGGCGGCCACCGTCGAGTTCGAGGTCCTGCGCTGGATGCTGGACAAGGTGGGCTTCCCGGCCGGCGGCGGGGTGCTGACGCACGGCGGCTCGCTGGCCAACCTGACCGCGATGCTGGCGGCCCGGGCGCGGGCGGTGCCGGAGGCGTGGGAGGAGGGCGTGCCGGGCGACTTGGTGATCCTGGCCCCGCCGTCGGCGCACTACTCGATCTCCCGGGCGGTCTCCATCCTCGGACTCGGGCAGCGGGCGATGGTGCCGCTGGAGACGGACGAGCTGGGCCGGATCGACCCGGCGCGGCTGCCCGACCTCTCAGGCCGGCGGGTGATGGCGCTGGTGGCGGCGGCCTGCGCCACCGGCACCGGGCTGCACGACGACCTGCGGGCGATCGGCGAGTGGTGCCGCGAGCGCGGGGTGTGGTTCCACGTGGACGGCGCGCACGGCGCCTCGGCGCTGCTGTCGGACCGGCACGCCCACCTGCTCGACGGCGTCGAGCTGGCCGACTCGGTGATCTGGGACGCGCACAAGATGCTGCGCACCTCGGCGCTGTCGGCCGCGGTGCTGGTGCGCAGGGAGAGCGACCTGGACGCGGCGTTCAAGCAGGAGGCCAGCTACCTGTTCTACGGCGAGGACCAGGGCTTCGACCAGATCCGCCGCACGGTCGAGTGCACCAAGGCCGAGCTGGGGCTGAAGGTGTTCCTCAACCTGGCCTGGCGGGGCGAGCGCGGCCTCGGCGACTACGTGGCCTCGCGGTACGACACCGCGCACCGGTTCTGGGAGCTGGCCCGCGAGCGGCGCGGGTTCACCCTCCCGTACGAGCCGGAGAGCAACATCGTGTGCTTCCGGTACGGCGACGGTGACCAGGTGGCGATCCGTGAGCGGCTGATGCGCGACGGCACCTTCTACCTCACCTCGACCGAGCTGGCCGGGGTCCGTCACCTGCGGATCACGGTGATGGCCCCGGCCACGGACGACGCCACGCTCGTCGCGTTGCTGGACGAGATCGAGGCGGTCAGCGGCTGATCAGCCGGAGCGCGGCGGGAGCCGTGGCCGGCACCGCCGGGGAACGCGGGGCCACGGGCGCGACCGTCCGGTAAGGGGAGCCCAGCGGCGGGCGCGCGTCGGGCTCGCCCGCGTTCGGCCAGAACGCCATGGCCCGCTCGGCCAGCGCCGTGATGGTCAGCGAGGGGTTCACGCCCAGGTTGGCGGCCACCGAGGAGCCGTCCACGACGTGCAGCCCGTCGTACCCGTAGAGCCGGTGGTACGGGTCGATCACGCCTTCGTCCGGTGAGGCGCCGATCGCGCAGCCGCCCAGGAAGTGCGCGGTCGCGGGGATGTCGAACAGATCGAGCCACGAGCCGCGCGGCTCGCCGCCGACCTCCTCGGCCCCGATCCGCACCGCCTCGTGCCCGGCCGGGATCCAGGTGGGGTTCGCCTCGCCGTGCCCCCGGGCCGAGCGCAGCCCGGACCGGCCGCGCCGTACCGTGATCGAGTTGTCCTTGACCTGCATGACCAGCGCGATCACCGAGCGCTCCGACCAGCCGCGCAGGTCGAGCAGCTTCAGCGCGCGCAGCGGCCGCCGGGCGGCCTCGGCGGCGAACGCCTTCCACCGGTTGCGTCCGCCGTCGATCAGCAACGTGCGCAGCAGGCCCATCGCGTTGGAGCCGTCGCCGTAGCGGACCGGCTCGATGTGCGTCTCCTCGTCCGGGTGGATCGAGGAGGTGATCGCCACCCCGGCGTTGAGCTTCCCGCCGCCGCGCGACAGCCGCTCGAAGCCGAGCAGGGCCTCGGAGTTGGTACGGGTGAGCGTGCCCAGCCGGGGCGAGATCCGGGGCAGCGTGCCGCCGTCGCGCAGCCGGTGGAGCAGCCGCTGGGTGCCCCAGGCGCCGGCCGCGAAGACGACCTGCCCGGCGGTGAAGACGCGGCGCTGCCGGGCCGAGCCGGTGCGCCGGGCGAGCACTTCGTACCCGCCCGACGGCAGCGGGCGGACCGAGGTGACCGTGCACTCGGCGTAGACCCGGGCGCCCGCCCGCTCGGCCAGATAGAGGTAGTTCTCGGTGAGCGTGTTCTTGGCGCCGTGGCGGCAGCCGGTCATGCACGCGCCGCACTCGACGCACCCGCGCCGCTCGGGGCCCGCGCCGCCGAAGTACGGGTCCGCGCCGTCGGGGCCGAAGTAGACGCCGACGGGGGCCAGGCGGAAGCTGTCTCCCACGCCCATCCGCTCGGCGATCTTCAGCATCACGTCGTCGGCCGCGGTGCGCGTCGGGTTGGTCGTCACCCCGAGCATCCGCTTGGCCTGGTCGTAGTAGGGCGCCAGCTCGCCCTTCCAATCGGTGATCGAGGCCCACTGCGGGTCGCGGTAGAACGGGTCGAGCGGCTCGTACAGCGTGTTGGCGTACACCAGCGACCCCCCGCCCACCCCGGCCCCGGCGAGCACCAGCACTCCGGTGCCCTTCTCGCCCCGGAGCAGGTGGATCCGCTGGATCCCCTTGCAGCCCAGCCACGGTGCCCACAGGAAGTCGCGCAGCCGCCAGGAGGTGGCGGGCAGCTCGGACCGTTCGAAGCGCCGCCCCGCCTCCAGCACCGCGACCCGGTAGCCCTTCTCCGCCAGCCGGAGCGCCGAGACGCTGCCGCCGAACCCGGAGCCGATGACGACGACGTCGAACCCGCTCACTTCACCCTCAGCCACTTCATCACCTTGAGCGTGGTGGACAGCACGTCCGCCCACGTCTCCTGGGAAAGGTCGAACGGCGGCTCCAGGCGCAGCCAGGACGCCTGCGTCGCCACGGTCTGCGCCTCGGTGTAGCGCAGCAGGCCCTCCGTGCCGTGCCTGCGCCCCAGGCCGGACGCCTTCATGCCGCCCATAGGGGCGTCGTAGGAAGCGTAGGCGGCGCCGTACCCCTCGTTGACGTTGACCGTGCCGGCCTTGATCCGGGCGGCGAGCGCGCGGCCGCGGGCGGTGTCGGAGGTCCAGACGGAGGCGTTCAGGCCGTAGGCGGTGTCGTTGGCCAGCTCGACCGCCTCGTCGTCGGTGGTGAACGGGTGGAGCGCCACCACCGGGCCGAACGTCTCCTCGCGGCAGAGCTCCATGTCCTCGGTCACCCCGGTGAGCACGGTCGGCTCGTGGAACAGCGGGCCGAGGTCGGGCCTGGCCTTGCCGCCCGCGAGCACAGTGGCGCCGCGGGCCACGGCGTCCTCGACGTGCCGGGTGACGGTCTCCAGTTGGTGGCGGTGGGTGAGCGAGCCCATCTGGACCGACCAGTCGCGGCCGGGGCCCAGCTTCATGTTGCGCACCTGCCGGGCGAAGCGGTCGGCGAACGCGTCGAACAGCGAGGCGTGCACGTACAGCCGCTCGATGGAGATGCACAGCTGGCCGGCGTTGGCGAAGCAGGCGCGGACCGCGCCCTGCACGGCCAGGTCCAGGTCGGCGTCGTCGAGGACCAGCATCGGGTTCTTGCCGCCGAGCTCCAGCGAGCAGCCGATGAGCCGCTTGGCCGCCTCCTCGGCGATCTTCCTGCCGCTGCGGGTGGAGCCGGTGAAGGCGACGTAGTCGGCGCCGTCGAGCAGCGCCTCGCCGATCTCGGCGGGGTCGCCGGGCACGACCTGCCAGAGGTCGCCCGGCATGCCCAGCTCCACCAGCAGGTCGACGGCCCAGCGGGTGGACAGGGTGGTCTGGGTGTCGGGCTTGTGCACGACCGCGTTGCCCGCCAGCAGCGCCGGCACGGCGTCGGTGACGCCCAGCGACAGCGGGTAGTTCCACGGCGAGATGAGCGCGACCACGCCCTTGGGCCGGCGCAGCTCGCTGACCCGGGTGGCGATCGGGAAGACGCCCTTGCGCCCCTGCGGGGCGAGCAGGCCGGGCGCCCGGCGGGCGTAGTAGAGCACGCAGCCCGCGACGTCCAGCACCTCCTCGAAGGCGTGCGAGCGGGCCTTGCCGGTCTCGTCCTGGAGCAGGTCCAGGATCTCCTCGCGCCGGTCCAGGATCGCGTCGTGCAGCCGCAGGAACGGTTTCACCCGCTCCTGCACGGGCCGGGCGGCCCACTCCTCCTGCGCCGCCCGCGCCTTCCGGTACGCCTCGCGCACGTCGTCCGCGCCGGCCAGGGCCAGTTCGGCGAGAGGTTCGCCGGTGAACGGGGCGATGATCTGCCGGGTGGTGCCGGCGGTCAGATGCATGCCAGAAGGATATTCGGGTTTGCTACCGACCGGTAGTTATCCTCAGCCGCCTCAGGGAGGCCAGAATTTTCCCTATGACCACCATCGCGCCCCTCCGCCCCGGCGACCCCCCGCGGCTCGGCGGTCTGGAGCTGTCCGGAAGGCTGGGAGCGGGCGGCCAGGGCGTCGTCTACCTCGCCACCGACCACTCGGGCGCCAGGGTGGCGGTCAAGTGGCTGCGCCCCGACCTGTCCGGCGACCAGACCAGCGTCGCCCGGTTCCTGCGCGAGGTCGAGGTGGCCCGGCAGGTGGCGCCGTTCTGCACGGCCGCCGTGCTCGGCACCGGGGTCGAGCACGACCGGCCCTACATCGTCAGCGAGTACGTCGAGGGCCGCCCGCTGTCGGCGACCGTCCAGGCCGACGGGCCGCGCACCGGCACGGCCCTGCACCGCCTGGCCATCGGCACCGCGACCGCGCTGGCCGCCATCCACCAGGCGGGCATCGTCCACCGCGACTTCAAGCCGGCCAACGTCCTGCTGGGCGCCGACGGGCCGCGGGTGATCGACTTCGGCATCGCCCGCGCGCTCGACGCCACCTCCACGATCAGCGCCTCGCTGGTCGGCACCCCGGCCTACATGGCCCCGGAACAGGTCGAAGGCCACCAGGTCGGCCCCGCGGCCGACATGTTCGCCTGGGCCGGCACGATGATCTACGCCGCCACCGGGAAGGCGCCCTTCGGCTCCGACACGGTGCCCGCGGTGATCAACCGGGTGCTCACCCAGACGCCCGACCTCACCGGTCTCGACGGCCCGCTGCGCGAGGTGGTGGCCGCCTGCCTCGACAAGGACCCGGCGCGGCGGCCCACGGCCGAAGAGGTGCTCATGCGCCTGCTGCGCCACCCGGGCGCCGCCTCGGGCATCCTGGCCCAGGGCTCCACCGCCTCGGCGCCCGCCCGGAAGCGCCGCAGGACGGCCCTGATCGCCGGGGCGGCCGTGGCGGGCGCGCTGCTGCTGGTCGCCGGCGTGCTGGTGGCCCGCCCGGGCGACGAAAGCCCGACGGCGTCGCGGTCCCAGGCTTCCGCGCGCGCCACCGCCGCCGGTCAGCCCACCGGACAGCCCACCGGGCAGCCGGCCGAGCAGCCCACCGTGCCGCCGACCGGCAGCCCGTCGGAGCTCCCCGGTGGCGCGATCACCGTGTTCGAGCATCCCGACGACCCCATCAGGCTCACCTCGTACGAGATCTACGACAAGAAGCGGAAAGAGTGGGTGCCCTACGCCAGGGAGTCGCTCGGCGGCGACTTCGTCAAGCACTCCGGCGCGCGGGAGGCGCTGGTCTCCCCCGACGGCCGCTACCTTGCGACCCGGGGCGACGACTACTCCGCCAACGACCGCGACCTCATCGAGATCGTCGACCGCCGCGACGGCGGCAGGAAGACCGTCGAAACCATCGGCTCGCCGCTGCAGGCCTCGATCGACGCCTGGACGCCCGACTCTGGCAAGATCCTGCTCAGCATCCAGAAAGGCGCGGGGCAGAAGGGGATGTACGTCGGATTCGTCATGGTGCACGCGGCCACCGGCCAGGTCGAGGTGGCCCGCACCGGCTCCGACGAGTACGAGAACACCTTCGGCTGGGACGACCGGCGTCAGGGCGTCGTCAACGAGGCCGGAACCAAGGGGCTGCGCTTCCTGGACGCCTCGGGGAAGGTCGTCCGCGAGCTGCGCTCGACGGGCGTCCTGGGGGCGGGCACCGACGCGCTGTTCAGCCCGTCGGGGAAGGCGCTGGTCACCGACTGCCTCGACAAGAAGCAGGGCGACCACTGCGTCTGGGACGCCCGGACCGGCGCGCTGAGCCACAGCTTCACCTCGCCCTGCGACAACTTGCTCGGCTGGTACGGCGAGCGCCACTTCTACTGCTGGATCGGCGACGACATCCGGGTCGCCGACTTCCGCGGCACGCTGGGGCGCACGCTCGTGCGGACGGCCTCGGAGGTGAGGATGGCTCCGATCTTCACCCCCGTACCCGCCTGAACCGGTCGCCCGCCTGATCCGTTGTGGGGGCATGAAGACGCTCACCCGCCCGGCCGTGGCCGCCGCGCTCGTCGCGGCCCTCGCCGCCTGCACCTCCGCCGCCCCCGGCGAGGCGCCCGCCACCCCGCGCACCCAGCCGCTCGGGGCGGTCCGCCTGGTCTCCTACAGCGACTGCGACGAACTGCTGTCCGGACTGCGCGAGAAGGCCGCCGCGAACGTGGGCCCGTGGGGCTTCGGCGGCCCGCAGATCATGTTCGCGGAAGACGCGGCGTCGGCCAGGGACAGCGCGGTCAAGCAGACCCCCGACCACTCGACCACGAACGTGCACGAGGCCGGCGTGGACGAGCCCGACCTGGTCAAGACCGACGGCGACCGCGTCTTCACGATCACCGGCGGCACCCTGCGGATCATCGACACCGCGACCAGGAAGGTCACCGCCTCACTCGACCTGACCCCCGGCGACCGCGGCTACGCCCCCGCCGACCTGCTCGTCTCCGGTGACCGGGCGCTGGTGCTGCTCCAGGGCGGCGGCATGGTGAGCAGCCGGGTCGCGGACGGCTTCGCCCCGCCGGGCGAGACCCGGTACGTGCTCGTCGACCTCGCGGGCGGGCCGAAGGTGATCGGCACGATCAAGCCCGAGGGCGCCCACGTGGACGCCCGCATGGTCGGCTCCACGGTCCGGCTCGTCACCCGCAGCCAGCCCGACATCGGCTTCCCCGAGGCCAAGACGAACACCAGCGACGCCGAGCGCACGGCCATGAACCAGGCCGTGGTGCGCGGCGCCCCGCTGACCGCCTGGCTGCCCGACGTCGAGATCACCGACGCCTCCGGCGCCGTCAGGAAGGCCACGGTGCCGTGCGAGCGGATCAGCCACCCGGCCGACTACACCGGCACCTCGCTGCTCACCCTGCACACGCTCGACCTGGCCCAGGGCGTCACCACCGCGGGTTCCGACCCGATCGCGCTGGCCGCCGACGGCGACATCGTCTACGGAACCGGCCAGAGCCTGTACGTCGCGAGCAACCCGCGCTGGTGGTGGCCGACCCGAAGGGTGCCCGTCGAGGACGCCCCGGCGACCGAGCCGTCACCGGAGGAGCCCACCCCCGGCGTCACCAAGGAGCAGGGGCCGCCGCCGGAGGAGACCGAGGTGCACCGGTTCGACGTCTCGCGGCCGGGCGCGCCCGTGTACGCGGCCTCCGGCAAGATGCCTGGCCGGCTGCTCAACCAGTACTCGCTGTCGGAGCACGACGGCCACCTGCGCGTCGCCACCACGTTCAACTCGGCCGACGGCCGGGCCAGCTCCAGCAGCGTGTACGTGCTCGACACGGCCGGCATGAACACCGTCGGCCAGGTCGGCGGGCTGGGCGAGGGCGAGCGGATCTACTCGGTCCGGTTCATCGGCCCGGTCGGCTACGTGGTCACGTTCCGGCAGGTCGACCCGCTCTACACGCTCGACCTGCGGGACCCGGCGGCGCCGAAGGTGACCGGTGAGCTGAAGATCACCGGCTACTCGGCCTACCTGCACCCGGCGGGCGACGGGCGGCTGATCGGCATCGGGCAGGAGGCGGACAAGGACGGCAGGACGCTCGGCACCCAGGTCTCGCTGTTCGACGTCAGCGACCCGGCCGCGCCGCGCAGGCTGTCGCAGATGTTCCAGAAGGCGTCGGGCTCCGAGGCCGAGTGGGACCCGCACGCGTTCCTCTACTGGCCGAAGACCGGCACCGCGGTCATCCCGCTCAGCAGCCACGAGGGCGGCCGGTTCCAGACCGGCGCCGCCGTCCTGAGGATCACCGACGCGGAGGTGAGGAGGACCGGCACGATCGAGCACCCCACCCGCACCGAGCAGGACTACACCTACCAGCCCGGCATCCAGCGCTCGATGGTGATCGGCGAGTCGATCTGGACGTTCTCGTACGACGGGGTCCAGGTGAACGACCTGGCCACGCTCGCCAAGCAGGCGTGGATCCCGCTCACCTCATGACGACTCGGGCATGGCCACCGGGACGATCTCGGGGGCGCCGAGCCTGATCGCGTCGGCCTCCTGGTCGGTGTCCTGCTCCTGGGACAGGCGCTCGGCCTCGATGCGCTTGGTGTAGTACTCCACCTCGCGCTTGACCTGCTCGTCGTCCCAGCCCAGCGGGCCGGCGAGCAGCTCGGCGGCCTCCTGGGCGACGACCAGGCCGCGGTGGAAGGTCTCGATGGAGATGTGGGTGCGCCGGGTCAGCACGTCGTTGAGGTGCCGGGCGCCCTCGTGGGTGGCGGCGTAGACGATCTCCGCCCGCAGGTAGTCGTCGGCCCCGTGCAGCGGGGCGCCCAGCGACGGGTCGGCCTCGACCAGTGCCAGCACCTCGTCGATGAGCGAGCCGTAGCGCTGCAGCAGGTGCTCGATCCTGGCCACGTGCAGGCCGGACTCGTGCGCGGTCCGGTGGCGGGAGTTCCACAGCGCCTGGTAGCCCTCGGCGCCCACCAGCGGGATGCGGTCGGTGCACGAGGGCGGCACCCGCTGGTCGAGCCCGTGGGCGACGGCGTCGACGGCGTCCTTGGCCATCACCCGGTAGGTCGTGTACTTGCCCCCGGCGATCATCACCAGGCCGGGCACCGGGTGCGCGACCACGTGCTCGCGCGACAGCTTGGACGTCTCGTCGGACTCGCCGGACAGCAGCGGACGCAGCCCCGCGTACACGCCTTCCACGTCGTCCCTGGTGAGCGGGACCGACAGCACCTCGTTGACATGGTCGAGCAGGTAGTCGATGTCGGCCCGGGACGCGGCCGGGTGCGCCTTGTCGAGGGTCCACTCGGTGTCGGTGGTGCCGATGATCCAGTGGCGGCCCCACGGGATGACGAACAGCACGGACTTCTCCGTACGGAGGATGAGCCCGGTGAGTGAGTGGATCCGGTCGCGCGGCACCAGCAGGTGGATGCCCTTGGAGGCGCGCACGTGGATCTGGCCGCGTCCGCCGACGAGCTCCTGGATGTCGTCGGTCCACACGCCGGTGGCGTTGACCACCTGCTGCGCGCGCACGTCCAGCTCGTCGCCGGACTCCAGGTCGCGCACCCGCACGCCGGTGACCCGCTCCCCCTCGCGCAGGAACCCTACGGCCTGGGCGCGCGGCGCCACGTAGGCGCCGTAGGTCGCGGCGGTGCGCAGCAGCGTCATCACGTAGCGGGCGTCGTCGACCTGGGCGTCCCAGTACTGCACCGCGCCGGTGAAAGCGGACCGCTTCAGCGCCGGGGCCAGCCGCAGCGCGCGCTTCCTGGACAGGTGGCGGTGGCCCGGCACGCCCCTGGTCAGCCCGGAGGCGAAGCCGAGCGTGTCGTAGAGCATCACGCCCGCTCCCACGTACGGGCGTTCCCACCCGAAGTGCGTCATCGGGAACAGGAAGGGCACCGGCCGCACCAGGTGCGGCGCGATGCGCTGCAGCAGCAGCGCCCGCTCCTGCAACGCCTCGCGGACCAGGTCGAAGTTGAGCTGTTCGAGATAGCGCAGGCCGCCGTGGATCAGCTTGGAGGAGCGGGAGGAGGTGCCGGAGGCGAAGTCGCGGGCCTCGACCAGGCCCACCTCCAGCCCGCGCGTGGCGGCGTCCAGCGCGGTGCCGGCGCCGACCACCCCGCCGCCGACCACCACCACGTCGAGCTCACGCGCGGCCATCGCCGCCAGTGCCGCGCTCCGCTCGACGGGCCCGAGCCGGGCCGCGCCTTTCCCCGCCGTCATGCGCATCTCCCCAGCGTTACGAGACTTGCGTCCATACCTACCCGCTATGCGCGGATCACCTTCACGCCCGCCTCGGTGAAGCGGGCGGCCTCGGCCTCGGGCAGCCGCTCGTCGGTGACGAGGGTGTCGATCTCCCCGATGGGGCAGATACGGGAAAATGCCCGTTTTCCCAGCTTCGAGGAGTCCGCCACGACCGCGACCTGGGCGGCCCTGCTGATGAGCAGGTGATTGACGTCGGCCTCGCCCTCGTGGTGCGCCGAGGCGCCCAGCTCCACGTCGAGGCCGTCCACGCCGAGGAAGGCGATGTCGAGCGTCACCTGCTCCAGCACGCCCGAGGCGAGCGGGCCGATGAGCTCGTACGACTGCGGCCTGGCCACCCCGCCGGTGACGACGATCTTCACGTGCTGCCGGACCACCAGCTCGGCGGCGATGTTGAGCGCGTTGGTGACGACGGTGAAGCCGGACTCCAGCGTCGCCTGCGTGGCCAGCACGCGGGCCAGCTCGGAGGTGGTGGTGCCGCCGTTGAGCCCGACCACGGCGCCGGGCTGCACCAGCTCGGCGGCGGCGGCCGCGATGCGGTGCTTCTCGTCGGCGTGCCTGGCGGTCTTGTAGCGCAGCGGCAGGTCGTAGCTGACGCTCTGCGCGACGGCGCCGCCGCGGGTGCGCATGAGCATCTGCTGCTGGGCGAGCTGGTCGAGGTCGCGGCGGATGGTCGCGGTGGAGACGTCGAGCGCGCCGGCCGCGTCTTCGACGGAGAGCCTGCCTTCTTGCGCCAGCAGCTCCAGGATCGCGTTCCACCGGTCGTATCGGGACACGATCACCCTCCCTTCGGAGATCCGTCAAGGGGGCAAGCGTGGCATACCCGCGCATCCGGGGCCACCACTGCCTATATTTGCTCATTTATGCTATAAAAAGTGCAGAAACAAGCATCACGGAGGTAGCGGTGTCCACCCATACCGAAGCCGAGATCGCGTCCCAGCCCGAGTGCTGGCGCCGCGCGGTCGCGCACGTCCCCGCCGACAAGCTGCCTCGTCCGGGCGAGCGGGTCGCCGTCGTGGGCTGCGGCACCTCGTGGTTCGTCGCGATGGCGTACGCGGCACTCCGGGAGGGCGCCGGGCAGGGCGAGACCGACGCGTTCGCCGCCTCCGAGGCGCCCGTCGGGCGGCGCTACGACCGGGTGCTGGCACTGTCCCGCTCCGGCACCACGACCGAGGTGCTCGACCTGCTGTCCAGGTGGGACGTCCCGGCCACGGCGATCACCGCCGACCCGGAGACGCCGATCATGCGGGCCGCCGACCAGGTGATCGTGCTCGACTACGCCGACGAGCGCTCGGTCGTGCAGACCCGGTTCGCCACCACCCAGCTCGCCATGCTCCGCGCCAGCCTGGGCGAGGACCTGGAGCGGGCCGTCGCCGACGCCGAGCGGGCGCTGGCCGAGCCGCTGCCGGACGAGCTGATCAGCGCCGAGCAGGTCACCTTCCTCGGCACGGGCTGGTCCGTCGGGCTGGCGCAGGAGGCCGCGCTGAAGATGCGCGAGGCGTCCCGCTCGTGGACCGAGGCCTACCCCGCGATGGAGTACCGCCACGGCCCGGTCAGCATCGCCGGCCCCGGCCGCGTCACCTGGACGCTCGGCCCGGCCCCCGAAGGGCTGCGGGGCCAGGTGGAGGCCACCGGCGGCACGTTCTTCGAGAGCGGCCTGGACCCGATGGCCGAGCTGGTCCGCGCCCAGCGGGTGGCGGTGGCCAGGGCGTTCGCCCGGGGGCTGAACCCCGACGAGCCCCTCCACCTCACCCGATCTGTGATCCTTTCTCCATGAGCCTTACTCTCGCCGACGCCCGCATCGTGACCCCCGACGGAGTGCACGAGGGGTGGCTGACCATCGAAGACGGCCGCATCACGCACATCGGCCACGGATCCGCCCCCCGCCCCGGCCACAGCCTGGGCGGGCGGCACGTCGTGCCCGGCTTCGTCGACCTGCACAACCACGGCGGAGCGGGCGGGTCCTTCCCGACCGGCGAGCAGGACCGGGCGCGCGACGCGGTGGCGCTGCACGAGCGGCACGGCACCACCACGATGGTGGCCAGCCTGGTCACCGACACCCCGGAGCGGCTGGCCGCGGCCGCCGCGTCGCTGGCCGACCTCTGCGACGACGGCCTGCTGGCCGGCATCCACTTCGAAGGCCCGTACATCGCCAGGGCGCGCTGCGGCGCGCACGACCCGGAGCTGCTGCGCGAGCCGTCGCCGGCCGAGTTCGCGGGGCTGGTCAAGGCCGGGCGCGGGCACGTGCGGATGCTCACGATCGCGGCCGAGCTGCCGGGCGCGCTCGACACGATCCGGACGGCCGTCGCCGAGGGCGTGATCGCCGCGCTCGGCCACAGCGAGGCCGACTACGGGCAGACGCTGGCCGGCATCGAGGCCGGCGCCACCGTGGCCACCCACCTCTACAACGCGATGCCGCAGCTCGGCCACCGCGCCCCCGGCCCGATCGCGGCGCTGCTGCAGGACGAGCGGGTCACGGTCGAGCTGATCAACGACGGCGTGCACGTCCACCCCGCCATGCTCCGGCTGGCCTGCGCGGTGGCCGGGGCCGGGCGGGTGGCCATGATCACCGACTCGATCTCGGCGACCGGGTTGAGCGACGGCGAGTACCTCCTCGGCCCGATGCGGGTGCGGGTGGTCGACGGGGTGGCCCGGCTGGCCGAGGGCGGCTCCATCGCGGGCTCCACGCTCACCATGGACGTCGCCTTCCGCAGGGCCGTGCGCGAGCTGGGCCTGTCGCTGCCCGAGGCGGCCTCCGCCACGTCGCTGACGCCGGCCCGCGTGCTCGGCCTGACCGACCGGGTGGGCTCGATCGCCCTCGGCAAGCTCGCCGACCTGGTGGTGCTCGACGACGACCTGGAGGTGGCCGGCGTGATGAGACGCGGCGCCTGGATCACGGAGCCCTGATGATCGTCACCGTGACGCTCAACGCCGCGCTCGACGTCACCTACGAGACGCCTCAGGTCTCCTGGGACGGGGTCAACCGCGTCGCCGCGGTCCACCGGCGCGCCGGCGGCAAGGGCGTCAACGTGGCCAGGGTGCTGGCCGCGCTCGGCCAGGAGGTGCTGGTCACCGGCCTGGCCGGCGGACCCACCGGCCGGGCCGTCGAGCAGGACCTGGACGCCGCGGGCCTGGCGCACGCCCTGGTGCCGGTCGCCGGGGAGTCCCGCACCACGCTCGTCGTCGCCGAGCCCGGCGCGCACACGCTCTTCAACGAGCCGGGGCCGCGGGTGGGCGAGGAGGAGTTCGCCGACTTCCTGCGCACGTACGAGGCGCTGCTGCGCGAGGCGCGGGCCGTCGTGCTGTCGGGCAGCCTCCCGCGAGGCTTGCCCGCCACCACCTATGCCACCCTGGCCGCACTCGCCCGCGACCAGGGCGTGCCCGCGATCGTGGACGCCGACGGCGAGCCGCTGCGCCACGCGCCCGACGGCCGCCCCGCCATCGTCAAGCCCAACGCCGAGGAGCTGGCCAGGGCCGTCCCGCACGGCACCCCCGAGGAGGGCGCCGAGACCCTGCGCGGGCGGGGCGCCGGGGCGGTGGTCGTGTCCCTGGGCGCGGCCGGGGTGCTGGCGGCCACGGGCGAAGGAACGTTCCGGGCGCGGATGCCGTACGCCGTCGAAGGCAACCCGACGGGGGCCGGCGACGCGCTGGTGGCCGGGCTGGCGCTCGGCCTGGTGTCCCCGTGTCCCTGGCCCGAGCTGCTGCGCCGGGCTGCCGCGCTGGGCGCCGCCGCGGTGGCCGCGCCGGTGGCCGGGGCCTTCGACGCGAGCGTGTACGAGGCCGTCCACCCGCTGATCGAGATCGTCTGAAGGAGACCCGTCATGCCGCTCACCGCCATCGGCGACATCGTCCGCCAGTCCCCCGCCGGGGTGGGCGCGTTCAACGTGATCCAGCTGGAGCACGCGACCGCCATCGTGGACGGGGCCGAGGCCCTCGGCGTGCCCGTGGTGCTGCAGATCAGCGAGAACTGCGTGCGCTACCACGGCGCGCTGGAGCCCGTCGCGCTCGCCTCGCTCGCCGTCGCCCGCGCCGCCTCGGTGCCGGTCGCCGTGCACCTGGACCACGCCACCGACCGCGCGCTGGTCGAGGAGGCGGTGGCGCTCGGGCTGGGCTCGGTGATGTTCGACGCCTCCGCGCTGCCCGACGAGGAGAACGTGGCCACGACCGCCGAGGTGACCGCGTGGTGCCACGCGCGCGGCGTCTGGGTGGAGGCCGAGCTGGGCGAGGTCGGCGGCAAGGACGGCGTGCACGCCCCCGGCGCCCGCACCAAGCCGCACGAGGCGGCCGACTACGTGGCCAGGACGGGCGTGGACGCGCTGGCCGTGGCCGTGGGCACCTCCCACGCCATGACCACCAAGGAGGCGGTGCTCGACCTGGCGCTCATCGCCGAGCTGCGGGCCGCGCTGCCGGTCCCGCTGGTCCTGCACGGCTCCTCCGGGGTGCCCGACGACACCCTGCGCGAGGCCGTACGGCACGGCATGAAGAAGATCAACATCGCGACCCACCTGAACAAGGCGTTCACCGGCGCGATCCGCGACCATCTGGCCGAGGACGCCAAGGTGGTCGACCCCCGCAAGTACGTGCGGTCCGGCAGGGACGCGGTCGCCCGCGAGGTCACCCACCTGCTCGGCGTGCTGACGTCCGCCTGAGCGCCGCGTCAGACGAGCTCTTCCCGCAGTACGGGATAGTCGGTGTAGCCGACCTCACCGCCGCCGTACCAGTGCTCCACGCGCACCGGGTTGAGCGGCGCGCCGCGCCGGAACCGTTCGACCAGATCGGGGTTGGCCAGGAACGCCCGGCCGAGCGAGATCAGGTCGGCGCCCGCCCCGAGCAGCCGCTCCCCCGCGTGCCTGCCCCCGTCGGCCGGGAACGGCGTCGGCCAGGGCAGCGCCGGGTTGGCGATCAACGCGGCCGGCCAGCCGCCGCGGATGCGGTGGAACAGCGGCTGGGCCGGGTCGGCGAACACGACGTGCAGATAGGCCAGACCCTTGTCCGCCAGCGCCCCGACGAGCGCGGGATAGACCCGCTCGATGTCGTGCTCCCGCATGGCGTTGGCCGTGACCCCGGGGGCGATCCGCAGGCCCACCCGCGCGGGGCCGATCGCGTCGGCGACGGCCTCGACCACCTCGACCGCGAAGCGGATGCGCCCGGCCACCGAGCCGCCGTAGGCGTCGGCGCGGCGGTTGGTGACCTCCGACAGGAACTGGTGGATCAGGTAGCCGTTGCCGCCGTGCACCTCCACCCCTTCGAACCCGGCGTCGACGGCACGCCGGGCGGCAGCGGCGAAGTCGGCGACGGTGGACCGGATCCCGGCGACGGTCATCTCGCGGGGCACGACCCCCGGCCTGGACCCCCCGGGGGTGTGGATCGGTTCGGGGAACGCCACCGGCGAGGGCGCGAGCGGCGTCAGCCCGCTGGTGTCCGGGTGGCCGATCCGGCCGCCGTGCTGCAGCTGCAGGAACATCGTGCCGCCCGCGGCGCGCACCGCGCCGGTGACCCGCCGCCAGCCGGCCACGTGCGCCTCGTCATAGATCGCGGGGATGTCGGGATAGGTCTGCCCGACCGCGTTCGGCGTGGTCGCCTCGGCGATGATCAGCCCGGCGGACGCGCGCTGGGCGTAGTACGTCGCCATGATCGGCTCGGGGACACCGCCGGCCGACGCGCGGTTGCGGGTCAGCGGGGCCATCACCAGCCGGTTGGGCAGGTGGAGACCGCCGAGCCTGGCGGGTTCGAACAGGCGGGAGGTGAACGCTGCGCTTGACATGGTCGTCGTCCGATCTCTCATGATCTGTGGGGCAGTGACGACTGTGCTCCCCGGCGCTTCGGAGTGGCTGACGGTCCGCTGACGGCCCGCTGCCCGGTCCTGTGTACGGTGGCCAGCGTGCGGTTCGGAGTGCTCGGTCCCCTGATGGTGGAAGACGACGATGGCCGCCCGGTCAAGGTCCTCGAAGCCAAGGTCAGGGCGCTGCTCGCCGACCTGCTCGTGCACGAGGGGCGGACGGTCGCCGCCGACCGGCTCATCGACGACCTGTGGGGGGCGCAGCCGCCGGGCAACCCCGCCAACGCCCTGCAGGCCAAGGTCTCCCAGCTGCGCCGGGCGGTCGGCCGCGACCGCGTGGCCCACCAGGCGCCCGGCTACCTGCTCCGCCTCGGCCCGGCCGACGAGGTGGACGCGGACCGCTTTCTGGCCCTGGTCGCCGAGGCCCGCTCCGCCGACCCCGCGACGCGGGCCGCGCTGCTCACCGAGGCGCTCGGGCTCTGGCGCGGGCCGGCGTACGCCGACTTCGCCGACCAGGAGTTCGTCCGCGCGGCGGCGCACCGCCTCACCGAACAACGTCTCGCCGTCGTGGAGGAGCAGGCCGAGGCCCGGCTGGCCGCGGGCGACCACCTCCTGCTCGCCGCGGAGCTCGACGGCCTGGTGGCGCTCCACCCGCTGCGCGAACGACTGCGCGCCGTCCAGCTCCGGGCCCTCTACCTGGCCGGCCGCCAGAGCGAGGCGCTCGCCTCGTACGCGGAGCTGCGCCGCCTGCTCGCGGACGAACTCGGCGTCGACCCCGGCCCGGAGCTGGCCGCTCTCCACCAGGCGATCCTCCGCCAGGACCCGTCCCTCGACCGGCCCCACATCCCGCACCCGGACCCGTCACCCGGCCCGCCTCACGCCCCGCACCCCTCACCCGGCACGTCCGGCCCCCTGCGCCAGGACCCCTCACCCGGCCCGCCTCACGCCCCGCACCCCTCGCCCGGCCCGATCCGCATCCCGCACCAGGACCCCTTACCCGGCCCGCCTCGTGATGTCCCCGGGCGTGATGTCCCCGGGCGCCCCCGGACCAATCTCCCGGCCCAGCTCACCGCCCTGATCGGGCGCGATCATGTGCTGGCGGAGGTCGACAGGCTGCTCGGTGGCGCAGGTCTGGTCACGCTGATCGGACCGGGCGGGGTGGGCAAGACGCGGGTCGCGGTGGAGGCCGCGACCCGGATCGCGGCGCGGGCACCGCAGGACGACTCGTCGCCCGGTCCGCTCTTCCCTGACGGGGTATGGCTGGTCGAGCTCGCCGACCAGCGCGGGGGCGTGGCCGACCTCGCCCAGGCGGTCGCGGCCGCCCTCGGTCTCGGCGGCGACCTCCCGGCCGGCACGCCCGGGGCGCCCGCCGACCGGCTCGCCGCCGCTCTGCGCGAGCGCCGGATCTTACTGGTGCTCGACAACTGCGAACAGGTCATCGAGCCTGCCGCCGAGCTCGCGGCTCTCCTCCTGCGCGCCGCGCCGGGGATCGGCATCCTGGCCACCAGCCGAGAACCGCTCGGCCTGACAGGCGAGATCGTGTACGCGGTCGAGCCGCTCCGACCGGCCGACGCGGTCCGGCTGTTCACCGAGCGGGCCACCGCCTCCGCCCCGGGCTTCGCTCTCGACGACGAGACCCGCGACGCGGTGGCCGAGATCTGCCGCCGCCTCGACGGCATCCCGCTCGCGCTCGAACTCGCGGCCACCCGGGTGCGGGGCCTGGGGACCCGGGAGCTGGCTGCGCGGCTGGAGAACCGTTTCCGGGTGCTCACCGCCGGGCAGCGGGGCGCCCCGGCACGGCAGCAGACCCTGCGGGCGATGATCGACTGGAGCTGGGGGCTGCTCGGTGAGCCGGAGCAGGTGGTCCTGCGCCGCCTGGCCGTGTTCGCCGGCGGTTGCACGCTGGACGCGGCCGAGGCGGTGTGCGCGGGGGCCGAGGTGCCGCGCGAGGACGTGCTCGACCTGGTGGCGCGGCTGGTCGACCGGTCCATGGTCGTCCTGGCCCACAGCCCGGCGGGGCCGCGCTACCGGCTGCTCGAATCGGTGGCCGCGTACGCGACGGAGCGCGTGCGCGAGGCGGAGGAGCTCGACGGCGTCCGCGAGCGGCACCTGCGCCACTACCTGGACCTCGCCGAACAGGCCGAACCTCGGCTCCGCGGGCCGGGGCAGCAGGCGTGGCTCGACCGCCTCGACGCCGAGGCCGCCAACGTCCGGGTGGCGCTCCAGGAGCCGGTCCTGCCGGACACGGCCGTCCGGCTGGCCACCGCCCTCTGCTGGTGGTGGCTGCTGCGCGGCAGGCTGAACGAGGGCCACCGCGCCCTGTCGGCAGTGCTCGCCGTCGCCCCCGAAGCCCCCGAAGCCCCCGAAGCCCCCGAAGCCGACGAGACAGCCGAGACCGCCGAAGCCCCCGAGACAGCCGAGACCGCCGAGCTGCGCGTGCTGTCAGCCGCGTTCGCGCTGCTGACCGGCGACCGCTCCAGCCCGGAGCCGCCGCCGTCCGCCGGGATCGACGATCCGGTACGACGGGGCCGGGCGCTGTGGCTGCACGCGTACGGCCTCTATCACGCCGGGCTCCCGGCCATCAGCCAGGAGGTCAACGCCCAGGCGCTCGGCCTCCTGACCGGCGATGCGTGGGGCACGGCGGCCACGCTCGGGCTGCGGGCCATGAACGCGCTGACCGGCGGTGACCTCGACGCCGTCGCCCGCGACGGCCTGCGCGGCGCCGCGCTCTTCCACGAGCTCGGGGACCGCTGGGGCGCGTTGCAGACCGTGTCACCGCTCTCCACGCTCGCCGAGATCAAGGGCGACTACCCCGAGGCCGCCCGCCGCCAGACCGAGGGGCTGCGGATCGCCCAGGAGCTGGGGCTGGCGGCGGAGGTGGCCGCCCGCCACTCCGGGCTGGGCCGGCTGGCCCTGCTCTCCCATGACTGGGACCAGGCCCATGACCTGCACGACAAGGCCCGGCGGCTGGCCGCGGAGCAGGGCTACGTCTTCGGCGAGGTGCACGCGGTCATGGGGCTCGCCCTGGGGTCCCGCCGCTCCGGCGACCTCGACGCGGCGGAGGCGTACCTGATCAGGCTTCGCGACGAGCTCCCGTCCTCGGCGGCCGGCGAGCACCTGCTGCTCGTGGAGCTGGGCTTCACCGCCGAGCTCCGCGGGGACGCGGCGCGGGCCGCGGACTGTCAGCTGCGCGGGTTGGAGGTCGCCTTCTCGTTCGGGGAGCCGCGGGCGGTGGCCCTGTCCTTCGAGGGGCTGGCGGGCGCTGCGGCGGTGTCCGGCGGCGCGAGCCGGGCCGAGACCGCGGTGCTGCTGCTCGGCGCGGCGGACGCGGCGCGGCGAAGCGTGGGCGCGCCGCTGCCGCCCGCCGAACGCGGTGACGTGGATCGGATCATGGCGGTGACGAGAGCCGTCCTGGGTGAGGCAGCGCACGCCGAGACGTTCCTGCGCGGCACGGCCCTCACCCCGCCGGAGGCCGCGCGTCTCGCCAGGACCACGCTGTCCGACGCGCGCTGACCGCCCCACGGGCTCAGACGGCCGCCACAGCGTCGGTCTCGACCAGCATCCCGGGCCCGAGCCCGGCGACGAAGTGGACCGTGATCGCCGGTGGCGGATCGTCCCGGTTCCACACCTCCTGGAAGCGGCCACCCCCTCGTCGAACGACGTGCCCTGCACCGCGGCGATCCGCCAGTGCACGACGTCCGCCAGGCTCGCGCCCTCGCTCTCCAGGATGGTCGCGATGTTGCGGAACGCCCGCGTGGCCGGTTCCTTGAGCGTCGGGCCGACGACCTTGCCCTGGTCGTCGACCCCGTTCTGGCCGCCGATGTCGATCGTCTTCGCGGGTTGCTCGACCACGACGGCCTGGCTGAAGGCCGGACTCCGGTGCAGCCCCTCGGGGTTGGCTGACGGTCCCCGCGTCGGCCCGCGACCTGACCGCCGCCAAGACCCTGCGCCAGGCGATCTGGGACGCCGCCGGTGCGCGCGACGCAGGCGCTGTCCAACCTGGCGCGGGAGATGATCGAGCTGCTGTCCGGCCCGCTCGCCGAGCGCTTCCGCGAGTGCGCGAGCGACACCCCTACCCCATGGTGTTCGTCGACACCTCCCGCCCCGGGGCCAGGCGCTGGTGCGCGATGGAGCGCTGCGGCAATCGCAACAAGTTCAGGGAGCACCGCGCCCGCCGGGCCCCCGGCACGCGTCCTTTTGCAACCGAATGGTTGTGCAAGCTAGAGGTTGTGGATAGGCTCCGAGGCGTGACCGTAGCCGAAGACGAGCTGACCCTGGTGTTCTCCGCGCTCGCCGACCCGACCCGCCGGGCCATCCTGGAGCGCCTGGCCCAGGGCGAGGCGACCGTGGGCCAGCTCGCCGAGCCCTTCGCGATGACCCAGCAGGCCGTCTCCAAGCACCTCAAAGTGCTCGAACACGCCCGCCTGATCACCCGCACCCGCTCCGCCCAGTCGCGTCCGTGCGTCCTCGACACCGAGCGGCTCGACACCGCCGCCGGGTGGATCGCCCGTCACCGCCAGGTCTGGGCCGACCGCCACGACCGGCTCGACGAGCACCTGGCCGCGCTGCGGCGTCAGGGAGGCGCGACGCCATGACCGAGACGGGCGAGATGACCTACCGACGCGTCCACCGCGCCTCACCCGAGCTGCTGTTCGACTGCATGACCAGCCCCGAGCACCTCACCCGTTTCTGGGGCCCGGCCGGGACGATCACCCCGGCCGACGGCATCGTCGTCGACCTCCGGCCCGGCGGCGCCTTCGAGACCACCATGGTCAGCGACGCCGGCGACGGCACGTACACGATGAAAGCCACCTACGTCGAGGTGCGCCGCCCCGAGCGGCTGGTGTGGATCGAGCCCGGCGTCGAGGGCGGCATGAAGACCACGATCACCTTCCGCGACCTGGGCGACGGCCGCACCGAGGTGATCACCCACCAGACCAACGTGCCGGCCGCCTACCTCAGCGCCGAGGCGCGGGCGGGCTTCGCCACCAGCCTCGACCGCTTCGACGCCTACGTGGCCGGCCTCACCGAGTGAAGGACACCACCATGCCCGAGATCACCTCACCCGACGGCACCGTGATCGGCTACGAGCGCTCCGGCGACGGCCCCGCGCTCATCCTGGTCGACGGCGCCATGTGTGACCGCGCCGCGGGCCCGATGCGCCCGCTCGCCGCCCTGCTCAGCTCGTCGTTCACGGTCTACGCCTACGACCGGCGCGGGCGCGGCGAGAGCACCGACACCCTGCCGTACGCGCCCGCCCGCGAGGTCGAGGACCTCCAGGCGCTCATCGCCGAGGCGGGCGGCGAGGCGTACGTCTACGGCATCTCCTCCGGCGCGGCCCTCGCCCTGCGAGCCGCGGCGACCGGCCCCGGCATCACCAGACTCGCCCTCTACGAGCCGCCGTTCATCGAGGGCCCCGGCAACGCCGCATACACCGCCCGCCTGCGCGAGCTGCTCGCCGCCGGACGCGCGGGCGACGCCGTCGCGCTGTTCATGGCCCACGTCGGCATGCCGCCCCAGGCCGTCGACGGCATGCGCGCCCAGCCGATGTTCGCCGTGCTGGAGGCCATCGCGCCGACGCTCGCGTACGACGACGAACTGCTCGGCGGCGGCCGGGTGCCGGGCGACCTGGCGTCGGCGATCACGGTGCCGACCCTGGTCCTCTCCGGCGGCGCCGGCCCCGACGAGCTGCAGGGGGCCGCCAAGGCCACCGCGGACGCCATCCCGACGGCGGAGCACCGCACCCTGGACGGCCAGACCCACGACGTCCAGGCCGACGCGCTCGCCCCGGCCCTGACCGCCTTCTTCTCCGGCTGAGAGCGTGGCGCGCCGTTACTGGGTCGGCGCGACCACGACCTCCACCCGCTGGAACTCCTTGATGTCGGAGTAACCAGTGGAGGCCATCGTCCGCTTCAGCGCGCCCATGAGGTTCATCGACCCGTCGGCCACGCTCGACGGGCCGTGCAGGATCTGCTCCAGCGTGCCCACCGAGCCGAACCCGACCCGGCGCCCGCGCGGCAGGTCGGGGTGGTGCGCCTCGGAGCCCCAGTGGAACCCGCGCCCCGGCGCCTCGGTGGCCCTGGCCAGCGGCGAGCCCACCATGACGGCGTCGGCCCCGCAGGCGATGGCCTTGGCGATGTCGCCGGAGGTGCCCATGCCGCCGTCGGCGATGACGTGCACGTAGCGGCCGCCGGACTCGTCCATGTAGTCGCGGCGGGCCGCCGCCACGTCGGAGATCGCGGTCGCCATCGGCACCGCCACGCCCAGCACGTTGCGGGTCGTGTGGGAGGCGCCGCCGCCGAAGCCGACCAGCACGCCCGCGGCGCCGGTGCGCATCAGGTGGAGCGCGGCGGTGTGGGTGGCGCAGCCGCCGACGATGACCGGCACGTCGAGCTCGTAGATGAACTGCTTGAGGTTCAGCGGCTCGGCCCGGCCGGAGACGTGCTCGGCGGAAACCGTGGTGCCGCGGATGACGAAGATGTCGACACCGGCGTCGATCACCGCCTTGTGGTACTGGACGGTGCGCTGCGGCGACAGCCGGACGGCGGTGGTCACCCCGGCGGCCCTGATCTCCTCGATGCGCCGCCCGATCAGCTCCTCCTTGATCGGGGCCGCGTAGATCTCCTGGAGCCGCTTGGTGGCCGCCTCGGCGCTGAGGGAGGCGCACTCCTCCAGCAGCGAGGTCGGGTCGTCGTACCGGGTCCAGAGACCTTCGAGGTCGAGCGGGGCGAGACCGCCGAGCCGGCCGATCTCGATCGCGGTGGCGGGCGAGACGACGCTGTCCATCGGCGCGACGACGACGGGCAGCTCGAACCGGTACGCGTCGATCTGCCAGGCGATCGAGACCTCTTCCGGGTCGCGGGTGCGCCGCGAGGGCACGAGGCCGATCTCGTCGAGCGAGTACGCCCGGCGGCCCGACTTGCCCCGGCCGATCTCCACCTGCTGAGTCATTGATTACCTTCTGTGATAGTTAGGAGCTTCCACGGTCATCTGGATGTCGTGGGGGTGGCTCTCCTTGAGGCCCGCCGCGGTGATGGGCATCAGCTCGCAGCTGGTGTGCATCTGCTCGATGGTGCGGCAGCCCGCGTACCACATGCCCTGGCGCAGCCCGCCGACGAGCTGGTGGGCGACGGCGGCGACCGGCCCGCGGTAGGGCACCTGACCCTCGATGCCCTCGGGGATGTACTTGTCCTCGCCGCCGACCTCGGCCTGGGCGTAACGGTCCTTGCTGAACGAGGTGCCGCCGCGCTCGCGGTTGCGCACCGCGCCGAGCGAGCCCATGCCGCGGTAGGACTTGAACTGCTTGCCGTTGATGAAGATCAGCTCGCCCGGCGACTCCTCGCATCCGGCCAGCAGCGAGCCGAGCATGACCGAGTCGGCGCCGGCCGCGATGGCCTTGGCGATGTCGCCGGAGTATTGCAGCCCGCCGTCGCCGATGACCGGCACGCCCGCCGGGGCGCAGGCGAGCGACGCCTGGTGGATGGCGGTGATCTGCGGCGCGCCCACGCCGGCGACCACCCGGGTGGTGCAGATGGAGCCGGGGCCCACGCCCACCTTGACCGCGTCGGCGCCGGCGTCGACCAGCATCTGGGCACCGGCCCTGGTGGCGATGTTGCCGCCGATGACGTCGACCTTGGCGTTGGCCTTGATCTTGGCGATCATGTCGGCCAGGCCCTTGGAGTGGCCGTGGGCGACGTCCACCACGACGACGTCGACCCCGGCCTCGATCAGCGCCTTGGCCCGCAGCTCGGCGTCACCGCCGACGCCCACGGCGGCGCCGACCACCAGCCGGCCGTCGGAGTCCTTGGTGGCCAGGGGGTACTGCTCGCTCTTGGTGAAGTCCTTGACCGTGATGAGGCCGCGCAGCCTGCCGTCGGGGTCGACCAGGGGAAGCTTCTCGATCTTGTTGCGCCGCAGCAGGCTGAAGGCCTCGTCACGGGACACCCCGACCGGGGCGGTCACCAGCGGCATCTTCGTCATGACCTCGCGGACGGGGCGCGCGTGGTCGGTCTCGAAGCGCATGTCGCGGTTGGTCACGATGCCGACGAGGATGCCCGTCGTGTCGGTGACCGGCACCCCGGAGATGCGGTAGGTGGCGCACAGCCGCTCGACGTCGGCGAGCGTGTCGTCGGGGTTGCACGTCACGGGGTTGGTGACCATGCCGGCCTCGGACCGTTTGACCAGGTCGGCCTGCTGGGCCTGCTCCTCGACGGACAGGTTGCGGTGCAGGATGCCGATGCCGCCCTGGCGGGCCATGGCGACGGCCATGCGCGCCTCGGTCACGGTGTCCATGGCGGCGGAGACCAGCGGGATGTTGAGCGTGATGCCGCGCGAGAGCCGGGTCGCGGTCTCGGCCTCGCCCGGCTGGAGATCCGAGTACGCCGGAACCAACAGCACGTCGTCGAATGTCAGACCCGTCTGCGTGAACTTGGACATGCCGCGGCCCCTCCCCTGCCTCGCCTGATTAGGCCAAGTCTAGAGGGTGACTGCAAAACGCACGGATGCCGGGAGGACGAGGACCCCCACGGTTCGTCGTACTCCCGGCATCGAAAGAGCCGGAGGGCGGACGGTCGGTGTCACCGCCCACCCTCCGGCCACCGGCACCCGGGTCGGAGAGCGCGCGCCCTGCCACCGAACCCCCCTCCGCGTCCTGATGGCTGGCACTGCTCCGGCCGCACAAGGAGCACCGACGCTCTGTTAAGCCTGCGTCACTCTTCGGCATACCGCAACGTGAAAACGTGCAATTGCACGAAGTTGCACCGCCTCCGGCACAACCGGCGGACAAGGGCGCCATGCCGGGTTATCCTCACGGCACGCCGTATCCCCCAACGGAGCCCGCCACGATGCGCAACGAGCAGCAGAGTCTGGCCGATCCGCTCGAAACGCTGGGTCTGGATCCCACCCAGAGGGCCCTCTACACGGCGATCCTGCGCCTGCACCGCGCCACCCGCAGTCAGCTGGCCGAGGCCATGAACGGCCCCGTCGACACGGTGGGCAGCCAGCTCGACGACCTGGTCAGGCTGGGGGTGGTCGACGAGCAGTCGGGCGAGTATCTCGCCCGGCATCCCGCGGCCGCGCTGGGCCGGCTGGTGGCGCAGCGGCTCGACCGGCTGGCCGAGGAGAGCCGCAGGATCGACAGCGCGCTGGGCTCCATCCGCACCCTGATCCGCGACTACGACATGGGGCGCGACTACCGCAGCGGCCCGTTCCCCGTCGAGCTGGTCAGCGGAGCCGACGTGCTGTACGAGAGCGTCATGGGCATGGCGGTGCAGGCGCCGCCGCTCACCTTGCTGGTCGCGATCCCCGACGGGCGCACGATGACCGACTTCGCCCGCAAGTTCGCCGACCTGTGGATCGACGCTCAGGAGCGCGGCCTGATGGAGGTGCGCGCCATCGTGCCGGTCGGGGTGCTGCCGCTGCCGGGGGTACGCGACGCGATGACGCGCGTGATCGAGGCCGGGGGCAGCATGCGCACGCTGGACCGGGTGCCGAGCTGGTTCATGACGGCCGGGCCGGAGGCGGCCGGCCTGCCCGCCCGCTGGGGCGGCAACCTGCCCGAGCTCGCGTACAACTTCTACCTGCTCCGCACCCCGATCGTGGTCGGCATGCTGACCTCGCTCTTCGAGGAGCTGTGGAGCCGGGCGGTCCCGCTGCCGTGGGGCCGCAGGGGCGACGCCACGGTCCAGGTGGTCCGCCTGGCCGCGCAGGGCCTGTCCGACGAGACGATCGCGCGCCAGCTCGGCGTGTCGGTCCGTACGGTGCGCGCGAGGTTCGCCGAGGCCATGGCGGAGCTGGGCGCGCAGTCACGCTTCCAGGCGGGTGTGGAGGCGGCCCGGCGCGGATGGCTGGGTCAATGACCACCGCAGCCGCCGCCTCGGTCATATGGTGGGAAGGTGCCGGAAGACGTGCCCCGCGACCCGTTCGCGGATGATCCCAACGACCCGTCGTCCGCGATGGGCCGGCTCGACGACGCCGAGCCGCTGACCGCCGAGGAGCGCGACGAGGCGATCACCGACCTGGCCGACGTGGAGGTCTTCCGCTCCCTGCTGGAGCCGCAGGGGGTGCTGGGGCTGGTGCTCGACTGCCCGGAGTGCGGCGAGCAGCACTTCTTCGACTGGGATCTGCTGCGCGGCAACCTGCGCCAGATGATCGAGCAGGGCCGGCCCCAGGTGCACGAGCCCGCCTTCCACCCTGACCCGGCCGACTACGTCACCTGGGAGTACGCCAGAGGTTACGTCGACGGTGTCATCGACACCGAGGAACGCCGCTGATCGAGGACCTCGCCGACGAGGATGGCGAGCACCCGCGCGGCGGGGTCGTCGCGGTCGGGCGGCTCTCCGGCGGCGAGCGCGTCCAGCAGCGCGTCGCTCTCTTCCTCTGGCGTCAAGCGGACTCCAGCTCGGCCATCTGCCTCAGCCTGGCGAGCGCCCGGTGCTGGGCGACGCGTACGGCGCCTGGTGACATGCCGAGTACATTACCGGTCTCCTCGGCCGACAGCCCAGACACCACCCGCAACAGCAGCAGCTCACGTTGGTTCTGCGGCAGCCGCGCGAGCAGCCGGCGGGCGTGCTCGACCTCGATGTAGCGGACGACGGTCTCCTCCGGCCCCGGCCCGTCGTCGGGCCCGTCGGGCAGGTCCTGCGTCGGCACGGCCGAGCGCACGGAGCTGCGCAGCGCGTCGGCCACCTTGTGCGAGGCGATGCCGAACACGAACGACGCGAACGGCCGCCCCATGTCGCGGTATCGCGGCAGCGCGGACAGGACCGCGATGCACACTTCCTGAGCCACGTCATCGGCGATGTGATATTGCCCTGACACCCTGCCCAGCCTGGCGCGGCAATAGCGCACCACCATCGGACGCAACTCGCCGAGCAAGGATTCGATCGCACTGCGATCACCCTGCACGGCGAGGCTCGTCAGTTCTCTTAGGTCGGAGTCATCCGTCCGTGCCGGAAGTCTCGACGCGAGCCTTACCCCAATTTTGGCGTCGGCGACGCTTCCCTCGCTCACGATAGGCATGATGCCCGCGTTGATCCGGCCTGTCGTCATGGCGAACGGCTACGGATTGGTCACATTGACGCGACGATAACTCTCGGTAATCACTTGATCACACTAAGCCTTTGAGTGTGACGCGATATTTCATCGAATAACCCGCTATGCACGACATTTGTCAGACGGAGACGCATAGCACCGGCAGATGGTTTACCCAATTTATCCGACATTCTCCATCAAGATGCGTCGCACGCAACATGACATACCACTAGCCATTCGAAAGAAGGTGCGATGCGAATGCGCCCGGAGCCGAGGTCCGAAAACGGCGACGGCCCGCACCGGAACCGGTGCGGGCCGTGAGGAGCCGGAAGGGGGATCAGTGGCCGTGGCCGTGACCGTGACCCTGGCCGGCGGCCGGGGCCTCCTCCTCGGGCTTGTCGACGACAAGCGCCTCGGTCGTGAGCAGCATGCCCGCGATCGACGCCGCGTTCTGCACGGCCGAACGGGTGACCTTGACCGGGTCGATGACGCCCTGGGCGATCAGGTCGCCGTACTCGCCGGTGGCGGCGTTGAGGCCGTTGCCGGCCGACAGCTCCGACACCTTGTGCGTGACGACGTAGCCCTCGAGACCGGCGTTCTCGGCGATCCAGCGGGTCGGCTCGACCAGGGCGCGGCGCACGATGTTGACGCCGGTCGCCTCGTCGCCCGACAGGCCGAGGTCGTCGATCTCCTTGGAGACGTGGATCAGCGCCGAGCCGCCGCCGGAGACGATGCCCTCCTCGATGGCGGCGCGGGTCGCGGAGATCGCGTCCTCCAGGCGGTGCTTCTTCTCCTTGAGCTCCACCTCGGTGGCGGCGCCGACGCGCAGCACGCACACACCGCCGGCCAGCTTGGCCAGGCGCTCCTGGAGCTTCTCGCGGTCCCAGTCGGAGTCGGACTGCTCGATCGCGAGCTTGATCTCCTTGACGCGGTCCTCGATGGCGGCGGCGTCACCGGCGCCGTCGACGATCGTGGTGTTGTCCTTGTCGATCACCACGCGACGGGCGGTGCCGAGCACCTCCAGGCCGACGTTCTCCAGCTTGAGGCCGATCTCCTCGCTGACGACCTGGCCGCCGGTGAGGATGGCCATGTCCTGCAGCATCGCCTTGCGGCGGTCGCCGAAGCCGGGGGCCTTGACGGCGACGGAGGTGAAGGTGCCGCGGATCTTGTTGGTGACCAGGACGGCCAGGGCCTCGCCCTCGACGTCCTCGGCGACCACGAGCAGCGGCTTCTTGGTCTGCGCGACCTGCTCCAGCAGCGGCAGGAAGTCCGCGATGGAGGAGATCTTGCCCTGGGTGAGCAGGATGTAGGCGTCCTCCAGGACGGCCTCCATGCGCTCGGTGTCGGTGACCATGTAGGCCGACAGGTAGCCCTTGTCGAACTGGAGACCCTCGGTGAACTCCAGGTCCATGCCCATGGCGTTGGACTCTTCGACGGTCAGCACGCCGTCCTTGCCGACCTTGTCGAACGCCTCGGCGATCAGCTCGCCGATCTTGGCGTCCTGGGCGGAGATCGTCGCCACGTTGGCGATCTCCTTCTTGTCCTCGACCGGCCGGGCGGAGGCGAGCAGCTTGTCGCTGACCTCCTTGGCGGCCCGGTCGATGCCGCGCTTGAGCGACAGCGGCGAGGCGCCGGCCGCCACGTTGCGCAGGCCCTCGCGGACCATGGCCTGGGCCAGGACGGTCGCGGTGGTGGTGCCGTCACCCGCGATGTCGTTGGTCTTGGTGGCCACTTCCTTGGCGAGCTGGGCGCCGAGGTTCTCGTAGCGGTCATCCAGCTCGACCTCGCGAGCGATGGTGACGCCGTCGTTCGTGATCGTCGGGGCACCGAACTTCTTGTCGATGACGACGTTGCGGCCGCGGGGGCCGAGGGTTACCTTCACGGCGTCCGCGAGGGCGTTGACGCCGCGCTCGAGCGCGCGACGGGCGTCCTCGTCGAATTCCAGGATCTTCGCCATTTTGCTGAAAGTCCTCTCCTGGCGTCGAAGGCCCCGGGTGCCCTGCTAGGCGCCCGGGGCCCGACACATCCGGCTTACTTCTCGATGATCGCGAGAACGTCGCGGGCGGAGAGCACGAGGTACTCCTCGCCGCCGTACTTGACCTCGGTGCCGCCGTACTTGCTGTAGAGGACGATGTCGCCCTCGCTCACGTCGAGCGGAATCCGCTTCTCGCCGTCCTCGTCCCAGTTGCCCGGGCCCACCGCGAGGACCTTGCCCTCCTGCGGCTTCTCCTTGGCGGTGTCGGGAATGACCAGGCCGGAAGCGGTGGTCTGCTCTGCCTCAAGCGGCTGCACCACGATGCGGTCGCCGAGCGGCTTAACGGGAACCTTGGTGGCGGTCGTCACGATCGGACCTCCCCTTCAGATTTGACTGATTAGAAGAGGCGACCAGCTGGGCCTGCCGTCGCGGGTGCCAGACCTGCCTCGTCGCACGTTGGCACTCTCAAGGGGAGAGTGCCAACAGGAAACATATGCAAGAGGGGCTTGACAGTCAACACGAACGCGTCTGCTCAGAGCGATCGCGAGCGAGGTCGCCCCCGCGTCGGAGGCGCCTGGGGTCCCAGCTTACGGCCGCGGACGCCGCCCCCGGGCCGACACGCTGACCCGGGACGGTCCCGTACGGGCGATACCGTCGGATGTCGTGGATCTCGACGCCTTCACCGCGCTGCTGACCCCGCGAGGCCGGGCGGCGCTCGCCGAGGCGGAGGCGCTCGCCGACGCCGACCCCGTCGCCGTTGCGACCCGCATGCGCAAGAGCCACGACGCCGCGCTCACCTCGGCCGCCCTCACCCAGGCCCGGCTGCGCGAGCGGGCCAGGGCCAAGTTCGGCGCCGACGCCGCGCGGATGTTCTTCACGCCCCACGGCCTGGAGCAGGCGACCCGGGCCGAGGTCGCCGCGCACCGAGCGCGCCGCCTGGGCGCCGCCCCCGGGCTGCGCGTGGCCGACGCCTGCTGCGGCATCGGAGGCGACCTGCTGGCCCTGGCCCGGGCCGGGTGCGCGGTGGACGCCGTCGACACCGACCCGCTCTCGGTCGCCGTGGCCACGGCCAACGCCGAGGCGCTCGGGGTGGCCGACCTGGTGACCGTACGGGTGGGCGACGCGGCCGAGGTCCGGCCGGAGGCGTACGACGTGCTCTTCGCCGACCCCGCCAGGCGCACCACCCGGGGCCGGACGTTCGACCCGCTGGCCTACTCCCCGCCCTGGCCGGTGGTGCTCGACCTGCTGGGCCGGGCGCGGGCGGGCTGCGTGAAGGTCGCGCCGGGCATCCCGTACGAGTTCATCCCGGACGACGCCGAGGCCGAGTGGGTCTCGTACAAGGGCGAGGTGAAGGAGGCGACGCTGTGGACCGGCCGCGCGCCGGGGACGGCGCGGCGCGCCACGCTGCTGCCGGGAGGGCACACGCTCACCGCCACCGGCGTGCGGGCGGCCACCGGTCCGGCCGGACGGTACGTGTACGAGCCCGACGGGGCGGCCGTCAGGGCGCACCTCGTCGGCGAGGTGGCCGAGCTGGTGGGCGGATGGCTGCCCGACCCGATGATCGCCTACATCTCGGGCGACGAACCGGTCGACACCCCCTGGGCCGCCCGCTACGAGGTGCGGCAGGTGCTGCCTTTCTCGCTGAAGCGGCTGCGGGCCGCGCTCAGGGAGCGGGGCGTGGGCAACGCCGTCATCAAGAAACGCGGTTCGGCGGTCGACATAGAACGTTTGCGGGGAGACCTCAGACTATCTGGCGACAAAACCGCTGTGGTCATTCTGACCCGGGTATCCGATAAGCCCACTGTCCTGATCTGCGACCCCAGCCCACCTGCATGAATGACAAACCAGGGCGATTCACCGATAAGCGCGATGTTTTTCTTCGCCCCTGACGGACCTTGATCGAGAGGCTAAGGTGAGCGGGCGGGAGTTCTCCCCCCTATTGCGGTGAGCCGCGTTCTCCTTCTTATCTGCAAATCGGACCATCCCACCGCTACGCGGCAGACCGTCGACAGCGAAGGAGCCTTTCGGTGGACCATTCCAACCACACCACCCTGCTGCAAGCGGGTGGCCAGACCGCCATCTCGGAGCGGATGCGGGAGCTGCTGGCACGTGCCGCGCAGGATCACGTGTACGAGCAGCGCACGCAGGGAGCCGTGCTCGACGAGATCCGGCAGCGGCTGGAAGGCATGGAGTGGCTCTTGCGCGAGGTGCGCGAGCGGGAGCTGGGCGGCCTCAGCGGCACCCTGGCGACCGTCAGCGGCCGCCTCGACGACATCGCCGCCAAGCCCCCCATGTGGGCCGAGGGCCTGGCCCAGCACGTCGAGGCGGTGCGCGACCACGTCGACGCGGTGGGCGAGCAGGTCGGCGGCGTCGACTCGGCCGTGGAGTCGGTCGGCAAGCGCGTCCACCCGGTCATGGAGCTGCCCAAGCTGCGCGCCGACGTGACCGCCGTGTGCCAGGGGGTGGAGGAGACGCTGGGCCGGCTGCAGACCGTGGTCGAGTTCACCGACGACATGGCCAAGCGGATGGGTGACGTCACGGCCAAGCTGGCGCAGGTGAGCGCGGGCATGGAGGTGGCGGCCACCCGGTTCACCCGGCTCGACAAGTCGCTGGCCGAGCTCAACTCGCGCACCGACCGGGTCGAGGGCGTGGTGCTCGACCTGTCCGACACCTTCGACGAGCGGGTCGCCGGCGCCACCCTGGAGGTGCGCACCCGCGTCGAGGAGATCGGCGAGAACCTGTCCGGCCGCTTCGACGGCGTCGACGGCCGGGTCGACCGGGTGGAGAGCCGGCTCATGGCGCTCGACACCCGCTTCGAGACGGCCGAGGAGAGCCTGGCCGACGTCGACGCCCGGCTGCGCGGCGTGGACGCCCGGGTGACCTCCCACACCGGCCGCTTCGACGCGTTCGACAAGCACCTGACCGCGCACACCGGCAGGTTCGACACGCTCGACGCCCGCCTGGCCGGCCACGCGGGCCGGCTCGACACGCTGGACGAGCGCCTCACCGGCCGTCTCGACACCGTCGACGAGCGCCTCGCCGCGCACGGGGAGCGCTTCGACGCCGTCGACGAGCGGCTGATCGGCCACACCGGCAGGTTCGACACGCTCGACGAGCGCCTCACCACGCACGGCGGCCGGTTCGACGCCCTCGACGGCCGCCTCGCCGCCCAGACCGGCCGGTTCGACGCCGTCGACGAGCGCCTCGCCGCGCAGGGAGAGCGCTTCGACGCGGTCGACGAGCGGCTGATCGCGCAGATCGGCCGGTTCGACACCGTCGAGGACCGGCTGACCTCGCAGGACGAGCGGCTGGAGTCCGTCGACGGCCGCCTGACCGAGGCCGCCGGCCGTCACGAAGACCGCTTCACCGGCATCGACGGCCACCTGACCTCGCTCGACGGGCGCCTGACCGAGGCCGAGGAGCGCCTGGCCCACCGGGTCGACGGCCTCGACGCCCACCTGACCGGCCTCAACACCCGCGCCGAGCAGGCCGGGGAGACCCTGGAGGCGGTCGGCCGCCGCATCGACGGCCTGCCCGCCGCCCTCGGCATCGGCGAGCTGCTCGACACCCACGGCGAGCGGCTGACCGAGGCGGCGGCCTCGCTCGCCGAGATCGTCCGCTCCCGCCCCGACCGCGACACGCTCGCCGAGACCGTCTCCGACATCGTCGAACCCGCCACCACCGACCTCAACAAGCGCCTCGGCGCCCTGGAGGAGACCATGCTGGCGCTGGCGGAGGCCCTGCTGCGGCCGAGCCGCGGCAAGGAGTGACCCGGGGCAGGGCGGCGAACCGCCGGGTCGAGGTGGCCACGAGGAGCCCGAGTGCGGCGTAGGCCGCGCCGAGCAGGCTGGCGCCCGGCCATCCCGCGGCGCTGTAGGCCCAGGTGGCGGTGATCGCACCGAGCGCCGAGCCGAGGGAGTAGAAGGCCATGTAGGCGCCGATGACGGTGCTGCTCCGGTCGGGGCGGGCGGTGGTGAGCAGGTGCTGGCTGCTGACGTGAACGGCCTGCACGGCGAAGTCCAGGACGATGACGCCGACGATCAACAGCCACAGCGAGGCCCGCGCTTGGGCGATCAGCAGCCACGAGGCGGTGAGCAGGACCAGCGACCAGCCGGTGACCGAGAGGGCCAGGCCCCGGTCGGCCCATCGGCCGGCCCGGGCCGCGCCCTGCGCCCCGATGAGACCGGCGAGTCCGAACCATCCGATCTCGGTAGTGCCGAAGTGCCACGGCTCGTCGCCGAGCGGGAGCGCCAGTCCGCTCCACAGCGTGCCGAAGGAGGCGAACAGGAAGAACGCGACCAGTCCCCGGCTGAGCAGGAGCCGGTCGCCGACGACCAGACGGCCCAGCGATGACAGCAACTGCCCGTACCGGGCTCGGGGGCGGCGGACGTCGGCCTCCAGGGTGAATCGGGCGGCGAGCGCGAGCACCGCGCACAGCCCGGCGATCACGAGGTAGACCGTGCGCCAGCCGGTCAGCTCGCCCAGGGTGCCCGCGATCACACGTACTCCGAGTATCCCGAGGACCACACCCGAGGTGACGGCTCCGATGTCGCGGCCGCGCTCGCCGGGCGGCGAGACGGCGGCGACGTAGGCCACCGTGATCTGGACGACCACGGCGAACAGTCCGGCCAGGGCCAGGCCCGCGATCACGATGCCGCCGCCGGGCGCGACGGCGGCCGTCCCCGCGCCCGCTGCTGTGAGCAGCAGGTGCACCGTGATGAGTCTGCGGCGGTCGAACAGGTCGCCGAGCGGGACCAGCAGCACCAGCCCCGCGAGATAGCCGATCTGGCCGGCGGCGACCAGCCACCCCAGCGCTCCTTCCCCCAGCCCGAGGTCCTCACCCGCGGCCTCGAGGACCGGCTGGATGCCGTAGATGGTCGACACCGCCGCCGCGCACACCAGCGCGAGCACGGCCCGCTGCCTCCCGGCCGATCCTGACGGCATATCACCCTCCGATAGGTTTCGAAATGCAACCTATCTAGGGTACGGGTAGAATGGTTTCATATTGCAACCCATTTCGGAGGAGTCAGTGGACGTCACACCCGCCGCACGAGGCGCTTGGACCGACCCGGCCTGCCCGGTCGCGCGGACCGTCGACCTGATAGGCGACCGGTGGAGCCTGCTGATGATCCGCGACGCGATGGACGGGGCGACGACCTTCACCGAGTTCCACCAGCGGCTGGGGATCGCCCGCAACATCCTCACCGACCGGCTCCGCAAACTCGTCGAGCACGGCATCCTTGACAAGAGCGCCGCCGCGGACGGCAGACGGCACACCTACCGGCTCACCGAAGCGGGGCAGGACCTCTTCACGGCCGTCGTCGCCCTGCGTCAATGGGGCGAGCGCCATGCCTTCGCCCCTGACGAGCCACACTCCGTCCTCGTCGACGACCGAGGACGGGAGCTTCCCGAGCTCCACCCGCTCGACCAAGACGGCGCGCCGCTATCCGCCGAGGCGTCGCACGTCCGGAAAATCGCCTGAGCCCGGCCGCGCCCGAAGGCACGCTCATCACCGGCAGCGCCGGTCACCTACGGCGAACGGCACGGCCAGGCCACCTCCCGCCGGGCGGCGACACCGCACCACCGCACCCTGCGATCGTGCCCTCCTCGCCCCACGTGGACGATCGCGAAGCGCGGCGCTACACGTGGACGGTCGTGATGGGCAGCGACGAGTCGGCCGGGATGTCCAGCGCCGAAGGCGTGATCCCGGCCGCGACCAGGTCGGAGCCGAGGGCCGCGACCATGGCGCCGTTGTCGGTGCACAGGCCCGGGCGGGGCACCCGCAGCCGCACGCCGGCCGCCTCGCACCGCTCCTGGGCCAGCGCGCGCAGCCGTGAGTTGGCCGCCACCCCGCCGCCGATCAGCAGATCGTGCACGTCGTACTTCCGGCAGGCCTGCAACGCCTTACGGGTCAGCACGTCGACCACCGCCTCCTGGAAGGAAGCGGCCACGTCGGGCACGTGGATGCGCTCGCCGGCGGCCTCGCGGGCCTCCACCCACCGGGCCACGGCGGTCTTGAGCCCGGAGAAGGAGAAGTCGAGCGTACCGTCGTCGATCTTGCCCCGGGGGAACGCCACGGCCGTGCCGGAGCCGTCGCGGGCCGCCTTGTCGATGTACGGGCCGCCGGGGAACGGCAGCCCGAGCACCCGCGCCACCTTGTCGAACGCCTCCCCCGCCGCGTCGTCGACGGTGGACCCGAGCGAGATCACGTCCTGCGCCACGTCGGGCACCAGCAACAGTGAGGAATGGCCGCCGGACACCAGCAGGGCGATGCACGGCTTGGGCAGCGGCCCGTGTTCGAGCTGGTCGACGGCGACGTGCGCGGCCAGGTGGTTGACGCCGTAGAGAGGGACGCCCAGGCCCAGCGCGTAGGACTTGGCGGCGGCCACGCCGACCAGCAGCGCCCCGGCCAGCCCCGGCCCCGCGGTGACGGCCACCGCGTCGACGTCGGAGAGCTTCAGCCCGGCGGCGGCCAGCGCCGCGTCCACGGTGGGCGTCATGGCCTCCAGGTGGGCGCGCGAGGCGACCTCCGGCACCACGCCACCGAACCGGGCGTGCTCGTCCATGCTGGAGGCGATGGTGTTGGCCAGCAGCGTGTGGCCCCTGACGAGGCCGATGCCGGTCTCGTCGCAGGACGTCTCGATGCCCAGGACCAGGGGTGCGTCAGCCATCCAGCTTCCTTCTCATCATGATCGCGTCGGTGCCGTCGTCGTAGTAGCGGCGGCGGGTGCCGATGCTCTCGAACCCGAATCGCTCATAGAGGCCGCGCGCCACCGGATTGTCCTCCCGCACCTCAAGGAAGATCTCGCGGGCCCCGCGCCGGCGCGCCTCGGCCAGCAGCTCGGTGAGCATGGCGGCGCCGATGCCCGCCGCGCGATGGGCCTGCAGCACCGCGATCGTCTGCACGTCGGCCTGGTCGGCGGCGACCGCGACCCCGGCGTAGCCGACGATCACCCCGTCGACCTCGGCCACCACGTAATGCCGGGTGCGCGGCTGGTCGGCCAGCTCGCCGCGCATCATGACCTCGCTCCACGCGTCGAGCGGGAACGTGGCGCGCTCGATCGCCATGACCTCCGGCAGGTCGCCCTCGGTCATCTGGCGGAGTCTCACGCCGTCACCTTCTTGGGCGCACCGGGCACCGCCGCGTCGGGGCGGCGCAGGTAGATCGGGCGGGCCTCGTCGAGCGGCGCTCCCGCCGCGATGCGCTCGGCCGCCAGGGCGGCCAGGAACCCGGCGTACGGGTAGGCGGGCTCCGCGGCCCAGCCGAGGACTTGGGGGTAGAGCTCCGCACCGGCGCCGACCACCGGCAGGCCCGCCACGGGCACGTCGGCGGGCTTGTCGACGGACGGGCCGTCGAGCCGGGTGCGCCGGTCGGCGTAGCGGGCCCAGAAGACCTCCTTGCGCCGCGCGTCGGTCGCCGCCAGGAACGGCTCGTCCAGGCCGCTGCCGTACGCGAGCGCGTCGAGCGTGCAGATCCCGTGGGCGGGCACGCCGAGGGTGGCCGCCAGCCCCTGCGCGGTCATCAGCCCGACGCGCAGGCCGGTGTACGGCCCGGGGCCGCGGCCGGCGACGACGGCCGTCACGTCGCGCAGCCGCACCCCGGCCTCGGACAGGACGCGCTCGACGGTGGGCGCGAGCAGCTCGCCGTGCCGCCGGGCGTCGATCGTCGTGGATTCGGCGAGCACCCGCTCACCGTCGTGGACAGCGGCGGTGACGGCGGGCGTCGCGGTGTCAAAGGCCAGGACCAGCACGACTGTTTAGCCTACCCGCGGCCCACCCCCGATCGCGCCCGTACCGGAAGCACCGGACCCGGGCCTCAGCCCCCGACCGCAGCCCCGACCCCGGCCTCAGCCCCTGATCCGGCCGTGGGCCGGGTCAGGACCACCCCGTGCGGTGCCGGAGCCATTCCAGGGCCACCACGCCCTGAGCGCGCTGGAACGCGCGTACGGTGGGCAGCCCCGGCGGGTCGGGCCGGCGACCCTGCCCCACGAAGAACCCCGCCACCCCCGCCAGGGCCGCCGTGATGGCCGGGTCCGGGTCGGGCAGGAGTTCGTGCGGCGGCGGCCCGCCCTGCATCCCCACGGACGGCAGCATCGCCACCAGGTCGAACCAGGCGGCGCCACGGCACGCCCACGGCCAGTCGACGACGTACACCCGGTCGCCGGACACGAGCAGGTTGTCGGCCCGCAGGTCGGAGTGGAGCAGCGTGTCACCGGCGGCGGCCGCGGCCCAGCCGGACTCCAGCTCGGCCAGCGCGGCGAGATGGCGCAGCGCCCACGGGTCGAGCCCGGCCGTGTCCTCCTCCAGCAGCTGTCGCCAGCCGCGGAACACGTCGCCGAACCGCTCCTCGACGGTCGGCGCGTCGATCGGCGCGGGCGTGAGCTCCTCGCCCATCCGCCGCACGGCGGCCAGCACCCGGTCGAGCTCGTCGCGGCGCCACGGCGTCGCCGGATGGCGGCCCTCGATGTCCTCGAACACCAGCGCCACCCAGCCGTCGAGCTCGAACGTGGTGAGCAGCCTGGGGGCGGGCACGGTGGCGGGCAGCACGGCGGCGATCGCGGCCTCGGCCCGGTAGATGCGGACGGCGTCGGCGTTCGGCTCCGGCCCCACGGCCTTGACGAAGGCGCGGCGCCCGCCGCCGGTGCGCAGCCGCACGGCCGCGGCCGGGGAGAAACCGCCGTCCTGGGTGACCGCCTCGATCACGTGACCGCCGAGGAACTCCTCGACCGCGGCGCGCACCCGCGGGTGCACGTCGGGCCAGGGCACGCGGACGCCGGTCGCGGGCGGGTTCTGCACTGTGCTCACCCTTCCATGATCCCCGGCGGGGCAACCGGTTTTCAGGCGGGCGAGGCGTACACGATGACGTTGTCGAGATACTCGCCCTTTGCCCGGTCGAACGTCCCGCCGCAGGTCACCAGCTTGAGCCCGTCCTCGACGTACACCTTCCTGAACGGGAACCGGTCCTTGTGCACCTGCTCGACAGCGTCGATCTTGTACGTGACGACCTTGCCGTCGCTCCGCTCGACCCGCACCTTCGAGCCCTTGCGCACGTGGCGGAGCTTGTAGAAGACGGCGGGCGCGGTCTTCGTGTCGACGTGGCCGATGATCACCGAGGCGCCCTTCTCGCCCGGCACCACGCTGCCGGTGTACCAGCCGGCCATCCCGGGCTTCTCGTAGGGCGGCAGCTCGACCTCGCCGTCCTTCACCCCGAGCTTCATCAGCGGCGCCTCGACGTCGATCGAGGGGATGTCGATCTTCTCGGGGACGACCGCGGCCGCGGCCTGCTCGGGCTGCCCGAAGCTCTGGCCGAAGGCGACCAGCAGCAGACCCGTGACGGCGCCCGCGAGCACCACCCGTCCGGAACTCGCCATGGCCTACGACCGGCGGCGCTTGACCGCCACGCCGATGCCCACGGCCAGCGCGAGCCCGAGAGCCGCGCCCACGCCGCCCAGCGGGATCGACGAGCCCTCGTCGACGTCCTGGCCGAAGGTGCCGCCGCCGCCCGCCCTGGGCGCCCTGGTGGGCACGTCGCTGGGCAGCGGTTCGGGCCGGACCACGCGCAGGGTGGCGCGGCCCGCGTGGTTGGTGCCGTCGCACTTGACGTCCACGCGGTACGAGCCGCGCCGGACGGTGCCGGAGACCTGGGCCTGACCGCGCACCCAGTCACCGCCGGCGCTGCCGGTCGGGCTGGGCGTGCCGCCCGACGGGGCCGGGTTGAGCGTGACGCCGCTGACGAACGCCCGGGAGGTGGCGGTGCCGGTGTGTGCGGGCCCGCCCTGCGGCGCCGGGCAGTTGGCCAGGATCCACACGGTGGAGCTCTCTCCGGCGGTGACGCGGTCGGGGTTGAGCTGGACCGAGATGGAGGGGACGGTCGGCGTGGCGGTCGCCGTGGTCGTCGTCGTGGCGGTGGTGGTCGCCGTCGCAGTCGGGGCGGCCGTGCCGGTCGGGCTGCCCGTGCCCGCGGGCGTCGGACTGCCCGTCGGCGTTTGTGCCTCCGCGGCGCAGCCCATGACCCCGATCATCAGGATGGCCCCCGCGTACGCGACTCGCTTGACCCTGAGCACCGCCGCACCCCACTCCGCCGCTCTTTTACTAGCATCCACCGTTTTCGTGGACACCGAACTCCTGAATACCCAGATTTTCTGGGCCAACCCTTACCAATGATCATGTTTTCCGTCATGGCGAAGGTACGTCAAGGGTGACAGGATGACCCGGCGTTGGCGTGGGTTTTACTCTTGTGAGGCGTCAGGCGGCGTGTCGGCCCACCGCGGGCCGACGCCGCGCAGGGTCACGACGCGGGCGTCGTCGCCGGACTCACGGTCGATGTGGATCTCCAGGCGGTCGTCCGACAGCCCCTCGACCAGGCCCTCGCCCCATTCGACGACGGTCACCGACTCCTCCAGCGAGGCGTCGAGATCGAGATCGTCGACCTCCAGGTCGCCGCCGAGCCGGTAGGCGTCGACGTGGACCAGCGCGGGGCCGCCGCGCAGCGACGGGTGCACGCGGGCGATGACGAACGTGGGCGAGGTGATCGGGCCGCGCACCTTGAGCCCCTCGGCGATGCCCTGCACGAGCGTGGTCTTGCCGGCGCCGAGCGCGCCCGACAGGACCAGCAGGTCGCCGGGGCGCAGGCGGGAGGCGAGGCGCGAACCGTACGCCCGCGTCTCCTCGACGGTGCGCAGCCTCACAGGGCCACCCGCTTGATCAGGTCGCGCAGCGCGTCGTTCACCGCGTCGGGGCGTTCGAGCTGGATCAGGTGAGAGGTGTCGGACACCTCGGTGAACTGGGCCTTGGGCAGCGCCTCGGCCATGGCGCGGCTGTGGTCGGGAGGCGTCAGCCAGTCCTTGTCGCCGACCATGATGGCCGTCGGCACCGGGTCGAGCACGTGCAGCGCGGACAGCTTGTCGTGGTTCATCAGCGCGGGGTAGAAGTCGGCGACCACCTCGGTCGGGGTCGCCCTGATCATGGACTCGGCGAAGTCGACGAGGGTGGGGCTGATGTTCTTGGAGTCGCCGAAGGCCATGTAGCGGGTCAGCAGGAACGCGATGTCGCTGCCCGCGTGACGGGTGCGGTCGACGAACGAGCCCCTGCGGCCGAGCATCGAGACCGTCGTCGGGGCGACCCTGTGCACCGCCTTGGACACCAGCGCGGGCAGCCCGAGCGTCAGCTCGGCCAGCTTGCCCGCCGAGGTGGCGATCAGGGCGACGCCGCGCACCTTGTCGCCGAACAGCTCGGGGTGACGGTCGGCCAATGCCATGATCGTCATGCCGCCCATGGAGTGGCCGACGAGCACGCACGGCCCCGGCACGAACGCGGCCAGCACCTCGGCCAGGTCGTCGCCGAGCCGGTCGATCGAGGTGTCGCCGGAGACGGCGCGCTGGGAGCGGCCGTGGGAGCGCTGGTCCCACAGCACGACGCGGTGCTGCTCGCGCAGGGCCCTGCGCTGGTAGTGCCAGGACTCGAGGCTCAGACAGTAGCCGTGACACAGGACGACGGTGAGCGGCGGCTCGGCCCCCTCGCCCGCGTTCTCGGGCTCGTCGACGTCGACGTGCAGGGCGACGCCGTCGGAGGTGATGAACGTGTGCTCCGTGCCGCGCAGCTCGCCGAAGGGCTCGCCGGCCTCCAGATCGGGGCGGAGGCGGATGCGGCCGACCGCGTAACGCTTGGCCATCGCGGCCGCCGCGATCCCCGCGGACGCGGCACCGACGAGCGCGCCGGCGATCCCGACCTTGCGGCGTGTTGTCGTCGTCATGTCCCCTATCCTTCGTACACCCTCGGCACGCGTGATCCGATCCTCGTCACGATCTCATGCGTGATCGTGCCGAGCGTATCCGCCCACTCCTGAGCGGTCGGCTCGCCCTGGTCTCCCGGTCCGAACAGGACGACGTCGTCCCCTGCCCGCAACGGGTCGTCACCCACGTCGATCATGAACTGGTCCATGCACACACGACCGGCCACCCGCCTGCGCCGGCCGCCGGCCAGCACCTCCGCGCGGTCGGTGGCGTGCCGCAGGACCCCGTCGGCGTAACCCAGCGGGACCAGCGCGAGCGTCGTCTCCCCACTGGTCACGTAGAGGTGCCCGTAGGACACCCCCGAACCCTCCGGCACCCGCTTGACCATGGCGATCCGCGCGACGAGCGTCATGGCCTGGCGGAGCCCGAAGTCGCCCATCTCGGGGATCGGGCTCAGACCGTAGACGGCGATGCCCGCGCGCACCATGTCGAAGTGCGCCCTGGGCAGCGTCATCACGGCGGCCGAGTTGGCGAGGTGCCTGATCACGTGAGAACCGGCCACACCCGCCTGCTCGGCCAGCTTGAGCGCGGCCTCGAAGGTGTCGAGCTGGGATTCGACGGACGGATGGCCCGGGATGTCCGCGCAGGCGAAGTGCGACCAGAGGCCGACGACCTCCACCGCGCCCTCCGCACCCAGCTCCAGCGCCTTGCGCAGCAGGCCAGGCCAGGCGGCGAGCGGCGCCCCGCCCCTGCTCATGCCGGTGTCGGCCTCCAGGTGGACGCGCGCGGTGACGCCGGTGGCCCGGGCCGCGTCGGCGATCTCGCCGAGCAGCCGCTCGTCGGACGCCGACACCTCGACGCCGGCCTCGATCGCCTCGCCGATCGGCTCGCCGGGCGTGATGAGCCAGGCCAGGATCGGCGCGGTCACCCCGGCGGCCCGCAGGTCGAGCGCCTCCCGCACGAACGCGGTGCCGAGCCGGCTCACCCCCGCCTCCAGCATGCCCCGGGAGGCCGGGACCAGCCCGTGCCCGTAGGCGTCGGCCTTGACGGCGGCCATCAGCTCCGCCCCACCGGCCCGCTCACGCAGCAGCGTCACGTTGTGCCTGATCGCAGCCAGGTCGACCCGCGCCTCGGCGGGCGTCGCCATCGGGGAGCTCATCCTTCTAGTTTGGCAGCTCCCGGACGTGGCCGAGCGCGATTTCCCCGCTCACCGCCCCACCCCGGCACCGTCCGCACCCGGGCGGCGTCCTCATGCCGGCGCGCGGCCGTACAGGGTTCTGATGGCGGTGGGGAGGGTCTCGGCGACGCCCGCCGCCGTGAGCGGGGCGCCGTCGGCGGCGAGGCGGCCGGCGAGCCCGTGCAGGTAGGCCGCGAGCGAGCCGGCGTCGCGGGCGCCGAGCCCCTGGGCGAGCAGCGAGCCCGCGATGCCGGACAGCACGTCGCCGGTGCCGCCGGTGGCCAGCCACGGCGTCCCCGTGACGTTCACCCGGGCCGGCGCGCCCTCCTCGGCGACGACCGTGGTCGATCCCTTGAGCAGCACGGTCACCCCCAGCTCGGCCGCCGCCGCGCGCGCGTGCCGGAGCGGCGCCGCCTCGATGCCGGCGCGCGCGGCTCCGGTCAGCCGCGCCAGCTCGCCCGCGTGCGGGGTGATCAGGACCGGCGCGGTACGGCGGAGCACCGCGGCATCCTGCGCCACGAGCGTCAGCCCATCGGCGTCGACCAGCACCGGGACGTCGGTGGCGAGCACCCGGCGGACCAGCTCGCGGGCCCACGGCCCGGTGCCGATCCCGGGGCCGACCACCCACGCCTGAACCCTGCCCACCTCGTCCAGGGTGGGCTCGTCCAGCACGGTGACGACGGCCTCGGGCCAGCGCGCCCGCACCTGGCCGGCGGGCCCGGCGGGACCGGCGTAGCGGACCATGCCCGCGCCCGCGTTGAGCGCGCCGCCGACGGCCAGCACGGCGGCGCCGGTGTAGAGGTCACTGCCGGCGGCGATGCCGACCACACCCCTGCGGTACTTGTCGGACTCGGCGCCGGGGCGCGGCAGCAGACCGGGCGCCGACGCGCGGGTGAGCGCGGTGACGTCCGGGTCCGGCAGGTACGGGCCGAGCCCGATGTCGATCAGCTCGACCCGGCCCGCGCGAGCCGCCCCTGGGTCGACGAGCAGGCCGGTCTTGCGTGCGCCCATCGTCACCGTCACCGCGGCCCGGACCGCGGCCCCCTCGACCCGCCCGGTGGAGGCGTCCACGCCGCTGGGGACGTCCACGGCGACGACCGGCGCGGCGGCGTCGCCGGCCATCTCGGCCAGTCCGGCGTACGGCTCGCGGAGGGCCCCCGCCGCGCCGATCCCGACCAGCCCGTCCACGATCAGATCCGCGCCCTCGACGACCCGGCGCACGCCGCCCGCGCCCCCGGACGCTCTCGTGGCCCGGCCGCCGGCTCTCAGGAGGGCCGCCAGCCCCGCCTCGTGGGTGCGGGAGCCGGCCAGGACCGCCGTCACCGCGGCGCCGCGCCGGGCGAGGTCCGCGCCCGCGTACAGGGCGTCGCCGCCGTTGTCGCCGCTGCCCACGAGGAGCGCGACGCGGCTCCCGTACACCCGGGGAAGCGCGGCGGCGCAGACGGCGGCCAGCCCGGTCGCGGCGCGCAGCATGAGGGTGCCCTCCGGAAGCGTGGCCATCAGCGCGTGCTCGGCGGCCCGGATCTGGTCGGCGGTGTAGGCGGTGAACACCCTGACCAACCTAGCCTTCGGCGATCACGTAGGCCATCGCGACGCCGCCGTCGTGGCTCAGCGAGACGTGCCAGCGCTGGACGCCCAGCTCGCGGGCGACCTCGGCGGCCTCGCCGGTGACGCGCAGCTCGGGCCTGCCGTTCCCGTCGCGGCGCACCTCCGCCTCCAGGTGGCTCAGGCCGCGGGGCGCGCCGAGGGCCTTGGCCACGGCCTCCTTGGCGGCGAACCTGGCGGCCAGCGACTGGATCGCCAGATCCCGCTCGGCCGCGGTGAACAACCTCTCGCGCAGCGCGGGCGTGCGCTCCAGCGCGTCGCGGAAGCGTGCGATGTCGACCACGTCGACCCCGATGCCGAGGATCATCGTCCCAGGCTACTCGGGGATGATCCGCGCACGGGGCCAGCGCCGCGCGAGGCGTCGCTCAGAAGGCGCCACGCTGCCAGGGCCCCCAGATGGCGAACGAGCGTCCCCGCTCGGCCTGGACGTTCACGTACAGGGTCTGGCCGCCGGGCCCGAACGTGGAGCCGGCGAACTCGGCGCCCGGGTCTCCCGGGACGGGCATCAGGCGGCAGAAGTCGAAGATCTCGCCGTTTCTGGTCAGCCCGCGCAGGTAGTTGGCGCCGTCGCCGTCCTCGCAGAGCACGAGCGTGCCGCGGTTGCTGACGGTCACGTTGTCGGGCAGGTCGAGCGCGGCGGCCCTGGGCGACTGGTAGACGAGCCTGAGCGTGCCGCTCCACGTCTCGTACGCCCAGATCTGGCCGCGCCCGTCGCCGAAGCCGTCGGGCGGGTCGTCGTCCGGGTCCGTGTCGCCGCCCTGGGTGGAGACGAAGTAGACGGTGCCCTGGTGGTGGACGGCGCCTTCGAGCCTGGCGAAGACGGCGGCGCCGGCGGTCCTGCCCTGGTCGCCGACGGCCCGCGCGGCCTCGGCGCGGGACGTGCCCGGGGTGAATGACGGGTCGGGGTCCTCGATGTCCACCCACGTGGTGGCGAAGGCGCTGCCGGTCGGGTGCCCCACGGACAGGTCGGCGCCCGGGTCGCCCTCGATCGCGAGCATCTGGAGCTTGCCGCCGTCGAGCAGCCGCCCGGCCCGCATGGGGTCCTCAGGCGGGACGTACCGGTAGAGACCAGAAGGGTCGTCGAAGTTGTCCTCGGTGAGGTAGAGCGTGCCGCTGGAAGGGTCGAAGGCGGCGGCCTCGTGCGCGAACCGGCCCGCGGCCTTGATCGGCCGGCCGCTGGCGTAGCCCTTCAGCGGGACCTCGAAGACGTAGCCGTGCTTCTTGGTCAGCCGGGCGTTGCCCGAGCCGGGCACGTCGGGGCCGTCGACGGTCTCCTCGCAGCTGATCCAGGCGCCCCACGGCATGGGGCCGCCGGAGCAGTTCTTCATCGTGCCGGTGAGCGACGGCCGGCTCTTGAGCACCTCGCCGTGGCGGGTCACCTGGAGGGTGACGGTGCCGCCGCCGGCCATCCTGTCGTACGCGCGGCCGGGCTCACCGAACGCGCCGACGGGGCCGTCGACCTCATGGTTGCGTACGAGGATCGCGCTGTCGCGCGGGCCGGGGAAGGCGGCCATGCCGTCGTGCCTGCCGGGAACCTCGCCGCCGCCGGGCATCGGCTCGCCCGCCACGCTGAACGAGCGGTAGCGGAAGCCCTCGGGCAGGTGCAGCCGGACCTTGCCGTCGGCCTGGTCGCGCACGGGCTTCAGCCGGCCGTAGCCTCTGCCCGGCCCGTCGCTGAGGATCGGCTGCGCGCCGCCGCGCTGCCCCGCGCACGCGACCCCGGCGAACGGCCCGGCCACCAGGACGGCCGCTCCGGCCAGGAAGCTACGACGATCCACACGACCTCCAGAAGACGCCTCCGAACAGCGGCGACATCCGAAACAGTAGCCCGGACGCCGCTGCCCTTCGGGCGAATGGGCGATCCTTCCCCGAACTGGTTATCGGTAATCCCCCGTTTTCGTCCACAGCCTGTGGATACCCCGGCCGACAGCGGACCCGGACGGCGTCGTTACGCTGCCAGAGTGAACAACGGCCACGTTGAACTGAGCAGGGAGCAGTGGAGCGACCTCCGCAAGAACACGCCCTTGACTCTCACCGCGGACGAGCTCGAGGAGCTGCGCGGCATCGACGACCCCATCGACCTCACCGAAGTCACCGACATCTACCTGCCGCTGACGCGACTGCTCAACCTCCATTTCACCGGATCCAAACAGCGCAGCAGCGTGCTGAGCGCCTTCCTCGGGCATCCCGAGCGGCGCGTGCCGTACGTCCTGGGCATCGCCGGCAGCGTCGCGGTCGGCAAGTCGACCACGGCGCGGCTGTTGCACACGCTGCTGGCCAGGTGGCCCGAGCACCCGCGCGTCGAGCTGGTGACGACTGACAGCTTCCTCTATCCCAACGCGGTGCTGGAGTCCAAGGGCATCATGCACCGCAAGGGCTTCCCGGAGAGCTACGACCGCAGGGCGCTGGTGCGGTTCGTGGCGGAGGTGAAGGCGGGGGCCGCGGAGGTGCGGGCGCCGGTCTACAGCCATCTGGAGTACGACATCGTCCCGGGCGCCCACCAGGTCGTGAAAAGTCCGGACATCCTCATCATGGAGGGGCTCAACGTCCTCCAGCCCGCCCCGCCCACCTCCCTCGCCGTCAACGACTACTTCGACTTCTCCATCTACGTCGACGCCAAGGTCGAGCACGTCCGCACGTGGTATGTCGACCGCTTCCACAAGCTCCGCCGCACCGCGTTCGAAGACCCCAAGTCCTACTTCAGGTACATCGCCGAGATGCCGTACGACAAGGCGACGGACTTCGCCGTCAACGTCTGGCGCGACATCAACGAACGCAACCTGGTCGAGAACATCGCCCCCACCCGCGGCCGCGCCGACCTGGTCATGCACAAGGGCCGCGACCACTCCGTCCGCAGGGTGGTGCTGCGCAGGACCTGAACCCTGAGGACGACCCGGCCGGGCCCCGGATCCCGGACTCAGGGATGACACCCATTCATCCCCTGGGACGACGATTCGGAAGCACCCCGGCCGGTAGGGTCCGGGGCATGCACATCCTCGCCATCGAGGGGCTGACCAAACGCTTCCCCACCGTCACGGCGCTCGACCGGCTCACGGTCACCGTCGGTCCCGGCGTCACCGGCCTCGTCGGGGCGAACGGCGCGGGCAAGTCGACGCTGATCAAGATCCTGCTCGGTCTGCTGCCCGCCACCGAGGGCCGGGCCGCCGTGCTCGGTCTCGACTCCTTCACCCAGGGCGCGGAGATCCGCAGGCTCGTCGGCTACATGCCCGAGCACGAATGCCTGCCGCCCGACGTGTCCGCCACCGAGCTGGTCGTCCATCTGGCGCGGATGTCCGGGCTGCCGCGCACCGCCGCCCGCGAGCGCGCCGCCGACGTGCTGCGCCACGTGGGCCTCGCCGAGGAGCGCTATCGCCCGATCGGCGGCTACTCGACCGGCATGAAGCAGCGGGTCAAGCTGGCCCAGGCGCTCGTCCACGACCCCAAGCTGGTCCTCCTCGACGAGCCGACCAACGGGCTCGACCCGCGCGGCCGCGACGAGATGCTGACCCTGATCAGGCGCATCGGCACCGAGTTCGGCATCAGCGTGCTCGTCACCTCCCACCTGCTCGGCGAGCTGGAGCGGGTCTGCGACCACGTCATCGTCATCGACGCCGGCTGCCTGCTGCGCTCCTCCGCGCTCACCGAGTTCACCCAGGCGACCGAGTCCATCACGGTCGAGGTCGACGAGGGCGCCGACGCCCTGGCCGCGCGGCTGTCCGAGCTCGGCCAGACCGTCACCCCGCTCGGCCGCACCCTCCTCGTCAGCGTGCGCGGCCCCGAGACCTACGACGCCGTCCGCGACGCCGCCGCCGACCTCGACCTGTGCCTCATCCGCCTGCAGCAGGGCCGCCAGCGCATCGAGGACGTCTTCAGGGAGGAGGCCGCCCGTGTCTGAGATCTACGACATCGGTTACCGCCACTACGACGGCCCCCGGCTCGGCCGCTCCCACACCACGCTGGCGCTGGGCGTCCACAGCCTGCGCGGTGTCTTCGGGCTGGGCCGGCCCGCCCGCTCCAAGATCATGCCGTTCTCGCTGGCCGCCATCATGATGATGCCGGTCGTGGTGGCCATCGCCGTCATGTCGCTGACCCAGCAGCGGATCCTCGACTACAGCGGCTACGCCGTCGTCATGCAGGCCGTGGTGGCCATCTTCCTGGCCTCCCAGGCGCCCACCGTGGTCGCCCCCGACCTGCGCCACCGCGTGCTCCCGCTCTACCTCTCCCGCCCGGTCACCATCACCGAGTACGTGGGAGCCAAGGTCGCGGCCATGACCGTGGCACTGTTCCTGCTGCTGGCCGTGCCGCTCACGGTGATGTTCCTCGGCGACCTGCTCGTCGACATGCCCGGCCCGACTCCCACCGGCGAGTATCTCGGCGCCCTGGTCTCGGCCGCGGTGCTGGCCCTGCTGCTGTCCACCGTCGGGCTTGCCCTGGCCGCGCTGACGCCCCGGCGCGGGCTCGGCGTCGCCTCGGTGATCACCGTCTACCTGCTGTCCACCGGCGCGGCCCCGATGTTCTACGCCGCGCTCTACGAGGCCGGCTACCGGTCGGTCGGCGCCTGGGGGTGGCTGATCAACCCGTTCTGGCTGATCGACGCCCTGCAGGTGTGGCTGTTCGGCAGCGTCGCGCACGTCCCCGACGGCCTGTACCCCAGCGGCCCGGCGCCCCTCCTCATCGTGCCGGCCCTCATCGCCGCCGCCGTGGCGGTCCTGTCTGCGCGCTACCGGAAGGCGGCCTCGCAGTGAAGATCGAGCTCTCCCAGGTCTCCCGCTGGTACGGCAACGTCGTCGCGGTCAACGACGTCACCATGACGATCGGGCCGGGCGTCACCGGGCTGCTCGGGCCCAACGGCGCCGGCAAGTCGACGCTGCTCCACATGATGGCCGGGTTCCTGGCCCCGTCCAGCGGCACCGTCACCCTCGACGGCGCCGGCGTGTGGAAGAACCACCAGATCTACCGCGACATCGGCCTGGTGCCCGAGCGCGAGGGCGTCTACGGCTTCCTGACCGGCTGGCAGTTCGTCCTGTCGGCGGCCAGGCTCCACGGCCTGCCCAACCCTGAGGAGGCCGCGCGCAAGGCGCTGGCCACGGTCGAGATGGAAGAGCCGAAGGACCGCCGGGTCGAGACCTACTCCAAGGGCATGCGCCAGCGGGTCAAGGTGGCCGCCGCGCTCGTCCACGACCCGGCCGTGCTGCTGCTCGACGAGCCCTTCAACGGCATGGACCCACGCCAGCGGCTCCACCTGATGGACCTCATCCGGGCGATGGGCACCTCCGGCAAGACGATCCTGTTCAGCTCCCACATCCTGGAGGAGGTCGAGCGGGTCGCCCAGCACGTCGAGGTGCTGGTGTCGGGCCGCCACGCCGCCTCGGGCGACTTCCGCGACATCCGCCGGCTCATGACCGACCGGCCCCACCTGTTCCGGATCCGCTCCAGCGACGACCGCAAGCTCGCCGCCGCCCTCATCCGCGACGAGTCCGCCGGCGGCGTCACCCTCGGCCGCGACGGCCTGGAGGTGCAGGCCACCGAGTTCCGCAGGTTCACCCGGCTGCTCCCCCGGGTGGCCCGCGACGCGGGCGTGCGCCTGCACGAGGTGTCACCCGCCGACGAGGACCTGGAGAGCGTCTTCTCCTACCTGATCAACAGGAGCAGCTGACATGAACACCGTCGTGGCAGGCATCACCTACCGGGCGCTGCTGGGCAGGCGCAGGGTCATCCTGCTGCTCCTGCTGCCCCTCGCGCTGATCGCCCTGGCCTTGTTGTTCAGCTTCTTCGACAGCGGCGACCAGCGCACGACCATCGAGCTGATGCGCTCGTTCGCCATCAGCACCCTCCTGCCGCTGCTCGGCCTCATCGCCGGCACCGGCGTGATCGCCCCCGAGATCGACGACGGCACCATCATCCACCTGATGTCCAAGCCCATCTCCCGGCCGGCCATCGCCACCACCAAGTTCGCGGTCGCCGCCTCGCTGGTGGCCGTGTTCGCGGCCGTGCCGACCTATCTCGCGGCCTGGATCCTCGTGGGCAACGAAGACGGCATCGCCGCCGGATTCGCCGTCGGCACCCTCGTCGCGGGCATCGCCTACGCGGCCGTCTTCCTGCTGCTGGGCGTCGTCACCCGCCATGCGGTCACGATCGGCATCATCTACGCCCTGGTCTGGGAGTCGCTGGTCGGCAGCCTGGTGCCGGGGGCCAAGCGGTTCTCCATCCAGCAGTGGGGCCAGAGCATCGCCGACCAGATCACCGCCTCCCCGTTCTTCGAGGCGGAGGTCAGCCTGGGCTTCGCCGTCCCGGCCCTGATCATCGTCACCGTCGCCGCCGTCCTCTGGGCCGGCGTGCGCCTGCGCGCCTACTCCCTCACGGGCGACGAGTAACGGCTCGAACCGCCGTGACCTCCGGGTACGGGATCCGTACCCGGAGGATCGATCAGGCGCAGACGGTGCGGACCACGTCCGCGAGCCGTTCGGCCACCTTGGTGGCCTGCTCCTCCGACGAGGCCTCCACCATGACGCGGATCATCGGCTCGGTGCCGCTGGGCCGGATCAGCACCCGGCCCGTCTCGCCCAGCTCCGCCTCGGCCTCGGCCTCGGCGGTCTTGAGCTCCGGCGCGGCGGCCTTGCCCCGGTCGACGCCCTTGACGTTGATCAGGATCTGCGGCAGCGCCGTCATCACCGACGCCAGCTCCCGCAGCGACCGGCCGGTCCTGGCCATCACCGACAGCAGGTGGAGCGAGGTGAGCAGGCCGTCGCCCGTGGTGGCGTGGTCGAGCATGATGACATGCCCCGACTGCTCGCCGCCCAGGTTGTAGCCGTCGGCCTTCATCCGCTCCAGCACGTAACGGTCGCCCACCGCGGTCTCGATCACGGTGAGGCCCGCCTCGCGCATGGCCAGCTTGAAGCCCAGGTTGGACATGACGGTCGCGACCACGGTGTCCTTGGCCAGCGTGCCCTGCTCGTGCATGTCCATGGCCAGGATGGCCATGATCGCGTCACCGTCGACGATCGCGCCGGTGTGGTCGACGGCCAGGCAGCGGTCGGCGTCACCGTCGTACGCGATGCCGAGGTCGGCGCCACGCGAGATCACGACCTGCCGCAGCTTGTCGAGGTGCGTGGAGCCGTGGCCGTCGTTGATGTTGAGGCCGTCGGGCCGGGCGCCGATGGCCTGCACCTGCGCCCCGGCGCGCAGCAGCGCCTCAGGAGCCACCATGTGGGCGGCGCCGTGGGCGCAGTCGACCACGACGTCGAGCCCGTCGAGCCGGCCACTGACCGTGTCGAGCGCGTGGCTGATGTAACGGTCGGCCTCGCCGTACGCGTCACGCACCCGCCCGACGGACGAGCCGACCGGGAAGGTCCACTCCTCGCCGATCCGCCGCTCGATCTCGTCCTCGACCGCGTCGGACAGCTTGAAGCCGCCCCTGGTCAGGAACTTGATCCCGTTGTCGGGCGCCGGATTGTGCGAGGCCGACAGCATGACGCCCAGGTCGGCGCCGAGCGCGGCCGTGAGGTAGGCGACGGCCGGGGTGGGCAGCACGCCGAGGCGCAGCACATCCACTCCGGACGACGCGAGGCCGGCGACCACGGCGGCCTCGAGGAACTCCCCCGAGGCTCGCGGGTCCCGGCCTACGACCGCCACCGGCCGCTTGAGGCTGGAGCCGGTGGCGAACACGCCTGCATCGCCGAGGACGTGAGCCGCCGCGACCGAAAGGTCCATGGCGAGCTCGGCCGTGAGGTCGCGTCCCGCGACCCCACGCACCCCGTCGGTGCCGAACAGCCGCGCCAATTTAGCGCTTGCTGTACTGCGGAGCCTTACGGGCCTTCTTGAGGCCGTACTTCTTCCGCTCCGTGGCGCGGGCGTCACGGGTGAGGAAGCCGGCCTTCTTCAGCGGCGGGCGGTTGACCTCGACGTCCAGGATCGCCAGCGCGCGGGACAGACCCATGCGCAGCGCACCGGCCTGGCCGGTCACGCCGCCGCCGTCGATGCGCGCGATGACGTCGAACGCCTCCTCGGCGCCGAGCACCACGAAGGGCTCGTTGACGATCTGCTGGTGGACCTTGTTCGGGAAGTAGGCGTCGAGCGAACGACCGTTGATCGTCCACTTGCCGGTGCCGGGGACGATGCGCACGCGGGCGATCGCCTCCTTACGGCGGCCGGTGCCGTACGAGTTGCCCGTGGTCACGGGCTTGCGCACGGGGGCGTCGGCGCTGGCGGCGGATTCGGTGGTGTACTCGGACGGGAACTCCTCGCTGGAGAAGTCCTCCTGCTCGGGCTCGACGGCCGTCTCGACACCGGTGGGCTCAGCCACGGTTCTCCTCTGAATCTTTCGAAACTCGGTACTGCCCTGGCGAGGGGCGCCCCCTCGCAGGTGGTGGTCTACTGGGCGATCTGGGTGATCTCGAACGGCACGGGCCGCTGGGCCTGGTGCGGGTGCTCGGAGCCCGCGTAGACCTTCAGCTTCTTGATCATCTTCCGGCCGAGGGAGTTCTTCGGCAGCATGCCCTTGACGGCCTTCTCGACGGCCTTGTCGGGCCGCTTCTCCATGAGCTCGCCGTAGGTGACGGAACGCAGACCGCCGGGGTAACCCGAGTGGCGGTACGCCTTCTTCTGCTCGAGCTTGTTGCCACTGAGCGCGATCTTGTCAGCGTTGATGATGATGACGAAGTCACCGGTGTCGACGTGGTTGGCGAAGATCGGCTTGTGCTTGCCGCGGAGCAGGGTCGCGACGTGGCTGGCCAGCCTGCCCAGGACGACATCGGTCGCGTCGATGACGTACCACTGACGCTGGACGTCGGCGGGCTTCGGTGAGTACGTGCGCACGGTCGTAGCCTTCTTTATGCTCGCGTCTTCGGCGCGCCGCCGGACACGGCGGCGCTTGGGGTCGGTCGGTGCGGGCACACGACGGCCCGGACCTTCCGTCTCCCGGCCCGATGGACCTTGGTGATGGGAGATGACGCCGGACGCGCCGCGCATCGGTCACGCGGACCTATGCACACAACGAACGAGAGGTTACCTGCCCTCGGGAGGGCAGTCAAAAGACCGGTAACCTGTCGTGATTCTACCTGACCACAGAACGAATCTATTTCGGTTCCCGGCAATCCCTTCTTTACCAGGACCCGACATCCCTATCGTTGGTGGCGGTATGTGGCAGAGTTCTCACACCCGGCACACCCAGCGGACCGTCCGGCGCCGGACCAACCTGGGTGCCGTGGGCCTGCTCGCTGCGGCCTTGTTCACGGGTGTGCTGCTCGGCCGCATGTCGGGCGACTCGATCCCCGACGACCACATCTTCCTGAACGAGACGACGCCGCCCACCGCCGCACAGGCCGCCCCGCAGACCACGCCGCGCAAGGCCCAGCCGCAGGCCGAGCGGATCCCCCGGCAGGCCACCACCACGATCCCGCGCGGCAAGACCGACGTCCGGCCCACCAAGAGCCCCACCGGGGAGATCGCCGGCTTCACCGACGGCGACCCGGTCCGGGTCCTCGGCGACGACCAGTCGCTCAGGAGCATGCCGGGCATGGCCGCCGACGTCGTCCGCCTCACCAACGCCGCGCGGGCCAAGAACGGCTGCCGCCCCCTCAAGACCGACGCCAGGCTCACCCGGGCGGCCCGTACCCACTCCATGGAGATGGCCAGGTCCGGGCAGTTCACCCACGAATCGCCCGACGGCGCCTCGCCTTGGGACCGGATGGAACGGGCCGGATATCACAACGGCACCGCCGAGAACATCGGCCGGGGCTACGCCTCCGCCCAGGAGGCCGTCCGCGGCTGGCTCGCCAGCCCCGACCACCGCCGCAACATGCTCAACTGCGACTTCAACGCCATCGGCGTCGGCGTGGTGTCAGGCCCCGGAGGGCCTTGGTGGACGCAGGATTTCGGACGTTCGTGACCCCCTTCACGGTAATGTCTCCGCATGGGTTTTCCCGAGGAACCGCAAACCGGCACAGACGGCACCCCGCGTCGTTCTCGTAGAGACCGCCAGCCCCCGGCCGACTCCGGCTTCTTCACGCCCGCCCAGCAGGGCGCCGACGGGCAGCCGCCGTCCCCCGCGTTTTCCCCGGCCGGTGACGCCTTCACGCCCCGCCAGCAGGGCCAGTCCGGCCCGCGCGGCGCGTCCGACCCCTTCGCCCCCGGCCCTCGGGCGGGCGCGGACCCGTTCGCCGGCCCGCGCCCCGGTGGCGACCCGTTCGGCGGCCCGCCCAACGGTCCGCTGGGCGCGCCCGTCCCTCTCGCCACCGGCCCGCAGGGATCGCCCGGCGCCGCCGCTCCCGGCCCGCGCAACCCGTCAGACCCCTTCGGCGGCGACGGCCCGTCCGACGCGTTCACGCCGAACAACAGGAAGCCGCCGCCCGGCGCGCCGCAGCCCCCGGAGTCCTTCAACCCCGCGAACAACCCCGCGAACGGACAGCCGCCGGCCGGGCCGCCCGCGGACGCCGCCCCCGACGCCGACGGCGCCAAGGAGGCCCCTCGGGGCAGGCGCGGCAGGAAGGCCGCCAAGGCGGAGAAGCCCGAGGCCGACTCCCCCGACACGCAGGACAAGTCGGAGAAGCCCGCTCCCCGGCAGACGTGGAGCCCCTACGACGAGGGCCCGCGCTCCCGTGGGCCGCTGTGGGCCTCGCTCGCCGGTCTCGGCGTGCTCGCGCTGCTCGGCGGCGGCCTGGCGGTGATGTTCAACGCCGACGACCCCGCCGCCGTGTCCGAGTCGGCGCAGCGCACCTCCGCCCCGCTCCCGTCGGCCCCGCCCGGCGAGTTCGGCTACGCGGGCAGCCGCAGCACCGACCCCGACCCGCTCACCGTGAAGGAGCTCTTCAAGACCAAGAAGATCGCCGTCTCAGGCCGCGAGTACGAGATGACGATCACCAGCAAGGACAAGAAGTGCGGCGACGGCGTGCTCGGCGACAAGCTCACGAAGATGCTCAAGTCCGCCAAGTGCACCCAGATGATGCGCGCCAGCTTCCGTGACAAGAAGGGCGAGATCATCGGCACGGTCGGCGTGGCCAACCTCAGCACGACCAAGAACGCCGCCAGGGTCGCCAAGACCGGCGACAAGTCCAACTACGTCAAGCCCCTCGCCGGCAAGGACGAAGTGACCAAGTTCCTGGGCTCGGGCAGCGGCGGCGCCAAGGTCTGGACCCACGGCCACTACGCCGTCCTGGTCTGGTTCCAGAACAAGGACGGCTCCGAGCCCGACAAGAAGGCGTCCAAGCGACTCTTCCAGGCGGCCGACGACATCACCAAGGCGACGGTCTTCAAGGCCCTCGACGTCCGCACCCTGACGGGGGCCCGCGCGGCCTGAATCTTCACTTCGTACGAGAAAATCCCGCAAATGTAACGATCGATCAGGCCCGGAACACTCATACCGTGGGAACGATCTAGCTACTCTCGCTACGCTCGGCTTATGCGTGGCCAGGGACCCGGGTCCGAGCACGAGCGCAGGGAAGCGGGCGGCGCACCTCCGACGCCCCCGCCGAGCTTCGGTCGCCAGCCACCCCAGGAGCAGGGGGGTCCACCGGCATTCCCGGACGACCCCTCGGCGCAAGCCTGGCTCACCATCGACGGCGACCCGCCGCACGACGACGCCTGGCAGCCTCCCGGCACCGCCCCCGCCGAGACCTGGCTCGCCGTCGACGACTCCGCCCCACCGTCCCGCGCGGACGTACGGGACGAAGCCGCAGAGGCACGAGCCCACGGCAGCCGTTCCGCCCGCCACGACTCGGCGGCTGCAGGAGACGACTCCGCGGGCGTACGAGACGACTCCGCGGCTGCACGAGACGGCTCATCGGGCGTACCAGACAGCACCGCAGCCGCGCGACACGACTCAGCGGGCGCGCAAGACAGCACCCCAGCCGCACGACACGACTCCACGGCCACACCGCCCCGGCCTGTCGGCGGCGAGCCGCCCGCCTATCCCGGCGCGCAGCCCTGGGAGGTGCAGGACTCGGAGGGCGCGGCCTACGACTGGTTCGCCGACGGCGAGGAGCCCCCCGCGGCCGTTCCCGTCGCCCCACCCGCCGTCATCCCCTGGCCCCAGCCGCCCAAGGGTTCCTGGGGCGAGCCCGCCACCGCCAGCCCCTCCCACTGGGAGCCTCCCCCGGCGTTCACCGCCGCGGCAGCGGGCATGCAGGTATGGCCCGCCCCGGTCACCGACTCCCCCGCCATGCCCCCCTGGCCCGCCGCCACCGGCGAACTCGAACCCGACGACGACACCCCCCAGCCGTACGCGCACGACCGAGCCACCATCGACCACGACACCCACCCCGGCGCCCACCAACCGCGCCCCTACGCGCCCGACCTCCACACCGGCGCCCCCCAGACACAGCCTTACGCCCCCGGCCCGCAGAGCGGCGAGCACCCGTACGAGCGCGCCCCCCAGAGCGGCGAGCACGAAACCCGTCCCTACGGCCCAGGCCCCCGGACCGGCGACTATCGAGCACAACCCCACGCCCCCGGCCCCCAGAGCGGCGAGCACCCGTACGAGCGCGGCCCTCAGAGCGGCGACCACCAAACCCGCCCGTACGAACCAGACCCCCGCACCGGCGACCACCAGGCGCAGCCCTACAGCCCTTGGCCCCAGAGCGGCGACCACCAGCCCGGCCCTTACGCCCCAGGCCCCCAGAGTGGCGGGAACCAGACTCGCCCGTACGGACTCGACCCCCGGCACGACGCACCGGCTCCCGGCCGGCCGTCAGGTCCGGCCTCGCCCCACCCCGGCGGGCGCCACGCCGAGCCCCCCGCAGCAGCCGCCCATGCCGAATCCGCCCCGGAAGACTGGGGAACGGAAGCGTTGTCGTCGCGGTACTTCGAGCCGGAGGCGATGGCACGCCCGGTGCCCCTCAGCGCCCCCACACCCGGCGACCACGACGCGCCTCCGCCCGCCGACGACGAGGGCCGTACCCCGTACGGCGGGGACGACGTGGAGGTCTACCCCGTCGAGGACCCGAGGCCGCCCTACGGCGTGGAGCCGACCCGTCCCTCGTACGACCAGGACCTCGGCCCCGATGGGCAGCCGAGTGTGGAGGGACCGACCCGGCCCGGCCGGGTGCCGCCGTTCGCGAGGAAGGCGGGGCCGGGGTTCGGCGGCGGGGTGCCGGTGCCGTCGCCCGGTCCGAAGGGGCCGCCGGCGCCGCTGTTCGACCCCAAGCGCTCCCCCGCCGCCCAGCAGGGCACCACCGCGCCTCCGCCCGCCCCGCTCCCCGACGCGGCAGGCGGTCCCGGCCAGAGCACCCACCCGGTCGAACGGCCCGCACCGGGCTCCGTGGGCCCGCCACCGGCCGCCGGTGTCCCCTATGCCGTCTCTCAACCCCTGGCCGCTCCTCACTCCCAGCCCGCAGGCGGCTCCCAGGCAGAGCACGACATTCCCGACACGTCCCAGGAACCCGACACGCGGCCCGCGAGCCGCCGTGCCGAACCGAGCGACGTGCCCGTATGGCCGCCTCCCCCGCAACACGAGGACCCGGACCACGACGAACTCGACCTCCCGTTCGCCCCGGAGGTCTGGGGCCGCCGATCCGCCCAGGAGGATCGTCCGACCCCCATGGAAGACGAGCGCGGACCCTCCTCTCCCCAGGGCGACCACCCGCCTGCCCAGGCCCATCCGCAGACCCCGACGCCCCCCGCCGCCGAAGGCCCGCACACCTCGGGCAGCGTGATCCAGGGCGTTCCGGTCCCGCCTCCGAGCAGCTTCGGCAGCCGCCCGCCCCAGGGCACCGGAGGCCCGCCCGCGCCGCGAACCTCCGCGCACCCCGTCCAGGGCACCGGAACCACCCCCCAGAACGACCCGTCCCAGAGCACCGCGGCTTCCCCGATGGGCGGACCGCAGGCCGCCGCCGGGCCGTCTCGCGTCGGACCCCTCACGCCGCCGCCCACCACCCAGGAGCCGCCCCAAGGCGGACCTCACACCACCCAAGGACCGTCCCACAGCGGACCTCACGCCACCGAAGGACCGTCCCACAGCGGACCTCACGCCACCGAAGGACCGCCTCGCGGTGGACCATCCACCACCCAAGGACCGTCCCACAGCGGACCCCCCGCCACCCAGGGACCGTCCCACAGCGGACCTCACGCCACCGAAGGACCGCCTCGCGGTGGACCATCCACCACCCAAGGACCGTCCCACAGCGGACCCCCCGCCACC
>NZ_JBICUQ010000001.1:40931-408322 GCF_043198225.1 Nonomuraea sp. NPDC048826 | reverse complement strand
CCGAAGGCGCTCCACGCGCGCCCCAGGGCGGTGTCGTCCCACCCCGGGAGTCCCCCCATGGCGGCCCTGTCGCGCCCCTGCCCGGCAGGAAAGGGCCCGCCGGGCTGCCACCCGCGCCCAGGGAAGTCCCCGTACAGGGAGAACTCGCCGGGCGGGTGCCCCGGCAGGGTGAGCTGGCCCCGCTGCGGGAGGGTGACGGCGGCGGTCCCTTCAGGCAGCCGCCGTTCGCGTCGATCCAGGTGCAGGAACCCGCGAAGAGCAAGCGGGCGTTGTTCGCCACGCTCGGGGTGCTGGTGCTCGCCGGTGTCGCCACGGGCGGGTTCTTCGCCGTCCGGTCCGCCAACTCGTCGGCGCCCACCGGGGTGACCGCGAGCGCGCCGACCACCGGTCCCACCACGAGCCCGACCGCCGCCCCCTCGGTCACCACCCCGGCCCAGCCGTCGGGCACGTCCATGCTCAACTCGGAGATCACCGATCCGAAGGCGCTGTCACTCAAGGAGGCGTTCCCGGAGAAGAAGGTGGACGCGGCGGGAGCCACCTTCACCAGGATCAAGTCGAACATGACCGACGACTGCTCGGACGCCGCGGCGGGACCCTTCGCCGAGGCGTTGGAGGAGCAGAAGTGCAGCCGTGTGCTGCGGGCGACGTACGTCGACCGCAAGCGCCGCTACGCGGTGACCACCGGCATCGCGGTCCTGCCCAGCAAGGACGCCGCGCTCCGCGTCGACCAGACCAAGGACCTCAGCCGCAACCTCTGGTTCCGCGGCCTGGCGGGTCCTGACGGGTCAGGCGGCGACCGGGTGAACATCGCCGGCGGCTACGCGGCCGGCCTGGTGTGGGGCCGCTACCTCGTCTTCAGCTACGCCACCCACGCCGACGGCCGCACACCCAGCGGCAAGGAGAAGACCCTCGTCAAGGTGAGCAGCGAGTTCCGCGACGAAACCGCCAAGGTCCTGGAGCGCCGCATCACCGACAACTAACCCCACACCCCCGGCGGGCGCGCCCTCGCACGGACCGCAGGCTCCCCATCCGGGGCGCGCACACCAGCCGGCGGCCTCACGCGTCCGGGGTCAAAGTACGTACGCGCCGCGTCGTACTCGCGCGATCCGCCAGTTCCCCGTCCGGCGGGTAGCGCACCTCCTCCAGGCACAGCCCGTGGGCGGGCGCCACGTGCACGCCGGTGTCGCGTACGCCGGCGGTGAGCACCTGGCCGGGCCATTCGACCGGGCGACGGCCGTCGCCCGCGGCCAGGAGGGAGCCGACGAGGGCTCGTACCATCGAGTGGCAGAACGCGTCGGCCACCACGGTCGCGGCCAGCACCCCGTCGGGTTCGCGCGCCCAGTCGAGCCGCTGCAGCTCCCTGATCGTGGTGGCGCCCTCGCGTTTCTTGCAGAAGGCGGCGAAGTCGTGCTCGCCGAGCAGGCGGGCGGCGGCGGCGTTCATGGCGTCCAGGTCGAGTGGCCGGTTGTGCCAGAGCACCTCGTGCCGTCGCAGCGGGTCGCCGCCGCCGGGGGCGTCGCTCACCCGGTACGCGTACCGACGGGACAAAGCGGAGAACCGGGCGTCAAAGCCTTCAGGAGCCACCGAGACCCGAAAAACCCGCACATTCGGTGAAAGGACACCCCCGAGCCTCCGCACCAGCGCAGCGAGCCTCTCATCCGTCCCCAACTGCCCGGGCCGGTTCCCGTCGAGCCCCGCCAGCGCCTCGTCCGGCACGTCGAGATGCGCCACCTGCCCGCGCGCGTGCACCCCGGCGTCGGTGCGCCCGGCGACGGTCAGCGCCGGCCCGGCCAGCCGGAGGATCCGGCCGAGCGCCTGCTCGATCTCCCCCTGCACGGTACGCAGCCCGGGCTGGCGGGCCCAGCCGGAAAACCCGCTCCCGTCGTACCCGAGATCCAGCCGCAGCCGAACCACGATCACCTCCACGCCGACGCGCACGAAATGACCCCGGACCAAGACAGCCCGGAGACGACAAAGGGCCCGAACCCCCGATGAAGAGGTCCGGGCCCGTCAGCCTGGAGGATCAGGCCTCGTCCTTCTTCGCCTCCGGCGCCTCGGCGGCGTCGGCGGTCTCGTCGCTCTTGGCCTCGGCCGACTCGGCGGCGGCCGACTCCTCGGTCGTCGCCTCAGCCTTCTCCTCCTCCGCCGGAGCGGCGGGAGCAGCGGCGGCGGCCGGAGCCGTGGTGCGGGTGACCGTGTTCAGCGGCTCGGTCACCAGCTCGATGACGGCCATCGGGGCGTTGTCGCCCTTACGCGCGCCGATCTTGGTGATCCGGGTGTAGCCGCCGGGACGCTCGGCGAACGTCGTCGCGATCTCGGTGAAGAGGTGGTGGACGACGCCCTTGTCCTTGACGACAGTGAGCACCTGGCGACGGTTGTGGATGTCGCCCTTCTTCGCCTTGGTGATCAAACGCTCCGCCAGCGGGCGGAGACGCTTGGCCTTGGTGACCGTCGTGCGGATCTTGCCGTGGCGGAACAGATCGGTGGCCAGGTTGGCCAGGATCAGCCGCTCGTGCGCCGGGCTGCCGCCAAGACGTGCGCCCTTGGTGGGCTTGGGCATTGCTCTCTCCTTGTGAGTTAACCGCCCCGGCCGTGCCAGGTACCGGGGTCGGGCGGGTGGCCACGGACGGCCCCCCGCGATGCGAAGACCGCGCCGGTGCGTCGCACCGGCGCGACCTCTCCCGGGCCCTCGTCACGAGGGCCCCGGGATCAGTACTGCTCGGTCTCGACGTACGCGCTGTCGTCGTCGTCGTAGCCGCCACCGGCCACCGCGCTCGGGTCGAACCCGGGCGGGGAGTCCTTGAGCGCCAGCGACATCTCATGCAGCTTCTGCTTGACCTCTTCGATCGACTTGGCGCCGAAGTTGCGGATGTCGAGCAGGTCCTGCTCGCTCCGCGCGACCAGCTCGCCCACGGTGTGGATGCCCTCGCGCTTGAGGCAGTTGTACGAGCGGACGGTGAGGTTGAGCTCCTCGATCGGCAGCGCCAGGTCGGCGGCCAGCGCGGCGTCGGTCGGCGACGGGCCGATGTCGATGCCCTCGGCCTCGACGTTGAGCTCGCGGGCCAGGCCGAAGAGCTCGACGAGGGTCTTTCCGGCGGAGGCCACCGCGTCGCGGGGCTTCATCGCCGGCTTGGTCTCGACGTCCAGGATGAGACGGTCGAAGTCGGTGCGCTGCTCGACTCGGGTCGCCTCGACCTTGTAAGTGACCTTGAGAACCGGGGAGTAGATCGAGTCGATCGGGATGCGGCCGATCTCCTGGCCGGGCTGCTTGTTCTGCGCGGCGGAGACGTAACCGCGGCCGCGCTCGACCGTCAGCTCCATCTCCAGCTTCGCCTTGCTGTTGAGCGTGGCGATGCGCAGCTCGGGGTTGTGCACCTCGACACCGGCCGGCGGCGCGATGTCGGCGGCGGTGACCTCACCCGGGCCCTGCTTGCGCAGGTACATCACGACCGGCTCGTCGTGCTCGGAGGAGACGACGAGCTCCTTGAGGTTGAGGATGATGTCGGTGACGTCTTCCTTGACCCCGGGAACGGTCGAGAACTCGTGCAGCACGCCCTCGATCCGGATGCTCGTCACGGCGGCGCCCGGGATGGACGACAGCAGCGTGCGGCGGAGCGAGTTGCCGATGGTGTAGCCGAAGCCCGGCTCCAGCGGCTCGATGACGAACCGGGAGCGTGTCTCGTCGATGGACTCTTCGAGAAGAGTCGGGCGCTGAGCGATCAGCATGAGCGGGTTCTCCCCTTTTTCGTGTGGCGCCCGCTATATGACGCCACTCCGATAAACAGCCTAGTTCTCGTACGGGATCCGTACGAGAACCAGGACGGCGAGCGACTACTTGGAGTAGTACTCGACGATGAGCTGCTCCTGCACCTGGGTGTCGATCTGCTGCCGGACGGGCAGCTGGTGCACCAGGATGCGGAGCTTGTCCGGCACGACGCCCAGCCAGGCCGGGACGGTGCGCTCGCCGGCGGTGGCGCGGGCCACCTCGTACGGCATCAGGCTGCGCTTGGTCTCGCGCACCTCGATGATGTCGTGCTCGCGCACGCGGTAGGACGGGATGTCCACCTTCTTGCCGTTGACCATGATGTGGCCGTGGCGGACCTGCTGGCGGGCGGCGTCACGCGACTGCGCGAAACCGGCGCGGTAGACGACGTTGTCGAGGCGGCTCTCCAGGATCTGGAGGAGGACCTCACCCGACTTGCCGCTCTTGCCGGCGGCTTCCTCGTAGTAGTTGCGGAACTGCTTCTCGAGGACGCCGTAGATGCGGCGGGTCTTCTGCTTCTCGCGAAGCTGAAGCTGGTACTCGGACTCCTTGGGGCGTCCGCGGCCGTGCTCACCCGGCGGGTAAGGACGGATCTCGATGGGGCACTTGGCGGACTCGCACTTGCTGCCCTTGAGGAAGAGCTTGGTCTTCTCCCTGCGGCAGAGCTTGCAGTCCGCGCCCGTGTAACGAGCCATTTCTCACTATCTCCTGGAATCAGACGCGGCGGCGCTTCGGCGGCCGGCAGCCGTTGTGCGGAACCGGGGTGACGTCCTGGATCGAGCCCACCTCGAGGCCGGTGGCCTGGAGGGAGCGGATCGCGGTCTCCCGGCCGGAGCCGGGACCCTTGACGAAGACGTCGACCTTGCGCATGCCGTGCTCCATGGCGCGGCGGGCGGCGTTCTCGGCGGCCATCTGAGCGGCGAACGGGGTGGACTTACGGGAGCCCTTGAAGCCCACGTGGCCCGCGCTGGCCCAGGAGATCACGTTCCCGTTGGGGTCGGTGATCGAGACGATCGTGTTGTTGAACGTGCTCTTGATGTGGGCGTGCCCGTGAGCGACGTTCTTCTTCTCCTTGCGGCGCACCTTCTTCGGTGCGCCTTGGCGGCTCTTAGGAGGCATTGCTTGCCTTCAACTCCTGAGGTCTTCGGTCCGCGGCTGTGCTTAGTGGTCGCGCTCGCTCGGCCTTCGCTCGTCACACGAGCTAGCGACCGTTCGCGCTCCGGTGGACTACTACTTCTTACCGGGCTTCTTCTTGCCGGCCACGGTCTTCTTCTTGCCCTTGCGGGTGCGCGCGTTGGTCTGCGTGCGCTGGCCGTGGACGGGCAGGCCCTTGCGGTGCCGGATGCCCTGGTAACAGCCGATCTCGATCTTTCGCCGGATGTCGGCCTGGACCTCGCGGCGCAGGTCACCCTCGATCTTGTAGTTCGCCTCGATGTAGTCACGCATCGGGACGAGCTCTTGGTCGGAGAGCTGGTGCACACGGAGGTCGGGGCTCACACCGGTGGCCTGGAGGATCTCCTGGGCGCGGGTGCGGCCGATGCCGTAAATGTAGGTGAGAGCGATCTCCAGCCGCTTGTCGCGGGGGAGGTCGACGCCAACCAGGCGAGCCATGGCGGGCATTCTCCTTCGTTGTGGCGGAGGTCTTGCGCGCCACTTCCCCTCCCCATGCCCGGGGTGGAGGGCCCCGGCCTCCGACCGGGGGTCTCCCAAGTGGTCCAGGTCTCTGATGAGGCCTGCCTGCTCGGGTGTGACACGCGCTTACGAATCAGACTTCTCATGCGTCGAGCCCGCACCCTGTGCGGGGCGGACTCGGAGAAGCCTTGCGGCGACTAGCCCTGACGCTGCTTGTGGCGCAGGTTGTCGCAGATCACCATGACGCGACCGTGCCGGCGAATCACCTTGCACTTGTCGCAGATCTTCTTGACGCTCGGCTTTACCTTCATAATCCTTTGTGTCCTCAGACGTCTTACTTGTATCGGTAGACGATCCGCCCACGACTCAGGTCATAGGGGCTCAGTTCCACGACTACCCGGTCGTCCGGCAGAATCCGGATATAGTGCATCCGCATCCGTCCGCTGATGTGGGCCAGGACCTTATGGCCGTTGTCGAGCTGCACCCGGAACATGGCGTTCGGGAGCGACTCAACCACAGTGCCCTCGATCTCGATGGCGCCGTCTTTCTTGGCCAAAATCCCTCGCGTTTCACTGATCGATCGTCTGAGGCTCCGGTTCACTAAGCAGCCGCGACCCCACGCTTCGGAGAGAGCGGCGACCGGCAAGGGGCGCCGACGCGTGTTGGTCATAGTGAGCCGACTAAGGAGTGTACGACACCACGGCGAAAAACGCGAAACGCGTGCCGGGTGTCCCGACACAACCACGACTCAGTCTACCTGAATCCTCCGCCGCCTCGGACCATCTTGCCGCGCGCCCCGCCCCCGGCATGACGGAAGGCCCGCCGGGGAGCGGCGGGCCTTCCTGGTGCGGGGAGAGATATGGCTGCTAGTAGATGCGGTGCACCGAACCGCAGTACTTGGTCGGGCCGCCCCAGCAGGTGTAGGTGTACAGCTTCTTGATGTTCTTCTTGCTCCAGGTGTGGCTGGTGGAGCCGTTCCAGCGGTAGTAGTGCTTGCCGGTCTTGCCGCTCTTGTACTCGTACCGGAACCAGACGTAGCCGTGCTTGGAGGTGAACTCCTTGCCGTACCACTTCGTGTAGACCTTGCCCTTGAACTTCCAGGTCTTCCCGTACGTGTAGGCCTTCTTGTTGCTGGAGTAGTACTTGCCCCAGTTGCCGGCGGTGGCGGTGGCGGCCGTCGCCTGCGCGGTGGCCGGCGCGGAGGCTGCCTGGGCGGCGGGGGCGAGAGCGAGACCGGTGACGGTCATCGAACCGGCGAGGGCGGCGGCTGCAAGGACCTTGCGCATGTCGTTTCCTCCGTGAGTGGTGTTTCTCGACACCAATGACGTTAGGAATCCGCGCGCTTTCTTTCTGTGGACGAATGCGCAGAGTGCACTAGTGCACAGAAAGAGCCCTTTTCACTTTTCCCGTCTGCCGGCCCCGGCAATGGTGCTGACCAGCAGGATCACGCCCCACGGGCCCATGACCCAGAGCGGCCACGGATAGACGAAATCCCCCGAGGTGACGCTGACGATGAACCAGATGACCCAGTTGATCGAGCTGGCCAGGGCCCACGCGCTCCACGCCGCCACCATCCCGGCATGCGCGCCGCGCAGGGCGACCTGCTGCTCGGGGATCTTCGCCGGGCGGTTGCGCAGGTCGACATCCGGCAGATCGGCGGTGAGCTTGGCGAGTTCGCCATAGGTCTTGCTCTTGTACAGCGCTTCGAGCCGCTCGTTGAACTCGTCCATCGTGATGCGGCCTTCGGCGGTGTGCTCGCGCAACACGGCGGCCACCCGATCACGATCGACGTCGGACGCTCGCATCTCGGGGCTCTGCGCCATACCCACCACTCCCGGACTTGCGGCTAATGCTGCGGTAGGCGCTCTTTGCCCCCATCAAGAGCAGTTAGCACCCAAGGACCATTATGTGTCACCGCGACGCTGTGTTCGAAGTGTGCGGAGGCTTTGCCGTCGACCGTGACCACGGTCCAGTCGTCCGCCAGCACCCGGGTCCGCTCCGACCCGAGGTTGACCATGGGCTCGATGGCCAGGCACATGCCGGCTTCCAGGATCGGGCCCCGGCCCCCCTTGCCGTGGTTGGCGATCCACGGGTCCATGTGCATCTCCGTGCCGATGCCGTGGCCTCCGTACTCCGGTGGGATGCCGAACCTGCCCTGCGACTTGACGTAGCGCTCGATCGCGTTGCCGATGTCGGAGAGGTGCCGGCCCGGCTGGAGCGCCCTGATGCCGGCCCACATCGCCTCTTCGGTGATCCGGATCAGGTTCAGCAGCTTCGGGTCCGCCTCACCCACCGGGACCGTGACGGCGGAGTCGCCGTGCCAGCCGTCGAGGATGGCGCCGCAGTCGATCGAGATGATGTCGCCCTCGCGCAGCTTGCGCGCGCCGGTCGGGATGCCGTGGACCACCTCGTTGTTGACCGAGGCGCAGATCGTGGCGGGAAAGCCCTGATAGCCCTTGAAGGACGGGACGGCCCCTTCGTCCCTGATCGCCTTCTCCGCGATGACGTCCAGGTCGAGCGGCGTCATGCCGGGCTCGACGGACCGCCTCAGCAGGTCGAGCGTGCGCCCCACGACCAGGCCCGCGGCACGCATCTTCTCCAGCTGCTCAGGCGACTTGATCTGAATTCCATGCCTGTTTCTTTTGAACACGTACGGCACCCCCAAGGGCTTCAACGGGCAAACATGGGAGCCCAATTCCCCCCACAATAGCCGCGAGGTGGCACAGACTTCCGTGCCACCTCCGCGAACTATATGCAGAACCAACTACCCCAGGAACGGCCTGATAGCGTTCATGGCCCGCTGGGTGACCTCCTCCACCGGCCCCGTGGCGTCCACGCCGACCAGGATGCCCTCGTCGGCGTAGTAGGAGATCAGTGGTGCGGTCTGCTCCTGGTAGACCTCCAGGCGGTGCCTGACGGTCTCCTCTTTGTCGTCGTCACGCTGGAACAACGTGCCGCCGCAGGCGTCGCACCGGTCGTCCTGCTTGTCGTCGAACTCCACATGCCAGATGCGCCCGCACTGGCTGCACGTGCGCCGCCCCGCCAGTCGCCTGACCACCTCTTCGTCGTCGACCACGAGCTCCAGCACGAGGTCGAGCCCCTGACCCCAGTCGGCGAGCATCTTCTTGAGAATCTCGGCCTGAGGCACGTTGCGAGGAAATCCGTCGAGCAGGAAACCGTCCTGCGCGTCGTCCTCCGAGAGGCGGTCACGGACCATGGCGATGGTGACCTCGTCGGGCACCAGGTCACCACGGTCCATGTAGGTCTTGGCGAGCTTGCCTAGCTCCGTGCCCCCGGAGACGTTGGCACGGAAAATGTCACCTGTCGAAATCTTCGGGATGGACAGGTTCGATGCGATGTACTGGGCCTGAGTCCCTTTACCCGCTCCAGGGGGCCCGACGAGAACGAGACGCACTACCGCAGGAAGCCTTCGTAGTTACGCTGCTGCAGCTGGCTCTCGATTTGCTTGACCGTGTCCAGGCCGACACCAACCATGATCAGAATGCTCGTCCCTCCGAACGGGAAGTTCTGGCTCGCTCCGGCCACCGCGAGCGCGACGATCGGGACCATGGAGATCAGACCCAGATAGAGCGCACCGGGCGTGGTCAGGCGGGTGAGCACGAAGTTGAGGTACTCAGCCGTCGGCCGGCCCGGACGGATGCCCGGAATGAACCCACCGTACTTCTTCATGTTGTCGGCGACTTCAGTGGGGTTGAAGGTGATGGACACGTAGAAGTAGGTGAAGAAGACGATCAGGAGGAAGAACGTCGCCATGTAGATCGGCGTGTCGCCGGTGGCGAGGTTCTGCGAGATCCACTGGATGACCGCGTTGGGGTTCTCGGCGTTCGCGAACAGCGACGTGATCAGCTGCGGCAGGTAGAGCAGCGACGAGGCGAAGATGACCGGGATGATGCCGGCCTGGTTGACCTTCAGCGGGATGTAGGTGGACGTGCCGCCGTACATCCGGCGCCCGACCATCCGCTTGGCGTACTGCACCGGGATGCGGCGCTGCGCCTGCTCGACGAAGACCACGGCGGCGACGAGGAACACGCCGACCACGAGCACGGCGGCGAAGGTGAACTTGTTCGCCTGGAAGATGTTGGCCATCTCGGACGGGAAGATCGACACGACCGAGGTGAAGATCAAGATGGACATGCCGTTGCCGACGCCGCGGTCGGTGATGAGCTCGCCCAGCCACATGATCACAGAGGTGCCCGCGGTCATGATGACGACCATGGTCACGATCTGGAAGACGTTGTCGGGGTCGAGCAGCACGTCCTGCTGGCAGTTCGGGAACAACTGCCCGGAGCGGGCCAGCGCGATGAATGCGGTCGACTGGAGAATGCCGAGTGCGATGGTCAGGTAACGCGTGTACTGCGTGATCTTGGCCTGACCGGCCTGGCCTTCCTTCTTGAGCGCTTCGAGTCGCGGAATGACGACGACCAGCAGCTGAAGGATGATGCTCGCGGTGATGTAGGGCATGATGCCCAGCGCGAACACCGAAAGTTTCAACAGGGCGCCGCCGCTGAACAGCTGCACCATTCCGTAGACGTTTCCGTTGGCGCCGTCGCGGGCCTGGTCGAAGCAGGCCGCCAGGTTTTGCACGTGAACGCCCGGAGTCGGAAGAACCGAGCCGAGACGGAACAGCGCGATGATGCCCAGGGTGAAGAGCAACTTCTTGCGCAGGTCCGGCGTCCGGAACGCCCGGGTAAACGCGGTCAGCACGGTCCCTCCTGCGCGCCTATGAGGCGATGTGAGTATGCGATGGTGCGGGGATCTGCCATCTGAGTCTCAGGTCAAATCGAGCAGGACAGAATCCTGCCGTCTCGCGAACTCTAACGCACTACGTGCGTGGGGGCCCATTGTCAGAGCCCCCACGCCGCGTAATTGCTCTTACAGCTCGGTCACGGAACCGCCGGCAGCGGCGATCTTCTCCTTCGCGGCGTTCGAGAAGGCATGCGCCTGCACGTTCACCGCGACCGAGATCTCCCCGGTGCCCAGGACCTTGACCGGCTGGTTCTTGCGGACAGCGCCCTTGGCGACCAGCGCCTCGACGGTGACGTCGCCACCCTCGGGGAACAGCTCGCCGAGCCTGTCGAGGTTGACGACCTGGTAGGTCGTCTTGAACATGGCGTTGGAGAAGCCCTTGAGCTTCGGCAGACGCCTCTGCAGCGGCACCTGGCCACCCTCGAAGCCGAGGGGGACCGTCGTGCGGGCGTGGCTGCCCTTGGTGCCGCGACCGGCGGTCTTGCCCTTCGACGCCTCGCCGCGGCCCTTACGGACCTTCGGCTTGTTGGCGCCGGGGGCGGGACGCAGGTCGTGAATCTTGAGCGGAGCCTTGTCAGTCATGACTAGTCGACCTCTTCCACCTCGACGAGGTGCGTCACCACGGAGACCATCCCGCGAATCTCGGGGCGGTCCTCCTTGACGACGACGTCGCCGATTCGCTTCAGGCCAAGCGAGCGCAGCGAGTCACGCTGGTTCTGCTTGCCACCGATCTTCGAGCGAACCTGAGTGATCTTCAGGCGTGCCACGACTAGCTCACCGCCTTAGCGGCCGCGGCCTCGGCGATGCCCTCGCGCTGGGCCTTGAGCATCCGGGCCGGAGCCACGTCCTCGATCGGCAGGCCACGGCGGGCGGCGATCTCCTCGGGCCGGGAGAGGCCCTTCAGAGCCGCCACGGTGGCGTGCACGATGTTGATCGGGTTGTCGGAGCCGAGCGACTTCGAGAGCACGTCGTGGATGCCGGCCGCCTCCAGGACCGCACGCACCGGGCCACCGGCGATGACGCCGGTACCGGCGGACGCCGGACGCAGGAAGACGACACCGGCCGCCTCCTCGCCCTGCACCGTGTGCGGGATCGTGCCCTGGATCCGGGGCACCTTGAAGAAGTGCTTCTTCGCCTCTTCGACGCCCTTGGCGATGGCGGCCGGGACTTCCTTGGCCTTGCCATAGCCGACGCCGACCATGCCGTTGCCGTCGCCGACGACGACGAGGGCGGTGAAGCTGAAGCGACGACCACCCTTCACGACCTTGGCCACTCGGTTGATCTTCACTACGCGCTCGATGTACGAGACGCCCTTGTCTGCGGCGCCACCGCGGCGATCGTCACGACGGTCCCGCCGCTCGCCACCGGTGCCGCCACCGCGACGCGGAGCTGCAGCCATCAGTGGTTCCTCTTCTCAGTTGCCATCAGAACTCGAGCCCGCCTTCGCGGGCGCTGTCCGCCAGGGCCGCGATGCGCCCGGCGTAGCGGTTGCCACCACGGTCGAACACGACAGCGGTGATCCCGGCTTCCTTGGCCCGCTGAGCGAGGAGCTCGCCGACCTTCTTGGCCTTCTCGGTCTTGTCCGCCTCCAGCGCACGCAGCGAGGGGTCCATGGTGGACGCGCTCACCAGCGTGTGCCCGACCGTGTCGTCCACGATCTGGACGAACATGTGGCGGGTCGAGCGGTTGACGACCAGGCGCGGACGCTGGGCCGTACCGACGACCGACTTGCGGACGCGGCGGTGGCGGCGGGCCCGCGAGACGGTGCGGGCAGCCGTGTGCTTGCCGAACGCAGTCTTCGGAGCCATGCCTACTTACCAGCCTTTCCGACCTTGCGGCGGATTTGTTCGCCCTGGTAGCGCACGCCCTTGCCCTTGTACGGGTCGGGCTTGCGCAGCTTGCGGATGTTGGCGGCGACCTCGCCGACCTTCTGCTTGTCGATGCCGTCCACGTGGAACAGGGTCGGCTTCTCGACGCGGAAGGTGACGCCCTCGGGGGCGTCCACGATGACCGGGTGGCTGAAGCCCAGCGAGAACTCCAGCTGCGTCGGGCCCTTGGCCTGGACGCGGTAACCGACGCCGACGATCTCCAGGGACTTGGAGTAGCCCTGCGTGACGCCCTGCACCATGTTGGCGATCAGCGTCCGGGACAGCCCGTGCAGAGCACGGACCTTGTTCTCGTCGTTGGGACGGGTCACCTCGATGGCCCCGTCGTCGTCGCGACCCACCTTGATGGGGTCGGCGACCTTGTGAGTGAGCGTGCCCTTCGGGCCCTTGACCTGGACATCCTGGCCGTCGATCGTGATGTCTACGCCGCCGGGCACAGGGATGGGCAGCCGTCCGATACGCGACATGCTGGGTTCCTCCCCTCTACCAGACGTAGGCGAGGACTTCCCCGCCCACACCACGCTTGCCGGCCTGCTTGTCAGTCATGAGACCGTGGGACGTCGAGATGATCGCGACGCCCAGTCCGCCCAGGACTCGAGGCAGGTTGTCCTTCTTCGCGTAGACCCGCAGGCCGGGCTTGGAAACCCGGCGCAGGCCCGCCAGCGAACGCTCACGGCTCGGCCCGAACTTGAGCTCCACCACGAGGTTCTTCCCGACCTTGGCGTCTTCGACGGTCCAGGCCTGGATGTAGCCCTCCTGCTGGAGGATCTCGGCGATGTGCGCCTTGATCTTCGAGTACGGCATCGACACGCTGTCGTGGTACGCCGAGTTCGCATTACGCAGACGCGTGAGCATGTCTGCGATCGGGTCGGTCATCGTCATGGCCAGTGGCCTTCCTCGCCGCGGTTTCCAGTCGGCCGAGTGTCAGTGGAGTGCACTGCTCTGCCGGTGGACCTTCGGCGCGGTCATGGGAGCTCTCGGCGAGAGCTCCCGGTTTTCGATTTACAGATATGTGGGACGGTCGGTCACCCGACGGGGGACGACGAACGCCGCCCCCCAAGGGTAACTACCAGCTGGACTTGGTGATGCCAGGCAGCTCGCCCCGGTGAGCCATCTCGCGGAAGCACACGCGGCACAGGCCGAACTTCCGGTAGACGGCGCGCGGGCGCCCGCAGCGCGAGCAGCGGGTGTAGGCGCGCACCTGGAACTTCGGCTTGCGCCCCGCCTTGGCGATCAGCGACTTCTTCGCCATTGGATCAGGCCTCCTTGAAGGGGAAGCCGAGGAGCTTGAGCAGCGCCCGGCCCTGGTCGTCGTTCTTCGCGGTGGTCACGATCGTGATGTCCATGCCCCGCGGCCGGTCCACCTTGTCCTGGTCGACCTCGTGGAACATGACCTGCTCGGTCAGGCCGAACGTGTAGTTGCCGTTGCCGTCGAACTGCTTCGGCGACAGGCCCCGGAAGTCCCTGATGCGCGGCAGGGCCAGCGCCAGCAGACGGTCCAGGAACTCCCACATGCGGTCACCGCGGAGCGTGACGTGCGCGCCGATCGGCATGCCCTCGCGCAGCTTGAACTGGGCGATGGACTTGCGGGCCCGGACGACGGCCGGCTTCTGACCGGTGATCACGGTGAGGTCGCGGACGGCGCCCTCGATCAGCTTCGAGTCACGGGCCGCCTCGCCGACACCCATGTTGACCTTGATCTTCACCAGGCCGGGGATCTGCATCACGTTCTCGATGCCGAACTCCTCGCGAAGCTTCGCCGCGATCTCCTCGCGGTACTTCGTCTTGAGGCGCGGCGTCGGGCGCTCGGTCTCAGTGGTCGTAGCAGTCATCAGCTGTCCTCACCCGTCTCGTCGGCCTTGTCAGCCTTCTTGTCGGCGGGCTTGTCGGCGGCCTTGTCCTTGGGGCTGTCGTCCTTGAGCTTCTTCACGTTGCTCACGTGGATGGGAGCCTCCATGGTCTGCACACCGCCGCTCTTGGCGCCGCGCGGACCCTGGTTGGTCTCCTTGGAGTGCTTCTTGATCATGTTGACGCCCTCGACCACCACACGGTCCTCGCGCGGCAGCGTGGCGATGATCCGGCCCTTGGCGCCCTTGTCCTTGCCGGCGATGACGGTGACGAGGTCACCCTTCTTCACATGCAGCTTCGGCATTACAGCACCTCCGGGGCGAGCGAGATGATGCGCATGAACTTCTTGTCGCGCAGCTCACGGCCGACCGGGCCGAAGATACGGGTGCCACGAGGGTCGCCGCTGTCCTTGATGATGACGGCGGCGTTCTCGTCGAAGCGGATGTAGGAGCCGTCGGGCCGGCGGCGCTCCTTGGCGGTGCGGACGATGACGGCCTTGACGACATCGCCCTTCTTGACGCCCGTGCTGCCCGGCAGAGCGTCCTTGACAGTGGCGACGATGATGTCGCCGATACCGGCGTAGCGTCGGCCCGAGCCGCCGAGCACGCGGATGCAAAGGATCTCCTTGGCACCCGTGTTGTCGGCGACCTTGAGCCGCGACTCCTGCTGGATCACGTTGACTCCTGTTAGTCGCGCCGGTTCTCACGGGGAAGCGCGCTTCCTCGTGAGCCTGGCGGAACCCGATATGGTCTTGGTCCCCCGGCCACACACCGCCAGGAGGCTCCGCCTCACGCCCCCGGGGCCCGAAGGCACCGGGAGCCCTGAGGAGTCGCCTCCTGGGGCCGCACCGCAGGCGACGCGAGGCCTCGCGGCCCCGCGTCCTTGGACGCCGTCATGGGGAGCGACCCCCACGAGGCGCGGTATATCCGAGAAAGCCTTACTTGGCCTTCTCGAGGATCTCCACGACCCTCCACCGCTTGGTGGCGGAGAGGGGGCGGGTCTCCATCAGAAGCACACGGTCGCCCACGCCGCAGGCGTTGGACTCGTCGTGCGCCTTGTACTTGGTCGTACGGCGGATGACCTTGCCGTACAGCCGGTGCTTGACCCGGTCCTCGACAGCGACGACGACGGTCTTGTCCATCTTGTCGCTCACGACCAGGCCCTCACGAACCTTGCGGAAGTTCCGCTGCTCGTTCGTCTCAGTGGTCTCGGTCTCAGCCATCGCTCGTCTCCTTCTCGACCGTGACGATGCCGAGCTCACGCTCGCGCATCACGGTGTAGATACGGGCGATCTCGCGGCGGACGGCACGCAGCCGCCCGTGGCTCTCCAACTGACCGGTCGCCGACTGGAAGCGGAGGTTGAACAGCTCCTCCTTCGCCTCCTTGAGCTTCTGGACCAGGGTGTCCTGGTCCTCGAGCCGCAGCTCTCCGGCGGTCAGGCCCTTAGCCATCACGCCTCACCCACTTCACGCTTATCGATCTTGCAGCTTGAATCAGCGCGGCATCGGCGGCTTGTGGTTCGCGAAGCGAACATCACGCCTCACCCACTTCGCGCTTAACGATCTTGCACTTCATCGGCAGCTTGTGGATCGCGCGCGTAAGTGCCTCACGCGCGACCGACTCCGCCACGCCTGACAGCTCGAACATCACGCGTCCGGGCTTGACGTTGGCGATCCACCACTCCGGCGAACCCTTACCGGAACCCATGCGGGTCTCGGCCGGCTTCTTGGTGAGCGGGCGGTCGGGGTAGATGTTGATCCACACCTTGCCACCACGGCGGATGTGACGGGTCATGGCGATACGGGCCGACTCGATCTGGCGGTTGGTCACGTAGGAGTGCTCAAGCGCCTGAATGCCGTACTCGCCGAACACGACCCTGGTGCCGCCCTTGGCGGCTCCGCTGCGAGTGGGCCGGTGCTGCTTGCGGTGCTTGACCCTGCGCGGGATCAGCATGGTCAGCTCCCTTCAGCACCCGGCTGCGCGGCCGGGCCGGTCTCGGGGGCGGCCTGCGCGGCCGCCTCAGTCCTGGGGGCGCGGTCGCCACGACCACCGCCGCGGCGGGCACCACCGGAACGGCGCGGACGGTCGCCGCCGCCCCTCCGGTCGTCCCGCTCCCGGCGCTGACCGGCGCGGGCGCCGGCAGCGGCGGCCTCACGCTCGGCGCGGCTGGTCGCGGCCTCACCCTTGTAGATCCACACCTTCACGCCGATCCGGCCGAAGGTGGTACGGGCCTCGTAGAAGCCGTAGTCGATGTCCGCGCGGAGCGTGTGCAGCGGCACCCGGCCCTCGCGGTAGAACTCCGACCTCGACATCTCGGCGCCGCCGAGACGACCCGAGCACTGCACCCGGATGCCCTTGGCGCCGCTCTTCATGGCCGACTGCATCGCCTTGCGCATGGCCCGACGGAACGAGACACGGCTGGAGAGCTGCTCGGCCACGCCCTGCGCGACGAGCTGGGCGTCGGTCTCGGGGTTCTTCACCTCGAGGATGTTGAGCTGGACCTGCTTCTTGGTCAGCTTCTCCAGGTCGCCGCGGATGCGGTCGGCCTCCGCGCCGCGGCGGCCGATGACGATGCCCGGACGCGCGGTGTGGATGTCGACCTGGACGCGGTCGGTCGTACGCTCGATCTCGACCTTGGAGATGCCGGCCCGCTCCATGCCCTTCTGCAGCATGCGACGGATCGCCACGTCCTCGGCGACGTACGACTTGTACAGCTTGTCGGCGTACCACCGGCTCTTGAAGTCGGTCGTGATGCCGAGGCGGAACCCGTGCGGGTTAACCTTCTGGCCCACTATCGGGTCCTTCCCTTCGGCTCGCGGGACTCCACGATCACGGTGATGTGGCTCGTCCGCTTGTTGATCCGATAGGCACGACCCTGAGCACGCGGACGGAACCGCTTCAGTGTCGGGCCCTCGTCGACCCACGCGCGGCTGACGACCAGCGTCTGGGGGTCGAGATCGAAATTGTGCTCGGCGTTCGCCATCGCGGACGAGAGCACCTTGTAGATCGGCTCGCTCGCCGACTGGGGAGCGAACTGCAGCACGGCCTGCGCCTCCGAAGCGGGCAGCCCGCGAATAAGGTCCACCACACGGCGGGCCTTCTGGGGCGTGACGCGGACGAACCGCGCCTGAGCCCTGGCTTCCATCGCTTACTCCTCTTACTTCTGAAGGCTGTCTATCGCCGGCTGCGGCGGTCTTCCTTGACGTGGCTGCGGAACGTCCGCGTCGGGGCGAACTCTCCGAGCTTGTGACCGATCATCGACTCGGTGACGAACACCGGGACGTGCTTGCGGCCGTCGTGCACGGCGATCGTGTGACCGAGCATGTCGGGCACGATCATGGAGCGCCGCGACCACGTCTTGATGACGTTCTTGGTGCCCTTCTCGTTCTGCGCGTCCACCTTCTTCTGAAGGTGATCGTCGACGAAAGGGCCCTTCTTAAGGCTACGTGGCATTCTGGCTGCTCCTACCGCTTCTTCTTGCTACGCCGGCGAATGATCAGGCGGTCGCTGGCCTTGTTGGGCTGGCGGGTGCGGCCCTCGGGCTTGCCCTTCGGGTTCACCGGGTGGCGACCACCGGAGGTCTTGCCCTCACCACCACCGTGCGGGTGGTCGACGGGGTTCATGGCGACACCGCGGACGGTCGGGCGCTTGCCCTTCCAGCGCATGCGGCCGGCCTTGCCCCAGTTGATGTTGGCCTGCTCGGCGTTGCCGACCTGACCCACGGTCGCGCGGCAGCGCACGTCGACCATGCGCATCTCGCCCGAGGGCATACGCAGCGTGGCGTACTGGCCCTCCTTGGCGAGCAGCTGGATCTGCGCGCCCGCGGAGCGGCCGAGCTTGGCGCCACCGCCCGGACGGAGCTCCACCGCGTGGATGAAGGTACCGGTCGGGATGTTGCGCAGCGGCAGGCAGTTGCCCGGCTTGATGTCGGCCGCGGGGCCGTTCTCGATGCGGTCGCCCTGCTTGAGACCGGTCGGCGCGATGATGTAACGCTTCTCGCCGTCGGCGTAGTGCAGCAGCGCGATGTTGGCGGTGCGGTTGGGGTCGTACTCGATGTGAGCGACCTTGGCCGGAATGCCGTCCTTGTCATGCCTACGGAAGTCGATGATCCGGTAGGCGCGCTTGTGACCGCCGCCCTGGTGGCGAGCGGTGACCCGGCCGTGTACGTTGCGGCCGCCCTTGCCGTGAAGGGGTGCAAGCAGCGACTTCTCCGGCGTGCTGCGGGTGATCTCGGAAAAGTCCGAGACACTCGCGCCGCGACGACCCGGAGTCGTCGGCTTGTACTTACGGATGCCCATCTTTTTCGTTCATCCTTCGTCGGAATCCGGTTCCGGAGAACCGGATCTCTAGTTTCACTGTCAAGCGCCCCCGCGTATCGGACCTCGAAGCCGCCAGGCTTCGGGGCCCGAACCCGCAGGTGCCGGATTGACCGTCGTGCGAAACCCTCGCCGGCCTGGCCGGGGGGATCGCGGGGGGCAGAACCCCCCGCGCGGCTGGTAAGAGAAGGCGGAGCCTTCCTTCGTCAGCCGATCTGCCCGAAGATGTCGATCCGGTCGCCCTCGGCCAAGCTCACGATCGCGCGCTTGGTGTCGGGACGCTTGCCGAAACCGGTCCGGGTGCGCTTGCGCTTGCCCTGCCGGTTGATCGTGTTCACCCCGGTGACCTTGACCCCGAAGATCTTCTCCACCGCGATCTTGATCTGCGTCTTGTTCGCGGTGTTCCGCACCAGGAACGTGTACTTGTTGTTCTCGTCGATCAGGCCGTAGCTCTTCTCGGAGACCACCGGCTTGATGATGACGTCACGCGGATCGACGATCCGCGTCATGGTCGTCTTGCGCGCGACCGGCTGAGCGTTGTCCATCAGGCGTCTTCCTTCTCAGTGCGAGCGCCCGCAGACAGCCGGGCCACGACCTGGTCGTACGCCTCCTGCGTGAAGACCACGGCGTCGTTGCAGAGCACGTCGTAGGTGTTGAGCTGCCCGGAGTCCAGCAGGTGGACCTCAGGCGCGTTGCGCAGGCTCATCCAGGTCAGCTCGTCGTCCGCGTCGACCACGACGAGGACGCTCCTGACCTGGGTGATGGCCCGCAGCGCCTGGAGGGCGGCCCGGGTCTTCGGCGTCTCGCCGTCGACCAGGCTGCTCACCACGTGCACGCGGCCGGCGGCCGCCCTGTCGGACAGGGCGCCGCGGAGCGCGGCGGCCTTCATCTTCTTGGGCGTCCGCTGCGAGTAGTCGCGCGGCACCGGGCCGTGGACGACGCCACCGCCGGTGAACTGCGGCGCACGGGTCGAGCCCTGACGGGCGCGGCCGGTGCCCTTCTGCCGGTACGGCTTCTTGCCGCCGCCGGAGACCTCACCACGGGTCTTGGCCTTGTGCGTGCCCTGCCGGCGCGCGGCCTGCTGGGCCACCACGACCTGGTGGATCAGCGGGATGTTGACCTTCGCGCCGAAGATGTCTTCGGGCAGCTCGACGGAGCCGGCCTTGGCGCCGCTCGCGTCGAGCACGTCGATGCTGGTCACTTCGCGGCCCCCTTCTTGGCAGCGGTGCGGACGAGGACCAGGCTGCCGTTGGCGCCGGGAATCGCACCCTTGATCAGGATGAGACCCTTCTCGGCGTCCACGGCGTGAACCTTGAGGCTCTGCACAGTCGTGCGGACGTTACCCATCCGCCCCGCCATGCGCAGGCCCTTGAATACGCGGCCCGGGGTGGCGCAGCCACCGATGGAACCCGGCGACCGGTGCTTGCGCTGCGTACCGTGCGACGCGCCCAGACCACCGAAGCCGTGCCGCTTCATGACGCCCGCGAAGCCCTTGCCCTTGCTCTTGCCCGTCACGTCGACGAACTGGCCGGCTTCGAAGGTGTCGGCCAGCAGCTCCTGGCCGAGCGTGTAGTCGCTCGCGTCGTCGGTGCGGATCTCCGCGAAGTAACGGCGCGGGGTGATGTCGTGCTTACGCAGGTAGTCGCCGAGCGGCTTGTTGACCTTCCGGGGGTCGACCTGCCCGAAGCCGAGCTGGATGGCGGAGTAGCCGTCCTTCTCGGCGGTGCGGACGCGGGTCACCACGCACGGACCGGCCTCGACCACGGTGACTGGAACCAGTCGGTTGTCCGCGTCGAAGACCTGGGTCATGCCGAGCTTCTTGCCCAGGACGCCCTTGATCGTCTTAGCCATGTCAGTGCGTTCCCTCAGAGCTTGATCGAAATGTCGACGCCCGCGGGGAGGTCGAGCCGCATGAGCGAGTCGACGGTCTTGGGCGTCGGGTCGATGATGTCAATCAACCGCTTGTGCGTGCGCATCTCGAAGTGCTCGCGGCTGTCCTTGTACTTGTGCGGCGAGCGGATGACGCAGTACACGTTCTTCTCGGTCGGCAGCGGCACCGGGCCTGCGACCTTCGCGCCAGTCCGCGTCACCGTCTCGACGATCTTCTTGGCCGAAACGTCGATGACCTCGTGGTCATAGGCCTTAAGCCGGATGCGGATCTTCTGTCCCGCCATAGTGGCCTCGGTGTCCTTCGCTGTCGTCAGAAAAAGTATCGTGCGGCTTGTGCCGCTGTTGGGTCGTGCCCCACGTGACAGACGTATTCGATCTGTCTTTTCTTCCGTGATCCGGCAGTAACTTCGGTCCTAGTCCCGAAGTGACTGCTGGATCACGGCTGTCCCCGTGGGGCCCGGACCGGCCCGCCTCGTGGCGGACCGCCCCGGTCGTGGTACGACGGCCGGCCCCTTTCGGGGGCCGACCGCCGCCCCGCGGTCGTGCTACTTGAGGATCTTCGTGACCCGACCGGCGCCGACGGTGCGGCCACCCTCACGGATCGCGAACTTCAGGCCTTCCTCCATGGCGATGGGCTGGATCAGCTCAACGCGCATTTCGGTGTTGTCGCCCGGCATGACCATCTCGGTGCCCTCGGGGAGGTTCACCACACCGGTCACGTCAGTCGTACGGAAGTAGAACTGCGGGCGGTAGTTGTTGAAGAACGGCGTGTGGCGGCCGCCCTCGTCCTTGGACAGGATGTAGACCTGGCCCTCGAACTCGGTGTGCGGAGTGGTCGTGCCCGGCTTGATGATGCACTGGCCGCGCTCGACCTCGTCGCGCTTGATGCCGCGGAGCAGCAGGGCGGCGTTGTCGCCGGCCTCACCGGTGTCGAGCATCTTGTTGAACATCTCGATGCTGGTGACGGTGGTGGTCGTCTTCTCCGGCTTGATGCCGATGATGTCGACCTGCTCGTTGACCTTGACGACGCCGCGCTCGATACGACCGGTGACGACGGTGCCGCGACCGGTGATCGAGAACACGTCCTCGACCGGCATGAGGAACGGCTTCTCCGTCTCACGCGGCGGCTCGGGCACGTTCTCGTCGACGGCGTTCATCAGCTCGATGATGCTGTCGGCCCACTTCTCGTCGCCCTCGAGGGCCTTGAGAGCGGAGACGCGCACCACGGGCAGGTCGTCGCCGGGGAACTCCTGCGCGGACAGGAGCTCGCGGACCTCGAGCTCGACGAGCTCCAGGATCTCCTCGTCGTCGACCATGTCGGCCTTGTTGAGGGCCACGACGATGTAGGGGACGCCGACCTGGCGGGCCAGGAGGACGTGCTCCTTCGTCTGCGGCATCGGGCCGTCGGTGGCGGCGACCACGAGGATGGCGCCGTCCATCTGAGCGGCACCGGTGATCATGTTCTTCACGTAGTCGGCGTGACCGGGGCAGTCCACGTGGGCGTAGTGGCGCTTGTCGGTCTGGTACTCGACGTGCGAGATCGAGATCGTGATGCCGCGGGCCTTCTCCTCGGGCGCCTTGTCGATCTTGTCGAACGGCGTAGCCGCGTTGAGCTCGGGGAAACGGTCGTGGAGCACCTTGGTGATCGCCGCGGTCAGCGTGGTCTTACCGTGGTCGATATGCCCAATGGTGCCGATGTTCATGTGCGGCTTTGTCCGCTCGAACTTGGCCTTGCCCACTGGTTCTCTCCTTGAGAATCTGACTGACTTTCGTCTGCACACTCGGGCCCGGGTGTTCCCGAACCCCTAGGCGGCGGGACGGCTCGCACCGTCCCGCCAGGGACCGGGAACTACTCGCCCCGGGCCTTCGCGACGATCTCCTTGGCGATGCCCGGGGGCACCTCCGAGTAGGAGTCGAACTGCATGCTGTAGCTCGCCCGCCCCTGCGTCTTGCTACGCAGGTCACCCACGTAGCCGAACATCTCAGACAGCGGGACGAGCGCCTTGACGAGACGGGCGCCGGCCCGCTCGTCCATCGCCTGGATCTGCCCCCGGCGACCGTTGAGGTCACCGATGACGTCACCCATGTAGTCCTCGGGCGTGGTGACCTCGACGGCCATCATCGGCTCGAGGAGCACGGCGTCAGCCTTGCGCGCGGCCTCCTTGAAGGCCATCGAGCCGGCGATCTTGAACGCCATCTCGGAGGAGTCGACGTCGTGCGCGGCACCGTCCTGGAGCGTCACCTTCACGCCCACCATCGGGTAGCCGGCCAGCACGCCGAACTCGGCGGCCTCCTGGGCGCCCGCGTCGACCGACGGGATGTACTCCCGCGGCACGCGGCCACCCGTGACCTTGTTCTCGAACTCGTAACCGTCGTTGCCCTCACCCAGCGGCTCGACGTCGATGATCACCCGCGCGAACTGACCGGAACCACCGGTCTGCTTCTTATGGGTGTAGTCGACCTTCTCCACCTTGCGGCGGATGGTCTCGCGGTAGGCGACCTGGGGACGACCGACGTTCGCCTCGACCTTGAACTCGCGGCGCATCCGGTCGACCAGGATCTCCAGGTGAAGCTCGCCCATGCCCCAGATGACCGTCTGACCGGTCTCCTCGTCACGACGGACCTGGAAGGACGGGTCCTCCTCGGCCAGCCGCTGAATGGCCGTGGACAGCTTCTCCTGGTCGCCCTTGGTCTTGGGCTCGATGGCGACGTTGATGACCGGAGCCGGGAACGTCATCGACTCGAGCACGACCTGCTTGGTCGGGTCGGACAGGGTGTCGCCGGTGGTGGTGTCCTTCAGACCCATCACGGCGACGATCTGACCGGCGATCGCCGACGGGCGCTCTTCGCGCTTGTTGGCGTGCATCTGGTAGATCTTGCCGATCCGCTCCTTCTTGCCCTTCACAGAGTTGATGACCTGTGAACCGGCCTCGAGCGTGCCCGAGTAGATGCGGATGTAGGTGATCTTGCCCAGGTGCGGGTCGCTGGCGATCTTGAAGGCCAGCGCGGAGAACGGCTCCGACGGGTCGGCGTGCCGCTCGACCGCGGTGCTCTCGTCGCCGACCGCGTGGCCCTTGATGGCCGGGATGTCGGTCGGCGCCGGGAGGTAGGCGACGATCGCGTCGAGCAGGGGCTGGACGCCCTTGTTCTTGAACGCGGTGCCACACAGGACCGGGTTGATGGCGCTCGCCAGCGTGGCGCGGCGCAGGCCCGCCACCAGCTGCTCCTCGGTGGGCTCGGTGCCCTCCAGGAAGAGCTCCATCAGCTCGTCGTCGTTCTCGGCGACGGTCTCGATGAGGCGGTCACGCCACTCGCGAGCGGCTTCGGCGTGGTCGGCGGGGATGTCGACGACGTCGTACATCTCGCCCTTGGCCGCCTCGGAGCTCCAGATGAGCCCCTTCATCTTGATGAGGTCGATGACGCCCTTGAAGTCGGCCTCGACGCCCCACGGAAGCTGGACGACCGCCGGCGTCGCCGCCAGCCTGCTGATCATCATGTCGACGCAGCGGTGGAACTCCGCGCCGACGCGGTCCATCTTGTTCACGAAGCAGATGCGGGGGACGTTGTAGCCGTCAGCCTGACGCCACACCGTCTCCGACTGCGGCTCGACACCCGCCACACCGTCGAACACGGCGACGGCACCGTCGAGGACACGCAGCGACCTCTCCACCTCGATGGTGAAGTCGACGTGGCCCGGGGTGTCGATGATGTTGATGGTGTGACCGTCCCAGCTACAGGTGGTCGCGGCGGACGTGATCGTGATGCCGCGCTCCTGCTCCTGCTCCATCCAGTCCATCGTGGCAGCGCCCTCGTGGACTTCACCGATCTTGTAGTTGATGCCGGTGTAGAACAGGATGCGCTCGGTCGTGGTTGTCTTGCCCGCGTCGATATGGGCCATGATCCCGATGTTGCGGACCTTGGCCAGGTCAAGAGCGGTCGTGGTGGCCACTTTCTTCGCGTCCTCGTCGTCTCGTCGAACCCGCCGGGGTTACCAGCGGTAGTGGGCGAAGGCCTTGTTGGACTCGGCCATCTTGTGGGTGTCCTCGCGCTTCTTCACGCTCGCCCCGAGACCGTTGCTGGCGTCGAGGAGCTCGTTCATGAGGCGCTCGGTCATGGTCTTCTCGCGGCGGGCGCGGGAGTACTGCACCAGCCAGCGCAGCGCCAGGGTGGTGCTGCGCGCGGCGCGCACCTCGACCGGCACCTGGTAGGTCGCGCCACCGACGCGACGGCTGCGGACCTCGAGGGTCGGCTTGACGTTGTCGAGCGCGCGCTTGAGGGTGACGACCGGGTCGTTGCCCGTCTTGTCCCTGCAGCCCTCGAGGGCGCCGTAGACGATCGACTGCGCGATGGAGCGCTTGCCGTCCAGAAGCACCTTGTTGATCAGGGCGGTGACCAGCGGCGAACTGTAAACCGGGTCAGCCATGAGCTGACGACGGCCAGGAGAACCCTTGCGAGGCATAGTTAGCTCTTCTCCCTCTTCGCGCCGTAACGGCTACGGGCCTGCTTGCGGTTGCGGACGCCCTGGGTGTCCAGCGAACCTCGGATGATCTTGTAGCGAACACCCGGCAGGTCCTTCACACGACCGCCACGCACGAGCACGATGGAGTGCTCCTGCAGGTTGTGACCCACACCGGGGATGTAGGCCGTGACCTCGATGCCGTTGGTGAGCCGCACACGGGCCACCTTGCGCAGTGCCGAGTTGGGCTTCTTCGGAGTCGTGGTGTAAACGCGCTGGCACACGCCGCGCCGCTGCGGACTCCCCTTGAGGGCAGGAGTCTTGGTCTTTGAGACCTTGTCCTGCCGGCCCTTGCGGACCAACTGCTGAATAGTGGGCACTGCCACTCCGTTTCGTGCCTGGCCGGTGTTACGTCAGTTAGCAATTCGCAGGTTCTGCCGGTGTCATGACCTGCGCATTGTCCTTGCTTCCGCGCCCCCGCGCTCGGGCGTGTCGCGCGCTCTACGCACTGACACATCCGTGAGGACTACGAGCTAGGAAGCCGACCTGCGCTGCCGTGAAAGAGCGCACGGTCGAGAGCCCGCAAACTACGGGCACGATGGTCTAGGTTACCAGGACCCCGCGACACGTCAAAACGGCGCGACAAGGCTGGTAAGCCTTCTCGCTCCGGGAGTCGCACGGCCCCATCCTCATCGAGGCCCGGCTACTGCTCGCGCCTCATGATATAGCCAGATCCGGTCTGCCGCCGACCATACGAGGAACATCACCCCGGGCGGAGACCGGAACGAGCGAGCGCCCGGACCCTCCTGCGAGGGGCCGGGCGCTCGTCCGTGACGCGTTACCGGTTGTACTGACCGAAGTCGTACTCCTCCAGCGGCACAGCCTCGCCGCTGCCGGTGCCGAACGTATAGTCGGCCGCGGAGCCGTCGTAGCCGCCCACGGTGTACATGGCAGCCTTGGCCTCCTCGGTCGGCTCGACCCGGATGTTGCGGTACTGGGGCATGCCCGTACCGGCCGGGATGAGCTTACCGATGATGACGTTCTCCTTTAGGCCCAGGAGCGAGTCGGACTTGGCGTGGATCGCCGCGTCCGTCAGGACCCTGGTGGTCTCCTGGAAGGAGGCCGCCGACAGCCAGGACTCGGTGGCCAGCGACGCCTTCGTGATGCCCATGAGCACCGGGCGACCGGCCGCGGGGCCGCCGCCCTCGGCGACGGTCTCGCGGTTGAGCTGCTCGAACCGCGGCCGCTCGACGAGCTCGCCGGGCAGCAGGTCGGTGTCACCGGACTCCAGCACGTTCACGCGCTTGAGCATCTGCCGCACGATGATCTCGATGTGCTTGTCGTGGATCGACACACCCTGCGAGCGGTAGACCTGCTGGACCTCCGCCACCAGGTGCAGCTGCACGGCCCGCGGGCCGAGGATGCGCAGCACCTCGTTGGGGTTGACCGCACCGGCCACCAGCTGCTGGCCGACCTTCACCCGCTCACCCTCGGAGACGAGCAGGCGCGAACGCATCGACACCGGGTAGGCGATCTCCTCGGAGCCGTCGTCCGGAACGATGACGATCTTGCGCGCCTTGTCGGTCTCGTCGATGCGGACCCGGCCCTCCGCCTCGGAGATCGGGGCGACACCCTTGGGGATGCGCGCCTCGAACAGCTCCTGGACTCGGGGCAGACCGTGGGTGATGTCGGCGCCCGCCACACCACCGGTGTGGAAGGTACGCATCGTCAGCTGCGTGCCGGGCTCACCGATCGACTGGGCGGCGATGATGCCGACCGCCTCGCCGACGTCCACCAGCTTGCCGGTCGCCAGCGAGCGGCCGTAGCAGGTGGCGCAGACACCGATCTTCGCCTCGCAGACGAGCGCGCTGCGGGTGCGGACCGTCTCCACGCCGGCCTCGACCAGCTTGGTGACGTGGATGTCGTTGATGTCGGCGCCGGCGGCCACGATGACCTTGCCGTCGACCTCGACGTCCTCGGCCAGGATGCGACCGTGCACGTTGGACTCGGCGTTCTCCGCCTTGACCAGGTTGCCGGACATGTCACGCTCGCCGACGGCCAGCGGGACGGCGCGGTCGGTGCCGCAGTCGATCTCGCGGACGATGACGTCCTGCGCGACGTCCACCAGACGACGGGTCAGGTAACCCGAGTCGGCGGTGCGCAGCGCGGTGTCGGCCAGACCCTTCCGCTGACCGTGGGTGGAGATGAAGTACTCCAGCACCGACAGGCCCTCGCGGAACGAGGCCTTGATCGGCCGCGGGATCGTCTCACCCTTGGTGTTGGAGACCAGGCCGCGGATGCCGGCGATCTGACGCACCTGCATCTTGTTACCGCGGGCGCCGGAGTTGACCATCATCCAGACCGGGTTGGTCGCCGGGAAGGCGTTGACCATGTCGGTCTCGACGTCGGCCGTGGCGTGGGTCCAGATCTCGATGAGCTCCTGACGGCGCTCCTCGTCGGTGATCAGACCACGCTCGTACTCACGCTGCACCTTGTCGGCGCGGCGCTCGTAGTTCTCCATGATCTCGGTCTTGTTCGGCGGCGCGACGACGTCCTCGATCGAGATCGTGACGCCGGAGCGGGTCGCCCAGCGGAAGCCGGCGTCCTTGAGCGCGTCGAGCGAGTTGGCGACCTCGATCTTCGGGTAGGTCTCGGCCAGCTCGTTGACGATCGTGGACAGCTGCTTCTTGCCCACCTGGAAGTTGACGAACGGGTAGCTCATCGGCAGCGTCTGGTTGAACAGGCAGCGGCCGAACGTCGTCTCCAGGCGGATCGGGTCACCCTGCTCCCAGCCCTCGGGAGCGACCCAGTCACGCGGCGGCAGGACGTCCTTGAGCCGGATCTGGATCTTCGCCTGGATCTCCAGCTCGTGACGGTCGAAGGCCATCTGCGCCTCGGCGACGGAGCCGAACACGCGGCCCTCGCCCCGCGCGCCTTCCTTCATGGTGGTCAGCCAGTAGAGGCCGATGACCATGTCCTGGGTGGGCATCGTCACGGGCTTGCCGTCGGCCGGCTTGAGGATGTTGTTGGTCGAGAGCATCAGGATGCGTGCCTCGGCCTGGGCCTCAGCCGACAGCGGCAGGTGCACGGCCATCTGGTCGCCGTCGAAGTCCGCGTTGAACGCGGTGCAGACGAGCGGGTGGATCTGGATGGCCTTGCCCTCCACGAGCTGCGGCTCGAACGCCTGGATGCCCAGACGGTGGAGCGTGGGCGCGCGGTTGAGCAGCACCGGGTGCTCGGTGATGACCTCTTCGAGCACGTCCCACACCACAGGGCGGGCGCGCTCGACCATCCGCTTGGCCGACTTGATGTTCTGCGCGTGGTTGAGGTCCACGAGCCTCTTCATCACGAACGGCTTGAACAGCTCCAGCGCCATCTGCTTGGGCAGGCCGCACTGGTGGAGCTTGAGCTGCGGGCCGACGACGATGACCGAACGGCCGGAGTAGTCGACGCGCTTGCCCAGGAGGTTCTGACGGAACCGGCCCTGCTTGCCCTTGAGCATGTCGCTGAGCGACTTGAGCGGACGGTTGCCGGGACCGGTGACCGGACGGCCGCGACGGCCGTTGTCGAACAGCGCGTCGACGGCCTCCTGCAGCATCCGCTTCTCGTTGTTCACGATGATCTCGGGCGCGCCGAGGTCGAGCAGACGCTTGAGGCGGTTGTTCCGGTTGATGACCCGGCGGTACAGGTCGTTCAGGTCGGAGGTCGCGAACCGGCCACCGTCGAGCTGCACCATCGGGCGCAGGTCCGGCGGGATGACCGGGATGCAGTCGAGGACCATGCCGCGCGGCGAGTTGGTGGTGTTGAGGAACGCCGACACCACCTTGAGCCGCTTGAGCGCGCGGGCCTTCTTCTGGCCCTTGCCGCTGCGGATCGTCTCGCGGAGGTTCTCGGCCTCGGCGTCGAGGTCGAAGCTGGCGAGCCGGTCCTGGATGGCCTGCGCGCCCATGCCGCCCTTGAAGTAGCGGCCGAAGCGGTCGCGCATCTCGCGGTAGAGCAGCTCGTCGCCCTCGAGGTCCTGGACCTTGAGGTTCTTGAACCTGCTCCAGACCTCCTCGAGCCGGTCCAGCTCACGCTGGGCCCGGTCGCGGAGCTGGCGCATCTCGCGCTCGGCGCCCTCGCGGACCTTGCGGCGCTGGTCGCCCTTGGCGCCGGCGGCCTCGAGCTCGGCCAGGTCGCCCTCGAGCTTCTTCTGCCTGGCCTCGACGTCGGCGTCGCGGCGCTGCTCGATGTGCTGCCGCTCGACGGAGATCTTCGCCTCCAGCGAGGGCAGGTCACGCTCACGCATCTCGGTGTCGACATGCGTGATCATGTAGGCCGCGAAGTAGATGACCTTCTCCAGGTCCTTCGGGGCCAGGTCGAGCAGGTAGCCCAGACGCGACGGGACGCCCTTGAAGTACCAGATGTGCGTGACGGGGGCGGCCAGCTCGATGTGGCCCATCCGCTCACGGCGCACCTTGGCCCGGGTCACCTCGACGCCGCAGCGCTCACAGATGATGCCCTTGAACCGGACGCGCTTGTACTTGCCGCAGTAGCACTCCCAGTCGCGGGTCGGACCGAAGATCTTCTCGCAGAAGAGCCCGTCCTTCTCCGGCTTGAGGGTGCGGTAGTTGATGGTCTCTGGCTTCTTGACCTCGCCGTGCGACCACTGACGGATGTCGTCGGCCGTCGCCAGCCCGATCCGAAGCTCGTCGAAGAAGTTGACGTCCAGCATTATGTGCGATCTCCCCCTCAGACTTCTTCCACGCTGCTCGGCTCACGCCGGGACAGGTCGATACCGAGCTCCTCCGCGGCGCGGAAGACGTCCTCGTCGGTGTCGCGCATCTCGATCGACATGCCGTCGCTGGACAGCACCTCGACGTTGAGGCAGAGCGACTGCATCTCCTTGATGAGGACCTTGAAGGACTCCGGGATACCGGGCTCGGGGATGTTCTCGCCCTTGACGATGGCCTCGTAGACCTTCACCCGGCCGAGAACGTCGTCGGACTTGATGGTCAGGAGCTCCTGCAGGGCGTAGGCGGCGCCGTACGCCTCCAGCGCCCACACCTCCATCTCACCGAAGCGCTGGCCGCCGAACTGCGCCTTACCGCCGAGCGGCTGCTGAGTGATCATGGAGTACGGGCCGGTCGAGCGGGCGTGGATCTTGTCGTCGACCAGGTGGAGCAGCTTGAGGATGTAGATGTAGCCGACCGAGATCGGGTACGGGAAAGGCTCGCCGGACCGGCCGTCGAAGAGCCGGGCCTTGCCGGTCTCCTCCACCATCCGGTCGCCGTCGCGGTTGGCGACGGTGTTGCGCAGCAGACCGACGATCTCTTCCTCGTTGGCGCCGTCGAAGACCGGGGTGGCGACGTTGGTGCGCGCCTCGACCTTCTCGAAGCCCTTCTCGCGCAGCCGCTCGGCCCACGCCTCCTCGATGCCGGAGATGTCCCAGCCGCGGGCGGCGATCCACCCCAGATGGGTCTCCAGCACCTGGCCGACGTTCATCCGGCCGGGCACGCCCAGCGGGTTGAGGATGATGTCGACCGGCGTGCCGTCCTCCAGGAACGGCATGTCCTCCACCGGCAGGATCTTGGAGATGACGCCCTTGTTGCCGTGCCGGCCGGCCAGCTTGTCACCGTCGGTGATCTTACGCTTCTGCGCCACGTACACGCGCACCAGCTCGTTGACCCCCGGCGGCAGCTCGTCGCCCTCCTCACGGGAGAACACCCGCACGCCGATGACCTTGCCCTGCTCACCGTGCGGCACCTTCAGCGAGGTGTCACGGACCTCCCGGGCCTTCTCCCCGAAGATCGCCCGCAGCAGCCGCTCCTCCGGCGTCAGCTCGGTCTCACCCTTCGGGGTGACCTTGCCGACCAGGATGTCGCCGGGCACCACCTCGGCGCCGATCCGGATGATGCCGCGCTCGTCGAGATCCGCCAGCACCTCCTCCGACACGTTCGGGATGTCCCGGGTGATCTCCTCCGGGCCCAGCTTGGTGTCACGGGCGTCGACCTCGTGCTCCTCGATGTGGATCGAGGACAGCACGTCGTCCTGCACCAGCCGCTGCGACAGGATGATCGCGTCTTCGTAGTTGTGGCCCTCCCACGGCATGAACGCCACCAGGAGGTTCTTGCCCAGCGCCATCTCACCGGAGTCGGTGCAGGGGCCGTCGGCGATGACCTGGTTGACCTCGACCCGGTCGCCCTCGGCCACGATCGGCTTCTGGTTGAACGAGGTGCCCTGGTTGGAGCGCTTGAACTTGGCCACCCGGTAGGTGGTGCGGGTGGCGTCGTCGTTGGCCACGGTGATGTAGTCGGCGGAGACCTCCTCCACCACACCGGCCTTCTCCGCGCTGATGACGTCACCGGCGTCGGTCGCGGCACGGTATTCCATGCCGGTGCCGACCAGCGGCGCCTCGCTCTTGAGCAGCGGCACCGACTGACGCTGCATGTTGGAGCCCATGAGCGCGCGGTTGGCGTCGTCGTGCTCCAGGAACGGGATCATCGCGGTGGCCACCGACACCATCTGGCGCGGCGACACGTCGATGTAGTCGACTTCCTCGGCCCTGGCCAGCTCGGTCTCGCCGCCCTTGGTGCGGACGAGCACCCGGGACTCGGCGAACGAGCCGTCGGCGTTGAGCGCGGTGTTGGCCTGCGCCTTGACGTAACGGTCTTCCTCGTCGGCGGTCAGGTAGTCGATCTGCTCGGTCACCTTGCCGTCGACGACCTTGCGGTAAGGCGTCTCGACGAAGCCGAACGCGTTGATCCGGCCGTACGAGGCGAGCGAGCCGATGAGGCCGATGTTGGGGCCTTCAGGGGTCTCGATCGGGCACATCCGGCCGTAGTGGGACGGGTGCACGTCGCGGACCTCGAAGCCGGCCCGCTCACGGGACAGACCACCGGGGCCGAGCGCGGACAGCCGCCGCTTGTGCGTCAGGCCGGCCAGCGGGTTGGTCTGGTCCATGAACTGCGACAGCTGGGAGGTGCCGAAGAACTCCTTGATCGACGCCACCACCGGGCGGATGTTGATCAGGGTCTGCGGCGTGATCGCCTCGACGTCCTGCGTGGTCATGCGCTCGCGGACGACGCGCTCCATGCGGGCCAGGCCCAGGCGGACCTGGTTCTGGATGAGCTCGCCGACGCTGCGCAGGCGGCGGTTGCCGAAGTGGTCGATGTCGTCGGTCTCGACGATCACCGTGTCGATCGGCGCCTCGGGGGCGGCCGGCATCGACTCCTCGCCCGCGTGGAGGCGGACGATGTACTCGATGGTGGCGACGATGTCTTCTTCGGTCAGCGTGCCCTGGGTGATGTCGGCGCCGACGCCGAGCTTCTTGTTGATCTTGTAGCGGCCGACCTTCGCCAGGTCATACCGCTTGGGGTTGAAGTACAGGTTCTCCAGCAGGGTCTGCGCCGACTCCTTGGTCGGCGGCTCACCCGGCCGCAGCTTGCGGTAGATGTCGAGCAGGGCGTCGTCCTGACCGGCGGTGTGATCCTTCTCCAGCGTGGCCCGCATCGACTCGTACTGGCCGAACCGCTCCAGAATCTGCTCGCTGGTCCAGCCCAGCGCCTTGAGCAGCACGGTCACGGCCTGCTTGCGCTTGCGGTCGATGCGCACACCGACGCTGTCGCGCTTGTCGATCTCGAACTCCAGCCAGGCGCCCCGCGAGGGGATCACCTTGCAGCCGAACAGATCCTTGTCGGAGGTCTTGTCGACACTGCGGTCGAAGTAGACCCCCGGCGAACGCACCAGCTGCGAGACCACGACCCGCTCGGTGCCGTTGATGATGAACGTGCCCTTCGGCGTCATGAGCGGGAAATCGCCCATGAACACCGTCTGGCTCTTGATCTCACCAGTGGTGTTATTGATGAACTCCGCCGTCACGAACATCGGGGCGGAGAAGGTCATGTCCTTGTCTTTGCACTCATCGACTGAGTACTTGGGCGGCTCGAACCGGTGATCGCGGAACGACAAGGACATGGTCCCCGAGAAGTCCTCGATCGGACTGATCTCTTCGAAGATCTCTTCGAGACCCGACTGGGTCGGGACGTCCTTGCGCCCGGCCTGGCGAGCCGCCTCGACCCGGGCCTTCCACTTCTCGTTGCCCAGCAACCAGTCGAACGACTCGGTCTGCAGGGCGAGAAGGTCAGGAACTTCGAGCGGCTCCTGGATACGCGAAAAAGAGACGCGACGGGGACCGGCGGGTACGGCGGAGGCGTTGCGCGAGGCTGCCAACAGATGTCCTTCCGAGGGCTCGCGGCGGACTGACTACACGCACGCCAGACAACCTCGCAACGTGAGCAAGCGGAGCGGGTCGTCAAAGGGCAGCGCAAAGGGGCAGTGTAGCCGAACGGCACACGCCTGTCCACTTCGCTCTCGCTGCATGCTTCACGTTGGTCGCAGCATCGCTCGTTCGAACGAATACGTCAAGCCCGCAAGCCCGACTTTTAGCCGTCTAGGGGCTCAGACGCTGGGTTTTCTCCCCTGTGTGACTGATCGCCTACCGCCAGGCCCAAGACGATACCCGCGAACGGGGGCGGTTAACGCTCCGTCACACCGAGGGTCGAACCCAGGCCGACAACCGGTGTAGCTGTGACGGAAGTACCCGTGGCAAAGGACTCGCTAAACCTGATTTTTGGTAACAATTGAAGGTCGTGACGCGCCCGAACCGGTCACGCGGTCCCGATCAGGGTCGACAGGTCCGAGACCAGCCACCTGTCACCCTGCTTGATCATGACGAACCTGGCACGGGTCCGGCTCACCTGCTGGCGCGGTCCTGCGCTGCCCGCGGCCTCCGTGATCGTACCCGTGTTCACGAACAGCAGAACCTCCACCCTCCCCGGGTCCGCGCGCTCGACCGCCGCGGCCACCACGGACGCGGTCTGGACCATCTTGCGCTCCTTGGCCCGGGTCGCCAGCGAGCCCGACAGCTCCGCGTACTGCCGGGTGAGCGCCCCGGTCGTGTGCTGCCCCGCGCGCGCCAGGTCGCGATCGACCGTGCGGTAGTCGTACGAGAGCAGCTCAGGAGCGACGGCCTTGGCCGCGGCCATCGCCTCGGCCCCGGCGGCCTCGCCGCCGCGCAGCGCCCGCCAGTCGAACCAGAGCACGCCCGTCGCGACGCCCAGGGCGAGCACCAGGACGCCGAGCACCGCCGTCACCGCCCTCACGAGACCTGCTCCGCCTTCGACACCAGCCAGACGCCCCGAACCTTGGCCAGGTCCATCCGCCACCGGTAGAAGCGCTCCTGGGGGGCGTCGTCGGAGCCGTCCCAGCGGATCACCACGTCCGCGACGACGAGCGCCTTGGCGGTGTCCCCGGAGATCGACTCCAGCCCGGCGGCGCGGACCACGCCCTCCTGGACGACCTTGTTCTTGCGGGTGGTCCGAACCAGTTCGCCGGCGGCCGCCTCGTAGGCGGTCCTGGCGGCGCCGGTGGAGCTGGTCAGGATGCGGTGCACGTCGGAGTCGACGGTCTCGTAGTGGAGCGAGAGCAGGTTCATCGCGTGCGTGCTCGCGGCCCGCAGCGCGGCCCCGCGCTCGTCCGCCCTGGCCTGCGCGTCGCGCTCCTGCGCGCCGAGCCAGACCGCCGCCGCCCCGAGCAGGGCCGCCAGGACGGCCAGCACGGGCACGGCCGCACGGGACTCCCGTGACATCGCCTCACCCCTCCCGGCCGGTCGCCGGATCATAACCCGCGGGTTTCCGGTGGGACCCGCCATTCGCCCCCACACCGTACGAACCGGACCCGAAAGGTATGGCGCCGCCGATCGCCCGGACAGACCCCGGGCATGCGAAAGGGGCGGCACACCCGGCACCAGGGTGTGACCGCCCCTTTCGAAGCGCTCGGTCTTACTTGACCGTGACGGTGGCGCCGGCGCCCTCCAGGGCAGCCTTGGCCTTCTCCGCCTGCTCCTTGTTGACCTTGCCGTCGAAGACGTTCTTCGGAGCGCCGTCCACCAGGTCCTTGGCCTCCTTCAGGCCGAGGGACGTGAGGGCGCGGATCTCCTTGATGACCTGGATCTTCTTGTCACCGGCGGCCTCGAGGATGACGTCGAACTCGTCCTGCTCCTCGGCAGCGGCGGCGGCCTCGCCACCACCGGCGGCGGCCGGAGCGGCGGCGACCGCGACCGGGGCGGCGGCCTTGACGTCGAAGGTCTCCTCGAACTGCTTCACGAACTCGGAAAGCTCGAGGAGGGTCATCTCCTTGAACGCGTCGAGCAGCTCGTCGGTGCTGAGCTTCGCCATGATGTTTCCTCCGTATGGAACTTGCGAAAAATTAGGAACGGGACCGCGGGTGTTGCGGCAATCCCCGAGCTACTCGCCCGACTCTTCGCGCTTGGCGCGAAGGGCCTCGGCCAGCTGAGCCATGTTGGTGGGCAGCGCGGCGAGCATCGCGGCAGCAGCGCTCTGCTTCGCCTTCATCGCGCCAGCAAGCTTCGCGAGGAGGACCTCGCGGGACTCGAGGTCGGCGAGCTTGGTGATCTCGGTGGCGTCCAGCGTCTTGCCGTCGAGGACGCCGCCCTTGATCACCAGAAGGGGATTGGCCTTGGCGAAGTCACGCAGACCCTTGGCGGCCTCGACAACGTCACCGTTGACGAAGGCGATCGCGGTCGGCCCGGTGAGCAGGTCGCTGAGACCCGCGTAGCCGGCCTCGTTGGCCGCGATCTTGGTCAGGGTGTTCTTCGCCACGGCGAACTTCGCATTCTCACCGAGAGAGGTGCGCAGCTGCTTGAGCTGGGCGACGGTGAGACCGCGGTACTCGGTCAGAACGGCGGCGGCGCTGCCTTCGAACTCGCGCTTGAGCTCGGCAACCGCTGTCGCCTTATCCGCCCTCGCCATGGGCCTCCTTCCAGTGGTGCCACCGGTGAAGGTCCCTGACATGAGAACAGCCCCGGGCGCAGGGCGCACACGGGGCTCGCACACATGGAATGCACCATATGGGAAACTCGCATCACACCTGCGCGGGTCGTCCACCTGACGTGGAGCCTTCGGTCGCCAGGCTTTGAGGCACCTGGCGACGACCGGCGGTCTTCGGCAACGACCAGAGTACGGGCTGGCCGCCGAGTTTCCAAATCGTTCTCAGTTGGTGGTGCCCTTCGGCAGCTCACCGACCTGGTCGGCGGCCGGGGCCTGGATGTCGACAGGCTCGTTGTAGCCCTTGAACATCAGCGTCGCGTCGAGCTTGCCGCCCTCCTTGGCGCCGCTCATGGAGAGCTTGCGGGGCAGGCCGTCGGCGGCGACCCAGATGTCGAACGTGACGTCCTTCAGCTCGGCCAGGTTCTGCCGGGCCTGCTCCTGCTTGTCGGCGGGGAGCTGCTGCACGGCCGCCTCGACCGGGAACGTGCCGCTGTAGTGGGTGGTGTCGGTGCCGCCCACGCTCTCGGTGCCGACGGACTTGACGTCCTGCGACGTGGTGATCATCTTGGTCACGCTGGCCAGATCGAACTGCTGCACCTGGGCGAGCACCTGGTTCACCTGGTCGCGGTCGCCCGCCTCGGTCAGCGACACCTTGATCCACGGCTTGGTGGCGCCGAGCACCTTGTTGAGTGTCTCGACCTTGACGTACACCGTGTCGCCCTGGAGGATCACCCGCGCGCCGCCGGGCAGCTCACGGCCGCCCAGGTCGGCCGCGTCGATCGTCAGATCGAGGGCGAGCTGCGGCCGGCTCTGGTAGAGCATGCGGCCCTGGACCTTGCCGCTGCCCTCCTGCGGGTGCGAGACGTCGACGACGGCGTCGACCGTGTAGGAGCTGACCTCTGTCGTCTTCTGCGCCGTCTGAGCCAGGACCTCGGAGGCGGCGAGATTCACCTGAATAGGCTGCGCGTTCGTTCCACAGCCGGCGACCGCTGTCGCGGCCAGAGCGGCCGCGGTCGCGGCGATGGCAAGAGAAAACCTGCGCTTCAGCATGTTTCGACCCTACGTGTCGGGAGACTCGTCGTAGCGCTTTCCCTGACGTTCTCATGGAAAACCCAGGGATGTCCCTGAGGGCATTCCGTACGAGGAAGGCCCGGACAAGTCCGGACATGGAAAAGCCCCGGCGCGATGTGCGCCGGGGCCTTTCTCGACGATCGTCAGGCGGAGTCGAGCTCGGCCACGATGCCGCGGGTGACGTTGGGGTCGACCGGGACACCGGGGCCCATGGTCGTGGAGAACGTCACCTTCTTGATGTAACGGCCCTTGGCCGCCGACGGCTTGAGCCGCAGCACCTCGTCCAGCGCGGCCGCGTAGTTCTCCAGGAGCTGGCGCTCGCCGAACGACGTCTTGCCGATGATGAAGTGCAGGTTGGCCTGCCGGTCGGTGCGGAACTCGATCTTGCCGCCCTTGATCTCCGTCACGGCCTTGGCGACGTCGGGCGTCACGGTGCCGGTCTTCGGGTTGGGCATGAGACCACGCGGGCCGAGGACGCGGCCCAGACGGCCGACCTTGCCCATGAGGTCCGGCGTGGCCACCACGGCGTCGAACTCGTTGAGCCGGTTGCCCTTGGAGATCTCGTCGATCAGCTCGTCGGCGCCGACGATGTCGGCGCCCGCCTCGCGGGCCGCCTCGGCACGGTCACCGGTCGCGAAGACCAGGACCCGGGCGGTCTTACCGGTGCCGTGCGGGAGGTTGACCGTGCCGCGCACGATCTGGTCGGCCTTGCGAGGGTCGACGCCCAGCCGCAGCGCCACCTCCACGGTGGCGTCGAACTTGGTGGTGGACGTCTCCTTGGCCAGCCTGGCGGCGTCGGCCGGGGTGTAGAGCTTGTCGCGGTCGACCTTGGCGGCCGCGTCCTTGTGCGCCTTGCTGCGCTGCATTTCTGTGCTCCTAGTGGTGTGCGGGCCGGCGAGCGGCCCTCCCACGGGTGGGGAAGGTGTCAGTCGGCGACGGTGATGCCCATGGACCGGGCGGTGCCGGCGATGATCTTCTCGGCCTGCTCGATGCTGTTGGCGTTGAGGTCGGGCATCTTCGTCTCGGCGATGCTGCGCAGCTGCTCACGGCTGAGCTTGCCCACCTTGGCGCTGTGCGGGGTGGCGCTGCCCTTGTCGAGACCGAGCGCCTTCTTGATCAGCTCGGGCGCCGGGGGCGTCTTCGTGACGAAGGTGAAGCTGCGGTCTTCGAAAATGGTGATCTCAACGGGGATGATGTTGCCCCGCTGGGCCTCCGTCGCGGCGTTGTACTGCTTGACGAAGTCCATGATGTTGACGCCGTGCGGACCGAGCGCGGTACCGACCGGCGGGGCGGGCGTGGCCTGGCCAGCGGGGAGCTGGACCTTGACCAGAGCCGCAATCTTCTTCTTCGGAGGCATGTGTCCTTCTCCGGGTCCTGATGGGTGATGCCTTCCGGAACGCGGGTGCGCCCGGACATGTCGGAAGGCCGCCCTTCGCGACAGGCGGCCGGCCGAACGTTTAATTGTAGGTGATCGCTCAGATCTTCGAGACCTGGTTGAACGACAGCTCGACCGGGGTCTCGCGACCGAAGATCGAGACCAGCACCTTGAGCTTCTGCGACTCGGGGCTGATCTCGCTGACCGAGGCGGGCAGCGTGGCGAACGGGCCGTCCATGACGGTGACCGACTCGCCGATCTCGAACTCGACGGCGGGGCCGGAGGGCGTCTTGGCGGCGGCCTTCTTGCTCTCCTCGGTGGGCTCCGGGGCGAGCAGCTTGGCGACCTCGTCGAGGCTGAGCGGGCTGGGCTTGTTGGACAGGCCGACGAAGCCGGTCACGCCGGGGGTGTTGCGCACCGCGGCCCAGGACTCGTCGGTCAGCTCCATGCGCACCAGGACGTAGCCCGGCAGCACGCGCTCCTTGACCGGCACCTTCTTGCCGCTCTTGAACTCCTGGACGGTGTGCGTGGGCACCTCGACCTGGTAGATGTAGTCCTCCATGTTGAGCGACACGTTGCGGCTCTCGATGTTGGACTTCACGCGGTTCTCGTAACCGGCGTAGGAGTGGATCACGTACCACTCGCCGGGAAGGCCGCGGAGCGAACGCTTGAACTCCTCGACCGGGTCGACGTCGGGCTCGACGTCACCGTCGTCCTCGGCCACGGCCGCCTCTGCGGTCTCGTCGCCCTCGTCGCCGTCGGCGACGTCCTCGACGGTCTCCTCAGCGACCTCGGAGGAGGCCTCTTCCAGCTCGGCGTCCCACTCCTCGCGGGGCTCGTCGGCCGGCACTGAAGACTCGGACACGGTGACTCTTCCTCTTTCGTCGTATCGAACGGCGACTCCGCCAGGCGGGCACCGTAAGCGATCAGGATCAGCCGCCGAAGATCTGCAGGACGGCCCAGCCGAATCCGGCGTCGAGGCCGTAGATGATGCCGACCATGATCAACACGAACACCAGGACCACCGTGGTGTACGTGACCAGATCCTTGCGGGTCGGCCAGATGACCTTGCGGAGCTCGCCGACGACCTGACGGTAGAAGAGGGCCGGAGAAGTCCGCTTCTTCTCACCACTGGGCTTGCCTGCGGTCTCGCCGCGCGTGTCGATCGCCACAGTCCTCACCTGAAATCAGTCGTATCCAACGCAGCTTTGCGGCGCCTACACGCCATTATTGCGCGGACCGCACTCGCAGGGCACGAGGGACTCGAACCCCCAACCGCCGGTTTTGGAGACCGGTGCGCTACCAATTGCGCCAGTGCCCTATGTCGTCAACCACATTACCCTGGCCGACTCACTGCCTGGACCGAACGCCGCGTCGACATGCGGCTGCAGGACCTGGCGAAAGTGTACGGAAGATTGCCCGCCACGTCGAACCCAAACCCGATCGCCCAGGTCAACCCGCGCGTGAAAGCATGGAGGCATGTCCACCCGACGCCGTGTCTCCACACGTATATCCGCGATTTCCGAGTCCGCGACTCTCGCCGTGGACGCCAAGGCGAAGGCCATGAAGGCGGCCGGCCGGCCGGTCATCGGCTTCGGCGCGGGCGAGCCCGACTTCCCGACGCCCGACTACATCGTCGAGGCAGCTGTGGCGGCGGCCCGCGACCCGCGCTTCCACAAGTACACCCCGGCCGGCGGCCTGCCCGAGCTGAAGCAGGCGATCGCCGCCAAGACGCGGCGCGACTCCGGCTATGAGGTCGACGCGTCGCGGGTGCTGGTGACCAACGGCGGCAAGCAGGCCGTCTACGAGGCGTTCGCCACGTTGCTCGACCCGGGCGACGAGGTGCTGGTCGTGGCCCCCTACTGGACGACCTACCCCGAGGCGATCAAGCTGGCCGGGGGCGTCCAGGTGGACGTCGTCACCGACGAGACCACGGGCTACCTCGCGGGCGTCGAGCAGCTGGAGGCGGCCCGCACCGAGCGCACGAAGGCGCTGCTGTTCGTCTCGCCGTCCAACCCGACGGGCGCCGTCCACTCGCGCGAGCAGACGGTGGAGATCGGCCGCTGGGCCGCCGAGCACGGCCTGTGGGTGATCACGGACGAGATCTACGAGCATCTGACGTACGGCGGAGCCGAGTTCACCAGCATCGCCACGGCGGTCCCCGAGCTGGGCGACCGGGTCGTGATCCTCAACGGCGTGGCCAAGACGTACGCGATGACGGGCTGGCGGGTCGGCTGGCTGATCGGGCCGTCCGACGTGGTCAAGGCGGCGGCCAACCTGCAGTCCCACGCCACGTCCAACGTCGCCAACGTCTCGCAGATGGCCGCGCTGGCGGCGGTCTCGGGCGACCTGTCGGCGGTGGCGCGGATGCGCGAGGCGTTCGACCGGCGGCGGCAGACGATGGTGCGGATGCTCAACGACATCCCGGGCGTGCTCTGCCCGGAGCCGAAGGGCGCGTTCTACGCCTACCCGGCGGTCAAGGACCTGATCGGCAAGGAGCTGCGCGGCCGCCGCCCGGCGTCGTCGGCGGAGCTGGCCGAGCTGATCCTGGAGGAGGCGGAGGTGGCCGTGGTGCCGGGCGAGGCGTTCGGCACGCCGGGCTACTTCCGGCTGTCGTACGCCCTGGGCGACGACGACCTGGCGGAGGGCGTCAGCCGGCTGGGCAAGCTGCTGGCCGAGGCGCACTGACGGGTCACGCGCCGGCGGATCGACCGCCGGAGACGCGCAGGGCGATCATGGCGACGTCGTCGGCCCGCGTGACGGGCATGCCGTTCAGCAGTTCGTCGCAGAACTCGTCCAGCGGGGCGCGGGCCAGCACGACGGCCTGGTCGCGCAGGCGGAGCAGGCCGTCGCCGATGTCCTCGCCCGGCCGTTCCACCAGGCCGTCGGTGTAGAAGAGCAGGGTGCCGCGCGGGGGCAGCGGCTCGCGCGCGGAGGTGAACGACTGGAGGTACGGCACGCCCAGCATGGGGTTGACCGCCGCCTCCAGGAACCGCCCTTCGCCGTCCTCGGTGACCAGCAGCGGGGGCGGGTGCCCGGCCACCGAGAAACTGAGCTCGTGGTGGCCGGGCCCGTGGCCGTCCTCGTGGTGTTCGACCCGGGCGAGGATGCACGTCGCGGTTTCCTCGCCCGGCTGGAGCAGCGCGGCCGCGACGTTGAGCCGCTCCAGGACCTCGCCGGGCGGCTCCCGGCGATCGACGACCAGGGCCCTGAGCATGTTGCGCAACTGGCCCATGGTGACGGCCGCGTGCAGGTCATGGCCGGCCACGTCGCCGATGACCAGCACGGTGACGCCGTCGGGCAGCACGAAGGAGTCATACCAGTCGCCGCCCACCTCGGCGGCGAAGAGGCTGGGCCGGTAACGGGCCACGATCTCCAGGCCGGGCACGCGCGGCGGTGCGGGGAGCAGGCTGTGCTGCATGGTGAAGGCCATCCGGCGGGTCCGCTGGAAGCGCATCATCTCGGTCAGTGGCGCGTGCGCCTGCTCGAAGGTGTCCTTCAGCAGGTCGACGCCGCTCTGTTTGATGGGCGGACGGTCGCCGCAGGTGGCGGCGGTGATCATGGCGGCGACCGAGCCGTCGACCAGCACCGGCAGGATCGCCAGGCAGTTGGCGTCGGCCACCTTAAGCCATTCGTAGGTGCCGGGGGCGCCGATGTCGTCCGGAGGTGAGCCTCGCGGGAAGGTTCTCAGGATCGGCCGGGCGGACTGGACCGCCCGCACGACGCTGCCCGTCAGCGCCAACCGCTGCGCGGGGAAGGGCGGGATGGGCGGCAGGCCCGGCGCCGAAGCCGTGGCGACGCGCTCGATGACCAGCGACGGCTCGTCGGTCAGCCCTTCGGCGAGATTCGTGACGAGGTGCACGGCGCATCCGTCTGCCAGCTCAGGCACGATCACGCCGGCCAGCGCGCTCAGCGCCTTCTCCAGGCTGGGCTGGTTCGTGATGGCCGCGGCGGCCCGGTCGAGGAGGCTGCGGCGGTACTTCTCCTCCCACAGCGGTTCGATGTCGGTGCAGGTGCCCACCCACTCCACCACCTGGTCGTCCTCGATGACGGGCACCGCACGCACCAGGAAGTGGCGGTAGCCGGAGTCGACCGTGCGCAGGCGGTAGACGTGCTGGAACAGGCCAGGCACCTCTTCGATGGCCTGCTCCCAGGCTTGCCGTGTCGGTTCGCGGTCGTCGGGGTGGAGGGCCTTGAGCCAGCCGAACCCGCGGTACTCCTCCCAGGTCTGCCCGGTGACCCGTTCCCATTCGGCGGTCGGCTCCAGCACGCCGCCTTCGACGGCGTGCGTCCAGATGATCTGCGCGCTCGCCCGTACCAGGCTCTGGTAGCGCCGCAGGATGCGGCCGCGCGTGTCGGAGTCCGTCTGGATCCGCTGCGCGGAGCTGATCTGCTCGGTGACTTCCACGCACACCACCAGCAGGCCGTGCACGCCCTCGTCGAAGATGACCGGAGACAGGCTGTAGGAGAAGAACCGCTCCTGCCCCCGCGGCGTCAACAGGGTCGGATCTCCCGGGGCGTCGGTGACGGTAGCCCCGCGGCCGGTCGTCATCACCTGGTCGAACAGGAGAAAGTGATGGTGGTGGGCCAGGCCGGAGAACGCCTCTCTGATGGGGACGCCGAGCGGCGGCTCCCCGAACATGGACCGGTAGACCTGATTGGCGTAGAGCAGCCGATGGTCGTAGCCCACGGTGACCGCCACGCCCACCGGGGCAGGTTCCAGTGCCTCCGTGATGAACCCTCGGACATCGATGTCGCTGTCGTCCATGCTTCTCCCCTGTCGAGGGCTATACCCCGTGCTACCGGGCGGCTACTCCTCGCCGGAGAGGCGCAGGGCGATCATGGCGATGTCGTCCTGCTCCGAGACGGGCATCCGGCCCAGGAGTTCGTCGCAGAACTGGTCCAGCGGGGCGTCGGCCAGCGAGGCCGCGAGGTCGCGCAGCCGGGCGAGGCCGTCGTCGAGGTCCTCGCCCGGCAGCTCGACCAGGCCGTCGGTGTAGAAGAGCAGGGTGCCGCGCTCCGGCAGCGGTTCGCGCGCGGACAAGAAGGCGTGCTGGTGGGGGATGCCCAGCAGCGGGTTGACGGCCTCCTCCAGGAACCTCGCCTCGCCGTCGGGGGTGGTCACCAGCGGCGGCGGGTGGCCGGCCACCGAGTAGTGCAGCTCGAAGCCGTCGTCCTGGCGTTCGACCCGGGCCAGGACGCACGTCGCGGTGTCCTCACCGTAGAGGGTCCCGGTCGCGGTGTTGAGCCGGGCCAGGATCTCGCCGGGCGGCTCCTGCCGGTCGACGGCCAGGCCGCGGAGCATGTTGCGCAGCTGGCCCATGGCGACGGCCGCGCGCAGATCGTGGCCGGCCACGTCGCCGATGGCCAGCACGGTGGCGCCGCCCGGCAACTGGAAGGAGTCGTACCAGTCGCCGCCCACCTCGGCGGCGGCCTGCGCGGGACGGTAGCGGGCGGTGATGATCAGGCCGGGGACCCGGGGCGGTTCGGCGAGCAGGCTGTGCTGCATGGCGAAGGCGATCTGGCGCGCCCGCTGGAAGCGCATCACGTTGCGCAGTGCGTCGTTGGCCTGCTCGAACGTGCGTCGCAGCAGGTCGAGGTCGTCCTGCTCGATGGGCGGGCGCTCACCGCAGGTGGAGACGGTGACCAGGGCGGTGACCGTGCCGTCGACCAGCACCGGCAGGATCGCCAGGCAGTTTGCCCGGCTCTCCCGCAGCCATCGCATCGTGGCCGGCGGACCGAGGTCGTCCGGCGGCGCGCCCGCGGGGAACGTGGCCAGCAGCGGCCTGGCCTCCTGCACGGCGCGGACGAAGCCGCCCTCGGACGTCAGGCGCTGCGCGCCGTAGCTCGGCACCCGCGGCACCCCGGGCGCCGCGGCCGTGGCGACGCGGTCGACGACGAGCGACGGCCGGTCCGTCAGCCCGTCGGCGAGATCGGTGACCAGGTGGACGCCGCAGCCGTCGGCCAGTTCGGGCACGATGACGTCCGCGAGCGCGCCCAGCATCTCCTCCAGGCTGGTCGCGCCGGCCATCGCCGCCGCGGCGCGGTCGAGCAGCCGGCGGCGGCGCTGCTGCCGCCGCTCCTCCTCGATGTCGGTCGCCGCGCCCACCCACTCCACCACCCGGCCGCCCTCCACGACGGGGACGGCCTGGACCCGGAAGTAGCGATAGTCCCCGGCGACGGTGCGCAGCCGCTGGACGTTCTCCCACACGTCGGGGACCTGCCCGAGCGCGCGTGACCAGGACGCCGTCGCCGACGCGCGGTCGTCCGGGTGGACGAGCTGCAACCACCCCAGGTCGCGGAACTCCTCCCAGGTCTGGCCGGTCACCCGCTCCCACCCGGGGCTGTGCTCGGTCACGCGGCCCTGCGGGTCGCTCACCCACAGGATCTGCGCGCTCACCCGGACCAGGCTCTCGTAGCGCCGCAGGACCCGGATGCGCTCGTCGGCCAGGGCCTGGATCCGCTGCGCCGTGGTGATCTGGTCGGTGACCTCCAGGCACATCACCATCACGCCGCGCTCGCCGTCGTCGAAGGAGATGCGCGAGAGGCTGAAGGTGAAGAACCGCTCCCGCCCGTCCGGCGTCACCAGCGTCGGGTCCCCCGGCACGTCGGTGCGGCCGCCCGGCTCGCCGGTCTCGTAGACCTCGTCGAACAGGAGGAAGTGGTCCTGGCTGGCGAGGGCCGAGAACGCCTCCCTGATGGAGACCCCCAGCGTGACGTCGCCGAAGAGGGAGCGATAGGCCCTGTTGGTGTACACCAGCACCTGCTCGGGACCGCGCGTCACGGCCACGCCCACCGGCGCGAACTCCAGCACGTCGAAGGACAGCCCACTGGCGTTGTGCTGGCCACCACAGGCCATGACGCTCCCCCGAGACCTCCGCGAACCGTACGCTGCAGTACACAGCGTAATCAGAGGATTACCCGGCTAACGCACGGCGTCGGCGATGCGGTCGATCTCGGTCGACAGGCCGGGCGTGGCGGCGACGTAGACGGCGGTGCCGGGGCGCTCCAGCCACATGAAGTTGTGCATGCCGCCCCGGGTCTCCCAGCTCAGCGCGGGATTGCCGCGGTGCATGCCGAGCGTGGCCCGATCCACGAGCGCGGCGAACTCCTCGGCGGTCCTGATCCCGCAGACGACGCCGACGTGCAGCCGCTCGCCGCCCCGGCTCCAGGTCTCGCCCCTGACCTTCAGGTCGCGGGTGAGCGACTTGATCCGCCGGAACGTACCGGACTTCGTCGTGCCCAGGGGCATGGCCGCGACCTGGACGGAGGAGGAGCCGCACGAGAACTCCGGGCCCGCCACGGCGGCGACCGGGCTGGGCCGGTCGATCCGCGGCGCGGGATCCGACGCGCCGCACGCGGCAAGGCTCAGTGTGAGAAACACCGTGGCCAAGCGCCGCATCACCACTCCATGACCTGTACGCGGAAAGGTCCCTAGTCTCCTACAGCAGCAGAGTCATCTCGGCAAGTCGCAGCCGGGTCCGGTGGCAAAATATGGCGATGGCACGGTCCCTGCTCGCGCTTCCCAAAGCCCACCTGCACCTCCACTTCACCGGCTCCATGCGCCACTCGACGCTGATCGACCTGGCCAGGGAGCAGGGTCTTCACCTGCCCGACGCGCTGGAGGAAGACTGGCCGCCGAGACTGCGGGCCACCGACGAACGGGGCTGGTTCCGGTTCCAGCGCCTGTACGACATCGCCCGGTCGGTGCTGCGGCGGCCGGAGCACGTCTACCGGCTGCTGCGCGAGACCGCCGAGGACGAGATGGCGGCCGGGTCGCGGTGGCTGGAGATTCAGGTGGACCCGTCCGGCTACCAGCAGATGTTCGGCGGCCTGACGGCCACGCTGGAGCTGGTGCTGGACGCGGTCGAGCAGGCCTCGCGGGCCACCGGCGCCGGCATCGGGGTCGTGGTGGCGGCCAACCGGACCCGCCACCCGCTCGACGCCAACACGCTCGCCCGGCTGGCCACCCAGTTCGCCGGCAAGGGCGTGGTCGGGTTCGGCCTGTCCAACGACGAACGGCGCGGCCAGGCGCGCGACTTCGACCGGGCGTTCCGCATCGCCAAGCGGGCCGGGCTGCTCGCGGTGCCGCACGGCGGGGAGCTGCTGGGGCCGCGAAGCGTGGCGCAGTGCGTGGACGACCTCGGCGCCGACCGGGTCGGCCACGGGGTGCGCGCCGCCGAGGACCCGTCGCTGATGGAGCGGCTGGCCGCGCGGGAGATCTGCTGCGAGGTCTGTCCCACCTCCAACGTCGGACTCGGCGTGGCCGAGCGGGCGGCGGACGTGCCGCTGCGCAGGCTGTTCGAGGCGGGGGTGCCGATCGCGCTCGGCTCCGACGACCCGCTGCTGTTCGGGGCGCGGCTGCTGCGCCAGTACGAGCTGGCCCGCGAGGTGTACGGGTTCGCCGACGCGGAGATCGCCGAGCTGGCGCGCCAGTCGATCAAGTCGTCGGCCGCGCCGGAGCCGGTGCGCAAGGACCTGCTCAAGGGCGTCGACGACTGGCTGGCCTCACCGGAGTGAGTCGCCCAGCTCCACCGCCCGCGCCATCGAGGGGGCGCCCTCCAGTCGGTGGCCGACGTTCCCCGACTGCCAGATGAGCGTGGGCCCGGCCTGGCGCAGCGGCACCGGCTCGCCGTCGTCGCGGGTGATGTAGCCGAGCGGGTGCGAGCCCGCCAGCCAGAAGCCCGTGACCCCGTCGACGCGCGTGTCCTCCGGATACGGCGGGCCGAGCCGCTTGAAGAAGTACGGCTCCATCCGGCCGTCGAACTGGTCCAGCCGGATGCCCTCCGGCCAGAACATCGACACCACCCGGCCGCCGTCGCTCACCGTCACGCGGTCCGGCTCGCCCAGCGCGCCGGGAGTCCTGACAGGGAACGCGACCAGCCCGGCGACCTCGCCCGGGGCCACCTCCCGCTCCCCCGGCAGCGGCGCCGGGGTGCCTACCGGGGGCGGCGCCTCGCCGCCGAGCCGCAGCTCGATCCCGGCGTACCGGAGAATCGCGGTGACCGCCTCCCTGCCCTGCGGAGTGGCGGCCGTGACCGCCGCCACGGCGAGCACCACCGCCACCACGACCCGCCACCGCACCCGCCGCCGCCGGACCGGCAGCGGAGCCTCCAGCCTGGCCCGCACCGACGCCGCCACCTGCTCAGGCGGCGGGCCGGGCACGTCGAGGGAGCCGGCCAGCGCACGCAATTCAGCTTCGAGATCGTCGAAACGCTCATCCGAGCTCATGCCCCGCCTCCTCCCTGAGCCTGGCCAGGCCGCGATGCGTCCTGGACTTGACGGTCCCCACCGGCCAGCCGAGCACCTGAGCGGTCTCGGCCTCCGACAGCTGTAAGAAGTACCGGCAGACCACGGCCCGGCGTTCCCGCTCAGGCAACGCCCGGACCGCCTCCAGCAGCCGGGCCCGCCGATCGGTGGCCACGGCCGCGCCCTCAGGGTCGTCAGGCGCCTTCGCGTCGGCCGTCGCGCTCAGCCGTACCGTCAGCTCCGACCTGCGGCCGCGCGCCCGCGTCAGGTTGTGGGTCTCGTTCGCCACGATCCGCAGCAGCCACGGCCGGAAATCCGCATCGCGGCGGAACGACGTCAGATGCCGGAACGCCTTGACGAACGCCTCCTGCACCACGTCCTCTGCCTCGTCACGGGCGCCGAACAGCACCGCCGTACGATGCGCGAGCGCGCTGTAGCGGGCGACCAGCACCTCGTAGGCGCTCAGGTCGCCCTCCAGCGAGCGGGCGATGGCCTCGTCGTCATCCATGGGCGTGACCGATTCCACCGCATCGGCGGCCAGGACGGAAGGGCGTTCAGGTGACCTTCGCCGCCAGGCGGGCACTAGACTCTGGCCATTCCCCGCGACCCCGTAAGGATCGGCGACTATGTCTTCTGGTTATGACCGTGTAGTCCAACCGGCGGCCGGTGACGAGGCCCTGGAGAACCACCTCGGTGGTGACGAGGCCAAGAACTACCGGAAGTACGAGTTCGACATGGTCGCCCCGCACGTCGGCCGCTCCCTCCTGGAGATCGGCTCGGGGCTGGGCCACTTCGCCGAGCAGTTCCTGCCCCGGCTCGACCGGCTGGTCGTCAGCGACTTCGACCCCTACTGCGTCGAACAGCTCAAGAAGCGCTTCGCCGGCCGCGACGACATCGACGTGCTCCAGTTCGGCCTGCCGACCGAGATCCCGCTCCAGGACAAGGTCGACACCGTCGTGATGATGAACGTCCTCGAACACATCGAGGACGACGCCGAAGCGCTCCGCTCGCTGGCGCGCGTCACGCTCCCCGGCGGACGGATCGTCATCTGGGTGCCGGGCTACATGCAGCTGTACGGAGACTTCGACCGCAAGGTCGGCCACGTGCAGCGCTACACCCCCAAGACGCTCGCCGCCACCGTCGGCCGGGCCGGGCTCGACATCGAAGTGCTCAAGCCGATCAACTTCCTGGGCGGCATCGCCTGGTGGGCGGCCGTGCGCCGGGGCGGCGTGGGCTACCCGGACCCGCGCCTCGTCAAGATCTACGACCGCACGGTGGTGCCGATGACCCGGCTCATCGAGCGCTTCATCCGTCCGCCGTTCGGGCAGACGGTCTTCTGCGTCGCCCGCGTCCCGGGCTGATCATTCGGAGTGCCACGGCTGGTCTTGGGTCTGGTTGGCCTTGCGCGGTGAAGGCGCTTCGCGCCGATCAGCTCAGACGTTTCGTGCGGGGGCGAGCCCCCGCACCCCCGGGCGAGGGGCTCCCCCCGTCCCTGCCCGTGAGGCGAGGCAGAACCCTGGGCGCCGATCTGATGCCGGAGGTCGGGCCGCCTGAGAGTGCCCCTGGTTCACGAGGCCGTGGCCTCGGCGTCACGTGGTCGGCAGGCGTCGGCGATCGCCGCGGGATCCCAGTAGAAGGGGCGGCATTCGAGCATGCGTCCGTTCTTGACGGTGATCAGTTGCACGATCAAGGTGTCGACTTCCTGACCGGTGACACGGGCGCGAAAGCGCACCCGGTTCCGCACGACCACGGTGTTCCCGTCACCCCAATGCTCCTGCTCCAAGAACTCCATCGACTCCCAGACCTCACTGAACCGAGCCAGGAACCGCTCCATGCCGTCGTGGCCGCGCCAGGTTCCGGAGCCGGTGAAGGGCAGCCCGGGAGCTTGATGCAAGACCACCTCTGGATCCAGGTAAGCGGCGACATGGGCGTAGCTGGCCTTGCCGAATCCGCCTGCGGCCACATACGCGGCCTCGGCCTCGTAGAACTTCCGCATCACCGTCCAAGCGTCAGCCGGCGCCTGCTCGTCTGCGCTCGGTCCGCCGGCCTGATCCTTTGCCGAATTCGTGGTACCCATGGCCCCAGCATCGTCGGCCGGGGCGGTCTCCGCTGGCGGTGTTCAGACCTCTCGTCGGACCACGCCTGCCAATGATCTCGACAGGGACGCTCCCAGACATTGCCGGAAAGCCACATGGTCACGCCGGGGCTCCGGCACGAAGATCACGGGTCGATGGTCGCCGTCCAACGCCCGCGTCGCAGCTCGATCCCCCCGTCCGGGCGTATCACCGCTTTCGCGCCGTGAAACGGCAACATCCCGTGCCGGATCCAATGGTCGCGGACCTCGTCCAGGTGATCCCACAGGCGACGCGGCCCGCTCTGGTGCACGGTGACCATCCCGTCGCGTTCCTCGCCCCGCGCCCACGAGCCGTCCGGATGCGCCATCACCGCGATCCGGACACCGTTCTCGCGCGTGTGATGGTGCGAGATGCCGGGCGCGATGATCTCCAGCATGGTCCGCACGTCCCACGCCTCGACCACGTCCAGCACCATCGGATAGCGGCCCCGCTCGACCTGGTCCCCCTCTTCGACGCGGGCCCGGTCGAGCAGCGCCTGCTCGTCGGGCGGGTAGTCCGCGCCTGTTCTCGTGCGCATGAACATGGCCTGGTCACGCTCGATCCGGCCGGTGGCGGTGCCGTCCGGACGTTTCTCCGCTGTGAGGATGACGCCCATCCCGGAGATCGTGGTGGCCAGCCGCCCGCCCGCATTCAGCGCCGCCAGCCAGGACGGCGGGATCGGCCGTACCGACACCGTGGCGACGATCCGATCCCACTGACCGTCCAACGGCCCGGTGGCGTCCCCGACGAGCAGCCGAGGCTCATGCCCAGCCTCTCCGAGCCTCTGGCACGCCGCTTCCACCAGGTACGGGTCCACGTCGACCGCCGTCACCCGCTCGTCCCCGAGCCTGGCGCACAGGACAGCGGTGCCGTATCCGCTGCCGGCACCCACGTCCAGGACGGTGCACGAGTCGTCGATCGAGGCGTGCCGGAACATCTGGACGACCAGGCCGGGCAAGGTGGACGACGACGTGGGGCGACCTGACGCGCGGGTGCCCGGTTCAGCGTGATCGGCGTGCAGCGACCCGACCCGGGTGACCAGCGTGACGTCCGCGTAGGCGGCGGTCAGCCACTTCTCGGGATCCGAGGGGCCGTCCCGCAGCTCCCATCCGCCGTCCACGGATTCCCACCAACGAGGCACGTACGTGTGCCGAGGTGTGCCGGCGACGGGCGCCCGCCATCGCGACCCGGGCGGCGTCGCGGTGGCGGCCAGTGCTTCGGCGCGTGCTTGCCAGTCCATATGACAGTCGGAGCCCTTTCGGCGGCCGGCTCATACAGAGCTTGTGGCCTTGTCCGGATCGTAGATCGTTTCGGCGGGCGCGCAGTCGTTGCCGTCGCTGTCAGGGTTGCACGCCGTGGCGGTGCGCCGCCGGGGTATCCCAGCACGTAGCTCCCGCCATCGCCGCCCGGCGAGCATGTCGGCCAGGGCGCGTGGTACGCACGTTCGACATCGGCCGACTCGATCTGTTCGTCCGCCTGAATAGGCGCATCGATGAGGCGCTCACTTTGTCCGAGCCCGGTCTGTCTTGATGTGGGAGCGCCTGAGAGTTCTCCGCGAGAGCTACGCGTGTCTGCGCGGGCAATACGGACCACGCCCGTGGAAGTGGACGCGGGTGCCGTAGTCCGCGATCACAGCATCCGGGAAACCGTTCGTCAGGGTCGTTGCGATAGAACGCCTTCGCCGCGATCTACAGGCTGGTCTCGCGTGCGGGAGTGCGAGTACCGAGTCCCCGTTGCTCGCCCGCTGGCTGACGCCCATCCGACTGGGAACCGGCGTGGGGCAGGGACCGGGGAGCGCGAGGGGGCGGTAGCCCCTCGCCCGGGGGTGCGGGGGCTTGCCCCCCCACAACACGTCTGAGCTGACTGGCGCGCAGCGCCTCAAGGCGCAAGGCCACGCGGGCCTGCCCCCGCACAACACAGCCCGAGCCGGATCGCGTGAAGCGCGCCTCGCGCGAGGCCCAAGCCCCCGAAAGGCGGCCCCCGGGCCTTACTTGATGGAGCCCGCCGTCAACCCGCCGACCACCTTCCGCTCGATCAGCGCGAAGAGGATGATCACCGGGATGGTGGCGATGACCGAGCCGGCGAAGAGGTTCTGCCAGTCGACCTGGTACTGGCCGATGAAGGAGTTGAGCGCCACGGTCAGCGGCTGGTTCTCCGGGCTGGTGGTCAGGGTCAGGGCGACGACGAACTCGTTCCAGGCCGCGATGAACGTGAAGATCAGCGCGGTGATCACCCCGGGCATGGCCAGCGGGAGCGTGATGCGGAACAGCGCGCCGAAGCGGCCGTTGCCGTCGATGAACGCGGCTTCTTCCAGTTCGCGCGGGATGGAGGCGAAGTACGCGTTGAGGATCCAGACCGCGAACGCCAGGTTGAAGCCGCCGTTGACGAGGATCAGCGACCAGATGGAGTCGACCAGTCCGAGCTGGGAGAACTCGCGGTAGATGCCCACCAGCATGGCGGTCGGCTGGAACATCTGGGTGATCAGCACGAGGATCAGGAACAGGGTCCGGCCCCGGAAGTTGTGCCGGGCGGAGTAGTAGGCGGCAGGCAGCGCCACGAGCAGCACCAGGACGGTCGAGCCTGCGGCGACCTGGAGGGTGACGACGAGGTTGCCGGCCAGGCCGCTGCTCCAGAAGTTGACCAGGTTGGACCATTCCCACTGGGTGGGCAGGATGGTGGCGTCGCGGAGCGTTTCCTGGGGGCGCAGCGAGGTGAGCAGCATCACCAGATACGGGAACAGGAAGATGAACGCGATCACGTAGGCGACGGCCGCGGTCACGGTGGTCTTGAGCTTGGGCATGGCGCGGTGCCCGACCGGCGTGGGCCGGCTGTGGGAGGGGCGGGCGGGCGCCTTGGGGGCCGTTTCGACTGCCATCAGGCCACCGCCTTGTTCCAGCGCGAGATCTTGAGGAAGACCGCAGTGATCACGAGCACCATGGCGAAGTTGACCACCGACATGGCGGCGGACTCTCCGATGTCGGAGCCCTTGAGGATGAACATGAAGATGGTGGAGGTCGCCGTCGAGTAGCCGGGCTGGCCGTGTGTCATCGCCCAGATGATCGGGAAGCTGTTGAAGACGTTCATCACGTTGATGAGCGCCGCGACGGTCAGCGCGGGGCGCAGCAGCGGCAGCGTGATCGACCAGTAGGTGCGGATCCTGGAGGCGCCGTCCATCTTGGCCGCCTCGTACACGTCGGCGGGGATGGTGGCGAGTCCGGCGAGCAGCGCGTACGTGGTGAAGGGGATCGACACGAACACCGCGACGAACACCAGCCACGGCATGGCGGTGGAGGCGTCGCCGAGCTGGTCGGCGGAGGCGCCGCCGAGCGCGTCGATGAGCCCGAGCTTCAGCCTGATCTGGTTGATGACGCCGACTTCGGGGTCGAGCATCCATCGGAAGACGATGGCGGTCATCAGCACGGACGCGGCCCAGGGCGCGATCAGCGCCCACCGGGCGACCTTGCGGCCGGGGAAGCGCTGGTTGAACAGCTGGGCGAGGGCGAGCGAGATCACCACGGTGAGGACGACGACCGCCACCACCCAGATCACGCTGCGGACCATGATGTCGGCGAAGTCCTTCTCGGCGAACAACTTGTCGTAGTTGTCGAAGCCGGTCCAGCCGCGGACCACGCCGACCCTGCTGATCTTCAGGAACGAGGACCGGATCATCTCGACGACCGGCCAGAGCACCACGACCGCGATCAGCACCACCGCGGGCCCGATCCAGGCCAGCGGCTCCAGGGCGCGCAACTTCCTCATAAAGCTCCTCCGTGGAGGTACGGCCGGCGCCTCGGGGTGAGGCGCCGGCCGTACGGGCCACCGTCGCTCAGCCGGCTTCGGCGGTCTTCTGCAGTTCGCCGAGGACCGCGGCGGGGTCATCCTTGACGGCGCCGCCGATGGTCTGCTTGATCGCCGGGTTCAGCTCGGCCCACTTCGGGTCCTGGAACGGGTAGAAGCTGGCGTTGGGCAGCGCGTCCAGGAACGGCTTGAGCTTCTCGTCGCCCGACAGCTTCTCGATGCCGCCGTTGGTGACGGGCAGCAGCTTGTAGGTGTCACTGATCTTCTGCGCGGCGGAGCCGGTGTAGAAGAAGTCGAAGAACTTCTTGATCTCCTCGGGGTGGCCGTTCTTGTTGAACGCCATGATCCAGTCCATGACGCCGAGAGTGGTGTCGAGCGGGCCGGTCTTGCCGGGGATGGGCGCGACGCCGTAGTTCTTCAGGCCGGCCGCGTCGAAGATCGGGATGGACATGGGGCCGCCGTTGACCATGCCGACCTTGCCGGCGCCGAAGTCCTCCCAGACCGTCTTGCGGTCCTTGGTGCCGGGGTTGGGGGTGGTCAGGCCGGCGTCGACGAGGCTCTTCACGTAGGTGAAGGTCTCGACGTTCTGCGGCGAGTTGATCGCCCACTTGCCGGTGTCGTCCTTGTAGCCGCCTCCGTTGCCGAGCATCCACAGGAACGACTCGGCCTGCGCCTCTTCCTGGCCGAGGGGGAGGCCGAACGGCTGGCTGACGCCGGCCGCCTTGAGCTTCTCGGCCGCGGCCTTGAGCTCGTCCCAGGTCTTGGGCGCCTCGGCGATGCCGGCCTTCTCGAACAGGTCCTTGTTGTAGAAGAGGGCGCGGGCGGAGGACACGAACGGGATGCCGTAGGCGGTGCCGTCGACCTTGCCGAAGTCGGCGAACTTCTGGAGCATGTCGCCGGACACGTTCGGGGACAGGACTTCGTCGACCTTGTGGAGCAGGTCGTCGGCGACGAATCCGGAGTAGTCGCCGGTCTGCAGGATGTCGGGCACCTGACCGTTCTGGATCATGGTGGCGACCTGCTTGTCGATGTCGTTCCAGTTGATGACCTGGACGTCGACCTTGATGTTCGGGTTGGCCGCCTGGAACTCGTCGACGACGCCCTTCCAGAACGTCTCGCCGGAGTTGGGCTTGCCGGGGCCGTCGCCGTAGTCGGCGGCGACCATCTTCAGCGTGACCTGGCCGCCTTCGGCCTGGTCACCGCCGCCGCCACCGCCGTCGGGCGTGCTGGAGCCACAGCTGGACAGGACCAGCACGGTAGCCAGGCCGAGAGCGGCGCCGCCCACAAGTCTCATTCTCACCGTAAGTACCGCCTTCTCATCGGACAGGTCATGCTGGTCCGTACCAGCTGCCAGACCCTGCCCAGGTGTATGGTGCAGCGACCGCCGCGGCACCATGCGTTTGCGCAAGCGTAAGCGGGGATTCGCCAGCTGGTCTATACCGGATGGTTGCGGATCCGCAACATTCCGCCCAACCGGTCCGCACAGTTGGTCTAGACCAGATGTCAGAGGATCTTCCTCCGCACGTTCTCCCCGCCTTCCGGCGCACCGATCCACGGTCCTTCGATGGACGGGTCGAGGATGCCCTCCTCCAGGAAGGTGTAGCGGCCGTCGAGGACGTACCGGGCCAGCCGCACGTCGTGGTCGTCGCTGTTGTCCCAGAGCCTGGAGAGCAGCGTGTCCACCCGTCGCCTGGCCTGCCGGCAGAACGTGTCGGCCAGTTCCTGGGGACGGCGGCCGAGGTCGCCGGAGTCCTCGTCGGCCTTGACGCAGACCGCGGTCATGGCGAACAGCTCGGCGCCGATGTCGACGATCCGGCCGAGGAACGCCTGCTTGTGTTCCAGCCCGCCCTGCCAGCGCGACATCCCGTAGAAGGTGGACCTGGCGACTTTGCGGCTGGTCCGCTCCACGAAACGCAGGTGGGTCGCCAGCGGGCCGAACCCGGCGTACGCGGTCGGCAGCTGACCGGCGCCGGTGACCAGGGACGGCAGCCAGCGGGCGTAGAAGCGGCCGGCCCGCTTGAGCGCCTGGGTGCGTTCCTGCCGGGAGGCGTCCGGGTTGATCAGCTCGCCCGCCACGGTCAGGTGGGCGTCGACGGCCTCGCGGGTGATGAGCAGCCGCATGATCTCGGACGAGCCCTCGAAGATGCGGTTGATCCGGGTGTCGCGCAGCATCTGCTCGGCCGGGACCCCGCGCTCGCCGCGCGCCGCCAGCGACTCGGCGGTCTCGTAGCCCCGCCCTCCCCTGATCTGGACCAGTTCGTCGAGCACCTGGTAGGACATCTCGGTCGAGTAGAGCTTGGCCAGCGCCGCCTCGATGCGGATGTCGCTGCCCTCGCCGTCGGCCAGCCTCGCGGTCAGATCGGAGACGGCCTCCAGGGCGTACGCGGTCGCGGCGATGAAAGCGATCTTGGTGGCGACGGCCTCGTGCTCGCCGACCTTGCGCCCCCACTGGACGCGGGCGTTGCCCCACTCGCGGGCGATCTTCACCGCCCACTTGGCGTGTCCGGCGCAGGAGGCGGGCAGCGACAGCCGGCCGGTGTTGAGCGTGGTCAGCGCGATCTTCAGCCCTTCGCCCTCACGCCCGATCAGGTTCCTGGCCGGGACTCTGACCTGGGAGAACTCGGTCACCCCGTTCTCGATGCCGCGCAGCCCCATGAACGCGTTGCGCCGCTTGACCGTGATGCCCGGAGAGTCGCCCTCGACCACGAAGGCGCTGATCTTCTTCCCGGTACGGGCCATCACCACGAGCAGGTCGGCGACCACCCCGTTGGTGGTCCACAACTTCACCCCGTCGAGCACGTACGCGTCGCCGTCGCGCACCGCGGTCGTGGACAGCCGGGCCGGGTCGGAGCCCACGTCGGGCTCGGTGAGCAGGAACGCGGAGATCTCGCCGCGCGCGCACCTGGGCAGGAACTCGCGTTTCTGCTCCTCGCTGCCGAACAGCTTCAGCGGCTGCGGCACGCCGATCGACTGGTGCGCCGACAGCAGCGTGGCCAGCGCCGGGCAGTACGAGCCGATCAGCATGAGAGCGCGGCAGTAGTACAGGTAGGGCAGGCCGAGCCCGCCGTACTCCTCGCCGATGGTGATCCCGAAGGCGCCCAGCCCGGCCAGGCCCTTGACGACGTCGTCCGGGATGACCCCCTCGCGCTCGATCCTGGCGGGGTCGACGTGCGCGTCGAGGTAGCGCCGGACGGCCCGGACGAACTCCTCGCCGCGTTTGGTGGCCTCCTCGGGCAGGGCCGGCGCGGGATGCACCAGGCCCAGCCGGAGATCTCCGAGGAACAGTTGCTTGGCGAAGCTCGGGCGGGTCCACTCTTGCTCACGGGCCTGCTCGCCGAGCTCCCTTGCCTTGGCGTACTCGCTCATAGCATCCTCCCGCCGACAGTACGCCTGATCCCCTCAGTCAGGAAGCAGCCTGCGGGGCAGCACCGCGATCAGGACGGTCGCGAGGAGGCCGAGCGTGACGGGGACCAGCAGGTAGAGGCCGCAGCAGGCGAGCGCGACCGCCGACAGGACGGTGGCGGCGAGCGCGGTGGCGCGCGGCCGCCCGGCCGGGAGCAGCCGCACGGCGGCGGCCACGCCGACGGTGGTGACGGCGGCGAGGCAGGCGGCGGTGGCCCTCATGAGCACGTCCAGATCACCCGACACGAACAGGACCGGCAGGCTGAGCGCGGCCAGCAGCCCCAGGCTGCGCAGCGGCGTCCGGCCGGGCTCGCCTCCCCGGGCGAACCAGCCGGGCAGCGCGCCGGTCCTGGCCATGGCGGCGCCGAGCCGGGACGCGCCCGCGATGTAGGTGTTGACCGCGCCGAAGGTGAGGAGCACCGCCACGACGCCGGTCACCGGCCGGGCCGCCGCGCCGAGGCCGATCTCCAGCAGCGCGGCGAGCGGCACCGGCGTGGCGCCGGCCCGGTCGCCGAGCACCCCGATCGTGGTCAGGCAGACGCCGAGGTAGAGCGCGGTGATCACGGCCAGCGTCACGACGGTGGCCCGGACCAGGCCGCGCCGGTCGGCGAACTCGGCCGACAGGTGGCTCGCGGCCTCCCAGCCGACGAAGGCGAACAGCAGCACCCCGGCCGCGCTCGCCACGCCCGCCGCTCCGTACGGGGCGAACGGGGTGAAGGAGGACGCGGCGGCGTGCGGCGCGGCGGTGACGACGGCGGCGGCGAGCAGCGCGACCAGCCCGCCGAGCAGGGCGAGCTGCAGCCACCCGGAGGTGCGCAGCCCGGCCGCGTTGGCCAGGAACGCGGCGGCCAGCAGCGCCGCCGCCGCGGCCGTGCGGTCCAGGCCGAAGGCGTCGGCCACGTACCCGCCGCCGACCAGCGCCGCCGCCACCGTGCCGAGCGGGACCGAGCCGTAGAACCACCACCCGGCCATCGCGGCCAGGCGCGGGCCGAACGCGCGGGCGGCGAACGCGGCCACGCCGCCGCCGTCCGGGTGGCGACCGCCGAGCGCGGCGAACGTCAGCGCCACCGGCACGCTCAGCGCCAGCAGCCCCGCCCAGGCCAGGACCGACGCGGGGCCGGCGGCCGCGGCGGCGAGCTGGGGCAGCACGAGCATGCCCGGCCCCAGCACGCCTCCGAGAAGCATCGCGGTGCCCTGCCCGGCACCCATTCGTGCAGTCATGCCGCAAGACGCTACGCATCCGATCGGAGTTGAACGCGTTCGATCGGCCATTCGTTCGATCCTGGGGCCAGAATCGGGTCATGGACGAACTTGACACGGCGATCGTGGGGCTGCTCCAGTCGGATGCGCGGCTGTCCAACCGAGAGCTCGCCCGCCGCCTCGGCGTCGCCCCCTCCACATGCCTGGAGCGGGTACGCGCGCTCACCCGCCGCGGCGTGATCCGCGGCTACCACGCCGACATCGACCCTGCGGCGCTCAACCGCGGCGTGCAGGCGATGGTCATGGTCCAGGTCCGCCCGCTGAGCCGGGAGGTGATCGACTCCTTCAAACGCTCGACCGCGGAGCTGCCGGAGGTGCTGAGCGTGTTCGTGCTCGCGGGCGGCGACGACTTCCTGCTGCACGTGGCGGTCCAGGACCTCGACCACCTGCACAACTTCCTGCTCGACCGGCTGAGCAAGCGGCGCGAGATCACCGGCTTCCGCACCTCCGTGGTGTTCCAGCAGGTACGCGACCCGGCCCCGGCCCGCCTGCCGGACCCGGCGTCAGGGGGTTCCTGACGGCCACCCGAGATACTCGGGCGGCACCCGTTCGGCCAGCCACACCCCGTTGGCGCTGACCCGGAACGCGTGACCGGCCTCCTGCATCGCCCCCGCGTCAACCGTCAGCACCACGGGGCGGCCGCGGCGGGCGCCCACCCGGGTCGCGGTCTCGCGGTCGGGCGACAGGTGCACGTGGTGGCGGCCCATCGGCAGGAGCCCCCGCTCCCTGATGGCGTCCAGGTTGCGCGCGACCGTGCCGTGATAGAGGTACGCCGGCGGCTCCGTCACCGGAAGGTCGAGGTCGACGGTGACGGAGTGGCCCTGGTTGGCGCGGATCCGGCCGCCGTCGAGGGCGTAGCGCTGCTTGTCGTTGTCGCGTACCACCCGCTCCAGCTCGTCGCGGCCGATGGGGAACCCGTGCTCGGCGGCCGCCCGCAGGAACGTCTCCACCTCCACCCAGCCCTGCTCGTCGAGCGTGATGCCGATGCGTTCCGGCTGATGACGTAAGTGCTTGGCGACGTATTTCGACACGCGTACGAGCCTGCGCTCGTCCATGGGACACCCCCGGGTAATTCGGTTGTGCCGCACCCTACGGGACACCTACCGTCTAGGGCATGCGCCTTTTCCAGTAATGAGCCGGGGCCGTCGAGCGGCCCGTCCATGAAGCCGATCCCTGCCATTACGTGAAGGAGCTCTCTTATGCGTGCCCGCGTTTCCCAGAAGTCAGGAAAGCGCCAGCCGGCCCCCAAGCAGCTGCCGCGGTTGCCGCAGCGCCCCATCGCGCCGCCCCGCCGCATCCCGCCCAAGGGCCGCTGACCACCAGGACCACTACCAGGATGGTGGTAGTTCGCGGCTTCGCCGCGACCCACGCGTGCCCCGCCCCTTCCGAGAGGGGCGGGGCACGCGCCGTTCACGGACGTTAGGATCCGCTCCATGTCTTGGCCATCCGACCCACGTGAAGACAGTCACTATCTGGACGAGGTCATCGAGCGGACCCGCGCCGCGGTGCGCGACCTGCGCCAGGCCGAGCGCCGGATCGCCGAGGTCGACGGCGTCGGCGAGGCGGCCGACGGCCTGATCAGGGCCCGGGCCGGCGGGCACGGCGTGCTGCGCGGCCTGCACCTCGACCCCCGGGCGCTCCGGCTCGACCCGCGCGTGCTGGGCGCCGAGGTCACCGAGGCGATCCGGCTGGCGCAGGAGGCCGCCGTGGAGCGGACCGGCGAGATCGTCGCCGAGGCGACCGCCCGCGTCGGGGCCCTTCCTGAGCCGCTCGATGAGACGTTCGTCCGCCATCGGATGGAGTCCGCCACCCGCGACCTCTACGCGGGAGGGCTGTGATGTTCGGCTTCGATCTCGATCTCGGCGACATCCGCGAGCAGGACGTCCTCAGGTCCGCCGAGCAGGCCGAGCGGCTGGAGGCGCTGCTCGCCGAGCAGGAGGCGCGGGTGGCCGAGATCGTCGGCGCCGGTGCGGGCGACCGGGGCCAGGTGCGCGCCGGTGCGGCGGCCGACGGCCGCGTCCTGCACGTCACGCTGGGGCCCCAGGCCACCCGCGACGGCAGCCACGTCCTCAGCGAGGAGATCCTGCTTGCCGTGCGGCGCGCGCACGAGGACGCCCAGCGCCAGGCCGAGGAGTTGCTCCGTACGGCCGTGGAGGAGGCGCTGCCCGGCGTCGACCTGGCCGCCCTGACGGCACGGCTGAACGCTCTCGGCTGACAACCGCAATAACCAACAACAACCACAAGAGTCACAAAGCCTCGCTATCGTCACATCTATGAGTACGGGGTTCGAAATGGCGAGGGAAACCCTGCGGCTGCAGGCCTCGCGAGTGCACGAGCACGGGGACGAGTACGGCGCCGCGGTGCGGCGGCTGCAGGAGCGGGGTGGCTACTGGGGCGACGACGGGCTGTTCGCACCCCTCCAAGGGGTCTGGACCGAGTGCCGCGAGATGATTCTGACGGCGGTGCCCGGCCTGTCCGGTGCGATCAACGGGGTGGGCGACGGCATGGTGGTGGCGTCCGCCAACGTCACCGCGGTCGAGGACGCCGGCCGATGGGTGTAGTCCTGCCCACGGAGCTCCACATGGCGCTCAACCTGGCCGGAGTCCCGTTCCCGAACATCGACGAGGACGAGATCCGCCTCGACGCCGACGCCGTCCGCACCGTCCAGCGCGGCACGGCGGTGGCGGGCGTCGAGGCCGACGCGAACGTCGTCGGCGCCTCCACCGTCTACAAGGGCGACAGCGCCACCGAGCTGCAGGGCTTCTGGCAGGCGAACGGCGCGGACTCCGGGCACCTGGCGCAGGCCGCGACGGCGATGCGGGTGGCGCCCGTGGCGCTGGACGGCATGGCGACGCTCGTGACCGCCACCAAGGTCGCCGTCGGCACGGTCGCGGCCGCCGCGACCGTGCGGCTGGCGATGTCCAGGCTCACTCCGCCGCCGCACGGCAGCCTCATGTCCCTCATGACCCTGCTCGCCACCCGGCGAGCCGGCACGAAGATCTACCGCGAGGCGTTCGAGGGGTCCGCCAGGCATCTCGCGCCCGGCATGGCGCGTCGGGTCACCGACCCGATGCGGCGCATCCTGGAGAACCTGCGCCGTCCCGGCGGCCCCGGCGGCACGGCTCTGGCCGGCGCCGGCGGGCCCGGCCGGATCCCGATCTCCAGGTTCCCCGACCGCATGAACGACACGCCCGGCCTCATGCAGATGGCCAAGGGCGGGCGCGGCGGCGGGCGAGGTCGTACGGAAGCCCAGGCCAACCTCAGCAAAGAGGAGCTGGAGGCGATCGCGGCCAAGGAGAGCGGGCAGCCCTACGACCGGAGCGTCTTCAACAGGGCGGCGGCCAAGGAACGCAAGGCCGAGAAGTTCGCCGGTGACAGGAACGCGCAGAAGAGAGGGCGGAAGAAATAGCGATGGCAGACCGAGTCGGCTTCGAGTCGCAGCACTTCTCGCTGAACAACCCCAGGGGCGAGGACCAGGACGACGTCCCCATGCTGCTGCGGCGGCTGGCCAGCACGCTGGAGGAGATGGGCGAGATCGAGATCCGCGACCTGATCCTGCACAACGACACCGACGACGACGGCGACCCCTGGCCCTACGTCACGGTGTACTACTCACCCCGGCCGGACGACGGGGGCGGCCTCCTCTGACGCGAACGGCGCCCCGCCCCCATCGCGGGGAGCGGGGCGCCGTTCGCGTCAGGCCCGGGGGCGGGGTCGCCCGCCAAGGTCCCCGCCGCCGATCCCGACGAGCCTCAGAGGCGCTCGATGATGGTGACGTTGGCCTGGCCGCCGCCCTCGCACATCGTCTGCAGACCGTACCGGCCGCCGGTGCGCTCCAGCTCGTTCAGCAGCTTCGTCATGAGGATCGTGCCCGTCGCGCCCAGCGGGTGGCCCAGCGCGATGGCGCCGCCGTTGGAGTTGACCCGGGCCGGGTCGGCGCCGAGCTCCTTGATCCAGGCCAGCGGCACCGGCGCGAACGCCTCGTTGATCTCCACCACGTCGATCTGGTCGATCGACAGCCCGGCCTTCTGCAGGGCCTTCTGGGTGGCGGGGATCGGCGCGGTCAGCATGTAGACCGGGTCGTCGCCCACGACCGTGAGCTGGGTGATGCGCGCCCGCGGCGTCAGGTTGTGGTCCCTGACCGCCTGCTCGGAGGCGATGAGCACGGCACCGGAGCCGTCGGAGATCTGCGAGGAGGTGGCGGCGGTGATCTGTCCGCCCTCCTTCAGCGTCTTCAGCGACGCCATCTTCTCCAGCGTGGTGTCGGCCCGCGGACCCTCGTCGTCCTCGACGTCGTTGATCGGGGCGATCTGCTCCTTGAAGTAGCCGTTGGCGATGGCCTTGGCGGCCCGCTGGTGCGACTCCAGCGCGAAACGCTCCAGTTCCTCGCGCTTGAGCCCCCACTTCTCGCACATCAGCTCCGCGCCGCGGAACTGGGAGATCTCCTGCTTGCCGTACCGGGCGACCCAGGTCTCGCCGAACGGGAACGGCATGCCCTTCTCCAGGGCGGCGGAGATCGACGAGCCCATCGGCACGATGCTCATCGACTCCACGCCGGCCGCCACCACCAGGTCCTGCGTGCCCGACAGGACACCCTGGGCCGCGAAGTGGATCGACTGCTGGGAGGAGCCGCACTGGCGGTCGATGGTCACGCCGGGGGTCGTCTCCGGCAGCCCGGCCGACAGCCAGGCATTGCGGGCGATGTCCATGCTCTGGGGGCCGAACTGCATGACGCAGCCCATGATCACGTCTTCCACCGCCGCGGGATCGACCCCGGTGCGGTCGATCAGCGCCTTGAGCGTATGCGCCGCCAGATCGGTGGGGTGGACGGTGGACAGCCCGCCCTTCTTCTTGCCGACCGGGGTCCGGACAGCCCCGACGATGTACGCCTCTGCCACTGTGCCTCCTGTAAACCGAGCAATATTCGGTTCTCTCCCCGAGAGTACAGCAGAACTATGATCGGTTGCCTATCGCGAAGGCGGCAGAAGATCCTCCGGACGGTCGACGCGGAACCGCCACCGGTCCACCACCAGCCCGTTCAGCGCCTCCGAGAGCTCCAGCGCCAGCGTGGCCAGCTTCGCCTGGTCGTCGCCGCGCAGCTCGACGGCGGTCAGCTCGGTCGCGAACGGCAGCAGCTCCTCGGCCGCGGGCGGACGGCCCTTCTGCGGCACCACCAGGACGCGGACGCCGCCGGCCACGAAGACGAACTCCTCCTCCTGCTCGACCTCGCCCTCCAGCAGCTCCATCAGCTCCTCGGCCGCGGGCGGCGCCGGCAGGATGACCGCGGGGCCGCCCGGCCGGCTCTCGTCGGCGGGATCGTCCACCTCGCCCCGGCACACCGCCAGCCCGCCCAGGCGGAACGCCAACCCTTCCGCCAGGAAACGGTCGAAGTAGTCGACGGGCAGCGGGCCCTCCGCCGTCACCCGGCACGCCCACACCTTCTCCAGCTCGCCGCCGACCAGGTCGGGATCGGCCTCGACGGGCGCGTGCACCCGCACGTCCGTGGCGACGATGTCGTCGCCGTCCTCGCGGGCTCCCGGGTCTGCCAGGCGTACCAGCCGCAGCAACTCCGCCCGGTCCGGCCTGGCGGGCAGTGCCGCCGTGGGGCCAGTACGCAGTCTCCGCTTCGCCATCCAGCCCATTGCGCGCCTCCGCGATCAGCTTCGATAGGAGCTCGTCATCGTCGCGTACACGATGACGTTGTCGGTGTAGTGGCCGGTGCTGCGGTTGTAGACGCCACCGCAGGTGATCAGGTGGAGCTGCGCGTTCTGCTGCGGCCCGTACACCCGCTCGGTCGGGAACGTCTTCTTGTCCGCCTGCTCGACGCCGCCGACCGTGAACACGGCCGTGACCCCGTCCTGACGCACGACCTCGATCGTGTCGCCGTTGCGGATCTCGGGCAGGCGGCTGAACACCGCGCTCCGCGTCCGGGTGTCCTTGTGGCCGAGCAGCACCGCCGGGCCGGCCTCGCCCGGGGTGGACATGTTGCGGTACCAGCCCACCAGGTTGGGGTTGTCGGACGGCGGCACCTGGATCGTGCCGTCCCTCGCCAGACCGACGGACCTGACCGGCGCGTCGACGCCGAGCCGCTTGATCCGCAGCCGCTTCGGGCTCGACGGCAGCATCGGCGGCGCGGCCTGGATCTGCGGCAGCGGCGGCGGCGCGTCCGGGTCGCCCTGGAACAACGCCTGCTCCGCCTTGCCGTCGGGCTGGGCGGTCAGGCCCAGCGAGTCACGGTCGCTCGCCAGCCCGTACTCCTCCGGCGAGCCGAGCACGATCAGCATCCCGGCGACCACGGTCACCACTCCGGCGATCGCCGCGACCAGCAGCGTCGTCCGCAGCACCTTCCCGCCGTCGTCCGGCGGCGGGGCAGACGGCGGTACGGGCGAGCCGTACGGATACTGGCTGACCACGGCCGATCACCCTCCGGCGGCGCGGCGGCGCATCAGCAGCCCGCCACCCCCGGCGGCCAGCACCAGCATCGACCCGGCGACGATGAACAGCCGGCCGTCGGGCCCGGCGTCACCACCGGCTCCGGTGGCGACCCCGTCCTTGGGGGTCTGCGAGGACCGTCTCGTCGGAGTGGTGCTGGTGTCGTCACGCGGCGTCTCGGTGACGATCACCGTGGTGGTCTTGGTGGGCGTCGGGCTCGTGTTGCTGGGGGTGGGGCTGGCGCTCGGCGACGCGCTGCCCGCGGTGACCTGGAACGTGTAGGTCGGCAGGCCGGTCGTGGGCGCCGTGCACTTGACGGCCGGCGCGGTCGCGCTCGTGCCGAAGGCCAGGTCGCCAGGCGAGACGGTGACGGTGCCCGCGGTGGTGGGCTTCACCTTGATGGTGACCGTGGGCAGGGTCGTCAGGCTCTGCCCCGCCGTGCCGGTGGCCGCCGCCTCGCCCGTCGCCGTGGCGGGCGCGCCCGCGCCGCTGGCCTTGATGGTGGCGAAGTACTTGCTGCCGGCCGGGAACCCGCCCGTCGGCACCTTCAGCTCGTCACCGGTGGTCTGGACGGCTCCCGCCCAGGTGATGGAGGCGTCCTGGTTGGTCTTGGCGCCGGTCGGCATGGTCGGCGTGAACTTGACGTCGACGGTGGCCGGGTAGGCGGGGTCGGTGCCGCTGGTGGTGGCGAGCGTGCACTGGTAGGAGACGACCTGGTCACCCCCGCCGCCGGTGCCGATCGGGACGTCGAGCACCTCGGTCGAGTTGGTGGTGCAGGTCGTCACGGCGGTGGCGGCCGAGGCGAGGGCCAGCGTGAGGCCTTCGGGATTGACGCTCACCTTGCCGGTCGCGCCCGCGGTCACCGCGACGGGATAGATCACGTCACCGGCCGGGATCGCCGTCTGGCCCTGCGTGACGGAGGCGCCTTCCTTCGCGCCCGGGGTGATCGTGCCGCCCGTCACCGTGGCGGTGAGGTTGGCGGACACCTTGGTCGCGCCTGTCGCCGCGGTGGTCAGGGTGAGAGCCGGAAGGCCGACCGTCAGGTTGAAGGGCGATCCGGCGGTCGCCGAGTCAGGCGCGCTCAGCTTGACCGAGATCGAGGTGTTGCTGAAGGGCCCGCCGCTGCACGTGTAGGCGAAGGTCTTCTCGACCACGAGGACCGCCGCACTGGCGGGGGCCGAGCCGACCAGCAGCGAACCAGCGAGAAGGACGCATGTGCCCACCAGTCCTAAGGCCGAGGAGGTCTTCTGGGCGAGGCGGCGCCGCGCCTGGGACGTCAGCACTGTCCTTCTCCAATTCAGCGCAGTCTCATTGGTCACGATTGGGCAAGAGCATACGGACTCATCCTGTCAGGCTTCTGTAAACAACCAAAACCCGTCCGTCAGCCCTTCTTCTTCGACAGCGTCGCGTACACCACGATGTTGTCGGTGTAGCTGTGCGCCTTGTTGTTGAAGACGCCTCCGCAGGTGATCAGCCGGAGCTGGGCGTCGTTGGTGTTGCCGTACACCCGGTTGGTGGGGAAGGTCTTCTTGCTGACCTGCTCGATCCCGCTCACCGTGTAGCGGGCGACCTTGCCGTCCGAGCGGTACACGTAGATGTGGTCGCCCTTGGTCAGCTCGTTGAGCCGCTTGAAGACGGCCGCGCCCTTCCTGGTGCTGACGTGGCCGTTGATGATCGACGGCCCCAGCTCGCCCGGGAGCGGGCTCTTGTTGAACCAGCCCGTCAGGTTGGGCTTGCTGAGCGGCGGGGTGCCGAGGACGCCGGTCTTGGTCAGCTTGACCGGGTTGATCCTGGAGTTGACCTTGATCTTCGGGATGCGGATCCGGGTCGGCCTGGTCTTGGCCTTGGCGACCTTGGACTTGACCGGCGGGATCGCGGCCACGGTCGGCACGGCGGCCAGCGGCGGCGGGGCGTCCAGGCGGGCCGGGGTGAGCGGCACGTCCTTGCCGCCGGGGCCGACGGTGGGCGCGAGCTGGAAGGCGCCCGCGTTCTGGAACTGGACCGGCGTCGGCTCGCCCTGCGCCAGCGGGACCGGGCCCGACCCGTCGTCCACCGGCGGGATGAACGACAGCAGGCCGACCATGATGGCGCCGATGCCGCCGAGCGAGCCGGCGATCAGCAGCGCCGGCATGGCCCGGCTCGTCGGGGACTTCTGCGGCTGGGTCATCGGTCCATTCCTCCGGCGTGCTCGGCTCGGCGGCGCCGCATCAGCAGGCCGCCGGTGACACTGCCCATCAGCAACAGGCTCCCGCCGAGCAGCAGCCCGGGTGAGCCCGCGGCCCCCTCCGGCGCCTCACCGGTGTCGACGCCGCCCTTGGGTGTCGAGGCGACCTGAGCCTTGTAGTTCGTGACGGTGGGGTTGACGGATGTCGTCACCGTGGCCGTGCTGGTGCTTCCCGGCACCACCACGCTCACGTGCCCGTTCCCGCTGGGCCAGGCGTGGTGGCCGGGAGTGGTGGCGGTGTTGGTCGGCGAGCCGCTCGTGGTGGGCGACGTGGTGTCCGTGGGGTCGTCGGTCGGCCCGCCGGTGTCCGTGGGGTCCGGGGAGCTCGTGCCGGTGTCCGTCGGGTCCGGGCTCGCCCCGCCGACGTTGATCTCGACCGTGCCGGGGTTGTTGGTGATCGTGCAGGTGGCCCGGTGCAGCGTCGGCGGGTTGATCATCTCCGCCGTGAGCAGCTTGAACGCGTCCAGGTGCACGTTCTTGGCGTCGTCCAGGGCCCGCACCGCCAGCCGGTGGAAGCCGTACGGGAGATCGTCGCGCCGCCAGAGGGTGGAGTTGCCCTGGATGACGTTCGTGGGCTCGCCGCTCTCGGTCTTCGAGGTGTCCACCACGGCGGAGGTGTCGTCGTCGATGATCACGCGGATCCGGCCGACGTCGGGCATCCGGCGGCCGAGGACCTCGAACCCGGTGCCGTAGAACTTGATGACCGCCTCGTCGGTGCGGTTGCTGGTGGTGTGCACGTCCCGGCCGTAGTCGCCGTACTGCATCGGCAGCGAGCCCTGGTAGGCCCAGCCGGGACCCTTGTACGTGATCCGGTCCAGCGCGTCGTTGTTCACGATCGCCTCGCCCGCGGGCGGGACGAAGTCGACGGTGAGGTTCTGCGGCGTGAGCCTGATCACGCCTTCCTCGGTCATGTGCGCCTCGGAGGACATGCCCGTGGGGGCCTCCAGCCGCTGGTTGGGCTGGAGCGCGCCCTGCTCCTCGACCCCGCGCGGCTGCAGGACGCCGTTCCAGGCGCCTTCCAGCTTGACGTTGCCGACGAGCGAGACCTGGGCGCCGGCCGGGAAGTAGTCGGGCGACATGAACCGGCGGGTGCCGGTGTACTCGACCGTCCACCCGAGCGAGAGCATGCTGCCCGTCTGCACGCTGGTCGGGATCTGCACCCTGGCGGTCAGAGTCACCGGCGCGCTGCCGGCGATCCCGTCGGTACATCTGTAGTCGACGACCAGATTGAAGGTCTGGGCCTCAGCGGGCATGGTCAGCAGCCCGGCCGAAGCCACCAAGCCGACCGATGCGGCGGTCCACGCCTTACGCCACCGACTCACGGCAGTTCTCCGATCCTGCACACACGGAACCGAAGGTAGATCTTAGGGTCGGCAACCCAGACAACATGCACATCTTCCGGCACTTGTGATAAAGCCGTGTCCGGCCGACAGAATCGTATTCTGGTGAGCATCGAACCCCACTTTGGAGGCGTCATGGAGCGAGACCTCTTCGACGAGGAACACCTGCTCTTCCGGGAGACCGTGCGCGAGTTCATGACCCGCGAGGTCGCCCCCCACCACGACCAGTGGGAAAAGGACGGCATCGTGCCGCGGGACGTCTGGAAGAAGGCCGGAGAGGTCGGCATGTTCGGGTTCTCGGTGCCCGAGGAGTACGGCGGCGCGGGCATCAAGGACTTCCGCTACAACGCGGTCATCGTCGAGGAACTCATCGGCAGGGGCGCCTCCGGCCTGGGCTTCTCGCTGCACAACGACGTCATGGCCCCGTACCTGGTGGACCTGACGGACGCCGAGCAGAAGCAGCGCTGGCTGCCCGGGTTCGTCAGCGGCGAGCTGATCACCGCGATCGCGATGACCGAGCCCGGCGCGGGCAGCGACCTGCAGGGCATCAGGACGACCGCCGTTCGCGAGGGCGACCATTACGTGGTCAGCGGGCAGAAGACGTTCATCACCAACGGCATCAACGCCGACCTCGTGGTGGTGGTCGCCAAGACCGACCCGTCGGCCGGCGCCAGGGGCATCACCCTGCTGGTGGTCGAGCGGGGCATGGAGGGCTTCGGCCGGGGCCGCAACCTCGACAAGATCGGCATGAAGGCGCAGGACACCGCCGAGCTGTTCTTCGAGAACGTGCGGGTGCCGGTCGCCAACCGCCTGGGCGCCGAGGACGGCCAGGGCTTCTTCCAGCTGATGCACAACCTGCCGCAGGAGCGGATGTCCATCGCCGTCGCGGCCGTGGCGGCGGCGGAGACGGTGCTGGCCGAGACGATCGAGTACTGCAAGAACCGCCAGGCGTTCGGCCGCACCATCGGCTCGTTCCAGAACACCCGGTTCGTGCTGGCCGAACTGGCCACCGAGACGGAGATCGCCCGCCACTACGTGGACAAGTGCATCCTGGCGCTCAACGCCGGCACGCTCACCGCGGTCGACGCCGCCAAGGCCAAATGGTGGACGACCGAGCTGCAGACCAAGGTCATCGACCGATGCCTCCAGCTGCACGGCGGCTACGGCTACATGATGGAGTATCCGGTGGCCAAGGCCTGGCTGGACAGCCGGGTGCAGACCATCTACGGCGGCACGACCGAGATCATGAAGGAGATCATCGGCCGGTCCTTCGGCTTCTGACGGACCCGCGCGGGATCGGGGCCGCTGGCGCATACTGGACAGCATGGACAGCGGCCTGATCCTCCTGGTCTTCCTGGCCCTGTTGTTCGCCTGGGGCCTCAACCGGGTCCGCCGGGCGATCCGGCTCGGACCCGTCGGCTATGTCGGGATCATGATCGTCTTCATCATCGTCATGCTCCTGCTGTGGGGCCAGACGATGCGCTAGCCCCCGCTGCCCTCCAGCAGCACCCGCGTCACCAGTGCCGGGTCGTCGGTCATCGGCAGATGGCCGCAGCCCTTGAGCAGCTTGACCCGCTGCCCCGACCACTTGGCGGCGCGCACCGCCTGGCGGCGCGGCAGCAGCCGGTCGTGCTCGCCCCAGGCGATGGTGATCGGCGCCTTGGGCGGCGCCGGCGGCATCACGTTCGTGAACGACTCCAGCGTCTCGTCGAACCCGCTGGCCGAGCCGAGCGCCTGGGTGGCGGCGATCAGCGCGGTCGGCGCCATGCGGGACGGGTGCGCGACCATCAGGCCGACCGACAACGCCCGGCCGATCGGGTGCTCCGCCAGCTCGGCGGCCTGCTCGGGCGGCAGCGAACGCGCCGACTTGCGGCTCGCCCGCAGCACCGCCTGGCAGTAGAGCAGCTCCGAGCGGGACCAGAACCCGGCGGGCGAGAGCGCCGTCGCCGTGCGCACGGTGCCGCGCGAGGCCAGCTCCAGCGCCAGGTAGCCGCCGAGCGAGTTGCCCGCGACATGCGGCTCGCGCACGCCCAGCAGCGCGCAGAACGACTCGATCGCGTCGGCCAGCGACTCCGGGGTGTAGGGGACGCCGTCGGGCAGCCCGGGCGAACGCCCGAACCCCGGCAGGTCGATGGCGATCACGTCGCGCGAGGCGGCCAGCCGATCCATCACCGGCAGCCATCCCTGCCAGTGGTGACCGATGCCGTGCACGAGGATCAGCGGCTCGCCGGTGCCCCGGCGTTCAAAGGCCAGCTCCATGCAGGCAGTGAACCACTCACCGGCCCCTGGTGGGAATCTCGAACCAGACCGCTTTGCCTTCCCTGGTGGGACGCGAGCCCCAGCGCTTGGCCAACTGGTCGACGAGGTAGAGGCCGCGGCCGCCCTCGTCGTTCTCGCCCGCGCTGCGGATGCGCGGCAGCCGCAGGTCCTGGTCGAAGACCTCGACCCAGACGGACTCCTCGCCGCGGCGCAGCCGGAGCGTGAACTCCTTGTCGCCGACCACCTCGTCGTCGAAGCTGTCGAAGCCGGGGACGTCCCACGACTCCTCGAAGGGCAGCGGCGGCCCGTCGACCACCAGCTCCCGGCGCGGCACGCTCGCGGTCGAGGCGTGCAGCACCACGTTGGTGACGACCTCGGAGACCAGCAGGCAGGCCAGCTCGGCCCGCTCCTCGGGGACGTTCCAGTCGGCGAAGGCGTCGGAGGCCATCCGCCGCGCCTCCCCCACCATGATCGGCTGAGCCGGGAACGTACGCTCCTCGACGTCGAGGTCCTCGTCGCTGGAGCGGATGACCAGGATCGCCATGTCGTCGTCGATCTCACCGGGCACGGCCACCGTGGCGGCGTCGGCGATGCGCTCCACCTCGGCCTTGGTCATCAAGGCGAGCTTCTCGCAGAGGACGGCGAGCGTCTCCTGCTCGGTCTGCGCCGGGCCGGTGCGAGTGGGGCGGCGGTCGACCAGGCCGTCGGTGTAGAGGAGCAGCGCGGCGCCCGGCGGGAGCGTGCGGGTCTCCTCCTTGTAGACCAGGTCGGCGTGCATGCCCTTGGCGCGCACGCCCAGCGGCTGGCCGACCTCCTCGATGTCGAGCTCCACGCACTCGCCGTCGCTCAGCAGCAGGGGCGGGGCGTGGCCGGCGTTGGCGAACGACAGCTGCCGCGACCAGGCGTCGTAGACGAGGTACTGGCAGGTGACGATGGGCGGGACGCTGATGTCGGCGCCGGAGTCGTCCTTCTCGGGCGTGGCGATGATGCGGGTCCACTCGTCGAGCCTGGCCAGGATGTCGGCCGGCGACTTGTCGTCCTGCGCGAAGGCGCGCAGCGCGGCCCGAAGCTGGCCCATGATGGCCGCGGCCTTGGCGCCCCGGCCCTCGACGTCGCCGATCACGATGCCGACCCGGCCGGCCGACAGCGGGATCACGTCGTACCAGTCGCCGCCGACCTGGGTCTGGATGCCCTGGCCGTGGGAGGCTAGCGGGGCGGCGGGATAGTAGCGGACCGCGATGTGGAGCCCGTCGAGCTGCGGGAGCGCCCGCGGCAGCAGGTGCTTCTGGAACGACTCGGCGGTGTGGCGCTCCTCCTCGAACAGCAGCGCGTTGTCGATGGCGACCGCGACGCGGGTGGCGATGGCGCCGACGAAGTCGCGGTCGAAGGCGTCGTAGTGAGGGCTGCGGCGCTGGGTGAGGTCGGACAGGCCGAGGTACATCAGGCCCAGCGTCTCGCCGCGCACGGTGAGCGGCGCGACGATCGCCGAGTTCATGCCGACCTCGCCGCACAGCCGCGCGCTGTCCTCGCTGGGCGCGGGGAAGTTGTTGCCGGCGAAGTCGTCGACCAGGATGGTCTCCTGGCGGCGCAGCGCGGCGTCGGCGTAGTGGCCGGCGGGATAACGGATCTCCGCGCCCACGGGTTTCCAGGTGCCGACCGGCGGCTCCCACCCGTGCACGTGCTGGGAGACCCGGCGCACCAGCCGGTCGCCCTCCATCAGCTCGATGAAGCAGTGGTCGGCGAACTGCGGGACGAGCATCTCGGCCACCCGCTTGAGCGTCTCCTCCACGTACAGCGAGCCGGCCAGCCGCTCGCCGATGCGCTCCAGCAGGCCGAACCGGTCCTTCTCGCGCTCGTTGCTGCGCAGCGCCTCGCGGGCGGTGATGACGATGCCGGTCACCGAGCCGGACGGATGGCGCAGCGGCACCGCCTGGACGCGGACGTAGACGATGGCGCCGTCGCTGCGCCGGACGTCGAACGTGCCCTCCCAGACGTTGCCCTTGAGCACGTGTTTGGCCAGCTCGATGGCCTGCGGCTGGTCCTTCTCCATGATGCCGAACGAGAGCACCGACGAGTCGCGCGCCGACTTGCCCGGCCGGCCGAAGAGCTTCTCGGCGAACGGGTTCCAGTAGAGGAGATTGCTGAACCGGTCCGTCACCACCACGGCCATCTCGGCATGGTCGAGGACGGACGCGGCGGCCAGATGATCAGCCGCGTCGTGGGACAGATCCCCCCAGCGCGTCATCCGTAGACCACTCCTCGGGGAAGCGTGCGGGAAAGGACCACGGGCGCTCCTGCAACAGTCTTGGCCGGGGGGGAGTGGAGGGTCTCCCGGATGGGATCAGCGCCTGGACACGAAGACGTGTGCCGCGACGTCGCGCGGGATCTCCGCGAGAGAGTCGTTTGCGTCACCGTCACCTGTCACCCGCACACCGTCGTCGCTCGCCGCGAGCGTCACCTCGCGTCCGGGTTGTATCCCAACTTGCTTGAGTTTAAGCATCAGAGCGGGATCGCTTTGCACTTGTTCGCTAATTCGGCGCACGGTCACGGGCACCGCGTGGGAACCGGCGAGGTCGGCCATGGGGGTGAGCTGGGACTCCGCCACCTCGGCGGCCTCCTCGGCGCCCAGTTCGGCCAGGCCGGGGATGGGGTTGCCGTGGGGGCAGGACGTGGGGTTGCCCAGCAGCTTGACCAGGCGCTGCTCCACCGACTCGGACATCACGTGCTCCCAGCGGCAGGCCTCGATGTGCACCTCCTCCCAGGGCATGCCGATCACGTCGATCAGCAGGCACTCGGCGAGGCGGTGCTTGCGCATCACCCGGGTGGCCAGGGCGCGGCCGAGGTCGGTCATGGCCAGGTGGCGGTCGCCCTCGACGCGGACCAGGCCGTCACGCTCCATCCGGCCGACGGTCTGGCTGACGGTCGGACCGCTCTGCTGCAGGCGCTCGGCGATGCGGGCGCGGAGGGGGACGATGCCCTCCTCCTCGAGCTCGTAAATCGTCCGGAGATACATCTCCGTGGTGTCGATCAGGCCGTGTGCGGTCAAGGCTCCTCCCTCATGCCATGCTAGCCGGTCGTCTCGGGACTGAGCCCTTCCGCTGCGGGCACAGGATCAGGTCAAAGCCTATGGGGAGAACGACCGGCGATGACAAAGAACGGCAACAACTCTGCGTCTCCTTTCCTTCCCGACCGTCACGATCTGAGCTCTTTGCGTAACGCCGCGGCCTGCTGCGAGGGGTGTGATCTTTACCGGGACGCCACCCAGACGGTGTTCGGCGAGGGCCCGGAGCGGGCCCGCTACATGCTCGTCGGCGAGCAGCCGGGCGACCAGGAGGACCGGCAGGGCCATCCGTTCGTCGGCCCCGCCGGGCGCATCCTGGACCAGGGCCTGGAGGAGGCCGGGATCGACCGCGACGAGGTGTACGTCACGAACGCGGTCAAGCACTTCTCCTTCACCAACAAGGGCAAGCGCCGGATCCACCAGAAGCCGACGGCGGCCGAGATCGACGCCTGCCGGCCGTGGCTGAGCGCGGAGCTGGCGGCGGTGCGGCCCGAGATCGTCGTGGTGATGGGCGCCACGGCCGCGCGTGCGCTGCTGGGGCGGGAGTTCCGGGTCACCAAGCAGCGTGGCGAGCCGGTGCCGATGGGCGACGCGCTCGCGGTGGCCACCATCCACCCGTCGGCCGTGCTGCGCGCCCCCGACCGGGACGCCGCGTACGCGGGATTCCTCGCGGACCTGCGGGTCGCGGCGGACACCCGCCCCGCCGAGTGACTCCGCTCAGCGCGCCCGGTAGTTCCTGAAGCTCGCCACCGACAGGCCCACGGCCAGGACGGCGATCGCGCACGCGAGCCCGCCGCCGACCCACGCCGTCGTCAGCCCGAACGTGGTCGCGGTGACGCCGGCGCGCACGTCGCCCAGGCGCGGTCCGCCCGCGACCACCACCATGAACACGCCCTGCAGCCGCCCGCGCATCTCGTCGGGCGCGTAGAGCTGCAGGATCGACTGCCGCCACACCGACGAGACCACGTCGGCCGCTCCCCCGACGGCCATGAACACGATCACCAGCCAGAGCTGGTCGGCCAGCCCCGCCGCCGCCACGGCCAGCCCCCACAGCGCGATGACGAAGACCAGCGCCAGCCCCTGCCGCCTGACCCGGGTGACCCAGCCGGAGAACAGCCCGCCGAGCACCGCCCCGATGGCCATCGAGGAGTTGAGCCACGCCAGCGCGATCAGCGATCCGCCGAAGCGCTGGTCGGCCATCTCCGGGAAGAGCGCCCTGGGCAGCGCGAACACCATGGCGATGATGTCCACGGCGAACGACATCCACAGGATCGGGCTGGTGACGATGAACCGCAGCCCTTCCGCCACCGACCGCCAGCCCGGCCGGGACACCTCGCCGAGCGGGGCCAGCGCGGGCAGCCGGAAGGCCGCGTACAGGCTGGCCGTGAAGAGCACGGCGTCCACCGCGTACGCGGCCGCGAACCCGCCCTGCTGCAGCACCACGCCGCCGACCATGGGCCCGCCGACCGCGCCCAGGCTGTAGACGAGCGAGTTGAGCGCGTTGGCCGAGGGCACCAGTTCGGGGGGCAGCAGCCTGGGGATGATCGCGCCCCGGGTGGAGGAGCTGACCGCGAACCCGGCCGCGCTCAGCCCCACGGTGGCGAGCAGCAGCTGGACGCTGGGCACGCCGACGATCGACTGCACCAGGATGAGCACCGTGCCCGCCCAGGCCACCAGCGACCCGGCGACGAGCAGCTTGCGCCGGTCCATCGCGTCGGCCACGGCCCCGCCCCACAGGCCGAACACCACCAGCGGGATGAGGTTGGCCAGGCCGAGCATGCCGACCCAGAACGACGAGCCCGTCAGCTCGTAGACCTGCTGGCTGACCGCGACGACGGTGACGGCGAGCCCGACGTGCGACACCGCCTGCCCGACCCAGAGCCGCCGGTAGGCGGGCACCGCCAGCGGCCGCGTGTCGACCAGATGACGCTTGACGAACTCCCCGAATGACACAAACGGTCAGATTAGGGGGCAAGCCTGTCTAGAACCCATCCGCCCCGGCCCAGGCGGTACCGGAGCCGGTCGTGCATCCGGTCCATCCGCCCCTGCCAGAACTCCATCTCGCGCGGCGCCACCAGGAAACCGCCCCAGAAGTCGGGCACCGGCGGCTCCTCCGGCCAGCGTTCGGCGAGCTCCTGGTAGCGCGCCTCCAGGTCCTCCCGCGACCGCACGACCGCGGACTGGCGCGAGGCCCACGCCCCGATGCGCGACCCGTACGGCCTGGAGGCGAAGTAGGCGGCCGACTCCTCGTGCGACAGCCGCGTCACCGTGCCCTCGACCCGCACCTGGCGGCGGATCGGGTGCCAGGGGAACAGCAGCGACGCCCGCGGGTTCTCGGCCAGGTCACGGCCCTTGCGCGAGTCGTAGTTGGTGTAGAAGACGAACCCTCGCTCGTCGTACCCCTTGAGCAGGACGGTCCGGGCGCTCGGCCGGCCGCCGGCGGAGGCGGTGGCCACCACCATGGCGTTCGGCTCGGGCAGGCCCGCGTCGAGCGCCTCCTGGAACCACGTGGTGAACTGGACGATCGGATCGGCCGCGACGGCGGATTCGAGCAGCGGTTCGCCCACGTACGAGCGGCGAAGCCCCGCCAGCGAGGGCGGGCGCGAGGTGGCATCCACGAGAAGGTATTCTTGCGCGCTCGGTGGAGAAGCCCATACTAGGCCCCCTACCTGCGGTTTCGGTCTATCGGCGGGTCCGGCGACCGGGCACGGGAAGGGAGGGGGTTAAATTGACCCGCCGGTATCTCGACATCAACATAGCGGAGGAGCTCGGGACAGGCCAACGTGTCCCGACGCGGCCGCGACCAGTGGCAGACCATTGCCGACACCATGGCAGGAAAGGGAGGCGGCCAACGTGTCCGACTTCAAACCCGGCCTTGAAGGCGTAGTAGCTTTCGAGACCGAGATCGCGGAACCGGACAAAGAAGGGGGCGCCCTTCGATACCGGGGCGTCGACATCGAGGAGCTGGTCGGCCGTGTCCCCTTCGGGCACGTTTGGGGCCTGCTGGTCGACAACAAGTTCCAGCCGGGCCTCCCCCCGGCGGAGCCGTACCCCATTCCCGTTCACTCCGGCGACATCCGCGTCGACGTGCAGAGCGCGCTGGCCATGCTGGCCCCCGCCTACGGCTTCAAGCCGCTGCTCGACATCGGCGACGAGGAGGCGCGCGACCAGCTCGCCCGCGCCTCGGTGATGGCGCTGTCCTTCGTGGCCCAGTCGGCGCGCGGCCTCGGCCTGCCGATGGTGCCGCAGAAGCGCGTCGACGAGGCCAAGACCATCGTCGAGCGGTTCATGATCCGCTGGCGCGGTGAGCCCGACCCGAAGCACGTCAAGGCCATCGACGCTTACTGGACCTCCGCCGCCGAGCACGGCATGAACGCGTCCACGTTCACCGCCCGCGTCATCGCCTCCACCGGCGCCGACGTGGCGGCCGCGCTCTCCGGCGCGGTGGGCGCCATGTCGGGCCCGCTGCACGGCGGCGCCCCGGCCCGGGTGCTCCACATGATCGAGGGCGTCGAGCAGATGGGCGACGCCAAGAAGTACGTGCAGAGCGAGCTCGACAAGGGCCAGCGCCTGATGGGCTTCGGCCACCGCGTCTACCGCGCGGAGGACCCGCGCGCCCGGGTGCTGCGCCGCACGGCCAAGGAGCTCGACGCGCCGCGGTACGAGGTCGCGGCGGCGCTGGAGAAGGCCGCCCTGGAGGAGCTGCACGCCCGCAAGCCCGACCGGGTGCTCGCTACCAACGTCGAGTACTGGGCCGCGGTCGTGCTGGACTTCGCCGAGGTGCCGTCCCACATGTTCACCTCGATGTTCACCTGCGCGCGCACGGCCGGCTGGGCCGCGCACATCCTGGAGCAGAAGCGCACCGGCAGGCTGGTCCGCCCGAGCGCCAACTACACCGGCCCGACGTCCCGCCCGCTGGCGGACGTCCCGGGCGCCGACGAGGTCGTCGGCACGATCTGACCTGATCACGTGACACGGCCCGCCGGCTCCCGGCGGGCCGTTCTCGTGTGGTACGGCCCGTTTTCCCCTAAGGGTTTGTTGTCATTGTTCACTTACTGACCGGGTCGCATACTTCCGGCACATCTTCCCAGTCGGAAGCACCCGGAGGTCGCCGTGCCCACTGACCAGCCCAGCGGCGGACAACCCCTGACCGTCGGCCGGCGAGGCTTTCTCGCGGGCCTGGGAGGCACCGTCGGAGCGCTGACGCTGACTCCAGCCCAGGCGCTCGCCGAGGTCGTCACCGCCCGGTCCGGCGGGTTCGCCACCTCGCCCGACAGGTTCGGGCGCATCTTCGCCCTGCCGGCCTTCGCCGACCTCAACGCGAGCTCCCTGCCCGCCGCGCTGATCGCGATGGGCGGGCCCGGCGGCGTCATGGACGCGCGCGACCCGCTGCAGGAGGGGCCGGTACGGCTCATCACCAACCCCGAGCTGAGCCCGAACAACCTCGACAACGACAACCACACCGCCGGCACCACGTTCTTCGGCCAGTTCCTCGACCATGACATGACGTTCGACCAGACCTCGCCGCTCGGCCGCCCGGTCGACCCCGAGAGGACGCCGAACGCCCGCACCCCGGCGCTCGACCTCGACTCCGTCTACGGCCGCGGCCCGTCGGCCGACCCGCAGCTCTACGACCCCAACGACCGGGCGAAGCTGCGGGTGGAGAGCGGCGGGCTGTTCGAGGACGTGCCGCGCCGCTCGGACGGCACGGCCGTGCTCGGCGACCCGCGCAACGACGAGAACCTCATGATCAGCGGGCTGCACGCCGCCTTCCTGAAGTTCCACAACGCGGTCGTGGACCGCCTGCGCGCCTCGGGCCAGACGCGCGACCTGTTCGCCAACGCCCGGCGGCTGGTCACCTGGCACTACCAGTGGATCATCGTGCACGAGTTCCTGCCGCAGGTCATCGGCCAGGGTGTGATCGACGACCTGCTACGCAACGGGCGGCGCTTCTACCGTCCGGCGCGCGGCCAGCAGTTCATCCCGGTCGAGTTCCAGGGCGCGGCCTACCGGTTCGGGCACAGCATGGTGCGCCCGTCCTACCGGGCGAACCTGCGCGGCAACCAGGACGGCTCGGCCTTCTTCGGCTTCGTCTTCGACCCGGCGGGCGAGAGGCAGGCGGACCCGGTGGACCTGCGGGGAGGCCGCCGGGCCCGCCGCCGGTTCATCGGCTGGCAGACGTTCTTCGACTTCGGCGACGGCGAGATGCGGCGCAACAAGCGCATCGACACCAAGATCTCCACGCCGCTGTTCAACCTGCCGCTGTCGGCCATCTCCTCCGGCGACCAGCCGACGGTGCTGCCGCAGCGCAACCTGCTGCGGCACATCACCTGGTCGATCCCGTCGGGACAGCTCCTGGCCGTGGTGTGCGGCATCCCGCCGCTCTTCGCGCAGCACTTCCCCGAGCTGCAGCAGTTCGGGCACGGGCTGCCGAGCAGCACGCCGCTCTGGTACTACGTGCTCAAGGAGGCCGAGGTGCTGGCCGGTGGCAGGCGGCTGGCCGGGGTGGGCGCCCGGATCGTCGGCGAGGTCTTCATCGGCCTGCTGCAGCTCGACCCGGCCGCCTACCTGGCCGCCCAGCCTTCCTGGCGGCCGACCCTGCCCCGGGCGAACGGCTCCACCGGGAACTTCACCATGGTGGACCTGCTCACGTTCGCGAAGGTCGATCCGGCGAGTCGCGGTCAGTGAGCAGCCCCCAGCGGTAGGCGTTGGTGAGCGCCTCCGACCGGTTGCGCGCGCCGAGCTTGCTGAACAGGCGGGCCCGGGTGTTCTCCACCGTCTTCCCCGAGATGCCGAGCACCCGGCCCGTCTGCCGGATCGTGTGCCCGCCCGCGATCGCGGCCAGCACGTCGCGCTCGCGGGCGGTGAGCGCGGGCGGCCTGCCCTGGTCGGGGCAGGCGGAGCTCATCACGAAATACCCGGTGGGCAGCGTGGCCAGCACCTGGCCCAGATGCTCGGGCACGTCGTCCAGCCACACCACCGCGTGCGCGCCGTGCGAGATCGCCTCCATCGCGCTGCCCCGCTCCGGCGACGCGGTCGGCACCACGACGGTCAGCGCGCGCAGCCGCACCGCCAGCCGCCAGGCGCCCGCCCCCGGGTCGACCAGCACGGCGAGGAACCCGCCGCGGTGCCAGGCGAGCAGGTGGTCGTCGTCGCCCACTTCCGGCCTGGCCACCACCGCGAACGGCCGCCCGCAGCCGACCAGGGCCACGACCACCGGCTCCAGCAGCCCGCGGGCCCGCGCGTGCACCACCACCAGATCGGACAGGTGCGACGCCAGGCGTTCCCCGGGCCGTCGAACGCCGCTCCCGACGACGTCGAACAGGCCGAGCGCGTGCGCCCTGGCGACCGCCTCCGCCTGGTTGCCCACGCCCAGCTTGCGGTAGATGTGCCGCTTGTGGTTCTCGACCGAGCAGAGCGCGATCCGCAGCACGGCCGCGATCTCCTGCGCCGGGTGGCCAGAGGCGATCAAGGAGAGGACCGCCAGCTCCCTGCCAGTCAGAAGGACGCCGTTCTCCGCCATGGCCCATCTCGCTTCTCTGCAGACGGGAACCTGCCGTGAGGGTGGTACTCGAAACGGGCCACGTCAAGAGAAATAATGACAACGGGTCACCTTCGGCGTGAACCTCGGCCGACACGCCGTCTCAGATCCCGGACCGGTGCCGAGGCAGTCGTCGCACGTCAGTAACCTGGTGAGGTGGCTGACATCGAGATTCCCGCAGACATCAAGCCCGCCGACGGCCGTTTCGGCTGCGGGCCTTCGAAGGTTCGCACCGAGCAGCTGGCCGCGCTCGCCGCGTCCGGCGCGAGCGTCATGGGCACCTCCCACCGCCAGAAGCCGGTCAAGAACCTGGTCGGCCGCGTCCGCTCCGGTCTGGCCGACCTGTTCTCGCTGCCCGAGGGCTACCAGGTCGTGCTCGGCAACGGCGGCACCACCGCGTTCTGGGACATCGCCGCCTTCGGGCTCATCCGCGACCGGTCCCAGCACCTCTCGTTCGGCGAGTTCTCCTCGAAGTTCGCGACGGTCGCCAAGAAGGCGCCGTGGCTCTCCGACCCGTCGGTGATCAAGTCGGAGGTCGGCACCCACCCTGAGGCGGTCGCCGAGGACGGCGTCGACGTCTACGCCCTCACCCACAACGAGACCTCGACCGGCGTGGCCATGCCGATCGAGCGGGTCGGCGGCGACGACGCGCTGGTGCTGGTCGACGCCACGTCCGGGGCCGGTGGCCTGCCCGTCGACGTCTCGGAGACCGACGTCTACTACTTCGCCCCGCAGAAGAGCTTCGCCTCCGACGGCGGCCTGTGGATCGCGCTGATGTCGCCGCGCGCCCTGGCCCGCGTCGAGGAGATCGCGGCGAGCGGCCGGTTCGTGCCGGAGTTCTTCAGCCTGCCGGTGGCGATCGACAACTCGGCCAAGGACCAGACCTACAACACCCCGGCGGTGTCCACGCTGTTCCTGCTGGCCGACCAGCTCGACTGGATGAACGGCAACGGCGGCCTGGCCTGGACCACCGCCCGCACGGCCGACTCGGCCCAGCGCCTCTACACCTGGGCGGAGAAGTCGTCCTTCGCCACCCCGTTCGCCGCGCCGGAGTTCCGCTCCCAGGTGGTCGGCACCATCGACTTCTCCGACGACGTCGACGCGGCCGCGGTGGCCAAGGTGCTGCGCGCCAACGGCATCGTCGACACCGAGCCCTACCGCAAGCTGGGCCGCAACCAGCTGCGCATCGCGATGTTCCCGGCCATCGACCCGGCCGACGTCGAGGCGCTGACCGCCTGCGTCGACCACGTGGTCGAGCGCCTCTGACCCCGCTCCCCGGGGCCGTCCGCTAGCGGATGGCCCCGGTGGGCCTGCGCAGCACCCACGCGGCCACCACGCCGCCGACGAGCCCGAACAGGTGGCCCTGCCACGAGATGCCCGGCTCGCCCGGCAGCACGCCCGCCAGGATCGACCAGTACGCGATGGCCACGCCGATGCCCAGCACGACGTCGAGCGCCCGCCGGTCGAACAACCCGCGCGCCACGACATACCCGAAGTAGCCGAACACCAGCCCGCTGGCGCCCACCGTGTAGAAGCCCGGACTGGTGAACCACGTGCCGACGCCACCGATGACGATGATCAGCAGGCTCGCCGCCAGGAACCGGCCGATGCCGCGCAACCCCGCCAGGAACCCGAGCACGAGCAGCGGCAGCGAGTTGGCCATCAGGTGCCCGAAGCTGCCGTGCAGGAACGGCGCGGTGAAGATGCCGACCAGCCCGTCGGCCTCCCATCCCCGGATGCCGTAGGCGTAGTCAGGGCTGCCCGGGGTCAGGTAGTCGAAGATCTCTACCGCCCACATGATCGCCAGGATCGCGAGCATCGTCAGCAGTGATGCCAGGGCGCCCGAGAGCAGCGAGGCCAGCCCGCTCTTGGCTGACTCGAAGCGCGGCCGCGAGTAGTCGCTCATGCCCTCTCCCAGGTGACGTCGTCCCTACAACCGTACGCAGGAACTACCGCAAGCGCGCATAAAGAACCCCCTCCCGGTGTCCGGGAGGGGGTGCGGAGCCGGAGTTACTCGCCCTTCCACTGGGGGGCGCGCTTCTCGGCGAATGCCGCGGCGCCCTCCATGGCGTCCTTGGAGCCGAACACCGGCTGGATGATCTCCCCTTGCTTGCGGAACATCTCCTCGCGCGACCAGTCCTGCGACTCGATGATCACTCGCTTGGTCGCGGCGAGCGCGAGCGGCGCGTTGGCGGCGATCTTGCGGGCCAGCTCGATCGCTCCTTCCAGCGCCTGTCCCGGCTCGGCGACCCGGTTGACCAGCCCCAGCTCGTACAGGCGTGCGGCCGGGTAGTGGTCACCGGTCAGCGCGATCTCCATGGCCACGTGGTACGGGATGCGCCGCGGCAGCCGCATGACCCCGCCCGCGCCGGCCACCAGGCCCCGCTTGGGCTCCGGCAGGCCGAACTTGGACTCCGACGAGGCCACGATGAGGTCGCAGGACAGGGCCAGCTCGAAGCCGCCCGCGAGCGCGTACCCCTCGACGGCGGCCACGATCGGCTTCTTCGGCGGCGATTCGGTCATGCCGCCGAACCCGCGTCCTTCCACCACCGGGAAGTCGCCGGACAGGAACCCCTTGAGGTCCATGCCCGCGCAGAACGTGCCGCCGGCGCCGGTCAGCACGTAGGCGGAGACCTCGGGCCGGGCGTCGAGCGCGTCCAGCGCCTCGGCGACTCCCCTGGCCACCGCCCCGTTGACCGCGTTGCGGGCCTTGGGACGGTTGATGGTGATCACGGCGACGCCGTCGGACTCCTCGACGAGCACTTCGTCAGACACGGGACCTCACTTACTTGGGCTGGAAGCGGATGCCGCCGTCGAAGCGGATGACTTCGGCGTTCATGTAGTCGTTCTGGACCAGGGAGTGCACCAGATGGGCGAACTCGTCGGCCCGGCCCATCCGCTTGGGGAACACCACCGGCGCCACCAGCTTGGCCTTGAACTCGTCGGCGTTGGCCGAGAAGCCGTAGATGGGGGTGTCGATGATGCCCGGGCAGATGGTGTTGACCCGCACGCCGATGGCGGCCAGGTCGCGGGCGGCCGGGATCGTCATGCCCACGATGCCGCCCTTGGAGGCGCTGTAGGCGAGCTGACCGGTCTGGCCCTCCAGCGCGGCCACGGACGCGGTGTTGATCACCACGCCGCGCTGCCCGTCGGCGTCGACCGGCTCGGTCTTGGAGATGGCCGCCGCCCCGATGCGCATGAGGTTGAACGTGCCGATCAGGTTGACCTCGATGACCTTGCGGTAGGAGGCCGGGTTGTGCGGCTCGCCGTTGCGGTTGACGGTGCGCTCGGCCCAGCCGATGCCGGCGCTGTTGACGACCACCCGGAGCGGCTTGCCGGTGGCGACGGCGGCGTCCACGGCGGCCTGCACCTGGCCGTCGTCGGAGACGTCCGTCTTGACGAAGACGCCGCCGAGCTCGTCGGCGACGGTCTTGCCGCGCTCCTCGTTGAGGTCGGCGATGACCACGGTGGCGCCGGCGCGGGCAAGCTCGCGGGCCGTGGCCTCACCGAGACCGCTGGCACCGCCCGAAATGATTACTGCGGATCCGTTCACGTCCATAGCACGGACCCTAGCTCTGAACCGAATGAAGTTCTACTCGGAGGGGGGTCAAATTCCGCCCACGGCACTGTCGACGTCCGAATAGACCTTGATGCGCCGGTCGAGACCGGTGGTCCGCAGGATGCGCGCCACCGGGGCCTGGGGCGCCGCCAGCGACACCCCGCCGCCTTCGCCGGTGGCCAGCCGCCAGGCCTCGATCAGCACGGACAGGCCGCTGGAGTCCATGAACGACAACTGCTGGAGGTCGAGGACGAGGCGGGCGCCGTCTTGCTTGATCGCGTCGCGCACCTCGTCGCGGAGGACGGGTGCGGTGAACAGATCGAGCTCTCCCGCAACGGCCACCACCACGGCGTCACCGAGGGAGTGTCGCGCAAGCCGCAGCTTCATGGGCCCCTCCTCGATGAGCCACTGTACTTCGACTTGCCCGGATACACGGCATCCACAAACTACGATCAGCTGTATGAATGAGGACGAGACGGCAGCGGGCATCCGCCTGCCGTCCGCCCGACTGAGCCCGCTGCGCGCGGTGCTGCGCCGGATGGCGATCGCGCTCGCGATGCTGCTGGCCATGTTCGTGCTGGTCGTCCTGGACCTCGACGGCTACCGCGACACCACCGACGGCACGGTCTCACCGCTCGACGCGCTCTACTACGTGACCGTGTCCATCTCCACCACCGGGTACGGCGACATCACGCCGGTCAGCACCGCGGCCAGGATCGTCAACATCGTGGCCGTCACGCCGCTGCGCATCGCCTTCCTGGTCGTGCTCGTGGGCACCACGCTGGAGGTGCTCACCCGGCGCACCAGGGACGCCATCCTGATCGAACGCTGGAGGGGCAGGTTGCAGGACCACACCGTGATCGTCGGCTACGGCACCAAGGGCCGGGCCGCCGCCCGCACGCTGCTCGACAACGGCACCGCCAAGGAGTCCGTCGTGGTCGTCGACCCGGACCCGGCGGTGGTGGAGGAGGCCGCGTCCGACGGCTTCGCGGGCGTGCTCGGCGATGGCAGCCGCAGCCACGTCCTGGGCCGCGCCAGGATCCGTACGGCGGGCCAGATCATCATCGCCACCCGGCGCGACGACACCACCGCCCTGGTCACGCTGACCGCGCGCAGCCTCAACCCGCGGGCCACGATCGTGGCGGCGGTCCGCGAGGCGGAGAACGACCCGCTGGTCCGCCAGAGCGGCGCCGACGTGGTCATCACCTCGGCCGAGGCGGCCGGCCGGATGATGGGCGTGGCCACGCAGAGCCCCGCCGTCAGCGCCCTGATCCAGGACCTGCTCACCTACGGCAGGGGCGTCGACCTGCGCGAGCGCCGCGTCCGTCCGGAGGAGGTGGGCGGCCCGCCGATCAAGGGGGACGAGCTGCCGGTCGCGGTCGTCAGGGACGGCCGCATGTTCACCTACGCCGACCCGCGCGCCGCCGAGCTGCGCGAGGGCGACACGCTGGTGGTCATCCACGTTCCGCGGCAGCAGGAATAGCGAACCCGTAGGGCAGCTCCAGCCGGTGCCCGGCGAGCAGCGCGGTGTCGGCCAGCAGCTCCCGGGTCGGCCCGTCGGCCGCGATCACCCCGTCCGACAGGATCAGCGAGCGCTCGCACAGCTCCAGCGCGTACGGCAGGTCGTGCGTGACCATGAGCACCGTCACGTCCAGGGAGCGCAGGATCTCGGCCAGCTCCCTGCGGGCCGCCGGATCCAGGTTGGACGAGGGCTCGTCGAGCACCAGGATCTCCGGCTCCATGGCCAGCACGGTCGCCACGGCCACCCGGCGGCGCTGGCCGAACGACAGATGGTGCGGCGGGCGGTCGGCGGCGTCGAGCATGCCGACCCGCTCCAGCGCGCTCTCGACCACGGCCGTCAGCTCCGCGCCGCGCAGGCCCGCGTTGGCCGGGCCGAACGCCACGTCGTCGCGGACCGTGGGCATGAAGAGCTGGTCGTCGGGATCCTGGAAGACCAGGCCGACGCGCTGCCTGATCTCCTTGAGCGTGTCGCGGCGCACCGGGGTGCCGGCCACCTTCACGGTGCCGTGGCCGGCCGTGAGAATGCCGTTGAGGTGCATGACGAGCGTGGTCTTACCCGCGCCGTTGGGGCCGAGCAGGGCCACCCGCTCGCCGCGCCGGATGGTCAGGTCGACGCCGAACAACGCCTGCGTGCCGTCAGGGTAGGCGTAGGCGAGGCTGCTGACCTCGAGCGAGTTCTCTGTCATGCGGTGACCCCCAACAGGAGCACGGCCAGGGCCGCGAGCGGCAGCGCGAGCGCTGTCCCCCATTGTCCCGCCGTCGCCGCCCCCGCGTGGACCATCGGCATCCGGCCCGCGTAGCCGCGGCTGAGCATCGCCAGGTGCACCCGCTCGCCGCGCTCGTACGAGCGGATGAACAGCGCACCGGCCGAGCGGGCGATCACCGGGATGTGCCGGACGTCACGCGCCTGGAAGCCCCGCGACTCCCGGGCGACGCGCATCCGCCGCATCTCGTCCATGATCACGTCGAGGTAGCGGAGCATGAACATGGCGATCTGCACCAGCAGGTCGGGCACCCGCAGCCGCTGCGCCCCGACCAGCACGTCACGCGGCTCGGTGGTGGAGGCCAGCAGGATCGAGGCCGTGACGCCGAGCGTCGCCTTGGCCAGGATGTTCCAGGCCGCCCAGAGGCCGGGGACGCTCAGCGACAGACCGAGCACCTCCGTCCGCTCCCCCGTCCCGATGACCGGGATGAGGATCGCGAACAGCACGAACGGCACCTCGATCACCATGCGCCGCAGGATGTGGCCCGGCCCGATCCGCGCCACGGCCGCGACGGCCGCCAGCATGACCGCGTACAGCCCGAAGGCCCAGAACCACTCGCGCGGCGTGGCCACCACCACGACGGCGAACGCCAGCACGGCGAGCAGCTTGCACTGCGCCGGCAGCCGGTGGACCGGCGAGCCGCCGGGCCGATAGAGCCGATCCCCCGAGCTCATCGGCGTCCGCTCAGACCTTGGTCCGCCCGCGCCCGCGTGCGGCGTGGGCGATGGCGGCGGTGGCGAGCAGGGTCAGCGCGACGCCGATGATCCCGGCGATCCCCACGGGGATGCCGCCGACCTCGCCGTAGTCGCCCAGCGGCGAGCCGCCGAACAGGTGGTCGGTCGCCTGGCTCAGGAAGCCCTGCTCCTCGGCGACCGACTCCAGCCCGTCCGGGTCCGGCGAGGCGAAGAACGACACGATCCCGGCCAGCAGGAGCGACACCGCGATCCCGCCGAGCACGAACGGCCGGCCGGTCCGGGCGGGGGCGCGCTCGGGCGCCTCCTGGGTGACCGTGGTGGTCCCGTCGGCGCCGCGCAGAATCAGCGGCCTGGCCAGCTCGCGCGCCCCGTACACCAGGTCGGGGCGGACGGCCAGCACCGCGCTCACGGTCAGCGCGGTGATCAGGCCCTCGCCGATGCCGATCAGCACGTGCACGCCGGTCATCGCGGCGGCCACGGTCCCGATCTCGACGGGCGCGGTGCCGCCGAGCCAGAACAGCAGCGTGAACACCAGCGCGGAGGCGGGCACCGACACCAGGGCGGCCACGAACGACGCGGCCGTCACGCCGCCCCGGCCCGGCACCACCCGGGTGATCAGCCGGAACACGGCCCACCCTGCCAGCACCGTGACCAGAGCCATCAGCGTGACGTTCACGCCCAGCGCGGTCAGCCCGCCGTCGGCGAAGAACAGCGCCTGCACCACCAAGACCACGGCTATGGCCAGCACCCCTGTATAGGGCCCCACGAGTATGGCCGCCAAGGCCCCGCCCAGCAGGTGCCCGCTGGTCCCGGCGGCGACGGGGAAGTTCAGCATCTGGACGGCGAACACGAAGGCGGCGACCAGCCCGGCCATCGGCGCGGTCCGGTCGTCCAGTTCGCGGCGGGCCCCCCGCAGGCAGACCGCCACTCCGGCAGCGGCGACGGCGCCGGCGGAGACGGACACTGCCGCGGTGAAGAAGCCATCGGGGACGTGCACGACGATCCTCCAAAAGTACGACAAATCGTCCCTACTGTAGAGCATCGCTATGCAGTTGCACATAGATGGCATTAGCGCATGATTCTTTGGAAGAAGGCCCGCGCGGAAAGCCGCCGGACCACCGCGCTGAGCCGCCCCCGGTTCGAGGTCGCGTACGGGCGCGCGACGCACGGCCCGGTGCCGAGCAGCCAGCGGCGCGGCCCGGCGACCGGGTCGGCGCCCGCCTCGACCCTGAACCGCGCGGGCGGGCCGCCCAGGTCGAGCTCCAGATAGGCGTCCCACACCCCGGGGCCGAACCGCCCCACCGCGGGCCTGGCCACGAAGCCGCCCCCGGCCAGCCCGACCACCCGGTCGGCCCGCTCGCTCCCGCTGCCGCGCTCGCGCCACACCAGCCGCCGCACGGCCTCCGGCGGCGGCGCGGCCCCCGCGACCACGACCTCGCCGTCGAGCACCAGCCGCCGCCCGGCCGACCAGCGGGTCCCGACTAGGCGCGCGCTGCCGGGCACGCCGACCGCGTGCCCGCCGACGTCGAGGCTGAGATTGCCGTTGTCGCGGGTGAAGTACGGCAGCACGGCCACCTCGCCGACCAGCCGGGCCGGCGGGCGGGCCAGGGCGGTGTCGCGGTCGGCGCCCAGCCTGGCCGAGCGGGTCACCCCGGCCAGCTCCACCGACACCCGCAGGTCCCAGATGCCCGAGGCCAGCAGCCCGGGATCGATCCTGGCGACGAACCGGCCGCCGGACCGCCCGGCCGGCACGACCAGCTCCCGCCGGGGTTCGTGGCGGGTGCGCAGCACCACCGCGACCCGGTCGGGCTCGGCGCAGCCCGCCAGCGCGGCCTCGCCCGCCACGACCAGCGTCCGGCCGTCCCAGCACAGCCCGGTCAGCCGGCGCTCCACGGGCGCCGCCTCGATCACGGCCAGCGTCGCCAGCCGGTCCACGTCGCCGAGCGCGGCCAGCCGCTGCCGGTCGGCGCTGCCGAGCCGGTCGCGGACGCCGGGCGTGAGCCACCGGTCGCACAGGGCGGCCACCGCCTGGGCGACGTCCTTGCGCCGCACCTCGTCGGCCGCCAGGAAAGGCGCGCCGAGCTGGGCGAGGACGTCGAGCTTGAAGTGGCGGACCAGCAGGTGGTCGCGGAGCTGCCCGGGCGGGACGTGCTCGGTCATGAGCCGGATCGGCTCGCGGATCATGGTGAGCCAGGCGAGCGGGTCGCGGCTCTCGGGCCGCTGCATGACACTGCTGCCGTCGGGCCTGGCGACCAGGTGGTAGCAGTCGCGGTCGGCGACGACCGAGATCGTCCGGGCGTGGCAGTAGGCGTGCACGGTGAAGTAGATGTCCTCCCCCACGAGCACGCCCTCGCGGAACCGGACGCGGTGCCGCTCCAGCATGTCGCGGCGGAACAGCTTGAAGCAGCTCAGGCTGTTGTAGACGGCGCTGTCGCCCAGCTCCGCCCGGTCGGCGTTGCGGTGGAACATCGACTCGGGGGCCCGCCTGCCGTGCCCGACGATCTTGCCGAGCACGATGTCGGCGTCGTTCCTGTCGGCCGCGGCCAGCATGTGCTCCAGCGCATCGGGCCCGAGATAGTCGTCGGCGTCGCAGAAGAACACGTAGCGGCCGGTCGCGTGGTCGAGGCCGACGTTGCGCGGCCGGCCGGCGCCGCCGGAGCCCTCCACCCGGAGCACCTTGACCACGCCCCGGTGATGGGCGGCGTAGAGGCCGAGGAGTTCGGCGGTGCCGTCGGTGGAGCCGTCGTCGACGACCACGATCTCCTTGGCGACCCGTTGCACGAGCGCCGAGGTGAGGCACCGGTCGAGATAGGGCCGGCAGTCGTGGGCGGGGATCACGATGCTGACGTCGACCGGATCTCCGTCGTCGGCCACCATGCCAACCCTCCACCCATCGCCACTCTGCGCTTACGACCGACCTCAGTATGTGACGAGTGCGCGGCGCGGGTGGCTGGATCGGAGGTCTTTCATGCCTTCCTTTTGCAGCGTGCGTTCATTACGCCACATTCTGAGAATTGTGCAGGTAAGGTCACCGATTACGGCATTTAACCCACACCGAATCGGCTTCAGGGACGCAGTTATCCCCCGCAGGAGGAGAGAACCTCCCCAGGGGAGCAGTGCCGTACCCCCAGGTCTTCGCCGTTGATCGGCGAGGCCCGAGCGCGCGTCTACAGTGAGGCAATCTTGACGTGGAGGTGGCGGGGATGGGATCGGATCTGCGCAGGCGGATGGCAGGCAAGGGGTCGATCGTGCACACAGCTGAGTTCATCGTCTCCTCAGCACGACTGGCGGAGCTCCACGAATGTTCGGCGCTGCTCCGCCACACCCGGCAGCGGGCCGAAGAGATCGTGGACGAGGCGCGCACGCTGCTCGCCGAGGCGGAGCGCGACGGCGACGCCGAGCGGGTGCCGGAGCTGACCGCGCAACTGGAGCAGGCCCGGCGCTCCTACTGCCAGGTGCTCAACGCGTACATGATCCTTTGCCGGCGCATCAGCGCAGAGCGCCAGGAGATCCTGCAGGCGCAAATGGAGGCAGACCGGCACGCCGGTCTCACCGGCGTGGCCTGAATTCCGGCCGATTCTTCTGTGGCCTGTGAACCTTTATGGGATGAGAGGCGTCAAAAGGGCATTACGGCTAGCCGCCGCATGAACGGGCTCCAGCTCCCCGGTGTCTTCTCCCGGGGAGCTGGAGTAGGGGGCGACCGGTGTTTCAGGCCTCGACACGGGGCACACCGGCGTCGTCGGCGGTCTCCTGGAGGCGCGTGACGAGCTGACGCTGCTGGTCCGGGGTGAGGCGCACGGGCCAGACCGCGGGCAGCATCAGCACGTCGCCATTGGAGAGGCCGACGATCTCGACGGGGAATGACGGGGAGGAGATCACAGTGCCGACATTCTGGCACGTCACAGGGCTCCGCGAGCGGGGTTCGCGTCCTGGTACTCCCAAAGAAATCGCAGGCCAGAGGCACATTTCCCGACTTATGCAGTCTTGACCACCAGGCCGTCGCGCCTGCGGAGGCCCGCCTCCCCGGCCGATCGCGAAGAATCTGCGGCGCGAGCGGTTTCCCCGGCGTTCATCGGGAGAAAGTGAGAGGGTGACGCCCGACCATCCCCGGCCACCGCTGCCGCAGCCGGTGATCGCCGGCGGGCCGATCGCGTCCGTCCTCACCGGTGGGCCCACCCGCGACCGGGGCCTCGTCGCCGACCTGGCCGAGCGCCGCGGCTCCCGCAAACCCCGCCGCAACGCGCTGGTGGACGTGGTCATGCAAGGCCCGGTCTCCCCGTACGCGCTGGCCATCCTGGGCGGGGTCGAGGACGCCGCCTGGCGGCTCGGCGTCGACCTCGTCCTGTCCGCCGCCGGCGACCGGGCCGGCCACGGCTGGCTCGACCGCGTCGGCGGCCACGACACCGCCGGCGTGCTGCTCCTGCGCACCTCGCCCACCGCCGACGCGTGGGCCTGGCTGGCCGGACGCGGCATCCCCGCCGTGTTCGTCGACCCGCGCCGCAAACCGCCGCCCGAGGTCCCCGTCGTCGTCTCCGCCAACCGCGCGGGCGCCAAGGCCGCCGTCGCCCACCTGATCGGGCTCGGCCACGAGCGCGTCGCCGTCATCACCGGCCGCCCCGGCGTGCCCTGCGGGGTCGACCGGCTGGCCGGATACCGCGACGCCATGGCCGAGGCCGGGCTGCCCACCTGGTCGGCCTGCGGCTACTTCCAGACCGGCCTCGCCCGCCGGGCCACGCTCGACCTGCTCAACCGCCTGCCCGAGCCGCCGACGGCGATCTTCGCCTGCTCCGACGCGATGGCGGTCGGGGTCTACGAGGCGCTGGCGGAGCGCGGGCTGAGCATCCCCGGCGACGTGAGCGTGGTCGGCTTCGACGACGCGCCGGTGGCCGCCGGCGTCACCCCCGCCCTCACCACCGTCCGCCAGCCCTGGCCCGACCTGGGCGCCACCGCCCTGACGACGCTGCTGTCGGGCGGCTCCCCCGCCCTGGTCGAGCTGCCCACCACCCTTCTCACCCGCTCCAGCACGGCCGGAGCCGCGCCGCGGATCTGACGGAACGACGGAAGGACCCCCATGCTGCCTTGGTCGGCCGATTTCGCCGGTCGGATGGACCACCACGTCATCGACAGCGCGGCGCTGCGCGGCAACCCGCTGGGCGACCCGCACGAACGGCCGATCTGGGTCTACCTCCCGCCTGGATACGACGAGGACATCGCCCGGCGCTACCCCGCCGTCTACGTGATCCAGGGCTTCACCGGGCACCTCGCGATGTGGGCCAACCGCACGCCGTTCCGCCAGCCGTTCCCCGAGCTGGCCGACGCCATGTTCGCGCGCGGCGAGGCGCCGCCCGCGATCGTCGTGTACGTGGACGCGTGGACGGCCGTCGGCGGCAGCCAGTTCCTCGACTCGCCCGGCACCGGCCGCTACCACACCTACCTGTGCGAGGAGGTGGTCGCCTGGGTCGACGCCCGCTACCGCACCGTCCCCGACCGCGACGCGCGGGCCCTCACCGGCAAGTCGAGCGGCGGCTACGGCGCCATGGTCAACGCCATGCTGCGGCCCGACGTGTTCGGCGCGATCGCCACCCACGCGGGCGACGCCCTGTTCGAGGCCTGCTACCAGCCGGAGTTCCCGGCCCGCGCCCGTGACCTGCGCGACCGGTACGAGGGCTCGTACGACCGTTTCCTCGCCGACATCCGCGGCCGGGTCGCCGGCACCCGCGACAACGACATGTCCCTCATGGAGACCTACGCGTACGCGAGCGCGTACTCGGCCGACGCCGACGGCACCGTCCGCCTCCCGTTCGACGCCAACGGCGAGCTGATCCCCGAGGTGTGGGAGCGCTGGCTGGCCTGGGACCCGGTCCGGATGGCCCGCCGCCCCGAACACGCCGAGGCGCTGCGCTCGATGCGGGCCGTCTGGATCGACGCCGGCACCCGCGACGAGTGGCATCTCGACCTGGGCGCGACGGCCTTCCGCGAGGCGGTGACGGCGGCGAAGGTGCCGGACGAGCGGGTCTACTTCGAGCTGTTCGACGCCGGTCACATGGCCATCGAGTACCGTTACCCGCTCGCGCTGTCGTGGCTCTGCCAACGCCTGGGCGACGGCTGACCCCGCCGCGGGCGAGAAAGTTCTCAGACCCGCGTAATCCCCGGAAGCGTGCCCACTCCTCTCTAGTGAACGAGAGGAGCTCGCATGAGCAAGGGGAAGATGACGCTCGCGCTGTCACTCATGGTGACAGTGGCCGCGAGCCTGCTGGCCGGACCGGCGCCGGCCGCTGCCGTGGCGGCGGCGCCGAGCACGCCGGCGTTCGCCTGCGACAAGACCGACACCCCGGAGAAGGGCTGGGTGCTGCCGGTCTACGTGCACCAGCCCGGCCAGGATTCGTCCGCCACCGAGGTGGACTCGGTCACGCGGACGGCGTGGGAGACGGACCAGACGTTCGAGGCGAGCGCCCGGCGGTTCGGGGAGTCCCGGCGGATCAGGTTCGTGCAGGACGACCAGTGCCGTCCGGTGGTCGCGAAGCTGGCGTTCACCAAGGGCCGCAACCGGGCCGAGATGGGCAAGGCGCTCCAGGAGAACATGGCCGCCCAGCCGGCGCGGGTCCGCGAGCTCGTGGCGACCAACCGGGTGAAGCTGATGTTCTTCGTCCGGGACAACGAGATCACCGACTCGTGCACCGGCGGCGGGGCGGACGCCGGCCTCAGCAACGGCGGCGTCATCCTGCCGCGCTGGTGCTGGAGCGAGGCCGGGTTCACGCACGAGATGATCCACGGCTTCGGGCTCGGCCACTGCACGGTGGGCGGCACGTCCGAGGGGAACGGCGACGACCCCGTCTGCCGCAACATGGGCGGCAAGCCCGAATGCACCGCCGACACCGCGTCCAACTACCACCTGGACTCGTGCCGTACGGACAAGTTCCGCTACTTCGAGCCGACCAAGGCGTCACAGCCGGCCGGCGAGGCGCTGGCCAAGAACAGGAACGTCGCGTTCAGCCCGTACCTGATCACCGATCAGCCCTCCCCGGCAGCGGACTTCCGGCTGCGCGTGGTCGAGAGCAAGCAGTGCCTCGACGGCGGATCCGAGCAGGTGACGCAGGCGGCGTGCTCCGGCGGTGACGCGCAGGTCTGGCGGCGGAGCATCGACAGCCAGGGCTACGTGACGATCCGCAACGTCGGCACCGGCCGGTGCCTCCAGCTGACCGCCAAGGACAAGGAAGCCGTCCCGGTGATCACCGCGCCGTGCGTGGCGAAGCAGAAGTCGCAGCAGTGGGTGCCGGACGCCGACCAGGACAAGACGAACTTCTTCAACCGGTCCGGCGGCAAGACGGGCGCGAAGCTCACCGTCCCGGGGGTGAAGGACGGCGCCGGCGCGAAGGTCGTGCGCGGCGGCGGCACCGCGATGGTGGCCGAGTACGTCACCGGCTCGACCCCTGCCCCCACCCCTGCTCCCACCAGGACGGCGACGCCCACGCCCACGCCCACGCGGACGAGCACCCCGGTCCCGGCTGAGACCCCCACGCTTCCCGTCTCACGAAATGTCCGCATCAAGAGCACGTACGGCACCTGCCTGACCTCCACCCGCGGCCGGGTGCGCCTGGGCTCCTGCCGGGCGGCGAACTGGCGGCTGGTCCCCACCACCGGCGCGGCGGTGCAGGTGCGCAGCCAGGGCCGCTGCATGACCCTCGGCCCGTCCCGCACGGTCGTCCTCACCCGCTGCGCCAGGACGAGTGCCAAGCAGCAGTGGCTGGCCGAACCGCGGCGGGACGGCACCGTTACCCTGAGGCTCGCCACCACGCGGACCACCCGGCTCGTCGGCCACCGCGCCGCCGTCCACGCCAAGGCCGCGCAGCCCGGCAGGTCGCTCACGTTCATGATCAGGTAAGTGGAACATTCGACACGCGAGGACGCGGCCCTGACCAGCCTGGTCAGGGCCGGGGACAGCCGTGCCGTGGCCGAGCTGTACGAGCGGCACCACGCCGCCGTCCTCGCCTTCGCCCGCCGCCTGTGCGCGGACCCGCACACCGCCGAGGACCTGGCCAGCGAGGCGTTCGCGCGCACGCTGCGCACCGTCCGCGCGGGCGCGGGCCCCTCCGGCGGCTGGCGCCCCTACCTGTACGCGGTCGCCCGCAACACGGCGGCCGAGTGGGCGCGGACCGAGCACCGGCGGGTGCTCACCGCCGAGTTCCGCGACGACGAGCTGACGGTCGCCGGACCCGAGCCGCCCGACGACCTGGTGACCCGCGCGTACCGCTCGCTGCCGCCGCGCTGGCAGACCGTGCTGTGGCACACCGTGATCGAGGACGACAAGCCGGAACAGGTCGCGGAGATCCTCGGCACCACCCCCGGCAACGTGGGCGTGCTCGCCTTCCGCGCCCGCGAAGGACTGCGCAAGGCGTACTTGGCCGCGCACGTCGCGGGCGCCTCGCCCGACTGCCGCGAGTACGCCGAGCCGCTCGCGGCCGCCGTACGCAAGAAGAGCCACCGCCTGCCCAGGGCCCTGCGCGCGCACCTCGACTCCTGCCCGAACTGCGCCCGCGCCCACGGTCAGCTGCTCGACCTGAACGCGACCCTGCGGGCTGCGCTGCCGATCGCGCTCCTGCCGTTCGCCCTGGACGGACTGGGCAAGGCCGCCGCGTCGAAGAGCGCCTCCGCCGGGCTCCTCACCTGGGCGATCCCGGCGACGGCCGGAACCGTGATCGCCGCCACCGCCGCGATCGTCCTCACCCTCCCCCCGGCCCCCACACCCCCACCGCCATCCCCTCAGGCCGCCGCCCCCACCTCCCTCTCACCCTCGCCCACCCGCACCCGGACGCCTTCGCCCACCCCCACGAAGACCCGTGAACCCACCCCCACGCCCACGAAGACCCGTGAACCCACTCCCACCCCCACGAAGACCCGTGAACCCACTCCCACGCCCACGAAGACCCGTGAACCCACTCCCACGACGATCGCCGGCACCCGCATCGCCCACGCGGGCCGGTGCGTCGGCGCGTCAGGCAGCCGGGTCACGGCCCTGCGCTGCACCGACCCGCGGACCGCCTGGCGCACCAAGGGCGAAACCCACCGGTTCCAGCTCGTCCACGTCGCCACCGGCCACTGCCTGACAGCGGGCGACCGGTACGACACGACCTCCTTCAACGGCGGCGGCATCCGCACGGTCCTGCTCAGACCGTGCTCGACCGCCCCCGCCCAGCGCTGGAGCCGGCCCGGCTTCAGCGACGGCGTCCCCCGCCTGGTCAACGTCCCCACCGGCATGGCCCTGTCGATCGGCAAGGAGTTCGGCGGCACCCGCCCGCCGACCGCGTTCATCCTGTACGGCGCCTACACCGACTCCGCCGACCAGCGCATCACCCTGCGCTGACATCCACCACGTCCCGGCCGTTGACATCTGTCACATGACACCGATGACTGTCGCCTCTACGCCGCCCCGGCCCTCCTGCCAGAAGATTGAGCCATGACGGACAAGCAGCACACCCCCAACTGGAAGCTCGGCCTGGCCACCGGCGTCGCGATCGGCATGGGCCTCGGCGTCACCCTCCACAACCTCCTCCTCGGCACGTCGCTGGCCATCTGCCTGGGCGTCGCCCTCTCGTACGCCCTGGGCGCCCAGCAGCCCGAGACGGACGACGAGTCGTGACGGCGGCCTAGCGGCGCACGTGCTCGGCGATGACCCGCGCACACGCCAGCGACTCGGTGTGCGTGGTGTCCACCACCAGGTCGTAGACCACGCCCTCGTGCACCACCTCCGCCTGGAGGGCAGCCATCCCGCCGACGCGGTCACCCCGGGCGATCTCGCGACCGGCGGCGACCGCGCTGTCGCACCGTACGCCCACCCACAGCACGTCCAGCCCGGCGAGAGCCTCCCGCCACCGCCGCTGGGAGGCCGCCCCGCCCAGGAACACGTCGTCCACGACGACCCGGCCGCCCGCCCTGGCCATGGCGGCGATCCCCGCCGCCCACGCCGCGTCCACCGCCTGGAACTCCGGCCCCACGACCACCCCGCCGTCAGGAGCGAAGTCGATCCCTTCCTCCGACGCTCGCATGGCGGCGGGCATCGCTTCGACCAGGTCGTCGACCGAGAAGGCCAGCCACGTCCCGGGCAGCACCGCCTGCAGACACCGGGCGATCCCCGACTTGCCCGAACTGGACCCGCCGTTCAACACGATCACATGAGTAGCCACCGAGCCACCCTAGACGCCGCCCCTGAGGGCCGATCACTCGCTGTCCAGGACGGGGAACCGCTCCTCAGCCGCGACGAGCGCACCTACCAGTTCCGGGATGTCCGTCTGATCCAGGCCCTCGATCTCGAAGCGAAGGGTGTTACGCCTCCCAGGATGATCGCTCACGGTCCCGGCGATCGACAGGGAACCCGTGGAACGGCATGCGACGGTGAGCTCGATCCAATGCTCGAGAGAGGAAAGGGCGGCGCTTCCCCCGACTTCCGCGTGGACGCGCTCCAGGGCCACGCGGAAGTCACGCAGTTCCTCCGTTCGAAGCGCCGCATCCAGTTCGGCGACGAACCCTCCGACCTGCACGTGAATCGGCGAGACCAGCCAGTTCCCGTCCCAGAAGTCGGTGCAGCCGGGATGCATACGACCGAGGACCCGGACCAGCACATGATCGGAGTCCTTGCCCCGGCCGACGACGATCTCCACGTGATCCATACGGTCATCATCTGCGCCATTCTGGCGGTCGCCGCGGTTGACAACTCCAAACACCCGGTTCGCGGGTTGTAACTCAGCGTCCCGGTTTCCGGGATCAGACGGTTCAGGCTCGAACTGCGAACATCCAACCACTCTCCTCAACGCCCTCCACGTGATTCAGCCGCCGGCCATCCGAAGGTTGTCGGCCCACCCCTCGGCGACCACACTCCCCGAATCGAACACGAGCTCCGCGCCCGTCCGCTCAGTACCGTCCGGCCCGCCGCCGAACCGTTCGACCACGCGTACCCCACCACGCCGATCAGACGCTCGCCCGCCAACCTCACAAGGGCCATGCGCGAATTCTCCTCTACAGCCCTCACCGGGGCTCTTTCCGCGCGGCTGAGACAGCCGAGAAGAACAAGACTGTTGTCCGCGAACTTTCTCGTGCACGGTTGTCGGCGTCTCCACCACCTGCCGACAGGAGTTCCAGCATGCCGGAAACAGTGCCGCTGCATCTCGCGGGCAACAACGCGCCGGTCGCCGAGGAAGTGACCCTGGAGCCGTCCGAAGTCGTCGGCGAGATCCCGGCCGAACTCAGCGGGCAGTTCTTCCGCAACGGACCCAACCCCCGTACCGGCTGGTCCCCGCACTCCTTCGCCGGCGACGGCATGATCCACACCATCGCCCTCGACGGCGGCAGGGCCCGCTGGTACCGCAACCGGTACGTACGCACGCCGCTGTACGAGCACCCCGGCGAGTCCCGCTTCGCCCTCGCCTTCGACCAGAAGACGGGCCGGATCGACTACCGGGTCACTACCGCCAACACCCACCTGATCGCCCACGCGGGCCGGCTCTTCGCCCTGGAGGAGGGCGGCTTCCCGTACGAGGTGACGCCGGACCTCGCCACGATCGGGGCGCACACCTTCGGCGGAGCCCTTCGCACCCCGATGACCGCGCACCCTAAAACCTGCCCGAGCACGGCCGAGCTGCTGTTCTTCGGCTACCAGCTGCGCCCGCCGTACCTGACCTTCTACCGCGCCTCGGCCACCGGCGAGGTGCTGCAGACGCGGACCGTGGACGTGCCGCGGGCGACGATGATGCACGACTTCGCCATCACCCGTAACCACGTGATCTTCATGGACCTCCCGGTCGTCTTCGACCTCGCGCAGGCCGCGGCGGGTGGGCCGCCGTGGCGCTGGGACGACGCGCACCGCGCCAGGTTCGGCGTGCTGGCGCGCACGGCCGGCGACGACACGCCCGTACGCTGGTTCGACGTCGCCCCGTGCTACGTCTGGCACACCATGAACGCCTTCGAGGACCCGGAAGGCGACACGATCACCGTCACCGGCACCCGCGTCCCCACGCTGTGGCGCGGCGGCGCCGACGACCTGGAGGGCGGGCTCCCGACCGTGCACCGCTGGACACTGCACCTGAAATCGGGCACGGTCACCGAAGAACCCCTCGACGACACGCCCAGCGAATACCCCCGGATCGCCGACTCGTCCCTCGGCCTCCCTCACCGCTACGGCTACACGACCAGCTTCTCCCTGGAGCCCGAGCCCGAGCGCTCGGAGATCTACGCCTACGACCTCACCGGCGGCGAACGTACGGCGCACCGCTTCCCTCCAGGCCACACCTGCGGCGAGGCCGTCTTCGTCCCCCGGACCGGAACCGGCGAGAACACGGGCTACCTGCTGACGTTCGCCCACGACCGCCTTCGCGGCACGAGCTACCTGGCCATCCTGGACGCCACCGACCTGACCGCACCACCGCTCGCCGAAGTACACGTCCCGGTACGCATCCCCGCAGGCTTCCACGGCAACTGGATCCCGGCCATCGGACCGTCCTGACCGCGTGCCGGAGAGGAGCGACCCCCGATCACAGCTCCTCAAGAGACGGGGCACGCACCTATCGAGGATCGGCCACCTCGGCACCGGAGCGCTCGAGCCAGAGGCAAGCTTCTGGCCCCCAATGACTCGACCGGGAACGTCGGCGTCCCGGGCGATACCAGCAGATGCCCCGATGCGTGGTCCTGCCTGTGGCTCCACAACCATGCCGCCACAGCCGCCAACGCCTTCGCCCAGGCACTGGTCTCCCGTCAGCAAGGCGTAGCGAGATCACTGATCTCGCTACGTGTGCGTCCGCGGCACTCTGCACGAACGTCGATCAGGCCTCGATGATCTGCAGTACACGTGGCGCGGCGAATACGCTCCACGCAGCAAGTCTGGGCGCTGAGACTTTAATTCCACTTGTGTAATTTAAAGTGACCGGGCTTCTACTTACATTCTCCTGCCGAGATTGAAAGTCGTGACCTTGGCGCGACCAATGATCATAGATCCCGGAAGGCCCATACACGCTGGGTCCGCGTCGGCGACCGTACAGGAGTGAGGATCAGCAGAAACCCCTGGACCCCACAGCGCTACCCCTGAGCACGCTGCACCGCAGGCACGAATCCCCCTCGCGCTTCTCCTCGGCCAGCCCGCAATCCAGTCGTGCGTCTGGTCGCGCCCCGAGGCGGCCGCCCGGTCCTGCCGGCTAGTGCGAGATCTTGATGACGGCCCTCTTCCCTTTGACGGCCACCACCTCGAAGTTGACGTCGTTGACCGTGCTGGGCCCTCCTTGATTCGGCGTCTGCTCCCCCATGGTGAGCTGCGCGCCGGACAGGGTGTACGTGCGGAAGGTGACCGAGCCGTTCTCGACGGTCACGTCGATCGGCAGCAGCCCCCACTTGTCAGCCAGCCTGATGCTCTGTCCGTCCTTGACGAGCACTTCGCACTTCGCGTCCCAGCACGCCCGGAGCTTGGTGCCGTTTCTGGCCTTGGGGAGCGGCGTCGCCGTCAGCGAGGGGGACCGCGTCGCCGAGGGGGAAGCCGAAGGCGGCGGCGAGGAGGAAACCGGAGACGGTGGTGTGCTGACGGGCGCGGCCGCTTCCTGCGGCGCGGAGCCGCACCCGGCGATCAGCACAGCCGCCGCGGCCAGCAGCGCCGCCCTTCCGCTGTGAGTTCCTGGCATCTTCGCTCCTCGGTCGCCCAACGCCAGGGCCCCTCGTACGCGATAAAGAATCTCGCCCGGTGGACCAGGGTAAAGGTAAGACCATGCACCGGAAAACGCTCTCCGCCTTGATCCTCGCATGCGCCATGGTCGTGACGCCTGCCGTGGCCGCCACCCCCGCCGCCGCCTCGGCCAAGCCCAGCTACCGCGGCTGCTACGACGGGAAGTGCAAGTTCACGTTCAAGAAGTCTGTGAGCTTCCGCATCTCCAAGAAGCGCTACGGCTTCTCCAGGGTGTACGTCTCCAAGGAATTCGTCGGCGGCATCTTCAACCGGGACATGGTCGTGGTGCGGGCGCCGGGCACGACGGCATCCCTCGGCGAGGGTGGCAAGGGCGACATCCGCGTCAACCGCAAGAACACACTGTCGTTCCGCGTACTGGCCATCACCAGCAAGGGCGCCACCATCCGCTTCCTGGGATGACGACCTGACGATCCGGCGGCCGCGTCACAGCACCGGGGGCCTCCTGCCGCCAAGGGTGTCAGCAAGATCATGACACCGACCAAGCACGAAGCCCCCGAACCGGAGACACCAGTTCAGGGGCTTCATCGTGAAGAGCCGACGTGGGAATCGAACTCAAACCTTCTGTTTACGAGGTGGCCAAACGGTTTCCAGGATCGTTCAGAGCCGTTCGTTCTGCTCGTCGCCATGGCTCCCAGCCGTTCGAGCCCGTTCGGCCGAGTTCGCGATCGTGCACCCGGGTGGCTCCCAAGGTGGCTCCCACCATGTCGATGGATCACCTCGCCGAGCTACTCCGGCTCTGGCGAGGCAGCGCCCGAGACGGAAGAATCGCTTACCAGTCGCTGATTTCCCAGATGTACCAGGGTCCGTCGAAGTGGCGGTAGGAGCCTGGTCCGTCGATGTCCGGCTCGCCATTCGGGCTCCAGGCGAGGCCGTAACTGGTGAGGAAGCCCGTGTCATTGATCATGAGGCGGAAGGCGCTACGGGATCCGTCAAGATAATCGACGGGATACAGGCCGATCCACTGCCGCTTCCCAGGCGGCGCCCCTTCTGACACCGTCTTCGCAAAGTGGTCGAGGCTGGCGCGCGACAGCTCAAAACGCATCCTGACCGGCGCACCAACGTAGACCAGTGAGCCGACCAACGCCACAATCAGGGGCGGCACGGCACAGAATGCCCAATTACGACGCAATGTGACTAACTTCCCAGACCCGGCAAGGACGACACCGAGCACGATCAGCCAGCAGCTACCGAACAACAACCCGCCGACGCCGACGAGCATGAGCCACGTGAAGTGCCCCCCGGGAGCACTCGTCGCGTAAATCGTCCCAAGCCCCAGCAATATGGCGACCGTCACCCAGGCCCTGCCGCTGAGATCCAGGGGAGCGCGCTGGCGATTCGCGCTAGGAAGATCGCTCGTTGTATCCACCGCGTGATCCTAACTTTCGCTGGTGGTGATTCCGCCGAGCTGGTGTGTACGTATTGTGCAGAAACCCACGATCGATGTCGGGAGGTTCGTTCATGGCACTCATGCACGCGCTCCTACCATGATCGCGACCCTGGCCGGCGACAGGTCACGGATACGGGGATGCGTGCGAAAGTACGGTGAGCAGACGGTTGCGTCCGCGGAAGTGGTGTACGAGTCCTCGGGCACGCCAGCATCGCGATCACCAAGGGACGTCTACGGACACCTGCTGGAAGGTGATCGGCGCGCGCAGCAATGAAAGCCATCTCCAGCGCCTTCCTGGGGGAAACAGACCTCGGTGGTCCCAAGGTGGCTCCCACAGACGCCGAAAATACCGGTTGAAAACACAGGGCCCCTGACAGCATCATGCCTGTTCAGGGGCCTTGTGGTTGAAGAGTCGACGTGGGGAATCGAACCCCAAACCTTCTGTTTAAAAGGTCCCCAAATGATCTCCGAGGCCGTTCAAACCTGTTCGCCGCGCCGGTCATCGGACCTCCGGCTGTCCGGGTCCGTTAACCGCAGTTCATGATCATTCATCCGGGTGGCTCCCAGGGTGGCTCCCAAGACTGTGCTGGATGGTCGGACCTCAGTCCGTGTAGTCCTCGAATTCCCACTCTCCGATCCGGCCGATCTTCTCTGCCAGCTCACCCCATGTGGGGGCATCCAGTACGGCAATCCGATCGCTCAGCCACTCGGTCACCTTGTCGGGATGGAGTTCGGCAACGAAGAGCCAGTGTCGGCCGATGAGAAAGGGGCGGTGCCTAAGTTGCTCCGTGAGGGCCGACGGGGTGCAGACGGTGAGTTGGAAGCGTTCCTCGCTGAGCTCGCCCTGAGGACCGACATACATTTCCAGGAGTTCGCAGGCATGGGCTGGATCGTCCATTCCCCGCCCCGCCTCAAGATCGACCCAACGGGACTCTCCTACTCGTGCTCTCACTCTCCCATGATCGCGCACACGTGGGTTGTCAGCTTGGGAATTGCATGGATCTCGGCTTGTAGGGGCGTTGACCTGCGACTGAGGCCGGTCGTGAGTGACCGTAGTTGACCCCTCGTTACCGCCCTTAATGGCACGCTAATGGCACGGCGATCAGGCTCTCGACCTCAGTCGTTGCCACCATGAAGGCTTGATGACACGGGCGGTCGTCCCGCGTGGTGCCTCGCCTGTCATGGCATACTTGAAGAACGCCTCAAGGTCATGCTCGCCCCCGTTGTGGATCCGCTTGGCGACCTTGTTATGCGGATAGCCGCGAAGTTCCTCAGGGCTCTCCACGGCAGCGGCGTTCTCGTCCGTGCAGTACACCCATTTCCAGTCGCTGTTTCGGACGATCATCTCGCCCAGATACGCCCCGGCACCTATGATCACGCTGTGGATGACCTCAGGAGGCGGCTTCGAGGCGGCGAACTCGGTGCAGTAGTTGTCGAGGTGGTGAATGAACGCGGGGTCCCAGTCGAAGGAGTAGCCGTCTTCGCGTGTGTGCTCCACGAAGAGTTCGGCCAGGCTTCGCATGTACTCGGCAGTCTCAGCGTCGCTGGGTGGCGGTTCATGCTGCGACTTCCTGCGCACCATCGACTCCTACGTCCCGGTTCGGATCATCAGCGCAGCTTTTCATGACACGGTCTGGGAACGGAAGCCTCGGCCGCGCACCGCGCGCACCCGCCCCGACTGATCATCCCGTCTGCCGTCGACCCGCCCGCAGGGGAAGCGGGCCAGGGCCACGGGTACCAGATGGAGCGCCCCACCGGACGAACGATCTGGTACCCGTGGCCCTGGCCTGCTCGGCTTGTCCCAGGTCGATGGCGGGCGGGATGATCAGGCTTCCACCTCAGCCATCTACGGACTCCGGCTCAAATACGGTGATCATCCCGGAGCCGGAGCGCCCCCGCCGGAGGCACAATGACCTTAGAGACGGCCCGACGTGGGAGGCGGCTCACGATGGCCGATATTCAGCGGGTTGATCACAGCACGTGCATGGTTCTGAGCATCGTCGGTGAGTTCGGCAGGGAGGCGTCCCCGGCAGCCCGGCTTCGGAATGAGATGGCGCTGGTTCCCGTTCCTCCATGCGTGGTGCTCGACCTGGGCGACATGACGCGCTGGGACGAGGCCACCATCGGGGCGCTCATCGCTTCGCTGAAGCGGACCATGTCGGTTGGTGGTCGTTTGGTGATCGCCGCAGCGTCGCCGGATCTGAGCGAACGCTTCCGAGCTCAAGCGCTCCCGCTTGAGCAGTACTCGACGGTGGCGGATGCGGTGGCTGCCTGCGGTGTTCAGGAGTAGGGCGGGACCTGCGTCTGCGCGGCCCGCGCGCGTCGCGCGCGAGAACGGCCCCCAGGCCGCACGCGCAGCGGGCGGGCGCGCGCGGGCCGCGTGGCGGCGCGCAGCGCCGCCCTTGATGTTCCCAACTGCTTTCGGCAACCCATCCGACCCGGACACCTTCTCGCATTCGTTCTCCCGGCTGGCCAGAAAGGCCGGCCTCGGCCACTGGCACCCGCACGAGCTACGCCACTCCGGTGCGTCGCTCATGCTCGCCCAGGGCACTCCCCTGCATGTCGTGTCCGAGGTCCTTGGCCACGCCAGCATCGCGATCACCAAGGACGTCTACGGACACCTGCTGGAAGGCGACCGCCACGCAGCGACCGAAGCCATCTCCAGCGCTCTCCTGGGGAAACAGCTCCCGGTGGCTCCCAAGGTGGCTCCCGACGACGCCGAAGACACCGCTTGAAGATCGGAAAGCAGAAGGCCCCTGACGGCATAACGCCTGTTCAGGGGCCTTCTGGGTGCAGAGCCGACGAGGGGAATCGAACCCCTGACCTTCTGTTTACAAGCCAGTTCGAGATCGTCCGCCAGCGTCCACTGCGGTCAGAAAGACCGGCTCGCGGACACTCCAGCCATGATCAATTTCTACGGACGTCCATCAGTATCCACGGACGTGGTTAGCATCCGCGTTAGCAAGATCAGCTGATCGAAAGCTCACTCGGAAACAGATCGCGGACCTTGTCGACGCGCCGCCGCCCACTGCTCGTACCGAACCGGCGAACTTCTGAAGGGCACCGACGACAGCGTGTTTACGGCGGTACAGGGCGGCGAATGCGGACTTGCTACCGCCCTGGGGTTGGGAGTGGGTAGCCCGATCGTGGCCAAGACCAGCCCCGAGGAGATCACCGCCTGCGCGCACTGCTCTCACGATCTGCATGCCAACTGCGGCTGATCCGCACTCCGGCCATAATCCTTACATGGCTGACGTGGACGCGGATTACTGGACCATGACGGACATCGCCGAGTACTTCGGCGTAAAGCTCCAGACGGTCCATGGGTACCGGCGTCGCGGGCGGCAGCTTCGAAAGCGCGCTGCAGATGGCGAGCCGCTGAGCGCAGAACAGCTCGCGGCTGGCCTGCCTCAAGAGGACAACATGATCGGCCGCACTCCGGTCTGGCGGCCGTCCACCATCACCTCATGGAAATGGCCAGGAAAAGGTGCTGGAGGCGGACGTCCGCACACGGGCAGGAAACGCCTGACGGCGGACGAGTTCTTCCGGCTGGCAGAGAAGGGTGAGCCCCTGACGCCCGAAGAGGCAGCCGCTCTCCGCAAAATAAACCAGGACCTCCTCAAAGCGATAGCACCGCTCACCACAAGCCTGAACAAGAACATCGCGAGTGTGTGGTCGCCACACTGGGAGGCCATCTCGAAAGCGATCTCCGTCCCCTTGATCCAGGCGGCTCAGCAACTCAGCCGGGCCATGATGCCGCCTTCGCTGGGACCTCTGGGAACCCAACTGCAAGTAGCCCTCAAGGGATTGCCCCCCACGCTCGTGTTGCCAGGCGTCGACCCAGCGGCCGCGCTCTCACGCGATCTCTCCGCCGCAATCGGCCCCGCCTATCGGGTGTTCGTAGACACGTCCCACGCGCCAGAAGCAGTCATGCCGCTCGTAGACGTAGCGCGCGCCGCAGGAGAGGAGGCGGTCGAAGAGGCTGCGCAGAATCTCCTCGCAGAGCCACGCGTCCGCGAGGCCCTTGAGGAAGTACTCCACGACGCATCGGACGACTTGCCGGACGGCGTTCCGAACGTCGGGTGGTATATCGCCCTGGGCCTTTTCGGTGCCGCACCCATCCCTGTGACGTACGCGGTCGCGCGCGATTCGGGCGTCCATCCAACTATTGATGCGGCGCTCACGAGCATCGCCCTGGCGGTTGCCGTGATCGCGTTGTTCCTCTCGCACAAGCGGCGGTCGTGAGCGGCCGGCCTCAGTAAGGCTGACCATCCGCGGTGCGGAACGATCCGGTTCTATCTTGCGGAATCACCGCGATGAGCGCCTGTGCACGTCCACCCTGAAGCGGTGAACCTAACCTGGGCCGATCTGCTCGATCCTGCCGTAGCCGCGGCCATCGGCATTCTCACCGGCGCCGGCGCGCTCGTCGGTCTCCTGCGCACGCGGCGGCACCGCCGGGCCGAGCAACGCGAGCAACTTGTGGCCGCCTGCGATCAACTGCTCGTCGCGGTCGGCGTGTTCCAAGGTGCCATCGCTGCTCAAGAGCAGGCATGGACATCCCCTCGGGCCAAGGCTCTGGTCAGCCTGACCGCTCTCGCGCATGCGCTGGAAGCCCGCTTCGTGCACGGCACCGCATCCGCCGCCATCGGCCGGTGCGCGCAGGCCATCTTTGGCTGGGATCAGGCCAGCTCGGCGGCCGTCGCCCAGGCGATGCCTCTCTTGGCGCAGGCGATCGCCGCCGCCGCGATGGAGGTGGGCCGCGGAGGCGATGCGGTCCTGTCCGGCGCTGCGCGCGACCTCGCGCTCATTGGTGCCCAAGTCGGTGGTCGACAGCATAGGCGGGCGCTAAAGCGGGCGCAGGACGCCTTCCTTGCCGAACGCAACAGGATCGTCCGGCCGTAGCTCAGCCGGCGGGCGCCCCCGATCTGCCGCTCTTGCGCTCCTAGGTGGCCAGCCACCCGAGCCGAAGACCGCATCCGCTGCGCTAAGGACACCGGCCTGGCCAACCTGCCGCTGCACCACTTCGCCCGCAACCAGATCTGGTGCGAGCTTGTCACGCTGGCCTGCGAGTTGCCAGCTTCGATGCAACTGCTCGCCTTGCCCGGCACCGCCGCGCGCCGCTACGAGCCCAAACACCTGCGACTGCGCCTGTTCGCGGTGGCCGGACGGCTGGTCCGCAGCGTGTGGGGACGTTGTTGTCAGCGCTGTTGTCACCTCAGCCATGGTCACCCGGTGGCGAGGTCCGACGGAGGAGGGCCTTGCCTGCGATCGCCTCAGCCCATACGACGGGCACCGAAGTCCGCGATCGTCACGGCCTCAACCACCCCTTCATCCTGATCAGCATCCAAGGATGTATCCCGGTGTCCGGGCGGTCGCGTCCGAGATGCGGTGTAAAAGGGAACGAGCGTAGGTTGCCGTGCTGAACCGTCCAAAGTTCGCACTACGCAAGGACCTACGCTCGTGGCACGCACACTACCGCCCGTTCAGGCCATCCGCGCCGAGATCGACGCCCTGTTCTCCTCCGGTCGTGACCTGGTCGAGGTCATCGAGGACGTCGCCCGGCTCGGCGCCCGCCTGATCATCCAGACCGCCGTCGAGGCCGAGGTGGACGCTTTCCTCGGCCGCGCCCGCTACCAGCGCGCCACCGCCGTCACCGGCAGAGGTGAAGAGGAGGTCGTGGTACGGCCTGGCCATCGCAACGGGCACTGCCCCACCACCATCAAGACCACCACCGGAGCCGTCACCATCGCCCGGCCGAAGCTGCGCGGCACCACCGAGGCGTTCGCCTCCCGCCTGTTCGGCACCGGCGTGACCCGCACCAATGCCCTGGAGACCCTGGTCGTCGCCTCCTTCGTGCGGGGCCTGTCCGTGCGCGACGTCGAAGGCGCCCTGGCCGATGCCCTCGGCCCCGAGGCAGCGCTGTCCAAATCGACGGTCTCGACCATCTGCCAGGCCATCGTCGCTGAGTACGACGCCTGGAGCCGGCGTGACCTGACCGGCGTCGAGCTGGACTACCTGTTCCTGGACGCCAGCCACTTCAAGATGCACGATGGCCAGCGCGCCGAGCCGGTGCTGGCCGCCTGGGGCATCACCACCGAGGGCAAACCCGTCTTCATCGGCCTGTCGGCCGCCGCGGCCGAGTCGACCGACGCCTGGCACGACTTCCTGACCGATCTGGCCGGCCGCGGGCTACGTCCGCCGCTCCTGGTCGTCTCCGACGGCGCGCCCGGCCTCATCGCCGCTGCCGAGCAGGCATTTCCCCGCTCGCTGCGCCAGCGCTGCGTGATCCACAAATGCCGCAACGTCCTGTCGAAGGTCAGCGCCGGCGACCAGGCCGAGGTCAAGGCCGCCTTCTGGAACATCTTCGACAGCAGCAGCCTGAACAACGACGTCAAACAGATCGAGCCCGGCCCGGGCTTGGTGGCGTGGGTGCAGGCCCGCATCGACGCCTTCGCCGAGACCTGGGGCGGACGTTACCCGGCCGCGGTCAAGAGCCTGCTGACCGACCGGCAGAGCCTGACGACCTACCTGCGCTTCCCGCCCGAGCACCACAAGCGCATCCGCCACTCCAACTTCATCGAGCGCACCTTCGGCGAGACCCGCCGCCGGGTCAAGGTCATCGGCCGATTCCCCGGCGAGACCTCCTGCGTGTCCCTCGTGTGGGCGGTGCTGGACCGGGCCGCGCGAGGCTGGCGCGGCTTCGCCATGACCAGCAAGGGCCTGCGCGTCCTTCAAGACCTGCGCCGTGCCCTGCTCCACCCGCCCGCCCAGCTTCGTCCCACCACCACCACGACGGCCGAGTCGACACCCGACACGGTGGCCGCCTAAGATCACTCCGCGGCACCTACCTCGTTGAGCCTTTTACACCGCTCCGAGGACGCGACCTGTCCGGGCCTGTCGTTACAGTAGCAGCGCTGTTAGCAAGATCCCATGGGGATGCACGTGATCTACCTTCACTTGGAGCCGTAGACTCAGATCTTCGGTTGGGATGGTGTGGGCTTCATCGGGAGGCATAGTGGTCTCGGCTGGCACGGATCGGGCGCTTCAGCGCCACGTGCTCCCACTCGGCAATAACATCCCCTTCGATAATGACGGGTTCCTCGACCTACCACCTCAAGGTGCTTCGTGGCTTCCCCATGACGACCAGCCGCGTCCAGTGACCGACCTCCTTGAGCAAGGCGGGAGCTTCGTCCTTCTAGCTGCTGGCGGCGTAGGCAAGACACACGTTCTTGACGACATGCGCGCCCTAGAGGGAGGCTCCGCGAAGATTGATCTGATCGGCCTTGATTGTCGGGATATACGAGAGGCAATCAACCAAGCGATCACTGAAGGACGACCGATATACCTGGACGCTCTAGACGAAGCGGTCATTCACCTGCCTGCCGTCTTTCGTATCCTTGAGCAGTGCCTAAATAAGGCTTCAGCAGCAGAAGTGCCGTGGCGGCTGAGTAGCCGTCCAGCGGCTTGGGACGCATCGCTTGCACGCAAACTAGCGAGTATCATCCCAGAATTCCGGCAGCTGCGGCTTCTGCCACTCACCCGTGCACACGCTGTCGATCTCGCTCAGCAGCTCATGGCCCCTCCTGGACCGACCGCTGATCCGGCCGTCGTTGTTGAGCAACTTGGCAGGCTAGCTTCCACTCCGGGCGGACTGCGTGCCGCGATCCGCAGATGGCGCAAAACAGGTTCACTACCTGCCGGGCAACTCGAAGCACTCCGCTTCGAAGTCAAGGATCTTCTGACAGAGGCGAACCCTTCGCTACCGATACCAACGGTCTCATTGGATCGTCGGTATCGCCTTGCCTCCAGGCTGGGAGCCATCACCCTGTTCAGCGAGGGTACGGGGAGATTTACGCGCTCCGTGGGAGATCAGGCGGACGTTGTAGGCGTGTCGGAACTGCCGTCCGACCCTGAACCTGAGGAGCCAGGCACCCCAGTGACGCCTCAGGAGTACCAGGAGATCTTGAATACAGCGCTCTTTGACGCTGCACCCGATTCGACTGTCAGTTTCCGGCACCACCAGTTCGCCGAGTTCCTCGCTGCCTCATATCTAGTAGACAGAAAAATCGGTCGAGCCCAACTAAAGGGAGTGCTGGGGCTCCATGCGGACGGTACGCTACCCGGCGCCATGATGGGGGTTGCCGCCTGGCTGGGAGCATTGAAACCAAGTCTTGTAGAGGACCTCATCCTCGGCAACGCCTTGGGATTGGCTCAAACTGGGGTGGCGTTCCCGAATGAAGTACGCGCGAAGATCGTGGACTCTCTGTTGATGCTTGCGTCTGCAGGGGACGTAGATCCGTGGTGGGCGATCGACTTCTCCGTACTCCATCACCCGGGCCTTGAGACTCAACTCCGGACTCATCTTGATGATGCGCATCGTCCAGAACATCTGTGGTGGATCGCACGCCTTGCTGAAGCTGGAACTTGCCGTTCATTGGCAGGACGGCTACTTGAACTCGCCCTTGAGGGCCAATCACCATCCTGGGCTCTCAACGCCATGATCGAAGCGGTCGGCACAATGGGGACGGACCAGGACCGGTTCACGCTCCGGGCCTTCTTGACGTGCGATGAGACCGTAGACCCTGATGACGAACTCCTCGGCACGGCTCTCAACGTGCTCTACCCAGTGCATCTAAGCTGTCACGATCTTCTCGACAAGCTTCGGCCGAGGCGCAACAGGAGTTTGATCGGCTCATATCTCGTCTTCTTGGGCGGGCTTGCTGAACGTCTCGCCTCCGATGACCTGCCTCAAGCGCTTATCTGGGCCCGGCAGCGTCTAGACGACGGACAGGACGCCTATGGTCGACTGTTCGGTCGACTACTCGCAAGAGGCTGCTTGACTGCTTCAAGCCCAGCCGTACTCGATGCCTTGGCCGGCCTTCTAGCCGACCTCCTTCAGCACTCCACCTGGGGTTGGGAATTTTACCGCGATGGTAAGCCTTGGCACAGAATGAATGCCGAGCAGAGGCGCATTTTGGCGGTTGCGGTTGCGAACCTTATGGCCTCCGACAGGTGGTATCGGCTGTGCCGAAGCGAACTCATCCAAACTGGCGACTTGCCTTGGCTAATCAGGGAACTCACCAGTATGCCAAGGCCTGCGCAGGAGACCCTCGCCGAATGCGTATCCGTGCTGAGCCATCAGCCTACGGCGTCCACAGCCGAACTCATCTTGTCGCTGGAACCGGGCCATCCCGCCTACTCAGCAACGGAACATCTGCGGCAGACCATGGCGATCGATTGCCAGGCCGCGCAGCAATGGCGGCGAGCGCGGGACAGCGAGACTGCATTCGAGCAACGGCGCAGCACTGCGGCGGCCGAGCAGGAAGCCAACCTGAAAATGTCCATCGATGAAGCTGAGATAAGCACGGAATCATGGTGGAAGATCATCTACTGGATCTCTGTTGATCCCCGCGGCTCGGCTCACAAGTTCTTCACGCATGATCTTATCAGCCGTCCAGGCTGGCAACTCCTCGATGAGACGCAACGCGATCGGGTCCTAGAGATCGGACTCGATTATCTGAGGAAACACCGAGTGAACGCATCGGTGTGGGCCGGTCGCAATAGCTATGCCCTGAATCAGATAATGCCAGACTGGTCGGGAGTGTACCTAATGACCTCGGTTGCCCAGCGCAGACCGGAACTACTCCAGGAACTCGAGCCCTCAGTGTGGGAGCGCTGGGCGCCTGCAATCGTGGGCGCTTCTATGGAGGATCACCAAGGAGATGAGATTCGGTCACGCACAGATCTCTTCGACATGGCGCCTGATGTAGGCCAACAAGCCATTCTCGCTGCTGCCTTGGACTTCCTGGACGCTCTACAAACCCACGGCAGACAGTTGACGTTTTATCCATTGTATAAACACATTGCTGCCCGCCTTGCGCCTGACCTGGCGAAGCGTCTTGCAGCAGACCATTATGATGATCAGTTGGCAGTGGCCCTTCTTCAGCTACTTACCAAGAAAGCCCCAAATGCAGTTGTCGAAACCTGCTTTCGGTTGCGCTCACACGCTTCATCGAACCTATCTACTGTCGCGTTCCAATGTTTGGCTGAGCTAGGTCCATCCGTCGTTGTCGATTCTCTTTGTGTCAACGAGTCTGATCTCGAAGACATCGGTCCCTACGTGAAAATCGAAGACCTCGACGAGTCGCACCTTAGCACCTTCGCCCGACTAATTATGGATCGATTCCCCTACGCAGGGGATACGTCTGCATCCACGCCCTGGCAAGCAAAACGCAACATCCAGCAAACTCGCCAGGCTGTCCTACAGCGGATGACGGACCTCGGCCTAGCACAGGAACTTGAATCTCTGAAAGAAGGCCGCCCGACCGCTGACATCGAGATAATCGCTCGGTACGCCAGGACAGCGCGCTCACGCGTCGCGGACCTCGCCTTCACCCGACCCGCGCCACCCGAGTTGCTGACTCTCCTCGCACGATCGGATACTCGCCTTATCCGACACGGTGGCAACCTCCAAAGTGTCGTTCTCGAGCAGCTCGAACTCTTGCAGCATGAGATCACGCACAACACCGCCTTTCGCGATCTATGGAACGAAGCCAAACAAGGAGACACCTCCAAGAAGCAAGGCTTCCCTAAGGGAGAGGACGACATCTCTGATTGGATTCGCAGAGCGATAGAGGTGCGCCTTACCAATGGATGCATCGTTGATCGCGAGATTCAAGTCGCACGTCAAGCTTCCAGAGGCTTCGGCACGCGTGTAGACCTCACTGCAACGGCAACCGCGGCTACTCAGTCACAAGACGTCGTACGAGTCATCATCGAAGCAAAACTGGTCGATAACGATGAACTTATGACCGCTATGCATCAGCAGTTGAAGGAGAAATATCTTATTCCAACCGGAGTCAACCACGGCATTTACCTGGTCTATTGGGTTACATCCGAGCAGCGCCCCCAAGGTTGGTCGAAGGGTAGGTATCCTGACCGCGCATTGTTGATGAACGAGCTCCGTGAGCAAGCCCAGCAGGTAGAGCAACCCTTTATAATTGAGCCATTCATCCTAGACATTAGCCGCCCTACCCTCCGCTAGACCATACGCGGTAGATTCCTCGGCGCTAGGGCATAAGGAGTGTAGTAGCAGACGATCAACGCAGCCACTTATGGTGAAGCCGGAGTCAAGCCGAAAATGTGATTTAGGGCCGGTACTGCTGCTTGACTGCGCGACATAGTGCTAGGCGATCAGCCAGTATGACTCCAGCTTGGCCCTGAGTGGGCGCGGGCTGAACGACCACGTGTTCACGACCGGATAGGGTGAGCCCGGTCATTCCGACACGCTCAGCTCACTCTTCCCCAGACTGACCAAGCGGTACACGAGGCGGTCCCGCGCACCCGCTACCGCACGCTCGCCTTCACGACCTTCGCCACATCCACGCGACGGCCCTGCTCTTGGCCGGCGTCCCGGTGCAGGTCGTAGCGGCCTGGCTCGGCCACGCCGACCCCTCGATCACCCTGCGGGTCTACGCCCAAGTGATCCGTACCGCCGAGGCATTATCCCCCGGCATCTTCGCCAAAGCGATCGGTGAGTGAGGAGGACCGTGTTAGCAAGATTCCGAGATCGTCCTGACAAACACGACGGGCCGCTCCAGATTTTCCCTGGTAGCGGACCTTTCTGCTGTGCGCGGGCGAGAGGACTCGAATCCCTAACCTTCTGATCCGTAGTGAGGACATGATCGTCCACGGACGTCCACCAGGCTCTTGGGAGCCTGCTCTGGCCACGTCGAGATAGGTGGACTAGTCCGCGAGCGTCCACGGTCGCCTAGAGCCGTTGTTAGCACTCCCGTTAACAAGATCGGTGTCAGTCATCCGACGCCAGGGCCGATGAGAAGCTGCGGCATGGCTACGCCACATGATCTTTATGGCCGGGCGCGATGCGACTCATCAATTCCCCCATCGCGGCCGGCAGCGCCGAGTAGCCCATAGCCCTTGCTGGACAGATAGAAACACGGACCTTTCCCTCGGCAGGCTAGGTTTTTCATCGTCGAAGTCCATACGGTCCAGGGATGACCGAAGTCAGAGGACATTTTCGAAAGAAACCTAGCGGCGGGCGAGCCTATGTACGTCCGCACACGCGTCGTCGCGCAGGCGCTGTAGTGGCGGGGGGAGGCGGCGTGATTGCCGTTATCGGCTTCATAATCGCCTTCGGAATTGCTTCAGGCGATCCGCCTGCACACGATGCTGGCCAACCAAAACCGTCACTAGCGCCCACAACTCAAGCAGCGATGACGGGTCCTCAGGCGCAGCTAGCGTCAGCCCTGAAGCACGCTCGAGAGCGAATCGGCTTTTCCCTAGACGAGGCGAGCAAAAACGCCAGGATATCTTCATCCAGAATATCTGAAATTGAACGAGGAATCACGGTGCCATCAGCACAGGAAGTAAACACTCTCAGCCAGGCATATAGGCTTTCACAAGAAGACTGGACGAATCTTATAATTTTACATTCAACGATCTGAGGTCTGGGATATTTCGGTCTTCTAAAAGAAGAATAGGCACACTCCGCTTTCTCGGGAACTCCTACTTGCTACCGCACCAGACGCTGGCCCTTAAGCGATCAGCACGGATGCGGCCCAACCGCTTCATTACGAGGGAAGGGCGGCGTGCAGATCACGCGACTCGGGTCCTGGTCAGGCGGTGGATGCGGGCCGGTGGCGTGTGATCGCGTCAGGGAATGTTGCTGTACGGCGCTGCTGTACAGCACTCCCCCACGGGGCGCGGTCGCCGCCCACCGGTGAGCGGTGCCCGGTGTTCTACCGAGTGCGCCAGTCGGGGTTCCCGATGGAGGTGAACGCCACGGTCCCACCGTTGCGCTGGTAGGCCTCCCAGTTCTCGCGCCAAGCCGTGATGAGCGGCTCGATGTTGAACCCGGCGGCGTCGATGACCCGCAGCAGGGTCTTGAGCTCGACACGGTGCGCCGCGCCCTGGTCGTCGAGGTCCTCGATGCTCGGCTGCCAGTGCCGGTCGACCATCTCTTGGGCCTGGGCGTGGGCACCGGTTATGGCGCGCACGGCCTGCTCCGGGTCGATGGCGAGGGGAGGGACGGGAATCGATGTCATAGCTATCTCCTTACTAGAACGGTAGATCGAATCGATCTACTCGTCCAGTGTGGAGCACACGGAGCCGCCGATATGAATTATCAGGTCAGAGCCCTGCCTGCGGCCCTCCCGCCCTCCCCTCGGAGGAGCTGGTCAGCCCTCCAGTCCCGGCGGCCGGTAGCCGTCGCCCACACCGACCAGACCCGATTTCCCGCACTTTCGGCAGTCGTACGTCACCCCCGCCTCCACATCGACGGTACGGGTGACCGGCCAGGCTCCCTGTGCGTGCTCGACCGACATGGACCGTCGGCGCGCCGGCTCCCAATCCTTGATCGTCAGCCACTCCTCAGCGGCCTGACACCACGTGCAGAACGGTCGTCCCTCGGTGGACATGATGTCTCTCCTTCGTGCTCTCCCCACGAGAGCTCGCCGTGGAGTAGAGCACACCCACCCCCTTAACGTCCCTGCCACCAGCACGGCCGAGTGAACGCCCCCGAGCCTGCACATCAATCTCTCGATCACACCGCCCGGACGGCTTGGCCGACAGACGGACCCGGACGGGCCGCGCCACGACGGTCTGGCCACACCGAAGGAGGCCCTCCGTGACTCCCATCGACCCGTTCGTCCTTACGACCTCCGCCACCCCTGCGTGAGCCTCCTGCTCGACCTCGGCGTGCCACCACACGTAGTCCGCGAAATCGTCGGGCACTCTGGCATCCGAGGTCACCATGACAATCTACGCGCGCGCCGCCCTCGACGAGAAGCACAAGGCTCTCGGCAAACTGCGTGATGCCATCGGATGAGAGGTTCAGCAGGAAACACCCTGAAGTGCACATTCTTACGGAACGTGGCTTGCCATATCGGATGCGCATACCCCCTGCTAGGTGGTGCGGTCATGTTCTACGCTCCGGGCAACTTTCTAACACCGATCAATCCGAGTGGAGTACGTAGATGGACAAGATCGAGATTCAGAAGGCAGCGAGACGAGTCGAATGGGGCCTCGTGCTCCTCGAAGAGCTCTTCGGCCCCATGAAGGTAACGCTTCGCGGTTCGGCAAAGTCAAGTCGTACCAGTTATCACGCTGTGCCCCCGTATCGCTGCAATAAGATCGACTACGAGTTCGCGGCCGAGGACTTCACACGCGCCCAAGCACAAATGCACGGAATGAACGGCTGTCGAGACTGCGACTGGAAGGGTTACGAGACCGAATACTGGCGACAGCAGCGACCTGCCTCAAACTGAACTCTTTTGTCGTCAGCACTGTCGTCAGGGCCACAAAAATGCCCCGGAGCGGTCTTCGCTTCGGGGCTTCTCTCTTGTTCAGAAGCTGGTGGTCAGGGCCAGGGTCGAACTGCCGACCTTCCGCTTTTCAGGTGTAGCGATCATCGTGACCTCTAGCTTCCACCAGGAGCCGGTCAGTCGTCGGGAGTGCTCTTGGCGTGAGCTTGATGGCCGACGTTGCCGTCAGGGCTGCCGTCACAGATACGGCATGGCGGGTTCTGCCTCCACACGACGGGCGCCGGGGGACCACAATGAGGCCCGGCGGTGCAGCCGGGTGGAACTCAACATCCTCTACGGGATCCGGCAGACCGGGTTCACGCCGCAATGAGGCCCGACTGTTGGGCCGGGTGAACCCGCCTTTTGGAAGGCGGGTTCCACGACGTTCTGGTGGTCGCGATGAGGCCCGCTGTTTAGGCCAGGTGAAACAACTGCTCACGCTGAGGAGGAGCGCGCTGGCCTGCCGCAATGAGGCCTGGTTTATTCAGCCCAGGTGAAACCACTGGAGCGGCAGCAACAGTCTTGAGGCCGTGCCAGTCGCAATGAGGCCCGGCTGTTTAGGCCGGGTGAAATAGCTTTCTGTACGGGATCCGGCAGACAGGGTTCGTGCCGCAATGAGACCCGGCCATTGAGGCGGGGTGGACCACCTGAACAACGGGCGCAAGATTCCGCTCGACGTCTACACGCCGCAATGAGGCCCGGCCGTTGAGGCCAGGTGACACGAGAAGCAGTTCGCTTGCCTCCAGGCGTACACCCAGCCGCAATGAGGCCCAGCTGTTTAGGCCGGGTGAAACAGAGTCTCGACAGCGTCCTTGACCAGCGCCGTCGTGCCGCAATGAGGCCCAGCCGCTGAGGCCGGGTGAAACTGGTGACCAGTCCGCTGGTGCAGCCGCAGGGCGTCGCGCCGCAATGAGGCCCGGCCGCTGAGGCCGGGTGACACGGCTTGTGAGCAGGCACTATGGCTCACAGTAGTCGGTGGTGGCGGGTCTTGGCGTCCGCTTTGGGTGTGGCGCGGCTTGTTTGGGGTTGGGAACGTGCCGGGTTGGCGTGTGTACTGGTGGTTCCGAAGCTCGCCGGTCTTCGATTCGCGTTGTGCTGTTGTCAAGAAACGATCGCGCTGTGTGATCCGGTTCAGCGGACCTGGATAGGGAGAGGGGAGAGTACTCCGTCGAAGGTACGTCCCGGGATGCGCTGACGGTGGGCGCCGTGGACGCTGAAGACCCCAAGAGCAGCCCATTCAGAGCGGGAGACGGTGGGTTGACCGTCAATGGGCGCGAAGGCAGGCAGTTCGAGAAGGCAACGCACGGCGTCGGTGTCGAGAGCGGGTTGCCACAACGGCCAGATCATGACGTAATCGCCGGCCACCCGGTGCCACAGAGTACTGCGGAGCCTCTGGCCGTCTCCAGCCAGACGGAACAGCGGGAGCACCATGGTGGCCAGCCAGGTGGCCCCAGGGACACCGGCTTCCCGTCCGGCTCGTCCTTCAGGGTCGTCGGCGGTGCTGCGCAACACCCGGTGGTCGAGGTATTCGCCGGTGAAGCCTTCGACGCGGCGCCATCGGGTGAGGGCCTGGTGCAAGTAGTCGGGGTTGTCCCGTACTGCCTGGAGCGGCTTTTCGAAGAAGGTGCGAATCTTCTGCTGCCCAGAGGGGGCGATGAAAGGCGACAAGGCGCCGCGGCCTTGGGCGTCAACGGCCAGGTCTGTGGTGAGGCAGGGCAGCCAGCGTTCGGCCGCGAGAGGGTGGGTGCGGCCGATGTCTGCGGCCCGTTGCCGATACTCCTCGCGAGGCCATCGCAGTGGATCCTTTCCGAGTTCAGCATTGGGTGGGAAGCCTGCTTCAATGCCTGGCAGTACGGCGGGTTCCTCGATGGAGCGTACGACCTTGACCAGCGCTTCGGCGATGTCCTCGGTCGTGTGGAAAGGGCTGTGCAGGCGGGCACAGGCGGTGGTATCAGAGAACGACAGCCGCCCTGAAATGCCGCTTTCCTCTGTCAGGATACGTAGGAGGCCGAGGGCGGCGAGGAACCCCAGGGCGTCGCGGCCGTCCAGGGCGGGGAGTTCAACGGTGTTCATGCTTCGCTCTCCTCGCGGGCCGAGCACCAGATGTCGGCAAGGCGGACGATGGCTTCCAGACGGGCGAGTCCCCATCGGCCGTAGGTGCCGGTCAATGCGGTGAATCGGTGGGGGGCAGACCAGTCGACGGAGCGGGCACTGTCCACCTCGATCTTCTGTCCGTCCCGCTGAATGCTGGTGATCGGTTCGGGATCGGTGACGGGCTTCAGCAACGACCTGTTGTAGCCGTGGTGGGCCGCGATCAGATGGAGGACCAAGTTCTGGTCGACATCTGTGGCGTTGTCGAGAAGGGCACCGGCGATCTGGGCGGAGAGAGCTTCGTGGCGCATGCCGGTGGGATAGCCGGCGCGCTGCTGAGCCACACGGAACAGATGGCGATCGAGGGGGTTCATGCCCGACTTGGCCAAAATTAGCGGAGGGTCTTCGGCTTCGGCAGCCGCGGCGGCCCATCGGTCGCCTCCATGCAGCATGGCTTGGAACCGATGGTCCCGTTTGCCCTCGTCGTGCCACAGTGCGGCAAGGCCGACGGCATGCACTAGAGCAAGCGGCAGGCGCAGATTGCGTGCGAACTCCTCAGCGCGATTGCGCACCGCTCGTTGGTGATCGTCCAGCAGCATGGGTGTGCGTGCGGTGGAAGAACCCTGGGCGCTGTCATCTTCGCCATAGGTGGTGATATCGCTGGTCAGTACGACTGTGCCCGAGGCCAGGTGCTCATTGACCTCCGGTTTCACGGCCAGGGCCAGACGCCGCAGGACAGCGAGGTGGGGCGGTAGATCATCGCCGTGATGGTCGCTGAGCTGCGGCTGGGCGGGCAGGATCTCCTCGATCCGGCGGCAGTAGGCGCCAGCCTTCAACTGCTCGGCCTGACGGTCACGCTCGACGGTGTCGATCAGCTCCTCCAACGCGGCGGCCAGTTCCGCGTCATGGTCGGCGATCGCCGCGGTCAGCGTCGGCCCGAGCCGTACCGAGGCTCGCCGCTTGCCGTTACCGCTGCACAGATCGCCGACATCGCGAACGGCCTGCCGGGAGGCCGGGTTCCAGCCGAAGGCGTCGCAGCCCCCGTAGGAGGCGGGCACGACGATGCGCTCTCCGGGCCGGATCTCATCCGCGTCGATGACCTCCACCAACTCACGCGAGCTGTAGCGGACCACTCGCCGCGACGCGCCCGGCCCTGATGAGACGGGTTCGTCCGGTGCGAGCTCGCCTTCCACGTCGGCGAAGCGGGCGGTGACCTGTCTGCCGGACAGCCACTGCCGTACGGCCAGCAACGGCACCTCGATGCTCTCCTCTGCCGACACCGGGAGGGCCTCCAGGGCATGCCGCCAGGCCGTGTCGTCCCCGGCCAGTTCCCGCCACGCGAGAGACACATGCGCGACTTCCCTCTGCAGCCCGTGCAGGAACGGCGCAGGCGACGGATCGTTCGGGCAAGGGATGGGGGAGGTGCGCACCCAGGCATCCAGGTGCGTCGGCGACAGGTACGGAGTGTACGGCTCGGCTCCCTGAAGCTGTTCCCAGGTCTCCCGGTACTGCTCGAACACCGTCGCGGTCAGGCGGCGCAGAGCCGCCGGGGAGACGTTGATCCCCTCCTTCGGCAGAGAGGGAGAGTGGGTACCCGGCTGGAACGTTATGGGCGTTCGCAGTGTGGTCAGCCACTGCCAGGTGGCCTGACGCGCCCCGCCGTACACGCCGTCGCCGTCCGCTGCGGAGTGCACGATGACTGCCGGGGCCGCCGGAGCGGAACCCAGGCGGTTGAGGCGGCCGAGCCGCTGAACGAGAGCCGGCAGTGAGGCCGACTCTGTGACGAGTGCGGAGAAATCTAGATTGGCGCCGACTTCGACGGTCTGGGTGGCGACCACGAAGACGGGTTCGTCCGGCTCGTGCGGGCGGTCGGCCTTGATCCGGTCGTACCACTTCAGCAGGAGGTAGTCCCGGTCCACAGGGCGGATCCGGCCGGTCAGGAGCATGCATCGGCCGGGGTGGTTGCCGTTCAGGTGCTCGAACACGGATCGGGCGCGGGCCACGGTGTTGCAGATGACACCCACGACCGGGTAGCGGTCCGACAGGTGGTCGACCCATTGGGCGAGCGTGGCTATGACCGGTTGGTCGCTCCTTTTGGTAGCTCCGCCTACCTCGACCAGATGCGCGGTCTTGCCCGCATGCAGTCGCTTTCCCGCCACCGAGTGGTTTTCGTCCGCGCTGCTGATGCGGTGAACGCGGGGGCCCTGGGCGGTGGGGCTGGCCGTCATGGTCACCACTACCGGCTTGGCCTCATCTGGGGTGGCGTCCATGGCCAGGACGTCGGCCAAGGTCGTGAGGAAGGGCCGGGACAGATGGGCCTCGTCCACGATGATCAGGCTGTCGGTGCCGACCAGGGCGGCGTCGATCGGCCGTAGCTGATCACCCACGCCATAGCCGCGGAAGAGGAACCGGCTGCCGATCTGGTCGACGGTACCGACCACGATGGCCTGCCGGTCCGGTCGTTCCACCCATCGCCAGGACCAGGTCACCCCGCCTCGCATCCGGGTGACCTCCAGCGGCTCCTCGTCGTGCTCCAGCAGCAAGGCTGAGGCGACCTGGCCGGCCACGCTGTCGGTGCTCGCAGCAGCCACGACGTCGCGGATGCGGCAGGCGTGCCGGTACGCCTCATCCACGATCAGACGCCGATCGACCACGAAGAAGCACCGCCTGGGCACGCTCTTGCGGTCCAAGGCTGCGGCGAAGACGGCGACATCCAGCACTGAGGTCTTGCCCAGGCCGGTGGGTACGTCGATCAATTCGGGCCATCCGTCGGCGAGCACCCGATCCAGCAGTTTCTCCTGCCAGGGGAACGGCTCGCGGCGGCTGCTTCCGGGGGTGGTGTGGACCTGGGCGTAGAAGTCGGCGAAGTCCCGCCGGTGCAGGCTCGTCATGGCTGCTCCCGCTCGGGGACGAACAGCCCCAGCCCGAGATAGCGCAGCGACCCGGCGATGACCGGCCCGACGACGGGACGCGCGAACGTCACGCGCACGTGAGTCATCGGCCGCTTGGGCCGCCCCTCCGGGAGGGTCCCTTGGCGGGGACGCCACACCGCGCCCGTGGTCAACGGCGCGGCGGATACCTCCAGATCAACCGGATCGGGATAGCCGATCCGACCCAGAGATTTGAGCACCAGATCCTCCATACGGCGCCGGGGTCGCAGCATGCCATCGGTGACCAGCGGCGTCGCCGTCACCCAGGAACGCACCCCCAGAGCAGGCCCCTGCCATGTCTCGACGCGGAGCCCACGACGCCGCGGGTCGGCCCCGTACTGAAGGGAGATCTCGGGCATGGCCCCGGGCGTGAGTCGATCCAGAGGGTCGGCTCCGATCACCGCTCGGACCAGCTGCTTCCACTCCTCGGCAGGCATGTTCCTGGGGATCGCCAACGCGACGCCGAGCAGATGACCATCGGCGTGGTCATGCCCCACATCCGGCAGCCCTAGGAAGGCGACATGCGGCCGGTCATCGGCTCCGTGGCCGCTCACCTGTGCAGGAATGTCGGTGCCGATCCGCTTCAGCACCGCCTTGCGCAACACGGACGTCAGCCGCAGTACCTGTCCGCCGCTGATCCGAGCGGTCGGCCGGGCGAACCCCCAGATCATCAGGTCGTCCCACGGCCCCCGTACCGGCTCCGTCGCGGGGACCTGGTCGGCCAGCGGGCTGTAAGGAACGGCACGTCCGACCTCCCAGGCACGCCCGCCCAGGTCGTAGACCTCGCGCAGCGCGTCGACATAGCCCGGATAGGGAACCCGTAGATCCACCGTGTTCGCCACCCCGATACGGCTCGGCGTCCACCGTGACCACGTCGGCCGCTCTGCCGGCAGCGCCGACAGTGGGTTCACCTCCGCCTGGCTCGTGGACCGCCCCACGTACGGCACGCGCCGCGCCATCCGCTCCAGCCGCATGAGCAGATCACCAGCTGTGTCGGCCTCCGGCCAAACGACAGCGAACACCTCGTCCGCCGGGGTGGCCGACGCGCGGCTGCGCGCTTGGTTGGTACGGCCCGGCCAGAACTGGCTCCCGCCACGGGACTCGATCTGGTTGGTCACCACGAAGCTGTCCGTGCGGCTCACGCTGATGGACGTGTCCGCCCACACTTCCGGGGCGCCGGAACGCTCCAACCAGCGCAGCGCATCCCAATCCTCGGCGCTTTGCGCCGAGGCCACTAGCGCGCAGAACACCCGTGCCGGGTGCGGCGGCCACTCAGCGACCCCGGGCCGGATACCGCCGGCGTCGTAGCGGCCATGGCGCAGCCGTACCTGAACCGTGATAGGCATCAGCTCAGCCCTCGTCGGAAGCGGCGTGTGCGACGGTGGCCTCGATCGCTTTCTGAAGCGATGGAATCGGCGTCACCGAGACCACGTCGGAGGCCATCTCCACGCCCAGCTTGCCCGCCGACTCCTTCAACTCATGGAAGGCATTGATGGCGGCGGCGACGGACACATCCAAGGGCTCCAAATCACCCCCGGGTCGTTCCAGCCCGATCTCCTCGCTCATCTTGGCCAGGTCACAGCCCGAACGCAGCCACACCGAGGGGCGGGCGAAGGCCAGCCGATCCCCGGCCAGGGCCAGGGCGACCAGAGCCGCACGAGCGGTCGTGGCGGCCTCGGACGAGACATCGCCGAAGCGCAGCCGCTCTATCCCGGCGAGCGAGATGCTCGCCAAACGGCGAATCTCCCGAACGGTCACGCCTCCGGGAACGGGGTTGGGAGCGATGTTCCCGTGGCCGATCTCGCTGAGCTTCTGACCGCTCTTCTTCCCACCCTCCGCCACGTACTGCCAGTCGTTCTCGGCCTTGTCCTTGCTGTCCACCGCTCCGGTGAGGTTCATCGGGTCCAGCCGGCCACCGCGCCGGGCACCGAACACCGGACCGACCCCGAACATGATCGCCGTGTACAGGCGCGCGAACTTCGGCCAGCGGCCCTTGCGGTGAGAGTCCCATGCCCCGAAGATCAACGAAGCGGGCTCACGCTCAAACAACGGCTGGGCATCAGCCGCGCTGACGGCTCTCAGACGCTGCCCGATCGGGCTCCTGTCGAACCGAACCCCGTTGATCATCGAGTCACGCCAGTACGCGTCCGCATAACGGTGGGGGGCGTCGAACGAGGTGATGCGGATCTCCCCACGGGAGGTAGGCGCCCGTAGCTCCAGCATGGGCATCTCGATCCGCCCCCCGTCCCGGGCGTCTCGCAGTGCCTCCTCCACCCGATTGGCCTGCGACTGCTCCTGGTCGATGGTGACGGTCTTGACCACCTCACCGTCGACGAGACGGTCGGCCACGAGGTACTTCTTGGTCAGATCTCGCTCCCGCTCCTCAATCGGGAACGTCGGCGGCATCACCGCATTGCCCGCGCCACCCACAGGCTGATAGACAGCGCGCACCACCACGGCAGTGTGAGCCCTGTCCTCGCCCAAGGCCGCAACCAGCTGCGCCGCCAGGCTCTTGCTCATCTCCGGCACCTCCTTGCCACGGGTTTCCCGATTGCAGGAGAAGAATGGCAACCGGGACCGACATTCCTGCGCCCTGCGCGCGCAATGAGGCCGCAGGCCGTGCCTGCGGAAGAAACTTTCGGAGGGCGAACCCGTACTCCAGGGGCTCAACCTCGATGAGGCCGCGTGCGATAACGCGGGGAACGCTTCATCTACAGTGGTGAAGGTGGGGGACGCCAGTTGAGGCGTCCCCCACCTGGCAAGCTCCGGCTGTTAGGCGCAGCCGGAGCCTGCTCATCTACGGTGACGACGCATCGTCCTTCTCGTCAGGACGAGTGTGATACGCCTACGCCTGGTTGTGAGAGTCAGACGCACTCCAAACACCTCCAATCGGGCTGGTGGGATTGATCGGACGGTAGTCGAATCAGGAAGATCGCGCAGGGATTCCTGAAAAGTGGTACTTGATTTGTCTGATTAAGTCGCACGCGAACACCAAGTGCTCAGAAGTAGCCTCTGAAACCGGGATCTCGGGCCCTGCCGAGGACATAGGTGCCATCGATAGATGACGTTCGTATAATCCGCTTACAGTGGCAAATCTACGTAATCCACCGCGAACGGCGCCGGTGAGCCAGAATGCCACGCGAGATCCTCGCCTGGGGATGGCGCACGGTAAGGGGCCGCAATGAGGCCCGGCCGCTGAGCCGGGATGCTACTGCCCTTCGGCCAGGTGGACGTTCAGCCATGGGAAGCCGCAATGAGGCCCGGCCGTTGAGCCAGGATGCCACAGACGCGCTCGATCTCCTCGTCCCAGAACACCCAGCCGCCGCAATGAGGCCCAGCCATTGAGCCGGGATGCCACTGCCTCGGGCTTGGCGGTGGAGGTCATGCCGCCGTGGCCGCAATGAGGCCCGGCCCTTGAGCCAGGATGCCACCTGCCAGTCGGCGTCCGCCGGCGGGCGCATGGTGCCGCAATGAGGCCCGGCCCTTGAGCCGGGATGCCACCCACTTGATCGCGTGGTCGTGCATCTCTTGCGCGCGGGCGCCGCAATGAGGCCGACCCTTGAGCCGGGATGCCAAGAACGGCAACACCGTCTACGAAGTCACCGTCTCCGTCGAGGACGAGTTCGGCCGGATCGAACTCGTCAAGATCGGCATCACCGGCGAACCGCCCATCGGCGTCGGCGACCAGGTCAACGCGGTCGGCCTGCTCGGCTACGTCTGGGAGATCGCCGGCCGCTGGGGCATCGCCTACCGCGCCAACGCCCTGCTCCCCGTGCGGGAGGCCGCCGATGCGTGACGCGCTCCTGATGCTCACAGCCTCCGCCGTCATGGTGGCGGGGCTGTGGGCCTGGCGTCGCTGGCACTACCCCTCCTTCTGGCTCGCCCTCGGCTTCCCGCTCGTCGCGCTGTCCGTCCGCGTCTCGTGGCGGCGGGTGGCGCTCGGCTGCGGGCTGACCAAGAAGCGGCAACGCTGGTGGTTCACCACCGTCCCCGGCGCGATCGCCTCCACCGGCCTGGTCAAAGTCCGCCGCCGGTTCCAGCGCGTCGCCGTCGACACCAAACCGTTCATGTGGCTCCCGCTGCCGACCCGGCACGGCTGGCGCGTCACCCTGCACACCCTGGAAGGGCAAACGCCTGGCGACTACGCCGACGCCGCCGAACGTCTCGCCCACTCCTGGGGCGTCCACGCGGTGCGCGTCTCCTCGCCCCGCCCCGGCCGCGTGGTGCTGATGGCGACCATGCGCGACCCGCTGGTCAAGGTCAACGACCTCCCGGCCTCCCCGGAGCTGCTGAAGGTGACGGTCGGACGGTTGGAGACCGGCCAGCAGTGGGTCATCGACTTCCGTACCGTGCCGCACTGGCTCAACGCCGGAGCCACCCAGTCCGGCAAGTCGAACCTCGCCAACGCGCTCATCGTCGGCCTCGCGCCGCAGCCGGTGGCGCTGGTGGGCTTCGACCTCAAGGGCGGGGTCGAGTTCACCCCGTACGCGCCGCGCCTGTCGGCGCTGGCCACATCCCGCGCCGAATCCGTCGACCTGCTGGCCGATCTCGTCGGGCTGATGATCGATCGGATGGGGTTGTGCCGTCAGGCCGGTGCCCGCAACATCTGGCAACTCCCGCCAGCCATCCGCCCCCTCCCAATCGTCGTGCTCGTCGACGAACTGGCCGAGCTCTACCTAATGGCCGACAAGAGCGAGAAGGACGAAATCGCCAAAACCTCGACCGCGCTCCTTCGGGTCGCCCAGCTCGGGCGGGCGTTCGGCCTCTATCTGTTCTGCTGCGGTCAAAGGATCGGCTCCGACCTGGGGCCTGGGGTAACCGCCCTGCGCGCGCAGTGCTCCGGCCGGATCTGTCACCGGGTGAACGACCCGGAGACCGCGACCATGACCCTCGGCGACCTCGACCCGGCCGCCCTGGTCTCCGCCCGCGCCATCGCCTCCGAGACACCCGGCGTCGCGATCGTCGCCTCACAAGACGGCCAGTGGTACCGCGCACGCTCCTTCTACGTCACCGAGCAAGCCGCCGAACAAGCGGCGAACGCTCACGCCCACCTCGCCCCGGCCTGGGACGAGATCACCGCCCATCTGCCCGAACCCATCACCGCCTGAACCCGCCTGAACTCATGAAGGGAGGGAACGATGCGACGCTTGGCCTGCTGGCTGCTCGACACCGGCCCGGTTCTCGTCCTGGCCGTCATCGCGGGTGCCGGATCGTTCACTCACATCCGCGATACCGCCACCGAGCACGGCCAGACCGGCTGGATGGCCTGGGCCGTCGCCGTCTGCATCGACCTGACCTGCGTCATGGCCGCCCGCGAACGCCAACGTGACAAGAAGACCGGCAAAGGCCGGCGGGGCCGCATCACCTGGCCCATCCTCGTCCTGACCGGCGGCATCGCCTTGTCCCTGGCCGCCAACCTCGCCCAAGCCGAGCCGACCGTGTGGGGCTGGATCACCGCAGCCACCCCGGCCGCCGCCTTCCTCATCGCCATCTCGATGCTGGAACGCCGCGCCACCCGTCCCGAGCCGTCCACCGTCCCGGCGGCCTCGTCCGCGCCCGTCCTCGCTCCTTCGCCGCTCCCGCGCCTCGTCGCGCAGAACGGCCCGGACCAGGACGACGCCCAAGACGACCGGGACGGCAACCTCGCGCCCGCGCTGGTCGACTTCGCCCGCCGCGTCGCCGACGACCACCACCACGCCAAACACGGCCAACCGATCACCCGCGACGCGCTCCGCGCCCACCTGGGCGTGTCCCACCAGCTCGCCGCAGACTTGCTGCGCACCCTGCGCACCGCCTGATCAGAAAGGACCTCACCAGCTATGCGCATCCGCATCGACGGCACCCGAGCCGAGATCATCGACGCCCTGTTCCGCCTACGCCTGCACTTCACCGTCTACGCCGTGTCCCGTGCCTACCCCGACCGCGCCCGTCCCCATCACTGGCGCGTCTACCTAACCACCCGCCCACGTGAAGGGAGGTAACCCCGTGTCCAGGAGCTGCTGGTGATCCGCTACCGCTGCTGCACCTGCGGGGGCACCGGCCTGGCCAGCGAAGGCGACCGGTGCGCCGACTGCGACGGCACCGGCATCGACAACCACGGCGCGTAACGCGCAGCGCCCCCGGCCTGGCCGTACATCCGCCAAGACACACGCCAGGTCGGGGGCCATCCCCATCACCCGAACGAGTGAGAGGAGGTCTCCATCTTGCCCGCAACCCATGCCAACGCGCACGCCATCACCGGCATGATCAAGCGCCTCAACCGGGACGACTACCACCGCTGGGCATCCCAGGTCCGCAACACCGGCGGCTGCCGCCAACCGATCCACCTCCGTGGCAAGGTCGAACACTACGACCGCGCCACCGGGGCACTGCTGCACCGCTACACGACCCGTACCGAGCCTGACGGCGTCCTGCGGGTGCCGTGCAAAACCCGCCGCGCCTCCCGCTGCCAAGCCTGCGCCGAGACCTACCGTGCCGACACATACCAGCTCATCCGCGCGGGCCTCATCGGCGGCAAGGGCGTCCCCGAGACCGTCACTGCGCATCCGACGCTGTTCGTCACCCTGACCGCGCCATCCTTCGGCACCGTCCACGCCCGCCGAGAGCACAGCGGCAAGGTCAAGCCCTGCCACGCCCGCCGTAACGCCGACACCTGCCCGCACGGACGGGTGATGTCCTGCACCGAACGCCACCACGCAGACGACCCGCGCCTCGGCGAACCGCTGTGCCCGGACTGCTACGACTACACCGGCAGCGTCCTGTTCAACGCCCTGGCGCCGCTGCTGTGGAAGCGCTTCGCCGACTCCCTGCGCCGCGCCCTCGCCAAGGCCGGCGGCCTGCCCCTCAAGGACCTGCCCTGCCACCTGAGACTGTCCTTCGCCAAGGTCGCCGAGTACCAGCGGCGCGGCGTCGTCCACTTCCACGCCGTCATCCGCCTCGACGGCCCGGACGGACCCGTCACACCGCCCCCGGCCTGGGCCGCCGTAGGCGCCCTCACCGGGGCCGTCCAGCACGCAGCCCGTGCGATCTCCGCCACCGCACCCGCCCACGAGGGCCAGCCCGCCCGCAACCTGCGCTGGGGCACGCAGCTCGATATCCGCCCCATCACCCTGGACGGCGACCTCACCGAACAAGCCGTCGCCGGCTACATCGCCAAGTACGCCACCAAGGCCGCCGAATGCGTCGGCACCCTGGACCGACGCATCCACTCCACCGACACTCTGGACGCCTTCAATCTGCGCGACCATGCCCGCCGCCTCATCACCACCTGCCTGCGCCTCGGCGCCCTACCGGAGCTGGCTGAGCTACGGCTCGCCGAGTGGGCGCACATGCTCGGCTTCCGCGGCCACTTCTCCACCCGCTCCCGCCGCTACTCCACCACCCTCGGCGAACTCCGAGCAGCGAGAGAGCGCTTCGTTCGCACCGAGGAGGTCACCCACGGACGCCCGCCTCTCTTCGAGGAGGACACCGTCCTCGTGGTCAGTGAGTGGGAGTACGCGGGCAAGGGCCACTCCCTCGGGGACGCGCTTCTCGCCGCTGCCCTCACTGGCACATCTCTGTCGACCCCTCAGCAGTCCGCTGGGAGCTGCCCATGACCCGGCTCCTCCTCACGGTCCCTGAGGCGGCTGAAGCCCTGGCCATCTCCCGCAGCAAGCTCTACCAGCTGCTCGCCACCGGCGCTGTCGACTCCATCCGCATCGACGGCTCCCGCCGCATCCCCGTCTCCGCCCTCACCGACTACATCACCCAACTCTCCAGGAAGGAGGCCGTCGTATGACCAAGACCCTCGTCGGCACGCCCGATGAGCAACCGCGCAAGAAAAAGACACCCAAGCTGCGCGACGGCGTCATGAAGCGCGGCACCACCTGGTCGTACGTCGTCCGGGTGAAGGACGCCGAAACCGGCGAGAGCCGACCGCGCTGGGTCGGCGGCTTCGCCACCGAGGACGACGCCAAGGCCGCTCGCGACGAAGCTCGCGTCAAAGCTCGGCGCGGCGAGTACATCGACCGCAACACCATCACCGTCGCCGAATACCTCGCCGAGTGGATCGAGGGCCACGCCGTCGAGATCAAGCCGCACACCCTCAAGGGCTACCGCGACATGATCCGCCTCTACATCACCCCGCGCATCGGGACCCTCCACCTCCAGGCTCTACGCCCTTCGACGATCACCAAGTTCTACCGTGACCTGCTGACCGGCGGCGGCAGGAAGAACCGTCCCCTGGCTCCGAACACCGTCAAGCACGTCCACACGGTGCTACGGAAGGCACTCACGGACGCCGTACTCGTAGACGAACTCCTGCCCAACAACCCGGCAGAACGCGCCAAGCTCCCCCGAGTCTCATCCACAGAGCCCGGCATGGTGTGGACGCCCTCCCAGCTCCGGGCGTTCCTCCAGACTGCGCGAGACCACCGCCTCTTCGCCTTCTTCCACCTCGCTGCCTACACCGGCGCCCGCAGAGGCGAACTGCTCAACCTCCGCTGGACAGACGTGGATCTCGACAAACCACAGATCCACATCACCGGCACCGCCGCCGTCCTCGACCGCCAACGCGTCGAGGGCACCACGAAGAGCGGCCGTTCCCGGGTCGTCTCCCTCGACGCGGGCACGGTCAAGGTCCTCAAAGCCCACCGCGCCCGCCAGGACGAGGAACGTCTCAAGCTCGGCAAGTCCTGGAAGGGCGGCCACGCCTACGTCTTCACGACCGGCTGGGGAGAGCCGGTCTTCCCAGACACGCCCAGTTCCCTCATGCCCAAGCTCATTGCCACCCACAACAAGCAGAACCCGCGGGCACCACTCCCCCACGCCCGCCTCCACGAACTGCGCCACATCCACGCCACCACGCTCCTGATGGCCGGCACCCCCGTGCACGTCGTCGCGGCCCGCCTCGGCCACGCCGACCCCGCCATCACCCTCCGCGTCTACGCCCACGTCATCCACGAGCAGGCCGCCACGGCTGCCGACATCTTCGCCCAGGCGGTGGCGTCCTGTTAGCAAGGGTGTTAGCAAGATCGCGACATTGTCCTGACAAACACGAAGCCCCTGAACCGGAAACACCAGTTCAGGGGCTTCATCATGAAGAGCCGACGTGGGGAATCGAACCCCAAACCTTCTGTTTACAAGACAGATGCTCTGCCGATTGAGCTACGTCGGCACGGCCTACCAGTGTAGACGCTCACCGCCGCCGATGACGAGCGACTTCGTACAAGGTCACTCCCGCCGCCACCCCCGCGTTCAGGGACTCCGCCGCCGCGCGCATCGGGATGCGGGCGAGCACGTCGCACTGCTCGCGGACCAGGCGGGACAGGCCCTTGCCTTCCGAGCCGACCACGACGACCAGGGGCTCCGCCAGCAGGTCGACGTCGCCGATCTCCGTGTCGCCCTCGCCGTCTAGCCCGATGACGAAGAGGCCGGCGTCGCGGTATTCGCGGAGGGCGGCGGTGAGGTTGGCGGCGCGGGCGACGCGCAGGGTGGCCAGGGTGCCGGCGGAGGTCTTCCAGGCGCCGCCCGTGACGCCGGCCGAGCGGCGGGACGGGACGAGCAGGCCGTGGGCGCCGAAGGCGGTGGCGGAGCGGGCGATGGCGCCCAGGTTGCGCGGGTCGGTGACGCCGTCGAGGGCGACGATGAGCGGGATCTCGGCCGCGTCGCGGGCCAGGTCGACGAGCTCCTCGGGGTGGGCGTAGTCGTAGGCCGGGATCTGGAGGGCCACGCCCTGGTGGACGGCGCCCTCGGTCAGCCGGTCGAGCTTCTCGCGGGCGACCTCCATGAGGGCGATGCCGCGGTCGGCCGCGATCTTGATGCTGTCGCGTACGCGGTCGTCGTTGTCGACGCGGTGGGCGACGTAGAGTGCGCTGGCCGGGACGCCGGCCTGGAGAGCCTCCAGGACGGGGTTGCGGCCGCCGATGTATTCGGGCGCGTCGTCGGAGCGCTTGGCGCGCACCGGGGCCCGGCGGGTGCCGCCGCGCTCCTCGCGGGCGACGCGCTCCGCCCTGGCCTTGTCCTTGTACCAATGGCGCATCTCGGCAGGCGGGGTCGCGCCCTTGCCTTCGAGCCCGCGGCGACGCTGACCGCCGGCGCCCTTGCTCGGGCCCTTCTTCTTGGCGGGCCTGCCCGCCTTACCCCCTGCTGCCATGGAATCAAGGGTACTTGCGCCACCAAGTCCCTTCGCCCGCCTAGATTGGCGGGCGTGGACCTGAACTACTACGACACGCTCATCGCCGTGGCCGACGACACCAGGGTCATCCGGGCCGAGGTTCCCGTGCCGCGGGCGGGCAGGCCGACGATCGCCTCCGTGCAGTACGAGTTGCTCGCCTCCGGGCCGGGCGCCCTCACTCAGGAGGACGTGCTGTTCGAGAGCTGGTTGCGGCGTCAGGACGACCCGGAACCGCCGGACGACGTGCGGGCAGCGCTGCGCGACCGGTTCTTCAGCAGGTCGCAGGCGTGCCTGCGGGCCTCGCCGCTGCCGAAGAAGCACGGCTGGGGCCTGCTCTTCGACGGGGCGGGCCGCATCACGCTCTGCCCGATGGAGTCGGAGGAGTATCAGCGGATCGTCGCCGGCGAGGAGGAGGGGATCCGCGTGCTGAAGGCGATGCGCTCCAGCCGCGCCTAGGTCAGCGCGGAGCCGAGAACGCACCTTGGTCAGCGCGGGTCCGAGAACGCGCTCAGGTCAGCGCGGATCCGAGAACGCGCTCAGGTCAGCGCGGATCCGGGAATGACAGCCCTTAGCCGCGCAGCTCCCAGCGGGCGCCGTGCGGGGTGTCCTCGACGGTGATGCCCGCCGCGGCGAGCTGGTCCCTGATCGCGTCGGCGGCCGCGTAGTCCTTGCGGGCCCGGGCTGCCTTGCGCTGCTCCAGCGCCACCGCCACCAGCGCGTCGACCACCGGCTTGAGGTCGGAACCCGCCGACCGCCACTGCGGCGAACGCGGGTCGAGGCCCAGGACGTCGAGCATGTTCTGGGTCTCGGCCAGCAGCCGGGCCACCGCCTCCTTGTCGCCCTTGGACAGCGCGACGTTGCCCTCGCGGACCACCTCGTGCACGACAGCGAGCGCCTGCGGCGTGCCCAGGTCGTCGTCGAGCGCGTCGGCGAACGCCTGCGGGAGCGGCGCGTCGGCGTCGACGTCGTGGATGACCTCGGCGGCGCGGGTCACGAACCCCTCGATCCGCTGGTAGGCCGCCGCGGCCTCCCGGAGCGCCTCCTCCGAGTAGTCGATGGAGGAACGGTAGTGAGGCGCGGCGAGGTAGTAGCGCAGCTCGACCGGGCGGACCTTCTGCACCATCTCCGGGATGAGCAGCGAGTTGCCCAGCGACTTGCTCATCTTCTCGGCGCCGATCTTGACCAGGCCGTTGTGCAGCCAGTAGCGGGCGAAGCCGTCGCCCGCCGCCTGGGACTGGGCGACCTCGTTCTCGTGGTGCGGGAAGATCAGGTCGAGCCCGCCGCCGTGGATGTCGAACGTCGGCCCGAGGTATTTGGTGGCCATCGCCGAGCACTCGAGGTGCCAGCCGGGGCGGCCGAGGCCCCACGGCGTCGGCCAGGTGGGCTCGCCGGGCTTCTCGCCCTTCCACAGGGCGAAGTCGCGCGGGTCGCGCTTGCACGACTCGTCGTCGGTGTCGGCCGCCGGGCGCATGTTGGCGAGCTTCTGGTTGGACAGCTTGCCGTACTCCTCCTCGTACGAGCGCACGTCGAAGTAGACGTCGCCGCCGGAGGCGTAGGCGTGGCCGCGGTCGATGAGCCGCCGCATGAGCTCGATCATCTCCGGCACGTGGCCGGTGGCGCGCGGCTCGACGGTCGGCGGCAGGCAGCCGAGCGTGTCGTAGGCCCAGGTGAAGGCGCGCTGGTTGCGCTCGGCGACGACGAACCAGGGCACCCGCTCCTCGGCCGACACCCTGATGATCTTGTCGTCGATGTCGGTCACGTTGCGGCAGAACGTCACGTCGTAGCCGGAGCGCGTGAGCCAGCGTCGCAGCACGTCGAAGTTGACGCCCGAGCGGATGTGGCCGATGTGCGGAGGGGCCTGCACGGTCGCGCCACACAGGTAGATCGACGCACGGCCGGCCTCGAGCGGGACGAATTCGCGAATGCCGCGGGTGGCGGTGTCGTAAAGGTGCAGGCTCACGAAGGCAAGGCTAACGCCTCAACCCCCGTCGCGGACCTGATACCGCGCCAGGTTGTCCGGTACCGGTTGACGGAGATCGGCCCGGGAGCGCTTTGTTCTGTAGGCTCGGACCGCCATGGACGTGACTCCCCCCTTCACCCTCCGGCGCCTGGGCATCGCCCTGGCCGGACTCGCCGTCGCCGCCCTGACGGGCGCCGCGTGCGCGCTCTCGTTCGACGATCTACGGGCGCTGGCCGTGCACGGCGGCGCCCGCCCCGACCTCGCCTACCTCTACCCGGCGGGGTTCGACGCGCTGCTCGTGATCACGCTGCTCGGCGTGCTGTTGCTGCGTACCGCCCGGGTGCTGGTGCGCGTCCAGGCCGCGTTCGTGCTGGTCCTGCTCATCCTGGCGGCCGCCGCGGTGAACGTCGCGACGGCTCTCGGCCAGGCGTTCGCGCCCTCTCCCACCGCCGTCGGCGTGGCGGTCGCGCCGTGGGTGATGCTCGCGCTGGGGCTCTGGCTCTGGCTGCTGCTCATCAAGCACGTGCAGGCCGGACGGGAGTCCGCGCGCGACGACGACGGTACGGGGGAGCATGACATCGTGCCGTTCCGCCGGGGCGTCGAGGCCGACAGGACGGTGGAGGCGCAGCGCCCGGCGCCCGGCCCACGCCCTGAGGAGGAGCCGCCGCCCCTGGAGACGGCCGCGCCGGTTCTCCCGGCCGTGCTGGAGACTCCGGTCGTCGGGCCCACTCCCGCCCCGGAGACCCCGCCGGTCTCGGAACAGGTCACCAGCTGGCCCGCCCAGGACCCCGAGCCCTCCGAACCCTCCGCGCCCGAGCCCTCTCCCAAGCCCGAGCCAGAGCCCGAGCCAGAGCGGCCCGTACGGTGGGGTGATCGGGTCAAGCCGAGAGACGTCCTGGTCCATCCGCGCTCGGCCGCCGACGCGGAGAAGAGCGCCGACACGCAGCCCGTCCCGGTCGTGCGCGCCGACGGTCCCGACCCGCGCCACGGCCCCGAGGCCGCCGACGCCGGCGAGCGCGAGAACGCCGCCTCCAGGGCCGGTACGGGCGACATGGACGCGCTGGAGGACACCGCTCCCCACCCGATCGTGGAGGAGAACGACCCCGACGGCGACGGCCACCGCCCGCTCCCCAGCGAGGCCCCGTCAGGCCGCCTGCGCAGCACGCCGCGTCCCCCCGAGGACTGAAGAGGGCAGAGGGAAGAGCGCAGGGCTGAGGCCGACGCCGGCGAAGAGGGCTGAGGTCAGTACAAGGCCTGAGGGACCGCTGGAGCCGAGGTCAGCGCAAGGACTGAGCGACCGCTGGAGCCGAGGTCAGCGCAAGGACTGAGCGACCACTGCAGACTGAGGTCAGCGGAGGCGGCTCAGGTCAGGGGAAAGACTCACGGGGCAAGACGAAGCCCGCCCGGCGTGGATGCCGGGCGGGCTTTGCGCACGTTGGTCCGCGCTCTCGGGTTCAGGCACGGGTGCCGGTGTCACCGGTTAGATGCCGGTACCGCGGGGCCCACCGCGGCGTAGACCGGCGACGATGCCGACTCCCACGACCGCCAGGACGACCTGGAGCACCAGCTCTATCCAATCGATGCCGGGAGTGGTCTCGACGCCGACGACCTGAGCGATCAGCGTTCCGATGAGCGCGGCCACGATGCCGACGACGATGGTGAGGATCCACCCGATGGCCTGCCGGCCCGGAAGCAGCAGACGCCCGATCGCACCGATCACGGCGCCGATCACGATGGCGCCCAGGATGGACTGGATTGTCATGACACAAACCTCCCCGTGTGGATGAGCCGTTCATCCGCACGGGGAGTGGATACCCGATCTCCGGCCTTTATGCCCGAGATTTACGATTTAGCAGGTCAGGTGGTGGTTCGCCCTCTCGTGCCACCCCTCCCCTTCGCCGATCCGGCCACAATCGCCACACCGACCACGGCCAGCACGAGCTGGAGGATGTGTTCGAGCCAGTCGATCCCCTTGGTGTCCGCCCAGCCGAACATCTGGGCGATCAGCGTGCCGAGCAGCGCCGCGACGATGCCGACGATCAGCGTCAGCCCTAGGGACATGTTCTGCTTGCCCGGCAGGATGAGCCGGGCCAGTGCGCCGACGATGGCGCCGATGACTATCGCGGAAACGATCGCGCCGATCATGTATAGCTCCCCCCGAAAGCGTCTTCAGCAGGACCTACCCGGCGATTAGCGAAGTTACCCCTGGTAGACGGCGATCCGCACCGCGCCAGAGCGGACCGCCGCCGACCATGGGACAGGCGGGCGGCAGGTTGCCCGCCGCTTAATCGACGTCTGATCCGGGCGGGAGGTTGACGACGAGCGCGGTCGCGACCGCCGCGACGCCCTCGCCGCGGCCGGTGAGGCCGAGCCCGTCGGTGGTGGTGGCGCTGAGGCTCACAGGAGCCCCCAGAGCGGCGCTGAGCGCTTTCTCCGCCTCCAGGCGCCGGGGAGCCAGTTTCGGCCGGTTACCGATGATCTGGACGGCCACGTTGCCGATCTGGAAGCCGGCGGACCGCAGCGTGCGCGCGGTCTCCTCCAGGAGGGCGGCACCGGAGGCGCCCGCCCAGCGCGGGTCGCCGGTGCCGAACAAGCCGCCCAAATCTCCCAGGCCCGCCGCCGACAGGAGGGCGTCGCAGGCCGCGTGCGCGGCGGCGTCGCCGTCGGAGTGGCCGGCCAGACCGGTCTCGCCCGGCCAGTGCAGGCCGGCGAGATGCAGCTCCCGACCTGATGCGAACGGGTGGACGTCGACTCCGACGCCCACCCGTGGAACGATCGCGCTCAGGAGTTGAGAACCTCGTCGAGAAGGGCTTCCGCCTTGTCCTCATTGGTCTTCTCGGCCAGCGCCAGCTCACTCACGAGGATCTGGCGGGCCTTGGCGAGCATGCGCTTCTCGCCCGCGGACAGGCCGCGCTCGCGGTCCCGCCGCCACAGGTCGCGGACGACCTCGGCGACCTTGTTCACATCACCGGACGCGAGCTTCTCCAAGTTGGCCTTGTAGCGCCGCGACCAGTTGGTCGGCTCCTCCGTGTGCGGCATGCGCAGCACGTCGAAAACGCGCTCGAGGCCTTCCTGGCCGACAACATCGCGCACCCCGACGAGTTCTGCGTTTTCCGCTGGCACCTGGACGGTAAGGTCGCCCTTGTCGACCTTGAGCACCAGGTAGGTCTTTTCCTCACCCTTGATGGATCGCGTCGTGATTGCTTCGATCCGAGCAGCCCCATGGTGGGGGTAGACGACAGTGTCGCCGACCTGGAAAGTCATGTGACAAGTACCCCTTCCGCTGTACTCCAGAGTACCACGCATCCACAGGGTCCCGGAACAGTGAAATCATCATAACTGCAGGTCAAAGCCGCATATTGGGGATTGACAAGTGGTCAACTCTGTGAATCGCATATCCGGACATACCTAATGACCTGCGGGGGTGCGGATATGACCTTGGAAACAGGTGGATATGGTAGGCGCTGCCCATCACCATGCGCAGACCAAGGAGAACCCGCCCGTGACCAGCCGTCGCTGGATTGCCGCCGCAGCCGCGTTCCTGGCAGCCCCCGTACTCGCCGGGTGTTCTGCTGGTTTCGACGCCAACACCAACCAGCCGTACGCGCCGGTTGAGGCGGCCGCCCTGATCGACCAGGGCGCCTACGGCAAGCAGAGCATCCACATCCCCCAGGCGTTCGTCCTCGGTCCCGAGTCCGGCGGGCAGCTCCCGTGGCGCGGCAACGCCCCGGTCTACCTGACGATCCTCAACGACGGGAGCGCCGCCGACACGCTGCAGGCCGTCAGCGCCGGCGAGGTCGCGGAGGCCAAGCTGGCCGCGCCTCTCCAGCTGCCGCCCGGCCAGCTCGTCAAGAGCGAGCCCGCCAAGCCGCAGATCGTCCTGGAAGGCCTCAGCAAGGCCCTCAGGGGCGGCGAGACCATCCAGCTGGACCTCCAGTTCGCCAGCGCCGGCACGATCACCCTGAACGTCCCCGTGGTGCCCCACAACCGCGAGTACGCGTCCTACCCGGCGGTCCAGGGCGCCATCCCCGCACCGACCCCGTCGCCGACGCCGACCGACGAGGCCGCCGAAGAGGCCCACTAGAACACGAGAACCCCGTGTCCCCATCCGGGACACGGGGTTTCGTCAGCCCTCCACGACGTCGAACTTGTAACCGAGGCCGCGCACGGTCAGGATGCAGCGCGGGTTCGACGGGTCGGCCTCGATCTTCGCGCGCAGCCGCTTGACGTGCACGTCCAGCGTCTTGGTGTCGCCCACGTAGTCGGCGCCCCAGACGCGGTCGATGAGCTGGCCGCGGGTGAGCACCCGGCCGGCGTTGCGCAGCAGCATCTCCAGCAGCTCGAACTCCTTCAGCGGCAGCTGCACCGGCTCGCCGCGCACCGCCACCACGTGGCGGTCGACGTCCATGCGCACCGGGCCGACGGCGAGCACCGCGGTCTCCGGCTCGTCCGCCGCGTCGCCCTGGCGGCGCAGCACCGCGCGGATGCGCGCCACCAGCTCGCGCGACGAGAACGGCTTGGTCACGTAGTCGTCGGCGCCCAGTTCCAGCCCCACGACCTTGTCGATCTCGCTGTCCTTCGCGGTCAGCATGATCACCGGGACCTTGGAGCGCTGCCGCAGCGACCGGCACACCTCGGTGCCCGGCAGGCCCGGCAGCATCAGGTCGAGCAGCACCAGATCGGCGCCGTTGCGGTCGAAGGCGTCGAGCGCCTCGGGCCCGGTCGCCGCGACCGAGACCTCGAACCCCTCCTTCCGCAGCATGTAGGACAGGGCGTCGGAGAAGGACTCCTCGTCTTCCACGACGAGCACACGAGTCACTGAGCGGCCTCCAGAGGGATAGCGGGTGATGCCGGGACGGCCGTCCCGCCGAAGGCGGGCAGGCGCAGGGTGAAGGTCGAGCCGGAGCCTTCCTTGCTCCAGACGGAGACCTCTCCCGCGTGCGAGGCGGCCACGTGCTTGACGATGGCCAGGCCGAGACCGGTGCCGCCGGTCGCGCGGGAGCGGGCCGTGTCGACGCGGAAGAAGCGTTCGAAGATGCGTTCGCGCAGCTCCTCCGGGATGCCGATGCCCTGGTCGCTGACGCTGATCTCGACGCTCTCCCCCGCGGGCCTGGTGCTGACCACCACGCGGGTGTGCTCCGGGCTGTAGGCGATCGCGTTGGCGATGAGGTTGCGCAGCGCGGTCACCAGCAGCTCCTCGTCACCCCAGACGCGCAGCCCTTCCGTGCCGCCGACGACGAGCGTGATGTCCTTCGCGCCGGCCCGGGTGTTGCAGTGGTCGACGGCGGCGCCGATGACCTCGTCGACGGTCACCTGGCCGGGCGCGGGGATCGGCTCGGCGCCCTGGATCCGGCTCAGCGTGATGATGTCCTGCACCAGGTAGGTGAGCCGGGCCGCCTCGTGCTGCATGCGGGCCGCGAACCTGGTGACCGCCTCCGGGTCGTCGGCCGCGTCCTGGATCGTCTCGGCCAGCAGGCTCAGCGCGCCGACCGGGGTCTTGAGCTCGTGGCTGACGTTGGCCACGAAGTCGCGGCGCACCGCCTCGACCCTGCGCCGCTCGGTCTGGTCCTCGGCCAGCACCAGCACCTGCCCGACCGAGCCGAGCGGCGCCACGCGGACCGCGAAGGCGGTGGTGTCCTGGCCGAACCTGTGGCCGGCCACGTCGATCTCGGTCTCGCGGATCTCGCCGTCCCGCCGTACCTTCCGTGCCAGCGCCAGCAGCTCGGCGACCATCAGCCGGTCACCCTTGACCAGCCCGAACGCGCGGGCGGCCGAGCTGGCGCGGAGCACGCGGTCGTGCGCGTCCAGCACCACCGCCGACGAGGGCAGCACCGCCAGGACCGAGGCGACGCCCTGCGGCAGCGCCGTCACGCCCGGATCGGCGACGTCGGCCCGCCTGCGGGGCGCCTCGATCTGGTGGCGGTAGACGAGCACGGCCAGAGCCCCCACGACGAAGCCGGCCAGGGCCGCGAAGCTCATGGCCATCTCACTCATGCTCCCGATGGTAGGCGGCGCCCTGCCCCGAACCCGCCCGTCACCTGGGGATGAGCCCGCCATTCCCGGAAAGTTCACCTCAGCGTCGGAGTTCGTTCACAAGCTCCCCCATACGGTGACGACATGCGCGACGCGTACCACGAAGAACTTGACGCACTCACCGACAGACTGGTCGAGATGACCAGGCTCGTCCGCTCCGCCATCTCGCGCGCCACCACCGCGCTGCTGGACGCCGACCTCCAGCTCGCCGAGCAGGTCATCTCGCGTGACGAGGAGGTGAACACGCTCTTCGCGGGCGTCGAGGGATCCATCTTCGACCTGATGGCGAGGCAGCAGCCGGTGGCCGTCGACCTGCGCCTGGTCATCACCGCGCTGCGCATGGGCGCCGATCTGGAACGCATGGGCGACCTCGCCGTGCACGTCGCCAAGGTGGCCCGGCTGCGCCACCCCGACTCCGCCATCCCCGCCGAGGTCCGCTCCACCATCGTCGAAATGGGGCAGATCGCCGAGAACCTGGTCACCAAGGCGGGCGGCTGCATCGCCACCCGCGACGTGGAGTCCGCCCTGGAGCTGGAGCAGGACGACGACGCGATGGACCGGCTGCACCGGCGGCTGTTCCGCACCATCCTCGGCAAGGACTGGACGCACGGGGTGGAACCGGCCATCGACATCACTTTGATCGGGCGCTACTACGAGCGGTACGCGGACCACGCGGTGAGCGTGGCGCGCGACGTCGTCTACCTGGTGACGGGGACGCGGCCGGAGTGATCGCTCGCCTTCCGAGCGGGCTTCCCGGCCACCGGGCTTCCGGCTGGGCTTCCGGACCGGCTTCCGGACCGGCTTACCGGGCGCGGGCGAGGCGGGCGCGGGCGAGGCGGGCGCGGGCGAGGCGGGCGTCCCGATCGGGCGACAGTCACGAGCTTTTCGGGAAACCCCTCGGGCCGGGCGCCGTGACGCGTGCCTGCGGCCCGCTCATCCCGCCGTAGCCGAGGTCCTCGGCCCCCTGCGGTGCGCGACGGCCAGAGCGAGCGCGGCGTACCCGCAGGCCACGGCCAGCCCCGCCCAGGGCGGCAGGGGGTAGTAGCCCACGATCGGCGACCGGTCCACGTCCACGTGCGCGAAGGCGGGCACGCTCTGGGTGATCGCGAACCCGGCGGCGGGAGTGATCGTCAGCAGCCACGGCGCCAGCCCGGCGGTGGCCAGCAGGTAGGGCACGACGATCAGCGCGACGGCCGGCACGACGGCGACGACGGCCCACTTGACCAGCGCGGCGAGGCCCGCGGTCAGCACGGCGGCGACCGCGGTGAACACCGCCCAGCCGACGACCACCCGGAGCCCGGTGACCAGGGTGATCGGCTGGATGGGGTTCTGGTTGGCCCGCAGCAGGATCAGGCCGACGGGGATCACCACCCCCGAGGCCACCAGTCCCGCCACGAAAGAGGCGCCGCCGACCACCACGCCCGTGGCCACCGGGGTGCGCCCCCCTCCGGCCGTGACGAACGCGGCGGCCGCCACGAGCACCGGGACCAGCCCCAGGACCCCGCCGGTCAGCAGGAGGTCGGCGCGCAGTCCTGCGCCTCCCGTGGCGGGGCCTATGTCGCCGCTCCCGGTCACGGCGAGCCTGCCGCCGGACTCGACGACGCCGCCCGGGTGGTGCGGGGTCTTGCCGCCGAGCGTCAGCTGGGCGCCGACGTCGTCACGCAGCCATGGGCCGTTCGCGCCCCGCAGTCCGATGTGGTCGAAGACGGCGGTGGCCTCGGCGAAGGCGCCCGCCATCTGCCACACCACGCTCGGCGAGGCGGCGAACAACCCGATCTCGACCGTCTCCGGCAAACCGGTCAGCTCGGCCGTGCCGACCTCGGTCCACGCCTTGCCGTCGGACGACTCGTACCCGGTGATGGTGTCGCCCGATCTGGTCAGCCGCAGCCAGCGCGGGCCGTCCACCGGGCCGCCCGCCACGTCGTGGACGAAGTTGTGCTGCATCCGGACGCCGTGGCCGCCGGTGACCATGACGGCCGCGTACGGGGTGCCCTGCTTGAGGCTCTGCCTGATCAGGAGCCCGGCCTTTGCCCACGGCACCGTGCCGCCCTTCACGTTCCGCACACCGGGCGTCTCATCCGGCATCCTCATCTGGCCGGTCATGTCCGACACCCTGGCGGTGATGCCGCCGTCGCCGGTGAGCGGCTGGTGCACGAAGTAGTGCTTGTCGTTCACCGCCGTGCCGTCGGGCCCCACCAGCGGCGCGGGGCAGGCGCCGTCGCCCTGCCAGGTGACGCAGCTGCTGCGCGCGCCGCCGGCGATCAGCAGTCCGATGGACACGGTGATCAGCGCGGAGGCCGCCATGGCGAGGGCCCAGCGGCGGGCGGAGCGGAACCTCGCCCACTCCGCGCGCAGGGCCTGAGGGAATCGGTGTGTGGTCATGCCGGTGGTTTCTACGCGGTGCGTGGTTCCGGGACGGTCGCGGCGGCCGCGACCCGGCTGGAACCCGGCATCTGGCATCGTCGAGGCATGGCACCTCGATCCGGCGGCGGGTTCGGCCGCGCGACACGATGAGGGTCCTCGTCGTCGAGGACTTCGAGATCCTCGCCCGGTCCATCGGGACGGGGCTGCGCCGCGAGGGCATGGCCGTGGACGTCGTCCTGGACGGCACCGCGGCCCTCGACCGTCTGGCGGCCACCCGCTACGACGTGGTGATCCTGGACCGCGACCTGCCCGGCGTGCACGGTGACGAGATCTGCCGCGGCCTGGCCCAGGACCGCTCGGAGACCCGCGTGCTGATGCTCACGGCGTCCGGCACGATCGAGGACCGCGTCGACGGGCTCAGCCTCGGCGCCGACGACTACCTGCCCAAGCCGTTCGCGTTCGCCGAGCTGGTAGCCCGGGTCCGTGCCCTGGCCCGCCGCGCCGCGCCGCCGCTGCCGCCGACTCTGACGTGCGGGGACATCACGCTCGATCCGGCCCGCCGGGTCGCGTTCCGGGCGGGTCGCCGCCTGGAGCTGAGCCCGAGGGAGTTCGGGCTGCTCGAATGCCTGCTCGCCGTGCCGGGCCTGGTCATCCCCGCCGAGGAACTGCTCGAACGCGTGTGGGACGAGGCCGCCGACCCGTTCAGCAGCGCCGTCAAGCATGCCGTGCACCGGCTGCGGGCCAAGCTCGGCGACCCGCCCGTGATCGAGACCGTCCGCGAGGCCGGCTACCGTCTCCGGCCGTCATGACGACCCGGCGCATCGCCAGGAGGTCCCTGCAGAAGCGGCTCGCCCTCGCCTACGCGGCCGGCATCTACGCCGCCGGGGCCTTCGTGCTCGTCTTCGTCGGCGTCCCGCTCGTCAGCATCGACGCGGCCACGCCCGACGGCGCCACCTCGGGGCCGGTCGCGGAGACCGGGATCAGCCTGCCCCAGTTCCTCGTCGGGTCCGCCGTCGCCCTGGTCCTCCTGGTGCCGGTCGCGCTGGCACTGGGCTGGTACGTGGCCGGACGGTTCCTGCAGCCGCTGCGCGCCATCACCGGCACGGCCAAGAGCATCTCCGCCGGGGACCTGCACCGGCGCCTCGACCTCGGTGAGCCGACGGACGAGCTGACCGAGCTCGGCCACACCCTCGACGACCTGTTCGCCCGGCTGCAGGCCGCCTTCGACGCCCAGCGCCACTTCGTCGCCAACGCCTCGCACGAGCTGCGCACCCCTCTCGCGGGCCTGCGCACCCTTCTCGAGGTCGTCCTCGCCGACCCGGACGCCGACGCCGACACGCTGCGTTCGGCGTGCCGGGAGGCGCTCGCCCTGGGCGAGCATCAGGAGCGGCTCGTCCAGGCCCTGCTCGAACTGGCCGTCAGCGAGCGCGGCGCGGCCCGCTGGGACGACCTCGACCTCGCCCGCGTCGCCGAACGAGTGCTCGCGGCACGCCGTGACGAGGTCGCGGAGCGGGACGTCGGCCTCTCCGAACACCTCGCGCCCGCGGTGACGGCCGGGGGCCTCGGCCTGGTCGAGAGCCTGGTCGCCAACCTCGTCGACAACGCCGTCCGGCACAACCATCAAGGCGGGGACATCCGGATCACCACCGGGACCTCCGGCACGCAGGCGACGCTCACGGTCGCCAACAGCGGGCCGGTCATCCCCGGCGACCAGATCCCGCGCCTCTTCCAGCCCTTCCAGAGACTCGCGAAGGATCGCCACGGCCGGCACGGCTACGGACTCGGCCTCGCCATCGTCCACGCCGTCGCCCAGGCCCACCACGCCGACCTGACGGCCACGGCCCGCCCGGAAGGCGGCCTGGTGGTCACCGTGCGGTTCACGGCCTCTACGGCGGGCTGAGCGGGCCGCAGGCACGCATCACGGCGCCCGGCCCGAGGGGTTTCCCCCAAAGCTTTTGATGTTGTGAACCTGGGGATGGCGGCCACACTGGATTCATGGACTACGTCGGACGGGTGCCTGATCCACCGCTCGACCGGTTCGTCGACGACGTCTACTGCCTGACGGGCGTGCCGCGACATCGCCTGATGAACGTGCCGCCGATGCCGTCGGCGCACCTGATGGTCAATCTGGGCGAACCCGTCCGCCTGTGGGACGCGGACCCTTCGGTGCCGCCCGCGACCATCACCGGCGGGTGGTTGATGGGGGTCTGGACCAGGCGGTTCCTCATCGAGTACCCCGCGGCGGTGCGGGTCGTGGGCGTGCACTTCAAGCCGTGGGGGCTGTCCCCGTTCGTCGACGTGCCGGCGACCGCGCTGCGGAACCGGTGGGTGCCGGTCGACGCGGTCGACGCCGTCTGGCAGCTGTCCCTGGACCGGATGCGCGACCGGGCCGGCGCGCTCGCGTCGCCCGCCGAGACGCTGCGGATCGTGGAGGAGGAGCTGCGCTCGCGTCTCGCCGAGGCGCCGTCGCGCGGTCTGGACCTGGTCCGGCACGTGGGCGGGCAGCTGGCCGCCGCCTGGGGCGCGCTCCCGGTGGGCGCGCTGGCCGACGCCGCCGGGGTGAGCGGCAACCATCTGGCCACGCTGTTCAAGTCCCATGTCGGGGTCACCCCGAAGCGGGTGGCGCGGATCTACCGTTTCGCGCGGCTGATCCTGTCCGTCGACGCCCCGCGTCCCGTCGACTGGCCCGCGCTCGCGCAGGCCGTGGGCTTCGCCGACCAGGCCCACTTCAGCAGGGAGTTCAAGGAGTTCACCGGCCACACCCCGACCGAGTATCTCGCCCTGCGGCGCCGCTTCCCCGCCGAGCGTGACTTCCCGCCCGACAACGGCCCGATGCCCGTCGATGGATTTTCTTCAAGCCCGGACGCCCCGGAGACCGACAGGATCGAAGGCGAACGCGCCAGCGGATCCGAGGAGAACCTGTGGGCAAAGTGATCATGCACAACGTGATGTCGGTGGACGGCTTCATCGCCGACGAGAACGACGACGTCGGGCCGCTGCACGACTGGTACTTCAACGGCGACACCCCGATCGCCGAGCAGGACGGGCAGGGGTTCGACCACTCCGGGGCCGGCAGCGGTTTCCAGGTCTCCCGGGCGTCGGCGGAGTACGTCCGGGAGATGTGGCGGTCGATCGGCGTCATCGTGATGGGCCGCCGCCTGTTCGACCTGACGAACGGCTGGGAGGGCAGCCCGCCCACGGGTGACCACGTGGTGGTCGTGTCCCACCGCCCCAAGCCCGAGGGCTGGCATCCGGAGGCTTCGTACCATTTCGTGACCGACGTGACCGCCGCGATCGCCAAGGCCCAGGAACTCGCCGGGGAGCGGACCGTCAGCCTGAACGCCGGCGACGTCGGCGGCCAGGTCCTGGCCGCCGGACTCGTGGACGAGGTGGCGATCGACGTGGCGCCGGTGGTGTTCGGGTCGGGCCGGCGCTACTTCGGCGGCATCGACGGCCAGCACCTCCTGGAGCAGCCGCACGTGGTCGTCCAGGGCGACGGGGTCCTGCACCTGAAGTTCAAGGTGCGCCGCTGATGAGCCCGGATGACCTCGACGCGCACGCCCGCGCGCTCCTCGACGCGAACCTGTATATGACGCTCGGCACCGTGGACGCCGAGGGGCGGCCGTGGGTCTCGCCGGTGTACTTCGCGACGGCCGACTACAACGCGTTCTACTGGGTGTCGTCCCCCGACGCCGCACACTCGCTCAACCTCGCACGGCGCCCCGAGGTGAGCATGGTCGTGTTCGACTCGGGGGTGCCGCCCTACCACGGCCGCGCCGTCTACCTCTCGGGCACGGCCGCCGAACTCTCCGGGAGCGACCTCGACCACGGCGTCGGCGTCTACCCCGGCCCCGCGACCCGAGGCGGGAGCGGGATCACCGTGGACGACGTGACCGCGCCGGCGGCCTGGCGGCTGTATCGCGCCACCGTCACCGAGGCGTTCGTGCTCTGCCCGCGAGAACCCCGCCGGCCGTGCCCGCTGCACTCCATCAACGCCGACCACCGAACATCCGTCGTTCCATGGCGGCGCGAGTAGTTGTTCTCTGTTTTCTGTTCTTTCTGTGACGAGATATCTTTCCGCGGCCGCACGTCTTTGTGGTGACACGTTTGTGGTGACACGGCGCATGGCCGCCGTGGGCGATCGGCGGGCGGGCGCGTGCTGAGTGAAGTCTGTCGTCGTGATTCACAACCAGAAAATCTTTTGGGGAACCCCCTCGGGCTGGGCGCCGTGATGCGTGCCTGCGGCCCGCTCAGCCCGCCGTCGGAAGGCTACGGAACGTTCACAGCCGTGAATGGCAGATACGTTCACAGCCGTGAACGGGTGACGGCGCTGCTGTTTCTGCGCAGGCGCGTTCTCACGCAGGCACTCTGAGGGGCTCGAGGGCGGCCAGGACGAGGTCGAGGCCGAAGGTGAACTCCTCCGCCGGGTCGTAGCCGGCAGCGGCGAGCACCGCGGCGGACTCGTTGAGGTAGGGGAACTCGTCAGGAGGAAGCTGGGGCAGGAAGACGTCCTCGGCCATGTCCGCGAGCTCGTCGGCGGTGTCGAACGGCAGGCTGGCTTCCTGCAGGGCGAAACCGTAGACATAGCTGTCGAGCAACCAGTTGGCGTGCGTCGCCATCACGACCGAGAAGCCGGCCCTTCGCAGGCAGGCGGTGACCGCTTCGCGGTGGCGGAGGTTCGCGGGCCCCGGCGATGTCCGCGACTCCATCAGGCCGATCGCCCACGGGTGGCGTGCGAGAACCTGTCGGGCGGATACCGCCCGGCGTCGCATCGCTGACTGCCAGTCGGTCTCCGCAGGCGGGAGCTCGATCTCCTCGAACACGACGTCGATCATGGCGTCCAGCAACTCTTCCTTACTCGCCACGTAGTAGTAGAGCGACATCGCGCCCGCGCCGAGCGAGCCGGCCAGCCGGCGCATGCTCAGCTCGCCGACCCCCTCGCGGTCGGCGAGCCGGACCGCCTCGTCCACCACCCGCTTCTTGCTCAGCCCCGCATCTGACGCGACCTGGCGTCGTTCCCTCGCAGACAACGGGTCTCCTCGCTCCTTCGAACGGCTTGACAAGCGTTCAACGTAGGGTCATGGTACAGCGTACGAGCTTAGTACGGTGTACGACGTACGGTGTACGAACTGGGTCGTAGCTCGGACGTGAGGAGGCTTCTGTGGGATCGAACAGCGATCGAATGCCGCAGCACGCCTGGTGCCGGGGGCGAGTCCACCGGGGGCGACGACGACGCGGGCCGCCGACCCAGCACCGCTACGGCCTGCCCTCAGTGCTCGCGTCGTCCGAGGTCCGGGCTACCGCTGCCCGGTCGAGGCGATGTGCTCGTCCAGGTGAGCGCGGCCTCAGCACATCCTGGTGCCTACTTCGTCATGGCCGATGAGCCGTACGTGGTGCGCCTGGCGTTCAGGCTCCGCCGGCCGCGCCACGGCATCCCTGGCAGGGGCCTCGCCGGCGGTGCCCACCTCGGCCATGGCTGCGTTGCAGCATTGCGCAAGATCGCGAACGTTCGACCGGGCCAGACGGTGCTGGTCACGAGCACGACCCGACCCCGTGCGTGTGCACGCCCCAACCTGCCGCCACTCCGGCGGACGGACCGCTCCTCCCGAAAGAAGAACCGATGACCATCCAGACGAAAACTCCGACCCTGCTCGCCAACCCGCCGGTCCCCGTGCAGGTCAAGCTCGCCGCCGCATGGACCAGCATCATGTTCCTCTACATCTACGTCGACTACTTCCACCTTTACAAGCCTGGCACCGTCGACGACATCCTGGCCGGCGTCGTCTTCGAGTTCGACATCAGCGCGACGTTGTTGACCGTCATGCTCGCGTCCATGGCGATCCCGGCCCTGATGGTGATGCTCTCCGTGACGCTGCCCGCCCGGGTGAACCGCGCCACGAACCTCGTCGTCGCATCGCTCTACATCCCCTACTCGGCGTTCAACGCGGTAGGGGAGTCCTGGGAATGGGCCTCCTTCTACGGCCTCTCCATCGGAATCGAGGTGCTGCTCCTGGCCTTCATCGTGCGCTCCGCCTGGACATGGCCTCGAACCCCCGCCGACCCGGCCGGTCCCGCGACGACCGGCCTTCGACAGGATCTTCGACAGTAGGTATCCGGGTGAAGCCCCACGGCATGAAGCCCGCCGCCGCGCTGAGGGCTTCCCTGGACATGAACGACCGTCAAGCACACGCCACGCCCTTCACCCCCTACGGCGGGCTGAGCGGGCCACGGGCACGCATCACGGCGCCCAGCCCGAGGGGGTTCCCCAAAAGATCTTCAGGTTTTTCCGGAAGCGGCGGTCCGGTCAACGCCCCTGGTTGGCGACGGCTTCGGCGGCTGCCTTGGCGGCCTCCGGGTCGAGGTACTCGCCGCCGCGCCGCAGCGGCCGGAAGTGCTCGTCCAGGTCGTAGCGGAGCGGGATGCCGGTGGGGATGTTGAGCCCGGCGATGTCGTCGTCGCTGATGTCGTCGAGGTGCTTGACCAGGGCGCGCAGCGAGTTGCCGTGCGCGGCCACGAGGACGGTCCGGCCCGCCGACAGGTCGGGCACGATCTCGTCGTACCAGTAGGGCAGCATCCGGTCGACCACGTCCTTGAGGCACTCGGTACGCGGCATCAGCTCGGGCGGGAGGAGGGCGTAGCGGCGGTCGCCGGTCTGGGCGTACTCGTCGTCGTCGGCGATGGGCGGCGGAGGCGTGTCGTAGGAGCGCCGCCAGAGCATGAACTGCTCCTCGCCGAACTCCTCGCGGGTCTGGGCCTTGTTCTTGCCCTGGAGGGCGCCGTAGTGGCGCTCGTTGAGCCGCCAGGAGCGCTTGACCGGGAGCCAGAGGAGGTCGGCCGCGCCGAGCGCCAGCTGGGCCGTCTGGATGGCCCGGGTCAGGAGGCTGGTGTGGACGACGTCGGGGTAGAGGCCGGCGTCGATGAGGAGTTTGCCTCCCCGGCGGGCCTCGTCCTCGCCCTTGGCCGACAGGCTCACGTCCACCCAGCCGGTGAACAGGCCCTTCGCGTTCCAGTCGCTCTCGCCATGCCGCAGCAGCACCAAAGTCGCCATACGGTCATCCTAGGGCGGGCTCGTTCAGGCGCGATCCGGGTCCGCGAAGCGGGCGAAGGCCTGCAGGTTGGCCAGGGACTCGCCGCGCTTCTTGCGCCATTCCCACTCGCGTCTGATGGACGAGGCGAAGCCGATCTCCAGGGCGCGGTCGAAGGAGTCGTCGGAGTAGGTGAGCACGCAGCCGAGCACGCGGTCGATCTCGTCCTCGGTGATGGCGGTGAGGGGCAGGCGGCCGACCAGGTAGACGTCGCCGACGGGGTCGACGGAGAAGTGGACCCCGTACATCGCGCCGTTCTTGGCGAGCAGCCACTTGTAGAACTCGGCGTGGTTCTCGTCGGGCTGGCGGCAGAAGAACGCCTCGACGTGCAGGACCCGCTCGCCGACGATCAGCCAGGTCATGGTGGCGAGCTTGTGCCGGCCCGGCAGCTTGGCGAGGAACGCTCCGGGCCGCGGTTCGTCGTACTCGACGTCCGCGGCCTTGAGCGCGGCTTCGATGACGTCGCGCATGCCCTACAGCCTACTGACGCGGCCTCGGCGGGAGCCGGGCCGGTCAGTACGAGTTGACCGCCACGGGCTGGCGGTGCAGGTGGGCGACGGCCTGGGCGTAGACGTCCATGAGGCGGGCGGACGTGGCCTGCCAGCCGAAGGCGGCGGCGTGCTCGCGCGCCCCTTCCGCCAGGTCGGCGAGGCGGGCCGGGACGTCCAGGAGGCCGCGGACGGCCCGCGCCCAGTCGTGCGGGTCGTGCCCGTCGACGAGGAGCCCGGACACGCCGTCGCGGACGGCGGTGCGCAGCCCTCCGACGGCGGCGGCGACGACGGGGGTGCCGCAGGCCTGGGACTCCAGCGCGACGAGGCCGAACGACTCGCTGTGGGAGGGCACGACGGTGAGGTCGGCGGCCCGGTACCAGTCGGCGAGCTCCTGCTGGGGCGCGGGCGGGACGAGGCGGACGGTGTCCTCGATGCCGAGTTCGGTGGCGAGCTCGGTGAGGATGGAGGGCCTGGCCAGGCCGTTGCCCGAAGGTCCGCCGACGCAGGCGACGACGAGCCGGCCGCGCAGTGACGGGTCGTCGATGAGCATCCGTGAGGCGGCGCGCAGCAGCACGTCGGGGGCCTTGAGCGGCTGGATGCGGCCGACGAAGAGCAGGACGTGCGCGTCCTGGGGCAGGCCGAGCCGACGCCGGGCGGCGCCTTTGGAGGCGGGCTGGAAGACGGTCAGGTTGACGCCGGGGTTGACGACGGCGACGCGTTGCTCGGCGGCTCCGTAGAGGTCGATGAGCTCGTGCGCCTCGTCGGCGGTGTTGGCGACGAGACGGTCGGCGATCTGCACGACCTGCTCCTCGCCGACCACGCGGGCCTGCGGTTCGGGCCGGTCGCCGGCGGCCAGGAGCCGGTTCTTCACCTTGGCCATGGTGTGCATGGTGTGGACGAGCGGGACGCCCCAGCGTTCCTTGGCGAGCCAGCCGACCTGGCCGGAGAGCCAGTAGTGGGAGTGGATGACGTCGTAGTGGCCGGGTTCGTGCATGGCCTCGGTGCGCAGCACCTCCGACAGGAAGGCGCACATCTGGCCGGGCAGGTCCGCCCGGTCCATCTCCTCGTACGGCCCGGCGGTCAGGTGACGGACCAGGACGCCGGGTGTCAGCTCGGCGACCGGTGGCAGGTCCCGGGCGGTGGCGCGGGTGAAGATGTCCACCTCCACACCGAGTTGGGCTAGCCGTTTGGCCGATTCGACGATGTACACGTTCATCCCGCCGGCGTCGCCCGTTCCGGGCTGGTCGAGCGGTGACGTGTGCATGCTGATCGTCGCGACCCGGTTGACCCGTCGTCGCCTCACCCGACATCACCTCCAAGAGATGTATAACTGTCCAGATTTTTCCGACATTCCCGACAGAGGGTCACGGCGGGGGGTGCCCAACAGGCAACCTGGCAGGATGAGGCCCATGAAGAGAACGGCTGTGGTGACCGGCGCGAGCAGCGGGATCGGCGAGGCGACGGCGCGGCGGCTGGCCGCCGAGGGCTACCACGTGGTGGCCGGCGCCAGGCGCCGCGAACGGCTGGACAAGCTGGCCGCCGAGGTGCCGGGGATCTCTCCGGTGACGCTGGACGTGACCTCCCAGGAGTCGGTCGACGCGCTGGCGGCCTCGCTGGAGCGCTGCGACGTGCTGGTCAACAACGCCGGCGGCGCGCTCGGCCTGGAGCCGGTGTCCGAGGGCAGGCTCGACGACTGGCAGCGGATGTATGACACGAACGTGCTCGGCTCCCTGCGCGTCACCCAGGCGCTGCTGCCGAAGCTGATCGGGTCGGGCGACGGCGTGCTGGTGATGCTCACCTCCACGGCGGGGCTGGTCTCGTACGAGGGAGGCGGCGGCTACTGCGCGGCCAAGCACGCGCAGACGTCGATGACCGAGACGCTCAGGCTGGAGCTGGTGGGGCAGCCGGTGCGGATCGTGGAGATCGCGCCCGGCATGGTGCGCACGGAGGGGTTCGCGGTGAACCGGTTCCGGGGCGACGCCGACCGCGCCGCCAAGGTGTACGAGGGCGTGCCCGACCCGCTCAGCTCCGACGACGTGGCCGACGCGATCGCCTGGTGCGTGACCAGGCCGGCGCACGTCAACATCGACCGCATGGTCATCCGCCCCCGCGCCCAGGCCGCCCAGCACAGGGTGCACCGCGTCGGTGGCTAGACCGGTCGGCGCCATCACCCGGGGCACCACCGCGCACAACCGGTTGCGCCGCGCCGACCGGTGGATCGCCGCCGTCCACGGCCGCCTGCTGCGCGGCACGGCCCGGCCGCTCGTGGTGGACCTGGGGTACGGGGCCTCGCACGCGACCACGCTTGAGCTGTTCACCCGGCTGCGCCGGGTGGCGCCGGACGTCGAGGTGGTGGGCGTCGAGATCGACCCGGCCCGGGTGGCGGTGGCCAAGCCGTATGAGCGGGAGGGGCTGAGCTTCGTGCTCGGCGGCTTCGAGCTGCCGGTCCCCCGGCCGCCGCTGCTGGTCCGCGCCTTCAACGTGCTGCGCCAGTACGAGGAGGCGGCGGCGTGGCGCTACTGGGAGGTGCTGCTGGCGGGGCTGGCCCCCGGCGGCGTGCTGGTCGAGGGCACCTGCTCGGAGGTGGGGCACCGGGCCGTCTGGGTGGGACTCGACGCGTCCGGCCCGCGCACGCTCACGTTCTCGGCCCGGTTCGACGCGTTCGAGCGGCCCTCCGACCTGGCCGACCGGCTGCCGAAGACGCTCATCCACCGCAACGTGCCCGGTGAGCCGATCCACGCGTTCCTGCGCGACTGGGACCACGCCTGGGCGGTCAGCTCCCCGTACGGCTCGCACGGGGCGCGGCAGCGGTGGCTCGCCGCGGTGGAGACCCTCGCGGGCTCCTGGCCGGTCGCCCGCCGCCCGCCGCTCGGCGGGCGCGCCCGCTGGCGGCTCGGCGAACTGACCCTGCCCTGGCAGGCGATCGCGCCGGCCGCCGCGCGGTAGACGGCGCGCGCGGCGGTCAGAGAGCCGCTTCGAAGACGGCGTACGCCCCCGCGTCGAACAACACGAACCGCACCTCGACCAGCGACGTGGCGGGGGTGGCGGGCGCGGCCGGTTCCTGGGAGGTGGACGCGGCGGGATCCGCCGAAGCGGACGCGGTCTTCCATGCGCGTACGGCGTCGACGGCGACGCGGGCGCCCTCCGCCAGCGGCCAGCCGAAGATGCCCGTGCCGATCGCCGGGAACGCCACCGTCCGGGCGCCCAGCGACTCGGCGACCCGCAGCGACTCCCGATAGCAGGAGGCGAGCAGTTCCGAGCGGTCCTCGAACGGCGAGTGCACGGGGCCGACCGTGTGGATCACCCAGCGCGCGGGGAGCCGGCCGGCGGTGGTGGCGACGGCCTCGCCGGTCGGCAGGCCGCGCCCGTACCGGGAGGCGCGGAGCTTCCGGCACTCCTCGATGATCTCCGGCCCGCCGTTACGGTGGATCGCCCCGTCCACCCCGCCGCCGCCCATGAGCGAGGAGTTGGCCGCGTTCACGATCGCGTCCACTCGCTGCTTGGTGATATCCCCCTGCACCAGCGTGATGTCCATCTCACCAGAATCCCGGATAGCTGCTCGACGTCGTGTAGTACTACTCTGGAGCGTGTGAAGGGTCTTGGCGAGCTCGAACGCAGCATCATGGACATCCTGTGGGCGGAGAACACCCCGCTGACCGCCCGCGAGGTCGGCCGTCTCATCGCCGACCGTGACCTGGCGCCGACCACGGTCATGACCGTTCTCGACCGGCTCACCCGCAAGGGCTTCCTCGCGCGCACCCGTGACGGCCGCGCCTGGCGCTACGAACCCGCAGAAAGCCGTGACAGCTACATCGCTGAGCTTATGCTGGGAGCTCTCGACATGACGGGCGACCGTTCCGCCGCCCTGACCCGTTTCGCCCAGGCCGTCTCCGGTGACGAGGCGGAGATCCTGCGCAGAGCCTTGACGGAGCTGGAGGAAGAGTGACCACGGCAGCGGTGCTGGCCGCGCTCGCCACGGCGTGCGCGATCGGCTCCTGGCGTCTCACCACCGCTCGCTGGACCTCCCGCGCGCCCCGGCTGGCCATCATCCTGTGGCAGTCGCTGGGCGTGGCGTGGGGGCTGGCCACCACCGGGTCCATGCTCGCCTTCGGCGTGCAGCCTTACGGGATCGGCGTGCTGCCGGGTCTGGTCGCGTTCGTCCAGGGCGAGGCGCCCATCGAGGCGTGGGACCCGCTGCACGTCCTCGCCATGATCGCCGGGCTCACCGCGCTGACCGTGCTCGTCGTGGTGCTGATCTCGGCCGGGGCGCACGCGCTGCGCGCCCGCCGGCGTCACCGCATGCTCCTCGCGCTGATCTCCCGTGACGACCCGGGCGTGCCCGGCGTGCGGGTGCTCGACCATCCGAGCGCGGCGGCCTACTGCGTGCCCGGGCTGCGCTCCCAGGTCGTGGTGAGCGAGGGCGCGCTGCGGCTGTGGTCGCGCGACGAGCTGGCCGCGGTGCTCGCGCACGAGGCGGCCCACGTGCGCGAGCGTCATGACCTGGTGCTGCTGCCGTTCGCCGCGCTGCGCCGGGCGCTGCCCTGGGCCAAGGTGGTGCGCGAGGCGCAGGGGCAGGTGGAGCTGCTGATCGAGATGGCCGCCGACGACCGGGCGCGCCGCTACTGCTCACCGCGCCGGCTGGCCACGGCCCTGCTGCGGTTCGGCACGGCGGGCGCGATGCCGGTGCCGAGCGGGATGCTGAGCCTGCACGCGTCCCACGTCATGGCCAGGGTCGACCGCCTGATCAAGCCGGCTCCGGAGCTGCCGCGCCGGACCCGGGCGGGCATCATCGCGCTGTCTGTGAGTTTGGTCACCTCGACGCCGTTTCTCTGGATCATCCAGCTCTAGCGCTTGCAGGTGTTAACCACTCCGTTTGCAATTGCAAGCAGAGGGCCGCATACTTGAGGTATGGCACTTCCCAAAGTCGGCTCGATCGGCGAGTACATCCGCGAGCAGCGGCAGCAGGCGAAGATCTCGCTGCGCCAGCTGGCTGCCGCGGCGGGGGTGTCCAATCCCTACCTGAGCCAGATCGAGCGCGGCCTGCGCAAACCGAGCGCGGAGATCCTCAACCAGATCGCCAAGGGCCTGCGCATCTCCTCGCAGGCGCTCTACGTGCAGGCCGGTCTCATCGACGACCACGAGCCTCCCAGCGACGTCATCACGGCGATCCGGGAGGATCCGAACATCACCGAGCGGCAACGCCAGGTGTTGATCGACATTTACGAGTCGTTCCGCAAGGAAGGGCCGGCCGGGGACGAGCAGACCTCCCAGAACGCCCACCCCCGGCCCGCCTCCGCACCGGACGACGAACAGCCGCTGCCGCCTGAGCTCCTCGCCGCACTTGAGCCCTATGCGGCGAGCAACGGCGACGGCCCCGTCAACCAGGAAACCAAGGAAGGTTAACCCATCATGACGCTTGCCACCGAAGTGAAGAAGCTCACCGACACCAAGCCGTTCTACGCGGTCGCCGGGGCCGGCGACTATGCCGTGGAGAAGCTGCGCGAGTTGCCCGAGCAGCTGCAGAAGCTGCAGTCCCGCCGCGCCGAGCTGGCCAAGGACCTCCCCGTGCGGGCGCGCGCCTACGCCGACAAGGCGGAGGGCATCGCCAAGGAGCTGCCGGAGAAGGCCCGCGAGTACGCCGGCAAGGCCGAGGGCATCGCCAAGGAGTTCCCCGAGAAGGCCCGCGAGTACGCCGACCAGCTGGGCCACCGTGCCGTCGAGGTCTATGAGGAGTTCGCGGTGCGCGGCCGCAAGGTGGTCAGCAAGACCACCGGCGAGGCCGCCCTGGAGCTGGAGGAAGTGTCGGAGGCCGCCGAGCCGGCCGCCGCCGCCGCTCCGGTCACCCCGGCCAAGAAGACCCGCGCCCCCAAGGCCAAGGCCTGACCTGCCGCTGAAGGCCCGTCTCCACCTGGAGGCGGGCCTTCTGCCTGCCCGGGCCCGGCAAGCTTCCGGCCGCCGCTGCCGTTTCCGTTGCCCGTGGAGCGCGGGTGGCCATTAGGCTGAAGCCGACTCATCGCGGCATTGGGCGGAGCCAACACATGCAATTCATCAACCTGGTCTTCAACCTTCTGTTCTCGGTGCTCTCCCTGATCATTTTCGGTATGTCGGGATACGCACTGGTGCACGCCCTGCGGGTGCCGGCCGACGCGTTCGTCTCGGCCGGCAAGCTGCAGAAGAACATCTGGCTGATCATCCTGATCCTGGCCACGCTGTTCTCCGCGGCCGGGGCCTGGCAGTACGTGATCAACTTCCTGATCATCTGGGGCCGTGCCTTCCTGGGGATCGGGATGGGCATCTTCTCCATCGCCGCGGTGATCGCCGCCGCCATCTACATCGTGGACGTCAAGCCCGCGGTGAAGGGCATGGGCGGCCGGGGCGGCAACAACGGCCCCTACGGTCCCTGGTGACCCGCGCATGACCACCGACCTGCACGGGCGCACCCAGCGCCTCGAACTTTCCGACCAGGGCCTGCGCGACTTCGAGGCCGTGGTGCTCGACGCCACCCCCGAAGGCATCGTGGTCAACCGGTCGGCCTTCTACCCCGGCGGGGGCGGCCAGCCCGCCGACCACGGCGTGCTCATCTGGCAGGGCGTCGAGACCCGCGTCGTCGGCGTGCGCAAGGGCGACGACCTCTACCTGATCCCGGCCGAGGGCGACCCGATCCCGCCGGTGGGCACGGTCGTGCGCGCCGCGGTCGAGGACGAGCGCCGCTCCGCGCTGATGCGCACCCACTCCGGGCTGCACGTGCTGTGCGGGGTCGTGTTCCGCGACTTCCGCTGCCCGGTCACCGGCGGCAACATGGAGCCGCTGACCGCCCGGATGGACTTCAACCTGCCCGAGGTGCCGCCCGGCTTCAAGGAGCTCGTGGAAGACGCCTGCAACGCCGAGATCATCGCCGACCGCCGCATCGACGTGCGGGTGCTGCCGCGTGACGAGGCGTTCGCGATCCCCGACATCATCCGCACCGCGACCAACCTGGTGCCGCCGGAGGTCGAGGACGTGCGCGTCGTCGACATCGTGGGCCTCGACACCCAGGCCGACGGCGGCACCCACGTCGCCTCCACCAAGCAGATCGGCCGCATCAAGGTGACCAAGGTGGAGAGCAAGGGCCGCGGCTTCCGCCGACTGCGCATCGCGATTTCCGACTGATCGTCACCCGTGATCTGACATCTACGGATGCGTCGGACAGACCCGATACGATGCACGGCCATGACCGGATTCAGGCTCGTGCTCGCCGCACTGGTGACGACCGCCCTGGCGCTGACCACCGCGCCCGCGATGGCGGCGAACGCCGGGATCACCGACGAGGTGACCATGACCCTGGGCAAGGGCGGCATGCTCCACGTCGTGGAGAAGATCACCGGGTCGGGCGAGCTGAAGCGCACGTTCCTCACCCGCACCCGGCACGACGACGCCAACGACCGCCTGTTCGAGATCTCGAACGTCAAGGGCGGCGGCTACGCCGACGGCGTGCTGAGGGTCACCGCGCCCGCGACGGTCGAGTACGACGTGAAGGGCGCGGTCACCCCGACCGGCAAGGTCGAGGAGCTGCGCTGGTTCGCCGTGGGCGGCTGGAACGTCTCCGTCGACAAGGCCACGGTCCAGGTCACCGGCCCCGGCCCGGTGCAGAACCTCTCGTGCTTCGCCGGTGAGCTGACCTCGGCGGTCGGCTGCACCACGGCCGCGATGGACCACACCGGCGCCCAGGCCGACTTCGAGCAGCAGGGTCTCGCGCCCGGCCAGACGCTCACCGTCGTGGTGGGCTTCCCCGAGGGCGCGAGCGGCGGCCGGCCGATCCTCGACAAGCGCTTCTCTCTGGCCAACGCGTTCGCGCTGAACATGGTGACCGGCGGCGCGCTGGCGGGCCTGCTGGTGCTGCTGCTCGGCGGAGTGGCGCTGCTCTACTGGACGCGGGGCCGTGACGCCCGCGTCGTCAGCCACGAGCAGGGGGCCGTCAACCCCGTGCAGAACGGTCACTTCACCCCGCCCGACGGCGTCCGCCCGGGCCAGATCGGCACGCTGGTGGACGAGCAGGCCGACGTGGTCGACGTGACCGCCACCATCGTCGACCTGGCCGTGCGCGGTTACCTGCGGATCGACGAGCAGCCGAGGCAGACCTACGACGCCCCCGACTGGCTGCTGGTGCGGCTGCCGCACGCGCCGTCCCACACGCTGCTGCCGTATGAGCAGGCGCTCTACGACGCCATCTTCGAGGGCCGCGACGCGGTGCTGCTGTCGCAGTTGTCCGGCTCGTTCGCCGCGCACCTGGGCCAGGTCCGCGACGCCCTCTACGCGGACGTGGTGCGGCAGGGCTGGTTCGCCCGCCGTCCCGACGCGGAGCGGACCCGGTGGACCACGATCGGCGTCGTCCTCATGGTCCTGGGCCTGCTGGCCACGGCCGCGCTCGCCTGGTTCACCTCCTACGGGCTGCTCGGGCTGGCCGCCGTCATCGCGGGCGGCGCGCTGGCCGTCGGCGGGCAGTACATGCCGGCCAAGACCGCCAAGGGCTCGGCGGCGCTGGCGCACACGCTCGGCTTCCGCGACTTCCTCTTCTCCGGCGATCTGGGCAACGTGCCGGAGAAGGACCGGGTCGAGTTGTTCTCCCGCTATCTCCCGTACGCGGTGATCTTCGACGGGGTGGAGCACTGGTCGCGGCTGGTCGCGTCGGTGACCGGCAACGGCCATCAGGCCGACAACCTCTACTGGTATCACGGCCCGGCGGAGTGGGACCTGTCGAAGTTCGCCGGGTCGATGCGCACGTTCACCACGACCACCTCGGGCGCCATCTCCGCCAGCAGGCAGTTTCGCACGCTCTGAGTCAGCGGTGGACGGTGCGCACGCGCAGCTCGCCCACCGGCTCGCCGCCGCCCAGCACGTGGTGTGTGGCGAGCGCGTCGAGCGGCGGCGAGGTGAGGCCGAGCGAGCGCAGCGCCATCACGGTGAGCGGGGTGCGGGCCCGGCCCGACCCGTCCTCGATCTTGATCACGCCGGCCCGGCCGTCCTCGAACGCGAACGCCTGGAAGCCCTCCGCGCCCGCCTTCACCATCAGGCCGGGCAGCGCCCGCATGAGCGCGGCCTCCTGCCGGTGGGTGCCGGACGTCCACTCAGGATGGGCGCGCATGGCGTCGAACACGGCCCGCTCCCGGCTGTCGGCCCCGGCCAGCGCGAGCGACCGGAACGCCTTGGCCACGCCCAGCATCGAGACGAAGAACAGCGGCGCCCCGCACCCGTCGACGCCCGAGGCGGCGATCCGCTCCCCGCTCAGCTCCTCCACGGTGGTGCGGATCGCGCGCTGCAGCGGGTGGGTGACCTCCAGGTAGGAGGCGGTGGGCCAGTCGTTGGCGACGCAGGTGGCGAGCATGGCGGCGTGCTTGCCGGAGCAGTTCATGTGAACGCGGCCGAAGTCGGTGACCCGACGGTCCTCGGGATAGTCCTCCGGGCAGCGCAGCGCCGACTCGTCGAGCCCCGCCCCGGCCAGGATCTTCTTGACGCCGTCGACGTGGAACGGCTCGCCCGCGTGGGAGGCGCAGGCCAGCGCCAGCAGCTCGCCGCCGAGGTTGAGGCCGTTGTGGAGCATGGCCAGGGCCTGCAGCGGCTTCATCGTCGAGCGGGGCGAGGCCGGCACGTGGACCGCGCCGTGCGCCTCGGCGGGGGTGCCCGCCGTGTCGAGGGCGAGCATGCGCACCTCATGCCGGGATTCGACGAATCCGGACCGGACGACCTCCACGACCAGCGACATCTCGCCCCCCTTTCGTCACGAGTCTACGGAGGTCCTTCCCTGGGCCAGAATGGGATCCCATGCGAGCAGTGGTTCAGCGGGTGAGCTCCGCCTCCGTGGCCGTCGACGGGCAGACGGTCGGCGCGATCGACGAGCCCGGCCTTCTCGTCCTGGTGGGCGTCACCCACACCGACGGCAGGGCCGAGGCGGTCAAGCTGGCCGCCAAGCTGTGGGGTCTGCGCATCCTGCACGGCGAGAAGTCCTGCTCCGACGTGGCCGCGCCGCTCCTGGTGATCAGCCAGTTCACGCTCTACGGCGACGCCCGCAAGGGCCGGCGCCCCACCTGGCAGGCCGCCGCGCCGGGGCCCGTCGCCGAGCCCCTGGTCGACGCGGTGGTCGAGGAGCTGCGCGGGCTGGGCGCGCAGGTGGAGACGGGCCGCTTCGGCGCCGACATGAAGGTGTCGCTGGTCAACGACGGCCCGATCACCCTGATCGTGGACGTCTAGCGCGCTATCGGACGCGCCGCCGCAGCGCCGGGTCGATGCTGACGTTGCGGCCCGCGTCGGGCGGCACCACGACCTCCTGGGCGGCCGCCACGCCGCCGGCCAGGAGCGGGGCGTCGACCGGCACCGTCCGCTTGATCACGGCCAGCGCGATGGGCCCCAGCTCGTGGTGGCGGGCGGCCGAGCCGACGGTGCCGACCTCCTGACTCTCGAAGATCACCGGCGCGCCGTGCGCGGGCAGCGTGTCGACGCTGCCGTCGAGGTGCAGGAAGACCAGCCGGCGCGGCGGATGGCCCAGGTTGTGGACGCGCGCGACCGTCTCCTGGCCGCGGTAGCAGCCCTTGGTGAGGTGCACGGCCGGGCCGATCCAGCCCACCTCGTGCGGGATCGTCTTGTGGTCGGTGTCGAAGCCCAGCCGCGGCCGGTGCGCCTCGATGCGCAGCGCCTCGTACGCCCACAGCCCCGCGAGCGGCTTGCCCAGGTGGTCGCCCAGCTCGGCGCGCGGCACGTGGACGTCGCCGTCGGCGGTGGACAGCACCGCGAGGTCGTCGGCCCGCGACACCTCGACCCGGAGCATGAACCGCATCCGGTCGAGATAGCCGATCAGCGCGTCGGCGGTGCCGGGCTCGACGTGGGCCAGCACGGTCTCGCCGTCGTCGACCAGGGTCAGGTGGTGCTCGACGCGGCCCTGCGGGTCGAGCACGAGCGTCTGCGTCCACTCGCCGGGCTGGAGGGTGTCGAGCTTCTGCGAGGTGAGATCGTTGAGCCAGGTGAGCCGGTCGGCTCCGGTGACGCGGACCACCTCGCGGTTGCTGCGGTCGACGACCGCCTCACCTTTGACCAGCGCGCGCTGCTCGGCGAACAGGTCGCCGTAGTGGGCCGCGACGTCGGTGTCGGGAGCGTCGGCCGCGACGGCTCCCGGAAGATCCAGCAGTGGGCTACGCATGCCTCTCAGGCTATCTGCACGCGCTGCAGCGGCCGAAGACGGTCAGGTGGTGGACGTCGGTGGCGAACCCGAGCTCGTCGTCGAGCCCGCGCACCAGCCCCTCGACCAGCTCGGGCCGGACCTCGATGACCTGCCCGCAGCCCCGGCACACCAGGTGGACGTGGTCGGCCTCGGCCGCCAGGTGGTAGGTCGGGGCGCCGTGACCGAGGTGGGTGTGGGTGACCATGCCGAGCTCCTCGAGGAGCTCCAGCGTGCGGTAGACGGTGGAGATGTTGACCCCGCGAGCCGTCTCGCGGACCTTGCCGCAGATCTCCTCGGGCGTGGCGTGCTCCAGCTCCTTGACCGCTTCCAGGACGAGCTGGCGCTGCGGAGTGACCCGGTAACCCTTGGCGCGAAGCTCCTCATGCCACTGCGTCTCCGTCATGTCAACGAGTCTAAGGCCGGGCTTTAATCACTTGCCCTGTTCGCTCGCGACCGCATAGCTTCATGAGTACGCGGAAAGGAGGTGGTCCACACAATGGGTAGTCATAGTCGGACCAGCGAGGTGGTTGTCCGCTGACGACGCGGGCTGTTGTCTCGCAGTCGTTCGCGAGTACGAGGCAACCACCGGGGCCCCCGGCAGCCGGAGGGCGCGACTCCTGTCGCCGCCTTTGGTCCATCCGGCCCGTTCCTGAGCGAGCGGAGCGCCGCCTGGGGCCCTTCTTCATTTCTCAGCCGACCTTCTTCAGCTCCGCCGACATGTGCGACGTGAGCGGCTGCCCGACCGCGGCCATGTCGTAGGCCCACATCAGGTTGCCGTTGACCAGGCCGTAGAGTCGGCGGCCCGCTGTGTACTCCTTGGCGGAGACCGTGCGCGCCACGACGTCCGTCCGCAGGTCGATCTTGTGGAAGACGACCTCGCCGACGTAGATCTCCACGATGCCGGTCGGGTGCGCCAGCACCACCTCCAGCTGCCGCTCGGGCAGCGCCCTCCAGTAGCCCGACTCGGTGGCCAGCGGCCTGACCTGGTTGCCGTCCTGGTCGAGCAGCCAGGTGCGGCTCACGTACGTCAGGAAGGGTTTGCCGTTGTGGCCGAACTCGATCTCCTGGCCGAAGTTGAAGCTCTCGATCGTCGGGTAGCCGCCGACGCCCGCGCCTTCCCACCGCCCGAGCAGGAAGGCGATCGGCTCCAGGGCGGCATGCACCTGTGGTTCCTCCATAGGCGCAACCCTAGTGGCGCGGGGCGGGCCGGGGACGTTCTAGGGTGGCGGACATGGCACGATCACTGGTGATCAAGGTGACGGCGGGGTCCGACGACCCCGAGCGGTGCAACCAGGCGTTCACGGTCGCGGCCGCGGCGCTCGCGAGCGGGGTTCCCGTCTCTCTCTGGCTGACCGGAGAGTCGGCGTGGTTCGCGCTCCCCGGCCGGGCCAAGGAGTTCGCGCTGCCCCACGCGGTGCCGCTCGCCGACCTGTTCGACGCGGTGCTGGCCGGCGGCCGGGTGACGCTCTGCACGCAGTGCGCGGCCCGGCGCGAGATCACGGTCGACGACGTGATCGAGGGGGTGCGCATCGCCGGGGCGCCCACGTTCGTCGAAGAGGTGACGACCGAGGGCGCGCAGGCACTCGTCTACTGAGACATCACCGCGGCGAGACGCTCCTGCCGGAGCTGCTCGTAGCGGGTGTCGTCGAGCGGGCCCAGCTGGCCCACCTGCCACGACAGCAGCAGGTCGGCCAGCGCCGGGTTGCGGGCCAGGGCCGGGCCGTGGAGGTAGGTGCCGACCACGTGACCGGTGTAGCAGCCCTCGAAGCCGTCGCCGTTGCCGATGCCCTTCACGGTCTTCGACAGCGGCTTGACGCCGGGGCCCAGGCGGGTGACGCCCATGTGGTTCTCGAACCCGGTCAGGGTCGGCAGGCCCAGCGCGGCGTCCACCTCGGCCACCAGCTCGCCGACGGCCCTCGCCGGGCCGCGGGCGCTGGCGAGGTCGAGCAGGCCGATGCCGTCGACCGGCTGGCCCTCCTCGCCGCCGAACGTGCTGCCCATGATCTGGTAGCCCGCGCAGACGGCGAGCAGCGAGGCGCCGCGGGCGACCGCGCGCTGCAGGCCGCCGTCGCGGCGCAGCCGCTCGGCCGCGAGGATCTGCGGCCGGTCCTCGCCGCCGCCGATGAGGTAGACGTCGCCCGTCTCCGGCACCGGGTCGGAGGAGCGGACGTGGACCGTCTCGGTGCGGATGCCGCGGCGCTGGGCGCGGTGCTCCAGGACGAGCACGTTGCCCTGGTCGCCGTAGGTGCTCAGCAGGTCGGGATAGATCCAGACGATGCTCAGGGCGCTGTCAGACGGCACGGCCGAACTCCGATCGGATCTGCTGGAAGGCGGTGTAGTTGGCGATCACGTCGACCCGGCCGGGCGGCTGCATGGCCAGCGCCTCCGAGAACGACGCGCAGAGCGCGAACGGCACGTCGGCCACCTCCAGCCGGAGCGCCAGGTCGAGGCGGCGCTCGCCGGTCACGAAGACGGGCCGGCCGCGCAGGATGCGGTAGTCGACGTCCCACAGCCAGGAGGTGTCGCGGCCGTCGGGGCCCTGCGCGTTGACCGACAGGATGATCGGCTGGGCGGGGTCGGAGACGTCGAAGGCCTCCAGCCAGCCCGCGGGGTTCTTGGCCAGCAGCAGCCGCGCCTGCCGGCCGTCGCGCTCGACCGTGGTGTAGCGGCCGGCCACCGACGTGACCTCGCGCAGCCGGGGCAGCGCCCGCTCCACCGGCAGCCCGAACGCCTCGGCCACGGCCAGCGCCATCGCCGCGTTGGACCGGTTGGCCAGGCCGGGGAGCTGGATGTCGATCAGCCAGCGCATCCCGCGCGGGTCGATCACCGCGTCGTCGTCGAGCACCCACTGCGGCTCGGGCCGGTGGAAGGTGCACTCACGGCAGGCCCAGTGGACGCCCTTGCGTTCCAGCGGACCACCGCACTCGGGGCAGCTCCAGGAGTCTTCCTTCCAGCGCTGCCCGCCGGCGACCCAGGTGACCTGGGCGGCCGTGGAGGCGCCCCAGGTGACCAGCGGGTCATCGCAGTTGGCGATGACGTGGGTGGGCTTGCCGGACAGCGCCCTGCGCCACTTCTGCGCCAGCAGCCAGATCTCCGCGGCGCGGTCCATCTGGTCGCGGCTGAGGTTCATCAGGCAGACGACGCCGGCGCCGGTGGTGTCGAGGACCTCGGGCAGATATTTCTCGTCGACCTCCAGCACCCCGTAAGGGGCGCTCTTGTGCTGGGACAGGGCGGAGACGTGGCCGGCGGGCATGTTGGCGCCGAACGCGTTGGTGGCCACCTCCCCCAGCTCCAGCAGCGCGGAGGTGATCAGCCGCGTCGTGGTGGTCTTGCCGTTGGTCGCGCTGACCAGGGCCAGCTTGCGGTCACGGGCAAGCTGGCGGAGCAGGTCGGGCTCGAGCATCAGGCCGACCCGCCCGCCGATCACCGAGCCGTCGCCGCGCCCGGTCATCCTGGACAGCGTGGCGGCACTGCGGCCCAGGGCGCTCGCGAGCTGAGCCCGCAGTGGAAGCTGGGTCATGCTGACAAATCCTAGTCGCGATCGGCCGTGCCACACCGCTTACTCGCGATCACCGCGCCTGATCCGCCAGGTGAGGCTCGGCGAACGAGATCTCCGGCGCGCCGTCGTGCCCGAACGGCAGCACGAACCGGTGCGGCCACGCCAGCACCCCTTCGAGCCACCCGGCGCCCATGGTCTGGCCGACGTGCCGGAGCCTGGCCTGCGGCTCGACGCCGAGGGCCACCGCGTCGACGTCGCGCCGGACGCTTTCGAGCTCGTCGTCGCCGAGGATGACCCGCCAGGCCAGCTCCCTGTTGTGGTCCATCTCCATCGACAGCGGGTGGTGGCGCAGCGCCTTGGCCCGGTGGCCCAGCAGTTCGCCGTGCGGCTCCTGGCGGGGGCCGTCGCCGTTCTGGCGGAAGATCGCGTACTCCATCGGCGGGGCGGGGGTGCGCAGGTCCGGCGCGGGACGCCCGTACGGGAAGAGCCTGTCGACCTCGTGCAGCCAGCGCACCTGCGGAAGCACCCACGAGGCGCCGGGCCGCTCGCCGCCGCCCTGGCCGCCCAGCAGGCGGGTGGCGGCCGCGGCGGCCTTCTCGGTGAGCAGCGCGGGGTCGAACCAGCTGCGCAGCGCCCAGGCGCGCCGCCGCACCGAGCGCTCGACCAGCGTGGCGAGCAGGCACTCGGCGCGCCGGGGCGGCAGCCCGCCCCAGGCGGCGGCGAGCGCGCGCGGCACGCCGGGCAGCGGCCGGTTGGTGACGAAGGCGAGCACGACCGTGTCGCACCAGATGCGCAGCCACGCCCACTCGGGCGCGTCGGCGAGCACGTCGGCCTCGCGCAGCTCCACCAGCGTGCACGCCTGGCCGGTGCGGCACGGCGCGCCGCAGGCGGCGGAACGGCGGCCCCTGATCGGCGGCGGCGGCCCGGCCAGCGCCTTCTCGCGCGCCTCGCCGAGCGGCACGCGCACCCGCAGCGGCCGGTCCATCCCGTCGGCGAACACGGCCGCGTCGCCGGGCGGCAGCGAGACGACCTGGCGTGACTGCTCCTCGCTGAGGTTCATCGCCGCGCCGACGAGCTGCCGGTCGTCCTCGGCGGGCAGCCGGTGCACGACCTTGAGCGCGGTGTTCTTGACCACGTCGGCGACGAGCTTGGTGGGGATCTGCTCGGCCACCACGATGCCCTCGCCGTACGCCCTGATCTCGGCGAGCATGCCGGCCAGCAGCTCCACCGCGTGCGTGGCGGCCCGGCCGGTGCCGCGGTCGCGCAGCAGCCGGTGCGCCTCCTCGATGACGATGACGTGCCGCAGGCCGGTGCTCTTCTCCTGGCGGGCGCGCATCCGCAGGTGCTCCACGATGCGGATGATCAGCGTGCCCATGAGGAAGGCCTTGTCCTCGTCGTTGGCCACGTCCTCGATCGCCAGCACCACGTTGCGGCGCAGCAGCCCGCCGATGTCGGCCGGGTGACCGCCCTCGAAGAACCGGCCGGCCGAGCCGACCCGCAGCGAGCGCAGCCGCAGCGAGATGAACCCCTCCACGTCGGCCTGCACCTCGCGGCCGTAGCCGATCTCCTGGATCACGTCCATCGCGTGCTGCTGCAGCTGCTCCAGCGTCGGCACGCTGGGCGGCACCTTCGAGCCGGGCACCGCGCCTCCGGTGACCACGTCCCAGCCGGTGGCCTCGTACACGCGCTGCAGCGCCAGCGACATGATCTGCGGGAACGGCTCCTCGGCGTCGAACGCCGCCATGAACAGCGCCCGGATCATGTCGATGTGCGCCTGCACCGGGTAGCCGGGCTCCGGTTCCAGCGGGTTCACGCTGAACGGCACGCCCTCCGGCGCCGACGGGTTGATCACCGTGACCTGCGCCGGGTCCACCCGGCCCGCCATCGCCGCGTACTCCGACTTGGCCGCCTCGATGGCCAGCCACGGGATGCCGGCCTGGCTGAGCTGCTCCAGCAGGTGGCGGACGGTCTGCGACTTGCCCGAGCCGGTGGCGCCGGTGACGAACGCGTGCCGGTTGAGCGTGGCCAGCGGCACCCGGAACGAGCCGACCGGCCGGTCCTGGCCGTCGAGGATCTCGCCCAGCTCCAGCTCGCCCTCGCCGGCCTCGGACGTCACGTCGAAGAACCCCGCGTCGAGCACCCGCACCCCGGGCACCTCGCGCCTGGGCAGCCCGGCCAGGGCCGCGAGCGCGCCCGCCGTGGCCGCGAACGGGGCCGCCGCGCCGTCGGCCGGGTCCTGCATGGTCAGCTCCAGCGCCTCAGGCAGCGGGTGCACCGCGCCGTGCGCGCTGCGCAGCCGGTACGGGTGATGGCTCATCTCCACCGACCCGACCAGGACGGGCGCGATCTGGCGCAGCTCGTCGGAGGTGGCGGCGCCGGCCAGCACCCGGACGTTCCAGAGCCCGGCCTCGCGGAAGGCGTCGAGCTCCTGCATGCGCCGCTCGGCCCGCTCGGCGTCGAACCTGGACCGCTCGGACGCGTCGCCGTACTGCCGCAGCACGTTGAGCTGGGTGCGCAGGTGGGCGACCTCGGCGTCGAGCAGATCGGTCGGCTCGGCCACGACCAGCCACGCGAACGGCCGCGACATCAGCGTGACCAGCGTCGCCTCGAACAGCGTCGGCCTCTTCAGCTCGTCGGCGTCCGGCTCCCTGCGTCCGCCGAGCGGCGGCGCCTGGCGCCCCGGGCACGGGGTCCAGACCAGGTCCGCCAGGTCGGCGAGATAGCCGTCGTCGAGCTCGACCCCGCGCGCGCCGCCGGGGAAGAGCAGCGGCTGCGGCCCCGCGGGCCGGTCGGGCGCCTCGGGCGAGCGCCGCGGCTGCCGGGGCGGCGACAGCGGGCCCGCGTTCGTGATGAGCTCCAGCGGCGCGCCCGAGCCGCGTGAGAGCCAGCCGATGACGAACGGCCTGTCGCGCGCCGCGGCCGACAGCGCGGCGGGCAGCACGGTGACGAAGTCCCACTCGGCCGACGAGCTGCGTGAGGGCGCCGCGATCGACTGGATCCGGTACCACGGCCCGCTCAGCGACACACTCGGCTGCATCTCATCCCCCCACAGACGGTTGTCAGTAAACTCCCGCCGAAAGCCAGCGCATCACGTGGACATTGACCATTTCCTTGCCTGTCATTGCCTGTCCTTGCGCCAGTCGAGGCGTGGCGGAGGCGGACCGAGGTTGGGCGGGGGCTCGTGGTGGCCGTTCGCGCGGTGCTCCGCGAGCGTGGTGTCGCTCACGTCCTCCAGCTCGGCCAGCGTCGTCTTGGGGAAGGTCAGTATGGCCGGGTTGGCGTCGGCCAGCCGGACCCGCCGGCCGTGCGCGGTGGCGTCGGTGACGATCACCGACGTGGTGGGGAGCTGCTGGAGCTGGTGCGGCTCGACGAGGAACTCGCGCGAGCGCTGCAGCACCCGCTCCTTCTCCGAAATCTTGTCGGCGGTGCGGCCCCACTCGGTCGACTCGGTGATGTCCTCGGCCAGGTCGGCGCCGCTCTCGTCGGGCCGCCCGTCGGCGTCGTCGAGCTGCTCGATGGTGGAGGTGTAGCCGCCGTCCAGGCCCGGCAGCGACTCGCTGATCGTCTCGGTGAGCTGGGCCAGCTCCAGCCGGTGCTCGGTGCCGACGTGCTCGCTGGCCACCCGGGCGTCCTCGGCGTTGCCCAGCCGCATGAACGCGACGGCCGCGTGGCCGCGGCCGAGCCGCTCGCGGACGGTCGAGGTGAGCGAGCGGTAGGTCAGCACCAGCCCGGTACGGGACGTCTCGCAGGCGTCCATGAGCCGGTCGAGCACGTCGCCGCGGAGCTTGTCGGCGCCCGCCACGATGATCGTGTGGTACCACGGCCGGTCGGCGGCGGGCGACTGGCGCAGGATGTGGGTGAGCGCGGTCGCCACGTACGTGCCGAGCACCCGGTTGCCGAACACCCCGGCCTGCCGGTCCATGCTGACCACGCGTAACCGGGCGGGCGGCAGCCGGACCGCCTGCGTGCCGAGCGTCTCCAGCTTGCGCAGCTGCGACTCCAGCGCCCAGGCCCGCTCGATCACCACCCGGTCGCTCACCCCGCGCCCGAACAGCGTGCCGATGCGCTCCAGCTGGGTGGCGGTGATGAGGCCGAGGCGCAGGTCCTCGCGCGGGTCGCCGACCTGCGCGAGCGCCCGCAGCGCGGCCGTCACCTGGCTGATCGTGGCGTTCTCGCCGAGCACCTCCAGCACCCGTTCCAGGATCGCGTTGTCGAAGCTCAGGTCACGGGTGGTGCGGTGCTCCTCGCTCACGCTGACCACGTGCGCCAGCACGTCGGCGAACGCCTCCGGCTTGAGCGTCGCCCCCAGGTCGAGCCGGGGCAGGTCGACCGGCAGCACCCACACCAGCGGGTCGTCGCCGCCCTTGCGGGCCAGCTCGATCAGGTCCTTGGCGATCGCGCCCTCCGACAGGTCGAGCACGGTCAGGTGGCCGCCGCTGTAGAGCCGGGTCGCGCCGAGCAGCGTGATCAGCGCGGACCAGCCGGGAAGCGTGCCGCCAGCCACGTCGATCCGGTCGATCTCGTCGGGCACCGCGACCGCGTACCAGGTGAGCTGGCGCTCGAAGCGCTCCTTCTCCTCCTGCCACTCGCGGTAGCGCTGGGCGTGCTCCTCCTGCGCCCTGAACAGCTCCCTGTCACGTTCCTGGCGCTGGCGGTCGTTGCGGGCCTGCTGCTCCGACACGCGGTAGCGGACCGCCCGGTCGCCCTGGACGAGCGCGTACGCGCAGATGGCGGCCACGCCGCCGGTGGCCAGCACGCCGATCAGCGCGAACTGCCAGGCGAGGTAGCCGGCCACGGCGGGCACGATGATCAGCACCGCCAGCACGAGCATGAACATCCGCACCAGCCGCACCGGCCGGTTCAGCATGTCTTCCTGGAGCCGTTCGCGGCGCAGCAGCGCGGCGCGCTCCTCCTCGTCCTGCTCGGTGACGGGAGGCTCCTCGACGGGCGAGGGCCGTTTCGGCGGCGGGCCGGGGTCAGGGTGCGGCAGGATGTACTGCCAGCCCAGGTAGATGCGGTCGGCCTGGAGCTGCGCGTGATCGGGATGCACGTCCGCCACGTGACCCCCTCCGGCTGCGCTATGTCGTTAGCAGGGCCTGTTTTCCCCTTCGCTCCGTGACAGCGTATGAGCTACAACCCCTGCTGCGGCAGGGTTATCGGCAATTCCGCCAGCCCGATGGGCGCAATGGGGTGAGTGGGACAAGGTTGACCTATTACCATCACTAGCCATGACGGAACCCTCCGGCGGCCCAAGCAGGCCCAAGCGCCCGGTCGCGGTGCCCGTCGCAGGCCTGCTGATCGTGACCGTCGTCGGCATCGTCGCGCTGCTGGGCGGGCTGGAAGAGGTCGACGTCCCGCCGAAGCCCCTGAGCCAGGGCGCCGTGCTCGACCAGGGCCTCTACTCCACCAAGTTCGCCGAGGCGCGGGTGACCGTCGAAAAGGGCCAGCAGACCTGGGAAGAGGACAAGCGGTTCGTGGAGATGGTCTTCGAAGTCACCAACCGCGGCGACGAGACCACGAACGTCGGCATGCCGCCGGCCAAGCCCGACCAGCTCTCGCTCGGATACGGCTTCGCCGGCTCGCTGCTCAAAATCTCGCCGGCGATCAAGGAGGGCAAGGGGCCGTTCGTCTTCGCCCTGTCCTCCGAGGACCAGACGAGCCAGCTCCACCCGGGCCTGACGACCAAGGTCATCGTCCGCTTCCGGCTCGACCCGGGCGAACAGCCGCCCGAGCAGGTGACGCTGGACGTGGCGTCCTTCGAGTACGCGCCGGGCTTCCAGGACGAGACCGTCCGGTGGCAGATGGTCAGCGAACCGGCCGGTGAGAAGTTCGTGCCGACCGTCCAGGCCAGGGTCACCCTCCCCGTCAAAGCCGGAGGCACGGCATGACCGCCACCGCCCGGCGCCCCGACGCCCCCGGCCGGCGCGACCGGTCATCCCGGAAGCGCGGCGAGTCGCGGCTCCTCAACGCGGCCGTGGGGCTCGTGCTCCTCGGCGCCGCGATCGGGGTGCAGTCGCTGGACCTCACCCACAACGAGTACACCGCCCCCCTCACCTACGTCGGCGAACAGGGCGAGGACGTCGACACCACCCGCCTCGTCGTCCGGCTCAACTCCGTGACCGCGGCCAAGTCCATCCAGCACCTCACCAAGACGATCAAGACCGACCAGGTGTTCCTCGTCGTCGACGTCTCCGCCAAGTCCAAGCGCAAGCCGTACAAGCTCGGGCCCGCCACGCTGCTGACCGCCGACGGCCGGAGGTTCTCCGCCACCGACCGGGTCGACGACTCGGCCACCGTCACCGCCGAGTACGCGCAGCCCGAGATTTGGACCCGCGGGCCCTACTTCTTCGAGGTGCCCCCGTCCGTGCTGCCCGGTTCGCGCGTGGTCATCGGCCTGCCGCCGTCGGTCCTTGTCGAGCCGTACGAGCCGGAAGCCGAGATCGACCTCGCCCTCGACGAGGCGGCGGCGCGCAAGCTCACCGACTCGGCCGAGGCCGTCTACTCCACAGCCGGGAAGTGACCCGGCGATGACTTCCTCCCTGCGCTCGAAAGCGGCGGGTTCGGTTTCCTCGGTGACGCCCGGGTTCTCAGCGAAGGACATCCGATGAGCAGCGACGACCGCGACTGGTTCGCGCCCATGAAGGATCACCGGCGTCCTGAGAACTCCGACACCGGCCAACCGGACCAGAACCCGCCGTCCTCGGGGCGGCCCGGCCCGTACGCCCAGCCGGGACAGCCTGATCCAGGGCAGCCTTCGCACCCCGGCCAGCCTTCGCACCCCGGGCAGCCTTCGCATCCCGGGCAGCCTGGTCCCGGACAGCCTTCGCACCCCGGCCAGCAGCCCACGGGCCGGCCGGCGCGTCCGCGACGCCAGGCCCGGCCGGGCCGTCCCCAGGAGGCGCCTCCAGGGCACGGGGCGCCTCCGCCGGGGTGGGGCGGTGAGCCGGGCCACGGACCGGGCGCTCAGCCGTACGGACCTCCGGGTGGACAGCCGTACGGCCCTCCTGGCGGGCAGCCCGAGATCCCCGTGATGCCGCCCATCCGAGGCCGGAACGCACCCCCCGACCAGCAGGTCTGGCCCCCCGCGCCGCGCCGCGAAGCCATCGGCTCCACGCAACCCATCCCCGCCGTACGATCCGGCATGCCCCTGCCCCCCGGCACCGCCCAGGGTCGCCCCTTCACCGGAACCGCGGACCCCACCCTGACCCCTGGCACACCCGCCCCCGGCACGCCGGGGCCCGGAACCGGGCCGGGTGCGCCCGGACCAGGGATGCCCGGACCAGGGATGCCCGGACCAGGGATGCCCGGACCAGGGATGCCCGGACCAGGATCAGGACCCGGCGTGGCCGGGCCTGGGATGGCCGGACAGGGACCAGGAGCCGGCACGGCCGGGCCTGGGATGGCCGGGCCAGGAACAGGACCCGGTGCAGGCGGGCCGGGGATGGCCGGACAGGGGCCAGGAACAGGGGCTGGAGCGGCCGGGCCGGGTATGGCCGGGCCGGGAGCTGGGAGCGGGGCGGCTGGGGCGGGGATGGGCCCGCCGGGAGCCCCGGCGAGTGCCAGGCTGGGCATGACTGCACCGGCTCCTGCCCCGGGGACACCGGGGTTCGCCGGGGCCGGAGGCGGCGCTGGAGCCGGGGCCGGAGGCGGCGCTGGAGCCGGAGGCGTTGCCGGTGCTGCTGGAGGCGGCGCGGGAGCCCTGGGCACCGCAGGGGCGCTGGGAGCTGCTGGGGTCAGCGCTGCGGGCGCCGCCGGTGCGGTCGGTGCAGCTGGCGCTGTGGGCGCCGTTGGTGCGTTGGGCGCCGCTGGTGCTGCGGGTGTCGCTGGTGCTGCGGGCGTCGGGACCTCGAGCGCCGCCGGAGCCGCCGGAGCCGCAGGCGCCCCCGGAGTCGCGGGTGCCGGAGCTGCGGGCGCCGCGGGTGTCGGTGGGGATGTGGAGTCGGGCGGTGGGGCGGGGTCGCGGAAGGGTCGTAGGTCGCGGGGGCGGATGGTGCTCGTCGCCGCGGGCGCCGTCGTGGCGTCCTTGCTCGCCACCGCCGCGCAGGGGTTCGACGGCTACCAGTTCTACGAGTCCGTCACCACCAGGGGGCTGTATCCGAAGCAGGTGACGGTCCCGGCGGGCGGTTCGTACGAGGTGTACGGCATCGAGTGGAAGGCCGCCGTCGCCCCGACCGATCCGCCGGAGGACAACAAGCACGGTCCCGAGGTCACCTATCTCGCGATCGACGTCAGGCAGAAGGTCGTGGACGAGGACAGCGCGCCCATGACCGCGCTGCCTACGGAGCTCAAGCTGACCGACAGGGCGGGCCGTAGCTGGGCCGTGGACTGGGTGCCGGGCGAGCGGCCGACCGACCGGCTGGTGGTGGGCAAGGAGTACCGGGTGGAGGGGGTGGCCAAGGTGCCCACCCCGGTCAAGGACGAGGTGGAGCTCTCGTTCAGGCCGAGCTCGTACCGTTCCGACACCCCCACCGAGGATCTCTTCAAGAGGGACTCGGAGGCGGTCAGCATCGACAACCTGTTCGAGCTGACGTTCAAGAGGCGTTGAGCGGCTCGCCGCGGAGCCGGGCGCGGGTGGCGGCGAGGTCGAAGGTGGCAGCCAGGAGCGCCATGGTCAGCGAGGTGACCAGCAGTTCGCGGAGGAACCAGACCGGCGCGCCGACGTACATCCAGGCCCAGTCGATCTCGGACCCGATGAGCGTGCGGACGGCGCGGTCGGCGTAACGGGAGCCCACGGTGAGGACCACGTAGCACAGGCACATCATGCCGAACAGCGGCGCGCCACCCTTGACGATCATGCGCAAGGAGTTGGCCAGCGGCAGCCAGCGGTCCATGAACCCGCTGGTCACGTGGTCGAACGACTTCTGGGTGATGTCGTGGCTGCTTTCCAGCCGTTCGACGCCCTTCTCCAGGAGTGTGCCCTTGACCAGGGTGCGCTTCTCGTCGGAGAAGGCGCCGAAGACGAGCATGGCGACGGTGAGCCAGGCGAGCGGGATGGCCACGGCGTCCAGGAACAGCGGCCAGAAGGCGCCGAACGCGTCCGTGAACGCCTCCCAGGCCGGGACCGTCTCCTTGGCCGTCTCCAGCGCCTGCCTGGTGCCGACCACGGCCGCGCGGCTGTCGGTCCATTCGGCGCGGGCGTCGGCGAAGGCGACCGTCGCGTTCAGCCCGTAGAAGACGAAGCCGAACTCGGAGAAGGCGGCCGCGAACCCGTAGAAGCGGCCTTTGCCCTTCTCCACCAGCTTGGCGAAGAGCAGCTTCAGCAGGAAGGTGACCCCCATCGCGCCCAGCGAGACCCGCCAGTCGAGGTCGGCGAGGCTGGCGCCGACGTGGGTCTCCTCGCCGAACCACTGGGCTTCGGTCATGTCGTAGAAGTGGTGCAGCAGGTCCATCTGCTGGAAGTCGCGCGCGTCCTCGGTGTGGAAGCCCCAGGCGAGGTAGAGGACCGCGAAGGCGGGCGCCATCCGGTCGAGGGTGCGGAAGAAGCGCTCGTCCTCGATCCCGTCGGCGGCTCGGGCCCGGATCTCCCAGAGCGCGCCGCGCAGGCTGTGGAGCATGCCGGTGGTGACGGTCATGGCCGCCAGCACCACCAGGGTGAGCAGCGTCATCACGGCGACCAGGCGGACCTGGCGCCATTCCCCGTAGGCGACCTCCGTGCCCGCGTACAGCAGCACGTACCGGACCACTTCGCCGGCGGCGAACCAGAGGATCAGGGGCAGCGCGCATTTCCCGGCGATCCGCAGGGTGTGCGCGGGCAGCGAGAACGGCGACGGCATCCGCTGCCCCGGTGCTGGGCCGGGCCGGGGCGGCGCCATCACACCAGTTGATCCGGACATCCGTGGAATCGTAGCGGCCTGCCCCGATCTGCCGCAGCAGCATCCGGACAACAAGTCAGGACCGGTTGACCGGCCCGTCCGGCTCCCCGGCGGAAACCCCGGCGCGGGCGGTCGGCCGAGGATGCATCATGGCCCCATGGACTCGCGGCCCGCGCTGGACACCGATCCGCGCGTGATCGGTCAGCGGGTGCGGCAGCTGCGCCAGGCGCGCGGGGTCTCGCTGTCGGAGCTCGCCCGGCGGGCGGGCATCGGCAAGGCCACGCTGTCCGGCGTCGAGACCGGCACCCGCAACCCCACCCTGGAGACGCTCTGGGCCATCACCGCCCAGCTCGGCGTGCCGATCGGGGCGATTCTCGACTCTCCGCCCGAGCCCCGGAACATCCGCGGCACCGCCGTGGAGGCAGCGCTGCTGGAGCTCTTCGAGGACGACCACGTCACCTACGAGCTCTACCGGCTGCGCGTCCCGCCGGGGATCACCCAGAGCTCACCGGCCCACCTGGAGGGCGTGACGGAGCACATCACGGTCTTCACCGGCACGCTCGCGGCCGGGCCGCTCGACGCGCCGCTGACGGCGGGGCCGGGCGAGCACATCTCGTGGCGCTCGGACGTCCCGCACCTCTACCACGCGACGGGCTCCGACGTCGTGCACGCCACCCTGCTCATGCGCTACCCGGCCAAGCTCTGAGCGCCCGCGAAGGCTCCTGCGTCACTCGGCCACGCCCTGAGCACCTGCGAAGCGTCACCCGGCCGAGCTCTGAGCACCCGCGAGGGCGCGCAGCGTGCCGGCGGTGAAGTCGTCCAGCGGGTAGAACAGCTCGATCGCCAGCTCCGACAGCGTCACGTCGGCCGGGGCGCCGAACGTGGCCATGGTGCTGAACATGGCCAGCTCGCCGAACGGCGTGCGGAAGCGCAGCGGCACCTGGATGGGGCTCGGCCGGTGAGGCGGGCCGTCGCCGGACCGGTCGCCGCCTTCGGGTACGGGGTAGCGGGACACCTCCTCGTACAGGGCGCGCAGGTCGGCGTCGCCGGTGGCGTTGACCTGGCGCAGCAGCCGCCGCAGGAACAGCTCGCGCACCTCGCTCAGGTTGGACAGCCGCGCGGCGAGCCCTTCGGGGTGCAGCGCCAGCCGGAAGACGTTCGGGCGCGGCTCCAGCAGGTGCGGCGGGACGCCGTCCATGAGGACGGCCATGGCGCGGTTGCCCTCCAGGACGTTCCACAGCCGGTCCACGACGACCGCCGGGTACGGCTCGTGCGCCGCCAGCATGGTCTCCAGCGCCGCCCGGATCGAGGCAATGTACGCGTCGTCGAGGCTGCTCTCCTGGTACGCGGGGGCGTAGCCGGCGGCCAGCAGCAGGGTGTTGCGTTCGCGCAGCGGGATGTCCAGCGCGGCCGACAGGCGCAGCAGCATCGCCTGGCTCGGGCGGGATCGGCCGGTCTCCAGGTACGACAGGTGACGGGCGGAGGTGTCGGCCAGGAGCGAGAGGTCGAGCTGGCTGAGCCGGCGACGGCGGCGCCATTCGCGCAGGAGCGTCCCGGCCGGTGACTGTCGGGTGTCCATGCGCAAGGAGCCTAGGCCGTCGCCGGGTAGGCGCCGCCATGACCTCGGAGGTCATTGAGGCCACGACCGGGGCGGTGACATGGTCTTTCCCTGAGGATCCCAGCGGAGACGAAGGAGTGGTCGGGATGAGCACGGCGATCGGGGCGGCGGCCGAACGGCGTATCACGGTGGGCGGCGGCGCGGCGGACCGGCTCCGGACGATCCTGCGCGTCGACGGCTGGAGCACCGCCGTCTTCGGCGTGGTCCTGCTCGCCGCCTGGCGGCCGGTCGGCGACTGGTTCGGGCTGCCGCCGGCCTGGTCGGTGCCGTTGGGCGTGGCCATGCTCGGCGGGGCCGCCGCCCTCGGCCTGATCGCCGGCTATCCCCGGATCCCTGTCCGGTACGTCGGGCTGGTCGTCGCGGGCAACACGCTGTCGTGCGCGGCGCTCGTGGTCCTGGTGCTCGCGGGGGCGATGCCGCTGACCGGCCTGGGCGTGGCGTTCATGCTGACCGGTGCGGCGGTGGTCGCCGCGTACGCGGTGCTGGAGTTCCTCGGGCTGCGGCGCGCCCGGGAGTCCTAGGCGGCGGGTCCGGCCGCACGCGAAGGGCCCGCGTCCGGGAAGGACGCGGGCCCGTGCGGGTGGTCTCGTCAGACGGCGACGGCGAGCTCGGCCACCTCGCCGAGCCTGGCCTGCACCTGGACGTCGCGGGTGACGCCGCCGCCCGCGATGATGCGTACGGTCCAGTCGCCGGGACCGGCGAAGAAGCGGAAGACTCCCTCGTCGGACACCACGACCTCGCCGGTGAACTCACCGGTGTGGTCGAGCAGCCGCGCGTAGGCGGTGCCGGTGCCGGTGACCCTGCCCTGGATCACCGCCTGGTTGGACAGATCGATCCCGGCCGGCAGCGCGATGGTCTGCTCCGGCGCTCCGCAACCCTGCGCGCTCATCGGGCCTCCCCCAGCTCGATCGGCACGCCCACGAGCGAGCCGTACTCGGTCCACGAACCGTCGTAGTTCTTCACGTTCTCCTGGTCGAGCAGCTCGTGCAGGACGAACCAGGTGTGGGCGGAACGCTCGCCGATGCGGCAGTAGGCGATGGTGTCCTTGCCGAAGTCGACGCCCGCCTCGGTGTAGAGGGTGCGCAGCTCGTCGTCGGACCTGAAGGTGCCGTCGTCGTTGGCCGCCTTGGACCACGGGATGTTGCGGGCGGTCGGCACGTGGCCGCCGCGCTGCGCCGACTCCTGCGGCAGGTGGGCGGGCGCGAGCAGCTTGCCGGTGAACTCGTCGGGCGAGCGGACGTCGACCAGGTTGAGCTTGCCGATCGCGGCGACCACGTCGTCGCGGAAGGCGCGGATGCCGGTGTTCTCCTTGGCGACGACGTACTGCGTCTTGGCGCGCTCGGCCACGTCGGTGACCAGCTCGCGCGACTCCAGCTCCCACTTCTTGCGGCCGCCGTCGAGCAGCTTGACGTCGTCGTGGCCGTACAGCTTGAAGTACCAGTAGGCGTAGGCCGCGAACCAGTTGTTGTTGCCGCCGTAGAGGACGACGGTGTCGTCGTTGGAGATGCCGCGCTCGGAGAGCAGAGCCTCGAAACCGGTCTTGTCCACGAAGTCGCGGCGGACCGGGTCCTGCAGGTCCTGCCTCCAGTCGATCTTCACTGCGCCACGGATGTGGCCCTTGTCGTAGGCGCTGGTGTCTTCGTCGACCTCGACGAAAACGACACCCGGAGTGTCGAGGTTGGCCTCGACCCAGTCGGCATCCACCAGGACGGCGGAGCGGCTCATTGTGGTACCTCCATGTTGGCGGCGGGCAATATACGGCGAATCAGCAGATACATTTCGCAGCCAAGGCAGAATCCGAAGGCTGCGTTGAGGAAGGCGGCGAGGAGGGCCGCAGCCGTGGCCCCCAGGGCCAGCGGCGTGATCCCGGCGAAGAACCCGGCCAGCCCGGCGACCGCGAAGACCAGCCCCACCCCCTGCGCGAAGCGCGGCGGGCGGGAGTCTTCGGTCTCCTTCGGAGCGCTCTTGACGAGCGCCTTGAAAAGCATCCCGTACGGTGATCTGCCCGCGATGCCGAACGCGAACACCACGGCCTGGGCGGCGAGCAGCCAAGCGCTGCCCGTCACCAGGACGAGGACGAGGATCAGAGTGGTGATGGCCGCGCCGAAGCGCAGCGCCCTGGGGTCGGCACGCATCGTGGGATGCTCCTGAAGGGGTCGAAAGGGGGCGGACCGGAAGCCCGCGCGAGACCGTCCTCAGGCAGCGCGACAGAGCGCGGTCGCGACGCGGCAGAAATCAACCGCGCGCCGCTTCGTGAGCAGCTCTGTCGATGGGTTCATGCCGAGAAGACTACTCGGCGTCTCGACATCTGTCACATGTCGTCCGGCTTGTGAGACGAATCGTGAGACACGGCCCCGCCGAGCGCGGCCAGCACGTCGGCCTTTCTGGGCTGCCCGGCCGCCTTGCGCACGATGGCGCCCCGCGCGTCGAGCACGAAGACGGTCGGCGTGCGCATCACGTCGAGCCGCCGTACGAGGTCCAGCCGGGACTCGGCGTCGATCTCCACGTGCGCCACGCCGGGCACCATCGCGCTCACGTCGGCGAGGATCCGCCGCGTCGCCCGGCACGGCTGGCAGAAGGCGGTGGAGAACTGCACGAGCGTGGCCCGCTCCCCCAGCTCGGCGCCCAGCTCGGCGGCGCCCAGCCGGTCGCCGGGATCGCGGTCGCGTACGCGTCCGTCCGTGCGCAGCCGAACCACCCCGATCGCCGCTCCGAGCGCCAACGTGGCCAGCGCCACCCACAGTCCAGTCATCCTCCGGTGCAACCACCGGCGCCGCCGATTGCTTCCCGGCTATTTCCTGGTCACCGGGATGCGCAGCAGCAGCGCGTCGTCGCCGAAGATCTCGAAGGCGGCGATGTCGGCCATCGCCGTGCTCGACTCGTACCGGAAGACCGCGTCGTCCTCGTAGGTCGCGCGGCTGATCCGCCACGGCTCGGTCCGCTCCCTGGAGCCGTCACGGGCGACGACCTCCAGCCTGCAGTCGGTGCCCACCTTCACCCCTTCGACCCGCACCATCAGATCGGTGCGCGGGCCGTCGGGCGCGGCGGTCACCGTGGCCTTGTGGCCGGCGGCGGACCTGGTGAACACGCGTCCCAGGGACGAGCGCAGCGGCGCGGGCGTGCCCGTGGGCGACGCCTTGGGCCGGGCCTCGGAGAAGGGCTTCTGGCCGGTGGTCGAGAGCGCCTCGGCGTCCTGCGGCTCGGTGGCGTCCTCGGCCGCCTCCGACCGGGCCGTGTCGCCCGCCTCGGCCTCGGGTTCCGGCTGGGGCTGGGCCTGGCGCTCGGACTGGGCGGCGTGGTCGGAGACCGGCGCGGAGGCGGCCGTCGGGCTCTCTCCGGGCATGGTGGACCATACGACGCCGCCCACGCCGACCACCGCCGCCGCGGCTGCGACGGCCATGAGCGCGCGGGCCCGCCTGCGCCGCCTGACGCGGTCGGTCAGCAGCCGTTCGAGCACCCGCCTGGGCGGGCTGGCGACCAGCTCGACGTCCCGCTCGGACACCTTGCCCAGGAATCCGGCGACGCCGGCCAGTTCCTCCAGTTCGCCGCCGCACTCCTCGCACGTGGCCAGGTGGAGGTCGATCTCCTCCGCTTCCCGCGGGTCGAGCGCGCCGAGCGCGTGCGCGCCGAGCGCCAGCCGGACCTCCTCACACGTCATCACGGCGCCAGCCCCCGCTCTTCCAGCGCGAGCTTGAGCGCCCGCAGCGCGTAGTACGTGCGTGACTTGACCGTGCCCGGCGGGATGCCCAGTTTCGCCGACGCCTCCTTCACCGATCTCCCCCGGTAGTAGACCTCCATGAGCACCTCGCGATGCTCGGGCCGCAGCGCAGCTAACGCCTCCGCCACCGCCCACGACTCGACCGCGCGTTCCAGGTCGTCGTCGGCGGGCAGCACGGCCAGCGCCTCGTCGCCCGTCTCGGGCGGTCGGGCCTTGCGGGCGCGGTGCTGGTCGACGACGAGGTTGCGGGCCACGGTGAACAGCCAGGCGCGGATCGGGCGGTCCTGGAAAGCGCCGGGATGCCGCCACGCCCGCAGCAGCGTCTCCTGCACCACGTCCTCCGCCCGTCCCGAGTCACCTGTCAGTCGCAGTACGTATCCGTACAGTGGCCCGGCATGCTCGTCGAACAGGGTCCTCACGAGTTCCTCGTCGGCGGTGCCAGCTGAGCTCACACCCTCATCACGTACGACGGGCGGAGTCGGTTCACGGTCATCCACGGATCGGCACGTCAGACGCCTCGGCGGAGATCTGCAGACCTCCGGGCACGCTCTTCACCCCGGTCACCTTCACGTCGAAGGGCAGCTTCCCCTTGAACGGGATCGTGTAGCTGACGAACCGGGCGAGCTGGGCGGGCACTCCCTCGATCTTCTCCGCCTGCAGCCGGACGCCTCCCTCGGTCATCTCGACCTTCATCTCCGCGTTGAACTTGACCTTCTGGGCGCCCACCATCAGCTCGCCCGAGGCGACGAACCGGTCACCCTTGCCGCTGATCTTCACGCCCTGCGGGGCGAACCTGTCGATGGTCTCGTTGGTCAGCGTGCCGCTGACGGCGACCCGGCCGGCCCGGATGTCGGCCCTGTTCTGCAGGAGGTCCGCCAGCGGCGCGGTCACGTCGTACGCCGCCCCCTTGAGGTTCTCGATCGGCACCCCGCCGTAACGCAGCGTGCCGAGGTCGAACCGCACCTCCTGGTAGTGACCGGAGACCGCCTGGGTCAGGAAGGGGATGCCGGTGATCTCCACCTCCGGCGTGCCCTGCACGTCGGAGGCGGCGGCGATCCGGTTGGCGAGATCGCGCTGCACGCCCGCGACCGCCACCCGGTCGAGCACGGCGAGGAGGACGACGAGCAGGATCAGGAAAACGAGCAGCTTGCGCATCGCACTCCCTGTCTCGGGCCGGGGGTCAAGAAGCTTATCGGCTCATTCCCCGACAGACCGGAAGATCACCCGCCCGCGAAGGGCGGGAGCACCTCGACCGTCACGCCGTCGCGGAGTTCGACCTCGCCGTGCGGCCTCCTGCCCACGGGCGAACCGTCGATCAAAAATGACGATCTGCCGACCACCCGGGCGAGTTCGGCGCGATCAGCTGTGATTTTCGTCATGAGTTCGCCCAGCGTGGCGGCCTCGAACTCCTCTTCAGCCACTCCCGCCGCCGACTTTGCGGCGGCCCAATAACGCACTTTTCCGCAGGCCATGGGCACCTCACCAATCGTCATTCACCATTGTGCGTTCCTGTTTACCCGGTCGTTGCAGGCGACCTGCCGTTCATCTGCCGGACGCCCAATGGACGTGTCTCGCTCGTGGGTTATCCTCGCCTACAGGACTCGGGCGACGTAGCCCCCGGGTCCTTCCTTGTTCAAGGGGAGGCCGACATGAGCAACCTGCTCCTGCTCACCAACGCGCTCGAGCCGTCCGCCGAAGTGCTCCCTGCGCTGGGGTTGCTCCTCCACTCGGTCCGTGTCGCCCCCGCGGAGGCGTCCGCGCTCATCGACGCCCCTCCGTCGGACGCCGTGCTGGTCGACGCCCGCAAAGAGCTCGTGCAGGCCAAGAGCCTGTGCCGGCTGATCCGCACCACCGGCATCGACTGTCCCCTGCTGGTGGTCGTGACCGAGGGCGGGCTGGCCGCCATGACCGCCGAGTGGCAGGTCGACGACGTGCTGCTGGAGAGCGCCGGCCCGGCCGAGGTGGAGGCGCGGCTGCGCATGGCCGTGGGCCGCATCTCGCAGGCCTCCGCCGAGGACGTCCCCGACGAGATCCGCAGCGGCGACCTGTCGATCGACGAGGCCACCTACACGGCGCGGCTGCGCGGCCGGGTGCTCGACCTGACGTTCAAGGAGTTCGAGCTGCTCAAGTACCTCGCCCAGCACCCCGGCCGGGTGTTCACCCGAGCCCAGCTGCTGCAGGAGGTCTGGGGCTACGACTACTTCGGCGGCACCAGGACCGTCGACGTGCACGTGCGGCGGCTGCGGGCCAAGCTCGGCACCGAGTACGAGTCGCTGATCGGCACCGTCCGCAACGTCGGCTACCGCTTCGTCCCCGACCGGGCCGACACCGCGGCCGTCTGACACCCCGCGGCGGTCCTCAGCCGGGGATGAGCCGGGCGGGAAACGCCGCCTGGTGCGGCCCGGCCTCCGGGTCGAGCTCGTGCCTGATGGCCGCGCACTGGTCCAGCATCGCCCCGTGCAGCGACCAGAGCCGGATGTTCTCGGTGTCCGGGACCCGCTCGGCGACCAGCACCTGATGCTCGCCGCCCTCGCGGAGCGCGGTCCGCAGCCGGCCCAGGTCCTTGACACTGCCGCGGCCCAGCTGGAGCCGCCCGAACGCGGCGAAGGCCCGCGAGATGGCCATCAGCTCGTCGCCGAGCGCCGACGGCACCCGGTTGACGTCCTCGGCGGGCAGCCCCCGCACCCCCGCCGCCAGGTCGGTGAGCGACCGGGCGAGCGCGCGCAGCTGCAGGCAGGCGTGATCCAGACAGGTCATGGCCTCGGCCACCTGGTCGAGCCGCTCGTCCTGCCGGCGGCGCTCCAGCGGCACCAGCCGGACCGACTCCGCGGCCTGCTCGGCGACCTCCTGGCTCTCCCGCAGCCGGGTGTCCACCTCGCGGGAGCGTTCCAGCCAGTGACGCGCTGCGTCCTCGTCCCACGAGCCGCGCACCCCCTTGCCCATGTCCGCCGTCAGCGCCGCCATGTCGCCGGCCAGCTCGGCCAGCTCCTTGCGGGCGTCCTCCACGTACCGGGGCGGCAGCACGACCAGGTTGGCGACGATGCCGATGACGGCGCCCAGCAGCAGGTCGAGCAGGCGCTCCAGGCTGTAGCCGGCCCCCAGCGCGAACACCAGCAGGCCGGTGATCGGGATCTGCACGTTCTGCTTGGGCAGGTTGAGCAACGGCGTGAGCACGAGCCCGCCCGCGATCAGGATGGCGAGCGTGATCGCGTTCACCCCGAGCAGGTAGATCAGCGCGGCGGCGCCGGCCAGCCCGACGATCACGGCGCCGACCTGCTGCGCGCCCCGCACGACCGTGCTGTAGGCGGTGGCCGAGATCGTGAGCAGCACCCCGATCGGGGCCAGCACCGGCATCCTGGCCTCCAGCACCCGCGCCGCGATCCACCAGGCCAGCACGGACGCGACCGTCGCCTTCACCCCTTGGAGCAGCGGCTCGCGCTCGGCCCGCAGCCATCCGCCCAGCCCCAGCCGGCGGGCCCGCTCCCAGATCAGCCTGCCGGTCGTCGCGATGCGTTCGAAGGGCGGCAACAGTTGCCGCGATCGGTCCCCCACTCCGGCATCGTCGCAGGAAGACTCCCCCGCGAGCTGGGTAGACACCCTGCTTGAGCGGAGGTGGCGCGGATGGACGCCGAGATCTCGGGTCAGCTGGTGGTGCCGGACGAGGCGCACGGCATGGTGGTGTTCGTGCACGGGAGCGGAAGCAGCAGCCGCAGCCCGCGCAACAGGTACGTGGCGGGGGCGCTGAACGAGGCGGGCCTGGGCACTTTCCTGTTCGACCTGCTGACGCCGGAGGAGGAGCTCGACCGGGCCAACGTGTTCGACATCGAGCTGCTGGCCGGCCGGCTGCTGGCGGCGACGGGGCGGGTGCGCGCGGAGCCGGCCGCGGCGCGGCTGCCGCTCGGCTACTTCGGCGCGAGCACCGGCGCGGCCGCCGCCCTGTGGGCCGCCGCGGAGCCGGACGCCGGAGTGGCCGCCGTCGTGTCCCGCGGCGGCCGCCCCGACCTGGCGGGCGCCCGTCTAGGGTCCGTACGGGCCCCGACCCTGCTCATCGTGGGCGGCCACGACGAGCAGGTGCTGGAGCTGAACCGGGAGGCCCAGCGGGAGCTGGGCGGCGAGAGCCGCCTGGAGGTCGTCCCCGGCGCCACCCACCTGTTCGAGGAGCCCGGCGCCCTGGAACGGGTCGCCGACCTGGCCGGGCTCTGGTTCGGCGCGCACTTCGGCTGAGCCCGGGGCCACCACGTACGTGTCCCCGGATGGGTGGTGTCACGGATGAGCGCGGCGCGCCGCCCGGCCTAGCGTCCATGGCGTCCAGCATCGACTTCGACAGGAGACGCCATGCTCATCCCGAAAGCGTTGGCCGCCACGATCCTGCTGCTGGGGGTGTCCGCGGCCACCCAGCCGCAGACCCACCTGCTGCCGGGCGCGGTGGTGGTCAGCGTGACCAGCGCACTCGACTCCACCACCCCGAAGACCGCCCAGCCCCGCTGCCCCGAGGGCAAGCGGGTGACCGGCGGCGGCTTCCGGATCAACGGCGGCGGCGCCCACGTGGTCCCGACCCGGCTGCAGCCGGTGCACACCAACAACCGCGACCGCTACGACGTGGCCGCCGCCGAGGACGAGACCGGCGTCAGCGGAAGCTGGTCGGTCACCGGTTACGCCATCTGCTCCGACCCGCTGCCGGGCATGGTCATCCGGAGCACCACGATCCAGGACGATCCGGCGTCCGACGAGCTGAGCGCGGGCAGCACCTGCTCCGGCGTCTCCGTCGTGATGGGGACCGGAGCAGCCGTGACCGGCGGTGGCGGCCAGGTGTCCGTCACCCGCACGGGGCCGCTGTCGCTGGTCACGCCCAGCTTCACCGCCGCCAGCGCGAAGGAGGATCCCACGGGCTACGACCAGCCGTGGACCCTCACGGCCTACGCCGTCTGCGCGGAGGTGCCGCTCTCGTCCGTCGGCCGGGACTTCGACACCTCGCCCGGGGACACGCAGAGCCCCAAGAGCGCGACGGCCACCTGTCCGCAGGGCATGCGGGTGACCGGGGCGGCCGGGACCTTCAACATCCACTCGTCCCGGGACGTCATCATGCAGGCCATGGTGCCGGAGGCCGTGAACGGCAACCAGCCGGGCACCCGGACCACCGTCACCGCGCACGAACGCACCCCCTCCGGTGGGAACTGGAGCGCGGTCGCGGCCGCGCACTGCTCGAACTGACAGGTGTGCAGGAGTACGTGGTCCACCGCCACCCGGCCTGATTACCGTCGACGGATGAACGACGGTGAAGGCATCCGTCACGTCCGCACCGCCGACGGCGTGCGGCTGGCGTACGAGGTGAGCGGGCGGGGCCCGGCGCTGGTCCGGGCCCCGCACTCCATGTCCCACCTGCTGATGGAGAGGACGAGCCCGGTCTGGCGGCACTGGCTGGAGCTCATGGCCGGCGACCGCACGCTGCTCCGCTACGACCAGCGAGGCAGCGGGCTCTCCGACCGGGACACCGAGCACGGGCTCGGCCGGTGGCTGGGCGACCTGGAGACCGTGGTCGACGCCGCCGGGCTCGACCGGTTCACGCTGCTGGGCGCCTACCAGGGCGGCACCGTCGCCGTCGGCTACGCCGCCCGGCATCCCGAAAGGGTGAACGGGCTCGTGCTCTATGGGACGTCCGCGCGCGGCAGGGCCCACTGGGCGGGCTGCGACCCGGCCGAGGTGGCGCTGTTCGAGCGGGTGACCGAGATCGCCTGGGGCCGGGTGGGCTCCGCCTTCCGGCACGTCTTCGCCGACCTGCTGCTGCCCGACGCGTCGAGCGAGCTGAAGAAGCAGCTGGTGGCGGGCATGGGGCAGAGCGCGGACGGGCGGGAGGCGGCCCGCATCTGCGCCGCCTGGGCGCCGGTCGACCTGACCGGGGCCGCCCGCCGGCTCCGGGTGCCCGCGCTGGTGCTGCACGTGCTGGGCGACCGGCTGGCGCCCTGCGAGGAAGGGCGGTCGCTGGCCGGGCTCATCCCGGACAGCCGGTTCGTCGCGCTGCCCGGCCGCAACCACCTGATGCTGCCCGAGGAGCCGGCCTGGCTGCGCTTCTCCGCCGAGGTGCGGGCCTTCCTGGGCGTCCCGGCCCAGATCGGCCGGGGTGAGGCGATCACCGGCAGGGAGCGCGAGGTGCTCACCCTGGTCATGCTCGGGCTGGGCAACGAGGAGATCGCGGCCCGGTTGTTCCTGTCGGTGCGCACGGTCGAACGGCACCTGTCGAACGTGTACGCCAAGCTCGGGCTGCACGGCAAGTCGGCCCGCGCCGCCGCTGCCGCCGCCCTCGCCGGCCGGTCGGGCGAGCGCCGCTGAGCTCAGTCCTGCGGGGCCTCGCGGCGCTCGCGCAGCCGCTTCCAGACGAAGACGCCGATGGCCAGCGCGATCAGCCCGAGCACCACGTACGTGAAGATCCCGACGTACGTCTCCACGATCGACCACTGCTCGCCCAGGAAGTAGCCGGCGGTCACCAGCACGGTGTTCCAGATCAGGCTGCCCAGGGTGGTGAACAGGGTGAACGTGGGCAGCGGCATCCGCTCGAACCCCGCCGGGACCGAGATGAGGCTCCGGAACACCGGGACCATCCGGCCCAGGAACACCGTCTTGCGGCCGTGCCTGTCGAACCAGGCCTCGCTCTTCTGCACGTCCTCCAGCTTGAGCAGCGGCACCTTCTCGAACAGGCGGTGCACCCGCTCCTTGCCGAGCAGCGCCCCCACCCCGTACAGCGCCAGCGCGCCCACCACCGAGCCGAGCGTGGTCCACACCAGAACCTGCCAGAAGACCAGATTGCCCTGGCTCACCGTGAATCCCGCCAGCGGCAGCACGACCTCACTCGGGATCGGCGGGAAGAGGTTCTCCAGCGCGACCGCGATGCCGGCGCCGGGCGCGCCCAGCGTTTCCATGAGACCCGTGACCCATTCGACGATTCCGCCCAGACCGCTGGATGTCATCCCCGTCCCTTCGTCGCACGTAGTCTCTAGCCCGTACCGGGTCGCGTATTCCTCCCGATCCGTCACACCCCCATCCACCTGAGACATTCCTCGGCGGGGAACGTTGTGGCAACCCTCCATGCGTGCCGGGAGCCCGGGTGGTGTGGGATCGGAGCCGCACCTACTTAGGAGGAGCGATGAAGTGGTTCTCCCCTGGAGACGTCGCCCGGGTGGCCGTCTTCGCCGCGCTGATCGCGGTGCTGGGGCTGCCCGGCACGCTGAACCTCTTCGGCGGCGCGGTGCCCATCACCCTGCAGACGTTCGGCGTCATGCTGGCCGGGCTGATCCTCGGCTCGTGGCGGGCCGCGCTGGCCGTGGCCGTGCTGATGGCCCTGGTCGCGACGGGGCTGCCGCTGCTGGCCGGAGGCCGGGGCGGGCTGGTCGCCTTCACCCAGCCGTCCGCGGGGTTCCTGATCGGGTGGCTGCCGGGCGCGTTCGTGACCGGGTGGATCGCGGAGCGCGGCGGGCCCGGGGGGCGCAGTCCGAGCGTGCCGCGCCTGCTGGTAGCGTGCCTGGTCGGCGGCATGGGGGTCGTCTACCTGTTCGGCATCCCGCTGCTCGCCGTCTTCGGCGGTCTCTCCCTGGGCGCGGCGGCGTGGTCCACCCTGATCTTCGTGCCGGGCGACCTGGCCAAGTCGGCGCTGGCCGCATGGGTGGCCCGGGGCACGCAGCGCGCCTACCCGGCCGCGATCCCCGCCGCCCACGCGAAGCGTCCCCGACCCGTCGAGGAGGACTGACCCGGGCATGCCAGTCGCAGCGCAGGTCATCCGGCACGCCGCCGTCTCCCCTGGCCGGGTCGCGGTGTCGGGCCCGCACGGCGCGATCACGTACGGAGACCTGGCCCGCCGCGCGCGCGAGACCGCGGCGGCGTTCCCTGTGGTGTCCCCTGCGGGCCGGCGGGTGGCCGGGATCTGCCTGGCGGATCCGGTCGAGCAGCTGATCGCGGTGCTGGCCGCCGACCTGGCCGGGGCCGTTCCCCTGCTGTACGAGCCGGCACTGCGTGACGGCGTCCCGGCGGACCTGCTGATCGAGACCCTCCCCACCGGCGCCGTGCCCGGGACGGCGCCGTTCGTGCCGGGGCCGGGCGATCTCGCGTGGGCGAGCTTCAGTTCCGGGAGCACCGGGCGGCCGCGCGCCGTCGTCCGCACCCGCGCGTCCTGGACCGGCTCGTTCGAGCCGCTGAGCGCTCTCACCGGGATCGGCGCGGATGACGTGGTGCTGGTCCCGGGGCCGCTGGTGTCTTCCTTGTACGGGTTCGCGGCGGTGCACGCGCTGGCCGTGGGCGCCACGGTGCTCGCGCCGGGCCGGTGGGCTCCGGGCGCGCTGCCGGGGCTGCTGCGGCGGGCGACGGCGGTGCATCTGGTGCCGCACCAGCTTCCCGCCGTGCTGGACGCGCTGCCCGCGGGCGCGCCGCTGCGGGTGGCGGTGGCGGGCGGGGCGGCGCTGCCCTCCGGGGTGCGCGAACGTGCCGGTGCCGTGCGGGTGGTCGCCTACTACGGGGCCACCGAGCTGTCCTTCGTGGCCGTGGACGCCGACGGCGGGGGGCTGCGGCCGTTCCCCGAGGTGGAGATCGAGGTCAGGCCGCCGTCGGGCGAGGTGTGGGTGCGGTCCCCCTGGCTGGCCGAGGGCTACCTGGGCGGGGTGGCCGGGCCGCTCAAGATCGACGACAAGTGGATGAGCGTCGGCGACCTCGCCCACCCGTACGCGCGGGGAGAGCCGCTGCGGCTGCGCGGGCGCGGCGACGGCGCGATCCAGACCGGCGGCGCGACCGTGGTGCCGGAGGACGTCGAGGCGGTGCTCCGGCGCGCGGACGGCGTGAGTGACGTGGTGGTCGTCGGCTCGCCGCACCCCGTCCTGGGCGCGATCGTGACCGCCGTGGTGGAGGTAGGCGCGGTCGGGACGGGCGCGGTCGGGACGGGTGTGGTCGGGACGGGCGCGGTCGGGGGCGCGGGCGCGGTCGGGACAGGTGCGGTCGGGACGGGTGCGGTCGGGGGCGCGGCCGGGTGGGGGCCGTCCAGGGCGGGGCTGGAGGCGGTGGCGCGGGCCGGGCTGGCCGCCGCGCAGCGGCCACGCCGGTGGTACTCGATCGCCGCCCTGCCTCGTACCGCGACCGGCAAGCCCGCCCGCGACCAGGTGGCGGCCGCCCTGACCACCGGTGATCCCGCCCTGCGGCGGCTGACGTGACGGCCTGGCTGGACCCGGTGGTCGTGGCCGCCCGCCGCACCCCGATCGGCACGGCCGGCCACGCCTTCAAGGCCGTGCCGGTGGACGCCCTCGCCGCCCCGGTGCTGGCCGCTGTGGCGGGTGACCTCGCCGCCGGCGGCGGGCCGGGGGTCGACGACGTGGTGCTGGGCAACTGCATGGGGCCCGGCGGGAACATGGCGCGGGTGGCGGCGCTGCGGGCCGGGCTGGGCGACGCCGTCCCCGGGCTGACAGTGGACCGGCAGTGCGGGAGCGGCCTGGCCGCCGTCCTGGTCGCCGCCCAGGCCGTACGGAGCGGGGACATGGAGTGCGTGATCGCCGGGGGCGCCGAGAGCGCGTCCACGGCTCCGGTGCGCGCGCATCGGGGCGGGTCACCGTACGAGCGCGCGCCCTTCGCCCCTGAAGGACATCCGGATCCCGACATGGGCGAGGCGGCGGAGGCCCTCGGCGCGGCGCGCGGCGTGAGCCGCGAGCGGCAGGACTCCTACGCGGCGGCCAGCCACGCCAAGGCGGTGGCGGCCCGCGCGGCGGGGCGGTTCGCGGCCGAGATCGTCCCGGTCGGGGGGCACGACCAGGATCAGCGGCCGCGCCCGCTGCGCCCGGCGTCGCTGGCCAGGCTGCCGGCCGCGTTCGTGGCCGGGGGCGCGGTGACCGCGGGCAACTGCTCGCCCAACAGCGACGGCGCGGCCGCGGTCGCCGTCGTGCCCGAGCGGCTGCGCGACGGCAGGCCGGGCCTGCGGCTGGTGGCCGGCGCGGTGGTCGGGTGCGATCCGGCGCTGCCCGGCTGGGGGCCGGTGCCCGCGGTGCGCCGGCTGCTCGCCCGTACCGGCACGGACCTGGAGCGGGTGGCGGCGGTGGAGATCGTGGAGGCGTTCGCCGCGCAGACGCTGGCCGTCACCGACGCGCTGGGGCTCGACCCGCTGGGCGCGGACGCCGGCCGGGTGTGCGCGGACGGCGGGGCGATCGCGCTCGGGCACCCGTGGGGGGCCAGCGGCGCGGTCGTGGTGACGCGGCTGTTCACGCGGCTGGTGCGGGCCGGGGCGCCGAGAGGGACGCTCGGGCTGGCGACGGCGGCGGTCGGCGGCGGGCTGGGCGTCGCCGCCCTGTTCGAGGTGGTGTGAGTGATCGAGTTGGCTGACGTGCACGTCCGGCTCGGGGAGCGCGACGTGCTGCGGGGCGTGACCGCCTCGCTGGCCGAGCGGCGGATCGGTGTCATCGGGGCGAACGGGTCGGGCAAGAGCACGCTCGCCCGGTTGTTCAACGGGCTGGCGCTGCCCACCTCGGGCACGGTCACCGTGCTGGGCCACGACACCAGGCGGCAGGCGGCGAAGATCCGGCGGCGGGTGGGGTTCCTGTTCACCGACCCGGACGCGCAGATCGTGATGCCGACCGTGGCCGAGGACGTGGCGTTCTCGCTGCGCCGCCACAAGCTCCCGGCGGACGAGGTGCGGGCCAGGGTCGCGGACGTGCTGGCGCGGCACGGGCTGGCCGGGCACGCCGACCATCCGGCCCACCAGCTGTCCGGCGGGCAGAAGCAGTTGCTGGCGCTCTGCTCGGTGCTGGTGCTGGAGCCGGAGATCCTGATCATGGACGAGCCCACGACGCTGCTCGACCTGCGCCACTCCCGGCTGGTGGCCGAGCACCTGCGCGCCCTGCCCCAGCAGGTGGTCGTGGTCACGCACGACCTGCCGCTGCTGACGGACTTCGACCGGGTCCTGGTGCTGGACGAGGGCCGGGTGGTGGCCGACGCGCCGCCGGACGAGGCGATCGGCCACTACCGCCGGCTGCTGACGTGAACAGCCTGACGGGCGCCTACGTGCCCGGTGACTCGTTCCTGCACCGGATGCCGGCCGGGGTCAAGCTTCTGGGGCTGGCCGGGTGCTGCACCGCGTTGCTGCTGCTGCCGGGCCTGTGGGCGATGGCGGGCGCGGCCGTGGTGGTCGCGGCGCTGTACGCGTTCGCGCGGGTGGGCGCGGCGGCGGCGTGGGCGCAGGTCCGGCCGGTGCGCTGGTTCGCGGCGGCGCTGTTCGCGGTCCAGTTCTTCCTCGCCGGTCCGGCGACCGCGGCCCTCGTCTCGTCCAGGATCGTGCTGGCGGTCGCGCTGGCCGGGCTGGTCACGCTGACGACCAGGACCTCGGCCATGATGGCGGTGCTGGAGCGGGCCATGCGGCCGGGCCGCCGGGTGGGGCTCGACCCGTTCCGGATGTCGCTGCTGCTCTCGCTCACCATCCGGAGCGTCCCGGTCATCGCCATGCTCGCCACCCGGGTGCGGGAGGCGCAGCGGGCCAGGGGCGTCGAGTGGAGCGTGCGCGCGTTCATGGTGCCGATGGTGGTGGGCGCGCTGCGGCACGCGGACGCGCTGGGCGAGGCGCTCAGCGCCCGCGGCCTGGACGACTGACGGCCCTTAGGTACAGCCACGGGTCTCAGTCCAGCGACGTGTCGCCGAGGGACTCCAGGAGCTGACGGAGCAGGCGGACGAGGTGGTCGCGGTCCTCGGCGTCGAGCCCGGACAGCAGCCGCGCCTCGTTGGCGACGTGCCGCGGCACCAGCTCGTCGATCAGCTCGCGCCCGGCCTCGGTCAGCCGGATGCGCACGGACCTGCGGTCGCCGCTGTCACGCAGCCGCTCGACCAGGCCCTTGCGCTCCAGCTTGTCGATCCGGTTGGTGATCGCGCCCGAGGTGACCATCGCCGCCTTGAGCAGCGCCCCGGCCGTCAGCTCGTACGGCGGCCCGGAGCGGCGCAGCGTGGCCAGCACGTCGAACTCGTGCTGCTCCAGCCCGTGCTCGGCGAACAGCTCGCGCAGCCCGCGTTCCAGCAGGCGGGACAGGCGCGACACCCGCCCGACGACCTCCATCGGCCACACGTCCACGTCCGGCCGCTCCCGTCGCCACTGCCCGGTCAGCGCGTCGACCGCGTCACTCATGTCTCAGCCCTCATCATCTCAACGTTAAGAAGATTGACATGCATGCTGTTGTGTGTTGTTATCTCAACGTTGAGATTATCAAGGCAAAGGAATCCAGATGTCCACCCGTGCCACGCGAGATCTCGCACTCGCCGCCCTCGCCCCGATGAGCTGGGGCACCACCTATGTCGTCACCACCACGCTGCTGCCCCCCGATCGGCCGCTGCTCGCCGCGACCCTGCGCGCCCTGCCCGCCGGACTGGTCCTGCTCGCGGTCACCCGGCGACTGCCCAGCGGCTCGTGGTGGTGGAAGTCCGCCGTGCTCGGCATGCTCAACTTCGGGGCGTTCTTCCCGTTGCTGTTCTTCGGCGCCTACCGGCTGCCGGGCGGCGTGGCGGCCACGGTCGGCTCGGTCCAGCCGCTGGTCGTGGCGTTGCTGTCGCTCCTGGTGCTGCACCTCCGCCCGGCCCGTACGGTGCTGCTCGCGGCCCTGGCGGGCACCGGAGGCGTGGCGCTGCTGACGCTGACCGCCGAGGCCCGGCTCGACCCGTTGGGCATCGCCGCCATGCTGACCGCCACCTCCCTCATGGGCGTGGCCATCGTGCTGGCCAAGAAGTGGGGGCCGCCCGAGTCCGCACTGGTGATGACCGGGTGGCAGCTCACCGTCGGCGGCCTGGTGCTGGCCCCGGTCACACTCGTCGCCGAAGGGCTCCCCGCCACGTTCACCGCCGGCAACGCGCTCGGCTTCGCCTACCTCGGGATCGTCGGCACGGCGGTGGCCTACGCGCTCTGGTTCCGCGGCATCGACCGGCTGGCGCCCACCTCCGTCTCGTTGCTCGGGCTGACCAACCCGCTGGTCGCCACCCTGGCCGGGCTCCTGATCCTCGGGCAGACCCTCACCGGCTGGCAGGTCGCGGGCTTCACCATCGCGCTGGGCGCCCTGGTCGCGGGGCAGGCGCTCGGCAGGAGGCCCCGGCCGGTGCCCGTCACGGTGGAGCGGGAACTGGTCCGGGTCAATTAATCCCGATATTTTCCTTTATATCAGCATTTATTAATAACTCCCGGGCGTTATTCGATCGAAACTGGGACCGGCCTTCCTTTCTCCCGCACCACGCGTCTCATAACGAGCCACCCGACGAAGGCGAGGAGAATGCGAAATGGCCGTCGACACCCCACCGAACGACCACAGGGAGAAGAAGCGCGACCGCCGGCACGCCCGGGGCAACACGCTCATCGCGGCCGGGGCGTCCGTCCTCTCCGCACTCGTCGCCCTCGGGGGCACGCTCGCCACGATCTACTTCTCCCCGCGCGACGTGGCTGAGCAGTTCGCCCCCAACGCCGCCACCACCACCACGGTCACCCACACGATCCGGCAGACGGTGACGGCGCCGGCGCCGAACCCCGTCACCCCGGAGCCCGGGACGGGCGACTCCGACCACCTGGCCGAGATGGAGCGCACGGCCGCGTACGGCACCGCGCGAACCGGCACCTTCCCCATCAACGGCACCCCGTTCACCCAGAGCGTCGCCCTGGGGGTGTCGGCGCCGAGTTACACCTCGTTCCGCGAATACACGCTCGACGGCACGTACCGGAATTTCACCGCCACCCTCGGCCTGAATGACGAACTCCGCACGGACGCGTCGGTCGAGTTCGTCATTTCCGGGAACGGGAAGGTGCTGCACCGCCAGACCGTGAAATACACGCAGCGGGCCGACGTCTCGCTCGACGTCACCGGTCTGGTGAAGCTGCGCGTCGAGGCCACCCGCGTCACCGGCCGGCCAGATGACCACTCGGCGGGGGCGGTCTACGGCAGTGCGACGCTGACCCGGTGACCCGAGTACAGTCGTGCGGTGCGTCGCATCTCTGTCGTGGGCAACTCCGGGTCGGGCAAGTCGACGATCTCCGCGGAGTTGTCCAGGCGGCTGGGCGTGCCCTGGCTGGAGCTCGACTCGATCTTCCACATGCCGGGCTGGACCCCGCGCCCGGTGGAGGAGTTCAGGGCCGAGGTCGACGCGTTCACCGCGGGCGACGGCTGGGTCGTCGACGGCAATTACTCGGCCGTGCGCGACCTCGTCTGGGCCCGGTGCGACACCGTGGTCTGGGTCGACCCGCCGAAGGCCACCGTGATGCGCCGGCTCGCGGCCAGGACGCTGCGCCGCATGGCCGGCGGGGCCGAGCTGTGGAACGGCAACCGCGAGCGGTTCCGCTCCCTGTTCACCAAGGACGACTCGATCCTGCACTGGGCGTGGACCAAGCACGGCGAGTATCGCGAACGGTATGGCAAGGCCGCGGTCGATCCGGCGTACGCGCACCTGAGGTTCGTCCGCGTCACCTCACGCGACGAACTGGTCCGGCTGCTGGACGCCTGATCACAAGGCGCGCGGGATGTCTGATCACCAAGCATGCGGGACGTCTGATCACAAGGCGCGCTGGACGCCCCGATCACTCGCCGCGCTTGGCGCGGGCCCGCCGTTTGCCTTCGTGCATGGCCTGGACGCGGGCGACCGGGATGGTGTGCCCCTCCTCGACCAGGTCGGCGGGCAGCTCCTGCGGCTCCGGCAGGTGGGCGGCCCACGGGTCGCCGTCGCCCAGCAGCCCCGGGGCGGTCTTGATGGTGAAGTCGCGCGGCGTCACCCGGTCGAGGTCGCTCCAGGCGACCGGGAACGAGACCGGCGCCCCCGGCCTGATGCGCGGGCTGTAGGCGGACACCACGGTCGCCCCGCCGGCCCTGGTCGAGTCGAGGAACACCTTGCCCTGGCGGTCTTCCCTGATGAACGCGGTGGTGGCCAGGTCGGGGTCGAGCCGCTCGGCCCGCGCGGCGACGGCGCGGGTGGCGGCGGCCAGGTCTTCCATGGGGATGCCGGCCGCCACCGGCACGAACACGTGCACTCCCTTGGCCCCGGAGGTCTTGACCGCCCCCGCCAGCCCCGCCTGGGCCAGCGCCTCCCTGATCAGCCCGGCGGCCCGGACCACCAGGGAGAAGTCGCCGCCCTCCGGCGGGTCGAGGTCGAGCACCAGGTGGGTGAAGTGATCGCCGACCAGCAGAGCCGGGTGGAACTCGACGGCCCGCTGGTTGGCGAACCACAGCAGGGTCCGGCGGTCGTCGCAGAGCGCGTAGGTGACCTGGCGGTGCGACGCCTCCGCCCAGATGGTCACCGAGCGGATCCACCCGGGCGCGTACTTGGGCAGGTTTTTCTGCATGAAGGGCGCCTGACCCGGACGCACCCGCATGACCGACAGCGCCCGCCCGCGCAGCGCGGGGATGATGCGGTCGCGCACCGCGTCGAGGTAGTCGACCAGGTCGCGCTTGGTGGCGTCGGCCCCGTCGAACAGCGGCTGATCGAGGTTGGTCAGCGCCACCTCGTCGCGCGTCTCATCGCTGGTCACCTCGCCCACGATAACCGGCGGCACCGTCAGAATCGCGGATCAATCCTTGACCTGCAGTCCCATGGACCGGGCCGTGCCCGCCACGATCTTGACCGCCTGGTCGAGGTCGTCGGTGTTGAGGTCGGGCAGCTTGGCCTCGGCCACCTGCCGGAGCTGGGCGGTGGTGACGACGCCGCCGCTGTGGTGGCCGGGGCGCGGGCTGCCGCCGCTCAGCCCGGTCACCTGGCGGATGAGCGAGGCCGTGGTGGGCTGTTTGACCGTGACGTCGAAGGTCCGGTCCTCGTGGACGGTGACCACGGCCGGCACGACGTGGCCGCGCCGGCCGGAGGTCAGCTCGTTGTACTGCTTGCAGAACTGCATGAGGTTGATGCCGAGCGGTCCGAGATCCTTGCCGACGGTCGCCGGGTTGGCCTCGCCCGCGTTGAGGTGCATGGTGACGACTCTGGTCACCTTGTTCTTCGCCATGCGGGCTAAGCTAAAGTCTCACGTAACTGGAGACTCAAATGGATTATTCGATCGGCAAGCTGGCGCGGCTGACCGGTCTCACCGTCAGGACGATCCGGTTCTACTCCGACGAGGGCGTGCTGCCTCCGCCCGACCGTACCGCCGCGGGCTACCGCCGCTACACCGACGAGCACCGCGTCCACCTGGAGCTGGTCCGCACGCTGCGGGAGATCGGCGTCGACCTGGCCACGATCCGCTCGCTGGGACGGCGCGGGCTCAAGGACGTCCTCTCCCTCCATCTGGAGGCGGTGGAGACCCAGCTGACCGCGCTGCAGCGGACCCGGGCCGTGCTGCGCGCCACCCTCGCCAAGGATGACCCGGGCGACGACGACCTGCGCCGGCTGCACACGCTCGGCCGGCTGGGCACGGCCGAGATGGGCATGCTGCTGGACGCGTTCATCGACGACGTGGGCGACAGCCCGGCGCAGCGCGAGTGGCTGGCCGGCATGCGCGCGTGCATGGCCCCCGAGCTGCCCGACGACCCCACGGCCGCGCAACTCGACGCGTGGCTGGAGCTGCTCGATCTGCTGGCCGACGAGGGGTTCCGGCGCGGCCTGCGGGAGTCGTCGGCGGACTTCTGGACGCGTCAGGACGACTTCGGGGGGTGGCAGCGGGAGAACGCCGCCGTGTCGCAGGAGGCGCTGCGGGCGGCGGAGGCGGGCCTGTCCCCCGCCGCGCCCGAGGCGGTCCCCCTGCTCGAACGCTTTCTCGCCCACATGGGCGGCGACCGCGACGAGATCCTGCGCTCCTTCGACGAGCACGACCCGCGCGCCGCCCGCTACTGGGAGCTGGTCGCGATCGTCCGGGGGCTCGATCCCGAGCCGTCGCCGATGGCGGTCGCCTACGACTGGCTGCACCGCGCGCTGCGCGCCCATCCTGAACTTTCCCGGCGACCGGCGCGTACCTCTCGGTGATCGAACCGTTGAGGGGAGATGGTGCGGGTGCGGACCCGCCTGCTGATCGCCGCCCTGGCCCTGTGCGTGCCCGCGTCGGCCGCGTGCGCGCCCGCCACCGGAGAGCCCGTGACCGCCGCCGCGGCGGGGAACGCCTCCCTCGGGGAGGCCGACATCCGGTTCTCCCAGGAGATGATCCCGCACCACCGGCAGACCATCCAGCTCGCCGAGCTGGCCGAGGACCGGGCGCACAACCTGTACGTGCACGACCTCGGGGTGCGGCTGATCGCCGTCGAGCGGGCCGACATCGAGAAGATGACCGCCTGGCTGCGCGCGTGGAAGCGGCAGGTGCCGCCCGACGACGCGAAGGCCGCGCACGCCATGCCGGGCATGCTGTCGGCCGAGCAGATCGAGGTGCTGAAGGGGCTGTCGGGCGCGGAGTTCGACAAGTCCTGGCTGACGGTGCTGTCGAGGCACCTGGCCGCCGGGATCGAGATGGCCGAGTCGGTGCTGGAGAAGGGCACCCACGAGCCGACGCTGCGCCTGGCCCGGGAGACGATCACGAGTCAGCGGGCCACCATCGCCGAGATAGCCCAGTTGCTGGGCTGAGCGGACCGGCAGGGCGGGTGACCACCGGGTAGGCACCCGCCCTGCCCGCTCCGGTCAGTCTCCCTTCGCCGGACCTCCCGCCCCCGCCATCAGCTCGCGCTCCTCGCGCGTCGCGATGAGCCCGGACGGTGCCACGATCTTCGACTCCTCGTACGGGGCCTCCGTGTCGGGCAGCGGTTCGCGGGACCGGATGGCCTTGATCCAGACCCGGGCCGCGTCGGCGATCACGACGATGATGAGGATCGCGAAGAGCGCGGCCAGGATGCCGTCGATGGTGGAGTTGAAGACGACCCGTTCCATGTCGCCGATCGACTTGGCCGGGGCGAGCACCTCACCCCGGTCGAGCGCGGCCTGGTAGCGGTCGCGCTGGGCGAAGAAGCCCAGCCCCGGGTCGGGCGAGAACACCTTCTGGTAGCTCGCCGTCAGCGTGACCGCGGCGTCCCAGGCCAGCGGGATGCCGGTCACCCAGGCCCATTTCAGCCGCCCGCTCTTGATCAGCAGCGTGGTGGCGACGGTGAGCGCCACCGCCGCGAGCAACTGGTTGGCGATGCCGAACAACGGGAACAGCTGGTTGATGCCGCCCAAGGGGTCGTTGACGCCCTGGTAGAGGAAGTAGCCCCAAGCCGCCACCACGATGGCGCTGGTCGCGACCAGACCCGGCCACCAGCTCACCCTGCTGATCGGCTTCCACAGGTTGCCGAGCGTGTCCTGCAGCATGAACCGGCCCACGCGGGTGCCGGCGTCGACCGTGGTGAGGATGAACAGCGCCTCGAACATGATCGCGAAGTGGTACCAGAAGGCCTTGAGCGCGTCGCCGCCGAGGAACCCGGAGAAGATCTCCGAGATGCCCACGGCCAGCGTGGGCGCCCCTCCGGTACGGGCGATCAGGGTCTGTTCCTGCACCGCCGCCGCCGCGGCCTGCAACTCCTGCGGCGTGATGACGAAGCCCAGGTTGGCGACCGCCTCGGACGCCGACTGGACCGTGGTGCCGAGCAACCCCGCGGGCGAGTTCATCGCGAAGTAGAGGCCGGGGCTGAGGATGGACGCCGCGGTGATGGCCATGACCGCCACGAACGACTCCATCAGCATGGAGCCGTAGCCGATCATCCGTACCTGCGACTCCTTCTGGATCATCTTCGGGGTCGTGCCGGACGAGATCAGCGCGTGGAAGCCGGACAGCGCGCCGCAGGCGATGATGATGAACACGAACGGGAACAGCGACCCGGCGAACACCGGCCCCTTGCCGTTGAACGCGAACTCGGTGAACGCGGTGTTCTGCATGGCCGGCATCGTGACCAGGATGCCGATCGCCATCAGCGCGATCGTGCCGATCTTCATGAAGGTCGACAGGTAGTCACGCGGCGCGAGCAGCATCCACACCGGCAGCACCGCGGCGATGAACCCGTACGCGATCAGCCACAGCGCCAGCGCCGACGGGCTCAGCGTGAAGAACTCGGCCCAGCTCGAGTCCTGCACCCAGCCGCCGGCGGCGATGGCCAGCAGCAGCAGCGCGACGCCGATGACCGTGACCTCCACGACCTTCCCAGGCCGCAGCACCCGTAGGTAGAAGCCCATGAACAGGGCGATCGGGATCGTCATCGCGATCGAGAACACGCCCCACGGCGACTGCGCCAGGGCGTTGACCACGACCAGGGCCAGCACCGCGAGGAGGATGATCATGATGGCGAAGACGGCGATGAGCGCCGCGATCCCGCCCACCGGGCCGATCTCGTCGCGGGCCATCTGGCCGAGGCTGCGCCCGTTGCGGCGCATGGAGAAGAACAGGATCACCATGTCCTGCACCGCGCCGGCGAAGATCACGCCCGCGACGATCCAGATGGTGCCGGGCAGGTAGCCCATCTGCGCCGCCAGCACCGGCCCGACCAGCGGACCGGCTCCCGCGATGGCGGCGAAGTGGTGACCGAACAGGATCCGCCGGTCGGTGGGCTGGTAGTCGATGCCGTTGTCGAGCCGCTCGGCGGGCGTGGCCCGGCGGTCGTCGGCGCCCAGCACCTTGCGCTGGATAAATCGCGCGTAGAAGCGGTACGCGATGGCGTACGAGCCAAGTGCGGCGGCGAGCAGCCAGACCGCGTTGACGTTCTCACCTCTGGACAGGGCGATGATCGCCCATCCAGTGGCGCCCACGAGGGCGACCACTGTCCAGATGATGATGGAGCGCACCTTCACCGATTACCTCCCATATATGGGACGGCCCAGGCAACAGCGGAGTCCGGCGTCCGGTGGCAGATCGGTGGTGAAGCGCCGCCAGCGCCAGAGCAGGCGGCAGTCGATCGTCACGGGCAGCTCGACCAGATGAACCCAGGCGGAGGGATGGGCATACACCAGATCGGTCCCGAGCCTGCGGGCTCTTCGAGGCAGGCGGGACCGCCGCAACGGCCTGACCGAGAACTCCCCCGCGTCCGCGCAGCAAAGACCCGTGACGTGCCAATCGAAGAAGATCACTTCGTCGGCGCGGAGGAACTCGTGTGCGGCGGTCGTGAGCGTGATGCGAGACATCTGGGGCTCCTGAAAGAGATGGGACTCAGAAGCTATCGACGGCCTTACCCGGGGTATTGACTGACGAAACTCCGTCCTGACCCGGGTAATCTCTCCGAAATCCAGCCGTTAGAAAAGGTGCTCACGTTTTTGTCAGGGGCGTCCCGTACGGTGAGCGGGTGACGGAGAAGGAGATTCTGCGTGCCGGCCTGCAGGAGGTGCGCGACGCGATGCTGTTCAAGCTCGACGGACTGAGCGACACCGCCATGCGGATGCCCATGGTGCCGTCAGGGACCAACCTGCTCGGCCTGGTCAAACACCTGGCCGGGCTGGAGTACGGCTATCTGGGCGAGACCTTCGGCCGGCCCGCCCCGGAGCGGATGTCCTGGGTCGACGACGACAGCATCTGGGAGGGCGCCGACATGTGGGCGGCGGAGGGCGAGACCACCGCCTACATCACCGGTCTCTACCGCCGGGCCTGCGCGCACGCCGACGAGACCATCGAGGCCCTCGACCTCTCCGCCGTCGGCACCGTCCCCTGGTGGCCGGAGGGCAGGCGGGAGGCGTCGCTGCGGCAACTGGTGGTCCGGATGCTCCAGGAGACGTCCCGGCACGCCGGCCACGCCGACATCGTCCGCGAGCTCATCGACGGCTCGGGCGGCCGCTACCCCGGCGACACCTCCTTCCCCGCACCGGACGACCCCTACTGGCGCGACTACGCCGCCCGCATCCGCGACGCCGCCACCAAGGCCTGACCTCCGGCTGTCACTGCTCGGCGGCCCGGCGCAGGGGCATCCAGGTGGGCCGCGGGCCCGTGGTCAGGAAGTCTTCCACCAGCCCCGCGCACCATCCGGGCCGCTCGTGCAGCAGGAGGTGGGACGTGCCGGGGACGACGGCGAGATGGCCGTCGGGAAGGCTCCGGTACAACTCCAGGGTGTGCTCCAGCGTCACGATGTCGTCGTCGGCGGCCATGACCAGCACCGGGCAGGCCACGGCGCGCAGGTCCGCCGGCGTCAGCCCGCGTTCCTCCGCCACCGCCCGCGCGATCTTGGCCACCACGACCGGAAGATGGCCGGCGCCGTCGGGCGACACCTCCGCGTACCTCTCCACCAGGGGCGGCGGCAGCGGCCCGGCGGCGGAGGGAGCGACGATCAGGCCCGCCGCGTCGAACGCGCCGCTGATCAGGACGAGCCGGTCGACCAGGTCGGGGCGGCGCACCGCCACCGACAGCGCCACCGTCGCACCGGCGCTGTAGCCGGCCAGCCGCACCGGCCCCCCGACGACCGTGTCGAGGAACGCGATGGTGTCCTGCGCCATCACCTCGGCCGTGATCGGCCCCGGCACGTCGGCGGTGTGACCGTGGCCGCGGCGTTCGGGCAGCAGCAGCCGGAAGCGGCCGGCCAGCCCGCCGAGGTTGCCGTCGAAGTCCCGGCTGTCGGAGAAACCGCCGTGCAGCAGCACCAGCGGCTCGCCTTCGCCGCGCTCGTCGTACCACATCCGCACGTCGTCGAGCTCCGCGTATCCGGCCATGTCGCCGTCCCTTCGTCCCGCGTCCCCGGTGACCGCCACCGGGGTACACAGGTCATACGAAGCGGCGGCCCGGAACTCATCGCTCCCGGGCCGGGATCTTCAGAACGCCGGGCAGATCGAAGAGCGGGAACAGCCGGTCGGGGTCGAGGTAGGTCGCCGTCTCCGCGATCAGCCCGCCCGACAGGGTGAGGACCACGAGCGCGAACGGCTCCAGCCTGCCGTCAGGCCCCGGCCGGTATTGGGCGAACGCCGGCGAGCCGTTGGCCGCGCACGGCACCAGGCGCGCGCCCGCGCAGGGGCGGTCGGCGGCCAGCAGCGCCCGGCGGATCTCCGCCCGCCCGCGCAGCCACCACCGGAACGGCGGCATCGACATGACGGCGTCCTCGTGCAGCAGCGCCATCATGGCCTCGACGTCGTACCGCTCGAACGCGTCGCAGTAGCGGGCGAGGAGCCGCCGCTGCGCTTCCTCCATCGGGTGGTACGGGTCCTCGGCGCTCAGGGAGACGGCCCTCAGCTTCGTCCTGGCGCGTTGCAGCGCGCTGGTGACGGACGCGACGGAGGTGTCCAGCAGCCAGGCGACCTCGTCCGCCGGGCAGCACAGCACCTCGCGCAGGATCAGCACCGCGCGCTGCCGGGGCGGCAGGTGCTGGAGGGCGGCGATGAACGCCAGCCGGATCGTGTCGCGCTGCGCGGCCAGCTCCGCCGGGTCGCCGTTGTCCGGCAGCGCGCGGCCGTCGGGGACGGGGTGGACGAAGGCGCTGGGCGGCAGCGGCGCGCCGAGGTCAGGCCCGGCCTGCGCGGCCGGGCCGAGGTCGATCGCGCGGGCCCGGCGCCGGGCGCCGCGCAGCAGGTCGAGGCAGACGTTGGTGGCGATGGCGTAGAGCCACGACCGCATCGGCGCACGGCGCTCGTCGAACCGGTCGAGACTCCGCCAGGCGCGCACCAGCGTCTCCTGCACCGCGTCCTCCGCCTCGAACGGCGAACCGAGCATCCGGTAGCAGTAGCCGGTCAGGGCGGTCCGGTGCCGCTCCAGCAGGTCGGATCCGTCTGTCTCAGGCATGCCCGCCCTTTCCTGGGTGGCCGGGAGGCCCGCACCGAGCGAGCACGCACGCGAGGCTAGCGCCGGGCTCCGACAGCTTTCACGTGTCGGAGATCTGCATGACCACCGCCTTGGGCTCGGTGAAGAACTCGCGGCTGAAGTCGCCGCCCTCGCGGCCGATGCCCGAGTCGCCGACGCCGCCGAACGGGGCGCGCAGGTCTCTGATGAAGAAGCAGTTGAGCCAGACCGTGCCCGCGCGCAGCGCCGCCGAGACGCGGTGGGCGCGGCTGACGTTCTCGGTGAACAGCATGGCGTTGAGCCCGTAGCGGGTGGCGTTGGCCGCGGCGACGGCCTCGGCCTCGGTGTCGAAGGGCTGGACGACGACCACCGGGCCGAAGATCTCCTCCCGCCAGTGGCGGGCGGCCGGGTCGACGTCCGCGAGCACGGTCGGCCTGATCGACCAGCCGTCGCCGAGGCCGCCGGTCAGCATGGTGCCGGGCGCGTCCTCGACGTACGAGCGGACCTTCCTGTAGTGCGTCTCACTGGCGAGCGGGCCCAGCTCGGTGGCCGGGTCCTTCGGGTCGCCGGTGCGCAGCGACTCGGCCTTCTTGACGAACCTGTCGAGGAACTCGCCGTAGACGGCCCGTTCGACGTAGAGCCTGCTGCCGGCCAGGCAGACCTGACCGGCGTTGCGGAAGATGGCCTCGGCCGACCAGTGGACGGCGTTGTCCAGGTCGGCGTCGGCGAACACCAGGTTGGCGCCCTTGCCGCCGAGCTCCAGGCTGACGGGGACGAGGTTGGCGGCGGCGGCGCGGGTGATGGCGCGGCCGGTCGCGGACTCGCCGGTGAACGTGATGCGGTCCACCCGGGGGTCCTCGGTGAGCGCCTGGCCCGCGGAGTCGGGGCCGTGGCCGTGCACGACGTTGAGCACGCCCGGCGGCATCCCCGCTTCGAGCGCGAGCCTGGCCAGGAGGGTGGCGGAGACGGGGGTGTCCTCGGCGGGCTTGAGCACGACCGTGTTGCCCCAGGCCAGCGCGGGCGCGATCTTCCAGGACTCCAGCATGAGCGGGAAGTTCCACGGCGCGATGGCGGCGGCGACGCCGGCGGGCTCGTAGCGGGTGTAGGCGTGGTGGCCGGAGTCCATCGGCAGCGCCTGGCCGGTCGCGAGGCGGGCGTGGTCGGCGAAGAAGCGGATGTTGGCGGCGGCGCGCAGCACGTCGTGGCCGCTCTGGGCGACCGGCTTGCCCATGTCGCGGGTGTCGGCCAGGCTCAGCTCGGTGCGGTGCTGCTCGACCAGGTCGGCGAGCCGGTGCAGGATCCGGCCGCGCTCGGCGAACCCCATCCGCGGCCACGGCCCCTCGTCGAAGGCCCGGCGGGCCGCCGTCACCGCCCGCGCGGCGTCGTCGGTGCCGCCGAGCGCGACCTCGGCCCACGGCTCCCGCGTCCACGGGTCCACGCTGGGCATCCGCCGGCCGTCGAGGGACTCGGTCTCCTCGCCGTCGATGACGTGCCCGTAGAAGTCGCTCATGAGCGCGGCCCCCTCTCTTCGATGGTGACGTCCCCGGCGGCCCAGTGGGTCGGCGGGATCTCCCGTACGATCACGCGGACGCTCTCCTTGGGTGAGCCGACGGAGGCGACGACGGCCTCGGTGACGTTGGAGATGAGCGCGCGGATGCTCTCGGCAGGGCGGCCCTGGATGAGGGTGACTTCAACGAGCGGCATGGACACCACCTTGTAAGAGGGCGGGAGTGGTCATGGCGTGACCGCCTGGGCGCTCTCGATGGAGGCGCGCAGCTTGGCCAGCAGCGCGGTGAGGGTGCGGCGGTCGTCGCCGCTCAGCTGCCAGGCGATCGCGTCCAAATAGCGCCAGTGCGACGGCAGGAACTCGGCCAGGAACCGCTCCCCCGCCTCGGTGTTGGCGACCAGGAACGAGCGGCGGTCGCCGGGGTTGACCCGGCGTTCCACGTACGAGCGCGCGACCAGCCCGTCGACCACGCTCGTCAGGTTGGCCGGGCGGACCGAGATGGCCTGGGCGAGCTCGCCCATGTTGAGCGGCCGGTCGGCCCGGTGGAGGACGGTGAGGATGTTGAGCTGGCTGACCGTCAGCCCGTGCGGCGCCAGCTCGGCCGTGCCGGCCCGGTCGAACGCCGCCATCGCGCGGTAGAGCGTGAGGGTGAGCTTCAGCAGGTCGGGGTCGAACTCCGCGCCGTGTTCGTCGGCGGCGCGGGCGACCTGCCAGTCGACGTCCTGAAAGCCGGGCTGCTCGGCCACGCGGCCCCCTGGTTATTCGAAACGTAGATATTTATGGTGGATGATTATACAGATCCACTTCCCATTCCGGAGGAGCGCTCGATGGGCGAAGTCCTGGGCGTCGGCGTCACCCATTACCCCCCGTTCAGCGGCACGGACGCGGACATGGCCGGCCTGTTACGGCGCACCATGGCCGACCCCGGCGTCCCCGCCGAGGTCAAGGACCCGGCCAACTGGACCGCCGAGGCCCGGCGTCAGTGGGGCGACGACGGCGGCGCCGCCGGCGCCAAGGAGCACCGCGAGGCCCTGATCAAGGGCTTCGAGCAGGTCCGGGCCGCCATCGACGCGTTCGAGCCCGACGCCGTGCTGATCTGGGGTGACGACCAGTACGAGAACTTCCATGAGGACCTCATCCCGCCCTACGCGGTGCTGGCCTACCCGGACCTGGAGCTGCGTCCTTGGGCGCAGGCCGGCTACTCGGCCGACATGCGGGGCAAGCCGAACATCTGGAACGAGCCGTACGACGCGACCTTCCGGGTGCGCGGCCGGCCCGACATCGCCAAGCACCTCGCCTCCGGCCTGCTGGAAAGCGGGATCGACGTGGCCTACGCCTACAAGCAGGCGCACCATCCGGGGCTGCCGCACGCGTTCCTCAACGCCATCCTCTACCTGGACTACCACCGCACCGGCTTCGACTATCCCGTCATCCCGTTCCCGATCAACTGCTACGGCAGGCGGGTGGTCAGCTACCGCGGCTTCATGAGCGAGATCGAGGACAAGCGCGAGCTGGACCCGCCCTCCCCGTCGCCCGCCCGGCTGATGCAGGTCGGCGCGGAGGTGGCGCGGATCTGCGCCGAGTCGCCGTGGCGGATCGCGCTGCTGGCCTCCTCCAGCTGGTCGCACGCGTTCCTGTGCGACCACACCTGGCGGATGTGGCCCGACACGCCCGCCGACGTGCGCCTGTACGAGGCCATGGTCAAGGGCGATCTGGACGTGTGGCGCGCCACCACGCTGGCCGACGTCGAAAGGGCCGGGCAGCAGGAGCTGCTGAACTGGTTCCCGCTGGTAGCGGCCATGGAGGCGCTCGGCAGGCCGGTGCCGCGGTGGTCGACGTTCGTGGAGACCGAGGTGTTCAACTCCAACAAGGTGTTCGCGATCTATCAGTGACAGCGCGACGCTCCGGTGCGCAAAAGGGGTATGTCATGACCGTGTACACGCTCTCGTACGAATCCCCCGCCCCGGAGCCGTCGTGAACGTCGACGACCTCGTCGCGATCGACGTCCACACGCACGCCGAGGTCTCGAAGGACGGGCACGAGTCGCTCAGCCCCGAGCTGCTGCGCGCCTCCGCCAAGTACTTCAAGGACCATCCCCGGCCGACCATCCCCGAGATGGCCGCCTACTACTGCGAGCGGCGGATGGCCGCCGTCGTGTTCACCGTCGACAGCGAGCACGCCACCGGCCATCCGCCCATCCCCAACGAGGAGGTCGCCGAGAGCTGCGCCGAACACCCCGACGTGCTCATCCCGTTCGCCAGCATCGACCCGTGGAAGGGCCGTGCCGGCGCCCGCCAGGCCCGCCGGCTCGTCGAGCGGTACGGGGTGCGCGGCTTCAAGTTCCACCCGAGTTCCCAGGGCATGGCGCCCAACGACCCCGTCGCCTATCCCCTGTACGAGGTCATCGAGGAGCTGGGCGTCCCGGCGCTGTTCCACACCGGCCAGACCGGCATCGGCGCCGGGGTGCCGGGAGGCGGCGGGATCCGGCTGAAGTACTCCAACCCGATGCTGGTCGACGACGTGGCCGTGGACTTCCCCGAGCTGCGGATCATCCTGGCCCACCCGTCGTTCCCCTGGCAGGACGAGGCGCTCGCGGTCGCCACGCACAAGCCGTACGTGTACATCGACCTGTCGGGATGGTCGCCGAAGTACTTCCCTCCGCAGTTGATCCAGTACGCCAACACGCTGTTGAGGGACAAGGTGCTCTTCGGCTCCGACTACCCGGTCATCACCCCCGACCGGTGGCTGGCCGACTTTGACAAGCTCGACATCAGACCGGAGGTCCGCCCGCGCATCCTGAAGGAGAACGCCGCCCGCCTCCTCGGCCTCGCGGTTCCGGGATAGGCCGGATTTCTGTCGTCCCGTTGCTCTAGTCTCCGAGCCACTTGATCACCCGGCTTGTTGGGAGAAACGCGGACATGACCTACCTGGAGCTGTCGGAGGACGGCGGCGGAGCGCACAAGTTCTACGAGGTCACCGTGGCCGGGACGCAGGTGACGATCACCTACGGCCGCATCGGCGAGGCCGGGCAGACCAAGGTCTCCTCCTTCCCCACCGAGGCCAAGGCGCAGGCCGCGGCGGACAAGAAGATCGGCGAGAAGACCCGGAAGGGCTACGCGCCGGCCGTGCGCGGGGTGCGCCGGCGCCGGGCCGTCACCCGGCGCGCCATCGCCAGCACCCGCTCCACCGCCCGGCAGGCGCCGGTGCTGTGGCGGTTCGACAGCGGCGCGGCCGCGTTCGGCATCTTCGTGGACGGCGACCGCTGCTGGGTCGGCAACCAGCGCGGCGACGTCTACACCGTCACCCACTCCGGCACGGTGACCGGCCGCTTCCGGCTGCCCGACGGCGTCAAGTGCATCGTGGCCGACGACTTCTGGATCTACGCCGGGTGCGACGACGGCCGCGTGTACGACCTGAGCGGGAAGGTGCCGAGGTCCGCGTACGAGATCGCGGCCGACGTGGACATCTACTGGCTCGACATCCACGACGGCGTGCTCGGCGTCTCCGACCGGGCCGGGCGGATCACCACGATCGACTACGAGGACGAGTTCCAGTGGGCGCGGTCCGGCGCCGGCGATTCCGCCTGGATGGTCCGGTGCGACGAGGACGCCGTCTACCACGGCCACTCGAACGGCGTCGCCCGCTACGACGCCGACGGCTCCCTCGTCTGGGAGAACAAGGCGGCGAGCGACGTGCTGTTCGGCTGGCAGGAGGAGCACGCGGTGTACGCGGGCACCGCCCGCCGCACGGTGCACCGCCTGGCCAAGGGCGACGGCCGGGTGGAGGCGGTCTACCAGTGCGACGGCGCCGTCTACTCGTGTGCCACCTCGCCAGGCGGGCGGCACGTGTTCGCCGGCGACAGCCACTCCTCCGTCTACTGTTTCGACGCCTCGGGCGAACGGCTGTGGAAGCTCGCCACCGGCTGCGGGTCGGCGTTCTCCATGCAGTTCCTGGACGACCGTCTCTACATCGTCACCACCGACGGCTCGCTGGCCTGCATCGACGCCAGTGAGGCGGCCATCGCCGGGGCGCGCGAGGGCAGCGTGCCGCAGCCCGTGGACGTCAAGGCGGCGGCCTCGCTGGAGGTGGTCGAGCCGTCCACTGTGCTGGAGACCGTGCACGAGATGGTTCTGGAGCATCACGGCGGGCCGGGCGACGGCGTGGTGGTGGAGTGCGTCAGGGACGGCGAGCGGCTGCGGGTCCGCGTGGTCAGCCCCGGGTACGAGGCGTGGAACGTGCAGTTCCCCAAGGACATCCGGGAGCCGGGAGCCCGCTATCTGGTCGACGGCGTACGCTCGGCCGGACGTGGCGGCTTCTATCGTGCGTACGGCGAGATCAAGCGCCTGCTCTGACCCGCTTCCGGAAGGACGAAACGGTGACCGGACCCACTCGGGACAAGTACAGATCCATCGCCATGGTCGGACTGGTCGGTTCGGTGGGCCTGAGTTGCCTGCTGACCTGGACGGACCTGCCCAGGGTCATCATCCTCTTCCTGGCCGTCCCCGGGCTGCTGTGCGTCGTCTACCTGCTGTGGGCCATCCTGCGGGAGTGAGACCGCTCTTGACAGTTGGCCGAATGATGCATGCAATATATTGCACATCGCCAACCCGAGGAGCCGCGGCGTGTCCATCGACGACTTCGAGCGCTATCCCCTGACCTTCGGCCCCAGCCCGATCCACCCGCTGCCACGGCTCAGCGACCACCTCGGCGGGGCCAGGATCTGGGCCAAGCGCGAAGACTGCAACAGCGGCCTGGCCTTCGGCGGCAACAAGACGCGCAAGCTGGAGTACCTCATCCCCGACGCGCTCCGGCAGGGCGCCGACACGCTGGTGACCATCGGCGGCGTGCAGTCCAACCACACCCGGCAGGTCGCGGCGGTGGCGGCCCGGCTCGGCCTCAAGGCCGTGCTGGTCCAGGAGAGCTGGGTCGACTGGCCGGACGCCGTCAACGACAAGGTGGGCAACATCCTGCTGTCGAGGATCATGGGCGCCCAGGTCCGGCTCGTCGAGGCGGAGTTCGGCATCGGCTACAAGGACAGCTGGACCGAGGCCGTCGACGGCCTCCGCGCCGCCGGCGGCACCCCGTACGCCATCCCCGCGGGCGCCTCCGACCACCCGCTCGGCGGGCTCGGCTTCGCCGGCTGGGCGGACGAGGTGCGGCGGCAGGAACAGGAGCTGGGCGTCTTCTTCGACACCGTCGTGGTGTGCAGCGTCACCGGCAGCACCCAGGCCGGCATGATCGCCGGCTTCGCCGGCCAGGACCGCCCCCGGCGCGTCCTGGGCATCGACGCCTCCGCTAAGCCCGCCGAGACGCACGCCCAGGTGGCCAAGATCGCCCGCGCCACCGCCGAGCTCATCGGCCTCGGCCGCGACCTGCGCGACGACGAGATCGTCCTGCTCGAAGGATGGGCCGGCGACCTCTACGGCGTCCCCGTCCAGTCCACCGTCGACGCCATCCGCCTCACCGGCAGCCTCGAAGGCGTGATCCTGGACCCGGTCTACGAGGGCAAGTCCATGGCCGGGCTCATCGACCTCGTACGGAACGGCGACATCCCCGAGGACGCCAACGTCCTGTACGCCCACCTCGGCGGCCAGCCCGCGCTCAACGCCTACAGCGGGGTCTTCCGCTGACCGGGGTGATCGTCCCGGTCAGTCGGTGTCCGGCGTGTAGACGAGGTGGAGCACGCCCGTCTGGAAGGTCTCGGACTTGACCAGCTTCAGCGGGTGGGTCGGGGTGTCCTCGAACAGCCTCTGACCCCGGCCGACCGCGATCGGGTGGACGAGCAGGTTCAGCTCGTCGAGCAGCCCGTTGGCGAGGAGCCAGCGGACGGTGGTCGCCGAGCCGGACATCTGGATGTCGCCGCCGCTGAGCTGCTCCTTGAGCTCGCGCAGCTGGGCAGCGACGTCACCGTTGATCACGGTGGTGTTGTTCCAGTCGGCCTTCTCCATGGTGCTGGAGACGACGTACTTGGGCGCGTTGTTGAAGAGCTCGGCGATCTCCTGGTCCTCGCCGGTCGTGGTCCAGTACGACGACCACTCCTCGTACAGCTTGCGGCCCATCAGCAACGCCGCCTGGTTGCCCATGCCCGCCTCGACCACGGCGCCCATCTCGTCGTTCCAGTACGGGAAGTGCCACTGGTCGGGCGACTCGACCACGCCGTCGAGGGAGATGAAAAAGCTCGAAATAATCTTCGCCATCGTTCTGGTTCCTTCGCCATCGGTCCGATACGACAGCGAGGCTAGGCGGGCGGAGGCGGTCAGGTCTTGTACAGAAGCGACAGCGGCTCGGCCGGGTCGCCCTCCGCCAGCCGGGTGGCGGTACGCCCGACGTAGCGGGCCAGCGACCGCGCCAGGTGCGGCTGGTCGAAGTAGCCGAGCCGGTCGATCACGTCGTGGACCGGGGTCCGCTCCTGGAGCAGGATCGCGGCCCGGCGCGCGCGGTCGATCTGCCGGACGGCGACCCGGGTGAGGCCGGTGACCGCCACGAAATGCCGCTGGATGGTGCGTTCGGACAGATCGGGCGACTCGCCGCGGAAGACCGCGGCGACGACCGGGTCGCGTTCGACCACCTCCTCGCGGACCAGCCGCCGGACGAACTCCTCGGCGTTGTCGTAGCCGGGAAGCCGCCAGGTGGTGCCCTTGAGCCAGAACGAGGTGCGGGTCGGGTCGGGGATGTCGGCGGACCGGTCGACGAGCCGATGGAAGGGCAGGTGCGGCATCCAGGTGCCGAGGGAGAACGTGATCCCGAAGAACGTGGCGTCCTCCGGCACCGGGGCCTGGCTCGCCTTCGACTCCGGACCGAGCACCGCGGCGCACATCCGGCCGCGGTGCTCCCAGACGACCAGCTCACCGCGCGCGCAGGCGACCGCCGTCATCCGGTCGACGCCCCCGCTGCTGCGGCTCCGCCACACCCGCTCGATGTACGGGGAATCAGACGGCCGGCTCTCGACCTCCAGACCCATCCGAGCCATCCTTTCTCGCGGGCCGACAGCGATCAGGTTCTCCACCTTACGTCGCGAAAGAACCCCCGATCCGGCGGCCTTGTCTAGCCGGGGTGGCCGAGCTGCTCGGAGATCCTGGCGGCGGCGTCCAGCAGCGGCCGGACGCACTCGGTCAGGCGCGGCTCGAACCTGGTGACCGGCCCGGACAGGCCGATCGCCGCCATCACGTGACCGCCGTGGCCGAAGACGGGGACGGAGACGGAGACCGCGCCCACCTGGCGTTCGCCCGCCGAGGTGGCGTACCCCCTGGCCCTGATCGCGGCCAGCTCCGCCCTGAGCTCGCGAGGGTCGGTGATGGTCGCCTCGGTGATCCGTTCCAGGCGGTGGCGGGCCAGATAGGCGTCGAGCTCCTCGCGGGGGAGGAAGGCCAGGATCGCCTTGGAGGCGCTGCCCGCGTACAGCGCGTACGGGATGCCGAGGGCGACCTCGATCCGCAGCTCCTGCGTGGGCACGACCTGCTCGGCGTAGAGCCGGGTGTCGCCGCGGCGGATCGACAGGGTGGCCGTCTCGCCGGTCAGGGCGGACAGGTCGCGCAGTTCGCGGATGGCCAGACGGCGCAGGTCCGTGCGCTCCAGATAGGCGCGCCCCAGGGCGATGGCGGCGTGCCCGAGCGCGTAGCGCCTGCTGGCGGGGTCGACGGTGACCAGCTCACGGCTGCGCAGCGCGGTGAGGACGCGGTGCACCGCCGCCTTGGTCAGGCCGAGCTCCACGGCGATCTCGGTCACCCCCAGGTCCGGCCGGGGCGTCCGCCCGAACAGCAGCAGGACGTCCATCGCCCGCTCGACCGCCGCTATGGACCGGCTGTAACCGTCCGCCTCCCCTGACATGGGAACAGAGTATCCCAATGGGAAACACCTCCTGGAAGATCGTTGACACCTGAAATCTCCCCCGTTACCGTCAGCGTTACAACGTTTCCTATAGCGGAACGGCGGTAGCCTCGTTGGACGCAAACCTCCTGCGCGAGGTGCTGGCCCAGTGGGCGAGCGGCGTGGTGGTGGTCGCCACCGTGACCACCTCGGGCAGACGGCACGGCATGACGGCCAGTTCGTTCAGCGCCGTGGCACTCGACCCTCCGTTGATCTCCGTCTGCCTCACGACGACGAGCACCACTCAGCGGCTGATCGAGCGGAGCGACATCTTCACGGTCAGCATCCTGAGCCACGACCACGAACCCATCGGCCGGCGGTTCGCGGGCAGCAAGTCGGAGGCCGCCGATCGCTTCGGCCAGGAACGGTGGGAGACCGCCGAGACCGGCGCCCCGGTCCTCGCGGACGCGGTCGGCTGGCTGGACTGCCGGGTATCCGCCAGACACGAGGCGGGCGACCACACGATCATCCTCGGCGAGGTGAAGGCCGCCGCCGCGCCGCGGCAGGCCGCGCCGCTCATCTACCACGCCCGCGCGTTCCGCGACCTCCGCAACGCGACGGCCCAGGGTGCGACGTGACCGGAGCCGGCGAGGAGTTCCTCACTGTGCCGGATGCCGGAAGTTAGCCCCCGGACGGTGAGCCGAGTGAGAGATCCCTCTTGACGCTCATGACCCCCACACCTATGTTTCCTTCAACGGAACAGCGTATCTCCATGAGATACAGGAAAGGGTGGCGTCGTGGAACTCACTCGCCGAAAGGTCCTAAGCATTGGCGGGCTGGCTGTCGCCGCGGTCGCAACCGGATGCGCGACCTCACCGAAGAAGGAGACCCCCGGAGCGACCGGCGCGACCGGCGGGGCCGCCGCCGCACCGCTCATCGTCGCCTCCTCCGCGATCACCAACTCCCTCGACCCGGCCGCCGCGCTCTCCAACGTCGGCGCCACCTTCACCGCCCAGGTCTACGACCCGCTGGTCACCTTCGACGCCGACGGCAAGCTCGCGCCGGCCCTGGCCACCGCCTGGCGCTCGATCGACGACCGCACGATCGAGTTCACGCTCCGCGAAGGGGTGAAGTTCCACCGCGGCGGGGTCTTCGACGCCGAGGCGGTCAAGGCCAACGTGGAGCGGCTGCTCTCCGGAGAGCCGGCGTTCGCCTTCCGCGCGAGCCAGATGGGCACGTTGTCCGGCGCCGAGGTCGTCAACCCGACGACCGTCCGGCTCATCACCAAGGAGCCGGATCCCGTCCTGCTGAACCGCCTGGTCCGGCTGAGCATGACGGACCCGGCCATCTTCAAGGAGAAGCCCGGCACGGTCGCCTCCGGCACCGGCCCCTTCAAGGTCGCCGCGTACACCCCCGCCAAGAGCATCGACCTGGAGGCGTTCCCCGAGTCCTGGCGGAAGTCCGAGAACGTCAAGAGCGCCCGCGTCGTCGCCATCCCGGACCCGGGCACGCTGACCACCGCGCTCCGCACCGGCGAGGTGGACGGCGCCTACGGCCTGCCGCCCTCGGTCGCGGCGCAGCTGACCGACTCGTTCACCGTCAAGCCCGTCACCGCCGGCTCCTGCGCGGTGCTGAGCATGATCGGCGACGTGGAGCCCAAGCTGCGCGACAAGCGGGTCAGGCTGGCGCTCAACCTGGCCGTCGACAACGAGGAGTTCGTGAAGTCGGGGCTGTCGGGCTACGGCAAGGTGCCCAACGGGCAGCTGCTCCAGCCCGGCTTCGTCGGCCACGACCCCGCGCTGGAGGCCATCCCCTACGACCCCGAGCGGGCCAAGTCCCTGCTCAAGGAGGCCGGCGCCGAGGGCCTGACCCTGAACATCGCCACCACCGCCCTGTTCAAGCAGCAGGCCGAGATCACCGCCGGTTACCTCGCCAAGATCGGCATCACCTCCGAGGTGGTCATCCAGGACCTCTCGACCTTCATCACCACGCTGCTGAAGAAGAGCGAGACGCCGCTGATCTACTGGCAGACCGACTACTTCGACCTGCGCGACATCGCCGGCGTCAGCCGCTTCGGCCCGCAGCCCGAGGGCGTGCAGAAGCACGTGGAGGACGAGGAGTACGTCAAGCTCTTCTCCGCCGCCGCGCGCGAGATGGACCCGGCCAAGCGCGAGGAGACCATCAAGGCGATGGCCAAGCGGCTGCACGACGAGGCCGGCGTCGTCTTCCTCGCCTGGCCGGAGACGGTCTACGTGCACGCGGCCAAGGCGGACCTGAAGCTCAACGTCGACGGCAACGTGTTGCTCTCCGAATCCAGGAAGGCGATATGAGAGCAGACCGGACAGCCTTGCGCGTTCTGCGCGCGGGCGCGGTCTGGTTGGTACGGCTGTTCGTCACCGTCCTGGGCGTGCTGACCCTGCTCTTCTTCCTCCTCCGTCTTTCAGGTGATCCCGCCGCGGTCCTCGTGGGACCGGGCGGGACCCCGGAGGACATGGACCGGGTCCGGCGCGAGCTGGGCCTGGACCTCCCCCTGTGGACCCAGTACGGCACCTTCCTCGCCGACGTGGCCCGGCTCGACTTCGGGGTCTCCCCGCACACGGGAGAGCCGGCCATCTCGGCGGTGCTCGCCAGGCTGCCGCTCACCCTGCAGATCGTCGGCGCCACGCTGGTCCTCGCGGTGCTCATCGGCGTGCCGCTCGGCATGCTCGCCGCGGCCCGGTCGCGCCACACCTCCGGCCGCCTCGTCAACGCCGCCGCGGCGGTCGCCCAGGCGATGCCGAACTTCGTGCTCGGGCTGCTGCTCCTGCTGGTCTTCGCCCTGTGGCTGGGCTGGCTGCCCAGTTACGGGGCCGAGAGCTCGTTGCACGCGGTGCTCCCGACGCTGACCCTGGCCGCCTTCACCGTCGCCCGCGTCGTGCGGCTGGTCCGGGCCGGCCTGCTGGAGGCGGTCGAGCAGGACTTCATCCGCACCGTACGGGCGAAAGGCGGCGGCCGGCTGCGTGCCCTGGCCCGGCACGCGCTGCCCAACGCGTTCCCGCCGGTGCTGGCGTTCCTCGTGGTCGACAGCGCCTACCTGCTGTCCAGCACGGTGATCGTCGAACAGCTCTACGCCTACGACGGCATCGGCAAGCAACTCGTCGACGCGATCTTCCAGCGGGACTACCCGATCGTGCAGGCCACCGTGTTCGTGGTGGCGGTGCTGGTCGTCGCCGTCAGCGCGATCGGCGACCTGCTCGGGGCGCTCGCCGATCCGCGGGTCAGAAGGGAGGCGGCCGGATGAGGACGTCGGTCCGGATCGCGCTGTCCGGGTTGGCGCTGATCACGCTCTCGGTGATGCTCGGCCCGCTGGTGCTCGGCCTCGACCCGCTGGAGCAGGATCTGCCCGCCAAGCTGGCGCCGCCGTTCTGGATGGAGGGCGCGCTGCCCGGCCATCCGCTCGGCACCGACCAGCTCGGCCGCGACCTGCTGGCCCGGGTCCTGGCGGGCGGCCGCACCTCGCTGCTGGTCGGCTTCGTGGCCAGCACGCTGACCTGCGCGGTGGGCATCCTGGTGGGGCTGCTCGCCGGCTATCTCGGCGGCTGGGTCGACCGGCTCGTCATGGGGCTGGGCGACCTCTGGATCGCCTTCCCCTTCCTGGTGCTGGCCATCGCGACCATCGGCGTCATCGGCTCCTCCACCCCGGTCTTGATCACGCTGCTCGTCCTCGCCGGCTGGGTCACCTCGGCCCGCGTCACCCGGACGATCGTCAAACAGGTCAGAGGCGAGGACTACGTGATGGCCGCGGTCGGCGCCGGCGCCGGTCACCTGAACGTGCTGACCCGGCACCTGACGCCCGCGGTGGCGAGCGCCAACCTGGTGATCTGGACCTTCAGCGTCGGCACCATGGTGCTCGTGGAGGGCGGCCTGTCGTTCCTCGGCCTGGGCGTGCGCCCGCCGACCCCGTCCTGGGGCACGATCCTCAACGACGGGCGCGAGCTGCTGGAGACGGCGTGGTGGATCCCGCTGTGGCCCGGCCTGACGCTCACGCTGACCGTGCTGCTCGTCAACCTGCTGGGCGACGGGCTCCGTGACACCTTCGACGTTCGGACGGACAACCATGCTTGAGGTGAAGGACCTGGCGGTGACCGCCGGGGGCGTGCGGATCGTCGACGGCGTCTCCTTCGAGGTGCGGCCCGGCGAGGTGCTCGGCATGGTCGGCGAGTCGGGCTCGGGCAAGACCATGACCATGCTCGCGGTGGCCGGGCTGCTGCCCGGCCAGGCCAAGGTCACCGGAGGCACCGCCACCTTGGCCGGCACCGAGCTCACCGCGTCCCGGCTGGAACGGATCAGGGGCAGCCAGATCGGCTTCGTCTTCCAGGACCCGGCGACGTCGCTCAACCCGCTCATGCGGGTCGGCACCCAGATCGCGGAGGTGCTGCGGATCCACGGCTCGGGCCGCACGGCCGCGCGGCAGCGGGCCATGGAGCTGCTGGAGCAGGTCGGCATCGGCCCGGAGCGGGCCAAGGTCTACCCGCACGAGCTGTCGGGCGGGATGCGGCAGCGGATCGTGATCGCGATGGCCATCGCGCTCCGGCCGGCCCTGCTGATCGCGGACGAACCCACCACGGCGCTGGACGTCACGGTCCAGGAGCAGGTCATGCGGGTGCTGCGCGCCGCGCAGCGGGAGACAGGAGCGGCCACCGTGCTCGTCAGCCACGATCTCGGTCTCGTCTCCGAGGCCGCGCACCGGATCGCGGTGATGTACTCCGGCCGCCTGGTCGAGACGGGGACCACGGAAGAGGTCCTCGGCGCGCCCCGGCACCCCTACTCCGCCGCCCTCATGCGGTCCCGGCCGCGGATCAGCGCCGGCCGGGGCCCGCTGCCGGTGATCCCCGGCCATCCGCCCGCGCCCAAGTCACGCCCGCCCGGCTGCGCCTTCCACCCCCGCTGTCCCGTCGCGCTCGCCCGGTGCTCCCAGGAGACCCCCGCGCTGGTCGACGGCGTGGCCTGCTGGGCGGTGCAGGATGGCTGAGCCGCTGCTGCGCGTCACCGACCTGCGCAAGCGCTACGGCCAGACGTGGGCGGTCGACGGCGTGACGCTGGAGGTCGACCGGGGCGAGACGCTGGCGATCGTGGGCGAGTCCGGCTCGGGCAAGTCGACGGTGGCCCGGTGTGTGGCGCGGCTGGCCCAGCCCACCAGCGGCAGCGTGCGCCTGGACGGCGTGGAGCTGGCGACTCTGTCGCGTCGGCGGCTGCGGCCGCTGCGGCCGCGTTTCCAGCTCGTCTTCCAGGACCCCTCCACGTCGCTGAACCCGCGCTGGACGATCGAGGAGATCGTACGAGAGCCGCTGCGCGTGCAGGGGATGACCGGGGACGTGCCCGGCCTGCTGGCGGAGGTCGGCCTGGACCCCGGCCTCGCGGGCAGGCACCCGCACCAGCTCTCCGGCGGGCAGCGGCAGCGGGTGGGCATCGCGAGGGCGCTGGCCCTCTCGCCCGACCTGCTGATCCTGGACGAGCCCGTCACCGCGCTGGACGTCTCCGTACAGGCCCAGATCATCAACCTGCTCCTGCGCCTGCAGGAGGAACGCGGCCTCGGCTACCTGTTCATCTCGCACGACCTCGCCGTGGTGAGCGCCGTCGCCCACCGGATCGCGGTGATGCACGCCGGCCGCCTGGTCGAGACGGGTCCGGCCGAGCAGATCCTCGGCAGTCCCGCGCACGACTACACCAAGGCCCTGGTCGCCGCGATCCCGGGCACCTGAGCGGTGTCTGACAGCCGCGGCCCCGATGCGCCTGTCAGACACCGCCGGACACCGCCCGGTCAGGCCCGCGTCACCACGGGACGCGCGAACCCGAAGTGCTCGCGCAGGGTGGCGCCGTCGTACTCGGTGCGGAACAGGCCCCGGCGCTGCAGCTCCGGCACGACGTGATCCACGAAGTCCTCCAGGCCGCCGGGCAGCGTCGGAGGCATGACGTTGAAGCCGTCGCAGGCGCCCTTGGTGAACCATTCCTCGATCTCGTCGGCGATCTGCACCGGGGTGCCCGCGACCACCCGGTGTCCCCGGTTCCCGGCCAGGCGGCCGAGCAGCTGCCGCACGGTCAGGTTCTCCCGCCTGGCCATGGCCATGACGACCCCGGCCCGGCTGCGCTGGCCCTCGTTCACGCCCGGGATGTCGGGCAGCTGCTCGTCCAGGGGGTGGTTCGTGAGGTCGTGGCCGAGGACCTCGGACAGCGCGCCGACGGCCGACTCGGGGACGACGAGCGCGCCCAGCTCCTCGCGCAGCCGCTGCGCCTCCTCCTCGGTGGAGCCGATGATGGGCGACAGGCCCGGCAGGATGGCCACGTCGTCGGGCTTCCTCCCGTACTTGGCGAGCCGGCCCTTGAAGTCGGCGTAGAAGGCCATCGCCGAGAAGATGACCGGCTGGGCGGTGAAGACCGCTTCGGCGTAGCGGGCGGCGAACTCCTTGCCGTCCTCCGAGGAGCCCGCCTGGACGAGCAGCGGCCGGCCCTGCGGCGGGCGGGGGACGTTCAGCGGGCCGTGCACCCGGAACAGGTCGCCCTCGTGCTCGATGGCGCGGACCTTCTCCTTGTCGGCGTAGACGCCCTCCTCCTGGTCGGCGACGATGGCGTCGTCCGTCCAGCTGTCCCAGAGCTTGGTGACCACGTCGACGAACTCGTTGGCCCTCACGTACCGGGCGGCGTGCGCCGGGAGGCCCCCGCCGAAGTTGCGCGCCTCCGACTCGAAAGCCGAGGTGACGATGTTCCATCCGGCCCGGCCGTTGCTGATGTGGTCCAGCGACGCGAACTTGCGTGCCACGTTGAACGGCTCGTTGTAGGTGGTGGACACGGTGCCGATCAGACCCACGCGCTCGGTCACCGCCGCCATCGCGGCCAGCGTCGTGATCGGCTCAAGGCCGCCGAGGGTGTGGTATTTGATGTCCCCCCAGAAGGAGAGCGAGTCGGCCAGGAACACCGAGTCGAGCTTGCCCCGCTCGGCTGTCTGGGCCAGCTCCTGGTAGTGCCTGATGTCGGTGACCCGGGAGGGATCCGTCCCCTTGGTCCGCCAGGCGGCCTCGTGATGGCCGACACCCATGAGGAAAACGTTCAGATGGAGCTTTCTCATCTCTCCTCCTACCACAGAGCGTTTCCTATGAGGAAACACTGTTTTGCCTATGGAGACTAGCAGCTAGAGGATCATGGAGGAGAGGGCTGACGGCACGTTTTCGAATCTCCGGCCGGCGCTGGACATTTGCGCCGGATCCGCGAGATCCTACCAATTGGAAACGATGTTTCTCTACGCGTAACAGCCCTCGTTCCTCTCCGGGATACACAGCTTCGAACAGGAGTCACGTGGTGAACGAAACGCTCCAGAACGTGGAAGAGATGGTCGGCCAGTCACCGACCATCGACGTCACCGAGGCCTTCCAGCAGTGGCAGGACCTGCTCGGTGAGCTGATGGCCAAGATCGAGGCCCGGTTCGAGCTGACTCGCGACCCGTCCACCGCATCCCTCGAGTCGTACGGCACCTACCCCGAAGGCCCCGGCGGCCGGCTCGCCGGCTTCAGCGGCCCGGAGATCGACTGGCTGGTCCACTCCTGGATCGGGAACCCCAAGGCGAGCTTCGTCAACCTCCACCTGACGGCCTGGCTCGGCCCGCACGTCCGCGTCCCCCACCTCGGCATCGCGCTGCTGCTCTGGCCCGAAGGCTGGTTCTACGTCGACGCCATCCCGCGCGGCGACCTCGTCGGCGACACCGACTACTACGACCGCTACTACACCCCCAACGAGGCCGACTGGCTGCGCCACCGGCGCGAGCACGAGGACTTCGTCTGGTTCACCAGCCCCACCGCGTTCATCCGGGCCAGCCTCTCCCCGACGGCCTACTGCTACTCCTTCCCCGCCAACCAGGCCAACATCGAGGTCGTCCGCGACGTCCTGCACCGCAGGGTCGACCAGTGGCTGAGGTGGGTCGACGAGGCCGAGCCCGTCCCCGCCGAGGAGCGCGCCGCGCTGGCCGAACGCGACCTGGCCATCCGCAAGAACATCGCCGAACGCGACCCCGCCAACGTGATGGGCGTCAAGCTCTTCGGCCAGGAGACCACCGACCTGCTGGTGCGCTCCCTGTGGGGCGGCAACCGCGAGCTCCCCCGCCCCCTCGGCCCAGGCGCCTGACCCCACCACCACCCGACCAGGCGGCCCGCCCCACGCCGGCCGCCTGCGTCCCAGCCCTTCAGGCCGCCCCGGCCGACTGCCGCCACTCCAGGGCCTCGGCCGTGTCCCGGTACTCCAGCAGGTGCTGGCCGGCGATCTTCTGCAACAGGTCGCGCACCTCGGCGGGGGTGGCACGGAAGAACTCCCGCCGCAGGTTCACCTTGTTGAGCCGCCGGTCGCCCAGCTCCGCGTGCAGCCGGGACTCCAAACCCACGGCGTCCTCGCTGAAGATCAGCGCGTGCGTGTCGAACCTGAACGGCACCGACGCGTCGCCCAGCTCGCGGACCCGGTCCTCCGGCTCCAGGCGACGGGTCATGCCGATCTTCACGACGTTCTCGCCGAACGCGCCGATGTTGGAGATGACGTACACGTACCCCGCCCTGATGTTCGCCTCGCGGGCCTCCACGTCAGCGACCGCGACGCCGACCTCCTCCAGCTTGGCCTTCAACTCGGCCACGCCCTCCGCGGACGCGGCGCCGTTCTTCAGCATCTTGGCCAGCGCCGACCGGTAGTGCGCCTCCTCCTTGCGCAGCCGCGCCTTCTCGCGCTCGAACTCCCGGCGCGCGGCCTCCTCCTCACGCTGCTGCTCGCGCCGGGCGCGGACGAGCTCCTTCTCCTCCTCCTGCTTGGCCAGGTGATCGGCGGTCAGCTCCAGCTCGTGGATCCGCGTACGGTGATACTCGGGCTCCACGTGCAGGTGCATCGTCCGGCCCAGCCTGACGATGGTCTCCACCGCCTTCTCCAGCCGGTCGATCGCCGACTGCAGCTTGTACGGGCGCATGGTCCGTACGCAGTTGTCCGCCTCGGCGTTGTAGGCGCGGAGCATCAGCTTGGAGAAGTCGCGCACCATCTTGCGCCCTTCGGTCGCGGACCCGTTCACCTGCCAGTGCCTGGAGCCCACGACAGCCTTCCCGTCCCTGGCCATCTCCTTGATCCGCGCCTTCACCTTGGCGAGTTCGGCCTTGTAGGCCACCACGTCGCTCAACGGGTGCCGGTACTCGTAGACACCGACCTCCTGCAGCAGGACGGTCTCCTCGGTCAGCACGATCCGCTGCTCCGTCTCGCGCAGCCGCCGGGTCGCCTCGTCGAGGGCGGATCGCAGGCCGCTGTGCTCCGCGTGCAGCGCCTCGGTCATCGCCGCGATCCGCATGGCGTCCATCCCGCCCAGCCGCTCCACCCACTGGCGGAGCTGGGCGTTCTCCTCTTCGAGCCGCTTCTTGCCGCCGAAGAGCCCGCCGCCCTTGCGTTCCGGCGGGGGCGGCGGCTCGTCGGGGATCCAGAACTCCCACTCCGCGGGAGCCGGCGGCCAGGACGGGTCCGGCCGCCAGCCCTGCGGAGGCCGCCACCCGCGGGGCGCGACCGGCCAGCCGGGGGGAGAGTTGAACCGGTACTCGGACATGAGGGCTCCTCCCACAGCGGACGCCGTATAGAAGGAGAGATGGCCGGAAGCACCGGCAGGTTCACCGTGAGCGAGCATTCGGAATCTTTCCGTGATCCACCGTCCACCCTGACGCCCGTGTGGTCGGCGTGGTTACGGTGATCGGCATGGGGACTGGAAACTTACGGCTGGTGGACGTGGCGTCGGCGCTGGAGGCGACGCTGGCCGCGCTCGGCGTCGCGGGGGTCGAGCCGGTGTATCGCGTGGGCGGCACCGGGGCCGCTCTGTTGCAGGGGGTCCGGCTGCCCGTCGGGGACGTGGACCTTCTGGTGGCCCGGCGGGAGGACGTGGACGCGTTCGACGCCGCGCTCTCGGCCTTCCCGTGCCTGTACGCGCCGGCCTACCTCCCCGAGAGCGCGCAGTACTTCGCCAGGTATGAGGTGGACGGCGTGCACGTGGAGGTCAGCACGGTCGAGCAGGAGACGGACTCCGACGGGCTGGAATGCGTGGGCCGGGGCCCGTGGGAGCACTACGTCGTGGTCAGGTGCGGCCCGTACCGGGTGCCCGTGGTGCGGCTGGAACTGCGGCTGGCCACCGAGCTCCTGCGCGACCGGCCCGACCGGTACGAACCTCTCCTGGACCATCTGGCCGCGCGGGGCTTCGACGCCGCGCTGCTGGACCGGGCCCTGACCGCGCGGGGGATCCCGCCGGGGCGGCGGCGGTTGGTGGAGGGGCGTCTGGGCTCGTAGGGTGAAGCCGGTACGGGCGACGACGGGAGACTGCGGTGACCGAGACGACGGTGACCGAGGTGATGGCCGAGCTGGCAGCGCTGGAGGACCCGAAGATCCGCGCGGTGAATGAGAAGCACGGCGACGATCACGGGGTCAATCTCAGCCACCTGCGCGCGCTCGCCAAGCGACTCAAGACGCAGCAGGACCTCGCGCGCCGGCTCTGGCAGCAGGACGACACCGCGGCGAAGCTGCTGGCGCTCCTGATCTGCCGTCCCAAGGCGTTCGAGCGGGACGAGCTCGACGCTATGGTGCGCCGGGCGGGCACGCCCAAGGTGCACGACTGGCTCGTCAACTACGTGGTGAAGAAGAGCCCGCACGCCGAGGAGCTGCGCGTGGCCTGGTTCGCCGACCCGGATCCGGTGGTGGCGAGCGCGGGCTGGGCGCTGACCACCGAGCGGGTGGCGAAGAGGCCCGACGGTCTCGACCTCGTGGCGCTGCTCGACGTCATCGAGGCGGAGATGAAGGGCGCTCCCGACCGCCTGCAGTGGGCGATGAACCACTGCCTGGCCCAGATCGGGATCGACCACCCCGAGCACCGCGCCCGCGCGATCGGCATCGGCGAACGTCTGCAGGTGCTCAAGGACTACCCGACCTCTCCCGGCTGCACGTCTCCTTACGCGCCCGTGTGGATCGCCGAGATGGTGCGCCGGGGCGCCTGACCACCCGTGTTTCTCCCCCGTACGACCAGCAGGGCCCGATCAACTTAGCGAGCGCTAACTCTTGACGGGCCGCTCACCGCCACAGGAAGCTGGAGGCTCATGACCGACAGAACCACGAGGCGGTCTCTCCCCCATGATCAGCAAGACCTTCGTCAGCAGTGAATCCCCCGGCGCGCGGCGGGCCGGCGCGGGCGGCATGCCGTGCCAGGGCGTCTACTACGCGCCCGAAGGCGTACGACCGCGTGTCGCGATGATCGCCACGCACTACCAGATCGACTTCTCCGAGCACTACCTCGCCGAGCACATGGCCGCGCGCGGCATCGGCTTCCTGGGCTGGAACACCCGCTACCGCGGCTACGAGTCGGAGTTCGTCCTCGACCGGGCCCTGGTCGACATCGGCGTCGGCGTGCGCCGGCTCAAGGAGGAAGAAGGCGTCGAGCACGTGATCCTGCTCGGCAACTCCGGAGGCGGGTCGCTCATGGCGGCCTACCACGCCCAGGCCGTCGAGCCGAGCATCCGCCCCGGCATCGGCCTGCCGCCGGCGCCCGGCGTGGACGACCTGATCCCCGGCGACGCGTACGTGTCGCTCGCCGCGCACCTCGGCCGGCCGGAGGTGATCACCGCGTGGCTGGACGCGGCGGTCGTCGACGAGCACGACCCGACGCTGACCGACCCGGCGCTCGACCTGTACGACCCGGAGAACGGTCCGCCGTACTCGGCGGAGTTCCTGACCCGCTACCGCGCCGCGCAGGTCGCCCGCAACCACCGCATCACCGCGTGGGCCAAGGCCGAACTGGCCAGGATCCAGGCCCTGGGCTTCCAGGACCGCCCGTTCAGCGTGCAGCGGGTGTGGGCCGACCCGCGCATGGTCGACTCGTCCCTGGACCCGTCCAACAGACCGGACAACTCCTGCTACCGGGGCGATCCGGCCGTCGCGAACCGCTCGGGCCGGGGGCTGGGGCACGAGACGTCCCTGCGCAACTGGCTCGGCATGTGGAGCCTGGCCGAGTCGCAGTGCCGGGCCGAGGAGCATCTCGCCAAGGTGAAGGTGCCCGCGATCGTCATCAACCCGGACGCCGACTCGGGGGTGTACCCGAGCGACGCCGACGGCCTGTACGCCGCCATCGCGAGCGACGACAAGCAGCGGCTCGACCTGCCCGGCGACCACTACTTCGAGAACCCGCCGGGGGCCCGCGAGAGGGTCGCCGACGTCATCGCACGGTGGATCGGCGAGCGGTTCCCCGTCCCGGCCTGAGGGAACGCGTCCGGCGCCTGGTCACAGGCGCCGGACGTCCAGCCCGCCCTTCGCGTAGATCGCGCGCATCCGCTTCTTGTCGTACTTGCCGACGCTGGTCAGCGGCAGCTCGTCGAGCAGCACCCAGCGCTCCGGGACCCACCACTTGGGCACCGTGCCGACCAGCGCGTCACGCAGGTCCGCGAGGGTCGTCCGGGCGCCGTCCCGCAGCACGACCAGGACGCAGGGGCGCTCGTCCCAGCGCTCGTCGGGCACGCCGATCACCGCCGCCTGCAGCACGTCGGGGTGCCGGGCGACCGCGAGCTCCAGCTCGTTCGACGAGATCCATTCGCCGCCGGACTTGATCACGTCCTTGGCCCGGTCGGTGAGGGTCACGTAGCCGAGCGGGTCCAGCGTGCCGACGTCGCCCGTACGCAGCCAGCCGTCGCGGAACTTGTCGCCCGCGTCGGCGCGGTGGTAGGAGGCGGCGATCCAGGGCCCGCGCAGCTCGAACTCGCCGACAGCGCGCCCGTCGGCGGGCAGCGTCTGGCCCGTGTCGGGCTGGACGAGGCGGATCTCGACGCCGGCCAGGACCCGGCCCTGGTTGTCGGCGCGGCGGTCCGGGTCGGCGTCCTCCTCGGCCCGCGGCGGCCGGTTGAGCGTGACCAGCGGCGAGGTCTCCGTCATGCCCCAGCCCTGCAGCGCCTGCACGCCGTAGCGTTCCTTCAGCCCGGTACGCAGCGTCCGCGGGATGGGCGCGCCGCCGAGGACGACCCGGTCGAGCGTCCCCAGGTCGCGCGACGGGTCGGCGTCGAGGTAGTGGAGGATCTCGTTCCACACGGTGGGCACGCCGTTGGAGAACGTCGGCCGGTGGCGCGCGACCGCGTCGACCACCGTCGCCGGGTCGACCCAGCGGTTGCACAGGAGCAGGTCGCCGCCGGCCCAGAAGGTCGCGTACGGGTAGCCCCACGCGTTGGCGTGGAACATCGGCGTGATGATGTAGCCGTGGTCCCGCGAGCTCAGCGCGACGGCGTTGGCCGTGCACAGCGACATGGCGTGGATCCAGATCGACCGGTGGCTGTAGGCGACGCCCTTGGGGTCGCCGGTGGTCCCGGTCGTGAAGCAGAGCGTCGCGGCGGACTTCTCGTGGATCTCCGGCCACGGGTAGGCGGCCGGCTGCCCGGCGACCACCTCGCGGTAGCGCAGCGTCTCCCCCGGCCAGGCGTCCGGCGCGGCTTCCTCGTACGAGCCGACGACGATGACGGTGCGCACCGTCGGCAGGCGGTCGGCGATCTCGGCCAGCCGGCCGAGGAACGACGCGTCGGCGACGATCACCTCGTCGGCGGCGTGGTTGATGGTGAAGACCAGCTGTTCGGCCGAGAGCCGCGGGTTGATCGTGTGCAGCAGCGCGCCCATGGCCGGGACCGCGAAGTACGCCTCCAGGTGCTCGCGGGTGTTCCACATCAGCGAGCCGACGACGGACCCGGGCCGGACGCCCAGGGAGCGCAGGCCGTGCGCGAGCGCCGCGACCTGCCCGGCGAGGTCGCCGTAGCGCAGTTCGGACGCGTCGTCGCCGACCGTGCGGACCGACCGCCCGGCATGCCAGGCCGAGCCGTGGCGCAGGATGTTGGTGACGGTCAGGTCGCCGTCGCCGATGTCGCTCGGCAGGCTGATCGGGCGGGTCACGGGAGTCCTCCCTCGTGGAGTCGGGCGAGTTCGTGGCGCCAGGCCGCCCCGAGGTTGAGTCCGGAGCCGAGGTTCGGCAGCTCGGCCAGGTCCTCGTCGGGGATGGGCCGCGGGGTGCCGCCGGCGGCGGCGACGGACAGCGAGATCGACGCGATGGACTGTACGGAGATCGCCCGCAGCACCGCCTCGGCCACGGAGGCGCCGACGGTGGTCAGGCCGTGGCCGCGCATGACCACCGCGTGGTGCGCGCCGAGCGCGTCGGCGACCTCGTCCGCGAGGCCGGGCGTGTGGATGAGCGCGGCGCGCGGGTACACCGGGACGCCGTCGGCCGCCAGGGCGGCGCCGGGGATGTCGTAGGCGCCGACGACGGGCAGGATCGGCAGCCCCGCGAGGTCGGCGACGACGACGTCGCGCGGGTGCGCGTGCACGACGCACATGACGTCCGGCCGGCGTTCCAGGATCCGGGTGTGCAGGGGCAGCTCGAACGGCGGCGTGTACCCGTCGCCGCTCCCTCCTCCGTCCGGGCCGACGAGCCTGACGTCCTCGTCGGTCGTGTACGCCAGGCCGCGTTCCTTCGGGCCCCGGCACCGGATCAGCAGCCGCGAGGCGTCCGCCCGCACGCTGATGTGGCCGAGGATGCCGGGCGCCAGCCGCCGAGCGGCGAGGACCCGGCAGCCTTCGGCGATCTCCCGGCGCGGCGGGCCGAGTTCGAGCACCTTCGTCTCCTTGGGATCGCGGCGCCCCGCCGGCATGACCTCGCCGTCTTGCGGCACCGGTTGACGAGTGGCCAGGAGCGGACAATACTCTGTCCAGCAGAAAACGATTCTGCCCTGAGAGCGCCCTCCGGTCAATGCACTCACCCGCCAGGCCGCCCCGGGTTCCCTGGGACACCCCCGACGATTCCCGGATCATGCCCATGCGATGCACTGGGCGACGACATCACGCGAAAAGGCCCCGCGAGGTGAGAACTACTCTGGACAGCAGAATTCCATTCTGTTAGCCTCCCGCAACCGAAACAATCAGGCATCCGAGTTCCTTCGGCTTTCCTGAGACAGGAGAAGGACCCAATGGCGAATCTTCGAGGGGACGCTCTGCGCATTTCCCGCCTCAGCAGGCGCGAAGTCCTCCGCGTCGGAGCAGCGATCGGCGGTGTCGCCCTGCTGTCCGCCTGCACCTCATCGAACGACGCGTCGACCAAGAGCGCCGGGAGCGCGGACCTCGGCGGCCAGGCCGCGATCTCCGGGCTGGAGTCGATCGTGTCCGCGGCGCCCTACGTGATCGCCGCCCAGGAGTTCTACGCCAAGCACCAGCTGTCCATCTCCAATGTCCACCTCTCCGGCGGCACCGAGACGATCCGGGCGATCCGCGGGGGATCCGGTTTCGGGTCGGCGGCCACGATCTCCACCGTTCTCGCCTATCAGGGTGGCGCCAAGGACCTGCGCATCATCGGCGGCGGGTTCAACGCCGCCTCCGTCGTCTTCGTCGGGCGTCCCGACACCACGATCACCTCGCCGAAGGACCTCAAGGGCAAGAAGATCGGGATCGCCGGCACCGGCAGCCCGGTGGAGTTCTTCGCCAACCTCGCCATCACCAAGGGCGGGTTCAAGCCGGGCGAGGACGCCGAGGTCGTCAGTGTGGGCGACTACGCCTCGGTCTGGCCGTCCGTCGAACAGGGCATCGTCGACCTGGGCGCGCTCGTCCCGCCGACGTCCAGCAAGCTCGTCACGACCGGCGCCGGCAAGGTCGCGATCACCGCGGCCGAGCTCCACCCGGGCTGGGCCGACGTCTGCGTCTGCGTCACCCAGAAGGCGCTCGACGCCAACCGCGACGGCCTGCTCCGCTGGCTGGAGGCCGTGCGCTCGGCCCTCACGCTGATCACCGACGACGTCGAGCGCGCCGCGTCCATCTGGGGGCCCGCGCTGAAGCTCGACGCGGCCGTCGCCAAGGAGGCCCTCTCCTCGGTGCCCAAGGAGGCCTGGCAGGTCGAGATCAACGAGCAGGGCGTCAAGTCGGCCGCGGAGGCGGCCGTGAGCCTCGGCCTGACCAAGCAGGCGGACGTGTCCGGGCTGCTCGACGCGAGCGTTCTGGAGCGCCTGTGACGACCTCGGACGAAGCGGTCCTCGCCTTCGAGGACACGGCTCTCACGTACCGGACCGCCAGCGGGACCATCGAGGCGCTCGTCGGCGTCACCGCGGCCGTGCCGAAAGGCCGCTTCGTCTCGGTGATCGGCCCCAGCGGATGCGGCAAGAGCACGCTGCTCGACATCGCGGGCGGGCTGCTGGCCCCCACCTCGGGCTCGGCCCGGCTGAACGGCGAGGAGATCCGCGGACCGCGCCGGACGACGGCCATGGTGTTCCAGGAAGCCGCTCTGCTGCCGTGGCGCACGGTGCGGGACAACATCGCCTTCGGGCTGGAGGCCGCGGGCGTCGGGAAGAAGGAGCGCCGGGACCGGGCCGACTCGTTGATCAACCTGGTCGGGCTCGACGGGTTCGCCGACAAGCACCCCGGGGATCTGTCCGGCGGCATGCGGCAACGGGTCGCGATCGCCCGCGCGCTCGCGGTGGATCCGGAGATCCTGCTCATGGACGAGCCGTTCGGCGCCCTCGACCAGCAGACGCGCATGATGATGGGGACCGAGCTCACCAAGATCTGGGAACGGATCCGGTGCAGCGTCCTGTTCGTGACGCACGACATCCCCGAGGCGATCGCCCTGTCCGACGAGGTCTGGGTGATGTCGCAGCGCCCGGCGCGCATCAAGGAGCGCGTGGTGATCGACATCCCGCGCCCGCGCGGCGAAGATCTCCCGCTCGATCCCCGGTTCCAGGAGCTCAACGGCATCATCTGGAAGCTGCTGCGCGACGAGGCCAACCGGCAGCTCGTGGGGAGCGCGGATTGAGCGCCCCGCCCCGCGCGCGGCGAGACGGTCCGCCGCGCGCCGACTGGCAGGTGCCGGCCACGCAGACCGCCCTCGTCGTCGGGTTCTTCGCGCTCTGGGAGGCCGGCGCAGCGGTGGGCGTGCTCGACCCGCTCACCTGGTCGCGCCCCTCCGTCATCGCGGCCGAGCTCGTCGACCTCGTCGGCACCCCGGAGACCGTCAACGACCTCGCGGCCACCCTGACGACGCTCGCCGTCGGGTTCCTGATCGGGGCGGCCGGGGGCATCGGCATCGGCATCGTGGTCGCCCGGCTCCGGCGCGTCCAGGCGGTCGTCAGCACCTATCTCGTCGCGCTCCAGTCGGTGCCGCTGCTCGTCTTCTACCCCGTACTGCTGACGATCTTCGGGCTCAACCGGGGTCCGACGATCATCGTCGTGGCGGCCGTGACGACGGTGCCCGTCGCGCTCAACACCACGGCCGGGCTGGGCGCGATCCCCCGCGGGCTGCAGCGGCTCGCCACCTCCCTGCTGCTCAGCAGGAGCGCGGCGTACCGGAAGGTGTACCTCCCCGCGGCGATCCCGCTGATCTTCCCAGGGTTGCGCGTCGGATTCCTCGCGGCGCTGGTGACCACGATCGGCATGGAGTTCATCGTGGCGAGCGCCGGGCTGGGGTACCGGGTGGGGCAGAGCTACCACACGTTCGCGGTGGACCGCATGTACGCCAACATCGTCGTGGTGTGCGTCCTCGCGATCCTCGTCAACGTCGTTCTCACGCGCATCGAACGCTCTCTCCGCCGGGACGTGACGACATGACCGTGGCATCGAAGCCGGAACCCGCGACCCGTGGCAGGCGGACGGGCGCGTCCGCGCCGGCCGCGCTCTTCCACCTCGCCGGGCTGGCGCTGATCCTGGTGGCCTGGCAGCTCCTGTCGCTCCTGTCGAGCCACCTCGGGGCGCCCGCGGCCACGGTCGAGGCGCTGTGGCGGGGGCTCGGGGAAGGCTGGCTCGTCGAGGCCACCGCCGACACCCTGCTGCACGTCGCCGGCGGGTTCGTCCTCGCCCTCGCGGTGGGGGTGCCGATCGGGTACGCCGTCGCGGTCAACGACTTCGCCTACCGCGTGTTCGACCCGCTCGTGCAGGCGTACGGGAGCATCCCGCGGATCGTCTTCCTGCCGATCCTGCTGACGTTGTTCGGCGCGGGCGGCGCGGCCAAGATGTCGATGGGCTTCCTGGCGGCCGTCTTCCCGATCCTGGTCAACGTGATCGCGGGCGTGCGGACGACGCCGACGTCACTGGTCCGGCTCGGGCGCAGCGTGGAGCTGACGCCCTGGTCGATGGCCGTGAAGATCAGGCTGCGCTGGTCGCTGCCGCTGCTCCTGGTCGGCATGCGCCTCGGCTTCGGCATCGCGTTCGTCTCGGTCGTCATCTCGGAGTACTTCGGCTCGACCGGAGGTCTCGGGGTGGAGCTCAGCGCGGCGTACGCGGCGCTGGAACCGGCGCGGCTCTTCGCGATCGTCCTGGTGACGGTCATCGTCGCGGCCGTGGTCAACACCGTGCTCCTGAGGGTCGACCGGCGCCTGAGCTCCTAGTGTCCGGGGCCGCCGCGTGACGGCCGGCCCCGGACGCCCACGGTCGTCAGCGCGATGTCGACGTAGCGCGCGGCGATCTCCTCCGGTCGTAGCGGGCCGCCGTCGTGGTACCACGTGGCGATCGACTGGCACATGCCCAGCAGCGCCCTGGCCGTCTCGGCGGGCACGGTCACCGTGAACGCCCCGCGCTCGGCCCCGTCCTCGATGATCTCGGTGAGCAGCCTCTCCAGCTTCTTGCGGGTCGCCGCGTAGTGCCTGCGGTTCTCCGGCCGGAGATAGCGCAGCTCGGAGTCGAGCGCGGCCAGCCGGACCCGGTGGGTCATGTGCAGCACGACCGCCTCGATGACGTCGGCCAGCCGCGCCTCGGGCTCGTCGCCGCTCTCCTCGGCCGCCGCGCTCGCCCGCCAGATCACGTCGTTGGTCGCGGTCTCCAGCAGGGTCACGAGAACGGCTTCCTTGTTCGCATGGTGGTAGTAGAGCGCCGGCACGGTCACCCCGACCCGTCGTGCGATGTCGCGGACGGTGGTGCCGTGGAAGCCGTGCTCGTAGAACGCCTCCAGCGCGTGCGTCAGGATGGGCGTCAGCTCGATCGGCTCGTAGTGGCGCCAGTCCTTGCGCGCGGGAGTCGCCTCGTCGTTCTTCTTCGCCATCACAGCCTGCCGAGAGGGCCGTCGTTGATCACCGTGCACACGTCCCGCCGAACCGCGAGGTCACGCCGGGAGACAGACCTTCTCATCGACCCGCCGCGTCTGGCAAACCACGGGAGCCACCGGCGTCACGCCCGATGCAGCTGCCCGCCCGGCCTGGTCACGACCATCTCCGGTACGACCGCGTTCACGGACAGCCGGGTGACGGTCATCGCCAGCTCGGCGATGTCGGCCGTGGTGATCATCCCGGCCGGGTCGACCTCGTCGCGGACCCACTGGGTCATGTCGGTGTCGACGAAGCCGGGGCTGATGACCGTGGCCGACACCCCGGACGCCGAGACCTCCGCGTTGAGGGACCGGCAGAGCGCCCCCAGGGCGGCCTTGCTGGCGCCGTACGCGGCGAGCTCGGGTCCGGGGTAGACGCCGGTGATCGACGCCAGCGCGATGATCTTCGCGCCCTGCCGCGGGTTCGCCGCCGCCCCCTTGCGGAGCAGGGGCAGCAGGGCCTGTACGAGCGTGTACGGGGCGCGGACGTTGACCGCGAACAGCTTGTCGAAGTGGCGCAGCGGCACCTCCTCGATCGGGCCCCCGGTGCCGATGCCCGCTCCGAGCACGAGCACGTCGAGCTGGTCGCACTTCTCCTGGCACACCCCGATCAGCCGCCGCACGTCCTCCTCCACGGCGAGATCGGCCTGGACGGCGTGCACCCGCGCGCCGGTCGCCGACAGTCTCCGTTCGGCCTCGGCCATGGTCTCCGCCCGGCGGGCACACATGATCAGGTCGTAGCCGGCTTCCGCGAGGCGGGTGGCGATGGCGAACCCGATGCCCCGCGAGGCACCGGTCACCAGGGCGGTGGGGCGATCGGTCACGGGACCTTCCTTCCTGAGAACGTACGGAGACCGGCCGCGGCGAGCGCGGGCACGGCGGCCCCGACCGTGTCGAAGCCCTGGCCCACGGTCAGGCCCTGAAGATGACGGGCGTGGATGCCCTCGGCGATCACCGCGATCTTGAAGTAGCCGAGGGCCAGGTAGAACCCGAGGTCGCCGAGGTCGCGTCCGGAGGCGCGGGCGTAGCACTCGGCGAGCGCGTCCGCCGTGGGCATGCGCTCGCTCACCGAGGCCGCCCCCGCGGCGAGGACCGGCTCGAACGCGGGGTCGCGGTAGACCAGATGCAGCCCCAGGTCGGCCAGGGGGTCGCCGAGCGTGGCCATCTCCCAGTCGACCAGGGCACGGATGCGGCCGATGTCGGCCGCGTCGAGGATGGCGTTGTCGATCCGGGCGTCGCCGTGCACGATGGACGCCCCCGACTCGCCGGGCACGGCCTCCGCCAGGCGGGCGTGCAGGGCGTCCACGTCGGGCAGGTCACGGGTTGCGACCCGGCTCCACTGGTCGCGCCAGCGGCGCACCTGACGGCCCAGGTATCCCTCGGGCCGGCCGAAGTCACCGAGCCCGACCTCGGCGTACGGCACCGCGTGCAGCGCGGCGAGGGTGCGCACCAGGCCGTACGCGCACCGTTCGATCTCGTCCCGCGTGTAGGGCGCGAGGTCATCCCGGCTGCGGACGACCGTGCCGTCCACGTGCGCGACCAGGGAGAACGGCACGCCGATCACCGACTCGTCCGCGCACAGCGCGACCGTGCGGGCCACCGGCACGGCGGTGTCCTGCAGCGCGTCGACGACGCGGTACTCACGCCCCATGTCATGGGCCGACGGCGTGAGCCCGCCAAGCGGCGGCCGCCGCAACACCCAGGCGCGGGTGCCGTCGGTCACCCGGTAGGTCAGGTTGGAGCGGCCGCCGTGCATCAGCTCCGCCCGGACCGTCCCGGCGTCAGGGACCCGCGCGTCGAAGAACCGCTGCAGGGCCGGCAGATCCAGGCCCGGCGGCGACCCGCTCATCCCGCGTTCTCCTGGCGCTTCGCGTGCTGACGCAGCACCCGCCTGGCGATGGCCCACCGGTGGGTCTCCGACGGCCCGTCGTAGATGCGGAACGGCCGCACCTCCCGCAGGAACCGGCTCAGCAGGACGTCGCCCGACACGCCGAGCGAGCCGCAGATCTGCAGCGACCGGTCGACCACCCGCCACACCGCCTCGGCGGTGAACGTCTTCGCGATCGCCGTCGACTGGGCCCCGGAGCGCCCTTGGTCCAGCTCCCAGCACGCCTGCAGGGTGAGCGCCCGGGCCGCCGCGATGTCGATCTCGGAGTCGGCGATCATCCCCTGTGCCATGCCGAGGTCACCGAGCCTGCCGCCGAAGAGCCGCCGCTCGGCGGCGCGGGACACGGCCAGGTCCTGCGCGCGGCGGGCGATGCCCAGCCACCGCATGCAGTGCGTCATCCTGGCCGGGCCGAGCCGTACCTGGGCGTACTCGAACCCCCGGTCGACCCCGCCGAGCACGGCGTCGTCCGGCACCACGCAGTTGTCGAAGACGACCTCGCAGTGGCCGCCGAAGAAGCTCTCGTCGATCGTGTCGATGTGCCGGCTGACGGTCATCCCGGGATTGCCGGCGTCGACGAGGAACATGGTGGCGCCGTCGCGGTCCCCCGGTTCCCCGGAGGTGCGGGCCATGCAGATCGTGTACGCCGCGCCGTCGGCTCCGGTGATGAACCACTTGCGGCCGTCGATCCGCCACCCGCCCGCGACCTTCACGGCCCGGGTGGCCAGCGCCGCCGGGTCCGAGCCCGCGCCGGGAGCCGGCTCGGTCATCGCGAAGCAGGACCGTATCTCTCCGGTCGCCAGCGGGCGGAGGTAGCGCTCCCGCTGCGCCTCGGTGGCGATCACGTCGAGCATGTGCATGTTGCCCTCGTCCGGCGCGGCGATGTTCAGCGCGAGGGGCCCGAACAGCGACCAGCCCGCCTCCTCGAACACCGGCGCGCGGTCGCACATGCCCAGCCCGTGCCCGCCGTACTCGACCGGCGCGTGCGGCGCGAACACTCCGGCGTCCTTCGCCGCCGCCTGCAGCCGCTGCCGCATCTGCTCGCCGCCGGCCGCGGCGACACCGCCGAACCGCTCCTCCTCCGGCACCACGGCCGCGCGGACGAACGCGGCGGTGCGGCGGGCCAGCTCGGCGACATGCGGCTCCGGGGAAAGATCAACGGCCAATCGGCACCTCCGCCGGGGGCAGCTCCACAACTTAGCGAGCGCTAGCTTACGCCTTCGGGGAAGAGCCGTTCAAGGAGCCGCGTACGCCCTGGGAACCGGTCAGACCAGCTCGGCGCTCAGCTCTTCGGCGGCGTTCTTCAGCGACTGGGCGATCTCCTTCTTCAGGGTCGCCGTCATGCGGTAGGTCGGCACCGACACGTTCAGGCAGAAAAGGGTGCCGCTCGGGCTCTCGATCGCGACCGCGACGGAGGCGACACCCTCCTCGCTCTCCTCCTGGCTGGTCGCGTAGCCCCGCCGCCGGACCTGCTCGACCGCCGGCTCCAGCTCGCTTCTCGTGGTGATGGTGTTCTTGGTGACCGGCTCCAGGTCCTCGTTCGGATAGAGCTCGCGCAGCTCCTCGATCGGCAGGCGGCTCAGCATGGCCTTCCCGCTGGAGGTCGCGTGCGCCGGGACCACGGTGCCCGCCCGTGAGCTGACCCGCACCGCGCGCGTGCTCTCCACGGCGTCGAGAAAGTTGACGCTGGGCCCTTCGAGCCGGGCGAGATGCACCGTCTCGCCGAACTCCTTGTTCAGCCGCTCCAGCACCGGCCGCACCCGCGTGCGCACGTCGACGTGCCGGACGATGGCGGAGGCCACCGAGCTCAACGCCGGCCCGGGCTCGTAGGCGCGGGTCGCGGGATTCTGCCGGACGAACCCCCGATACTGCAGCATCGCCAGCAGCCGGTGCGCGGTCGACGACGCCACCCCGAGATGCGTGCTCGCGTCGGTCAGCCGGATCTGGCGGTGGTCGCGGAACCAGAGGAGAAGCCGCAGCGCGTTGTCCACGGACTCGATGGGATATTGCGGGGTTCCTTTGGGCCGCCCCGGCTGCTGCTTGTCCGCCATTCTCGTCCGGGGGCGCGGTGCTCTCGCGAGCCGTTTCCCCCGCCCTCCTCTCACGTGTGTGCGGTCGTCCCGCACACGGGTCGTCAGTGCACGTTCTTGCAGCATCCCGACACGGAAGTGGCCGCCCCCCGCCACCTCATCAGGCCGAGAACCGCCGAGCCACCGGCCGACAGATTCTCATGTGCAGAGGATATCTCTGAAACGGCGACGGGCGACGTGCTTCCGCGGGCGCCGCCGCGCCGGGACGGGGCCGAAGTTCGCGGCACGGCTTGCCGTTCTACTCTTATATGTAGAGAATGCCTCTGATAGACAGAACTAGGAACTGAGGCTCATCCACCATGCGTGATCATGGAACCGTCCTCGACGACGTCAGACGCGGGATGACTCCCGCCCACATCTACAACGACCGCGAGATCTTCGAGCTGGAGAGGGAGCGGCTGTTCAGCCGGGCGTGGATGTTCGTGGGGCACGAGTCGGAGGTGCCCGAGCCGGGCGACTACGTCGTGCGCCGCGTGCTGGAGGACTCCTTCATCGTCGCCCGCGGCAACGACGGCGACGTCAGGGTCATGTTCAACATGTGCCTGCACCGGGGCATGCAGGTGTGCCGCGCGGAGATGGGCAACGCCACGCACTTCCGCTGCCCGTACCACGGATGGTCCTACCGCAACGACGGCCGGATCGTCGGCCTGCCCTTCCACAAGGAGGCGTACGGCGGCGAGGCGGGCTTCCGCCGCAAGGGCCAGGCCCTGCTGCCGGCGCCCGCGCTCGACACCTACAACGGGCTGATCTTCATCAGCCTGGACCCCGACGCGCCGCCGCTCCGGGAGTATCTCGGCGACTTCACGTTCTATCTGGACTACTACACCAAGCAGTCGGCGAGCGGCATCGAGCTGCGGGGGCCACAGCGCTGGCGGGTCAAGGCCAACTGGAAGATCGGCGCCGAGAACTTCGCCGGCGACATGTACCACACGCCGCAGACCCACGCGAGCGTCGTGGAGATCGGCCTCTTCCGTGAGCCCAAGGCGGAGAAGCGCAAGGACGGCTGCACCTACTGGGCCGGACGCGGCGGCGGCACCACGTACAAGCTGCCCCCGGGCACCCTCGACGAGCGGCTCCGGTACGTCGGATACCCGGACGCCATGATCGAGCGGATGAAGGCGAACTGGTCGCCGGAGCAGCTGGCGGTGATCGGCGACAACGGCTTCATGATCTCCGCGGCGTCGGTGTTCCCCAACCTCAGTTTCGTGCACAACTGGCCGAAGATCGAGGACTCCGACGACGTGCTCCCGTTCATCTCGATCCGCCAGTGGCAGCCGATCAGCGCGGACGAGACCGAGGTGCTGTCGTGGTTCGCCGTGGACAAGGAGGCGCCCGAGGAGTTCAAGGCCCTCTCCTACAAGGCCTACCTCATGTGCTTCGGCAGCACCGGGATGTTCGAGCAGGACGACGTGGAGAACTGGGTCTCGCTCACCACCACGGCCGCCGGGTCGATGGCGCGGCGGCTGCTGCTCAACAACCGGATGGGCCTGCACTCCGACGACAGCCCCGTGGTCCCTCCCCTGACGCCCGACGAGTTCGCCGGCCCCGGGGTGGCCAGGGTCGGCTACGGCGAGCACAACCAGCGGTCCCTGCTCAGGGACTGGGCCGACCATCTGGAACGCCCCGCCGTCCGCCACGCCCCCGTCGAGGTCGGCACGCCCACCTCGCCGCGCCTCGCCACCGATGACGACGACCTTCAGGAGGCCGGTCGGTGAACCCCCACCACATCCGCGTCGACTCCCGCCAGTCGCCCCTCGGCAAGCACGCCTCGACCACGACCCGGGTGGGCCGCTCGCTCGCCTTCGACGACGCCCGGCACCTCACCGCCCACCGCTGGCTGGTCGACGAGGCCTATCTCCTCGACGAGCAGGACTACCCGGCCTGGCTGGACCTGATGACCGAGGACATCCACTACTACATGCCGGTGAAGGTGACCACGGCGCTGGGCGCCGGGTACGACACCGCCCCCGGCATGGCCCACTTCGACGAGAACCGATACTCCCTGCGCCAAAGAGTGGCCCGGTTCGCCACCGAGCACGCCTGGACCGAGGACCCGCCGTCCCGGCTCCGTCACTTCGTCACCAACGTGCGGACCTTCGCCACCGACCGGGACGACGAACTCGTCGTCGAGTCGGCCGTACTCCTGTTCCGCAGCCGAGGCGACGTCGGCGAGTCCGCCCTCGTCTCGGCGGGCCGCGAGGACCTGCTGCGACGGTGTGACGGCGCGTGGAAGCTGGCCCGCAGGCTGATCTCCGCCGACGAGTCGGTGATCCGCATGCAGAACCTGGCGATCTTCCTGTGAGCGGCCTGACCTGGGAGGGCGAGACGGAAGACCGCCGCGCCGCGGAAGCGGCCGCCGAGCGGCGGCAGCGCCTCCTCGACAACGCGGTCGGCGACCCCCTCGTGATCGCCAACGAGTTCGCCGAGATCCACGTCGTGTGCGTGCGCACCAGGAACGGCACGCGCCTGCTGATCGACTCCCCGAAGACCGGCCAGTGGATCACCCTCGACCCGCTCGAACTCGAAGCCCTGACCTGGCAGAACACGGCGACGCTGTCCGCCATGGTGGGGCATCCGTTCAGCCCGCTGCTGGCGGACACCCCATGACCGGCTGGATGGACGGCCAGCGCGCGCTCGTCGTCGGCGGCGGATCCGGGATCGGCCGCGCCGTCGTCGCCGCCTTCCTGTCGGAAGGCGCCCGAGTCGCCGTGCTCGAACGCGACCCGGCCAAGGCCGGCCTGCTCGCGACGGAGCTGCCCGACGTGCCCGTGACCGTCGGGGACGCGACCGTTCCCGCCGACAACCAGGCCGCGGTACGCGACGCGGTCCACCAGTTCGGCGGCCTCGACGTCCTGGTCAGCTGCGTCGGGATCTTCGACTTCTACCGGGGGCTGACGGACCTCGACGCGGACGAGATCGACGACGCCTTCGACGAGATCTTCGCCGTCAACGTCAAGAGCAACCTCCACGCGGTGAAGGCCGCACTGCCCGAGCTCCGCAAGACGCGCGGCTCGGTGATCCTGACCGAGTCGACCTCCGCCTACTACCCCGGACGCGGCGGCGTGCTGTACGTCAGCTCGAAACACGCCGTACGCGGCCTCGTCACCGCGCTGGCCCACGAACTCGCGCCCGACATCCGGGTCAACGCGGTCGCGCCCGGCGGAACCATGAACACCGACCTGCGTGGCCTTTCCACCCTCGGCCTGAACGACCGACGGCTGAACGACACGCCGGGCCGGGCGGCCGAACTCGCCGGACGGGTCCCCCTGGGCATCGCCATGTCGGGGACGGACCACGCCTGGAGCTACGTCTACCTGGCCTCCCGGCGAGCCCGGGGCGTCACCGGGGACGTCGCCCATTCCGACGGCGGCATCCGCATCAGGTGACGGACGACCTTCTTCCCTAGGAGTGATACACGTGGCAGCCGTAGAAGCCGACCTGGAAGCGTGCCAGGGCTACGCCAACTGCGTCGTCGGCGCCGACCGCTACTTCGACATCGACGACGACGGGGTCGTCGTGCTCCTCAGGACCGAGGTGCCGGACGAGGACCGCAGGCGCGTCGAGGAGGCGGTGCGCAGCTGCCCGGTCTCCGCGCTCAGGGTGACCGGCGCATGACACGCGTCCTGATCGTCGGGGCCTCCGTCGCGGGCGTCCGCACGGCGCAGGCACTGCGCGCCGACGGGTACGCGGGCGAGATCGTCCTCGTCGACCTGGAGGCGGAGGCGCCCTACGACAAGCCGCCGCTCAGCAAGGCCCTGCTGACCGGTGCCGCGACCCCGGACGGCATCCGCCTGCTGACCCCGGACCAGGCCGCCGCGGCCCGCATCGACCTGCGTCTCGGCCTCCGCGCCGTCGGTCTCGATCCGGAGGCCCGCGTGGTCTCCTTCGACGACGGAACCTCGATCGGCTACGACCAGGTCGTGGTCGCCACCGGCGGCGTGGCCCGCCGCCCGCCGTGGAACGACGACGTGCACGTCGTCCGCACCCTGGCCGACGCGGTCGCCCTGCGTCGCGACCTCGCCGCCGGCGGCCCCCTGGTGGTGATCGGCGCCGGCTTCGTCGGGGCCGAGATCGCCTCCACAGGACGCCGGCTCGGCCTCGACGTCACGCTGATCGACCCCCTGCCGCTCCCCCTGAGCAGGGCCTTGAGCCCCGACGTCGCCCGGGCGGTGCTGTCTCTGCACGAGGCCGCGGGCGTCCGATGCCTGATGGACGCCGGGGTGTCCGGCGTCTCGGGGACCAAGGGGCGGCTGACGGTGACCCTGGACGACGGCACCGACCTCCCGGCCGCGACCGTGGTCGCCGGCATCGGCGCCGCCGCCAACGACGCCTGGCTGGCCACGTCGGGCCTCAAGCTCGACGACGGCCTGGTCTGCGACGAGTACGGCCGAGCCCTCGGGACGACCGACGTCTACGCGGTCGGCGACGTCGCCCGCCGGCTCGACCTCGTACGAGGACGGTACGTCCGCGCCGAACACTGGACCAACGCGGTCGACCAGGCCGCCTGCGTCGCCCACAACCTCCTCGACCCGGAGGCGCCGCGCCCGTACCAGCCCGTCGACTACGTCTGGAGCGACCAGCACCACTGGAAGATCCAGGTGATCGGCGACGCCTCCGGCCCCACGGCCACCACCGTGCTGGGCGACCCGGCGGCCGCTCGGGGGTTCGCGGCCCTCTACGCGGACGACCGCGACCGGCTCCGCGGCGCCGTGGTCGTCAACTGGCCCCGAGCCCTGGTGCAGGTGCGTAAGGGGATGCGCGAAGGCGTCGCCTGGCGGGACCTCGAATCCCGCCTGCCCGCCGGAGCGATGAGGTGATCTTTACGGTATCCTGGTGTCAGCGTCGCGTGCCGGTGGCAGACCGTGTCAGGCATGGAGGCGCCGGATCGAAGGAGCTCGACGATGCCCTCGTCACATCCTTCAGTCTTCCGTGACTGACCGCGAAACCACCAGGCTGATCGCCTGGAGCCACGAACTGCGCCGCGTGCACGCCCGCCTGCGCGACGCCCTGGCCATCACCCGCGCCGCCCTCGACGACGGCGCCCCGGGCGAGAGCGCCACCCGCGACCTGCTGCTCTACTGCCACGGCTTCTGCACCGCACTCGACGGACACCACCAGGGCGAAGACCGCACACTCTTCCCCGCCATCGAAGCCGCCCACCCCCACCTCGCCCCCGTCCTGCGCCGCCTCGAACAGGACCACTCCATGCTCGCCTACCTGCTCTCCGGCCTCCGCACCGCGGTCGAACGCTCGGCCACACCAGCCGAACTCGACCGTCACCTGGAGGGCATCGCGGCTCTCATGGAGAACCACTTCCGCTACGAGGAACGACAACTCCTCACCGTCCTGGAAACCCTGGAACTGAACATCGGCACAGAAGAGGCCCTGGGCCCGATCTGACCCATGACCACGGCTCCACGAACGCCGGCGGAGCGGGCGGTGTTCACGGCCCATGCGAAGGATCCCGGACCGAGGAGTGAACCCGTGAGCAGGGAACTGGCGGCCGACCCGGCAGCTCTCCGACGCGCCGCCAACGATCAACCGGCAAGCGCGGCCGGAGCGTGGGCCGGTGGGACTGCCTCTGTTGAGGGGTTCCTCCGGTGGGTCGTCGCCGATCTCGACCGCATGCCGGCGTTGAGCGTTCTTGGGGTCGAGTTCGGGCATTACGGCTCCGGATACGCGTCCTACGTCGATGTCTTCATCACCAGGCGCGACGGATCGACGCGCCGTTCCGAGAACGGCTGGACCGACGTCGAAGGGTTGCCCCTGGCACTGTGCCGACTCGCCCCGCTGGCGGCACTCTTCACGTGCGACATCCGGTCGTCGGGGCCCGACGGCGCCGGCAGTCGCGGCCTGCCGCAGCTGTCGCTGGTCACGGATACCGCTCTTCCGGGATGGGAGGAGGAGCATCGGCAGATCGGCCAGGTGCTGGAACGGCACGACATCGCCTTGCTCGACTCCCAGGTCCTCGGCTTGCCGTTGGAGGCCGGACTTCAGGTGGAGACCTTTCTCGGCAACCCGCCGTACAACGTTTTCGACGCTTGGTTCCACTGGATGGACTGATGAATCGGCCCCGGCCGGCGGAGGTCCACGCTGCCGGGTGGGCGCTGGTTGCCTTCCTCCGGGTCGTTGCCGTCACAGGTTCAGCGGCGGCAGCCCGTGCAGATCGCGGTAGCGCCGCCGGGCCACGGTCAAGCTGTCCGACCCGTTGGGGCCACCGATGACGACATCGGCGTTGTGATCATCCTGGCCGTCGTCCTCCCAATCGCATTCCTTGCAATACCCCAAGCCACCTCGGTACCGAAGGGTGGGGTGGAAGCAGCACGGGCACGTGTACGGCTGATCGCGTGGCGGTAGGTTCAGGCGGTCTCCGCCCTGCTCCGCCATCACGGACAAGACCCATCGCTTGCGCTGGCGGATCTCCTCGATACTGGGGTGGGTCACATCCCGCATGATGCCGTACGGAACGGCGGCGGTCGCGCTCACAGGATCCACGGGGCATCGAAGCCTCCATAAGATCCACCGATCCGATGTCGGTATGGGCGGCCGAAGTCACGTCAGCGCAGGATCGCGACGTTGAAGTCCGAGGTCTGCAGGGTGCTGCTGAGGGATATCCACAGCAGTACCAGAGGCTCCACGCCGCGGGCGGCGGACAACCCGCCGAGGTCGAGGATCTGCCGATCGGCCCAGCCGAACGACTTCAGCAGATCCGCGACCTCCACCTTGGCCGCCTGGTCGTCTCCGCACACGAACACGTTGTGCGGCCCCGGGACCTGCGCCGGGTCGGTCATCAGGGTGTGGTGCATCGTGTTGAGCGTCTTGACGATGCGGGTGCGAGGGAAGGCTTGCTGCAGTTGCTCGGCGACGCTCCCCGCCGCGGGCACGACCAGCCGGGGCGGGAAGCCGTACGAGAAGTCCAGCGGGTTGGACACGTCCACCACGATCTTGCCGTCGAGGTTGGCGGTCCCCGCGGCGTTCAGGGCGGCGAGTGCCACGAGCCCGCCGGTGGCGTTGACGACGAGTTCGCTGTGGGCGGCGGCGCCGGCGAAGGTGTCGTGGTTCCCTTGGTGTTCGCGCGCCCAGGCGGCGGCGACCGGATTGTCCGCCGTGCGGGAGCCGAGTGTCACCTGGTGGCCGAGTTCGGCGAGCTTGGAGGCGAGCCGGCGGCCGACCTCTCCCGTGCCCAGGACTCCGATCTTCACGGCCGCGTCCCTCGCTCCGGTGCGCGGTCCTCGGCGGCCAGTTCGGCGGCGACGGCGTCCGCGCCGAGCCCGACCAGCCAGTCCAGCCGCGCGTCAGGCGAGAATCGCGCCATGGTCCGCGTGAGCTCCTGCTTGTCGTCGTCGGTGAGACCGTTGGCCCCGCGGGCGAGCCGTCTGATCGTTTCCCGGTACATCATCAGATACCGGCGTTGCGCGTCCAGCATGGACGCGTCGCCGGACGGCCCGTGACCGGGGAACAGCCGCACCCCTCGCAGGTCGCGAGCGATCCGGTCGAGGGCCGCCAGCCAGTGCCCGGAGTGGCCGTCGCTCAGGTACGCGTGCATCGACCCGAATGCCAGATCCCCGATGAACGCGGCGCGCCGGCCGCCGCCCCCGACCACGATGCAGGAGTCGGCGTGGCTCTCGGCCGGGCCGAGGTCGCGCACGGTCACCCGCAGGCCTCCGACGTCGACGCCGTCGCCGCTTGCGAGCAGGTGCTCAGGCACCCGGTAGCGGTCGGGCCACTGGTCGCCGTACACAGGCTGCCATTGCTCCCGCTTCGCGTCGGCGCTCTGTTCGATCTCCTTGGCGACCGCCGCGGTGGCGTACACCGGGACGTCTTCGGGCACCACGTACGGCAGCCCGTTGAAGTGGTCGGGGTGCGGATGGGTCACGAAAGCGGCCAGCAGCGGCTTGCGCAGCGCGGCGAGGCGGGCGGCCAGGGCCTCGGCATCGGCCACCAGCAGGTTCGCGTCGATCAGCACGACGCCGTCGTCCGTCTCCAGCAGGTAGCTGTTGGCGAAGATCCCTGGCTCTGCGGCGGTGTAGACATGACACTGAAAGTCCGTCATGGGTGGATGTCTCTCTTCCGTACGTTCGCGGTGCTGTCGAACGTACGGGCCGGGACGCCCGCCTCCCAGAAGGCACTTCGAAGTGCCCTTACCTCTGGCCGGAGGCGCCCGTGGACCTGGTGATCCCTGACGTGCTGGAGGAGTCGTGCGCCACCCGCCAGGCATTGGAACGGCTCGCGGCCAAGTGGCGGATCCTGCTGATCTACGCCCTGATGGACGGCCCGCAGCGTCCCGCTCGGCTACGCCACCGCTTGCCCGGTATCACCCAGAAGGTGCTGACCGAGACGCTGCGCGGCATGGAGGCGGACGGGCTCATCACCCGTGACGTGTACAAGGAGACCGCGCCGCAGCACGTCGAGTACGCCCTCACCGATCTCGGCAAGTCCCTGCAGGAACCCCTCGCGGCCATCTGCGCCTGGGCCGTCGAACACGCCTGACCCTTGCCACCCGGCGTGCCGGGCGCCCGCTCGGTTCGGTGCGGGAGCCGCCCGTTCCAGGGCTGTAGAGTCGTTCTCCTCTCTAGAGACCGAAGCCTGCGGTTTCGGTCCTTCGGCGGACGACGAGACCGGCGCATGCGCTTCTCTCAGAGCCAGGAGCAGCGTCTTCTTCTCCGCGTGGCTGTTCGCCCCTCTCGGATGCACGTTGCTGGGATCGTTGATCTCGCTGATTCCCCGACGGCGACTCAGAGCGCGCGTAGTGGCGCTCTGGCTTCTGCCGCTATGGCCGCTGGCGATCGGGGCGGGCACAGTGCTGGCCAACGCACTCTATGGCTGAACGACCCGCTCAGCTGGACGCGGCCGCCTTTCCCTCGCTTCTGGATCGCAGGCCGGTCACGCCTGGCGGGCTCGGTCTGAACGGGTCGCACCGTCCCAGCACGCGGCGTCGATCACCTCGTCGAGCAGGCGCAGCGACGCCTGACGCTCCTCGATCTCGGCGACCAGCCGGCCCCGCACCGCCTCGAGCTCTCCGGTCAGTTCGCCGGACAACACGACCCCGTTGGCGTCACGGCACGCCGCCGGCAGGACCTCGGCGACCTTGGCGCTCGACAGCCCCGCCGCGTACAGCAGCTGGATGCAGCTGACCACGTCCACGGCCGCCTCGGTGTATTCGCGGTACCCGTTGGCCGTCCGCGCCGGCACCAGGAGGTCCTGCTCCTCGTAGTAGCGCAGCGCCCGCACGCTCACACCGGTGCGCCGCGCCAGCTCACCGATCCGCATGCCGGTGATCCTAGGCGCTTGACCCTCACGCTGACGTGAGGCCTTACGTTCCCTTCCGAAGACCCCGCACCCGAAGATGGAGGAGACATGGCACCGGCGACCGTTCTCGTCATGGGGGCCACCGGAGCGATCGGCTCCGCACTCGTCGACAAGCTTCTTCCCGATCACCGCAAGGGACTCCTGCGCCTGGTGGTCACCACCCGCCGTCCGGACGCAGCGGACAGGTTACGGAAGGAGGGAGTCGACGTACGTCGTCTTGATCTGGACGAGGCCGAGACCGGAGGGCTGCAGGCGGTACGACCGGCGTTCGCGGGCGTCGACCGGCTGATGCTGATCACGGGTTACGACGTGAGGATGCTGGCCCAGTCCAAGGCGGCCGTGGACGCGGCGAAGGCCGAAGGCGTCTCCTATGTGACCCATGTCGGGGTGTCGGCGACCGAGGACACCACCATCGTCCATTTCGCGTGGCACCAGCTCGTGGAGGCCTACATCGAACGCTCGTCCCTGCGTTACACGCACCTGCGGCCCGCCGCCTTCATGCAGAACCTGCGGCTGAGCGTCACCGCGCCGGGCGTTCTCCGGCACTTCGTCGGTGAGGCGCGGCCGAACTGGGTGGACGTCACGGACATCGCCGAGGTCGCGGCCACCGTACTGTGCGATCCGGAACCACACGCTGGGCGCGCGTACGACCTGGCCTCCGAGTCCGCGTCGCTCAGGGAGATCACCGAACTGCTGGGGAAGGCCACCGGACGGCCGTGGCGGTACGAGCCGGCGGAACCGCAGGCGTTCTACGAAAGCATGGTCGCGGCCGGGGCCGACCCCGTCTACATGGCATGCGTCCGCAACGTCTTCGAGCGCACCCGCAACGGCTCCCTGGACGAACCAGACGACATCTTCACGACGATCGAGGCGGTGACAGGTCGCCCGGCGACCTCCATGCAGGAATTCGTGCGGAGAAACCACGACCTGTTCTCCGGCTGACCAGTGCCCCAGGCTCGGGACGCACATCCCGACCTGGGCCGGTGGCGTTGTCGGCCGGAACATCACCTTCGCGTCATGGCTCGCGGAGTCGATCGGCCGCGACTTCGCCGATCCCTTCTATGACGGCTACTTCGAGATCTCGCCCCTCGGGAGCACGGTGAGCACCATCGGAGAACAGAATGAACCGTGCATGTGGTCGCCACCCGTCTGGGTGAAAGGCAAGAAGGCCGGCGTCTGGGCGCGCCGTCATCAATCCGATCACTGACGCGTTGGCTTCGTAAGCGGGTACGGGTCCGCCATGGGAGGTGCGCTCCCGCCAAGATCTGACCCGAGGCGATCAAGCCTGGCGGCCATGCATGGCTGCCCGCTCGCGTCGCGCGTGAGAACGGCCGCCTCCTCTTGCCGACCCTCGCGGCGGCGCTGCTCATCACGGACGGGCTCTCCGGACGCGCGGCAGGTCGGCGGCCGGGGCCGTACGGCGGCATGCTACGCCGTCGCTTGATCACTGCTCTGACGCCGGCAACGGAACCTGGCCCGTACGCCATCGCCTGCATGCTGCTCGGCCCAGAGGATCACCTCAGGAGCAGGCAGGCATACCGAAGAAAGGCCCGGCCGAGCTGGGCGGAGGAACGCTCGCGTTGCGTGCTTCTCTCTGTGGCGGGCGCCTCAGAGCCTGTACAGCTTGTTGAACGGTGTGGTGATTCGTTCCTGCCTCGATTTGAAATCGACGAGCACGGCGATCTCGTCTTCTACAGCGATCACGACACCGAGACCATACCGATCATGAGTCACTTGGTCGTTGACGCTGAACCGCTCGACAGGCGGAGCGGGAGGCGGAGGCTTGAAGGGGCTTGTGGGCAGGTGGCGATGGGACGCACCGCTGGCTTGTTTCATCCCCTCCAGTATGCGCTGTCCATGAGACCGCTCGCGATAGGGACCGCAGATCGTCTCAAACGATCAGAGCTCGTGTCTGCCTCAGCGTCCCGTGTCCGGGCCTTCGAGCGTGGAGCGGGTGACGGAAATCGCACCCGTGCGGTCAGCTCGGGAGTGCGTGGAGCACAATCCACCAGGGTGCTGAGCTGCGTGGAAGGCCGGTCCTGAGTGACGGTGCCTGACCCCTCGTTACCGCCCTTGATGGCCCGCCGATCAACCTGCGCGCGACACGCACCGGCCGTTCGGTGCCGCCGACCCGCCCCATGGGAGCAGGGCCACGCGGCGATCACCGCCGAAGGCCGCAGCCTGGAGGGATGATGAGTGCTGTGCCCGACCTGCTGTGGGATGACGTGAAGGCCCTCTTCGACCCTGAGGTCAACGGAGCGTTGCCTGACGTGGTTGTGGAGGGAACGGCTCTCGAGGACTGGCAGGTCCTGCTGGATCTCGTCCGGGAGCAGGGCTGGCAGTACGCCTACTCGGTGAGCGGCGAGCCGATGGAGCCTCCTCCGGCTGCTGACATAACGATCAGCCCACGACCATCCCGGCGCCAGGGTGCCCTGCCGACGGCATTGCGCTCACCCCTTCCGAAAATATTGGCGATCTCCTAGCATCGGACGTTGCACGATAACCTGTTCGAACTTATCCCCCGGCTTCGCCTCTTGATCTATGTCGATCTGCTTCATATTCGAAAGAAGGCGTGGCTGTCAGCGTAAAACCCGTTCCTTCAGGAACCTGGAGCGCTCCGCCATGAAGTACACCGTCTCGATCGAGATCGCCCGGCCGCGGGAGCAGGTGGCTCAACTGCTCGCCGACCCGGCACACATGCCGAAGTGGCTACGGGGTCTTGTGCTGCACGAGCCGCTGAACGGGGTGCACGGACATGTCGGCACCAAGTCGCGGATCGTGATGGAGATGGGGCAGCAGAAAATGGAGGCCACCGAGACCATCACGCGCCGAGAACCGGAAGACCTGCACGGGATCCCGAAAGAAAGCGTCGTCCACTTCGAACGCGAAATCGTCGGCAAGGGCATGTGGAACGCCGCGCGCGAACGGCTGACCGAAGCCGGTCCGGAGACGACGCTCTGGGTGAGCGAGAACGAATACCGGTTCAGCAACCTGATGATGCGGCTGGTGGGGCTCCTGATGCCCGGCGCCTTCCGCAAGCAGTCACTTCAGCACATGCACGACTTCAAGGCCTTCGCCGAGCAGGGAAAGGACGTCCGCGAAGCGAAGGACTGATCTGCCGGCGGATGACGTCGCGACCGGAGCGGGTGCCACGCGCCGCGAGAAGGACGCAGGTCGCACACGCGGCGCGACCTTGCCTGATCATCGTAGACGTCAAGTCGGGGCGGCGCGCATCTCTGACGGCGAGGACGCCAGACCGTGGTGGAACGAGGAGAGCATGAGTCAGTATTTCCAGGCTGGCGATCAAGTCCTCTGGAACCCCTCCAACGGAGTCGCAGGTCTATTCATACGATCAGCGGAGGCTCTGGCCCCCGAGACGGGATTACCGACAGGGCTCGGCCCCATGGAGAGCGACGAATGTCAGGTCGACCTGGCCACCTTCGCCGCTTTCGTGAGTGCGCTCATCGGGCGTTACGAGCGTTCGAACCATCCGATCCTGCACTCACTCATGGAGGGCTTCATAGCGACGGCCCTGGTGCTCGCCGAGCGCGGTGGAGCAGAACTTCCTGCGCCCGATGCGAACGACGGCGACTGGAGGGACGTACAGGTGAGCGAGCATTTCACATGGTCAACCGGCGGCCCGATAGGCGATGCCGAGCGCTGGGCGGCCCTTTCGGCACAGCACGCTCGAGCCATGCCACGCTGATGCAGCGCGGCTGATCTACGCAGTTTCCGGAACCTGGTTCGAGCTCCGTTCGTTTTTCATGTCAACCACAGCGCTTCGGATGACCGGAGGAGCCAACGTGGACTGGGGCCGGTGGTGGCTGGTTGGCGGGTTACTAGCCATATGGCTGGTGGCGGCTTGGGACCTCCCCCGCTTGCCTCATTTGTGGCGCACCGGAATCCTGCGATTTCGAATGATGTCAGACCTGAACATCTTCCAAATGGATGTTCACCCAAGAAGCTTTCTGCCTCACGTGCTGTCGTGCAACTTTCTCACAGGCGGCCTCTTGGTTCTGGTGTCGGGAGTTATCTTCAGGATCACATGGATGGAGGTAGCGGGGTGGATCATCTTCGCTCTCACCCTGCCTGCGGCGCTGCTGCATGCGAGCGTGAACGCTTTCAACCGGCCTCGCCTGCTGGTGCCACCCCCATTGAGAGGTGAGCCGGGCTGGATGGCCGAGCTACGCGATCGACAAAGAGGTGAGGGAGCCGAGCGGGCATCGTTGAACGATCTGTTGGACGGCTAGGAGAAGCGACACGTCATGGGTGAACGAGACCTGATCAAGGTGTTCCAAAGCACGGATATCATCGTTACGCCCGGTGAGGTAGTGCTTCGCAAAGGTCACGCGAATCTGTGGCGCGGCCGAGAGGCCGTGGGCGGCCGGCTTTGGTTGACCAGTTCGTGGCTGGTCTTCCGTTCACACTCCATAAACGTCCAAACAGGCGTCTGGGCGTGGCCGCTGAAGGAGATCGTCTCGACGGCACCTGTCAACACACTCGCCATCGTGCCGAACGGCCTGGAAATCGGGTTGCGGAGTGAGGAACGAATCAGGTTCGTCGTCCACCGTCGTCGAGAATGGATGAATGCGATCGGGAAAGCGAAAGGCTGAGATCCTTTCCCGTTCGTGAGCAGAGACGGGCGCGCTGGTTCCGACAGGTGATCAGGGGTGCTGCAGTTTCACGGCGAGGAAGGACGGGGCTTGGTGAAGCCTGTCGTAGGTCGCTTCGTCGATCTTTCGCAAGGCGGCCGTGGGCCGGGGTTCGATCAGCTGCTCCAGCACGAACCCTGCGGCCAATAGCTCGCTTATGAAGGTCTCCAACGGCATGCGCTGGTAGTGGAGCGAATGCTTGCCACCTGCGACGGCCAAGTCACTCCAGTCATGGCTGAAGTACGAGCCCCCGAAGTGGTGCCAATCGGCTGTGGGGTGGGTGGTCGAGATCAGGAGCCATCCACCTGGTCGTAGGACACGACGTAGTTCCCCCAGCAGCTGCTCACGATTCTTGATGTGGTGGAACACGAGGGCGCAGACCGCGCCGTCGAATGACGCGTCAGCGGCGAAGTCGAGCGGCTCGTCCAGATCGTGGAGGCGCAGTTCTGCTTGGCCGTTCACGCGTGCTCGTGCGTACCGGAGCAGCGTGGCGCTGCCCTCGATACCGACGACGTGGGCCCCGCGGGCCGTGAGCTCGGCTGCGTACTGGCCTGCCCCGCAGCCGACGTCCAGGATTCTGGCTCCGGAAACATCCCCGGCGAGTTGCAGCATCGCGGGGCGGTCGGTGTAGGCGTTGTAGGGGCTCGTATCGGCATGCTGGGCAAAGAAGTCGCCGAGTGCGTCGTCGTAAGCGGTCTTCTTGCGCATCAGGACATCATGGTTGTGGGCGCAAGTCGGACGCCATCGAGTTTCACCCGCATGGTTCGCCCTGGACCGCGACCTCCGCGTCGCCACTTCCGCCGCCACCCGCGACACCCCTCTGCGAGGCGGAAGCCGAGTAATGGTCCAGACCCCGTGGATCGATGTGAGTCAACCGGCCGCTGATGGCCACGCCTGGCAGTGCCAGGTGTGTCCGTCCCACTCGACGAGGAAGGGGCGGGCATGTGGAAGAGGCACGCCCCAGACGTGGTGACCGAGGGCGCAGAGGTGTCCGAGAGCGACGGTGAGGCTGGCGACGTGACCGACGACGGCGACGGTCTCGCCGGGATGCGTGCTGACGATTGTCTGGAGGGCTGCCGTCATACGGGCGACGACCTGGTGGCCCGTCTCTCCGTCCGCGACCCGTTGGCCGAGGTCCCGCTCGACGATCCAGGCGCGAAGCACTTGTGCTGTCCGGGTGCGGATCGCAGGGTCGCTGGTCCCCTCATGCCTGCCGATGCCGACTTCCACCAGCTCCGGTATCGCCTTGATGTCGAGGTCCGACAGAGCTGCGAGGTGCTTCGCGGTCTGCAGTGCCCGTAATGCCGTGCTGGAGTAGATCCTGGTGATCGGCTCGGCTGCGAGCGCGCCGGCCGCGTCGATGGCCTGGTGGTGACCGCGCTCCGTCAGTGGTGCGGTCGGAACGGCTCCCGCGGTGCCGGTGATGACGTTCTCGGACTCGGCATGGCGCAGGCACCAGAGGCGGACGCGGCCGTTCACGCGGCGAACCCCTGCACCCTCACGCAGTGCTCCTGGCTCTCCACGTCATCAAGCGGAGTGCAGCCGGGTGACGGGAATCGAACCCGCGCTGTCAGCCCATTGACCTTGAGTCCCGGTGACTCCCCGATGGACACTGCGAGAACGGGTACGCAGCGGGCACGGCTTACGGCCATTCGATGGACAAGGTAGACCTCACACTGCCGGTCCAGGACCACGTACGTGGCAAGGCCGCGCTCTCCGTGCGGGTGCGTAAGCATGTTCGCCCGGGGGTTCGCGGAGTTGTACGGGTCTCCGCTCCAAGAAGCGGTCTCCAGCAGCGCGAACAGATCCGCGAGCGGCCCCAGCGCGGGTGCGGGTAGCGCAGCGATCTGTCCCTCGGCTACGGGATCGATGATGAGCTTGTGCGCCTAGACATCGATCCCGCGAACAGCAAGGCCGGGCATCGCACATGATCATTGAGTGAGGCTATGCCACCTTGACCGAGTGGGGTCCGACGCTGATGGTGATGTCGAGATGCCCGCCCAATGCGACCGCATAGGCGCGAAGGGTCTCCAACTCCATGGCCTCGATGTTGCCGTTCTCGATCTGAGAGATCCGGGATTGGGATACGCCGAGGATCTGGGCGACCTCGGCTTGCGTCTTTCCGATGGCCTTGCGGAGCTCTCTGAGGTGGTGGCCGGCGATGTAGGCGTCGAGTTCAGCGCGAGCCCTGGCCTGACGTCCCGGATCCGCCAACTCGGGATTGCGGCGGCGCGCCTCGGCCTTGACATCCTGCCACCGGCGGGCGGTACTCATCGTTCGGCCTCCTTGTCTTGCTCCGCTCGGTCCGCCCACCCCCTCCAATCTGTCGGATTGGACAGGATGGTTCTTGTGAGCACGACCCTTTCAAGTCGCAGCAGATCCGACAGATAGCTGCTCGCCTGAAGCGTCTTGCGTAGCTCACCGGCCTGAATTGATGCCCTCAGGGCGGACGCTCTGATCTTTTCGGGGTCAACCAGATCGAGGAGGGCAACCAGGCCGCCGAGAAACTGCAGATACTTGCCGATTCGACCCCACCATGAAAGAGGCGACGGGCCCCATGTCGTGCTTGATCCCAGCGGGCCATACAGCCACTTGGACACCAGTTCTATGAGTCCAGATCGGACTATTAAGACATAAAGGACCATCAAGGTAAGGATCAGCAACAGCCTCCTCATGGAAGCATGATCAAGCGGCGTATGCCAATCATGCAGCCCTTCTCGAAGGCCGCGATGGCCACTTAAGTCGCCTCCCTTGCCTGACGCTGGCGTGGCCCGCGATTGCGCGTGTGAATCGCCCCGATGCTCCTATGTTTGTCAAGCGGCGACGCGAAGATCATTGCTTGTGGCGTTCGGGCTGGTGAGGACTTTGAGGAACTCTCGGGCGACGTAGCGTTCGAGGCAGCGGATGATCTCTGTTAGCGGTCATCAGAAAACCCAGGTCGGCGGCCACGGACAATCCTGGTAGGTGGCCACGGGCTCCAGGCAGACGGCCACTAAAATCCCGGCAGCCGGACCCATCCCCCGCTCCCCGTACCGGGTTCGGTTCCATGCGCTCGCCGGCGCGGCCCCGCTCAGCGTCTCAAGGTCCGGAAAGACCGTGCCCGATGCCGCGGGGCCGACGAAGGAGGCCCTGCGGCGCCGATCGCCCCCAGCCATGTACCGACACCAGCCACCGCATGGCGGATCGTAGGGCGTTCTGGCTGACCATCAGGATCGAAACCGCACCATCGACATGGTCGCCAGCCCAGCTTGCTGGTGACCGCGTACCGGGAGAACTCCTGTCCGTCTACCAGGATCGCCGTGTCCGTCTACCAGGAGAAACTCGTGTCCGTCCACAATCTCTTTCTTGGACTTGCCCTCGGCCGTGCGACGGGTGACGTAGGCGCGGGTACGGGGGCACCAGGCCATGCGAGCGAGCACGATGAGGTAGAGGGCACGGTTGGCCTGGCGGTCTCCTCCGCGCGAGAGCCGATGCCGCGTGGTCTTGCCGCTGGAGGCAGGAATCGGGGCGACGCCGCACAGGGCGGCGAAGGCCGCTGAGGAGGTGAGCCGGTCGGGGTTGTCGCCGCAGCTTCGCGAACGCCTGCACCAAGGCCGGGGCACGTTCATGCGACCCGTAAGACTTGCGCGTCCTTGACCCTTCATCCTCAGACGGCCTGGGCGACGCGGTGGTTCTGAAGGACGGCGATGGCCTTGCAGAGATGGCCGGCCTTGGACGGGCCGCAGCGTAGCTTGCGGAGGATCTTCCAGCTTTCAAGCTGGGCATTCGCGCGTTCGCCGGGTCCGCGGAGCTTGGCGTGGGCGCTTCTGGGAGGCGGGCTTCTTCTTGCCCTTGTGCGGGGTACGGACCGGGCCCTCGGCGTCCTGGTACGCCTTGTCGGCCAGGGTGATGATCCCGGCCTGCTCCAGCGCGCGCAGGATGCCCCAGATGCGGGCGGCGCTCAGGTCGTGAGCCTTGCCGGGTAATGCTCCCGAGGTCCACAGGATCGTTCCGTCCGGGGAGGCGATGACCTGGATGTTCATCCCATGCACGCGGTGCTTGCCGGAGAAGTACGGCCGGTCGGCGGCGATGCGGTCGATGCGGATCAGCGTGCCGTCCAGCACCAGGTAGTGCAGCCCGTCCCGCTTGGCTTTGCGCAGCGCCTGGCCGAGCTTGGGCGAGCGGGCCGACAGCAGCTTGACCGTCTCCTCCACATAGCGCCACGCGGTCGCCGTCGACACGCCGAAACCGGCTCCGAGTTCGGTGAACGTCTCGCCCTTGCGCAGGTAGACCAACACCAGCAACGCCTGCTGGCCGGGGTTGAGCCGCCGCCAGAGCGACCTCTTGGACTTACGGTGGCGCCCGGATCACCCCGGCGACGTAGTTCAGCGTCTGATGCGACAAATCGACGGCGGCACGATAGAACAGCATCCGGAGCCCCTGGTTACGACGGTGATGGTTGTGGTGATCAACCCGTCTACCAGGGGTTTTTTGCTTCCTCGGGCTAACGCCGCACTCGCGATCATGTTGTGATCAGCGGACCGCCGTCACGAGGATGAAAATGCTTCAGTAAGAAGGCCCAGTCGGGGATGTCCCTGAACTGGGCTTTCGCTTGTGGAGGTGACCGGAATCGAACCCGCGCTGTCAGCTCGGGAACTACATGGATCACCCCGTGTAGGGGCGCTGACCTGGGCTTCGGGCTGGTCATGAGTGACCGTGGTTGACCCTTCTCGCCCTGGCTAATGGCCCGTCGGTCACCGGCTCACCATGCGTACCTAGCAACACCGTTTCGAGGATGATGTCCCGATGGGAGAAATCCGCACATCGCACCGATTGGTGAAGCCCATCCACTTAGTCACGGCCGGTTTCGCCGTGGCGTCAGCCTGTACAGCGGCCGTCCTGATCTCACAGTTCACGAGCAAGTCACCGCCGGTGCCGTCCTCGTGCCCGCAACAGTGGAGCGGCCGCGCGCCTGGCGGTTGGGTGCCGGCGGCTGCTGGTATCGGCGGGGTCGAGGAGTCACTGGTGCCCGGCGACCCGATCCAGGCTCTGATCTGTGCCTACCCTGGGGACAACACACGGCCCGGAGGCGAACGGCTGGCCGGGTCCCGAACCTTGACGGATCAGGCGAGGGCGATGGCGCGTGATCTGAGCTACCTCCCGGTGACTGCCACAGCCGCCAAGCCCCTGTGCACGTTGATGGGCGGGCCGATGACGAACTATCTGATCCGGTTTGCCTATCCCAATGGGGAGGCACTGTGGGTGGGCACGGCTGAGGAGGTCAACTCCTGCGTGCAGACGACCAACGGCACGGCCCTCACTAACTCCTATGTCGGGAAAGGCATCACAGCCGCCTACCAGAAGGGGATCTGGCGGCTAGTGCAGCCAGAAGATCCGTGCCATGGATCCGTCGGGCGTCGGGGCCAGAACGAGCAGATGGTCCCCGAAGGACCCGGCAAGGTCCTGGTGTGCAGGCACGACCGATACGGCGTCCGATCTCCTCGGCTGGAGTACGGCGAGTCGGTGGCCGAAAACTTGGCCACGGCGCTGAACTCCCTTGAGACCACAACAAGCACGCACCAGTGCCAGGGAACGGGAGCCGGTCCTGATGATGAGTTCCGGCTGCTGTTCAACTACCGGGAAGGGCCACCCGCAGACGTGACCATAGTCACGAACTGCGAGCCGGCCATCGACAACGGACTGCTCCAAGCTGACCTTGACGGTAGCGTCCACGACCGGATCATCCGGCTTGCCCCACCTGCTTAGGCACTCGCCTGGCCTGAAAGGAACACACCTTCAACGCCCTTCGGCATGCGCCATCGGCCATCCAGAGCCGACGACGGTCCTACCGGCGCCCAAAGTGACCGCGGGATTCCCAGGAGGATCAGGGGTAGGATAAGGAGCATGAGCGAGCCTACCGGCAAGTATTCGATCACCATGCCACGCGACATCGCAAAGGCCGCCCGGTCCCGAAGCGGACCTTCTGGCTTGTCTGCCTACGTCACCGCCGCCGTCGCCCGCCAGATCGAGCGCGACAACCTCAACGAACTCATCCAGGTCGCCGAGGCCGAGCATGGCCCTATCACTGACGACGAGGTCCAGGCACTGCGCGACCAGCTCCGCCAGGCCCGGCAGGAACAAGCTCACGACGCCGCATGACCCGTTCTCCCGCCACTCCCGGCGGCACCCTCGTCCTCGACAGCGAGGGACTGGCCAAGGCCGTCCTGCGCGACCGTACGGCCACCGCATGGCTCGCTCTCGCGCGTGCCGACGACCTCCGCGTCATCACCTCTGCCGCCACCCTCGTCGAGGTGGTCCACCCCCGCATCAACCGGCCGGCCCTGGAGTGGACGCTATCCCGCCTCGTCGTCGAGCCGGTCACAGAGCCAATCGCCCGCCACGCCGCCCGACTCTTGTCCGACGCCGGCCTGCATGGACACAAGTACGCCATCGATGCCATGCTCTGCGCCACCGCCCTCGCTGCCCCTGGCCCCGTCACGGTCATTACCTCCGACCCCGAGGACCTCGCCGCTCTGTGCGGCGGACGCGTCACCGTCATCAAGGTCTGAGTCATGCTTCCCACCCTGCTTCGCTCAGATCACGTAGTCGCCAGCTTTGAGGACCCTGGTCATACGCCCGCAAGGGGACCGGTTCACGAAACCTGACCATGATCATCCGCGAAGCGGAGCGGGTATGGAACGCCCTACTGCTCGGCTAGGCCCGAAACCGGCACCCGTAGCGGCAATCGCGCCCTGAGACGAGAAGCCCGGGAGAAGAGGGTGGCACGCGGGGGGCTCGGGGGGTCGTCCCCCCGACCAGCACAAAAGCCCCGCCGAAGTTGACCAAAGGTCAACGAGCAGGGCTCGCCGAGAGCGGGTGACGGGAATCGAACCCGCGCTGTCAGCTTGGGAAGCTGATGTTCTGCCATTGAACTACACCCGCGTGCGACCCGAAGCCGCGAGCAACACTCTAGCGGAAACCTCGGCCACTTCACCAAGCCGAGCCGTCAACTTACCGGGGGCGCACCGGGTAGGTTGCTCATCGTGCTGCTATCTGACCGCGACATCCTCGCCGAGATCGACGCCGGCCGGCTGGCGTTGGACCCGTTCGATCGGGACATGGTCCAGCCGTCCAGCATCGACGTGCGGCTTGACCGTTTCTTCCGGGTGTTCGAGAACCACAGGTATCCGCACATCGATCCGTCGAGCGAGCAGCCGGATCTGACGCGGCTGGTGGAGCCTGACGGGGACGAGCCGTTCATCCTGCATCCGGGCGAGTTCGTGCTCGCCTCCTCATATGAAGTGATCACGTTGCCCGATCATCTGGCTTCGCGGCTGGAGGGCAAGAGCTCGCTGGGGCGTCTCGGGTTGCTGACGCATTCGACGGCCGGGTTCATCGATCCTGGGTTCAGCGGGCATGTCACGCTGGAGTTGTCCAACGTGGCGACGTTGCCGATCAAGCTGTGGCCGGGGATGAAGATCGGGCAGTTGTGCGTGTTCAGGCTGAGCTCGCCGGCCGAGTTCCCGTACGGGTCGGAGCGGTACGGGTCGCGTTACCAAGGGCAGCGCGGGCCGACGCCGTCGAGGTCGTTCCAGAACTTCCATCGGACAAAGGTGTAGCACCCGCCTGCGCGGCGATAAGGCGGTCAAAGTACTCTGGCCCCGGTGTCGTACAGCATACGGAGGGTAGCGACTAGGAGAAGGGGACATGAAGTTCGCATTTCACCTGGTAAGCCTTACCCTTTCCACGGACCATCCCCGCACATCTGGAGAACGACGTGCGCCTGCGGCTCACGCCACGTGAGGACAGCTACTATGACCTGTTCGCCGACTCGGCGAACAACCTGGTCACCGCGTCTCGCTTGCTCGTAGAGATCATCAGCGACGGATCGGACCGGGAGTCCCTGGCCGAGAAGATGCGGGCATGTGAGCACGCCGGGGATGAACGCACTCATGCGATCATGAACCGGCTCAACGAGAGTTTCATCACCCCGTTCGACCGCGAAGACATCTACCGTCTCGCCTCCAACCTCGACGATGTGATGGACGCCATGGAAGCGGCGTCCGACCTCATCGTGCTCTACCAGATCGACCACCTCCCCAAAGACGTGGTGCGCCAGGTGGAGGTGCTGGAGCGGGCGGCTGAGCTGACGGCGGAGGCGATGCCCCGGCTGCGGTCGATGAAGAACCTCAACGAGTACTGGATCGAGGTCAACCGCCTGGAGAACCAGGGCGACCAGATCTACCGCCGGCTGCTGGCCAAGCTCTTCAGCGGCGAGTACGACGCGCTCACCGTCATGAAGATGAAGGAGGTCATCGACGCCCTCGAGGAGGCGGCCGATGCCTTCGAGCACGTCGCCAATACCGTCGAGTCCATCGCGGTCAAGGAAAGCTAGGCCCGGTGGACCTCACGCTCGCCCTCGTCATCGGCGTGGTCGCGGTGGCGTTGATCTTCGACTACACCAACGGCTTCCACGACGCGGCGAACGCCATCGCGACCTCCGTCTCGACCCGCGCGCTGACCCCCAGGGCGGCGCTGTTCATGGCGGCGGCGATGAACTTCATCGGCGCCCACCTGGGCACCCAGGTCGCCCAGACGGTCGGCAAAGGCATCATCGACGCGCCTCAGGGCTCACACGGTCTGGTGATCGTGGCGTCGGGCCTGATCGGCGCCATCACCTGGAACCTCATCACCTGGTATTTCGGGCTTCCTTCCTCCTCCAGCCACGCGCTCATCGGCGGCCTGGTCGGGGCGGCGCTCGCGTCGGCCAGCGTGGTCCACTGGGACGGCGTGCTGGAGAAGGTGGTCATCCCCATGATCGTGTCGCCGCTCGTGGGGTTCACCCTCGCCGCGACGATCATGATCGCAATCTACTGGATCTTCCGTAACGCGCAACCCGGCAAGACGAACCGGGGCTTCCGCTACGCGCAGACGGTCTCGGCCGCGGCGATGGCGCTCGGTCACGGCCTGCAGGACGCGCAGAAGACCATGGGCGTGATCTTCCTGGCGCTGGTGGTCGGCGACTACGCGGCGCCGACCGACGAGATCCCGCAGTGGGTGATCCTGGCCGCGGCGGGCGCGATCTCGCTGGGCACGTACGCGGGCGGCTGGCGCATCATGCGCACGCTGGGCCGCCGCATCATCGCGCTCGACCCGCCGCAGGGCTTCGCCGCCGAGAGCGCGGCGGCGACGGTCCTGTACGGGGCGGCGATCGGGTTCGGCGCGCCCATCTCGACCACGCACACGATCACCTCGGCGATCATGGGCGTGGGTTCCACCAAGCGGCTGTCGGCCGTGCGGTGGGGGGTGGCGGGCAACATCGTGACCGCCTGGGTCCTCACGATCCCGGCTGCGGCTCTGGTCGCGGCTCTGTCGTACTACGCCCTGCACTGGGCGGTGGAGTAGCGGCGTACATGACGTCGACGTCCCAGCGGGCGAACCCGAGCGACTCGTACAGGCGGATGGCCGCCGTGTTGGTCTCGTCCACGTAGAGCATCGCCTGGGCGAGGCCACGCGAGCGCAGGTGGTCCAGGCCCGTCAGGGTGAGCGCCTTGCCCAGTCCGGTGCCCTGCTGGGAGGGGTCGACGCCGACCACGTACACCTCGCCGAGCGGCTCGTGGCCGTGCTCGTCGGAGCCGTGGATCTTGGTCCAGTGGAAGCCGACGAGCCGGTCGCCGCGGAAGGCGAGGAAGAACCCGGCGGGGTCGAACCACGGCTCGCTCTCGCGCCGCCGCAGGTCGTCCAGGGTCCAGGCGCCCTGCTCGGGGTGGTGGGCGAAGGCGGCGGCGTTCACCTTGAGCCACGCCTCCTCGTCCTGGCCGGGGATGAACGCGCGGAGCGTCACCCCGTCGGGCAGCGTGGCGGCGGGGATCGGGGCGTACAGAGAACGCCGCATCTGCCACAGCGAGCGGGCGCGGACGAACCCCAGCGACCCGGCCAGCGCCTCCGCGCCGGGGTGGCCGCCGTGCGCCCAGAGCCGCAGCCTGCCGCCGGTCAGGTCGAGCACGGCGCGCAGCAGCTCCTTGCCGTTGCCGCGGCCCCGCTGCGCCGGGTGGATGACCAGCTCGCCGCTGGGCCCCTCGACCTCGTCGGTGGGGTCGACGTGGGCGTAGCCGGCGAGCCCGTCGGCGTACAGCAGCACCGAGCGGGCACGCGGGTCGCCCCCGTAGCGCAGATGCAGCATCACGTGCTCGTTGAGCGGGCGAACCCGGTCGATCTCGGTCGCCGCTTCGACGAGACTCAGGACATCGGCGATTTCGTGGTCGTCCAGCCGTTCTCTGATCTTCACACGCGTACTCACAGCTCGCACTCTAGGCGCACAACTGGCAAATACCGCCAGCAGGGCCCCCGATGAATCGTTACCTTTGCGACATTGGCTCAACAGATTGTCGCCGTAACGTCAGGGGCCATGATGTCCCGTTCACTCCTCCGGCTGGCGTTGGCCGGAGCCGTCGCCACTGGCGGCATCCTGCTCGCCGGGCTACCGGCAGACGCGAGCCAGTCCTCCAAGGCACGGACGGTCCCCGTCCGGCTGCTCGCACTGAACGACTTCCACGGCCACCTCGAACCCCCGACCGGTTCGTCCGGCCGGATGGTCGACGAGAACGGCAACACGGTCGACGCCGGGGGCGCCGCGTACGTCGCCACCCACATGAAGGCGCTGGCCGACAGGAACACGATCGCGGTGGCGCAGGGCGACCTCATCGGGGCCACCCCGCTCATCTCGGCCGCCTTCCACGACGAGCCGACGGTCGAGCTGATGGGCAAGCTCGGGCTCAAGGTGGCCGCGGTCGGCAACCACGAGTTCGACGAGGGGTACGCCGAGCTGCGCCGGATCATGAAGGGCGGCTGCCACCCGGTGGACGGCTGCTCCCCCGCCGGCAGGTGGAAGGGCGCCGCCTTCGACTACGTGGGCGCCAACGTGCTCTTCAAGAACCGGAACGAGCGCACCGACGCCCTGGCGGCCCTCGGCACCAGCCCGAAGATCAAGAAGCTGATGGCCGACTGGGGCGTGCCCGCGCTGCCGCCGGTCAGCGTCAAGTTCATGAACGGGGTGCCGGTCGGCTTCATCGGCCTGGTCACGCAGACCACGCCGACGATCGTCACCGCCGAGGGCATCAAGAACATCAAGTTCGTGGACGAGGTCAAGGCCGCGAACGTGGCCTCCAAGCTGCTGTCCCTGGTGGGCGTCAAGGCCCAGGTCGTGCTCGTGCACGAGGGCGACCAGGTGACGCCGGGCCAGTCGCCCGACGCGTGCAGCGCCATCCCCGGCGCGGGCAACCGGATCGCGACCCAGGTGGACGCCGAGATCGACATCGTGCTCAGCGGCCACTCGCACCAGGCGTACATGTGCACGGTCAAGGACCCGAAGGGCCGTGACCGGCTGTTCTCGCAGGGCGGCTCGTTCGGCCGGGTCATCACCCAGGTGGACCTCAAGGTCGACACCCGCACCCGCGACATCGACCGAGCCTCGGTCGTGGCCGACAACCACGTCGTGACCCGCACGGTCACCCCCGACCCGGAGATCAGCACGTTCGTGCAGACGTGGAAGGACCGCGTCGCCGAGGTGGCCAACCGGCCCGTCGGCACGATCACCGCGGACATCACGAACACCGCGGCGCCGTCCGGCGAGTCGCCGCTCGGCAACCTGATCGCCGACTCCCAGCTGGCCGGCACCAGGACCGGCGGCAACGCGCAGATCGCGCTGATGAACCCGGGCGGCGTGCGCGCCCCGCTGACCTACGCGGGCTCGCCCGCCGGTGAGGGCGACGGCGTCGTCACCTACGGCGAGGCCTTCACCGTGCAGCCGTTCAACAACCTGGTGCAGGTGGTGACGCTGACCGGGGCGCAGCTGAAGACGGCGCTGGAGCAGCAGTTCACCGGCGGCCCGAACAACCAGCCGTTCAACCGGATCCTGCAGCCGTCGGCGAACCTGACCTACACCTGGAGCCAGAGCGCCGCGTGGGGAAGCAAGGTCTCGAACCTCATGATCGACGGCCAGCCGGTGACCGACACCCAGACGATCCGGGTGGCGATCAACAACTTCCTGGTCGGCGGCGGTGACGCGTTCCCGGTCTTCACCGAGGGCACGGACCTGTGGAGCGGCCCGCTCGACATCGACGCGTTCGTCGCGTATCTCGGGCAGAACAACCCGATCGCGCCTCCGGCCACGAACCGGATCACCGTGACCGGCTGACGCCGCAGGAAGGACAGTAAGCAAGGCCGCAGGAAGGACAGTAAGAAGGACACGCAAGAAGGGCCCGCCTCCCGTAACTGACGCCCCTGAAACCCACGGGAAGCGGGCCCTCGTCCCTTTGCGCGACAACCTCCGACCCGCCTCTGCCCGACGATCCGGGGCTTAATCCACCGGTTCCGCTCTGAGCGATTCCGCTGTGGGCTATGGAGGGTTCCGCAGGCCGGTGGGGGGCGGGACAGTGGTCGGATGAGACTTCTGGTGCTGGGCGGGACCGAGTTCGTGGGCCGGGCGTTCGTGACGGAGGCGCTGGCCCTCGGCCATGACGTGACGGTGTTCAACCGGGGCACGCACGAACCGCCCGCCGGGGTGACCGCCCTGAGCGGCGACCGGACCCGGCCCGGCGGGCTCGACGCGCTGGCCGGCGGCGAGTGGGACGTGGTCGCCGACACCTGGTCGTGGGCGCCGTCCGCGGTGCGCGACGCGGCCACGATGCTGGCCGACCGGGCCGGTCATTACGTGTACGTGTCGAGCCGGTCGGTCTACGCCGATCCCGTCCCGTACGGGGCCGACGAGAGCGCGCCCCTCGTCGAGGGGTCGCCCGACGCGGGCGACGGCACGTACGCGGAGATGAAGGCGGGCGGCGAGCTCGCCGCGACCGCCGCGTTCGGCAAGCGGGCGCTGCTCGCCAGGGCCGGGCTCATCCTCGGACCGTACGAGAACATCGGGCGGCTGCCCTGGTGGCTGAGCAGGATCGCGCGGGGCGGGCCGGTGCTCGCGCCCGAGCCCGCCGGCCTGGGGCTGCAGTACGTCGACGCCCGCGACCTCGCCCGGTGGTGCCTCGACGCCGCCTTGGAAGGGCTCGGCGGTCCCTACAACCTGGTGAGCCCGCCGGGGTTCACGACCATGCGTGAGCTGCTGGAGGCGTGCGTGCGGGTCACCGGGTCCGACGCCGAGCTGCGCTGGACGAGCGAGGAGGCGATCCTGGCGGCGGGCGTCCAGCCGTGGACCGACCTGCCCATCTGGCTGACCGGCGACGACCACGCGTTCATGCACGGCGGCGACGTGTCCAGGGCGGTGGCGGCCGGCCTGCGCTGCCGGCCGGTCGAGGAGACCGTGGCCGACACCTGGGCCTGGCTGCGGAGCATCGGCGGGCAGGCGCCCATGCGCCCCGACCGCCCCGCCGTCGGCCTCGACCCGACGACGGAGGCCGCGCTGCTGTCATGAACGACCGCGCGTCATGAACGACCGCGCGTCATGAACGGCTGCGTTTCATGAACGGTCACGCTTCATGTACGGCCTGAGCAGGTCGTAGAGTGCGGCGGCGAGCGCCGCGCAGACGAACAGCACGACGACCATGAGACCGTGCCTGAAGGCGACCGCCCAGCCCTCGCCGAGCGCGCCGAAGAAGAGCGAGCCGGCGGCGGCGATGCCGATGGACGAGCCGAGCCGCTGGCCGGTCTGCAGCACGCCCGCCGCGCTCCCGCCGCCCGCGGGCGGCACCTCCGACAGGGTGACCGCCTGGTTGGGCGCGATGGTCAGGCCGCTGCCGATGCCGGCCACGAGCAGCGGCAGCGCGGTCGCCAGCGCCACGTGCGGGCCGGGCATGAGCAGGGTGGCGGCCATCGTGGCCAGCAGGCCGGCGACCACCGTCACCAGGCCGATCACCACCACGCGCCGGCCGGCGCGGCTCACCAGCCGCCCGCCGACCAGCGCCGCCCCGGCCGAGCCGACCGCGAACGGCGTGATCGACAGACCGGCCAGCAGCGGGCTGTAGTGCAGGCCCGACTGCAGGTAGAGGGTGAAGATGAAGAAGATGCCGGTGAAGCCGGCGAAGTAGAGCAGCGCGATGGCGGTGCCGAGGCCGTACGAGCGCAGCCGGAACAACGTCAGGTCGACCAGCGGCTCCCGGCGGTAGCGCCGTTCCCAGGCCACGAAGCCCACCAGCAGCGCCAGTGAGGCGGGCACCAGCAGCCACTTGCCGGCGCCAGGCCACTGCTGCTGCTGGATGAACGGCAGCAGCAGCACGCTGACGCCCACGCCGAGCAGCAGCACCCCGACCGGGTCCATGCTCTCGGCGCGGCCATCGGCCCGCTCGGGTGGCGGCAGCAGCCGGTGGGCCAGCGGCACCAGGACGAGCCCGATCGGCACGTTCACCAGGAACACCAGCCGCCAGCCGTGGTCGACGCCGAAGGCGGATACCAGCGCGCCGCCGATCAGCGGCCCGGCCGCGGTGGACACCCCGATGGTGGCGCCGAGCGCGCCGAACGCCCGGCCCCGCTCCGCGCCCCGGAACATCTGCTGGATGAGGCCCGACACCTGTGGGTTGATCATCCCGGCGGCCAGGCCCTGCAGCAGCCGGGCCACGATCAGCACCGGCATGCTGGGGGCGAGCCCGCAGGCGGCGCTGGCCAGGGTGAACAGCCCGACTCCCCACATGAACACGGCGCGCCGGCTGCGCGCGTCGCCCAGCCGGCCCCCCGGCACCAGGGACAGGCCGAAGGTGAGCGCGTATCCCGACAGGATCCACTGCAGCCCGGCCTCGGAGGCGGCGTGCAGGCCTTCCTTGATCGAGGGCAGCGCGACGTTGACGATGCTCACGTCGAGCCCGGACATGAAGGCGGCGGTCAGGCAGACGGCCAGCGCGTGCTTGCGGGTGTCCGCCACGTACTCCCCCCGGTCAGGTCAGCAGCCCCGGAGCAGCGAGCGGGCGAGCGTGTCGTACGCCCATGACTCCCACTCGGCCGGCGACCAGCTTCGCTGCTCGGTCAGCAACTGGTACATCTCCGGGCTCACCAGCGCGTAGACCAGATCTCCTGCCCTGTCAGGGCAAAGACCATCCCTCAACCCGCCGATCTCCGCCAGATGGCCGACCAGCGCGCGGTGGTCGGCGTAGCGCTGCCGCTGGCTGATCTCCAGGGCGGCGGCCATCTCGGGGTCGGCGCCGGCCGCGTCGCGCACGACCCGCATCAGCGGCGCCGCCCGTTCGAGGATCGCCCGCGCGTTGCTCAGCCAGATCCGCAGCGACCCGGCCGGGTCGGGCGCCTCGGTGGCCTGCCGGGCCCACGGCCGTTCGATCAGCGGCACCGGCTCGTCGTCGCCGGCCACGAGCACGTCCAGGCCCTCGGCGAGGACGCCGCGCTTGCTGCCGAAGTGGAAGTAGACCGTCTGAACCGCCACCCCCGCCCGGTCGGCGATCTCCTCCAGCGTCGTGGCGGCGTAACCCTGGCAGGTGAACAGGCGTAGCGCCTCCTCGACGATCCGGCGCCGGGTGGCTCTGCGTTGCTCGGCCCGCCGGCCCTTGACGCGGTCCACACGCCTGAGCGTACTCTGGATCCCCGATTCGCTAGAGCGGACTCTAGCCGTTGGAGGCGCCATGCTGAGCGGGTTCCACCACGTGAAGGTGCCGGTGTCCGACGTCGAACGCAGCCGGGAGTGGTACGAACGCGTGCTGGGGCTCCGGCGTGATCTGGAGTTCGTCGAAGGCGACGAGCTCATGGGCGTCACCTTGCGCGACGCGGGCGGCACCGTCTGCGTCGGCCTGCGCCGTGAGCCGGAGCGGGCTGCCGCGCTCAAGGGGTTCGCGCCCGTGTCGCTGAACGCCGCCACCCGGGGCGCTCTGGAGGCCTGGTGCCGGCGGCTCGACCGGCTCGGCGAGTCGCACGGCGGCGTGCACCACGCCTACTACGGCCATGTCCTCGTCGGCCTGCACGACCCCGACGGCATCGAGATCCGCATCTACACGGAGGACGACGGGAGCTGACCGCGTCGAACGCCCTGCTCGAGGGGGGCGGGGCGCTCGACACGGGCGGGGGGCCGGGTTTACCTTCCGATCATGACGACGACGGCGGTCGAGCAGAACGGCATCAACGCGGTTCCCGAGTCGGAGCGGCGGGGCAAACCGTCCGACCTGTTCTGGCCCTGGGCGGGGTCCAACCTGTCGCTGTTCGGGGTGGCGTTCGGCGTCTACGTCGTGGGCCTCGGGCTGGGGGTCTTCCCGGCGATCGTGACCGGCGCGATCGGGTACGCGCTCTCGTTCGCGCTGGTGGGGCTGGTGGCCATCGCGGGCGCCCGGTCCGGCGTGCCGACGATGACGCTGGGCCGGGCCGCCTTCGGCTACCAGGGCAACAAGCTGCCGACGCTGCTCTCGTACGTGTCGAACGTGGGCTGGGAGACCGTGCTCGTCACGCTCGCGGCGCAGGGCGGCGCGGCCATCCTGACCCGGCTCGCGCCGGGCATCCCGGCGACGACCGCCACGGCGGCGTGCTTCGCGGTGGCGGCGCTGGTGACGATCGCCGTCGGCGTGTACGGGCACGCGATGATCATGGTGGTGCAGCGGTACCTGACGTACGCGTTCATCGTGCTGACCGTCGTCTACATGATCCTCATGGCGCCCCGGCTGGGCACCTCGCTGGAGACCACGGCCGGGCCGGGGGTCTGGGTGGGCGGCGTCATCTTCGCGATGACGCTGCTCGGGCTGGGCTGGGTCAACTGCGGCGCCGACTACTCGCGTTACCTGCCCTCCTCGTCGCGGCCGTCGCGGGTGGCGACGTGGACGGCGCTGGGCGGGGCGGTGCCGCCGATGGTGCTGCTGGTCTTCGGCGTGCTGCTGACCGGCGGCGATCCGGCGCTGGCGGAGGCGGCGGCGGCCGACCCGGTGGGGGCGCTGGCCTCGGCGCTGCCGACCTGGTTCCTGCTGGCCTACCTGCTGACCGCCATCGGCGGCTTCCTGGCCGGCGCGATCATGGACATCTACTCGTCGGGGCTGTCCATGCTGGCGCTCGGGGTGCCGATCAAGCGTCACTACGCGGTGCTCGTCGACGGGCTGCTCATGGTGCTCGGCGGTTACTACCTGCTGTTCGTCTCGACCAGCTTCCTGGCGACCTTCCAGGCGTTCCTGGCGATCATCGGCGTGGTCATGGCGGCCTGGGTCGCGGTGTTCCTGGTCGACATGTGGCGGCTGCGGGGCGGCGGCCGCTCCTACGAGGAGCGGCTGCTACGACCCGGGGCGCCGGCGGTGAACTGGCCGGGGCTGGTGTCGCTGGTGACGGCGTCCGTCGTCGGCATCGGGCTGATCGCCTCGGCCGACCCGAACCTCGCCGACGTGGTCGGGTTCCTGATGACCGACGAGCTGAAGTCGGGCACGTTCGCCTCGGCGAACATCGGCGTGGTGGTCGCGCTGGTGCTGGCCGGAGTGCTGTACTTCGCGTTCACGAGCGTGGCGTCGCGGCGCCGGTGACCGATCGCGCGGTTACGCTGCGTGGGTGAGTCGTGACGCTCAAGAGCAGCTCTGGCTGGTGGCGGGCACGCTGGCGTGGGCGGTGCTCGCGCTGCTGGCGGCGCCGCTGGTCTGGCTGGTGTTCCCGCTGTTCTTCGGCTTCCTGTACGTGCTGCCGCTGTGGGCGGCGACGTGCGGCGTGACGGTGCTGACCTGCGTGAGCGTCGCGATGGGGAGCTGGCACGCGGGCGGGCCGTCGGTCCCTGTGGTGCTCGGGCCGATCCTGCTGGCGGTGGCGGCCACGCTGCTGTGGACGCGCCCGGTCAGGGTGTCACGACCGCGAAGCCCGGGACGGGGTCGTCCAGCGCGGCGATCAGGCGCTTGAGCGCCTGGAGGTCGCCCTCCTTGGACACCCCGCCGACGCCCCGGCCCGCGAGCAGGGCGACGAGCTGGGCCCGGGTGAGCCGGAGTGTGAGATCCACCGGCCCCTCCGGCGGGTCCGCCTGCCGGATGAGCGCCCCGTTCGACAGGACGGTGCGGTAGCGCAGGCCCAGGTCGGTCAGGTGCCAATCGATGGCGAGGCTTTCGTGCCACGCCTTCGGGCCGTCCACCCGCACGGCGAGCGCGTCGAAGAGCCGCTCGGGGCTGAGCGTGGCGAGCGCGCCGGGCGCGACGGTCCCGCCGCCAGGGGACGCGATCCCGTCGGTCAGCTCCAGCGCCCCCATCAGGTACGCGTTGCGCCAGGCGGCGTCGCGGGCCCCGTGGCCGAGCCGGGTGTACACCTCGGCCAGCAGGTCGCGGGCCCGCTTGTTGCCCTCGTCCGCGAAGACCGCGTGGTTGAGCAGCTGGGCGGCGAAGCGCAGGTCGCCCCCGGCGGCGTACCGCTCGGCCAGCGCCACCACGGCCGCGCCGCCGCCCAGGCACTCCACGTAGCGGATCGCGCTCTGCCGGGGCGGGTGCTCCCACAGGTGGGCCGGGTTGCCGTCGAACCAGCCCAGGTAGTGCTGGTGGACGGCCCTGATCACGCTGATCGCGCCCGGCAGGGCGGCGAGGGCGGGCGGCGGCTGCAGGTATTCGGCGATCTCCTGGGCGGTCAGGCCCTTGTTCATCAGGCGCACGGCCTGGTCGTGCAGGTAGGCGTGCAGGTCCCGGTGGCGCTCCAGCAGGCGGGTGACCTCCTCGCCGCCGCGCACGGTGCCGTGATGCGCGGCGAAGGCCACGTCCGCGCGGCCGGCGAAGAGCGTGACGGCCTCCGCCAGGCAGCGCGTCCACAGCCGCGGGTCGCCCGCGTCGGGCGGGTCTCCGGCGTTCCCGGCCAGGCAGAGGGCCCGCCGCTCGGGCAGCAGGAAGGCGAGCGCCGCGCCTGGCACGGGCTGGAAGACGAACCGCACCCCGTCGAGCGTCTCCTCCTGGCCGGTCCGCCCGACGCTCTTGGTGGGCGGGAGCAGGGTGACCGTGCCGGCCGAGCGGGCCGGGCCGAGCCGTCCCTCGGGTCCCGCGGGCAACGCCGGTCCGTACGTGTAGGCGGCCCGGCGGGCGGCGGCCGGGGCGGCGTACAGGAACTCCTCGGCGGCGCGGTCCAGGAAGCCGGCGGGCCCGAGCACGGGCACGCCACCGGAGGTGACGCCGCGCGCGCCGCCGAACCGGTCGGCCCGCGCGCACGTGTAGACCACGCCGGTGACCGGGCGCTCGCCGCGGTGCCGCCGGTACATCCGCAGCCCGGCGGCCGCGCACTCGGTGGAGCCCAGCGGATCCACGACGACGACCCCGGCCTCGCCCTCCACAAGGGTCAGGTGGGCCAGGTCGAGCCCGCGCACCTGGTAGACGCCCTCGGTCACCTCGTACAGGCCGTGCCGGGCGCGCAGCGCGGCCTGCCGCCACAGGCTGGGGTGCGCGGTGGCCGGGCACTCCCCGTCAGGGTGGACGGACGTCTCCGCGTCCCACACCACCTTGCCGTCGCCGTCCCTGACCACGGTGGGGGCGAGCGGCGCGACGAACCCCGCGCCCTCACCGTCGTCGGGCTCGTATGGAAGCTCCGCCATGCAAGAGAAGTGCCCGCAAAGGGCTATCAACACAGTCAACGTACGTACGAAACACCATGAACCTCCCTTGGCTTGACTTATGGGGAAATAGTGGACATCTGGCAACAGACCGTGTTCGGCCTGGACGCGCGCACCTCCGATCGGCCTCGACCGGTGATCCGCTACTCTTTGGGAATCGTGCGAGACATCACGGTTTTCAGCGGCAGCGCCCACCCCGAGCTGGCCGAAGAGATCTGCTCCCACCTGGGCGTCCCCCTCCATCCGGTACGCGTCTCCCGCTTCGCCAACGACGTCGTCGAGGTCCAGCTCCAGGCCAACTGCCGCGAGCGTGACGTCTTCCTGATCCAGCCGCTGGTGCCGCCCACCCAGGAGCACCTGGTGGAGCTCCTGCTCATGCTCGACGCCGCCCGCGGCGCCTCGGCGGCCCGCATCACCGTCGTGATGCCCCACTACGCCTACGCCCGCTCCGACAAGAAGGACGCCCCGCGCATCTCGATCGGCGCCCGCCTGGTGGCCGACCTGATGGTGGCGGCCGGGGCCGGCCGGGTGCTGGCCATGACCCTCCATTCACCGCAGGTCCACGGCTTCTTCAGCGTCCCCGTCGACCACCTGCACGCGCTCCGCGAGCTGGCGGCCCACTTCGCCCGCCACGACCTGTCCGACACCGTCGTGGTCTCCCCCGACCTGGGCAACGCCAAGGAGGCCGCCCACTTCGCCCGCCTGATCGGGGCCGACGTGGCCATGGGCGCCAAGCAGCGCTTCAGCGACGACCGGGTGGTGATCAGCTCGGTGATCGGCGACGTCGAGGGCAAGGACGTGATCATCCTGGACGACGAGATCGCCAAGGGCAGCACCGTCATCGAGCTCCTCGAACGCCTCCGCGAGCGCCACGTCCGCTCCGTCCGCATCGCCTGCACCCACGGCCTGTTCTCCGACGGCGCGATCGAGCGGCTCAGCGCGCTGCCGGAGGTCCAGGAGATCGTCTGCACCAACACCGTCCCCCCGCCCAAGCCCCGCGACAAGCTCACGGTCCTGTCCATCGCCCCGGCCCTCGCCGAGGCGATGCGCCGCATCCACTACGGCGAGTCGGTCAGCGCCCTGTTCAGCCCTCCATGACCGGCTTGACCAGAAGCCACGGCCGGGGACAGTAAGAATCATGCACACCGCTACCGAGATCTTGCTGACCCGGTTCCTCGCGAAGGTCGAGCCCGCCGTCCCGCTCGTGGCGCTGTGGGCGCACGGGTCGCTGGCGAAGGGCGACTACCAGCAGGGGCAGAGCGACCTCGACCTGATCGCCGTGGTCAGGGAGCCGCTGGAGGGCGAGCGGCGCGAGGCTGTCGAACGGCTGCACCGGGAGCTGGACGGGCCGCTGGCCGCGCGCCTGCACTGCTCCTACCTGCCGGACGGGCACCTGGCCGACCCCCGGCGCGAACACCTGACGTGGGCCATGGGCGAGCTGTTCGACCGACCGGTCACCGCGGTCACGCGACGGGAACTGCTCACGGGGGCGCTGGAGCTGTACGGCCCGGCGCCCGACGGTCTGGTCCCGCCGGTGTCCGACGCGGAGCTGGCCGCGTTCATCCGGGCCGACCTGCGCGACTTCTGGCTGGACAAGACACGGGGACGCAAGCGGTGGCTCAGCGAGGAATGGGTGGACCTCGGCATGGTCACGGTGGCACGGGCGGCCGTGACCCTGCGGGAGGGCCGCCTGATCAGCAAGCGGGAGGCGCTCGACGTCCTGGTGGAGATGGGCGCGCCGCCGGTCGTGGTGGACGAGATCAGAGCACGCCGGTACGGGACGACACCACCCGTCCTGAGCCGCTTCCGCAGAGCCACCCTGACCCGCCGCTTCATCCGGCGAACCATCGCCGAGGTGCTCAGCTGAGACGGCGCCCCACCGGGATCATTCGAAGAGCTTGCCCACGGAGTCGACCAGGGCGGCCCGTTGCAGCCACCTCTCCAGCGTCTTCGTGTCGGTGCACGTCATGATCCGTTCGCGCTCGTCCGCCGTGACCCGGAACCCCCGAGCTTCCAACACCAGCAGCACGCCTTTGGCCTCACCCTTCGCCACGAGGCTCTGAGCGTATTCACCCTGGTAGAGATAGGTCTGTGTGGCCATGAGCCGCTCCATTTCCTTCTGCGCGTCCCCCGTCAGTGCCACGGTGACGTACTCAGCGTAACGTCCCGCCTTCTCGGGGTCGATGTGGTCCAAGGCTTCCGCCAGTGTGGCGAGGACGACTTTGATCTGCGGATCCTCGCTGTGAGTGATCGCGGAGATCGCCGCCAGGCCGATGTTCCCGACGGCCTCGGCGACGTCGGTGATGACCGGCGTGTTGTCGGGCCCGATGACGAGGGGACGCAGGACCAGGCCGGGATGGCCGGTCTCGATGTGCTGGGACGCCCATGCGGCTACGGCGCGGTTGGGGCAGATGACGACCAGCAACGCCTGGCAGCTGTCGCGGACACGCAGGTTGGCGATATAGGCCAGCCAGGTCCGGTGCTTGGTGTCGTCACGCTGAAGCTGGACCTCGGTGATGACGGCCAGCCTCGTCTCTCCTTCGACGCAAAGGAGCGCGGCGTCGGCCCGGTAGACGGACGGGCTGATCTCCGACAACTCATTGGAGATGACCTCGGATGCGGACGAAGGTATGGGGAAGTCGAACAGCGTGCTCAACATGCGCGCCGTCTCCCGAGGATCGAGGGTCGTGATACCCACGAGCCCTTCGTGTAGAGCTGTGACCATGACGAGAATATTACTCACAGCGATGGAAAAATGACTCTCCGTTTACCTCAGTCCGATGGCGAGCCTGTCCGGCGAGGGCGTGGGTAGGGTCGGGGGCGTGGAAGCCTGTGTGTTCGATCTTGACGGGGTGCTGGTCGACTCGGAGCCGGTGTGGGAGGAGGTGCGTCGCGCCTTCGTCGCCGAGCACGGCGGCGCCTGGCGGGACGACACGCAGGCGCGGCTCATGGGCATGAGCACCGCCGAGTGGGCCGCCTACCTGCATGAGCTCGGCGTGCGGATGCCACCGGACGAGATCGCCCGGCAGGTCGTCGGCCAGATGGCCGAGCGGTATCACAGCCATCTGCCGCTGATGAAGGGCGCGCCCGAGGCCGTGCGGCGGCTCGGCGATCGTTTCACGCTCGGCCTGGCGAGTTCGTCGCCCCGGCAGCTCATCGACGTGGTGCTCGCGTCGAGCGACCTGCACGACTGCTTCGACGCGACCGTCTCGACCGAGGAGGTGGCCCGCGGCAAGCCCGCCCCCGACGGCTACCTGGAGGCGGCCAGGCGGCTGGGCGTGGACCCGGAGGACTGCGTGGCGGTGGAGGACTCCAGCAACGGGCTGCGGTCGGCGGACGCGGCGGGGATGCGGGTCATCGCCGTGCCGCACCCGCGCTACCCGCCCGCCCCCGACGCGCTGGCCCTGGCCTGGCGGGTGGTCGACGACCTGGACGCGCTCACCGCCGACCTCCTCGGCGGGTGACCGTGGAAGGTCTCGTCAGCGATCCCCCGGTACGACTGCGGCCGGTGATCGAGAGCGACCTGGACCTGTTCCGGCGGTTCGCCACCGAACCCGGCCTCATCGGGCTCGACTGGGCCGGGTTCCGTGACGCGCAGGCGCCGGCCCGGCGCTTCGCCGCCGACGGGTATCTCGGCCCCGACCACAGCCGGCTCGTCGTCGTCGTGGACCAGGACGTGGTGGCGGGCTTCGTCGACTGGCGGGCCAGGGGCGGCGACGTGTCGAGATACTGGGAGATCGGGATCGCCCTGCTGCCCGAGTGGCGCGGCCGCGGCATCGGTGGGCGCGCGCAGGCGATGCTGTGCGACTACCTGTTCGCGCACACGCCGGTCGAGAGGATCGAGGCGGGCACGCATCCGGAGAACATCGCCGAGCGGAAAGCCCTGGAGAAGGCCGGGTTCACGCATGAGGGCACGCTGCGCTCGGTCGAGTTCCGGGCCGGCCGGTGGCGTGACGGCCTGGTCTACAGCAGGCTGCGCGGCGACCCTCCCCCGTCCGGGTGATCAGGCGGAGATGCCGCCGTCGCTCTTCAGCAGCTGGCCGTTGATCCACTTGCCGCGTGGCGAGCACAGGAACTCCACCAGGTCGGCGGTGTCGCGGGTGGTGCCGAGGCGGCCCAGCGGGGTGTGGCCGGTCATGGCGTCCTTCAGCTCGTCGGACATCCAGCCGGTGTCGATCGGGCCGGGGTTGATCACGTTCGCGGTGACGCCGAGGTGGGCCAGCTCGCGGGCGGCGGCCAGGGTGATCCGGTCCAGCGCGCCCTTGCTCGCCCCGTACGGGAGGTTGCCGACGACGTGGTCGCTGGTGAGCGCGATGATCCGGCCGGTGCCGTGGGCGCCCCTGAACCGGCGGCCGAACTCGCGGATCAGCAGCCAGCTCGCGCGGGCGTTGACGGCGAAGTGGCGGTCGAAGCTGGCCACGGTGGTGTCGAGCAGCCCGGAGTCGACGGACTCGCAGTGGCACATCACCAGCGCGGCGACGGGCCCCAGCCGGCTCTCCACCTCGTCGAAGATGCGGGCCGGCGCCTCGGTCTCGACCAGGTCGGCCTCCACCGCCGCGGCGGCCGCGCCCTCACCGACCAGGGCTTTCCTGATCGTCTCGACGGCGCCTTCCTCGGCGCCCCACGTCATCCGCTCGTCGTAGGGCGTCCAGTACGTGAACCCGACGTCCCATCCGGAGGCGGCCAGCCGGGTCGCGATCGCGGCCCCGATGCCCACGGTCCTGCCCACGCCGGTGACCAGCGCCACGGGTCGCGCACTCTGCTCCACGCTCATCCAAAAGATCGTCCCTGAGCGAGCGGTCCGGGGCAACGGATTTGGCCGCTTGTCACGGAACCTTGGCGAGAGGGAGTGGAGATCGTGCACACCTCTCTGCCCGATACTGCCCGGCGGGTCCCGGCTAAGGTGGCTGCGACGTACCGGAAGGGCGGACATGACGGATATCAGACAGTCGTACCTCACGGCGGCGGAGTCGGCCGTGGTTCTCCTGCACGACCCCGCGGTCGCGGCGGCCTGGGGCAAGCCGAGCGCGCTGACCGAGTTCAGCGTCGGAGGGCTGGCCGGCCACCTGGCGCACCAGCTCGTCAGGGTGAGCGGCCTCCTGGAACCGGCGGACGGCGCGGCCGGGGAGCCGGCCACCCTGCTGGAGCACTACACGCGCTCTCCGTGGGTGCAGGCGGGCCTCGACCACGAGAGCAACGTGAGCGTCCGGCGCGGCGGCGAACAGGTGGCCGCCGACGGCCCTGCCGCGCTCGCGGCCCGCGCGGCGGAGCTGCTGGAGGACCAGCGGCGGGCGGTTCCGGCGCAGCCGGCCGATCGGGTGGTCGCCCTGCCGTGGACGGGCTGGTCGCTGACGCTGGACGACTTCCTGCTCACCCGGCTGATGGAGCTCGTCGTGCACTCCGACGACCTGGCGGCCAGCGTCGGCGTGGAGACGCCGGAGCTGCCCACGGAGGTCATCGACCCGGTGGTGGACCTGCTGGCTCGGCTCGCGGTGCACCGCCACGGCGCCACGGCGGTGATCCGCGCGCTGAGCCGGACCGAGCGGGCGCCGGCCACGATCAGCGCCCTCTGAGGTCAGCCGGTGGCCTCCGCGTAGTAGCAGGCCGCCTGCGCCCCGGCCGAGGCCGGCAGGATGTCGAGCAGCTCGCCTCGGCACCGGGCGTCCACGCCCGCCTCGGCGGCCTTGCCGGAGGCGAGCACCTGGCAGCGGGCGTGGAAGCGGCAGCCGCCCGGGATCTTGGTCGGGTCCGGCGGCTCGCCGGTCAGCACCACCCGTTCGGGCGACTCGGGCAGCACCGACAGCAGGGCCTGCGTGTACGGGTGACGCGGCGCGGTCAGCACCTGCTCGACCGGCCCGGACTCGACGATCCGGCCCAGGTACATCACCGCCACCCGGTCGGCGATGTTCCACGCCAGCCCGAGGTCGTGCGTGACGACCAGCGCCGAGAGCCCCAGCTCGTCGCGGAGCCTGAGCAGGAGCGCGAGGATCTCACCGCGCACCGACGCGTCGAGCGAGGCCACCGGCTCGTCGGCGATCAGCACCTTCGGGTCCAGCGCCAGCGCCCCGGCGATCACCACGCGCTGCCGCTGCCCGCCGGACAGCTCGTGCGGGTAGCGCAGCAGGAACCGCTCGGGCGGCCGCAGCCCGGCCTTGGCCAGGGCGGTGTTGACCACGTCCGCCTCGTCGGCGAGCCCGTGGATGCGCGGGCCCTCGGCGACCGCCTCGTAGACGGTCTGGCGGGGGTTCAGCGAGCCCATCGGATCCTGCAGCACGAGCTGCACCTGCTTGCGGTACTCCTTGAGCGCCCCGGAGGAGTAGCGCAGCGGCTCTCCCCCGTACCGGACCGTGCCGGACGTGGGCTTCTCCAGGCCGAGCAGGGTGCGCGCGAGCGTGGTCTTGCCGCACCCGGACTCGCCGACCAGCGCCACGATCTCGCCCTCGCCGATCGCGAGGTTGACGCCGTCGACCGCGCGGGCGCGCCGCCCGCGCGAGGTGAACTCCACGTGCAGGTCGCGGGCCTCCAGGAGGGTGCGGCGGGCCGTGGTGACCTCCTCGGCCGGGGCTTGCGTCTCAGTCATGCGTCCTCCTGTACGCGGTCCCGCCCATGGTCCCGCACGTGGACGCAGGCGGCGGCACGGCGGTCGCCGGCGGGCCACAGCTCGACGTCCAGTGTCGGACACTCCTCCAGCGCGACCGGGCAGCGCGGGTGGAACGAGCAGCCCGTGGGCAGGTCCATCGGGTCCGGCGGGTCGCCGCCGAGACCCCGGGGCGCCAGCCGCGACGCCGGGTCGCCGACCGTCGGGAAGGCGGCGGCCAGGGCCTGGCTGTAGGGGTGCTTGGGATCGTGGAACACCTGGTGGGACGGGCCCTGCTCGACCACGCGGCCCGCGTACATGACCGCGAGCCGGTCGCAGACGTCGGCGAGCACCGAGAGGTCGTGCGAGATCATGATCAGGGAGATGTCGTGGTCGGCGACCAGCTCCTTGATCAGCGTGAGGACCTGGGCCTGCACCATCACGTCGAGCGCCGTCGTGGGCTCGTCGGCGATGATGAGCCGGGGCGAGCAGGCGAGCGCCATCGCGATCATCACGCGCTGGCGCTGGCCGCCCGACAGCTCGTGCGGGTAGCTGCGGGCCCGCCAGGCGGGCAGGCCCACCTGCTCCAGCAGCTCCGCCACCCGCTTGCCGGCCTGGCCCGGCTTGGCCATGCCGTGCACGAGGAGCGGCTCGGCGATCTGGTCGCCGATCCGGTGCACCGCGTTGAGCCCGTGCTGGGCCCCCTGGAACACGATCGACGCCTCGGCCCAGCGGACCGCGCGCAGGCGGCCCCACTTCATGGTGAGGACGTCCTCGCCGTCGAGCAGGATCCGGCCGGTGACGCGGGCGTCGCGCGGCAGCAGCCGCAACAACGCCATGGCCAGCGTCGACTTGCCGGATCCCGACTCGCCGGCGACCCCGAGAGCCTCACCGCCGCCGAGCGTGAGCGACACGCCGCGCACGGCGGGCACCTCGCCCTCGGCGATGCGGTAGGTGACCGAGACGTCGTCCAGTTCTAGCAGGCTCATGCCTTCGCCCCCCGGAGTCGCGGGTTGAGCACGGTCTCCAGCGCCCGCCCGCAGAGGGTGAACGCCATGACGACCGCGAGGATGCACAGGCCGGGGATGAGGATGTACCACCAGGCGCCGGAGCTGGCCGCGTTCCAGTCGTAGGAGCCGCGCAGCATGGTGCCCCACGAGGTCTTGTTCGCGGTGACGCCCAGGAAGGCCAGCGTCGACTCGGTGACGATGGCGCTGGCGACCTCCAGCGTGGTGCTGGCCAGCAGCAGCGGGGCGACGTTCGGCAGCACGTGGCGGGTGGTGATGTGCCAGTGGCCGCCGCCGAGCGCCTTGGAGCGCTCGATGTACGGCCGGGCCTCCACGGCGAGCGTCTGGGCCCTGATCAGGCGGGCGGTCGACGGCCAGGAGGTGACGCCGATCGCCATGATGATGGTGAACGTGCTGCCGCCCAGGATGGCCGCCAGCACCAGCGCCGTGATCAGCGAGGGCAGCACCAGGAACCAGTCGGTCACCCGCATGATGACGGCCCCGATCCAGCCGCGGAAGTGGCCGGCGGCGATGCCGAAGACGGTGCCGATGGCGACGCTGACCAGGGCGGCCAGGAAGCCGATGAGCAGGGACGTGCGCGCGCCCCACCACACCATGAGCAGGATCGAGCGGCCGGACTCGTCGGTGCCGAACGGGAACTCCAGGCTCGGCGGCATGAAGCGGTCGCCGGTGTTCTCGATCACGCTGGTGACGCTCTGGTCGATGAAAAGCGGCGCGACGAGCGCGAGCGCCACGGCCACGACGAGGATGACCAGCCCGACGACCCCCGCCCGCTGGCGGCGGAAGCCGTCCCAGAACCGGCCGAACGCCCGCCTTCTGCGGGTCCACGCGATGGCGGTCATGCGGACCTCACCCTCGGGTCGAGGAAGTGGTAGACGACGTCGGCCAGCGTGTTCATGACGATCACCGCGACCGTGATGAGCATGAACGTCCCCTGCATGAGCGTGAAGTCGGGCACCTGGATCGCGTCGTAGAACAGCTTGCCGAGCCCCGGCCAGCTGAAGACGGTCTCGACCGTGACCGCGCCGCCGACGACGAAGCCGATGCGCATGAACACCAGCGTCACCGTGGGCAGCAGCGCGTTGGGCACCGCGTGCCTGCGGCGCACCTCGTCGTCGCGCATGCCCTTGGCCCGGGCCGTGGTGATGTAGTCCTGGCCCACCTCGTCGAGCAGGGACGAGCGCATGACCAGCAGGTACTGCGCGTACACCACGCCGACCAGGGTGAGGCAGGGCAGCACCATGTGCCACGCCACGTCCAGGATGTAGCCGAACCCGTCGGGCGCGTCGACGCTCTCGATGCCCCGCGACGGGAAGATCTTGAGCCAGGCGCCGAACACCATGAGCAGCAGCAGGCCGAGCCAGAACGTCGGCACCGACCACAGCACCAGCGAGGTGGCCGTGGAGAACCGGTCGAACCGGCTGCCCGGCCGCCATCCGGCGCGGGTGCCCTGCCACAGCCCGAGGCTGACGGCGATGACCAGGCCCACCCCGGCGAGCAGCAGCGTCGGCCCGAGGCGCTCGCCGATGAGCTCCAGCACCGGCCGCTTGTACTCGTAGGAGGCGCCCAGGTCCAGGCGGAGCGTCTGGCCGACGAAGTCGAAGAACTGGTCGGCCAGCGGCTTGTCCAGACCGAGCCGGTGCCGCTCCAGGTCGAGTTGCGCCGGGGTCATGTTGCGGCCCTGGGCGAGGTTCCGTACCGGATCTCCGGGGAGGAGGCGGAACAGGAAGAACGTCGCGATGATCACCATCGCGATGCTGAGCAACGCCCCGCCCGCCTTGGTGAGCGCGTAGCGCAGCACGCCGTGGCGGGCGGGGCGGTGGTCGTCAGCGGGGCCCGCCGCCTGCGCGGCGGCGGGCTCTGCTGCTTCGAGCGGTGCGGTCATTCGCGGTCGTCCGCCACGGACTTGCGCCGCCTGGTCAGGAAGAACGCGCCGAGGCCGATGACGATCACGGCGCCGACCACGCCGGCGATCAGGCCGGTGTTGGAGCCGCCTTCCTCGGAGGCCGCGGCGGACTCGACGGCCTCCAGCGAGTAGAACGGCCAGAAGCTGCTCGCGCCGTACAGGATGCCGTCCTGCTCGGGCACGGACGTGATGCTCTTGATCCGGTCCTTGCGGTAGCCCTCGAGGTCGTTGGTGTAGTAGATCGCGATGACCGGGGCGTCGGTGTAGAGGCGCTCCTGCATCTGCTTGATGAGGTCGGCCCGCTTGGGCCGGTCGAGCTCCTTGAGCTGGTCCTGGTAGAGCTTCTCGAAGGTCTCGTCGCAGTAGAACGACTCGGTGCCGCCGCCCTCGCCGGACGGGGTCGGCCGCCGGCTGCACAGGTGCGTCGCCAGGACCTCCTCCGGGTCGGGGTTGACCGACCAGCCGGAGATCGCGATGTCGAACAGGCCGGTGACGCCGGTCTCCTCGGAGAACTTGCTGGAGTCGAGCTTCTTGGTGGTCAGCGTGACGCCGATCTCCTTGAAGAAGCCGGTGAGGTACTCGGCGAGCTTGTCCTCGATCGGGGTGTCGGTGTGGATGCTGAAGCGGAACTCCAGCTTGCGGTCACCGTCGGGCATCGTGCGGACGCCGTCGGCGCCCTTCTTGTAGCCCGCCTCGTCGAGGATCTGGTTGGCCTTGGCCGGGTCGTAGGAGACCTTGGTGTCGCCGGTGGCCTCCCAGAAGAAGTCGGTGTACATGGGCGGCACGATCGAGCCGTGCGCCGGCTTGGCCAGGCCGTTCTGCACCTCGGCGACGAGCTTGTCCTTGTCGATGGCCAGGTGCAGCGCCTGGCGGACCTTCTGGTCCTTCAGCGCCGGGTGCCCGTCGCCGACCTCCTTGTCGTCGGTGGTCGTGGCGCCGTGGTTGATCTGCAGGTAGGCGGCGCGGCGGCCCTGCTGGTTCCACTGCACGATGTTGGGGTCGCCCTTGAGCGACTCGAACTCCGGCGGGTTGAGCCGGCCGATCAGGTCGATCTCGCCGTTCTTCAGTCCGATGATGGACGCGGCCGGGTTCTCGTAGAAGACGACCTGAAGCTCGTCGATCTTGGGGGCGCCGCGCCAGTAGTTCGGGTTGGCCTGCAGCTTGACGTACTGGTCCTTCTTGTGTTCGACGGCGATGTACGGGCCGCTGGTCACGGCGGGGTACTCGTCGCCGGAGAAGTCCGCGATGTTGGTGACCTTCTCCCAGACATGCTTGGGCATGATCGGGATCGGGTTCTCCAGGATGGACGCCTGCGGGTTCTTCAGCTTGATGATCAAGTCCTGGCCGTTGGCGGTGACGCTCTCGAAGTTCTCCGCCGCCGGGCCGTTCGCGGTCTTCGCCGCGTCATCGGTCATGATCTTGTTGAAGGTCCAGGCGGCGTCCTCGGCCGTGATCGGCTGGCCGTCGGACCACTTGGCCGAGCGGATCTTGAAGGTCCAGGTGAGGCCGTCCTCGGAGCTGCTCCACGACTCCGCCAGGTCGGGGCTGGGCTTCAGCGTCTTGCTGTCGGGGACCGTCAGGAAGCCGTACATCCAGCGGTGGATCGAGGTCGACACCAAGCGGACGGCGAGGAACGGGTTCATGGAGTCAACGGCCTGGGTCGCGCCCACGCGGACGACCTTCTTCCCCGCCGCGGGATCTTGCGCCAGCGCCACCTGCCCCTGGCTTACCACCAAAAGCGCGACGCCCAGCACTGCCAGGCGTGCGAGCCATTTCCTCATGTGTGCCTCACCTTCAGGCGGGGGGTTATCTGTGTAGAGCACGGCACACCATAGGAACGTCGCATGTCAACGAGTTGCGGAGAATTGTTTCATCTTCGTTTCTTTGTGCGGTGTAAATTTTCAGTGGGAGTCGGACACGCGTCCCTTGTCAACCACGAGCCTGCGGTCGACGCTGACCGCCTCCAGCATGCGGCGGTCGTGCGTGACGAGCAGGAGCGTGCCGGGATAGCTCGCCAGCGCCGACTCCAGCTGCTCGATCGCGGGCAGGTCGAGGTGGTTGGTCGGCTCGTCGAGCACCAGCAGGTTGACGCCCTTGGCCTGCAGCAACGCCAGCGCGGCCCGGGTGCGCTCGCCGGGCGAGAGCGTCGAGGCGGGCCGCAGCACGTGGTGCGCCTTCATGCCGAACTTGGCCAGCAGCGTGCGCCCCTCCCCGGGCGGCAGGTCGGCGTGCGCGGTGAACGCGTCGAGCAGCGTCTCCTCGCCCTCGAACAGCCCGCGCGCCTGGTCGACCTCGCCCACCACGACGCCGGAGCCCAGCGTGGCGTGGCCCTCGTCCGGCCGGATCCGCCCGAGCAGCACGCCGAGCAGCGTCGTCTTGCCCGCACCGTTGGCCCCGGTGATCGCCACCCGCTCGGCCCAGCCGATCTCCAGGTCGACCGGCCCGAGCGTGAAGCCGCCCCGCCTGACGACCGCGCCGCGCAGCGTCGCCACCACCGCGCCGGACCGGGGCGCCACGGCGATCTCCAGCCGCAGCTCCCACTCCTTGCGCGGCTCCTCGACCTCCTCCAGCCGCTCCAGCAGCTTCTCCGACTGCCGGGCCTTGGCGGCCTGCTTCTCGGTGGCCTCGACCCGGGCGTTGCGCCCGATCTTGTCGTTGTCGGACATCTTGCGGCGGGCGTTCTTGACGCCCTTCTCCATCCACGCCCGCTGCCTGCGGGCGCGGGCCTCCAGCTCCGCCCGGGTGTCGGCGTACTCCTCGTAGCGCTCCCTGGCGTGCCGCCTGGCGACCTCGCGCTCCTCCAGGTACGCCTGGTAGCCGCCGCCGAACAGCTGGATGCGCTGCTGGGCCAGGTCGAGCTCCAGGACGTCGGTGACGGTCCTGGCCAGGAACTCGCGGTCGTGGCTGACCACGACGGTGCCGGGCCGCAGCCCCTTGACGAAGGACTCCAGCCGGTCGAGCCCGTCGAGGTCCAGGTCGTTGGTGGGCTCGTCGAGCAGGAACAGGTCGTACCGGCTGAGCAGCAGCGAGGCCAGCCCGGCGCGGGCCGCCTGACCGCCCGACAGCGAGGTCATCGGCTGGTCCAGCGCCACCGGCAGGCCGATCGCCTCCGCGCGCTCGTCCAGGTCGGCGCCGCCCAGCGCGAGCCAGCGCTCCAGCGCGACGCTGTAGGCGTCGTCGGCGCCGGGCGTCTGGTCGGCCAGCGCCTGCGCGGTGGCGTCGAGGTCGCGCTGCGCCCGCGCGACGCCGGTGCGGCGGGCCAGGAACTCCATGACGGTCTCGCCCGGCCTGCGGTCGGGCTCCTGCGGCAGGTAGCCGACGGTGGCGGTGGCCGGGCTGAGCCGGATCTCGCCCTCCTCCGGCCGGTCGAGGCCGGCCAGCATGCGCAGCAGGGTCGACTTGCCCGCGCCGTTGGCCCCCACCAGCCCGATCACGTCACCCGGGCTCACCACCAGATCCAGCCCCGAGAACAGCATCCGCTCCCCGTGACCGGCGGCCAGCCCTCGCACCACCATGGTCGCACTCATGTACGGCGATGCTACTAGGGTGAGCCGGATGTCCCGTTTGCCGGTTGCGCTGGCGGCCCTGGCCACGATCGTCCTCGGACTCGGCGTCCGGCTGCTGTGGGACGGCCCGGTCCCCAAGTACGCCGGCGACGCGCTCTACACAGTGCTGATCTACCTGCTGATCGTGCTCGCGTGGCCGCGCGTGCGCCCGTGGGCGGCGGCGCTCGCCTCGGCCGGGCTGAGCTGGGCGATCGAGTTCGCCCAGCTCGGCGAGATCCCCTCGGCGCTCCGCCCGCTGCTCGGCAGCACGTTCAACCCGCCCGACCTCTTCTGGTACGCGGCCGGCGCCGCGACGGCGTGGGCCGCCCACGCGTGGCTCGCGTATAGATCGGGATCTCCCGGATAGGGGGTGGGAAACCATCGGACTACGGGAGCCATCATGCTGCAGGACAAGACCATCGCTTTCCTGGTCGCGCCCGAAGGCGTCGAGCAGGTCGAGCTCACCGAGCCGTGGAAGGCGGTCAAGCAGGCCGGCGGCACGCCGAGGCTGATCTCCACCAAGTCCGGCCAGGTCCAGGCGTTCAACCACCTCGACAAGGCCGAGAAGTTCGCCGTGGACGCCACGGCGGAGGAGGTGTCGGCGACCGACTTCGACGGGCTCGTGCTGCCCGGCGGCGTCGCCAACCCCGACTTCCTGCGTACCGACGAGAACGCGGTGCGGTTCATCCAGGGCTTCTTCCAGGACGGCAAGCCGGTGGCGGCGATCTGCCACGCGCCGTGGACTCTGATCGAGGCCGGCGCCGTCCGGGGCCGGCTGATGACGTCCTGGCCGAGCCTGCAGACCGACCTGCGCAACGCCGGCGCCAACTGGGTCGACGAGGAGGTCGTGATCTGCGACGGCGGGCCGAACAAGCTGGTCACCAGCCGCAAGCCGGACGACCTCAAGGCGTTCTGCCAGGCCACGGTCGACGTGTTCGGCGGCTGACACGATCAAGGGGCGGACCGTACCGGTCCGCCCTTTTTCGCGCCTGAACGAAACTCGCCTGTTACTCCTTGCTCGCGCGCCGGAAATGGTCTAGACGTATACCAAAGAATGGTCTAGATGTAGACCATAAAGAGCGTCCTCCGCGCCCCCCAGGGAGACCTCATGAGCACAGAAGAGGATTCCAGGCGACTCGCCGAGCTCGGCTACAAGCAGGAGCTGGCCCGGACCTGGAGCGGATTCTCCAACTTCGCCATCTCGTTCTCCATCATCTCGATCCTCGCCGGCTGCTTCACCACCTTCGGACAGGCCTGGAACAACGGCGGCCCCATCGCCATATCCTGGGGCTGGCCGCTGATCTCCCTCTTCATCCTGATCATCGGCTTCTGCATGTCGGAGCTGGTCTCCGCCTACCCGACCGCCGGCGGCATCTACTGGTGGGCCGCCAAGATGGGCAAGCCGATCCACGGCTGGTTCACCGGCTGGCTCAACCTGATCGGCCTCATCGCGGTCACCGCGTCCGTCGACTACGGCTGCGCCACCTTCCTCAACATCACCCTCACCCGGCTCACCGGCGGCGCCTGGGAGGGCACGCTCACGCAGGCGTTCCTGCTGTTCGTGATCGTGCTCGTGCTGCACGCCCTGATCAACATCTTCAGCCACCGGCTCATCTCGCTGCTGCAGAACGTCTCCGTCTGGTGGCACGTCCTCGGCGCGGCCATCGTGGTCGCGATCCTGGTCTTCGGGCCGTCCGAGCACCAGTCGGTGGGCTTCGTGTTCACCGAGACGATCAACAACTCCGGCTTCGGCGACGGCTCCAACGGGCTGACGTTCTGGCTGTACGTGCTGCCGCTCGGCTTCCTGCTCACCCAGTACACGATCACCGGCTTCGACGCGTGCGCGCACGTGTCGGAGGAGACCCAGGGCGCCTCCAAGGCCGCCGCCCGCGGCCTGTGGCAGTCGATCTTCTACTCGGCGATCGGCGGCTGGATCGTCCTGCTGGCGTTCCTGTTCGCGGCCACGAACGTGGACGAGATCAACAAACAGGGCGGTTTCGTCGGCGCCATCTTCGAGACCGCGCTCAGCTCGCCGCTGGCCACCGCGATCTTCGCGATCTCCACCATCGGCCAGTTCTTCTGCGGCATGAGCTGCGTGACCTCGATGTCGCGGATGACGTACGCGTTCGCCCGCGACGGCGCGGTGCCCGGCTGGCGGCTCTGGTCACGGGTCGACCGCAACCGCACCCCGGTCAACGCCATCCTGGCCGGCTGCGGGGTCGCCGCCCTCATCACCCTGCCCGCCCTCTACGCCCCTCCCGGCCTGACCACCCCGGTGGCGTTCTTCGCCGTGGTGTCGATCGCCGTCATCGGGCTCTATCTCGCGTTCCTCATCCCGATCTGGCTCCGGCTGCGGATGGGCGACCGCTTCGAACCCGGCCCGTGGACGCTCGGCCGCAAGTACAAGGTGCTCGGCTGGATCGCGGTGATCGAGATCGCGATCGTCTGCGTCTACTTCATCATGCCGTTCTCGCCCTCCGGGGTGCCCGGCGACGAGGAGTTCGCCTGGACGTCGGTCAACTACGCGCCGATCGCGGTCGGCGTGGTGCTGATCGGCATCGGTCTCTGGTGGTGGCTGTCGGCCCGCCACTGGTTCACCGGCCCCCGCCGCACCATCGACGAGGTCCCTCTGGACGTCTGACGGCCTGCGCCCCGGGCCGCGTGCCCGGGGCGCGGACGTGTTCGCCCAGGCCGGGTCAGGACGCCTCGAAGGCGGACGCCACGACCGGGCGGACGTCGTCCAGCGACGCCTCGCCCAACTCTCGCTTGAGCGAGGTCATGTCGACGTCCGGCATGCCGCAGGCCACCGCCCAGTCCCACGGCATCAGGTCGCCCTCGACGTTGAGTGCGAAGCCGTGGCTGGTGACGCCCCGGCTCTGCCGCATCCCGATGGAGACGATCTTGCGGCCGGTCCCGGAGGTCCACACGCCGGTGAGCAGCTCGGAGCCCGGCGGGGTGTCGCGCCGCTCGGCGGGCAGGCCGAGCCGGCCGAGGGCGTCGACCAGGCGCAGCTCGACCTCGCGCACGTAGTCGACGATGCCCTCGTCCTCGCCCAGCTTGACGATCAGATAGCCGACGAGCTGGCCGGGGCCGTGGTAGGTGAGCTGCCCGCCCCGCCCCGTCTCCACGACCGGGATGCCGCGCGACGGGTCGGGCAGGTGGGACAGCGGGGTTCGCCGGCCGACGGTGTAGACCTGCGGGTGGCTGAGCAGCCAGAGCGTGTCGGGCCTGGTGTCGCCCTGGCGCTCGGTGACCAGCTCGGCCATCCGCTCCATCGCCTTGTCGTAGTCGACCAGTTCGTCCTGGATCAGTGTCAGCGGCCTTGCCCTCATGCTTCAGAGGATAAGCCTCAGTACTTCTTGGGCTCCTCCGGGACGAGGATCCACATGACGATGTAGACGACCCACATCGGACCGGGGAAGAGCGAGAGGATCAGCCAGAGGACGCGGACGAGGGTGGGCGACAGGCCGAACCTGTCAGCGAGGCCTCCGCAGACCCCGGCGAGCATCCGGTGCTCTCGTGAGCGGTACATGATGTCCCTCCGTGTGACGACGTTCTACTGGTTCGAACGCGCGAACCCCGCCTACTTCTCCCACGAGGGACCCTGAGAAAACCCTGTAAGGGTCAGCCACTCACGCGCGACGGCCAGGTGTTGGCTGGTCAGACCCTGCCTGGCGGGCACATGGATGAGCAGGAATTCTCCCGTACCCTGACGGGCCCTGAGGTAGTTCTCGTCCTCCTGGTAGACCTGGTCGTCGAACCAGACGAAGGGCCGGCCGCCGACGTACTCGGCCACGCGGCGGGTCTTGAACATCTCGCCGTGCTCGCCGCCGATCCGGTCGTCCGGCCGCATCCCGATGACCGGCAGCGACGGCAGGCCGATCCGGGGCGCGATCCACTCGTTGGCGTGCTGCTCCCAGGTCGTCGCCCACACCAGCTCGGCCCCGGTCTCCAGCGCCAGCTCCAGCAGCCGGGGGCCGTGCCGCTGGTTGAGGTGGACGGTGTAGACGGAGCTGCCGATCGTGCACCGGTAACGGCGGAAGTCGGGAGTCGGGTGGCCGGTGGGGTTGAGCACCCCGTCGACGTCCAGGAGCAGCAGCGGCTTCACCGTACGGCCTCGTTCGCGAGCACGTGCGTGCCGCCCGCCCGGTGCTCCTGGGGGCTGACGCCGTGGGTCCGTTTGAAGGCGGCGCTGAGCGCGAACGGGCTGCCGTAGCCGACCTTCCTGGCGACCGAGGTGATGGTCGCGTCGGGCTCGCGCAGCAGGTCGGCGGCGAGATCCAGCCGCCAGCGGGTGAGGAAGGCCATCGGCGGCTCGCCCACCAGCTCGGTGAACCGGCGGGCCAGCGACGCCCGTGAGACCCCCGACTCGGCGGCCAGCGCGGCGACCGTCCACGAGTGGGCGGGGTTGTTCTGCATGAGCCGCATGGCCTTGCCCACGACCGGGTCGCTCAGCGCGCGGTACCAGGTCGGCGCGTCCTCGGTGGCGAACCATCCGCGCAGGGTGGCGATGAGCAGCAGGTCGAGCATCCGGTCGAGCACCGCGTCCTGCCCGGGCTCGTTCTTGCCCACCTCCTCGCCCAGCATCTCGATGAGCGGCCCGCCGGGCCGGACGAGCATCGGCGGCAACGCCCGCAGCAGCCGCTTGCTGACCTCCCCGGCCATCAGGTAGGTGCCGACGATCATGTTGTCAGCGCCGTCGCGGCCGTTGCCCCAGGTGCGCACGCCCAGCTGCATCTTCTCGTACAGCGAGACGCCGTCGAGCGTGGTGCAATCCTCGCCGGGGTGGATGACGATCTGCGGCGGGGTGTCCGGCCGGTCGGCGACCACGTACGGCTCCGGCCCGCGCACCACGGCGACCTCGCCCGGCAGGACCCGCGTCACCCCGTCGCGGACGATCCACGCCTCGCCGCTCACCATCGCCAACAACGTGAGCGGAGCCTCGTCCTGCACCCGCATCGACCAGGGCGGATCGAGGACGACCCGGAGCATGAACGCGCCGCGCGCACGCGGACCGTCGAGCAGCGCCGCCAAATGATCCATGCTGAGACGATCGCATATGCTCTGGCGCTTCTCAACCATGGAGAGTCTCAGCGGTCTCCGGCTTACTTGGAGGCATGACAATCCTGGTAACGGGCGGCACCGGCAAGACCGGCCGCCGGATCGCAGACCGGCTCGACACGCTCGGCCACGCCGTCCGGGTCGGCTCCCGCAACGGCACCCCGCCCTTCGACTGGGCGGACCGCGGCACCTGGGGCCCCGCCCTGGAGGGGGCGCGGGCCGTCTACATCTCCTACTATCCCGACCTGACCTTCCCCGGCGCGCTCGACGACGTGCGGGCGTTCACCGAGCAGGCGGTCCGGGCGGGCGTCGAACACCTGGTGCTGCTGTCGGGCCGGGGCGAGGAGCTCGCCGAGGCCGCCGAGCAGGTGATGCGGGAGTCGGGAGTCGCCTGGACGATCGTGCGCTGCGGCTGGTTCATGCAGAACCTCTCCGAGGGCTACCTGCTGGAACCGGTGCTCGACGGGGTCATCGCGCTGCCCGCGGGGGACACGCCGGAGCCGTTCGTGGACGTGGACGACATCGCCGACGTCGCCGTGGCCGCGCTCGTCGGTGACGGGCACGCGGGCCGGGTGTACGAGCTGACCGGGCCCCGGCTGCTCACCTTCGCCGACGTGGCGGCCGAGCTGTCCAAGGCCACCGGCCGCGACATCGTGTACGTGCCGATCACGCCCGACCAGTACGCGGCGGGCGCCGTCGAGCACGGGGTGCCCGAGGACGAGATCGGGATGCTGATCGGGCTGTTCACGGACACCCTCGACGGCCGCAACGCCTACGTCGCCGACGGCGTGCGCGCGGCGCTGGGCCGCCCGGCCAGGGACTTCGCCGACTTCGCGCGGGACAACGCCGCGGTCTGGGTGAACAACGAATGACATCGGCGGGACCCGGCCGTGATCGGGCCTGCCGGGTCCCCGGTTTCCGCTAGCCTCGCCTCGGTACATCGTGCGCTTCTACCGGGGGGAAGGTGCAGGCGTGATCGGCTGGTTCGAAGCCGTGGTGCTGGGGGTGCTGCAAGGGCTGACGGAGTTCCTTCCGATCTCGTCCAGCGCGCACATCAGGGTCGTCTCGGCGTTCTTCGAGTGGGACGACCCCGGCGCGGCGTTCACCGCGGTCATCCAGCTCGGCACCGAGACGGCGGTGCTGATCTACTTCAGGAAAGACATCTGGGAGATCATCTCCACCTGGACCCGCTCCCTGTGGACCCCCGCCCTGCGTGGCCACATCGCCGCCCGGATGGGCTGGTACGTGATCCTCGGCAGCATCCCGATCGGCCTGCTCGGCCTGCTGCTCAAGGACCAGATCGAGGGCGTCTTCCGCGACCTGCGGCTGGTCGGCACCACGCTGATCCTGTTCGGGCTCATCCTGTGGTTCGCCGACCGCACCGCGCGCAACAAGCTCACGCTGGCCAAGCACCTCAACGTGCCGCACTCCGTGGTGTACGGGTGCGCCCAGGCGCTCGCCCTCATCCCCGGCGTCTCCCGCTCGGGCGGCACCATCACGGCCGGCCTGCTGCTCGACTACCGGCGCGAGGAGGCCGCCCGCTACTCGTTCCTGCTGGCCATCCCGGCCGTCCTCGCCTCGGGGCTGTACGAGCTGTCGGAGATCGGCGGCGCCAAGGCCCCCGACTGGGGCCCGACGATCCTGGCCACGGTGATCTCCTTCGTGGTGGGCTACGCCGCCGTGGCCTGGTTCCTGCGCTACATCAGCACCCACAGCTTCACCGGCTTCGTGATCTACCGCATGGCCCTGGGCTTCGTCGTCATCCTCGCGGTGACGCTGGGCTGGATCCCCGCCCTGGGGTGACGTCCTCCACGTCGGGCGCGTAGTCCACCCGGAAGGTCCCGGGCTCGATCTCCTCCGAGACCACGCCGACGAACTCCGCCATGCCGGGTGGCCACACGGTGCGCTCGTCCCACACGACGCCGTGGATCGCGGTCAGCGACGGGAGCCGGACGTCCGACAGGTCCACGCCGGCGACGTTCATCGGGGCCGAACGGTCCTCCACCTCGGTCAGGTCGGCGGTGAGGTCACCGGCGTCGGCCAGGGCCCGCGACACTTCGATGATGAGTTCGGGCAGCGGCACGTCCTCCTCCCCCGTCGTCGGATAACGATGGAAGAGCGCGACGGCCAGCGCACGGGCCAGCGCCACGTTGAGCGCCCGCAGCAGATCTGTGGTCCCGCCGAGGTCGCCCGCGACGGCGAGCGCGCGCCCCACGGCCTGCCTCAACTCCTCCGTACGCTCGCCCGGCCGCGAGACGGCGAGACGATTCGCGCAGGACGCGGCGCGGGCGAGGGCCTGCTCGACCTCGCGCAACCGCAGACGGGCCCGGAAGAGGCTGACCGTCGTCGGCTGCGGGACGGCGAACAGGCTCATCATCGCCGTGACGTACGACTCCACGTCCGTGTGCGCGCGGGCGTGGGCCTCGAGGCCCGCGTCACACCGGGCGAGCAGCAGGTCCAGCTCGTCCTCAGGAGGGCCGCCGAAGGCTTCGTCACTCATCCGGCCGTCCTCCCCGGTACGTGTTGAGCCGCGCGGCCAGTTCGAGCCGCGCCTTCTTCACGATGTCGCGGGCCCGCTGCTCGGACACGCCGAGCTCGCGCGCGATGAACGCGTACGGCAGGCGGTCCAGCCGGTAGTGCATCGCCTGCCGCTGGACCGGCGGCAGCCTCTTCAGCTCCCTGATCAGATCGACGTGCGGGCCGGCGAGGTCGGCGGGGTCCTCGCCGTACGGCACATGGTCGGGCACGACGGCGAACGGGGTCGCCGGCACCTGCCGGCGGCGCTCGCCGGGTGGCCGGCTCCACGCCCGTTCGGCCACCTTGCGCACCCAACCGCGCGGGTGCTCGACCCGGCGCCAGACGTCGGGTTCGCCGGCGCACAGGCGCCACGCCTCCAGGAAAGCCTCCTGCGCGGCGTCCTGGGCGTCCTGGAGGGAGGCCCCGCGCCGCATCATGTCGCCGACCACGGAGGGTAACTCCTGACGGAACCAGTCCACGAACGCGGCCTGCGTGGCCTGCAACCGGATCTCGGTGGCCGTGAGGGATGGCTTGCTCCGGGGGGAGTCATCGTCCATCGCCTGCATCCGTGCCCCCTTCTCGCCCCATGTGGTTATTGGACAGAGAAGAGTGGCGATACGGGGGCATGATCGGGAAAGACGCATACGTGGGCCGGTGGGGCGAGAGTTCCTCCTGATGCCAGAAAAGCCATCCTCCGGAGGAGAATCCGCTATCCGGCCGGCACTTCCTGCCGGACCGCCGCGGGACGGTACGTCGCGAGGGTGAACACCGTCGTCATCACCCCGAGGCCGACGGCCAGCACGATGACGCCCGCTCGCCCGTACCCGTCGAGGACCAGCCCGCCGGTGACGCCCGCCAGCATGAGCCCCGCGTACTGGGCCGACGACAGCAGGCCGAGACCGACCGGCACGTTGCCGGGCAGCACCGCGACCACGCGATACTGCTGCGCGGGAGCCACCAGCCAGCCGACCGCGCCCCACAGGAACGCCCAGATCAGGGCGGCGGGCAGGGCCAGGTTCGCGACCGGGATCAGGGCCATGAGCAGCGTGGCCGTGATCAGCCCCGTCAGCACCATGCGGCGCGGCCCGTAGGCGTCGGTGAGCCGCCCGCCCACCTGGTTGCCGACGACGGCGCCCACGCCCCAGGCCCACAGCACGGCGGCCAGCGGCTGGTCGAAGAGCGAGCCGATGTAGGTGTAGGCGGCGAAGGCCGAGGCGAACATCAGCAGCTGCGTGGCCAGCACCGCGAGCACGCCCCGGTCGGCCAGCGGCGCGAACCGCTCGCCCAGCCGGTCGGACACCGCGATCCGCACGTCGGGCACCAGGGCCGCGATCCCCACGAAGCCGATCACCGCCAGCCCCGTCACCAGCCACATCGTGGCCCGCCAGCCGTACGCCGCGCCCACCCACGTGCCGAGCGGCACGCCGATGGCCGTGGCCACGCTCAGGCCGCCCATGACCAGCGCCAGCGCCCGGCCCCGGCGCTCCGGTCCGGCCAGCGCGGTCGCCACGCCGGAGGCGGTCGGCGTGAACATGGCCGCCCCGGCCGCGGCGAGCACCCGTGTCGCCACCACCAGGGGGTATCCGGACACCACGGCGGTCAGCGCGTTGCCCAGCACGAACAGGCCGAGCCCGACGAGCAGCAGCGTCCGTCTGGGCATCGCCGCGGTCACGGCGGCGAGCAGCGGCGACAGGACGGCGTACGCTAGCGCGAACACGGTCATCAGCTGACCGGCGGCGGACACGGACACGTCGAGGTCGGCCGCGATCGGGTCGAGTAATCCGGCGATGACGAACATGCCGGTGCCGGCGGCGAAGTTTCCGGCGGCGAGCGGGTAGAGCCGGCGATTCACGGGACCTCCGGTCGATCAGGTGGACGCCCATCAAACTGACGCATTGTTGGATGGTTGTCAAACAATAAAACCCGGTAGGGTGGTGACATGCGCGTCCTGCCCCACCCCGCCGTCGAGGACCTGGAGCTGACCGAGGTGCTGCGAGCGCTGGCCGACCCCGTGCGGCTGGAGGCCGTCACCCTGCTGGCCGCGGCGGGCGAGCTGACCTGCGGCGGTCTGGGCGGCGAGCTGAGCGTGCACAAATCCACCGCCTCCCACCACTTCCGCACCCTCCGCGAGTCGGGCCTGGTCATCACCCGGCAGGAGGGCCGGCAGAAGTTCATCCGCCTGCGCCGCGACGACCTCGACGCCCGCTTCCCCGGCCTGCTGGACTCGGTGCTCTCCGCCGCCCATGCCAAGGTCTGACACGCTGCCGATCCGGCGGGTCCTGCCCGAGTTGCTGGCCGCGCTCGACGACCGCGGCTGCGCCGTGCTGACCGCCCCGCCGGGTACGGGCAAGACCACGGTCGTGCCGCTCGCCCTGGCCGAGTCCGGCCTGCGGGTGGTGGTGGCCGAGCCCAGGCGGCTCGCGGTGCGCGCGGCGGCCCGGCGGATGGGGGTCAGCTACACGATCCGCGGCGAGCGCCACACCGGCGCCGACCCGAGGGTCGAGGTCGTCACCACCGGCGTGCTGCTCCAGCGGCTCCAGCGCGACCAGGAGCTGACCGGCGTCGACGCGGTCATGCTGGACGAATGCCACGAACGCCACCTGGACGCGGACACCGCGCTGGCGTTCCTGCTGGACGTGCGCGCGGCGCTCCGGCCCGACCTGCGGCTGATCGCCACCTCCGCGACCGCCGACACCGCACCCTGGGCACGGCTGCTGGACGGCCCGGTGGTGGCCGCGTCCGCCGTCGCGCATCCCGTCGAGACCGTGTGGGCGCCGCCGCCGCGCCCGGTCGCCCCGCCGCACGGGCTGCGCGTCGACCCTGCCCTGCTGGCGCACGTCGCCCAGGTCGTCCGGCGCGCGCTCGCCGAACGGGACGGCGACGTGCTCTGTTTCCTGCCCGGCGTCGGCGAGATCGCGAGGGTGGCGGCGATGCTCGACGGCGTCGAGGTCCTCCAGGTGCACGGCCAGGCCCCGGCCCACGTCCAGGACGCCGTGCTCGCGCCCGGCGGCTCCCGGCGCGTGGTGCTCGCCACCTCGGTGGCGGAGTCGAGCCTGACCGTGCCCGGCGTGCGGGTCGTGGTCGACTCGGGCCTGGCCCGCGAGCCGCGCACCGACCACGCCCGCGGCCTCGGCTCCCTCACCACGGTCCGGGTGTCCAAGTCCGCGGCCGGCCAGCGGGCCGGCCGCGCGGGGCGGGAGGCGCCGGGCGCCGTCTACCGCTGCTGGTCCGCCGCCGACCACGACCGGCTGCCCGACCAGCCCAGCCCGGAGATCGCGCTCGCCGACCTCACCTCGTTCGCCCTCCAGGCGGCCTGCTGGGGCTCCGACGCCGACGGCCTGGCGCTGCTCGACCCGCCCCCGCCCGCCGCCCTGGCCGCCGCGCACGCCACGCTGGAGGCTCTGGGCGCGGTGCAGCCGGTACGGACGAGCGCCGGGCAGGTGCGGGTGACGGCGCGGGGGCGGCGGATGGCGCTCGCGGGAGTGCACCCCCGGCTGGCCCGCGCCCTCCTCGACGTGGGTCCCGACGCCGCCGAGGTGATCGCCCTGCTGTCCGAGCAGCTCCCCCGCGACGCCGGGGACGACCTGGTGGAGGTCTGGCGCGCGGCCCGTCGCGGCCGCGACGCCTTCACCGCCCGCTGGCGCGCCGAGACCCGCCGCCTCACCCGCACCACCACCCTGTCCCCGGCTGCCGGAACTGCGGTGCTCGAACAGGACAAGGGGGCGGGGCCGGTGGCCACGACGGCCGCCGGGCCGGTGTCGGCGCGTAAGCGGGACGAGGTGGCCGCGACCTCGGCGCGGACGCAGGACGAGGTGGCCGGGCTGGCGGTCGCGCTGGCGTTCCCCGAGCGGGTGGCGCGGCGGCGGGGCGGCGGCTATCTCATGGCGTCCGGCACCGAGGCCCAGCTCGCCGAGGGTTCCAAGCTGGCGTCCGCGCGGTGGCTGGCCGTCGCGGTGGCCGACCGCCCCACCGGGTCGGCGTCGGCCAGGATCCGCCAGGCCGTGGTGATCGACGAGGAGATCGCCAGGCTCGCATTCCCGGTGACGGTCGAGGAGGAGGTCGCCTGGAAGGCCCCGCCGGGGTCGAGGCGGGGCGACGTGACGGCCCGCCTGGTCGAGCGGCTGGGCGCGATCGAGCTGTCCGCCACCCCGCTGCCCGACGCCGACGTGCGCCAGGCCCTGCTCCACGGGCTGCGCACCGAGGACGTGCTGACCTGGACGAAGGAGGCCCGCGCGGTCAGGGACCGGCTGGCGTTCTGTCACCGCGCGGTGGGCGAGCCGTGGCCCGACGTGCGCGACCTGGTGGCCCTGGCCGACCGGTGGCTGGAGCCGGAGCTGTCCCGGGCGCGCCGCCGGGCCGACCTGGAGCGGATCGACGTGGCCGCCGCGCTGCGCCGCCTGGTTCCCTGGAGCGAGCGGCTGGAGGCGGTGGCGCCGGAGCGGATCGAGGTGCCCACGGGGTCGCGGATCCGGATCGACTACGCGGCGGAGCAGCCGGTGCTGGCGGTGAAGCTGCAGGAGCTGTTCGGCTGGCAGGAGGCGCCCCGGATCGCGGGCGTGCCGCTGCTGATCCACCTTCTCTCGCCGGCGGGCCGGCCGCTGGCGGTCACGGCGGACCTCGCGTCGTTCTGGCGTGACGGCTACCGCGCGGTGCGTGCCGAGATGCGCGGCCGCTACCCTAAGCATCCCTGGCCGGAGGACCCGCTGACCGCCACCCCCACGCGGAGGGCCAAGTGATCGGGGAAGCGGCGCTCAACAACGCCGCCTGGTGCGACGCCCTGTGCCGGGCGCACGGCCTCCCCGGCGTCTTCACCCGCCGGGCCTGGACGAACCCGCGCCGCACTCCGCCCTACTACCCCGACGCGGTCACCCTCTCCCCCGACGCGACGGCGGCCGACGTGCTGCCCCGCATCGACGCGACCGGGGGCGCCTCCGTCAAGGACAGCTTCGCCGCGCTCACCCTGCCGGGCTTCGAGCTCCTCTTCGAGGCGACCTGGCTGCACCGCCCGGGCGCCCTCCCTGCGGGACGCGCCGCCGGGTGGGAGGTGGTGCGCGCGGAGGAGTCGCTGCGGGCCTGGGAGCGGGCGTGGGGCGAGCAGCCGGGCCTGTTCCCCGCGGCGCTGCTCGCCGACCCGTCGGTCAGGATCCTGGCCGGCCCGGACGGCGGGTGCGTGCTCAACGAGACGCCGGGCGGCCGGACCGTGGGGATCTCGAACGTGTTCGGCGACGACCCCTGGCCCGGCGCCGTCGCCCAGGCGGCCGCGCTCTTCCCCGGCCGTGACCTGGTCGGCTACGAGACCGACCCCGGCCCTGCGGTCGAGCACGAATTCGCCCCGATCGGCCAGCTGCGGGTGTGGCTCAGAGGTTAGCCAGCACCTCGTCGAAGGTCGTCGCCTCGACGATCTTCGCGGAGCCCACGCCGACGTCCTTGAACCCGCTGGACGTGCCGACGCACACCACCGGCCCGTCGAAGTCCGCCCCCAGCTTCCGGCGGCCCGCGAGCCCGGCCGCGCCGGACAGCTCCTGCCAGAGCCCCGCGCGCCCGAGGTCGCGCTGGGCCGCGCGCATCTCCTCGTCGGTGACCAGGATCGCGTCGCCGCCGCTCTCGCGGACCGCGCGCACGCCCCGGTGACCGCCGACCGTGCAGGCAATCCCGTACGCGTCCGTCGGCGCGAGGTCGACGATCGCGGCCGGGACGCCCGCGTTGACGGCCCGCGCGTGCGGCCCGCCGGTGGCCGGCTCGCAGGAGAACATCCGGGGCGCGGTCTCGGCGACCCCGAGCCGCCGCAGCTCGGCGAAGCCCTTCCACATCCCGTACAGCAGCTCCGCGTATCCGGTCGGGGCGAACACGGCGGCGGGCGGCCGGCCGAGCTGGACGAAGATCTCGTACGCGATCGTCTTGTAGCCCTCGGGCCCGTACGGATGGCCGGTGTGGGTGACCGTCTGGTTGCTGACCGGGTGGTAGCCGAGCCGGTCCACGATCTCCCGCAGCAGCGGCCAGCGCCGTTCGGTCGGCACGCTGAACACGGCGGCCCCGTACGCCCGGACGAAGGACTGCGCGGCGGGCGGCGATCCGGCGGAGGCGAGCACGATCGCGGGCAGCCCGGCGCGGGCGGCGTAGGCGGCGGCCGAGGCGCCGTGGTTGCCGGACGAGGCGACGACGACGCCCGGCGCGCCCTCGGTGACCGCGGCGCTGACCGTGACCCGGTTGAGCCGGTCCTTGTGCGACCAGGTCGGGTTGCGTGATTCGTCCTTGACGTACACGCCGCACGCCTCCAGCAGGGGTGTGCCGCCCTCGCCGAGGGTGGGCGCGGGCAGGGGTGGCAGCAGCGGCGCCCAGCGCGCGATGTCGGGGCCGGCGGGCTGGTCGAACAGGCCGGCGGGCACCCGGTCGTAGGCGTAGTCGACGCCGACGGGATAGGCGATCGCGGCGGTGCTGGTGCGCGGGCAGCCGCGGGTGAGCGGCGGCCGGAGGGGATACGTGAGGTCGGGGTCTCCGAGCGAACGCTGGCCGGTGGCGAGCGAGACGAGTTCCTGAAGCACGCGCACGAGCCTAGATGAGATATCATGGTGATATCACTTCGATAGCAGGGAGGCGCGATGGAACGACGTGCGTACAGGGTCAACGGGTTCGTGGTGCTGCTCGTCCTGCTCGTGCTGGGAGGCGCGGCACTGCTCGGTGGCCTGGGCTCACCGATGCTGCTGGTCGCGCTCGGCTCGGTCTGGGGCGTGCTGGTGCTGCTGGTCGCCAGCGGCTTCACGATCGTCAACCCGAACGAGGCCAAGGTCGTGCAGTTCCTCGGCCGCTACGTGGGCTCGGTGTCCGACGCGGGGTTCCAGTGGGTGCTGCCGTTCACCACCAAGCTCAAGGTCACGCTGCGGGTGCGCAACTTCGAGACGGCCAAGCTCAAGGTCAACGACGCCGACGGCAGCCCGGTCGAGATCGCCGCGGTCGTGGTCTACAAGGTGGTCGACAGCGCCAAGGCCGTGTTCTCGGTCGACGACTACGAGGAGTATGTCGCGATCCAGTCCGAGGCGGCCGTCCGTCATCTCGCCACCACTCACCCGTACGACTCCCACGACCCGGAGCGCACCAGCCTGCGCGACGGCGCCGAGGTGGCCACCGAGCTGACCGCCGAGCTGCGCGACCGCACCGAGCTGGCCGGCATCGAGGTCCTCGAGGCGCGCATCACCCACCTCGCCTACGCCCCCGAGATCGCCCAGGCCATGCTGGTCCGCCAGCAGGCCGGCCAGGTGGTCGCGGCCCGCGCGCGGATCGTCGAGGGCGCGGTCGGCATGGTCCAGCTCGCGCTCAACAGGCTCGCCGCCGAAGGCGTGGTCGACCTCGACGAGGAGCGGCGGGCGCAGATGGTGTCCAACCTCCTGGTCGTCCTGTGCGGCGACCGGGCGACCCAGCCGGTGGTGAACGCCGGCAGTTTGTATGCCTGAGCGGAAGAAGCTCCTGCTACGCCTGGACCCGGCCGTCTACGACGCGATCGCGAAGTGGGCGGCCGACGACCTGCGCAGCGTCAACGCACAGATCGAGTACGCGTTGCGGCTCGCGCTCAAACACGCGGGCAGGGAGCAGAAGCCGCGGAAAGAACCTCGCGCGGAAGAGTAGAAACCTGCACACTCTAGGCATGTCGTGGGCAGGCAGGTCCGCCACGGAGATCGCGGCGGCCGTACGTCAGGGCAAGGTGGCTGCCGCGGCGGTGGCCGAAGATCATATGCGCGCGGTCGCGGAACGGGATCCGCGCGTCGGCGCGTTCCGCGTCGTGCGCGAGCGCGCGCTCAAGGAAGCGGAGGACGTGCAGCACCGGCGCGACCTGTCGGAGCTGCCGCTGGCCGGGGTCCCCGTCGCGGTCAAGGACAACGTGGAGGTCGCCGGCGAGTCCATGCGGCTCGGCTCGGCGGCCACCTCCGACGCCCCCCAGAGCGCCGATCATGAGACGGTGGCGCGGCTGCGGGCGGCCGGCGCGGTGGTGATCGGGCTGACGAACGTGCCGGAGCTGACCCTGGTCGGGTTCGGCGACAGCGTGTACGGCACCGTGCGCAACCCCTGGGACACCGCGCGCACGGCGGGCGGGTCGTCGTCCGGCAGCGCCGCCGCCGTGTCGGCGGGCATGGTGCCGCTCGCGCTCGGCAACGACGGCATGGGCTCATTGCGCATCCCCGGGGCGTGCTGCGGGGTGCTGGCGCTCAAGCCGGGCGCCGGCCTGGTGCCCGCCCCGACGGACGACTGGCGGGGGTTGTCAGAGAACGGGCCGATCGCCGCGAACGTCCCCGACCTGGCGCTGATGCTGTCCGTGCTGGCCGCCGACCCGTCGCTGGCCGAGGCGTGGCGGTCCGGCCGGCGCACCGAGCCCAGCCGGCCGCCGCTCCGGTCGGTGTGGGCGGACGACGAGGCCGTGTGGGAGCCGCCTCCCCCGAGGAACGGGCCCGAGCCGTTCGACCTGCGGGTGGCGTACGCGCCGCAGCCGTTGCCCGTGGGCGCGCCGATGGACGGCGAGTTCCGGTCGGCCGTGCGCGGGGCCGCGGAGACGCTCCGGCGGGCCGGGCACACGGTGGTCGAGAGGACGGACCGGTTCCCCGCCTGGCTCGCCGCCGCCACGGTCGCCGCCTGGCTGGCCAGGGCCGCCGAGTCGGCCGCCCCGCACGACGCGCAGGCGCTGGAGCGCCGCAGCCGCGCGCTGGCCAGGGCCGGACGGGTGCTCAACCGGACGCGCGCGAACGGCGACCGCGGCCGCGACCGGTGGCGCGACTACGGCGCCGACCAGTGGTTCGGCGACGCAGACGTGCTCATCACGCCCGCGCTGGCCGCGATCCCGCCGAAGGCCGAGCGCTGGGGCGAGCGCGGCCTCACCCGCAACGCCCTGGTCAACATCCGGTACGCGTCCGCGACCGGCGCCTGGAACATGTGCGGCTGGCCGGCCATGGCGGTGCCGGTCGCCACCCACTCCAGCGGCCTGCCGATCGCCGTGCAGCTCATCGCGCCGCCGGGCGGCGAACCCCACCTGCTCGGCCTGGCCGCCCAGCTCCAGAACGCCCACCCGCCGCTCCGCCCGCCGGGCTTCTCCACCTGACCCGCGGGGGCCTCAGCCGGCCGGCACGTCGAAGCGGGTGAGCACCTTCGCCCCGTCCGTCACGACGATCGCCGAGATCTCCGCGCGGGCTTCGGCGAGGACGAGCTCGTCATCCCCGTCGCCGTCGAAGTCGCCCGCCGCCCACGGCCGGGCGGGGCTCACGCCGTCGAGCGGAACGCCCTGGCCGAGCCCGTCGGGGCCGCCGCGGAAGACCAGGACCGGCTGAGCCTCCTCGTACTCGTGCCCGCCGCCGAAGGCCAGGTCGTCGCGCCCGTCGCCGTCGAAGTCACCGGCGGCGATCGGGCCCGCGGTGCCGGTGAACGTGGCGGTCCGGCCGTCACCGTAGTAAACGGTCAGCACCCTGTGGACGGAGGGCGGTTCGGTCTCGTAGCCGGGCTCGTTGTTGCGGCTGCCGCTGTCACCGACGGCGACGTCACGGGTGCCGTCGCCGTCGAAGTCGCCGAACGCGACCGACCCGCCGTCGTTGAGCTTGTGCCCGGACTTCTCCAGCCCGCCGGGCCCGCCCCGGAACAGCCAGACGGCGGTCTGCTCGCCGTCGTCCGGCTCGTACACGACCAGCCCCGTCGCGCGACGGCCGTCGATCAGGTCGACGCCCAGCCGCCGGAACTCCCCGCGGGACGGCGCCGGCCGGACGGTCCGCCGGGCCGGTTTCCCGTCACGGCTGAACGGACCGTAGAGGACCACCAGATCCGTCTCGAGGAACTCGCCCGGGGTCGAGCTCGGCATGGCCAGGTCGGCGGCGCCGTCGCCGTCGAAGTCACCGGCGACCACGGAATAGGCGTTGATGTCCTTCCCCTCCGGCACCGCCACCCGGACGGGGGCCTGCCGGGCCGTGAGGGGGCGCGGCCCCCAGAAGACGCACGGGCGACCGCCGGGGCCGCCTGAACTGCCGAGGATGTCGCCGTGGCCGTCGCCGTCGAAGTCGGCCACCCAGTTGTCGTGCAGCAACCGCGTGTCGCACGACGCCGACGACGTGACGCTCAGCCGCTTGCCCTGGCCGAGGCCGCCGGGCGAGCCGAGGAAGACCGTGCGGGCCAGCTGACCGTCGCGGGTGCGGACCTCGACCGCCAGGTCCGCCCGCCCGTCGCCGTCGACGTCGTCGGCGCGGCGGCCTCCCTGGCCGCGCCGCGGCTCGACGCTCGGGAGCGCGGTGGGCGAGCCGACCGGGGACGCGGGCGTGGCGGACGCGGGTGACGAGGACGCGGGTGACGAGGACGCGGGTGACGGGGACGGGGTGTCGGCGCGGGGGGCGGGGCGGGGACCGCCGCCGCACCCCGCGACCAGGAGACACGTCGCCAGCCAGATCGTCACCCGTCGCGGCACAGGACAGACCTTAGCCCTCTCAGACCCCCATCGGGTGCCAGACCGTCTTCGTCTCCAAAAAGGCGGTCAGGCGTCCGGTGCCGGGGTCGGCCGTCCAGTCGTCACCGGAGCCGGACGGGCGGAGCACCCGCTTGAGGTTCTCCGCCGCGTCCTGCTCGCAACGCAGCGCCAGGTCGGCGTCCGTCACGCCGGTCAGGTCGAGCGCGTTGACGTCCATGTGCGCCGCCAGCCAGGGCGCCAGCTCCGCCTGGTGGCCGGTGAGGATGTTGACCACGCCGCCCGGCAGGTCGGACGTGGCCAGCACCTCGGCCAGCGTGATCGCCGGGAGCGGGGTCCGCTCGGCGGCGATCACCACGCACGTGTTGCCCGTGACGATCACCGGGGCCACCACCGAGACCAGCCCGAGCAGCGGGTCGGCGGGCGCCGCCACGGCGACCACGCCCGTCGGCTCGGGCGTGGACAGGTTGAAGTACGGGCCCGCCACCGGGTTGGCGGTGCCGCGCACGGACGCGATCTTGTCGGACCAGCCGGCGTACCAGACCAGCCGGTCGACCGCCGCGTCCACCGACTCCAGCGCGGCCTTCTTGCCCGGCCCGAGCTCGTCGGCGAACTGGGCGCGGCGGCCCTCCAGCATCTCGGCGATCCGGTAGAGGATCTGGCCGCGGTTGTAGGCGGTGGCGCCGGACCAGCCGGGGAACGCCTTGCGTGCGGCGGACACCGCGTCTCGCGCGTCCTTGCGCGAGGCCCGGGAGGCGTTGGCGAGGAAGTCGCCCTTAGGTGAGGTCACGGGATAGGACCTCCCACTCTCCGAGCGCGGGAACGCCCCGCCGATGAACAGCTTGTAGGTCTTGCGGACGGCCAGCCTACTCATCGCCGCGTCCCCTCCACGTGATCTCCTGAGCGGTCTCGACCGGCACGAACACCTGGCCGCACCGGCTCACGCCGCAGCGGTGGGCGTACCAGCCGGTGCGGACGGGCCGGCCGGCGCGGGCGAAGGCGTGGCCGCGGGTGGCCAGGGCGCGGGTCCTGCGCCGGCGCCCGCGGCGGTGGTCACACGTCAAGGTAGGCCTCCAGCCCGCGGAGACCGCCCTCGCGCCCGTACCCGGACTCCTTGTAGCCGCCGAACGGCGAGGCCGGGTCGAACCGGTTGAACGTGTTGGCCCACACGACGCCGGCCCTGAGCTTGTCTGCCATCCAGAGGATGCGCGAGCCCTTCTCGGTCCAGATGCCCGCCGACAGGCCGTAGGGGGTGTTGTTGGCCTTCTCGACGGCCTCGGCGGGGGTCCGGAAGGTGAGGACCGACAGCACCGGCCCGAAGATCTCCTCCCGGGCGATGCGGTGGGACTGCGCCACCCCGGTGAACAGGGTGGGCGGGAACCAGTAGCCGCGCTCGGGCAGCTCGCAGGCGGGCGACCAGCGGGCGGCGCCCTCCGACTCGCCGGCGTCGGAGAGCTGCCGGATCTTGGCGAGCTGCTCGGCCGAGTTGATCGCGCCGATGTCGGTGTTCTTGTCGAGCGGGTCGCCCAGCCGCAGCGTGGCGAGCCTGCGCTTGAGCGCCGTCAGCAGCTCGTCGGCGATCGACTCCTGCACCAGCAGCCGCGAGCCCGCGCAGCACACGTGGCCCTGGTTGAAGAAGATGCCGTTGACGATGCCCTCGACCGCCTGGTCGAGCGCGGCGTCCTCGAACACGATGTTGGCGGCCTTGCCGCCCAGCTCCAGGGTGAGCTTCTTGCCGGAGCCGGCGACCGTGCGGGCGATGATCCGCCCGACCTCGGTGGATCCGGTGAAGGCCACCTTGTCGACGTCGGGGTGGGCGACCACCGCCGCGCCGGTCTCGCCCGCGCCGGTGACGATGTTGACCACGCCGGGCGGCAGCTCGGCCTGCCGGCAGATCTCCGCGAACAGCAGCGCGGTCAGCGGCGTCGTCTCGGCGGGCTTGAGCACCACCGTGTTGCCGCACGCCAGCGCGGGCGCGACCTTCCAGGCGAGCATGAGGAGCGGGAAGTTCCACGGGATGACCTGGCCGGCCACGCCCAGCGGCCGAGGGTCGGTCCCGAGACCGGCGTAGGAGAGCTTGTCGGCCCAGCCCGCGTAGTAGAAGAAGTGGGCGGCGACCAGCGGCACGTCCACGTCGCGCGACTCGCGGATCGGCTTGCCGTTGTCGAGCGACTCCAGCACGGCCAGCTCCCTGGCGCGCTCCTGGACGATGCGGGCGATCCGGAACAGATACTTGGCCCGCTCGCTGCCGGGCATCCCGCTCCAGGTGTCGAACGCCTTGCGCGCGGCCTGGACGGCGCGGTCGACGTCGTCGGAGGACGCGGTGGCGACCTCGGCGAGGGTCTCCTCGGTGGCGGGGTTGACGGTCTTGAAGGACGGGCCGGAGCCGTCGACGAACTCGCCGCCGATGAACAGGCCGTAGGACGGCTTGATGTCGACGACGTCGCGCGACTCGGGCGCAGGGGCGTACTCGAATATCGACATCGCCATCAGTCCAGGGTGAAGTAGTCGGGGCCCGCGTAGCGGCCGGTGGCGAGCTTCTGACGCTGCATGAGCAGGTCGTTCAGCAGGGAGGACGCGCCGAGCCTGAACCAGTCGGGGCTCAGCCAGTCGTCGCCCGCGGTCTCGTTGACCAGGACGAGGTTCTTGATCGCGTCCTTGGTGGTGCGGATGCCGCCGGCGGGCTTGACGCCCACCTGCCGCCCGGTCGCGTCGCGGAAGTCGCGCACGGCCTCCAGCATGATCAGCGTCACGGGGAGCGTGGCCGCCGGGGACACCTTGCCGGTGGACGTCTTGATGAAGTCGCCGCCGGCCAGCATGGCCAGCCAGGACGCGCGGCGTACGTTGTCGTAGGTGGCGAGCTCGCCGGTCTCCAGGATGACCTTCAGGTGGGCGTCGCCGCAGGCGGCCTTCACCGCGACGATCTCCTCGTGGACCTTGAGGTAGTCGCCGGCGAGGAACGCGCCGCGGTCGATCACCATGTCGATCTCGTCGGCGCCGGCGGCGACGGCGAGCTTCGTCTCGCTCACCTTCACCTCCAGCGAGGACCGGCCGCTGGGGAACGCGGTGGCCACCGAGGCCACCTTCACCCCCGAGCCGGCCAGCGTCTCGGCGGCGACGGGCACCAGGTCGGGGTAGACGCAGACGGCGGCCACCCGGGGCGCTCCCTCACCGGGGTGCAGCGCCTTGGTGCAGAGCGCGCGCACCTTGCCCGGGGTGTCGGCGCCCTCCAGGGTGGTGAGGTCCACCATGGAGATCGCCAGGTCGATGGCCTGGGCCTTGGCCGTGGTCTTGATGGAACGGGTGCCGAGCATCGCCGCCCGCTGGTCGGCGCCGACCCGGTCGACACCGGGCAAGCCGTGCAGGAATGCTCGCAGGGTGGCCCCGGAGGAGGCGACGTCCGCGAGCGAGGTCGTCACAATTGACACCCTCACAGCATCGCCGACCGGTGTCCCTACGTCCAAACCGGAGCCCGTGACCCGGTCTAGGCATGGGGTTCGAGGCGGAGATAAGGCATCCACCCGATGTGCGGGGGTGGGCCTTAGGCGGATTCTTGAAGGTGTCAGGAAGAAGCACTTTCAAGGAGATCGCGTGATGAACGCCGAGATCGAGTACGAGCTGATGAAGAGCCACACGAACGAGCTGCGCGCGGCCGCCGACAGGCACCGCCGGGTACGCGAGGCCCAGCAGGTCAACAAGTCCGAGCGCCGCTCGGTCTTCGGCAAGCGCCGCTCGTCATGACCCCCGCACGACAGCCCGGCCGCGCGCTCACTCGCGGCCGGGCCTCGCATCCCCCCTAAATGCGTCGATTGCATCGGATAAGGCGTGACATGCTGAACGACATGCTGGGACGCTCGGTGAGCCCCGTCTTCGTAGGGCGGCGGGACGAGATGGCCGCGCTGACCGACGCCTTCGCCGAGGCCCGCGCGGGCAACGCCACGGCCGTGCTGCTGGGCGGTGAGGCCGGGGTCGGGAAGACCCGGATGGTCCAGTGCTTCGCCGAGCACGCCGCACTCGACGGCGCCCGGGTGCTGGCCGGCGGCTGCGTGGAGCTGTCCACCGAGGGCCTGGCGTACGCGCCCTTCACCGCCGTGCTCAGGCAGCTCGTCCGGGAGCAGGGCACAGAAGGGGTCGCCGGGCTGCTGCCCGACGGCGCCGAGCGCGACCTGGCGCGCCTCCTGCCCGAGTTCGGCGAGCCGAGCGGCGACGGCGAGACCGAGGCCGGCCGGGCCAGGCTGTTCGAGCAGATACTCACGCTGGTGGAACGGCTCGCCGACACCGCGCCCACCCTTCTGGTCATCGAGGACATCCACTGGGCCGACCGGTCCAGCCGCGACCTGATCGCCTTCCTCAGCCGCAACCTGCGCGTCCCGCAGGCGCTGCTCGTCATGACGTACCGCTCCGACGACCTGCACCGCCAGCACCCGCTCCGGCCGGTGCTGGCCGAGCTGGGCCGGGTCAACGGCGTGCTCAGGCTCGACCTCCCCCGGCTGTCGCAGGGCGAGGTCGCCGAGCAGATGGCCGGCATCCTCGGCAGCGCCCCCGACTACCCCAAGGTGGAGAAGGTCTACCAGCGCAGCGAGGGCATCCCGCTCTTCGTCGAGGCCATGCTGGAGGGCGGCGACGTCTGCACGGCCTTCCCCGAGTCGATGCAGGACCTCATCCTGAACGCGGTCGAGCGGCTGCCCGAGGAGACCCAGCGGGTGCTGCGGGTCGCCGCCGCGGGCGGCACCCGCGTCGGCCACGCCCTGCTGTCGGCCGTGAGCGGCCTGGCCGAGCCGGAGCTGGAGGCCGCGCTGCGGCCCGCCATCGCCCGCAACGTGCTGCAGATCGCCGACAACCGCGCCTACGTCTTCCGCCACTCGCTGATCCGCGAGGCCGTCCACGAGGAGCTGCTGCCCGGCGAGCACCAGCGCCTGCACGCCCGCTACGCCGAGGAGATCTCCAAGGACCACCAGCTGGTCCCGCCCGGCCGCGCCTACGTGGAGCTGGCCCACCACTGGTACGGGGCGCGCGACGACGTGCACGCGCTGACGGCCGCCTGGTGGGCCGCCAAGAAGTCGTTCAAGGCCTTCGCCTACACCGAGGCCGTGCCGCTGCTCGAACGCGTCCTCATGCTCTGGGACCGGGTGCCCGACGCCGCCGAGCGGATCGGCGCCGACCACACCGCCGTGCTGGAGAAGGCGGCCGCGGCCGCGCAGGAGGGCGGCGACGTGGACCGGGCCGTGAAGTTCGTCAAAGCCGCCCTGGCGGAGCTGGACGAGTCACAGGAGCCGGGCCGGGTGGCCGGGCTCATCGTCCGCAGATCCCACCTGAAGGTCTCCAAAGGCCAGATGGGCGTGGTGGACGACCTGCGGCACGCGCTCAAGCTGGTGCCCGAGCCCGGCGAGGCCAGGGCCGAGGTACTGGTACGGATGAGCCAGCACCTCATGCTGCGCGGCGAGGACGCCGAGGGCGTCGGGTACGTGGAGGAGGGGCTGCGGCTGGCCGGGGAGCTGGGCGACCGGTGCCTGGAGGCCGACCTGCTGCTCAACCGGGCGCTCGGCCACTCGATCGCGGGAGACATCGAGGCCACGATCGCCACCATCCAGCGGGCGCTCGACCTCGGCAGGCAGGCGAAGTCCGGCCGCATCATCACCCGGGCGATCGCCAACATGGTCGACTCGCTGCAGGACACCGGCGGCTGGGAGCAGGCGCTGAAGCTGTCCGACGAGGGCTGGCGTGAGGCCAAGAAGTACGGCAGGCTGCGCGCCGGCGGCCTGTTCATCCTCAACAACAAGGCCGAGGCGCTGGAGAGCATCGGGCGCTGGGACGAGGCCGTCGAGACGGTCGAGCGCGCGCTCAGCTTCGGGCCGTCCCTGCGCACCCGCCACCACCTCATGCGAGTACGCGCCGACATCGCTCTCGCGCGGGGCGAGGTGGAGCTGGTGGAGAGCATCCTGTCGGAGATCGGCGTGCTCAAGGATCGCCCGGAGGACTTCGTCCAGGACGCCACCAACAGCACCCGGCTGCGCATCGGCTGGCACGTCCTGCGCGGCGAGCCGGGCCACGCGCTGACCGTGGCCGAGCGGATGCTGGCCGGGCAGGCGCAGTCCAGCAAGGCCATGCTCGGCTGGCGGCTGCTCGCCCTGCTGCGCACCGTCTGCGACGCCGCCGCCGACATCGAGCCGGAGCGCACCCGGGCGCTGCGCGAGCAGGCCGCGGACGTGGCCGCCCATCTGTCGGTGACGGGCCCGGTCGCCGAGGCCTACCGGCTGACGTACTCGGGCGACTTCGACGCCTCGGCCGTCGCGTGGGAGCGGCTCAACCGGCCGCACAACCAGGCCAAGGCCCTGGTCCGGGCCGCCACCGTGGCGGCCAGGGCGGGCGACAGGGACGGCGCGGCTACCCGGCTGGCGACCGCGCTGCCGCACGCCACCGCGTTGCGCGCGGCCCCGCTCGTGGCCGAGATCGAGGCGCTCTCCCGGCGCGTCGGCGCGCAGCGTCAGCAGGAGCCTTCGGAGCTGCTCACCCCGCGCGAGCTGGAGGTGCTCCGCCTGGTCGCGCTGGGCCGGACGAACCGGGACATCGCCCAGCAGCTGTTCATCTCCGCCAAGACGGTCAGCGTGCACGTCTCCAACATCCTGGCCAAGCTCGGCGTCACCACCCGGGGCGAGGCGGCCGCGGCCGCGCACCGCCTCTCGCTCCTGTCCCGCTGACCCGTCACCGCGCCAGGACGAGCGCGTCCACCAGCATCACGACGCCGAAGACGGCGAACGCCGCTGCGGCGCCGTAGCGGACGGCCTTCTCCGGGAGGTTCCTGCCCAGCAGACGGCCCACCAGGATGGCCAGGGCATCCGCGGCGACCATGCCGACGGTGGAGCCGATCCAGGTGCCGACCCAGCCGTACGAGGTCGCGAGCGTGATGGTGGCCAGCATGGTCTTGTCGCCCAGCTCGCTGAGGAAGAACGCCACCGTCACGGCGATCAGCGCGCTGCGGGTGGCGCGCTGGGCCTTGCGCGACTCCTCCTCGGTGAGCTCGTCGCCGCGCAACGTCCAGAGGGCGAAGCCGATGAAGGCCAGACCGGCGACGACGGTGATGGCGGTGGTCGGCAGCGCGTCCCCGATGAGCCCGCCGATGGCCACGCTCAACAGGTGGACGACGGTGGTGGCGACGGTGATGCCGGTCAGCACCACCCAGGCTTTGTAACGGGCGGCGAAGGTCATCGCCATGAGCTGACTCTTGTCGCCCAGCTCGGCCAGGAAAATGGCGCCCAGGCTGATCCAGAAAGCTTCCACGGTCCTCTCCCGCGCGACCGGACCGTAGGCGTCGCACCCAGGGGATTTCGGGCACGGCTTCGGCCCGGCAGCGTCTTCGTACACGACTGCCAGGCCGAAGGTCTCGTCCGCCCATGAGGCCCGTGTGACCGGGCGCGTGAACGCGCCAGTGTGTCGATCACACGATTGGGACTACTCCCCTTCGGTGTTTCAACCAACCTTAACAGCAACCCCCGCCGGAGGTATTCCCCCGGTCAGAGCGCGCAGCCGACCATCACCGGCTCGTTGACCAGCGTGACGCCGAACTTCTCGCGCACCCCGTCGCGCACCTCCCTGGCCAGGGCCAGCAGGTCGGCGGTGGTGCCCGCGCCCTCGGGGTTGGTCAGCGCGAGGGTGTGCTTGGTGGAGATGCGGACCGGGCCGCGACCGTAGCCCTTGGGGAAGCCCGCCTGCTCGATCAGCCACGCCGCCGGCACCTTGATCAGGCCGTCGGGAAGCTCCCAGTGCGGGTGGCCGGGCGCGCGGGCGGCCAGCTCCGCCGCCTGCTCCGCGGTGAGGACAGGGTTGGTGAAGAACGAGCCGGCGCTGCGGGTGTCGGGGTCGTCGGGGTCGAGCACCATGCCCTTGCCCCGGCGCAGCTCCAGCACCGCCTCGCGGGCGTCGGCCAGCGGCACGCGGTCGCCGGGCCCGACGCCCAGCCGGCCGGCCAGCTCCTGGTAGGCCACCGGCCCGGACAGCTCGGCGAGCTCCAGCGCGTACGTCACCGACAGCACGACGTAGCGGGACAGGTCGCGCTTGAACATGCTCGTGCGGTAGGCGAACCCGCACTGGCGGGCCTCCAGGTCGACCACGTGGCGGGTGCGGCGGTCGTAGGCGCGCACGCACCGGACGGTCTGCGCGACCTCCTGGCCGTAGGCGCCGACGTTCTGGATCGGCGTGGAGCCCACCAGGCCGGGGATGCCGGACATGCACTCGACGCCGGACCAGCCCTCGGCGACCGCACGGGCCACCAGCGGGTCCCAGTCTTCGCCCGCCTCGACCGTCACGAGCACCTGCTCGCCGTCGCGGGACACGGCGACGCCCCTGGTGGCCACCTGGACGACCAGCCCGTCGAACCCGGCGTCGGACACCACCAGGTTGCTGCCGCCGCCGAGCAGCAGCGTCGGCCGCGCGGCGTGGTCGGCCTCGGCCACCGAAGAGACCAGTTGCTCGGCCGTGTCGGCTCGGACGAAGTCGAGGGCGGGACCGCCCAGCCCCAGCGTGGTGTACGGCGCGAGCATCTCCATAGGGGTCTAGCTTAGGAGGGTTCCAGCATGCCGAGCACCCTGCCGTGGTTCCGGCGTGACTCTTCGAGCCTGTAGTCGTCGGCCACGGCGTGTTCGCGCACCTGTCGCACCGGCAGCCGCGTGCGCGGCACCACCAGCTCGCCGCGCAGGCGCAGAGACAGCTCCAGGTCGGCGTCGACGCCGTAGCGTGCCTGGTCGGGCAGGGCGGCGACGGCGGCCGAGCGGCGCACCGCCATCAGGTCGCCGGTCAGCGCGGGCACCTTGCCGGGCCCGGCCTCCAGCCATTCGGCGCCGCTGCCCGGCCTCTCGGCCCCCGGCGGCTTGCGGCCCTTCCAACCGGCGGCCACCGCGCCTTCCTGCACGGCGGCGATCAGCGGCGTCAGCGCGTCGCCTTCGAGGACCAGCGAGGTGTCCATGAACACGTGCACCTCGGCCGTGTCCAGCTGGAGCAGCTTGGCCCTGGCCGCGCCCCAGGTCGCCGTGCCGCCCAGCCAGTGCGGCGTCTCGGCGACGTGCCACACCCGCACCCGGTCCGGCTCGCGCGCGGCCAGCTCGTCCAGGACGCTCCCGGCGCCCTCCACGTCGCCCAGGTCCAGCGCCAGCACCGTGCAGCCCGTGTGGGCCAGCACCGACGTCACGCACGTGCGCACGTCGTCCGGCCAGCCGTCCACCAGCAGGCCGACCGACGCCGTCACGTCCTTGGTCTCCATGCGCTGCCGCTCGGCGTTGACGCCCAGGTCGTCCATCCGGTTGGTGGCCAGCGTGCCGTCCCACACCCGCTGGGCGTGCAACATGTCGTCGCCCGGGTCGCCGTGCTGACCGGGGTCGCCGGAGAAGCCCAGCTCGCCGGCCGGGTTGCCGCGGGCGCCCGAGCGGCGCTTGGTGCCGGCCGTGCCCACGCCGGTGGCGCGCGCCGCCTCGGACGCGGCGCCGCCCGCGGTGTCACGGCCGGTGCCGACCGTGCCGGCGATCTCCTGGGGCTTGGGTGGCCGCAGCCGGCCGGGCGGGCGGTCGTCGGTGACGGCCGAGACGGGGATCGACTCCACGGTGGGCCATGCGTTCTCACTCATGACCGTCACGGGTACCCGGGAGCCGCCCGCCCTATCATCGGCGGCTAGGCGAGCCGCACCACGGCCCTGGCCTTCGACAGCACCCGCGCGTCGCCGGACCTGGCGGTCAGCCCCACCACGACCTTGCCGTCGTCGAGCTTCTCCTCCACCACGCCGCTCACGGTGATCGTGGCGCCCTGGTCGTCGTCGGGCACGACCACCATCGACGAGAAGCGCACCCCGTAGTCGACGACCGCGCCCGGGTCGCCGGCCCAGTCGGTGACGAACCGGCCCGCCTGCGCCATCGTGAACATGCCGTGCGCGATGACGTCCGGCAGGCCCACCATCTTGGCGAACCGCTCGTTCCAGTGGATCTGGTTGAAGTCGCCGGAGGCCCCGGCGTACATGACCAGGTTGACCCGGCGCACGGGATAGTCGACCGGCGGGATCTCCTGGCCGACCTCGATCTCGTCGTACTTCAGCGTCGCCGCCATGTCAGGCCGCCCCTCCGCGCTCGACGATCGTGTTGTACGTGGTGCAGACCGGCTCGCCGGCCACCGTGGTGACGTCGCTCCTGACCGTCAGCAGCTCGTTGCGCCCGGCGGTGCGGATGTCGGTGATGGTCGCCGTGGTGACCAGCTCGTCACCGGCGTAGACGGGGCGGGCGTACTCGAAGCGCTGCTCGCCGTGGACCACCATGGCGAAGTTGAGCCCCAGGTCGGGGTCGGCGAGCGCCTCGCCGCCGCTCCGCAGGCTGAACACGATGGGGAAGGTGGGCGGGGCCACCACGTCGGGGTGGCCGGCCGCCTGGGCGGCGGCCTTGTCGTGGTAGATCGGGTTGTCGTCGCCGATCGCCGCCGCGAACTCGCGGATCTTCACCCGGCTGACCTCGTAAGGGGTGCTGGACGCGTAGCTGCGTCCCACGAAGTCACGGTTCAAGGCCATCACTGCTCCCTCGCATGTCTCAACCGGCGCCGCGTCGTTGAGCTGAAGGTAACAGAACAAGGTTCGGCTGTCGCCGTCATGGCCTGCTTTTTACCGGCCCCGGACATGACGAACCGGCGCCCGTGACGGGACGCCGGTTGTGCGCTGTGAAGGCCGGAGTGACCGCCCTGGCGAGAACTAGCGGGTCTCGCGGTGCGCGCGGTGGCAGCGGCAGTTGGGGCAGTACTTCTTCAGCTCAAGCCGATCCGGGTCGTTGCGCCGGTTCTTCCGCGTGATGTAGTTGCGGTGCTTGCACTCCTGGCAGGCCAGCGTGATCTTCGGCCTAACGTCGGTGGCAGCCACTTGGGAGTGCCTTTCTACGTTCGGGACATGGACACGCCCGACCCAGGTCGGGTGACCTGGGTGAGGGCAGTAGCGGAGGCCGGACTTGAACCGGCGACACAACGATTATGAGCCGTTTGCTCTGCCTGACTGAGCTACTCCGCCTTGCAAGCCGGAAAGGATCCGGCCCCGTAGAGGATACCCGACCCGGGGAGCGTCTACGTCATTCGCCTGATCGGGCTGGGTGTTACCAGTATGCCAAAGGCACCCCCGGCGACACAAAACAAAACCCCACCGTGGTGGGGTCTGTCGCTGGTGGAGCCCCCAAACGGAATCGAACCGTTGACCTTCTCCTTACCATGGAGACGCTCTGCCGACTGAGCTATAGGGGCCTGTCCGGCGCTGCGGACAGGTGTAACCATACACGGCGCTCAGCGATGATGCGAACTGGTTCGGGCGGCCGGTCGCGCGGTCCCGCGGGACCTCGCGGGCAGGGTGACGACCTCGCACAGGTCGGCCAGATCGACGTGCCGCGCGACCTCGGCGACCGAGGCGCAGTCGGCGACCAGAAGGCCGTGGCGACGCACCCTCAGCACCTGACGCCCGGCCCGCATGCCGAGCACGATCTCGTACCCGTCGCTCCCGACCCATCGCCTGTCCATAGCGGCACACATTAGCCTTCGGGTCTCTCAATTTCCGTGAGACCACAGGCGTCACTGGTCAGTAGCGGTAGAACCCCAGGAAGCCGCGTACCCGCGCGATGTCGTCCACCCGGACGATCGCGCCGGTCTCGGGGGCGTTCATCATCCGCCCGTTGCCCAGATAGATGCCGACATGCCGTGTCTTGAGGCGCTTCTTGGTGCGTTTGCCGAAATAGACGAGATCGCCGGGTATCGGAGACCGGACCTTCCGCATCAGCCGCACGTGGTCGTCGGTGTTCCCCGGGCCGAGCACGTCGGCGCCGTGGGCGAGCGCGTACACCCACCGGGTGAACCCGGAGCAGTCGAGCCCCCGCGTCCTGGTGGCGGGACAGGGCTTGATCCGGCCCGTGTACCCCACGCACGTCCCCGTGGACGGGCCGGGCCGCTCGGCGTGGCCGCCGCCCCACGAGTAGACGATGCCGCGCTGCTCGATCTCGTACGCGATCGCGACGATCCGGGGTAAGACGTACCGCTTGATCGGCGCGGAGGCCGTGACGACGAGCAGGACGAGGGCCATGGCGAGCAGAGCTCCACGCCTCCCCGACACCCCCGCACCTCCCTCGCGATGCGGGTTCCATCCTGCCTTATGGGGTTATTTGGCGCTTAGCTTGACCACCGCGCTCCCGACGGTGAACCGGATGCCGACGGTGCCCTTCTTCTTGCGGGGCTTGGTGACGAAGCCGAAGGTCTTCTTCTGCCCGATCCCCAGCCTCTTGATCGAGCAGCGGACCGCCGTGCCGCTGAATTTGCAGCCCGAGGATGCCTTGACCACCCGCTGCCCGCCGAACGCCCGCCCGGAGACCTTGATGTCCGTGAGCGGATGCGGCCCGGTGTTGGCCACGGTCAGCCGGTAGGTCGTGCGGCTGCGCGCCTTGCCGGAGACGGTCACCTCGGCCGGCGGGTTGGCCATCGCCTTCAGCTCGTCCTCCGAGCCGTTAAAGGCGTTCTGCCCGCCGGGCAGCGTGCCCTTGTCGGCCGACTGCCAGAACGTGTGGCGCTGCCACGCCTTCGGCAGCTCGCCCGGGTCAGCGCCCCAGCGGGCGAGCCAAAGCGGGCTGGACCCGGCCGCGGTGCTGTCGCCGGTGCACGTCTTCCACCAGCTCGTGGTCGTGTAGATGATCGCCCGCAGCCCGGTCCTGGCGCGGTAGGTCCCGGTGAAGTCCTTGATCCAGGCGACCATGTCCTCGGTGGAGAGGCCGTAGCAGGCGTTCTTGCCGTTCCTGTCCTGGTACGGGTTGTCCTCGAGGTCGAGCACCCCGGGCAGCGTCCGCCCGTCGGTGCGCCAGGCGCCGCCGTTCCGCAGGAAGTGCTCGGCCTGGACGGCCCCGCCCGACTCGTGCGGCTGCGCGAAGTGGTAGGCCCCGCGGACCAGCCCGGCCGCCGCCGCCCCGTCGAACTGCGCGGCGAAGCGCGGGTTGACGTAGTCGTGGCCCTCGGTGGCGTGCACGAAGGCGAACCTGGCGCCGCCCGACGCCGCCGCGGCCCAGTCGACGTCTCCGGTCCAGTTGCTGACGTCCACCCCCGCCACCCCGTCAGCGGCCTGAGCGCTCTGCGCGCCCAGCCCGACGGCCGCCACCACCGCGATGAGTAACAGTCGACGCTTCACGGAGGTGATAGTCGCAGAATTTCTTTACACAACAGGAGAAAACCGCACGTCAGAGGCCGAAAAGTTATTCATCATGACCTTCTTCGCAACATGGCGTTTTCGCAGGTCAGAGCCGTATGTAAACGTGACATTCGCGTTTGCCAAGGTCGCGCCCCCGGGCTGACACTTGACCCGCTCCCGACCGCCCCCCGACCAGGGGTTTCTTCGCCATGCCCGGAGGCAGCCAGATGATCCACGCCCGGGGTCTGACCCGAACGTTCTCCCTCAAGAAGAAACAGACCGTCGACGCCGTACGCGGCATCGACCTGGACGTCGAGCCCGGACAGCTCGTCGCCTTCCTCGGCCCGAACGGCGCCGGCAAGTCCACCACGCTGCGGATGCTCACCACGCTGCTTCCGCCGACCGCCGGCACCGCCGTCGTCGCCGGCCACGACGTCGCGCGCGCCCCCGGCGCGGTGCGCGCCAGGATCGGCTACGTCGGCCAGAAGAACAGCGCCGGCGAGAGCTTCCGCGTCGCCGACGAACTCGTCACCCAGGGCCGCTGCTACGGCCTGACCACCGCCGAGGCCCGCCGGCGCGCCGGCGAGATGCTGGAGCTGCTCGACCTGACGCCGCTCGCCACCCGCAAGCCCGGCACGCTCTCCGGCGGCCAGCGTCGCCGCCTCGACATCGCGCTCGGCCTCGTGCACCGGCCGAGCCTGCTCTTCCTGGACGAGCCCTCGACCGGGCTCGACCCCAAGAGCCGCGCCGACATCTGGACGCACATCCTGCGCCTGCGCGAGACGTACGGCACCACGCTCTTCCTCACCACCCACTACCTCGAAGAGGCCGACACCATGGCCGAACGGGTGATCATCATCGACGACGGCCGGATCATCGCCGACGGCACGGCCGACCAGCTCAAGAACGACCTGGCCGGCGACCGCATCACGCTCACCGCCCACACCGCCGAGGACGCCGGGCGGGCCGCCGCGCTCCTCGGCGGCACCGCCGAGGGCGTGACCGTGCGGCTGCGCGCGGCCTCCGCCACCGCGGCCCTGCCCGAGCACCTGCGCACGCTGGAGGCGGCCGGCGTCAAGGTCGCCGCCGCCGAGACCCACCGCCCCACCCTCGACGACGTGTTCCTCAGCCTGACCGGGAGAAGCCTCAGCGATGACGACCTTCCTGCGTGACACCGTGACCGTCTTCCGCCGCGAGATCACCCCCTCGCTGCGTGAGCCGGTGGGACTGCTCTTCGAGATGGGGCAGCCGCTGTTGTTCCTGTTCCTGTTCGGGACGCTGCTGGACGGGGCCGTGGGCTCCTCCTGGCAGTGGTTCGTGCCGGGCATCCTGGTGATGATGTGCCTGACCGGGCCGATGTCCGCCGGTTACTACCTGCTGGTGGAGCTGATCGGCGGCTCGACGGAGCGGATGATGGTCACGCCGCTCAACCGGACCGCGATGCTGGTCGGCATGGCGATGAAGGCGATGGCCGTGCTGTTCGCCCAGTCGGTTCTGATCATCGTGCTGGCCGTGCCGCTCGGGTTCGAGCTCCACCTGGCGGGCGTGGTCGCCGGGCTGCTCCTGCTGATGGTGTTCGGGGTGGGGCTGGGCGCGTTCTCGTTCGTCCTCGCACTGAGGTCGGCTCCCGACGGCACCCTGTTCTACACGGTCTCGCAGATGCTGCTGTTCCCGCTGCTGCTGCTGTCGGGGGTGCTGCTCCCGCTCGACACCGGCCCCGGCTGGCTGCGGGTGGCCGGCGGCCTCAACCCGGTCACCCACATCGTGCACGCCGAGCGCGCGCTCTTCTCCGGCCAGGTGCTGTCCCTTCCGGTCCTGTACGGAAGCGTCGCCGCGGCGGCGGTGGCCGCGATCGGGTTGTTCCTCGGCACCCGTGCCATGCGCCGGGGAGTCTGAGACCCTGTCCGTCGTGGAACGCCTCCTGGAAAGCCGGCAGGTGCCGTGGGTCCCGGTCCCGCACCGCTTCGACGTCGTGCTCGGCGACCGCCTGCCGGCCGGGGGCGCGGTCACCTCGGCCTTCGCGTTCGTCCTCGACGCGGACGACCGCACGCTGCTCACCCACGTCGACCGCCCGGGCCGCGGCTGGGAGGTCCCGGGCGGCCACCTCGACCCGGGCGAGACGCCCGCCGAGGCGGCCGCCCGCGAGCTGGTGGAGGAGACCGGGTTCCGGCTGGCGGCGGAGCGGCTGACGGTGTTCGCCTGGCACCGCATCGAGCTGCTCGCCGCCGCCCCGGCCGGCTACCGCTACCCGTCTCCCGCGTACCTGGTGATGTTCCGCGCCCGGGTGGCCGGGGCCGGGCGGGCGACCAGTCCGCCCGCCGGGTCCGAAAGCAGCCGGGCGGGCTGGCGGACCCGCGCCGAGGTCGAGCGGCTCTGCGCCGGCCGCACATGGCTGCCCCTGCACCGGGCGCTGTTCGCCTGAGTCACACCGCGCGGGCCCGGTCCACGTCCGGGCTCCGGTAGGCGCGTTCGGGGATGCGGGCCAGCGTGGAGCCCCACACCTGCGGGCCGAGCCCGTACAGCTTCTGGAAGCTCATGATCAGGGGCCGCCACCGGTCCGGGTCGATGTGGTCGTCGGAGCCCTCCGCGCGGATGTCGTCGTGCACCCACACGCGCTGCACCCGTACCTCGAACGCGGCGATCCCGCCGTCGCCCACCGGGTGCTCGGTCACCACCACCGCCTCCATGCTCACCGGGCACTCGGCCACCCGGGGCGGCGCCACGGTCTCGCTCGGCACCGGCGTCAGCCCCGCCCGCTCGAACTTGGCCGGCACGTACCGGTAGCCGCGCTCGCGCTTCCACGGCGGCACCGGGTCGGCGCCGGTGGTCAGGGCGAGCCGGTCGACGGCCGGGGCGAGCGCGTCTGAGGGCAGGTTGAGCACGCATTCGCGAGTCCTCGTCAGGTTGCGCGCGGTCTTGGACCGCCGGCCCAGGCCGAGCATCCCCCGCCAGCCGAGCCAGAACGCCGAGGACATCGGGGCCAGGTTCGGCGTGCCGTCCTCGTTGACGGTGGAGATCAACACGACGGGGGTGCCGAAATAGAGGATCGAGGGTTCGATACGGGTGTGCGTCACGGATGACACTGTCGCGCCCGACGGGTCGCCGGTACCGGCGGCATTCGGACCTGTCGTTCTTGACCGGTGTAGTGTCACCCCCATACACGATGGAGGCCGCCGGATGCACGCACCGTTCGCCATCACCAGTGAATACTTCGGTGACACAGCGGTCATCAGCGTCGTCGGGGAGCTCGACACCACCCGGTGCTCACGGCTGGCCGAGGCGCTCGACGCCTGCCTGGCCGCCGGCCGGGTGCACCTCGTCATCGACACCGCCGAGCTGACCTTCTGCGACTCGATGGGCCTGCGCACCCTCATCGACCACGTGGAGCGGGCCAGGCTGGCGGGCGGCTGGCTGCGGCTGACGGGCGCGCGCGGGGTGCTGCGGCGCCTGCTCGACGTGACCGGCGTCGGCGCCCTCATCCCGATCGACCCCGACGTCTCCACGGCGCTGCGCGCCCGGATGCCCGATGATGACGCCCTCGGCCTCTGACGGCTGAGGTGATGTGGGGCCCGGCGTTCGGCGGCGGCGTGGAGAGCCCGTCGGTCCTCCGGTGACGCCCCAGCCGGATGCAAGATCATTCCAAGTCGTCCCTCCTATCGTCGCGGTCATGAGAAAGACACATGTCATCGGCGCCGCCCTGGCCTTCGTGATCGTCGCCGGCCTGCCCGCCCCGGCGCAGGCCGCCGCCGGCATCCATTGGGGCCCGGTCGCGTCGGCGAAGGGGCATTCCGGCCAGGCCAAGGCCGACGTCTGGATCACCGGCTTCAGTGCTCAGACGTTCGTCGTGCGCGGCAGGCTGTACGACCGCGACGCGCATCCGGGCCACTGCGCCTACGTCCGCGCCCGCTTCCACTACGCGGGCGGCGGCACCGGCTGGAGCCGCCCCGGCACGACCTGCTCGGCCAGGAAGAGCTTCCGGCTTTCCTCCGACGGCGAGATCAAGCGCGTGGACGTGCGGGTCTGCCTGTACGACCGCGGTGCGCGCAAGACCTTCAAGTGCCACGCCGACGCCATCAAGCCCGAGATCATCGCCAACTGGCCGCAGTGATGCGACGGTGACGTGACCGGACCGGTGCGGAAAGGTCCCACCGGTCACGGTTCACAGTAAGAATCAGGCAAGACGGGCGCCGCGGAAGAAGTCGCGGCATTGAAACAAGGGACGATGCCACCTGCCCTAGTACAATCGCGGAAATCTCCCGGTCTCGACATCAGGATGGGGGGAAGGAGCCTGGTGGGACAGATCGACATCCTGCAGGTCGCCCGGGAGCTCGGCCGTGTTTCCCACCTGAGACCCGAAGAGCTGCTGGACGTGGTGAATACGGCTCTGGAGTCCGGCGAGTTGCACGTGGCTTCGTCTCCGCAGCCGGGGATATATTTTCTCAATATTGTCAAAAGTGCCGTATCCACCGAAGACGGACGCCGCGCGCTGCAACGAGGCGTCCAGTACATCGGATCGGGCACGCCGTGGGCCGAGCGGATCACCCGGCTGCTCAGCCCCGCCGAGGAGCTGCTCGCACCGCCGGAGGCCCAGCACATCGCCACCCTGCTGCGCGGGTGCGAGGTCGACGACCTGCGGATCCTCTACCAGGTGGCCACCGAGGGCAAGGGCCGCGGCTTCCCCGGCGCCTTCCAGGACGCGGGCCACGTCTTCGAGTTCCTGCTCGACGCCCCCACCGGCGAGCGGCGGCTCCTGCCCCACCTGCGCTTCGCCGCCTACGTGCGCGGCCAGCTCCTGCAGCGCCAGACCAGCGACCCTGACGTGGTCTCCGAGCTGAGCCGCTGGCTCTACAGCCAGCGCGACCAGCTCAGGGCCGAGAACAAGGACCCGGAGGCCACCGAGCTGGAGATCCTGCTCCGCCAGCGGCTCGCCTTCGAGACCCGTACCGACCTGCCCACCTGCCTGATCGTGGAGATCGACCCGCTCGCCGTGCCCGACGAAGGCGACGACCCGCACCTGGTCACGCACTGGACGCACACGAGCCCCCTGGGCTGGAACCCGGAGCGCGGCGGGGAGGTCGAGCTGCCGCTGGCCCGCGTCGCCGACTACGTGGTCGAGCTGGTGCTGGCGGCCGAGCGCGAGTGGACCCCCAAGCAGGGCGGCCCGCTGCTGCTGGAGTTCCGCCTCGCGCCGGACCTGGTCAACCTCTCGGTCGACCAGTGGCCGAGGAAGATCAGCGAGGAGTTGCCGCCCCGTGCTCTGGGCGCCGACTACGAGGTGGTCCTGCGCAGCGACCGGCGGTTGCGGCCCAACAGCACCTACCGGCGCTGGTTCGACCGGTGGCACGTGTTCCTCGACGGCAGGGGCGCGGCCCACCTGGCTCCCCTGGACGGCGGCGACGCCGGAATCGTGCACGCCGACCTGATGGGCGGCGCCGACGTGGTGGCGTGCGTCCTGTCCGCGCCGCCCGACAGCCCGCAGGGCAGAGCGCAACTTGATGCCGCCATGGACGCCGGAGTGCCGATTGTCCTCTGGTGCCGGGATTCATCGGCCAACGGGGAATTTCGGACAGTCGTCAGCGAGGTTCTCCAACCGCAGAAACTCAAGAAGCTACCCGAGAGTATTCACCAACTCCGCAGCTCAACTCCGACATGCGGCAATGTCGCCCTCCTCTGGGACGATCCCGGCAGACCCATTCCGGAAGTCCAACCGCTGAGGACGCCTTCCTAAAAGGTTGCGCCGGAGAGCGATCAAGGAGATCCTTCGAATAGTCCGCACTTCCACACTCCCCAGCCCGGACATTCGAGTGAGGATTATCCACAGATGAGCGTGGATCGACCACCCACGGAGCGGCTTCCCGGGGAGGGTGGATCGGCGGCCATCCCGCGAGGTTGGCTGGTCTACAGCGGCACCGGGCAGCCGCGTGACGGCGCACGCCTGCTCGACGAGCTCCCGCCCCCGCCTCCGTGGCGGGCCTTCGACGGCGGTCCCGTCCTGCCCCGGCCCGCCGAGGACCTGCCCGAGCTGCGCAGACGGCTCGGCGACGCCATCAGGCGCACCCCCGACGAGCAGGAGATCCTGGCGATCAACGCCGCTCTGTGCCTGCGCCGGCCGCTGCTGGTCACCGGCCCGCCCGGGGTCGGCAAGTCCACTCTGGCCTACCAGGTCAGCCGCGAACTCCGGCTGGGGCCGGTGCTGCGCTGGCCGGTCAACAGCCGCAGCACTCTGCGCTCCGGGCTGTACGACTACGACGCCGTGGCGCGGGTGCAGGACGCGCGGCTCACCGGCGCCGAGCCCCGGGTCGGCGAGTACGTCCAGCTCGGCCCCCTGGGCACCGCGCTGCTGCCGTACGAGCTGCCGCGCGTGCTGCTGATCGACGAGTTCGACAAGTGTGACGCCGACCTGGCCAACGACCTGCTGGACGTCCTGGAGGAGGGCGGCTTCCTGATCAGGGAGCTGTTCCGCGCGCGGGCCCGCGAGCCCCAGTCGACCGTCTACACCGCCGACCGCGAGGGCACCGCCACGGTCAGGGAGGGCTGGGTCGGCTGCCGCGCCTTCCCCTTCATCGTCATCACGAGCAACGGCGAACGCGAGTTCTCGCCCGCGTTCCTGCGCCGCTGCATCCGGCTGGAGATGACCCAGCCCGGTGAGGAACGCCTGGCCGAGCTGGTCGGGGCGCACTTCGCCGACCGGCCCACACCGCACCAGGACCGCATCGTCCGGGAGTTCCTGGAGTACCGCAGGCACAGCCCGGTGGCCGCCGACCAGCTGCTCAACGCGCTCCACCTGGTGATCAACGGGAACGCCGACCCCGACGACCGCTCCTGGCGGCAGATCCTCGACGTCGTGCTGCGACGGCTGGACGAGGCAGGCGCGGGGTGAGCCGCCCGGCCGACCCACCGCCGGACCGCGTGCCGCACTGGCAGGAATCAGCCGACCTGCTCTGGCTCGCCGCACTGGCGGCCCGTCGGCCGGACACCGGCGGCGGGGGCGCGCCCCCGGCCCGCCTGCCGCCCCCGGCGCCACCCTCCGAGCAGCCCGCCGACCCCTCCGGCCGCCCGCCGCCCTCCCCCGCCCCGCCGAGCCCGCCCGATCCCGAAGGCGAGGTGCGCGGCGTCCCCGCCGTCCCCGACCTCACCGGCGGCGCCGAGAACCCCCGCGAGGTCACCACCGCCTCGGCGAGCCGCCGCCGCGCCGTCACCCGGGCGCTGCTCGCCTTCCGCCGGCTGACCGCCTCCGTGCACGGCACGAGCGAGCTGGACGAGGAGGCGACGGCCGACCGGGCCGCCGAGGACGACCTCTGGCTCCCGGTCCTGACCGCTCCGCTCGAACGCTTCCTCGACCTCGACATCGTCATCGACGACAGCCGCTTCGCCCTGCTGCATCGCAACGCCGCGAACGGCTTCGCCGCCGCGCTCACCGACACCGCCGCCTTCCGCACCGTGCGCACGCACCTGCTCGACACCGACGTCAAGCACGAGTACGAGCTGTTCCTGCGCAGCGGAGGGCCCGGCGGCCCGGCCGTGCCGGCCTCCTCGCTCGCCCGCCCCGGCGCCGGACGCCGGCTCGTCGTCGTGCTCACCGACGGCGTCGGCGACGCCTGGCACACCCGGGCCGCGCACCGCAAGCTCGCCCGCTGGGGGGCCGCTCACGCGCTCGTGGTGATCCACCTGCTGCCCGCCCGGCTGTGGCGGCGCACCGGCATCACGCCCGTACGGGCCCTGCTGCGCAACCGCCGCCCGGCGGGACCTGCCGGGGCGTACGTGGCCGCGACGCCGCCCGGATCGGTGCCCGTGCCGGTCATCGGGCTCGACGCCGGCCAGGCGCGCTCGTGGGCGGCGTTCGCCATGGCGGTCCAGCCGGCCTGGCACGGCACGATCGTCGCCTGCTCGCACGACCAGGCCGAACCCGAGCCCGAGCCGCAGCCGGAGGACGAGCTCTCGGCCGAGCAGCGGGTCTGGCGCTTCCGCATGGGCGTCTCGTCGACGGCGTTCGAGCTCGCCGTCCACCTGGCCGCCGCGCCGCTGAACCTCTCGGTGGTCCGGCTCGTCCAGCGCAAGCTCGTGCCCCGGGCCACCGAGGCGCACCTCGCCGAGGTGCTGGGCAGCGATCTGGTGCGCCGCGCCGAGCCGCACCCGGTCAGCCCGAGCGTGCCGTACGACTTCGTGCCGGGGGTCCGGGCGGAGCTGCTGCTGGCGGGGCGGCGCTCGACCACCGCCGAGGTGCTGGTGACGGTGGTCGATCACCTGAGCCAGGAGGTCGACGCGCTGAAGGCGCTGCGCGAGGTGATCGTCTCCCCCGGCAGCGCCGCCGTGCCCGAGCTGTCGCCCGAGCTGTCACCGCTGGTCGAGCCGACGGTGTCGGCCCTGGAGGCGATGGCCGGCAGCTACAGCGCGCCCGCGCGTGACCTCAGGGATGCCATTAGTGACCAGATGGGCAGGAGTGAAGAGCCGCCCGCCGGGCACGCCTCGAACCGCGATCTGCCTCGCCCTGAAGACAGTGTCTACACGCATGTCGTCAAAGATCTGCCGACGCCGGATCCCTTTGGAGTGACCATCAATATGAGCGCGACACCTGTGGCACCGAAACGAGAGTCGCACGAGCCGACGCCGGTCTGGAACGTCCCGCAGAAGAACCACAACTTCACCGGGCGCGAAGACATTCTCACCCGGCTGCACGAGCGACTGTCGAGCGGGACCACCGCGGTGCTCCCCGAGGCGCTCCACGGTTTGGGCGGCGTCGGCAAGTCGCAGATCGCCGTCGAATACTGCTACCGCCACCAGAAGGAGTACGACCTGATCTGGTGGATTCCCTCCGAACGCCTGACCATGGTCCGTCAGGCCTTCGTCGACCTTGCCGCCCAGCTCGAACTGCGGGTGTCGGAGCCCAACGTGGCGGAGCTGGCGGTGAAGGAGGCGCTGCGGCTCGGCAGACCGTACGGCAACTGGCTGATGGTCTTCGACAACGCCGAGGACGTGGAGGAGATCAGGAAGTTCTTCCCCACCAACGGGCCCGGCAAGATCATGGTGACCTCGCGCTCGCGCGACTGGTTCTCCTACGCCACGCCGCTGGAGGTGGACGTCTTCACCCGCGCGGAGAGCCGCGACCTGCTCCGCCGCCGCGGCCCCGATCTGAGCGACCACGACGCCGACCAGATCGCCGACCGCCTCGGCGACCTGCCGCTGGCCATCGAGCAGGCGGCGGTGTGGCTCGCCGAGACGGGCATGCCGGTCTCGGAGTATCTGGAGCTGTTCGACGCCCAGCGCAACGAACTGCTCGACGTCGAGGGCACCGAGAAGTCGGTGGCGGCGGCCTGGAACGTCTCCTTCGACCGCCTGCGCACCACCAACCCCGCCGCCCTCCAGCTCCTGCAGGTCTGCGCCTTCCTCGCGCCCGAGCCGATCCCGAGGTCGCTGCTGGTCGGCAGCCGCGACCTGGAGGGCCCGGAGGAGCTGCTGCAGGTGCTGCGCGACCCGATCGAGATCAGCCGCACCACCCGGGCGCTCAACCGGTACGCGCTCGCCAAGGTCAACTACCGCGACAACACCATCTCCCTGCACCGCCTGGTCCAGCGCGTGGTGACCAGCCAGCTCACCGAGGACGAACGCCACCAGCTGCGCCACTGCGGCCACCTGCTGCTGGCCAACGCCGACCCCAAGGCGCCCAACGACCAGGGGCGCTGGCCCAGCTATCACGCCCTGTTCCCGCACATCTTCTCCTCGCGGCTGGAGGAGTGCCCCGACCCGTGGGCCAGGGGGCTGATGCTCAACACCATCGACTTCCTCTTCCTGTGGGGCGACCGGTCCGGCTACCTGTCGATGGCCGAGCGCGTGGTGGAGACCTGGAGCGCGCAACTGGGGCCGGAGCACGACGCCACCCTGACGGCCGAGCTGCGGCTGGGCCGCGCCAAGCGGCTGTTCGGCCACTTCGAGGACGCGTACCGGCACCACCTGCACGCCCGCGACGCGCTGCGCGAGCGGCTCGGCGCCGACCACGAGCGCACCCTGGAGGCGCAGGGCTATCTCAGCGCCGACCTGCGCTACCTCGGCCGCTTCACCGAGGCGATGGAGATCGACCGCGAGGCCTACGAGACGCTGCGCCGCCGCTTCGGCCCGGACGAGCCGCTGACCCTGGAGCAGGCCCACCTCCTGGCCATCGACTACCGCCTGGCCGGCAACCCGGTCCGGGCCAGAGAGCTGGACGAGGACACCTACCAACGCAAGCTGGAGCTGCTCGGGCCCGACAGCCGCAGCACCGTCAGTACCCGGCTGGCGCTGGCCATCGACGTCATGGAGTGCGGCGAGTATCTCGCGGCCCGTGACATGCAGGAGGAGCACACCAACGAGCTGCGCGCCCGCTTCCAGAACTCCCATCCGTCGACGATGGACGCGATCGTGCTGCTGTCGGTGATGAGCCGCAAGGCGGGCCGGAACGACGAGGCGCTCAAGCTCTCCGAAGAGGCGATGTCGCTGTTCAAGGCCCGATACGGCGAGGACTCGCAGAGCACCGTCGCGGTGGTGCTCAACCACGCGCTCAACCTGCGGGCCATCGGCGACCTGACGCAGGCGGTGGAGCTGGGCAGCCTCGCCCGGGAGCAATACTCCCGGATCTTCGGCCCGAACCACCCCAACACCCCCACGGCGGCGGTCAACATCGCGGTGGCCCTACGGCTCATGGGCCGGGTCGAGGAGGCCCGCGACCTCGACCGCGATTCGCTGGAGGAGCTGACCCGGATGCTCGGCGCCGAGCATCCGCGCACGCTGCTGTGCGCCATCAACTACGCCAGCGACCTGCACGCGCTCGGCGCCCACGAGGAGGCGCTCGCCCTCGACCGGCAGACTCTGGAGCAGCTGCGTATGCATCAGGGTCACGACCACCCGACGGCCATCGCCTGCCTGTTCAACCTCGGCCTCGACCTCAAGGCGGTGGGCCGGCACGAGGAGGCCGCGGTGACCCAGGCGCAGGCGATGGACGCCTACCGGCGCGTGCTGGGTGACGATCACCCCGCGCTGCTCTCCCGGGCGCAGGGGAGGAGAGCCAACTGCGACATCTACCCGATGCCCGTATGATCCCCGCGTCCGACCCCGAGGCGGAGATGCTCGTATCGACACGTACCCGAGAACCGGAGTATGACGACGTGCAGTTGCCCTGGCGGAAATCGAGTTGGAGTGATGACGGCGGCGGCTGCGTGACGGTGGCCTATCTCGGCGCGTCCTGTGCGGTCAAGGACAGCCGGACGGCCGGCCCGTACTTCGTGGTGTCGATCGCCTCCTGGCGGGCCTTCGTCGCCGGCGTCAAACGGGGGGAGATCGGCCCGGACCTCATGACCGGGCCGGATGGGGCGCCGTCGCCGCGCCCCATCCACTCAGACCGAGCGTGACTTGATCGCGTCGAGGAAGCTCTGCCAGTCCTCGCGCGAAATGCTCAGATGCGGGCCGGACGGGTCCTTCGAGTCGCGGACGGCGACTCGGAGGCCCTGCGGCGCGACCTCGACACAGGTGCCGAGGTCCTGCTCGGTGCAGTGGGAACTCCTCCGCCACGATGGCGCTGGAAGCATCTTCACTCCTATCTTGACTACTGTCAGTGACAGTTTCACTACTCTAGTGCCCGTTGCCGCCAGGGAATAACGGGAATTCCGAGTGCGCCATATCGGACAAATCCCGAATATCGCATAAGATGGGCGCATGCTGCCCATGAAGCCCAAAGCTACAGATTTCGACCTTTCATCTATTACGTGGGTAAATAGCGCTGCAGATCTTGATATTAGCGATCCGGTGGAAGTGGCGTTCGTCGAGAACGTCATCCTCATGCGCAATGGCGGCCAGGACGACGGCGCGATCCTGGTGTTCACGCAGCCGGAATGGGAGGCGTTCGTCGCGGGAGTGCTCGGCGGCGAATTCGACTACGACTGAGCCCGGTAATCCTCGACCGCGGCGGCCAGCGCGCGCACGGGCCGGGCGTCGCGCCCGTCCAGGCGTTCCACGACCTCCTGAAGGCGCCGCAGCCCGTCGGGATACTCCTCGCACACCTTCGCCAGGCTCAGCAGCGCCGGACGGGTCGAGTCGGCGCGCCGTACCCGGCCGGCGATGTCCGGGCCCAGCAGGAGCAGCACGTCGTCGCGCCCGGCCGGGGTCCGCAAGGTGGACACCTGCTCCATGACCTCCACCAGGTCGAGCAGCGAGAGCGGCGGACGCTCCCGGGCGCCCGCCGCGTCCGGTGGCAGGGCTTCGAGCAGGGCCCGTGTGTAGGCCGCCGCGGCCGTCGCCGCGGGCCGGTGCCAGTCGTCGTTCTTGGCCGCGTCGCCGTAGTCGCTGACGCCGCGTACCACCAGACATTCACGCCCGCCCAGCCAGGCGCTCGACGCCGTGCCCGCGCCCTCCATCTCGATCGCCAGCATGCCGTGCGCCAGCTCCAGCTCGTCGCGGCGGGCCGCGCTGCGCAGAAGCTCGTCACCGCTGCCGATGGCGCCGTGGAAGACCCGGGGCTCGCCCTCCGGCGGCTCGAAGCCGGGCAGCGGCGTCAGCCACCGTTCCCACGGCTTCTCCCCCCGCAGCTCCGCCACCCGCAGGTCGTTGACCGCGCGCAGCAGCAGCGGGGACGGCGCGAGGGTGTGCCCGCGGAGCGAGCTGCCCGCGTCGGTGACCCGCCGGTGGCTGTAGTGGACCACCCCGTCGGTGCCGACCACGACGTCGCCGAGCCGTACGCCCCGGCGCGGCACGCCCAGCGCGATGCCGCACATGATCACCGCCCGGATCCGCGGGAAGCTGCGCACCAGGTGCGCGCAGGCCTCGGCGGCCATGACGTTGCCCGTCGCGGCGAGCGACGTGGTCACCACGTCCCCGCAGGCGAGACGGGCCAGGACGTAGTGGTTGCCGTCGCCGTCCACCCGTACGGGCTCGACCGGGCCGAGCGCGTGCTGGAGCGCCGCCGCTTCGACGGGCAGCGCGGTGATGACACCGATCATGTCCACTCCTCGGGGCGGGGAGCCTTCACCCTAGACCGGCGACGACCGGTGGATCACGATGGTGCCATGCAGGAATTGATCATCGGCATCGTCAGCTCCCTCCTCGCCGGCGGCATCACCGTCGCGGCCGGCTGGCTGGGGCTGGCCTGGCCCAGGCGGGTGCTGGTGCGCGGGCTGTCGAAGCTGACCGGGGTGGGCATCGAGCGCTCCTACACCAAGCAGTCGGCGGCCAACGCCGACCTGGCCGCCGACCTGCGCACGGCCCGCTGGATCAAGGTCCTGACCGGACGGGGCAACGAGCTCACCCGCGACAGTTTCCAGGTCGTGTGGCAGGCCGGCAACCCGGTCCTGGAGTACGGGCACGTCCTGCTGCCCGATCCCGACGATCCCGGCGGCTGGCTGGCCAGGCGGGAGCAGGAGGTGCGGCACGCGGACCCCGGCTTCGGCGCGGGCCTGCTGGCCGACCAGCTGCGGGTCAACATCCGCTACCTGAACGCGGTCGCCGCACGCGAAGCCAAGATCGAGGTCAGGCTGTTCGACGCGCCGCACACCCATCGCGTGATCCTGACCGACCGCGTCGCCTACTTCACCCCGTACCAGCCCGGCGTGCACGGCCGGAACTCGCCGTGCCTGGTCTTCCGCGCCGGCGGCGCGATGTACGACCACCTGCTGCGGACCTTCGACATCATGTGGCAGGCCGCCAGGACCGCCGCGGAGGACGAGCGGTCAGTCTGACGGCTCGGCGTCTTCCGGCAGGGTGTCGAGCAGCGGGGCCAGCGTCTCCCAGTTGGCCCGGGTGGCGGCCGCCGCCCCCGCCACGTCGCCGGCCGCGCACAGCGCGATGATCCGCTCGTGCTGGGCGACCGACTCCCGGCCGCTCAGCGACGAGAAGCGGAGCCGCTCCAGCCGCCGCAGCACCGGCGTATACCTCTCCAGCACGTCGCGCAGGGCGTCGTTGCCGCAGGCGGTGACCAGCACGCCGTGGAAGTCGTCGTCGGCGGCGATCGCGCCGGGCACGTCCTCGCGGCGCAGCGCGTCGGCGAACCGCGCGTTGGCCTCGCGCATCTCGTCCAGCGCGGCGGCGGGCAGGCCGGGCAGGGCCTCCCGGACGGCGAGCTCGTGCATGGCGGCCGTGACCGACTGGGCGTTGCGCACGGCCCGCACGTCGACGGGGCTGACGATCGTGTAACGGCCGGGCTTGGTCTGGACGAGGCCCGCCTGCTCCAGCCGCGCCAGCGCCTCGCGCACCGGGGTCCGGCTGACGCCGAGCCACTCGACCAGGTCGGCGTCGTTGAGCCGCTCGCCCGGGGCGAGCGTGCCGTCGACGATGGCGTCCCGGATCGCCCGGTAGGCGTTGTCGCGGAGCAGCGACCTGGAGACCAGACCGCGATCACGGGGAACCGGCATGCAGCATATTGCAGCCGTACGCCCGATCACTGTCAAACGCGGGCCCCGCCCTTGCCGAGGACGTACGCCCGCGCCGGGTCGACGGTGACCGTGACGTTGGCGCCCTCGTCGAGCATGCGGCGCGGCTCAGGACCGGCCAGCGTCACCGCGAGCGTGCCGGAGCTCGTCTCCACCTCGTAGTCCACGCTGTGGCCGTGGAAGGTCGAGCGCAGCACCGTGCCGACGCCGCCGTCGGGCGCGGCCGCGAGCGAGAGGGTCTCCGGCCGCAGCATCAGGTACGCCGGCCCGCCGGCCCGCACGTCCTGATGCGCCGGCACCGTCATCTCCCGTCCCAGGGCGTTGACCACCGCGCCGTCCCGGCCGACCCGCTCCGGGACGACCTCGATGAAGTTGGCCCGGCCGATGAAGTCCGCGACGAACACGGTGGCCGGGCGGAAGTAGATGTCGGCCGGGGCCGCCACCTGCTCGATCCGGCCCTTGTTCATCACCACCACCCGGTCGGACATGGTCATCGCCTCGTCCTGGTCGTGCGTCACGTACAGGCTGGTGATGCCGAGCCGGCGCTGGATGCGGCGGATCTCGGCGCGCATGGCGCCGCGCAGCTTGGCGTCCAGGTTGGACAGCGGCTCGTCGAAGAGCAGCACCTTCGGCTGGACGACGAGCGCGCGGGCCAGCGCGACCCGCTGCTGCTGCCCACCGGACAGCTCGTGCGGGCTGCGGTTCTCCAGGCCGACGAGGTTCATGCTGGTGAGGGCGATCTCGATGGCGGCCGCGGTCTCGTCCTTGCCGCGCCGCTGGGTACGCAGCCCGTACGCGATGTTCTCGCTGACCGTGAGATGCGGGAAGAGCGCGTAGCTCTGGAACACCATGGCCATCGGGCGGCGCTGCGGCGGCAGCGCGTCGATCACGTCGCCGTCGAGCCTGACGTGCCCGCTGGTGGCCTCCTCCAGCCCGGCCACGATCCGCAGCGTGGTGGTCTTGCCGCAGCCCGAGGGGCCGAGCAGGGTGATGAACTCGCCGGGCGCCACGTCGAGCGTGACCGTGTCGACGGCGACGACCGGATCCGCGCCGCGGGCCTGGAAGCTCTTGGTCAGCCGGTCCAGGTGGAGGCGGCCGGCCTCGTCGCCGCGGTGGGCGCTGCCGGGGTCGGTGCCGACGTGCGTGGCCGTCATCGCTTCTGCCTTTCGGTGGAGCCGGTGACCCGGTGGAGTGTGGCGTTCCGGCCGACCAGCAGCCGGATGATCCCGAAGCCCGCCAGCACGATGGCGGTCAGCACCGTGCAGTAGGCGAAGGCCACGCCGTACCTGCCGGTGTTCGCGGCGCTGAGGATCTGCGAGGTGATGATGCGGGTGCCGGGCGTGACCAGCAGGATGATCGTGGAGATCGAGGTCATGCACCGGGCGAAGCTGTAGCTGAGGCCGGTGAGCAGGGCCGGGCGGATCAGCGGCAGGGTGACCTTGCGGAAGGTGCGCAGCGGCCCGGCGCCGAGATCGGTTGAGGCCTCCTCCAGGCTCGGGTGCACCTGCGACAGCGCCGCCGTGCCGGTGCGCAGTCCCGCGGGGACCGAGCGGACGATGTACGCGAGCACGATCGCGATCGAGCCGCCCGCCACCGCGCTGCCGCCGACCAGGCCGGGCAGCACCATCAGGTCACCGACGTACCGGTCGGGGCGGTAGGCGAGCAGGTAGCCGATGCCGAGCACGGTGCCCGGCACGGCCACGCCGAGCGTGCCGGCGAAGTCGAGCCAGCCTCCGGAGCGGGGCAGGTGACGGACCGCGAGCCAGGCGATGACCAGGCCGAACGCGCTGGCGATGGGCGTGGCGATGACGGCCAGCGTGGCGGTGTCCGCGATCGCCTCCCGGCCGACGCCGAGCAGCACCTCGTGCAGGTGGGCGAAGGTGAGCGTGTGGTCCACGCCGAACACCCGGGTGACACCGCCCGCGACGACCGTGCCGTACAGGGCCACGATGACCAGCGCGACGAGCACCGCCAGCGCGTAGACGGGCCAGCGGACCCAGCCGGTGATCAGATGCACGCTGCCCGACGGCTTGCCGGTGATGGTGGTGCGGACCTTGCGGCCCAGCCAGTAGCGCTGCGCCAGGAAGACCCCGATGGAGGGCACCAGCAGGATCAGGCTGTAGACCGAGGCGCTGGTGGTGTCGTACTCGCCGGTGACGGCCAGGTAGGCGCGGCTGGCCAGCACCGTGTAGTCGCCGCCCACCACGAGCGGGTTGGCCAGGTCGGCGATGGCCTCCACGAACAGCAGCAGGAACGGCGCGGCGAGCCCGGGCGCCAGCAGCGGCAGCATCACGGTGCGGAAGATCCGCCAGCGGGAGGCGCCCAGCGTCATGGCGGCCTCCTCCATGGCCGGGTCCAGGCCCCGCATCATGCCCAGCAGGCCCAGGTAGGCCACCGGGAACAGGGACAACGACAGCACGAACACCAGGCCGTCCAGGCCGTAGATGTCGTACTCCAGGCCGAGCAGCCCGTGCGTGATCAGCCCGCGCCGGCCGAACAGCACGATCGTGGCGGTGGCCACCGCGAACGGCGGGCTGACCACCGGCACCAGCGCGATGAGGTGCAGCACCCGCTTGCCCGGCACGTCCAGCCGGGTCTGCACGAACGCGAACAGGAAACCGATCGCGGTGCCGGCCAGGCCGACCAGCAGGCCGAGGACGAGCGTGTTCCACAGGATGCGCAGATCCACCGCCGAGGTGAAGAACTGCGCGTACCGGGGCATCGCCTCCGGAGAAAAGGCCGCCGTCAGCACCGCGCCGATGGGGAAGACGGTGCCGACGACGACGAGCGCGACGCACGCGACGATCGCCAGCAGCACGCTCAGCTCGCGCCGCCGGCGGCGCGGCCGGTGGACCGCGCCGGGCGGATCGGAAGTGGGGATCAAAGTGGTCATGTGTGGGTCTCCCGCAGGTGGTGAACCGGCCGGGGGCGAGGCCCCGTGCCGCCCTCGGCCGGGGCGGTCATTCCTTCGGGGCCTGCGCGACCTCGCTGTCGAACCGCCGGGTGAGCGCGGACTTGGCCGCGCCGGCGACGACGCTGTCGTACTCGACGAGCTTCACCGCCGCCAGGTCGACCGTCTTGTCCGACTTCTTCGCGCCCGGGTTCGTCGGCGCCTGGTAGGACTTGACGGTCGGCCCGATCTCCTGCGCCTCGGGGGTGAGCGCCCAGTCGATGTACTTCTTCGCGCTCACCGGGTTGTGCGCCCCCTTGACCAGCGCGACGCCGCCCACCTCGTAGCCGGTGCCCTCGGCCGGGAAGCTGACCTCCAGATGCGGGAAGCCCTGCTCCCGGGTCGCCACGCAGTCGTGGGAGAAGACCACGCCGACGCCGACCTCGCCGCGCGCCACCTGCTGCGCGGGCGCGGCCCCGGACTTGCTGTACTGCAGCACGTTCGGGTGCAGCTTCTTCATGTACGCCAGCGCGCCGTCCTCGGAGCCCCCGTTGAGCAGCACCTGCGTCCACACCGCCGTGTAGGCGGTGCCGGAGGTGGACGGGTGCGCGATGCCGACGTTCTTGGCCAGCCCCTGGTCCAGCAGGCCCTGCCACGACGCGGGCACCGCCACGCCCTTCTCCTTCAGCACCTCGGTGTTGGCGCAGAAACCGAGGACGCCCACGTACACGCCGGTCCAGGTGCCCTTCGGCTCCTTGTACCGGTCGGGGATGGCGGCGGCGTTCGGCGACACGTACGCCTCCAGCAGCCCCTGGTCGGCGGCGGCGGCGTAGCCGTCGGCCGGGCCGCCGTGCCACACGTCGAACTCCGCGTCGGCCTTGCCCGCCTGGATGCGGGCCAGCGCCTCGCCGCTGGACAGGCGGACGAACTCCGCCTTGACGCCGGTCGCGGCGGTGAAACCGGCGGCCATCGCCGCGCACCACTCCTCCGTGGCGCCGCAGGCCACCGTCACCTTGCCGCCGTCGGCGGCGGCCGCGTCCGCCGGGGCCGCCGAGGTACGGGCGCAGCCGGAGACGGCCAGCGCGAGCACGCCGGCGAGCGCCACCACCGGCTGCCGGAAACGACAGATGTGTTGCGGAGTCATGGATGCCTCCAGGGATCGACCGGCGCCCGGGGCGGGCCGCTTGGTTGCTGTGTACCGACCGTAGGTCGCGGGCGCGCACCGCTCCGTAACAGCGCTGTGAGGCTTGGTGACAGCGGCGTCACCGGGGCGGGTCGTCGCCGGGAAGCAGGTCCGGCATCATGTAGCCCACGCCGCGCACGGTCTGCACGTATCTCGTCGCGTCCCCGTCCAGCGCGGTCAGCCGCGACCGCAGCCGGTAGACCGTCGTCTTCACCACGTCGCGGCCGCCCACCAGGTCGGCGGTACCCCAGACCGCGCGGAGCAGGTCCCGCCACGACTGCGGGCTGCCGCGCCGCGCCGCGAGATGGGCGAGCAGCTTGAACTCGGTGTACGGCAGCTCCACCCGCCGTCCGGCCACCGTGACGGTGTGCAGCGCCGAGTCCACCACCAGGTCCCCGACCCGCAGCACCGCCCCCTTGCCGCCGTGGCGGCGCCGCACCAGCGCCTGCGCGCGCAGCGCCACCTCCCGCGGATGGAACGGCTTGGTCACGTAGTCGTCGGCGCCGCACTCCAGCCCGGCGATGATGTCCTCGTGCTGCGCCAGCGCGGTGAGCAGCATGATCGGCACGTCCGACCTGGCCCGGATCCGCTCGCACAGCGTGAGCCCGTCGAGCGTCGGCATGAGCACGTCCAGCACCACCAGATCCACGTCGTACGAACGCAGCAGGTGCAGCGCGGTCGCCCCGTCATGCGCGGTGTGCACGGTGAAACCCTGGGTCTGCAGCGCGAACTCGACGATCGCGGTCATCTGCGGTTCGTCGTCGACGACGAGAGCGGTGGCCATCGCGCCCCCTCAGCCGGGCAGGGTGAACAGGAAGGTGGTGCCGTGCATGGACGTCGTGTCCACCATGATGGACCCGCCGTGCAACTCCACAATGGTCTTGGTGATCACCAGCCCCAGCCCGGTGCCGTCGGCCAACGGCCGGCCGGTGGCGAACCGGTGGAACAACCTGCGCCGCTGCTCCCGGGTCATCCCCGCGCCGTCGTCGGTGACGTACACGGCGATGCCGAGATACGTCCCGGTGTCGATGACCGCCACCCGGACGTCGATGCTGCCACCGACGCTGGTGAACCGGCTCGCGTTGGACAGCAGATTGGTGAGCGCCTGCGTGAGCAGCAGCGGGTCGGCCGCGATGTCGGGGGTGACCTGCGGGGTGTCGAGCGTGATCCGCTGCCGCCGCTCCGCGCAGAGCGGGCGCATCGCGGTGACCACGTCGCGGGCGAGCACGGACACGTCCACCCGCTCCAGGCGCGGGGTGAACAGGCCGGCCTCGATCTTCGCCTGGATGAGCAGGCTCTCGCAGAGCGCGATCACGTGCGCGCACTGCCGGTCGACCACCGCCAAAAACCGCTCCTGCGCCGACGTCAACGGCCCCGGGGTCCGCTCCACCAGCAGGTCGACGGCCCCCTTCATCATGCTGAGCGGCGTACGGAGCTCGTGACTGAGCGACGTCACCTGCTCGGCCCGCCGCTCGACCAGCTCACCCAGCCGGTCCAGCTCCGCCTGCTGGGCGGCGACCAACCGGCGCATGCCCGCCACCGCCAGCCCCACCCCACCCGCGAACGCGGCCAGCGCCGCCGCCACCGGCCACGGCCCCGCCACCAGCGCCCCGGCCGCCCCCGTCGTCGCGACCAACCCGGCCAGCAACGGCAGCCGTGAGAACCGGGAGACGAGCGTGCGCGCGACCCGGTGCAACCTGGCGGAGAGGGGGGTGGGGATCTCCATGGTGCCTCGCTGCGAACGTACCAGCCCACCCTCCCCGACCCGAGGCCCGCACCGCTCAACGGACGGGGTGGAGGAGGCACCACGAAGCAGGCCCCACGGACTCCGCGGCCCCGGGCGTGACAGAGCTGGACCGACCCGCCTTCCTCCTCAACCAGGTGACAGACCCATCCGCCCAGGCCCTACCAACTCCGGCCGGGGACCCCAGACGTTCCAGATCACCGTCTGAGGCCCGTCACCGGCGGGCACAGCAGACATGAGGCGATCAGCTTGACACCAAGAAACACGACACAAGGTGTCGGGTTTCGCATCCACCATGTGACGGCAACCCATCGAAGGACAAGGAACCAGATGCGTGAAACCCCAGAGGAACTGGAAGCACTCCAAGCACTCCTCGACGCCTCACTCTCCCGCTCCACCTCACACCTGCGCTCGATCATCAACACCGACCGCACCCTGACCGCGGCCCAGCTCACCCAGGTCCTCACCGGCATGTGCACCCTCGCCCTCTCCACCGTGACAGCGAAGGGCGAACCCCGCATCAGCGGCGTGGACGGACACTTCCTGCACGGCATGTGGCACTTCGGCACCGCACGCGACGCCGCCAAAGCCCGCCACCTCGCCGCCCGCCCCGCCGCCAGCGCCGCCCACCTGCGCGGCGAGGACCTCGGCGTCTTCACCCACGGCACCGCCGAGATCCTCAACCCCCGAAGCGGCCCGGCCTCCCCGCACTGGCCGGACCTGCTCGCGTACCTCAAGAACTTCTACGGCGACGACGCCTTCGACTGGGAACAGGAGGTCGTCTACTACCGGCTCCGCCCACAGTGGATGACCGTCTACACCCCCGACCCGGCCCACCTGCTCACAACCCCCAAGAGCTAGCAGCCCAGCCGCTGCCACGCCCCCGCCGGTCAGAGCTCAGGCCATCAGTCCAGGCAGAACTCGTTGCCCTCGGGATCGGCCATCACGATGGTTCCGGCGTCCAGCGGAGGAGCGGGATCGATGCGACGCAGCCGCTCCGCCCCCAACGCGACAAGCCGCGCACACTCGGCCTCCAACGCCGCCATCCGCTCCTCCCCCTGCAACCCAGGAGCCGCGCGGACATCAAGGTGCACCCGATTCTTGGCAGTCTTCCCCTCCGGCACCCGCTGGAAGAACAACCGGGGACCGTGCCCCTCCGGATCCTCGATGGCCGACCTGCTGTTGCGCTGGTCCTCCGGCACCCCGATCCGCGCGAGGAAGTCATCCCACGCGGCCAGCGGGTCGGCCCCCTCCGGCACATCCACCCCAGGCGGACCCGGGTGGACGTAGCCCAAGACCTCACGCCAGAAGGACGACAACGCCCGCGGATCATGAGCATCGAAGGTGACCTGCATATGACGACTCATCGAATCGCTCCGTTCAAAACTCTCGGGTACGGGTGAAGCTCCGCTCGCAAACCAGACCTCCCCCGTCCACAGCTCTCGCGTACGAGTGAAGCTCCGCTCACCAACCAGACCTCCATCACCAGACTGGTCCAGCCAAAGTCGTTTCCGACCAGGTGGCTACCATGCCCCGTCCCACCGACAGAATCGACCCGCTACGCGAATCACCGAACGTTCAGCAGCCATCGAGCACTCCACCCCGCAAGCCCGAGCACCCCCAGCCACGCCGCACCCTCTTAGCACCAAGCCATCGAGCGCCCCGATCACAAGCGCGCTGCACCGGGAGAGCGAACACCCCAGCCGCACCAATACGTCCTGGCCCAAGCCATCGAGCGACCCGATCACGAGCACGAGCTGCACCGGGAGCGCGAACACCCCAGCCAGGCCAATCGTCCTGACCCAAGCCATCAAGCAGCCGACCGCGAGCGCGAACACGATCAGCCCAAACACATCAGAGGGTTTCTCGCGAGTTGATGTCCCTTTGATCGCTTGCATTGCCCTGGAAGAGCTGGTCACGAACCCTCCGATCAGGCTACGGGCGCGGCTGAGCTAACAATCCCTGCTCGATCTCCGGCACCCAAGGCGGAGGCGACGGGCACACCAGCCTCCGGCTACTCTGGGAGAAGGAGGACGACATGACCGACGCGAGCGGCCAGGCGAACCCCGGCACGGACGACGCCAGCGGGCAGCGCTGGAGCCGGCGGACCTTCAGCCCCGAGGTGGTCGAGCGGGCCCGCGAGAAGACCCGCCACGAGCAGGCGGAGCGCCGTCGGCGATTGTTCGGCGACCGGCAGCCGTTCGCGGTTCCCGAGGACATCATCGACGTCGACTTCGACCCGAACGTCCACCCCGGGGCCTGAGAGGGCGGTTCCAGAGCTGCCGCCCGCCGTGCCCCGTTGTGGTCGGGTGAATCTGTAGCGTTATGCCTGGCTGGTGAGAGTGGATGTGCTGGGGATAGCCGGGTGAGTGAACGCAAGCCGTACGCGAGCGACTTATCCGACGAACGCTGGGCTCCTATCGAGCCGGTGATCACGGCGTGGAAGGCCGCGCCCCTTCGGCCAGCGGTCACCCGGGCCACTACGAGATTGTGGGAGATCGTTAACGCGATCGTCTACCAGAGCCGGACCGGCTGCCAGTGGAGCCTGCTGCCCCATAGAGCCTGTGACCGGCCCTCCTCATGCAGCGCAAGCGATCAATGGGACATCAACTCGCGAACCGCCCTCTCACACCCTCGTGGTTCACAAGCCGTCGACAGGTCCGCGCCGACGCGGCTCGACCAGGCCCGCCTCGTACGCGGCGATAACCAACTGCGCACGGTCGCGAGCACCCAGCTTGGCCAGCAGGCGACCGACATGCGTCTTGACGGTCCCGGGGCTTAACTGAAGCTGGGCACTGAGCTCGGTGTTGGACAGTCCGTGGGCGATGAGGGTAAGCACCTCGATCTCCCGGTTCGTCAACGTGTCGAGCCCGTGGAGGACCCGGGGAGCGGGGCGGCTCACGAACTCCGCGATCAGACGCGTGGTGACGCTCGGCGCGAGCAGAGTCTCACCCGAGGCGACAACCCGGATCGCATTCAGCAGATCGTCAGGCGGCGCGTCCTTGAGCAGAAACCCACTGGCACCCGCCCGCAGCGCCGAGTAGACGTACTCGTCGAGGTCGAAGGTCGTCAGGATAAGAACACGGGTTTCTCCGGCGATCTCCCGGGTGGCGGTGATGCCGTCCGTCTCCGGCATCCGCACGTCCATGAGCACCACGTCCGGCGACTTCGTCCGGGTGAGCGCCACCGCCTCCCGCCCGTCAGCAGCCTCACCGACCACGGTCAGATCGTCCTGCGACTCGATCAACAGACGGAAGCTCCCTCGTACCAAAGCCTGATCGTCAGCGACGAGCACCCGAATCACCACTCACCCCCACAGCAGACCCAGCTTGCCCGAACCCAACCCCCGACTGACCCACTCCACCCCAGCAAGCCCAGCCCGCCCCAACACCAGCCCATGCTGACCAACACCGCCACGGCAACCCGACCTGACCCAAACACGGGCCCCTACTGACCAGCGCCGCTCAGCAACCCGACCCGACCCAAACACAGGCCCCTGCTGACCAGCGCCGCTCAGCAACCCGGCCCGACCCAAACCGACTCTTGCTGCCCCACTCCGCCACGGCAAGCCCAGCTCGACCCGAACACCGACTGCTACTGACCAGCACCGCCTCAGCAACCCCAGCCCAGCCAACCTCGAACACAGCCCTGATTGCCCCACCCCGCCCCAGCAAGCCCGGCCGACCCGAACACGGACTCCAGACAACACCCCACGCCCCAGCGACCAACACGCGACGGGGCTCGTCATGGGACCTCCCACGAGGCTGACACCCCGAACCCGCCCCCCGGCACCGGCCCGGCCTCGAAGACGCCACCGTACATCGCCACCCGTTCCCGCATCCCCGCGAGCCCGTGGCCGGCAGTCTCACCCGGCGGGGCGCGCCGACCCGGCCCGTCGTCGACCACGGAGATGCGCAGGAGCCCGTCGACGACCGACACGCTGGCGCGGCAGTGGGTGGGTGCGGCGTGTCTGACGACGTTGGTGATCGCCTCCTGGACGACGCGGTAGACGGACAGCCCCATGGGCTCGGGTACGGTCCCGCTCACCGAGAGGTCCACCCGTACGCCGGCCTCCGCTGCCCGGTCTGCCAGGGACGGCAGGTCGGCGAGGCCGGGGAGCGGCGTGCTCTCGGGCGTGCTGCCGGGCGACCGCAGCGCGCCGAGGAACTGCCGGATCTCGACGAGCGAGTCGCGCCCGAGCTCCTCTATGGCCCGTAACGCCCGGCGGCCTTCCTCGGGGTGCTTGTCGAAGACCTTGGCCGCCACGCCCGCCCTGACGGTGATCATGCTCATCGAGTGGGCGAGGACATCGTGCAGTTCGCGTACGATCCGCAGGCGTTCGTCCATCACCGCCTTCTCGGCCTGCCTCTCCGCCTCGCGGGCGGTGAACTCACGGCGGGTACGGGCGGCCGCGCCGAGGCTCCAGGTCGCGCCCACGACCAGCCAGGCCGTGCCGATGATGAAGACGGGGTCGGGCCAGCCGTTGGCCTGCCGGGGGACGCCGCTCAGCATGACCAGCAGAACGGCTCCGGTGATGAGCAGCCCCGGCACGAGAGCGATCGCCGACCGCCGCACCGGCTGGGTGGTCGAGACCGTATAGAGAGTCAGGGCGATCGCCGCGATCATGATGACGCGGCCCGCCCCGAACACGGGCACGAGAAGGCTCAGCAGGAGCGCGCCGCAGTAGGCCGGCACCGGCCAGATCCTTCGCACCGCCACAGGCAGCCAGCAGAGCAGCGCCGACGCGGCGCCCACGGTGAGGCTCGGCGCGCTCGTCGTGGCGGCCACAGCCAGCAGCGCGGCGAGAGCGACGTCGGCGAGGACGAGCACTCGCATGGACAACGGCCGGGCGAACGGATTCACGCCTCGACGTTATCGAGGAGCGGCCCGATCCGAATCGGCCCAGGAGCCGTCAGACCAGGGTCTTACTCCGCCCTCGAACGCAAGCGTCATCCGCCCCTGGTCCGACATCCAAAATCAGACCTCGATCCGATGTGCGAACCCGCCCATGTGTTCGATCGTTGGCCCATGAATCGACGCACGCTCACCGCCCTGTGCCTCGCCGCCTGCCTCGTCGTGCCGTTCGCGGGCGTCGCGCTGGCTTCGGCGCGGGCTCATGGCCTCGCCTGGAAGGAGTGCGGCGACGGCCTGCGATGCGCCGACCTGATCGTCCCCGTCGACTGGGCCGATCCGGGCGGCCCGAAGACCGCTGTTCACGTGGCCATGCTGCCCGCGACGGGCAGGAGCTCGGGTCCGCTGATCGTCAACTTCGGAGGGCCGGGCACCAGCACGGTGATGCTCCGGCCGGCAGCCGGTCCCGACACTCCGCCCGAGCTGCCGGCCCTGCTCAAGGAGCTGCGGCGCCACTTTGACGTCATCGCCGTCGATCCCCGCGGCATGTCCGAGCAGATCACCGGCAAGGCGGTGAGCTGCGCGGAGCCCGCGGCTTCCGTCTTCGGCCTGATCATCGCCCGTACGAAGGACGATTGGGACGCCCACGCCGCCCAGAACGCCGCCCATCAGGCCGGCTGCCGCAAGGCGGCCAGGTCCGCGTGGCGCGGGCTGACGGCACGGAACGTCGCCCACGACCTCGACGCCCTCCGCGACCGGCTCGGGCAGGAGAAGCTGCGCTATGCGGGCAACTCGTACGGCACCGTCTACGCACAGGCGTACCTCGAGCTGTTCCCGCAGCGGGTGGGCCGGATCTACTTCGACGGGACCGCCGATCACACGCAGCCGTCGCTGGAAGCCTGGTTGCGCTCCTACGCGCTGACCCAGGAGCGGCATCTCACCCGCTTCCACGACTGGTGCGCCCGCCGGAAGAGCTGTGCCCTGCACGGCAGGGACGCGGGCAAGGCCTGGGACGAGCTGGTCGCCCGGGCTCGCCGCGCGCCGCTGCCGGCCACGTCCGGGCGGACGGTGCACGAGGGGCAGCTGTACGCGGGTGCCGTCAACGGCATGACTCCCCCACGATGGCCGATGCTCGCGACGGCCATCCGAAAGGCCCTCGACGGCGACGCCACGGACTTCCTGACGGTGCTGGGCCCTGAGGAGGGCAGTTCATCCGTCGGCGGAGACTCGCTGTGCAACGACTTCATGCCGGACCTTCCGACCTACGAGGAGTTCCAGGCCATCGAGTCCAGGCTCCGCGCGATCGCGCCGCGGTTCGGCTGGGTCGAAGGACGCTTCGAGCTGGGCCGCTGCTGGGGGCGCAGCGGGGGCGCGTCCTGGGCGCCGCACCCGCTGCGCGTCAGGGGTGACATCCCGCCGCTCCTCTTCGCGATCGGCGACCTCGACAACAACACCAACTACCTGGGCCAGCAGCGCGTGGCCGCCCAGATTCCGTCCGCGCGGGTCCTGACGCACGGCGACGGCCACGCGTCGTGGGCGGGCAACTCCTGCCTGCGGCGGCATGTCCTGGCCTACCTGACGGCGGGCGCGCTGCCCGCGCCGGGCGCGCACTGCCCCGCGGAGCGGATCCAGGAGGTGGGAAAATGATCGAGGTCATCGACCTGACAAAGGTGTACGGTTCCACGCTCGCGGTCTCCGGGCTGTCCTTCCGCGCCGAGCCCGGTCAGGTCACCGGCTTCCTCGGGCACAACGGCGCCGGTAAGTCCACCACCATGCGCGTGATCCTCGGCCTCCACGCACCCACGTCGGGCAGGGCGCTGATCAACGGCGTCGGCAAGCATGACCTCCGGCACCCGATGCGCGAGGTCGGCGCCATGCTCGACGCCACCGAGGTGCAGGGCGGGCGCACCGCGTTCGACCACCTCCACGCCCTCGCGCACGCCGGCGGGATCTCCCGCCACCGGGTCGTGCACGTGCTGGAGGAGGTGGGCCTGACCGGGGCGGCGCGCAAGCGGATCGCCGGGTTCTCCCAGGGGATGCGTCAACGGCTCGGCATCGCGGCGGCGCTGCTCGGCGATCCGGGAGTGCTCATCCTCGACGAGCCTGTCAACGGCCTCGATCCTGACGGCATCCGCTGGCTCAGAGCGCTGCTGAGATCGCTGGCGGCGGAAGGGCGGACCGTCCTGCTGTCGAGCCACCTGATGACCGAGATGTCCCTCACCGCCGACCGACTCGTCATCATCGGCCACGGCCGACTGATCGAAGACACCACGGTCGCCGAACTCCAAGCCCGCTTCGCCGGCGACGTCCTGGTGAGATCCCCCCACGCGCCCCGCCTGGCCGGGGTGCTGGAGGCGGCGGGAGCGACCGTCCACCGCCCCCGAACCACCACCACCGAGACGATCACTCTCTCGGCCTCTCCCTCCGCCGGCAAGGAGGGGCTGCCGGTGACGGGATGGTCCGCAGGCGAAGAGGAGCTGACGATGACCAGGCGCTCCACAGGCAAAGAGGAGCTGCCAGTGACCAGTCGGTTCGCGGGCGAGGACGAAATGCCGATGACCAGTCGGCCCACGGGCAAAGAGGAGCTGCCAGTGACCAGTCGGTCCGCGGGCGAGGACGAGCTGCTGGTGACCGGGCTGTCGGCAGCCGCCATAGGTGACGCCGCGCTGGCGAGCGGCTGCGCCGTCCACGAGCTGACGCCGCGCCGCGCGTCGCTGGAGGAGTCCTTCCTGGAGCTGACTCGATGATCAACCTCATGGCGTCCGAATGGCTCAAGCTGCGTTCGCTGCGCTCCACCGCCTACGTCCTGGCCTCCACGCTCTCCGCCCTGGCTCTCACGGCCTTCGCCGCCTTCTCGATCTCGCGCTACTTCGACACCCACGGCGCCGGAGGTGAGCCGGTCGGCACAGGGCTCGGCTTCAGCGCCGACCTCACTCCCCTGCTCTTCGGCTTGCTGGGCGTGCTCGCCATCTCCGGCGAGTACGGCACCGGCATGATCAGACTGACCTTGATCACGGTCCGGCGTCCGTGGGTCCTGCTCCTGGCCAAGGCAGTGGTGGTAGCCGCGGTGGCCGCCGTCGTGGGCCAAATGCTGGCGTTCGCCACCTACGGCACCGCACAGGCGGTCGTGGGCGCGCGCCCGATCGGCGCCTCACTCTCGGAACCGGCCGCCCTGCCCGAGGTGCTGTCGGCCGGAGCCGGCTCCGCCGTCGCCGCGGTGCTGGGGTTGGGCCTGGCGACGATGCTGCGTTCGACCCCAGGAGCGATCGTCGCGCTGGCCGGGCTTCTGCTCACCCCGACCATGGTGGAGCGCTTCCTCCCCGCCCCGTGGAACGACTGGACCGGATCCCTGACGATCCCGTCGCTGACAAGGCAACTGGCCGGGGTCCCCGACTCCGGCGCCTTCGGCTCTCTAACGGCCAGCATGCTCCTCGCTGGCTACGCCGCCTTGGCTCTCCTCACGGCATCTCTGGTGATCACCCGCCGCGACGCCTGACGGGGATGACCCGTCCCGGGGAGCGGGTCGTCAACAGATGATGTGGCCGTTCACCAGGCAAGCTGAGGCCAGGTTCACGCCTGGTCCCTGCACCGAATGGGCTGGGGCCTGGCTCGCACCTGATCCCAACGCCGAATGGGCTGGGGCCGAGCCGGGTCCCGACACCGGGCGGGCTCCACCTGGCCCCGGCGCCGGGCGGGTTCGCACTGCCCTGGGGCACCAAGGGGCTGGGACCGGGTTCGCGCCTGGCTCCCGGCCTCGGGTGGGCTGAGGGTGGGCTCGCGTGCGTCCTGCAGTCGGGAGGAGGGTCGTCGGGTTATCGGCGTTGGCCGATGGTGAGGACGACTGACCAGTGGCGGGTGAGGCGGGCGTCGGGGCGGGTGGCGAGGCGGCGGCGGATCTCCTGGTAGAGGTGTTCGCGCTTGGGCGGGTCCATGGCGATGTGGCCGGAGAAGGTGTCGAGGAGGGCTATGTACTCGTCTGCCGTGTAGCGCAGGGCCCATACGTACAGTTTTGTCCCTACGACGGTGAAGTGGCCGGAGGCCTCGAACTCGGGGATCAGGGGGTTGGGGCGGTCCTCGGGTGTGGGGCCGGGCCAGGGGCCGGGGTGGCCTTCGCCGATCTCCTCGTAGACCTGTTGGATCTCGGTGAAGAAGGGGTCGAAGTCTGCCGGCATCGCGTGGTCGGCGTTCCACACGGCCAGGTGGCCGCCCTCGTCGAGGAGGGCGGCGGCCTTGGCGTAGCCGATCCGCGGGTCCACCCATTTCCAGGCTGTGGCCGCGTACACCAGCGCGAAGCGGAGGCCCGGGGGCGGCTCCCAGGCTTCGAACGATGACGTGTCCACGGTGACGTCGGGGTATTCGGCGAGGCGCTGCCGGGCCTCCGTCGCCAGGGCTTCGCCGAGTTCGACAGCGTGGATGCGGAATCCCCTCTGGGCCAGCGGCAGGGTCGCCTTTCCCGGGCCGCATCCGACTTCGAGCAGGTGGGCGGGTGGGGTGATTCCCGTGATGTCCAGCAGGTCGGTGTAGAGCTCGGCGGGATAGTCGGGGCGCGCGTCCTGGTAGGTGGCGGCCGCCTGGTCGAAGGTGGCGCGCAGCTGTCGGTGATCATGGGGCATCCGCTCATCCTGTCAGCGCCACCAAGCCATCGTCGTAGGGTTTCCGCTCCGCCACCCTGAAGGCGCCGCCAAGCCGCCGTCGCGTGGATTCCCGCTCCGCCACCCCGATGGCGCCGCCGAACCGCGTCGTGCGGATTTCCGCTCCACCCACCCCGGCGATGTCGCCGAACCGCCGTCGTGCGGATTCCCGCTCCGCCCTCCCTGGCGGCGCCGATGAGCCGCCGTTGTGGGGAGGTTCGTTCCGGTGGCTCAGGTCACCAGGCGAAGGCGTCACCGCGCGGTGGACAGCCGTGGGTAGCTAGCGAGAGGGACAAGCGTCCGGCGAATCGGACGAGAAAATCTCCAAGGGGGTGTAGTAGAGAGGCTCTCCCGTTCGTCATCAACCTGACGACCGAGAAACTCACGACAGGAGCAACCCGATGCGATACCTCATGCTGGTGTGCACCGACCCCGACTACACCCCTGGTCAGGAGGACGGCGCCCCCGATGTGGAGGAGTGGGTCAAGGAGATGGACGGCAAGGGGATCCGGTTGATAGGCAACCGCACCCGACCGGCGAGCGACGCGACCACCGTCCGGGTCCGTAACCGTGAGGTGCTGCTGACCGACGGCCCGTACGCGGAGACCAAGGACCAGATCGCCGGCTTCGACGTCCTGGAGTGCGCCGACCTCGACGAGGCCATCGAGGTCGCGTCCAAGCACCCGATGGCGTGGGCCGGGATGATCGAGCTGCGTCCGTTCTGGCCGGACGACGAGGACTAGGCGGGACGCCGGGGTGAAGGACCGGATCGCCGGGATCTACGCCGACGGATGGAGCCGGATCGTGGCTGCCATGATCCGGTTCACCGGCGGCGACTGGGATCTGGCGGAGGAGTGCGCGCAGGACGCGTTCGCCCGGGCGCTTCAGACGTGGCCCGGCTCTGGAGTGCCCGACCAGCCGCTGGCGTGGCTGACCACCACGGCCCGCCACCGCGCGATCGACCGGATGCGCCGCGCGTCCACGGAGGCGGCGAAGTTGCGAGAGGTGGCCGCGATGGACCAGGAACCGCCGCCCTACCTGAGCGACGCGGACATCCCCGACGAGCGCCTGGAGCTCATGTTCACCTGCTGCCATCCGGCGCTGAACCTCGAGGCGCAGGTGGCGTTGACGCTGCGGAGCCTGGCCGGCATGAGCACCGCCGAGATCGCGCGCGCGTTCCTGGTGCGCGAGCGCACGATGAGCCAGCGCCTCTTCCGGGCCAAGCAGAAGGTCGCGCACGCGGCCATCCCGTTCCGGGTGCCGCCCGCGCACCTGCTGCCGGACCGCCTTCCCGCCGTCCTGCACGTGCTCTATCTGCTGTTCAACGAGGGGTACGGCGACCCGCGCAAGGCCAGGCTGTGCAGGGAGGCGATCCGGCTGGCGCGGCTGGTGACGGAGCTGATGCCCGACGAGCCGGAGGCGCAGGGCCTGCTCGCGCTGATGATGCTGCACGACGCGCGGCGGCCGGCACGGCTGGACGCGGCCGGCGACGTGGTCACCCTGGACGAACAGGACCGCACGCTCTGGGACCAGGAGCGGATCGCGGAGGGCGCCGCGATCTGCGAGCAGGCGCTGCGCCGGGGCCGCGCCGGGCCGTTCCAGCTCCAGGCGGCGATCGCGGCGTGCCACGCGACCGCGCCGCTGGCGTCCCTGACCGACTGGCCGCAGATCGTCGGGCTGTACGACGAGCTCGTGCGCATGACGCCGGGCCCGGTCGTGGAGCTGAACCGGGCCGTGGCGGTCGGCATGGTCAGCGGCCCCGAGGAGGCGCTGCGGCTGGTCGACGCGATCGCGGGGTCCGGGCGGCTGGACGACTACTATCTGCTGCACGCCACCCGCGCCGACCTGCTGCGCCGCGCGGGCCGGGGGCCGGAGGCGGCCGTCCACTACCGGTCGGCGATCGAGCTGGCGCCCACCGACGCGGAGCGCCGTTTCCTGAGCGGCCGGCTGGACCTGCTCTGACGTACGGGCGCCCGCCGCTCTCAGGACAGCCGGCGGAGCGCCTCCATGGCGTCCCGCTCGATGCGCGCGAGCTCGCGGAGGACGGCGCCGGCCTGCTCCAGGCAGCCGGCGTCGCCGCTATCCCCCGCTTTGGCGATCAACGTGGACACCTCGGTCCACCGTTCGGCGGCCTCGGCGTACAGCCGGTGACCGGTGCGGAGGCCGGGGTCGTCGATCAACCGGGAGCACTCGTCCAGGAAGTCGCGGTAGAGGGCGCGGAACAGGGCGCCGCCGGTGCCGGCCCGTTCCATGAGGAGGGCGACCTCCGGCAGGTCCCGCCGGGGCTCGGCGACCCGGTCCAGCCATCCGGGCACCCGTTTGCCGGCTTCGGCGATGCCGCGGTGTCCCAGGTTGGCGATGGGGGCGGCGAGGAAGGCGCCGGCGCAGTCCGTGATGGCGCCGACGATCCGGTCCTGCCAGGCGGGCGGGCGGTCCGGCAGGGTGATGGTGAAGGAGCGGTTCCTGGCGGTCATCGGGCCGCGCTCGGCCCGGGCCGCGGCGAGGCTCGCCAGGCCGGTGCGGACCGCGCCTCCCTGCTGGTCGGTGTCCACCAGGTAGGCGTCCTGCTCGTCGTAGCCGTACAGGGCGACGACATGGCCGCCGAAGTGCACCTTGGACCCGAAGTACTCCAGGTGGTAGCAGTCGAGCTGGAGGCCGACGGGCCGGCCGGCGTCGACGGGGGCGGCCGCGTTCCGCCACGCCTTGCGCGCCGACGTGGTCTCCTCGACCGTCAGCGTCAGCCCCAGCCGGGCGGCCAGGTTCCTGGTGAGCTCGAACGGCTTGACCCGGCCGCCGAGAAAGGGGAACGGCATGCCCTTGCGGTCCCAGTAGACGAACGACAGGCCGGAGCCCAGCCCGAACATCATGGGCTCGGACAGGTCGAACCCTTCGTGGCGGAGCAGCACTCCCAGCGTCGTCGTCTCACAATGGTGCAGGCCGCGCGGCTCGACGCCGGGCACGATGGTCTTCCTCATGACTGACCAGCATGAGGCCTCCCCCCGTGGGAGAGTCCAGCTCGCTAGGCTGGGTCCGTGGCGGACGAGGACGACACCCGGCCCGCCCGGGTCGACGACGTGCACGAGCTGGCCCTGGCCATGCCGCACGTCACGGTCGAGCACGGCGGCGGCGGCAACCCGATCTACCAGGTGGGCAGGAAGTCGTTCATCTTCTTCCGGACCCCGCGGCCCGACGCGTTCGACCCCGACACCGGCGAGCGCTACCCCGACGTGATCGTGTTCTGGGTCGAGTCGGAGGCCGACAAGCAGGCGATGGTGCAGGACGAGACGTCCCCGTACTTCACCACCCCGCACTTCGACGGTCACCCGTCCGTGCTGCTGAGGGCCGCCCGCATCGGCGAGATCACCCTCGGCGAGCTGACCGAGGTGGTGCAGGACGCGTGGCTGTCGAGGGCGTCCGCGCGCCGGGCCGCCGAGTGGCTCCGCGCGCGGTCCGCCGGCTGAGCGGTCCGCGCGCGTACGTCGACCGCGTCAGAAGTCGTCGGCGGTGCGGATCCGGTCGCGGACCCAGACGCCGGCCTCCTTGAGCCTGCCGGTCCCGGCGAACGGGCCGCTCGGGCAGGTTCCGGTGGTGAAGACCGCTCCGGTACGGAAGTCGTCGGAGAAGTTCCAGTTCACCCAGCTGATCTTCTTCTGGGCCAGCAGGTCGAGATACTGCTGGGACCGGGTGAAGTCGTTGGCCCCGTCACCGGAGGCGCTCTGGGTGCCGAACTCGGTCACGAAGATCGGCAGCCGGTCGGCGGCCCGGGAGAGGGTGTTCAGGTAGGTGGAGCCGTGCGAGGCCGCGTAGAAGTGGAACGTGTACATGATGTTGGCGGCGTTGACCGGGTTGTTCACGATCTCGGTCTCGTCGGCCCCGGCGGAGACGCCGAGTGACGACCAGGCGCGGGTGCCGACCAGGATCGGGGCGTCGGGGTCGTGCTGCCGGATCACCGGGATGAGCTGGTGCGCGTAGTCGCGGATGACGGACCAGGTGACGGCGTCGCCGTTGGGCTCGTTCGCGATCTCGTACAGGACGTTCTGCTTGCCGTTGTGGCGCTGGGCGATCTCGGTGAAGAAGGTCCTGGCCCGGCTCAGGTTGTAGTGGGGGTCGCCCGGGGTGAGCATGTGCCAGTCGACGATCGCGTACATCCCGCGGGCGGTGGCCATCTCGATCAGGGAGTGCACCCGGTCGGTGAACAGCCGGGGGTCGGTCTCGTACCCGCCCTCCTGGATGTACATCGAGATGCGTAGGACGTCGGCCTTCCAGTCGGTCGCCAGCGCGTCGAGAGAGGCGTTGTTGAGACACTGGTTGTACCACTGGATGCCGTGGCTGCTCATGCCGCGCAGCTGGATCTGCTTGCCGTTCTCGTTGCAGAGCTTGAGGCCGCACACGTGCAGTTGCCCGTTGGCCTCGACCGGGGTGCCGCCGCCCCCGCCGCCGGTGGGAGCCCCGTAGACCTCCAGCTCCCACAGCGAGTAGCCCCAGGGGGTGCCGCGTTCCGTGCCGTACACCCGCACGTACCGGCCGCTGCCGCTGACCGTGAGGTCGTCGGTCGCTCCGTCGCCGGCCGCGGTGGAGTAGACGTCGCTCCAGGAGGAGCCGTCGGGCGAGATCTGCACCCGGTACGCCCGCGCGTAGGCGACCTCCCAGGTCAGCCGTACCCGGGAGACGGTGTGCGCGGAGCCGAGGTCGACCTGGATCCACTGCGGGTCCACGCCCTCGGCGCTGGCCCACCGCGTGTTCGTGCTGCCGTCGACCGCCTTGCCCGGCTCCAGACCGGCGGCCTCGACCGAGGAGGCCGTCGTGGTCCTGCCCTGGGACACCAGGGGGTCGGCCGCCGCACTCGCGCCGGACGGCGCCAACAGCGGCACCAGCAGCGCGGCCGCCACCGCGAAGATCCTCGCACCTGTGCTTCGCCTCACGAGCGCCTCCGATCCCGATGCCGACCATCGGTTAGGAAACTTTATTAACTTGCGGCGCAGCATAGGTTGACAAGGAACCTTCACACAAGGCCCAAGTTCCAGCAAGGGGTCAGGAGGGACGTGCCGCCTCCCAGACGAAGCCGTCCGGGTCGGTGAAGGGGCCGGCGTCGGAGCCGATGACGAGCCGGTGGGAGCCGGTGCCCTCGGGCGCGACGCCGGCGACCTTGGCCAGCGCGCGGCGCTTGTAGAGCGACAGTTTGACCGGGCTCGACGGGGTGGCGAACTCGACGTACCTGCGGCCGTAGCTCTTCGCCACGGTGAAGCCGCGGTCGACGTAGAACGCCTTGCTCGCGGCCACGTCGTCCGCTCCGAGCTGGAGCACGATGTCGTCGATCTCCTTGGAGGCCGGGCCGGTGTCCTTCTTCGACGAGGAGGCGACCGTCCAGATCACCCCGCCGGGGTCCTGGACGACCCCGCCGTACCCCCACAGCGACTTCTCGGGCGGCTTGATCGCCTTGGCCCCGGCGTCGAGTGCGGCGTCGACGAGACCGTTGACGGTGGCGGGCTGGGACACGACGAGCGACATCGTGAACCCGCGGAAGCCGGTCGTCGGCGCCTCCGCGGCCCGCAGCCGCAACCAGGAGTCCGGGCCGAGGACGGCGTCGGCGAAGCGGGTGGCCGCCTCTTGATCGGTTACCTCAAGGGTGACGCATTCGATGGAAGCCATGACAGTCACGCTAGACGCGGCCCGGTGATCACCACTTCTCGAATCCTGACCTATCCGGTAATGCCTTCAGGCGGTCAGCGCGGACGACTGAGAGCGGCCTCGGCCAGGTCCGTCCACTGCTCGACCCAGGAGTGGGGCACGACCACCCAGTCCTTCACCACCCTGCCCTGCCCCGTGGGGTCGAACAGGGACGCCCCGGCCAGCTGGAGCGCGGCCGCGTGCTCAGGGGTGTCCCTGACCAGCCGGAACACCATCGCGCCGTCGCGCTGCAGGCTCGCGAACACCTTCCCCGCCTGATCCTTGAGCGCGGGACGCCCCATCATCCTGGAGATCCCCACCCCCAGATCGGCCAGTTCGGCGCCGACCCGCTTGAAGTCCTCTTCCGCACTCATCGTCCCCCGATCCCCTGACCTCGCCTTACGGGCGAAACGGCGATCAGGCTAGCCATCCCGGCGACGCCGATCAAGACCGTGTGACACGCCGGGGCCCGGTCACCCCGCCGGGCTGTCCCAGCCGGAGACGAACCATCGGACCTCTCCGGTGGCGGGGTCATAGAGCTGCCGGCTGATGACGCCGATGTTGCCTCCGTAGACGTGGATCCCGACGGTGGGCTCGTCGCCGACGGCCGCGACCGCGTGCACGTCGTCATCGGTCGTGCAGCACACCGTGACCTGCCCGCGCTCCCACACCTGCTCACCGGCCGGCGTCAGAGGGCCGGCCGGCTCGGACTCCGCCGGCTTGAGGTAGCGGAGCTCGCGTTCGGCCCCCGCGTAGATCCCGACGACGCCCCACGTCTCGTGCCCGTGCACCGGAGTGCGCTGGCCCACGTTCCAGACCACCGACGCGAGCGACCAGCTGTCGTCGGGGGCGATGTACAGCGGGTACGTGACGTGATGCTCGGCCGACGGCCGGGTGACCTCCTGGGGAAGCCGGTAACCGTCGGCGAGCAGTCCGGACAGCCGATCCGCGACCAGTTTCGTGATCTCGTACTGGTCGTCGACGCTCCTGACCAGCGACGCCACGTCCTCGATGAAAGCGTCCAGGGTGTCCGCTCTCGTGGCACTCACTCGCATCGCGCTCACCGGCCCTTGGCGGTGAACGTCAGGTGGACGACTCCGGTGGGCGAGGAGACCGACTCGATGTCGTACGCCTCCTCCAGCGACTCCAGCCCGTCCCAGAGCCGGACGCCGCGGCCGAGCAGGATCGGGACCTGCACCACGTGCATGTGATCGACCAGCCCCTCGACGAGGAAGTCGCGGATCATCGTGGCCCCGCCGCCGAGACGGACGTCCAGGCCGTCAGCCGCCTCACGGGCCCGCTTGAGCGCCTCGGCCGGCGGGGCGTCCAGGAAGTGGAAGGTGGTGCCGCCGTCCATCTCGATCGAAGGCCGCGGCCGGTGGGTGAGCACGAAGACCGGCGTGTGGAACGGCGGGTTGGGCCCCCACGCGCCCTTGTAGTCGGGGTCGTCCTGCCAGTCGGGCGGGCCGAACTTGCCCGCGCCCATGATCTCGGCGCCGATGCCACGGCTGTGCGCGGTGGCGAACGCGTTGTCGACGCCGGCGGTGCCGCCGGTGCCACCACCCATCTCGTACCAGAACCGGGTCGTGAACATCCATTCGTGCAGGCGTTCACCAGCGTGACCGAAGGGGGCGTTCGGGGCCTGACCCTCCCCGGTGGCGAAGCCGTCGAGCGAAATCGCGAAATTGTGCACGCGTACTGCGGACATGAGTGTGCTCCTTCAGGTGAACTATTTTCTGGCGAGCCACCAGCATGGATGAACACTCTCATGACGTCTAATGTCAAATTTCCGGCAATATCATCGATATTCTCGATGCATGCTCAACCTGACCCATCTCAAGGTCCTGGCCTCGGTGGCGCGACACGGGTCCGTGACCGAAGCGGCGAAAGAGTTGCACTACTCGCAATCGTCGGTGAGTCACCACCTGACCCGCCTGGAAGCGGCCACCGGCGCCAAGCTCATTCAGCGGGTCGGCCGCGGGATCCGCCTGACCCCGGAAGGTCGGACCCTGGCCCTCCGGGCCACCGAGATCATGGGGCGGGTCGACGCGGCGGCCAACGAACTGGCGGCGCAGGTCGGCCTGCAGGCGGGGCGGGTCCGCCTGGCCGCCAACGCCTCGTCGCTGAGCACGATCGCGCCCCAGGCGGCCATCGCCCTGGCTCGGTCACACCCCGGAATAGAGCTCGTGTTTGTCGACCGGCATCCAGTCGAAGCGCTACAAATGTTGCAACATGGCGAAATTGATATCGCTCTCATCTTCCAGCACGCCGGCGCCTCGCTCGAAGAAGAAGCGGGATTCCGATTCGTCCACCTTTGCGATGATCCGATCTATCTCATAAGCCGGCAGCCCGACGACAGCATGGCCCATCACCGTGATTCCCCGTGGATCGGCGGTTGCTCACGCTGTCGGAGCGAGCTCGACAACGTGTGCCGGCACGCGGGCTTCACCCCGCGCTTCGGATCACTCAGCGACGACATGGTCGTGGTGCAGGCCCTCGTCGCCGCCGGCAAGGGAGTCACCATCCTGCCCGGGCTCGCGCTGCGCGCCCACCGCCGGCCCGACATCCACGCCACCGAGCTGACCGGCTTCGCGCGCAGGATCCACGCTGTCACCTACGGCGACCCTCCGGACCCGCCCGCCACCCTCGCCCTCATCCAAGCCCTGCGCGACTCCGTTTTATGACCGGGAGCCTTGTTCGGAATTTCCGGTCAGTGTTTTCTTATCGCCGCTCAGAGAAATCCGACACGGCATCGCGGACATTGGCCCCGCCTCATGGTGAGCTATACGCTCGGCGGCGTTCGTGAACCGACCTGTCACTGCGCATCGGAGGCGGCCATGGAACCCTTGAGTAGAATCCTGGTCCGGCTCGCCGTGGTCGTGACAATGACCGGATGCGGCATGTCGCTCACCGGCGCCGTCAACGCGGCGGCCGTACCACCATCCCAGGAGCCTTCGCAGCTCGCACGGCTGGTGGGCGCGGATCTGGGCACCATCTTGTCCATGGTGCCGGCCGTCTTCTGCGGCAACCGGGTGGTCAACTACAACTCTCCTTCGTCTAATTCTCCCACGAAATGCGTCAACGGCGCAGAAAACAGCGGCAACTCCACGAACAGCGGGAATTACCATAGCGAAGGCGATCCCATCAACAGCGGCAACTTCTCGAACGTGAACGGCTCCACGGGCAGCAACAATGACGTCGGCAGCGGTAACACGGCCAACGGATCCCAGTCGTTGCGGTGACCGGGCAGGCGAAATGAGAAAGCACGTGCACATGACCGGCCCGGCCCAGCGCCTCATCGTGAGACGCAGATAGCGCCGGGTGGAGCTCTCGGCCCATGTTCATGCCCTGGGATGCGCCCTGAGGACCCCGCGCTCGGTCCTGGCCCGGAGGCCGCGCGCCAGAACGGAGATCATCACCGTCGCGGGGACGAGGTGGAGCACCAGGAGGGCGAAGGAGGTGGCGGTGCTCGCCCCGACGACGAAGGGCGGGACCAACGAGATCGCGGTCAGCGCCACGGTCGTCCCCACGAACCGCTGAACCGGGCGAGCGCTCCACCGGAGAAACGCCGCGGCGATGACGACGCCCACGAGCGAGAAGAACCCGGTCACCACCGCGAACCCGCCCAACGGGATCGTCTCACCGCCGTCGGGGATCTCGAACACGACGCCGACGGCCTGGGCGAGCGCCGCGGCGAGCGTGGTGGCCGCCATCGCCGCGAGCGCGGCGATGACGCCGAGGCCGACCAGCCCAGTCTTGGTGTCCTTCATGTCGTTTCTCCATCGTTCGTGGATGTGGGAGACCTTGGGGTGACGATGCGCACCCTCGCCGTGCGGCGGCCGGGGTTGCGCAGGGCGCGGACGCCGGTGCCGCGGAGCCAGAACCCGGCGTCGCGTCCGAGGACCGGCCCGAGCTCGCCGTCGCGCAGCTCCAGCTGCACCCGGCCGCGGATGACGACGCCGAACGCATCGCGCCACTCCGCCGCGACCACCGCCACCCGCGCGCCGCCGCGCAGCGCGAGCGTCAGTTCCGGCACTACGCCGTGCCGTCCGCCGGCAGGCGTTCCGGCAGCCCGAGCCGCGGGAACCGGTCCTCGTGAAACGTGACGATCTCGCTGATCGCCCCGCCGGTGACGCGCAGGACGTCGATCGTCAGCGGCAGGTACGCGCCCTCCCGCTCCCGCCAGTCGTAGAAGGCCACGGCGGGCTGCCGGTTGACGGAGGTGAGGACGGTGCGCAGGTTCTTCATGCCTGCGAAGCCGCTCTCGATCCAGTCGCTCACCACCGCGTCGCGGCCCACGTACAGGCCCTGTGTGGGCGGCATCGAGCAGCGGACGTCGTCCCGCAGCAGCGCGGCGAGTGCGTCGATGTCCGTGGCCACGCTGGCGTCGGTATAGCGCCGCACCAGTTCGCGCGTCCCGGCGTCGTCCTCGCCGCCGGTCCAGTCCTGCCGCTCGGCGGGCAGGTGCTCCCGCATGCCGGCGCGGGCCCGCTGCAGCGCGCTGTTCACGGAGTTGACCGAGTCGCCGAGCAGCTCCGCGACGTTTCTCGCCGGCCAGCCGAGCACGTCCCGCAGGATCAGCACGGCCCGCGGGCGCGGCGCCAGATGCTGGACCGCGACCAGGTAGGCCAGCTCGATCGTCTCCCGCGCGACGGCGACGGCCTCCGGCTCGTCCGCGTCACCCGCGGGCAACTCGTCGAGCAGCCGGTCCGGGTAGGGCTGCAGCCACAGCACCTCGCCGCCGGTCGCGGGCTCCGGGCGGTACTTGGCCAGCAGGTCCAGGCAGGCGTTGGTGGCGATCCGGTACAACCAGGCCCGGAACGTCGACCGCCCTTCGAAAGTCTCCCGCCGCCGCCAGGCACGGAGAAACGTCTCCTGCACGGTGTCCTCGGCGTCCTCGAACGACCCGAGCATCCGGTAGCAGTGCACGTGCAGCTCCCGCCGGTGCCGCTCCGCCAACCCAGAGAACGCCGACTCGTCGACCTCTCCCAGCCCGCCCGTACCCATCGCGTCGTCCTTCCGCCTCGTCGTGTCCTGACGTACGTATGACGGGTGCGGGCGCGACAACTCATCACTTCGGTCAGCCGGCGATGGACCAGCAGTAGAGCAGTTGGCCGCTCTCCTTGGCCCGCCGCGCCAGCGCGACGAGCCCTTCGACCAGCTCGCGCGTCTCGCGTTCGTACGGGTTGTCGGAGGGATCCTCCGTCAGCCACCGCCGAGCCACGTCAGGCAGGCGAGCATCATCGAACCCGGCCAGCACGTCGCGCACCCGTACGGGAAGCTCCTCGATCTGCGGTCCCACCAGGTAAGGGGAGTCCCTCGGCAGAGCCTCCACCTCGACATCGGTCGTGGGCGCGCCGTCGGGCGGGGGATACAGGACGACGGTCTTGACCAGCTCGTCGGAGTAGGGGACCTTCCCGATGAGGGCCACCAGTTCACCGATCGCCACCTGGGGGTCGATCCACTTGGTGTCGACCACGTCGAACACCGGCGCACCGGGGAGAGGCTCGGCCGGCGCCCGCAACCGGTCCGGCCGCCAGGTCGCGGTGGCGCGATCGGGCGCGCGGTAGTAGTCGTGCATGGCGCTCATGAGGCGGGCGTCCCTGTCCGTCGACGGCTCGGGCCAGGCTACGGGTGCGGGGACGTACGCGGAAGTCAGCGCCATCGGCGGTCGGAGAGCCGTTCTCTCGTACGGACCGACGCCAAGAACGCGACCAGCACCGCACCCGCCAGATAGTGCAGGACCGGGCTGTACGTGACGAGGCGCCACCCACCGAATCGGATCGTGGACGTGCACCCGTCCGAGATGACCTGCACGACGTACGGAATGGTGAAAACCCCGGCGAAGACCACGAACACCGCCACCGTCACCCACGCGGCGACTGTCCCCCACCTGCCCCGAAGAGCCAGGGTCGTACACAGCCCGAGCGCCATCACCGCGACGGGCCAGCCGTTCATCTCCGCGAAGATGATCCGCAAGTTGATCTCCGCCAGCCGGTCGAGATCCGAGAGGACCAGCGGCTCGGAGCTCAAAGCGCAGTAGGAGCCTCGCGCGGAGTAGGTCGGCCCTTCAGGAAAGTACATGGCGTACATACGCAAGGCGGGAGCCGCCAGAGCCGCCACGGTCAACAGGGGCACACCCCAGCGCGGGGGGATCACCGATAACGGAAGCAAGATCGCCGCCACATGGTCGCAGATGGGAGCGCCAGCCTAGATCATCTCCCTCACCCACGTACCCCGCCGTCCCGTCACCTGACCTGGTGGCCTTCTGGTTGCACGCCGAAAGGGTTGTCGATGACATAGCGCCAGCGCCCATCCTGCCCACGTCGGGCGACATCGGTGGCCGTGCCCTCGATGTGCACAGCCTGGCCGTCGCGGTCCGTGCCGTCGATGACCCAATCGACGATCAGCAAGGCGATGTCGCCCGTGGCGTAGACGTGCCGAGGCCGTACCGTGATCGGCACCCCAAGCTCTACGAAACGACCATTCGCGGCCTGGGCCTCCTGCCCGACGACCCCCGCGCCCATGTCACCGAGCCCGTTCCCGCCTGCCCGGTGGAGGTCACCCTCGCGGCCCTGCACGGCCGGTGGACAACCCTGGTGATCCGCGAGTTCCTCCAGGGCGACCGCACCTTCACCCAACTCCGCCAGGCCCTCCCCGCGCTGTCGGACAAGGTCCTGTCCGACCGGCTGGCACACCTGACGGAAGCCGGTGTGCTCGCCACACCTGACGGAAGCCGGTGTGCTCGCTCGCCGCCGCGAGCCCGGCTGGCCGTCCCGGGTGCACTACACACTCACCGCACAGGGGCAACGCCTCGGCCCCGTCCTCCAAGCCCTCTGGGACTGGGGCGCACAGCACCACCAGCCGCCCCCATCGACCGAGACCTGAAAGCGCTGAGCCCAGAAGCGCCACACAGCCACCTGGTACGCGTGGGGCGAGCAGGCCGAACGGCGTTACCTCCGCCAGTGCCCGCCGCGGCAGATGTACGTACGCCCGTTCGACGCGACGCCTACCGCTCCTGGATTGCCGCAGAAGCCGCCCGGGTGTGCTCTGGCGAGTGGTGCCTGCTCCGGTTCCCGTTCCGGCTTGGGCTTGGGAGTACGCGTCGGCCGGCGCCGCCCCTTTTCGGGATCGCGGTCGTCTCGATCGCGGGACTTGGTGACGCCGTCGCCGTCTTTGTCGTCGTCGTAGCGGTCTTCGATGCCGTCACCGTCAAGGTCTTTGATGTGCCTGACGGGTTTCGGTGTCGGCGTCCAGGAGGGCGTCGACGTGATGGTGGGCGGCGCGCTGGCCACGGCTGCGGGCTCTGGGTCGTTTGCGGGCTCTGGGTCGTTGCCCACGAAGAGCGCGTTGCAGCCGACGACGACAAAGGCGAGCACGGCAAGGCAACCCCACGCCCCACCCTGCTTGCCCGACTTGGATTTGCTGGGCATGGCGTCCCCTCCGGATCCGCGCGAACACGAACGGTATATGGGACGCTGCTTTACGCTACTTGGTTGGCGGGATAGTCCTCATCAAGCACTTGTCGCGTGGGCGGCACACTATTCACCGCGCCTCGCGCTGGCTTGGACTCGGCGATGCGCTGGAGGCTGCCGATCTTCACAGCCATGGCATCGGCCCGGCATCGTGGCAGACATGCTGCGCCTCCCCCGCCGCCTTCCGCCCCTGAAGCGCCTACTCCCCCAGCGCCGCCGCTCCGTCTCCAGGCCGCGCCGCCCCGTACCTCTGATCCCGATCAGCCTCGCCCTGATGCTGACCCTGGTCCTGGCCGCGGCCTCGGCCGTCGGACTGATCGTGCTTGCCTTGATCGGGCTCGGCTCGCCCGACCTTCCCCGCGGCGAGCTTGACGTCACCAACCTGCTGGAAGTCATCAAGATCTCCCTGGCCGTGGTCGCCGGCGTCGGCGGGGTGGTCGCCCTGGTCATCGCCTACCGTAAACAACGCCTCGCCGAAGCTGGAGAGGCCCGCGAGCACACGAAGCTGTACGCCGAACGCTTCGACAAGGCCACCGACAAACTCGGCTCCGAGGCCCCCTCGGTCCGCCTGGCCGGCGTCCACGCCTTGGCCGCCCTCGCCGACGACTGGCCTGGCGGCCGCCAGATGTGCATCGACGTAGCGGCATCCGGCTGCACACCCTGAAACGCAGAAGAGGCCCCGTAGGGCCTCTGACCTGCTGTTACTGCTGGTGGCAGGTGCAAGGTTCGAACTGGCGTAGGCTGAGCCGACGGTTTTACAGTCCCGTCGCGATCAAGCTCTGACCTGGGCTTTTATGGTTCACGAAGCCACTTGGCCGCGTATTGGCCGTGATTAAGCTTCGGACGCCCCCAGGCGTCAACTGCGATGACCACAACGGCTTCAGCTTATGGATTGCGAGCACAATCCGCAGAACCTATGCGATTGGCGTCCAGGTATCGATCAGGCGAATAGGGACGCGGCCGGACAATCTCGATGAGCGAGCAACAAGTATCCCACCGAGTAATGAGTATTTACTGGTATGGGTCGTACCTCTACTATTACGGAAGGTCCGCCGGCCTGCACCACCGCCGATCCCGGCGGACGGAACCCCGGATCATCTGCTCACGGTACTGGGCACTGAAATGCGAAAGGAAGGGACATGGCTGAAACAGGTATGCAACGCGTCACTGTAGTTGCCTGGTACGGAGAGAAGTCTGCTCTTCTCGATAACTACATCAGAACCGTTCAAGAATTGATGCAGCAGCTACTGGGGCCCGTTTTCCAGCCTCGTGTGCAAGAGGAGGTCCATGCGACCATCATCGGCTTGGAGCACTCAACCGATTCGGCGTCGCTAGGCAGCCTCCTACGGATGATACGCATGCTCAGATCCGAGTTTATCGGAGGGGTGCCCGTGCAGTTCGGAGGTTACAATAAGTCACTCAACGCGTTCACAAGCCGAGGGCTGCGTCTGTATGACCGCACTCTTTGGCTTCAGGGAAACCAGTGTGTGACAATCGGATGGCCCATCATTAACGATCATCCAACGACGCTCCTGGATACGTTGCGCAGAGAATGCGGAAGGTACGGATTTCCACACAAGTATCACCGGACCCCAGACGCGACAGATCCGGACGCTTATATGGTTGTGGGAGGTCTGAATGATGCGGATGCAATAGAGAGTCGAGAAGCTGCAAGGCGTCTTGGTCGCGCACGTGAGCTCGTCTCACAGGAAGGCGTGAAGATAGTTCTTCGGGCAGCCGACATCTTCCTTGTCCATTACGAGGACACCTCGCTACCGCTCTCAACCTCCAGAGCTAACTCGATAATCGATTTCGAAGATGAAGCAACGCTTGGTCACTTCCTGCGAGAGGGCTCGTGAGCATCCGTATCTGCTCTGATACTCTGCGAACACTCACGAGCGCACTCTTCTAGGAATTAATTCAGCCGCGCAGTGCCGCGCACAGCTCGTGGATTACACTTATGACGACTATCGAAATGATGTCGCGCGTGCTCGATACCCACCCCGTGGCGATAAGAACAAGAACGCCGATATGACTAACTGACCTCCATACGCGCTGCTTCACCTTGGGTACCTGCACGACGATCGTTCTAGGCCCCGACATATCTCTGACGGGTGTTACCTTGTTCATCCAGCTCACCTCCCGACGTCTACTAGAAACGTTGCCAGAAGGCGCTCCGGCGGGTAAGCCCAGTAGCAGGAGAGCGAACGGGGGGAAAGGCCCATGATCCATACCCGTGCTGATCTGCGAGTATTGCGATCGTCGGCAAATTGCCCCCTGTTACAGGTCGCGGGCCGGGGGTATGCTGGCGCCGTGTCCCCTCTCTCTTCTAGAGATCGTGCTGACCTGAACAGGCGTTTCAGGGACGCGGTCAGGCGCGATCGTGATCTGTTGTGCCAAGGAAACAGGGAGACGAGAAGGCATCTGTCTCGGAACGAGAACGCATCGTACGGTCTCTATACCGGAGGCTGGCTGAGTTGGCCACACCTGGCAGACATGATCTATTCACGATTACACGGTCTGGATTTCGATCTTGGATGGGACCGTAAGACTGTTCTCAACGTCCTGAAGACTGGGGACAACGTTCTGCCGCGAGACTCGTACCAGCGCCAGGTCTTTCTTGAAGCAGTCCAAAGCGTGATGAACCACTGCTTCGACATCGAGACCGAACAGAGAGCGCTTGGCGCATCTCCTCATAGATACGTTGCCCTATTCCTGGGGACACCGCCCACCGAGACGCACTTTCAGCCTTTCGGATTCGATCCAGCGTCAGTCGGCTTCTTCCGCATAATCGATTGGAACTTCTCCCGCCGCCTCGACCGGCGGCATAATATCGGTCCGATCACAGTCGTTCCATCCCTCCACCAGGATTGGGTAGACCCGGTCTCCCTGCAAGTTTATCTGGAGGAGGAGTCTGTAAAGCCTGGCAGTCCATGTCCGACGCTTGTTGCCTACGATGAGGACACTCGGGAATCAGCGAACCAGCAACTCTGCCTTAGTGTCGCACGGAGTCAATATTATGAGCATGTGGCAATCCGCCGCTACCTGCGGGATCATCCTCAGGATTACCAAGCCATTGTGGGCCGCATCTTGCGCAGCGACCAAGAAGGCGGTCTGAGTAAGTTGATTCGAGGCTCGCCCAACTCGAACATCGTCGTCAACGTGACAGTGCAGAGTCGCAACGGTCGGATAATGATGGTTCGAAGACCTCAGGGCGCGCGGGTATGGCCGCATTTTTATCAGGTCGGTGTCCATGAGACAATGAACTGGGGAGAACCTGGACGGTCGCTCGAAAATTGCCATGATCTTGCAGTTCGAGCCTTGGTGGAAGAGGCGAATCTCACCGATCCCGAGCTGTATAATGACAACATTGTTTTCTTCTGGTTCGGTCTCTATGCTGTTGAGGTGTCGGCGTACTTCTTTGCTCACGTGAAGACGAAGCTGGAGGAGGGGGAACTCGTCGAACTTGCGCAACGAGCTCATAGCGCCTATGAGTTCGAAGAGATCGACTGGTATGACTTGAACCGGGACACCGTCAAGGCGGTCCTGTCTACCTGGCAGCACGGCCCTTGGGACTCTGGCACCGATGATCGAGGGCGCAGATATCTTCCCCACGCCACCATGTCCCTCACGCAGCTATACCGCGTTTCGCGCCAGGGTATGCTTTGATCGAGACGCCGCAGGTTATACGCGTCAAGAAATGCAGCCGGCGGCCAGGTAATCTGCGCCACTCATTAATCCGAAGCCCAGCAGGCCGAGCAGGAGTACTGCTGCGAAAGTCAGTGCACGAACGCGTTCGCCGAAAATCCAAGCTATCACGTCAATAGTGCTCGATATCTGCCCGCCTCTTCCAGGTCCGAACATAACGGCGAGGACGAACACTATGAGGCACAGGACAGCCGGGGTTATCAGCAACTTCCCGAAGTCATAGGCAACCATTGCCAGCGGGCAGGGAATAAGAATAAGTGCAACGCCACCAACCACAGTACCCCCATCTGGACCGTCGACCGGCAGGCTAATGCTTCTGGTCGCACGATCGCTTCTCGACTCGACTTGTCGATATTTGTGACAGTGCAAAGATGGCTGCCACTACCCCGGGAGAATGCCTCTCTCACTCTAATGTAGTTATCTGTGACGTCAAGGCCACGCTTGGTGAAAACCCGCAGCCATAAGCTTCGAAACTGAGCGTTAGCCTCGATGACCTCGGCTATTCAGCCGGGAGTTCGCTCTGAAGATCGATAACTGAAGAAGGTGCCCCCGGCCTGCGATGATCCGACTGCTTAGATCAAGACATCGCACAGAACGGACGCACCTTCCGGGTGAACAGTACGGCATGGCACCACCGCTTGTCCGTCCAAGGGGACGGCAAAGGACTCATCGGACACGCAGGAGCCATCCTCCTGCACAAATGCGCTGATCAGATGGGGTTAACCGAAGCGCTGGGCGCAGCATTCACCCGACTGGGCCGATCACCGTTATGGGACCGGGGCCTGGTGCTCGTCCAGCTCGCGGTGGCGATCGCGCTGGGAGCGACCAGCATGCGGCAGATCGCTCTGCTGGCCTCGATGACTCACGGGGTGGTCGTCCCTCCTGATCGATTTCGGCTGATGGAGTTTTCTTCCTGATCGTCCTGTTCAATCCGGGCGAGTGGCACGTCGGCTTACCCGAGACGCTCGGGCGGACGGCGGTTCCACAGGCCGCGAGGGGATCCCCTCTCTCTCCTTTCCGGGATCGTCGGTAGACGTTCACGCTGGTCAGGTGGGCGCCGGCAGAGCACACAGACGCTGCCAGCAGATCAGGAAGGCGTTCTTCCACGGCCAGGTGACGCTGATCTTCAGCATCCTCCGGCGAGCGTGAGAAACCAGCCGTGCGGGCAGGTGCCAGAGGCAGTAGCGGAGGGTCTGCGGCTCAGCGCGAGCCAGTTCGGTGTCGTCGTGCAGGCCGAGCAACCGGGTCCAGGCGTGCAGATCAGCGGCGAGATTGCAGGTCAGGACCCAGCCGACGTTGACATTCCACATCTTGGACGGCAGGTTGCGCAGCCCCATGGCCTTGTTCGTCCGCACCCTGTCCTCGACTTCGGCGTGATCACGGTGGACGGCGTCAATGAAGGCGAGCCGGTGGCTGCCGGGGATGCCGCGCAGGCCACGTGGTCCGAGGTTGGTGGCGATGATGGCGTACTTCCATCGGTCTTGTTCTCCAGGTCGGTGAGCTGCGCTGTGTCGCGGGCCGAAGGGCGCACGCGGCGGACCAGCAACCTGACGCCCCACAGTGCGGCGCGTTCGTCCAAGCCGGTCAGCTCGGCTACGTGGGCGTGCGGGTGGACCTCGCCGTCCTGGCGGACGGCGGCCTGCCAGGCAGTGGCGGGCAGTTTGGCGATCGCGCTCTCGTCGGTGCCGGTGATCTTCCAGCCGACGGTGAAGCGGACGGTGCGCCGGGTGGTGTTCAGGCCCTTCATGTGTTCGACGAGCTCATGGGTGGCGCCCGCACCGTCGATCCGGATCCAGATCTTGGCTCGGAAGCTGTCGGGGATCTGCCTGATGGCTTCGGTGAGCACGCGTACGTGGTCGGCCACGGTGTTGGAGCCGGCCGATCCGGTGCGCAGCAGCATCGCCGGCGATTCGTGGTGAATCGGGTCGAGGCGCGGTGCTGGCGTTTCCGTCAGTCCGTTTCCCCGGCCCGTTCCCCGAACCGGCCGTGCCCGTCTCCGGGCAACCGGCTCTCCGCATGTCCCGTCAGGTGGATGTGCTTCTTACTGCGCTGCTGGGCCACGGCGTGGGGATGGCTGTGCCTCGGTAGCGGTAGCGCTCGGTGCGCACTGCTGCGGGGTTGAACAGTTTCACTTCGCCGTCGCGTGGCCACCATCCGCCGCCGTCATAGCGTTGGCGGATGTCGGGGGCTCACCCCGCAGTGTGGACACCGGTTGTCATGCGACGAGCTGCACCCTATCGATGGTCTGCTGCTCGTAGTCGATCGGGCTGAGGTAGCCGAGGGCAGAATGCCGCCTTCGGGTGTTGTAGCGGGTGATCCACTTGAAGACGGCCAGGCGGGCCTCGCGCGCCGAGGACCAACCTTTGGCACCTTGCAGTGTCTCGCGTTTCAACGTGGCGTTGAAGGCCTCCGCGGCGGCGTTGTCGGCGCTGGTACCGACGGCGCCCATGGATTGGCGCACGCCGAGCTCGGCGCAGACTCTGGCGAACTCGGCCGAGGTGTACTGCGCTCCATGATCGGCATGGAAGATCGCCCCGGCCAGGCTGCCCCGTGTCGCGGCGGCGGCGCGCAGTGCATCGGTCACCAGCTCGGTGCGCATCCGATCGGCGATCGACCAGCCCGCCAGCCGGCGTGAGCCCAGGTCCAGCACGGTCGCCAGATACAGAAACCGGCCCTCACCGACGGGCAGGTATGTGATGTCGCCGACATAGCGCTGGTTCGGGGCCGGCGCGGTGAAGTCCCGCTGGATCAGGTCGGGCACCTTCTGATGGGACGGCTCGGGCACCGTGGTGCGCACCTTCTTGCGCAGGTGCAGCCCGACGATGCCGGACCGGCGCATCACCCGCGCGACCCTCTTGTGGTTGACCGTGTGGCCTCGGGCCCGCAGCTCGGCGGTGACGCGCGGACTGCCGTAGGTGCCGTCGAACGCGGCGTGGATCTGCCTGATCTCCTCCGCCAGCGCGGCATCGGCCGCGGCCCGCTCCGCGCGGGCCGGCGCCGCCTTACGCCACCGGTAGAAGCCTGAGCGGGACACCTTCAGCACCCGGCACAGCCGCTTGACGCCGAAGGCGCCCGCGTGGTCGTCAACGAACTCGAAGCGGCTCACCAGTTCGTCTCTCCCGCGAAATATTTGGCCGCCCGGCGCAGGATGTCACGCTCCAGCTCAAGCTCCCGGATCCGGGCCTTGAGCTGCTTGTTCTCCTCTTCCAGCACGTCGTCGGACGATAGCGGGCCACGCGCCGGCTTCCCGGCCGGGCCCCGCACCTTGGCGCCCGCGGTGCCCTCCGCCTGCGCCTGACGCACCCAGTTACGCAGTGTCTCCCGGCTGATTCCCAGGTCCTCGGCCACCGAGGCCAGCGTCCGTCCCGGATCGGACAGGTACAACGCGACGGCGTCCGCCTTGAACTCCGGCGGGTACGACTTCATCGCCACGTGGAACTCCTTGTCTCCGGATCTCCATCATCCGGTACTCAAGGTGTCCACACCTCGGGGGGAGGTTCCGAATCCCGTCTCGGTCGCGGCAACCAGTTGCCACACGTGCCTGCGTACCCGCGCACGGGCCCGGGCGATCCAGACCTGCAGGTGCTCCGACGTGCCGATGGGTTCCAGTGCCCGCCGCACGGTGGAGTCCGAGGGGGGCTTGCCGAAGAGCTGCTCTTGGTGAGCGAGCAGGGCGATCTGCCGCATGCTCCTGGCTCCCAGCGCGATCGCCACCGCGAGTTGGACCAGCACCACGCCCCGGTCCCACACCGCAGATCCGCCCAGCCGGGCGAACACACTGCCCAGCGCTCCTGTTAACCCTGTCTGATCAGCACATTTGCGCAGGAGTACGGCTCCTGCGTGCCCGATGAGCCCCTTGCCGTCCCCTCGGACGGACAAGCGGCGGTCCCATGAAGTAGCGTTCACCCGAAAGGTGCACCCGTTCTCTGCGGTCTCGTGATCTAGGCAATCCGATCATCGCAGGTCGGAGGCACCTTTCTCTATTAACGATCTTCAGGATGAAATTCCGGCCGAATTGCTGAGGTTGGATGCCCTCGACCTCGCTCCGCCATCTCTCGCGGGTGGGAAAGCCGTGTCCCAGCAGGAGGGCACTCAAAGGCCCGATTGTGCTTATCTACGGCCCCACTTGTCGAAGTGGGCGAGCATGCCGGCGGCGACTGCCACGCTGGAGCGACGTTCCTCTACCTAGCCAACTCAGCCCCAGCTTCGGCTGCGACGAGGCCGGCGATCGGATGCCCTGCGACCATCTGGCCGTCCATGCTGATTGGGTCCAGCCGTAAGCGCAGTGTGCATGAGCTTGTCGATGTGACGACTCGTTGGTGCAATGAACATCTGGGATCCATCCTTCCGATCACCTTGATATTCATGATTCGTGAATCCATAATGAGCAGTCATGCGGCAACTAGCCCGCGCAACACGGAAGGACGTGTCGACGCTCCTACTGGGCAACCGACACAAGCTAACGGTGGTGACAGCTCTGGCCCTGGCCAAGAACGGCCGAGTCAACCTGACCGATCTGGCCACCTCACATGGGCTCGCTGCGTCGGTCTACTACCAGCCGACAAAAGACCTGATGGCGTTGGGACTGGTACGTCAGGTCGAAGCCGTTCCTGGGCAGCGAAGACGCTGGTATGAGCGGTGCGGGGACACGCGAGTGTGGAGGGGGCTGCGGGCGCTGGCACGTGCCTTGGAGGACTACTCGCCACCAGAGGTGGCTTCAGATGACCCCGGATGAGAGACGGACACGGCACTAGGGCAAGGTGAAGGCATGGCAGTCACGATGCAGGTACCCATCGACATGGTGTCGGCGGCTGCCAGAAGACCGGGTGGTCTGGTGCCAGCAGACTCACAGATTGCTCTGGTGAACGTTCTCGGATCACAGGCGCTGATCGCCTACCAACTGGATGAACAAGAACGTCGGCGACGAGCGTTGGCTCGTGCTGAAGCGCTTCTGCGGCCGGAGGTTCTCGATTTCTTGATGAGCCTCCCGCTGGACCAGCCGGTACCGCTAGCCTCCTTGACACCTGCCGAGCAGCGAATGTTGGCGCGAATTCCACGAGGAGCCGTAAGCCGCCAAGACCAAGGGATTGTGCGACATGCGGTCCACCCTCTCCGCTTGGATCTTGCCGTGGTTCCAGCTCGAGGGTGGGAATCCGCACTGGAACGCGTCGGTCGCTTCACACCGTTCTGCGCACGCGCCATCTTGGTAGAGGGACCATTGCGTCGCCGAGAGGATGCGATCCTACAGACGGACTTCTACGGTATCGGCCTCCTAGCTACCCGGGGAGACGACGTAGAGGTTGTTGTGCCGCCGCGGCCGTTTGTTCGCAAGCGATTCACCGTAGCCGCGTGGCAGTTCCTTGAGGAGGTTAGCCAGCAGTTGAACTAACCCCCTGAGAAGCACCCCTAGCTGGGGCGGGCGTATCACCCTCGATCGGGAGGGTGGCCCACGCACGAAGAGGCGGGGGTACCTTGAAGGCACGGGGCTGCTGGATCCGCACGTTCTCCAACTCGTAGCAGTTCACGGCGCGTGCACAGCGGTCGCGCCACCAGAGATGGCGCTCACGCCCAGGATTCTTCGCAGCCATCTCGTTGACCCACGCGCCCCAAACGTAGGCGTTGTGGTCCTCAGACTCGATTCGGGCCTCGCCGTCAGGACTGTTGAAACGGTCCAGACCGCGCCCGCTGCACACCACGCAACTGCAGCGCGCGGGCTCAACGTTCGCGTACCGCCTCGCCAATGATTGCGCCCCGCTGAATCGCATCAGCTCGGGCATCAGCACGCTTGGATACTGCGCGAATCCGCTGGACTCTGCCTTCTGCGGTCGCTCTCCCGCCGGAACAGCGTGACGGATGGAGCTGTCGGCGCCGATCCCGGCAAACAACGCTCCGTGGACCATCGCGTCCAAGGCAGCCAGATCGCTGCGCAACAGGGCCACCTGGTCAGCCTCGGTAACCAGGCGCCGCAAGTTCACGGTGGTCTCCTTGAAGGCCGCCATCGGGTCGAACTGGCGGATCAAGATGATGGCCTTGGGCTGACGGATCTCCTTGCACACGGCGATGAGCTGCTTGATGTGCTCGGAATTGAGCCACGCGATGTCGAGCGGCAAGACAACTACAGTGTCTTCGCGCTCGATCTGCTCAGCAGCACGCATGATCGCCTTGAGCGTCTTGGAGGCTGCCGCACGGACATATCCGGTGGGGGTCAACGCCGCGTCGGCGCCACGGTGACGCTGGAAGTCGAGACAGTCTTCAAGGCTCGGGAACAGCGTGTCTTTCGGCAGTAAGAAGGGCTCATCAACAGTGGCCTTGTGGGTCAAATATGCAGCGCTGTCGATCAAGACAACCCCTCGATAGCCAGCGTCACGCAACTGGCTGGCGCGGTCATCAGCATTCTTGCCGGTCATCACCACACCGCTCAGCCGGCGGTCGACGGACTTGCGCACACGGGCTCGGAACCGAGCATTCTCTTGGTACAGCACGCGGCCAGTCAGCAGCTGTGCCGCTGTCGACTGCGGACCGGTGATCTCGGGCTCGGCAGTGGCACGGCCCGGGACGGAGGGGTCGATCATCAGTTCACCTCAGAGACGTGCCGAGGGCAGGGGGCTCTCGGGCAGGGATGAAGCACTCCGGTAGATCTTGTCGAACTCATCGGGGGTCAGCCCGGCCAACTGCGCCATCTGAGCAACGCTGAGGCCGTCGTGCTCTTGAAGTTGTTTGACGACGCTAGACAAGGCTTGCGGCGTCTCGCGGGAGACAGCTCCAGGTTCCGCCGTGCGGTATCCCAAGGCCGACATCTCCACCATGATATTGCGATACTGCCAGTCGGAAATGACGCTCAATGTCAACGCGCGACGAGCCAATGCGGCCATTGACACGCCCCAGCGTCCCTTGAGATGGAGCAGCCGCGTTAGGTCTACGCCGTCCTTCAGTTCCTCCGAAATGTCCTCGTGCGGCATGAGGAATTCCGCGGCAAAGCGGTCGGCCTCGGCCTCCTGCTCCCGGCCAGTGCCCGGGTCGGTATGCATGATGACGTGACCGAGTTCATGGGCCAAGCTGAAGCGAAACCGGTCTGGTGGACTGGCGGAATTCAGGAGGAAGAGCGGAGGCTCACCGTACGACCACTGACTTACCGCATCCAACTCCGTCGTGCCCAGATCGCGCACCACGACCATGGCGCCGGCCTGCTCGATCACAGCAACGAGATTGCTGATAGGCCCCCTAGACAGGCTCCAGCGCTCTCGGAGCTGCTCAGCCGCATCTTGTGGAGTATCTAGATCGTCGATCGGAATGTGACAGAAACAATGCTCTCCCGACAGACCGACGGCGTGCGTTAGCGCCTTGATCTGCATGCGGGTCAGAGCGAGTATCGCGTGGATACGACGCAGCCCAGTAGCTCCCATGGAAGCGCGCTTGCGATGGTGGACCAGTCCGATGCCCACTCCATGAACGTCTGCGGGCGAGCACAGCACTTCTGGGGCATACCCTAGAGCGGCGGCGAACAGTAACAGCCGATCACCAGTAACGGCCAACCGCCCAGCCTCGGCCCGACTGATGTATCCCTGGGAGATGCGCGCGTCTGCCTCCAATCGAGACATGGCCTGAGCAACATCAGCCTGCGTCCAGCTCCGCGACTCACGGGCCAGGACGAGCATGGCTGGATCCGCGGTCATGTCTTCTAGCAGCACGCCTTCACCTCCCAGCCGATGCGACTCCTCCAAGTATAGCGCAGGTAAATCCTCCGAATGATCCATCAAAATATTCCGCTCGCTATAGCTACACGTCGCCACTCGCAGCGAGCCGGAACCCAGATGGCTGAAATGGATCAGAGTAGAGCAGACTGCAGATCTTCCCGTGGGCCCCAGGCGCAGGCTCCTCCTCCGGTCTGACCGGAGTCGCCTCGGACATCATGCGCCCAAGCGTTCGCGTCTGGAACGCCCTCAGGGATGCAAATGCCTCGCCGACGATCACACACCGATGCGTCAGGTGCCCTTGATCAAGTGGGAACGCATTGGGACGATCAACCGTAGATGGTCGGCGGTCGCCGTGGACAGCCGGACACAACACGAGAGGCCCGCCCCGGCGTTTCCGCTGATGACGGGCCTCTTTAGGCTCGTGTGGCAGGTGCAAGGTTCGAACTTGCGTAGGCTGAGCCGACGGTTTTACAGCGGGCCGACGTTCCTGCAGCATCAAGCCTCTGACCTCGGCATACATCTTCCGCCTACCCTCATCGGGGATGATCATCCCGCATATATCCCGCAAGGCAGTACCCGCCCACGATCGCCCTTGGAACCTCCGGATCAAAAGAAGACGATTCGATCGACATCCGAGGCTCTGACCTGCGATCGCGGCGTCCGCGGACGTCCACCGAGTTCCGCCGAATTTCGCTCTCTTGGCTGTACTCGTGGCTGTACAGCCGGGTCCTTCAGCACTTCCTCCTATGGTCGCCGGGCCCCCGGTCACGCTGATCTCGTAGAACCAGAGGCGTGGCCTGCGCTCGACCGTCGACATGAGATCTTGTCCGCATAGAGCAAAGAGAAGCAGGTTACGGATATTTCAACGAGAATCGAGCCTATGCACGAGAGGCTTTCATTCACCTCCAAGTTGGGCCTTGGAGAACTTTCGACGGTCGAGCGCCAGCTATGCGATGTGTTCTTACGTGGTGATGTGCTCGATTTGAGGGCGAAGGATCAGGAGAAGGACGATCCCGAGCGTGGAAAGGAGTGGGGCAAAGAGCGGCAGGTGCGGGCCGAGATCATCGTCGCGTTGCTGCTGTCGGCAGTGAAGCCAGATCCTGGCCGGGTAGCAATGCTGTGGCTGGCGGGGGCCCGGGTGATCGGTGACCTATCGTTGGCCTATGCAGAAGTGACGTCTCCCCTACTGTTGGTGGACTGCTGCTTCGACGAGCCGATCTGCCTGGATGAAGCGGCGACTCGGTCGGTACACCTCACCGGTAGCTCCATCCCACGTCTGGATGCGAACGACAGCAAGATCAAGGGGCATCTGACCCTGGAGAGGTGTCGGGTTCAGAGCATTGCCCTCACCGATGTTCACATCGCTGGTCAACTCAACTTCAACGGTGCGCGCTTGACCAACCCGAACGGGGACGCCCTCAGCGCCGACCGGTTGGTCGTCGAGGGAGGCATGTTCTGCCGAGAAGGGTTCCAAGCACAAGGCGCAGTCCGCCTCCCCGGGGCTCGCGTAGCCGGTCAACTCAACCTCAACGGTGCGCGCCTGACCAACCCGAACGGGGACGCCCTCAGCGCCGACCGGTTGGTCGTCGAGGGAGGCATGTTCTGCCGAGAAGGGTTCCAAGCACAAGGCGAGGTCCGCCTCCTCGGGGCTCGCGTAGCCGGTCAACTCGACTTCAGCGGTGCGCGCCTGACCAACCCGAAAAGGGACGCCCTCAACGCCGACCAATTAGTCGTCGAGGGAAGCATGTTCTGCCGAGAAGGGTTCCAGACAGAAGGCACAGTCCGCCTCCCCGCGGTTCGCATAGCTCAACTCGACTTCAGCGGTGCGCGCCTGACCAACCCGAACGGGGACGCCCTCAACGCCGACCAATTAGTCGTCGAGGGAAGCATGTTCTGCCGAGAAGGGTTCCAAGCACAAGGCGAGGTCCGCCTCCTCGGGGCTCGCGTAGCCGGTCAACTCGACTTCAGCGGTGCGCGCCTGACCAACCCGAAAAGGGACACTCTCAGCGCCGACGGGTTGGTCGTCGGGGGAGACATCTTCTGCCGAGAAGGGTTCCAAGCACAAGGCGAGGTCCGCCTCCTCGGGGCTCGCGTAGCCGGTCAACTCGACTTCAGCGGTGCGCGCCTGACCAACCCGAAAAGGGAC
>NZ_JBICUQ010000001.1:0-40832 GCF_043198225.1 Nonomuraea sp. NPDC048826 | reverse complement strand
CGAGAAGGGTTCCAAGCACAAGGCGAGGTCCGCCTCCTCGGGGCTCGCGTAGCCGGTCAACTCGACTTCAGCGGTGCGCGCCTGACCAACCCGAAAGGGAATGCCCTCAACGCCAACCAATTAGTCGTCGAGGGAGACATGCTCTGCCGAGAAGGATTCCAGACAGAAGGCACAGTCCGCCTCTCCGGGGCTCGCGTAGCCGGTCAACTCAGCTTCAATGGTGCCCGTCTAACAAACCCTAAGGAGGTCGCCTTGCGGTGCGTGGATGCAGAGGTTGCCTCATTGTGGATGGCAGAGGGTTTCGCTGCTGACGGAGACGTAGACCTCAGCGGTATGCGGGTGCGCACGTTGTTCGATGATCCCGCGTGCTGGCCGGCCAGCATGGATGTCAACGAGCTTGTGTACAGCGATCTGGAGCCAGACCTGCCTGCCCGGGAGCGGTTGCGCTGGCTGAGGGCGGGGGGAAAGGAGTATAGGGCTCAGCCGTACGAGCAGTTGGCGGCGTACTACCGGCGTCAAGGGCACGATGAGGAGGCTCGGCGGGTGCTACTGGCCAAGCAGCGTCGCCACCGCGCATCGCGCCCCTGGTATGCCAGGATCTGGGGCTATCTGCTCGACGGCATGGTTGGTTACGGCTACCGGCCGGGGCGGGCCGCGTTGTGGATGCTGGGTCTGGTGGCAGCGGGGAGTGTCTTCTTCACTGACCACCAGCCGCAGCCGATCAAGGATGGTGAGCATCCCCTCTATCAGCCGGTGCTGTACACGGCAGACGTACTCTTGCCGATCATCAATCTGGGCCAGGAAAACGCCTTCAAACACCAGGGTCTGGCTCAGTGGGTGGCATCCGTGTTAATCGTGCTGGGATGGGTCCTCGCCACAGCCCTCATAGCGGGCATCACTCGTGTCCTGACCCGTAACTGACTCGCTACGTCGCCGGGCAGACATGACTACGGCGATCGACCACGATGTCTCGGGGAGCCAGGGTGAGGAACGAACCCTGGCTCGTCGATCGCCCCTAACCCGAACGGCGACCAGCCATGCAGTGGCGATCGTAGAGCTGCATCTGTGCGGCGGCGCGGCAACTGCGGTCGGCGCGTACGGTGGGTACGGCGGGGTCGGCGTGCGGTGCCCGGCCCGGTGTCCCGCCGCCGTCCGGGACCGGCCCCCAGGCCGCACGCCCGGACGGCGGGCGGGCGGAGGGCCGGGGGTACGGCTGCGCGCCGCGCCGCCGCTTGATCCCTACAAGAACAATTCGGCAGTGTGATCGCCATGGCCGAACTCCTTGAGGTCCACGTAACCGCGCCGGATCGTGATGTGGCCGAGCGGATCGCCTCGGCGGTGGTGGCTGAACGCCTGGCCGCCGCAGCACAGCTCGTCGCTCCGATCACGTCCGTCTACTGGTGGCGTGGGGAGATCAACCGGGCTGATGAGTGGTTGTTGTTCATGAAGACCACGGCGGAGCGGTTCGACGAGCTCACCGCAGCGATCCGGGAACTGCACCCTTACGAGGTGCCGCAGATCTTCGCCGTTCCTCTGGTGGCCGGGACGGCGGATTACCTGGAGTGGATCAGGCGGGAGACGAGCCCAGAGCCCGGCGCGTAGAGATCAGGTCACCGAGCAGTTCGCGAGCGGCGAGGTCCTGCTGACTTGCGAGCGCCTTCTCTACGGTGCCCAGGTGTTGCAGGCCCCACGTCGACTCGGTCCGCTGGTCCGAGTCCAGAGCACGGCGAGCGTAGGTGACGCCGGTCGGGATGTCGCCGATCTGGAACTGAGCCTGGGCAACGTCGGCGTAGATGACGGCGATGCGTTTGTGATCGCCGTCATCGTCGAGCGAGCTGAGAGCCTGCTGTCCGGCCGCGATCACATGGCGTTCGTCGCCCAACCGAACCTGAACGGAGAGCTGGAAGGCGGCCATGCGCCCGGCGTCCAGGAAGCGGGTCCAGGCGCGCTCTCGATGCGGGCGGGAGCGGTCGAAAGCCTCTTCCGCCTGACGTAGCCGTTCCGCGGCTTGCCTGTCCCCCAGCGTGGCGAGGTGCTCGGCCTCCAGGCAAAGCAGCCATGCCCGGTGGCGTCGTCGCCCTGGGCCGGTAGGAACTGCTGCGCTTGTCGTACCGCCTCCGTAGCGGCCCGGCCCTCCAGCATGTACGAGCGGTAGGCATGGGTGCATGCCTGGATGATCGGGTGCCCGCTCTCCTTGGCCGCGAGAGCAGAGACGCGGTCGAATGCTGCCGACTGCGCGGGCCGCTTGAGGTCCCAGGCCAGCCAGGATGCCAGCGTCGCCGCTTCCCCGGCTGTGGCGGCGAGTCTGCGGCGGAACCGTTCGGGCGCTCCCTGGAGAAGGGTGCTCAGCTCGTTGAGGTGGCTGGTCAGTCCTTGGTAGAGGGCGCTGGCGGGGAGTTCGTACTCCAGCCGGTGGAACCCGATGGTCCGGGCTTCGAGGCGTTCGACGGTGTCCTCGTCGAGCACCTGGGGGCCGGCAAGGGCTCGGGTGAGGCGTTCCCAGGGGTCGGTGACGGAGGCGGCGGCTTCGGCGGTCAATCCGGCCGCGAGCAGGAGCATCGTTCGGCGGTCCACGTGTGCGTCCAGCCTTCCCACGATCCAGGCCAGCGTCAGCACGTCAACATCAAGCAGGTCGGTGCTCTGGCGCGGGCTGACAACAAGTTCGACTTGTTCCACGCTAAGAAGGCCGCTTGCTGGTGTTCCATCCCGTGGCGGGATGGGTGCTGGCGGGATCGGGGTGCCGGTGATGACGCGCGGAGCCAGACCGAGAGTCATCCGCGCCGGGTCCGGCAGTCGCAGGCCCTCGGCGATGCGCTCGAACACCTCGAATGAGGTGACCTGGACGGCGCCGTTCATGATCTCGCTGACTTTGCCCTGGCTGAGGCCGACGGCGACGCCGATGCGGGTCTGGCTGACGCCTGCGTACTGGCGGACGAGCCGGAAGAGGTGGCCGATGTCGCGAATTGTGAGTGCGGTGAGCATTTCGGGGCGTTGCCACAGGTCAGCCGGTACGACGACCGGTTCGGCCCCGTCTGCGGGCATCTGCCGTTTCCCCTTGCGTCCTTGGACTGCCGGTGACTCCACCGTCACGGCTCGCAGTCATCCCGTCAAGGGATAACACCCATCCCGTCCAGAGATCTCGGCTCGGGATGGGCTGTCTCCGTCCAGGTCAAGACGCTTGTCCCATGACTGCGAACAAGCTGCTGACACGTGAGAGGTGCCGCGCCTGCCGGGGCAAGGGCTGGCGCTGGGTGAGGGCCAGCCGCGCTGACGCGCTGCGCCGTATCGACGGCACCACGGTTGATCTTGCCCAGGTTGATTGCTTCGAGTGCTCCGGCGTGGGCGGAAAGCGGGCCGCGTGATGGAGATCGTCACTGACTGCGTGACCCCGCACGTGCCCAGGACGCTGCCGGATCACATGGAGATCGTGTGGCTCGACAGGCTTCGGGCGGAAGACCGTGTACGGGTGATCACTTGGACCTGTGACTGCCAGGCCGTCTACTACGAGTTGTGTCACGCCGCCGGGCGGGCGTACATCCGGCGTACTCTGCGCAAGGACGGCACGGTTCACGAGACGTACCGCTGGCTGTTCCGCGAGGCCGCGCAGGTCTGGGACGCGCTGCTGCTCGGCCACGCTCGATAGGCGGGGTACGGCTTTCTGACTGATCCAGGGGTTGCCTAAGCTACCTGCGCTGATAGCCTGCTTGGCTAGACAGGCATGGTGATTGCGGGGCTTCCTGATGTCATTCGAATACACGCCTCCGAAGTACGCCCAGTTGATCGCGGAGCTGGAAAGACGCATCGACTCGGGCGAGTACCCGCCCGGCTCCATGCTGCCCAGCGAGCATCAGCTCATGGCCGAGTTCGGCATGGCCCGGCCGACCGTGGTCAAGGCGCTCGGCGTGCTGCGGGACCAAGGCTGGATCGTCACCCACCAGGGCAAGGGCCGTTTCGTGCGCGGTCGCCCGGCCATTCCCACCGGCCAGCAGGTACGGACCGGGCGGGAGCTGCTGGAGCGCAAGGAAGTCCAGGTCTCCAGTCGGCTGCTGACGGCCGAAGAGGTGCAGGCGCCCAACAGGATCGCTGCCTATCTCAACCTCAAGCCCGAGTCCGCGGTGGTGCTGCGCCGGTCGCTGGTCGAGCATGACGGCGAGCCCACCGAGATCTCCTCGACGTGGCTGCCGGTCGAGGTGGCGTCCGGAACGCCGCTGATCGAGCCGGAGGAGTTGAAGCAGGGCATTCGCCGGTACGTCGAGAGCGCTGCCGGCACTTCGCTGGACCACATGATCGAGCACGTCACCGCGCGGAATCCGACCAAGGAGGAGTCCAGCCTCCTGGACGTGAAGCCCTCCGCCGCACTGCTCACCGTCTACGCCGTCGCCTGCGATGCCACCGGCAAGCCGTGGGTCGTGGTCGAGTCCGTGCTTCCCGGTGATCGGCATGAACTAGAGGACGCGTATCCGATCCGGTAACTCCGGATTTCTTTACCTTCTGAGCCCACTTGGCCTACTTGACTGGCCAAGTGGGCTCAGTGCTTAATAGAGCCACAACTTGGTCAGTCAAGGTGGCTGACCGCGCAAGACAAGGAGGTTCGCACCATGGCAATACAAGGCCCCATCCCCGTCACATACGCCCAGGTCTTCCCGCACGGCTGCTACAGCGTCGGGGACGTCGAGCCGGTCAAGGACTTCGAGGCATCAACCAACGGCCGGTTCGTCCAGGCGCGGGACAAGCAGACGGGCGAACTCGTCTGGCAGATCCCCGTCATGGACGCCGACCCGACGCTCAAGGCCGCACAGAAGACCGTGGCCGTGAAGATCCTGAGCCCGGTTCAGCCGGTGCCCCCGGCTCCCGTCGCAGGGCTGCCGTTCACGCCGGTCGAGTTCGACGGCATGACCGTCACCCCGTACGTCAACGGCTCCGGACGGCTCGCCTACTCCATCAAGGCCCGGCAGATGCTCGCGCCCCGCACCACCACCGCACCCGCCACCGCCAACGCCAAGTCCAGCAGCAAGGAGGCCGCTGCCGCATGACCGGTTCCAGCTACACCACGATCAGCATCAAGCCCGACGCCGAACCCCGCATCGGGGTCTCCATCCACCCGGACAAGCTGACCAAGGTCGATTACTACGCCGCCGACCAGCACACCTGCGTCTTCCTCTGCATCCGCCACGGCGCCTGCCAGGTGTTCATCAGCACCACCAGCGACACCGAGATCACCGGCGAACACCTGAGGTTCGCCAACGAACTGGTCGAAGCGGCCACCAGCTTCCTGGCCGACTGCGAGCGCCTGCACGCCGAGCAGAACGCGGCGGCCTGACCGATGAAAGCGGGGCCGCTGGAACTGGTCCTTCCGGCGGCCCCTTCTTCTCCCCTGACGCCAATCACGAGAGGAGTTCAGCCTAATGTTCAAGAAGCTCCCCGGCGACGAGACGCGCAACCTCGTCACCACCACGCCGGACACCGCCGTCGTCTTCCGTCCCGCCGTGGTGAAGACCCCGGCCATCCTCACTCTGCTCGTCTTCGCCTACCGGTTCCTCGTCGCCCTCGTGCGTACGGTGTGGCGGCATCCCGTGGCCGTTGCCATTCCCGTGAGCCTCGGGGTCGTCTGGCTGCTCTATGACTGGCCGCTGGCCGTCTCCTTGTTCGGGCTCGTCGTCCTGGCGCTGCTCGGCTGGGCCTTCACCGACCGAGCATCCTTCGCCCGCCTAATCGGCTGGCGGCTGTTGGCCTGGTGGCGGCTCGTCTCCGTCTACCGCCGTCACTGGCAGCCCGTCATGCACATCTCCGGCCTCGCCCGGCGCGTCCACGGCCGCGACTACCTGCCCCGGCTCGTCCGCGTCCAGTGCGACGGCTGGGCCGACCGGATCACCGTCCGCATGCTCAAAGGCCAAGCCGTCAAGGACTGGTCCGACCGCACCGACAACCTCGCCCACGGCTTCGGAGCCACCTCATGCCGCGTCGCGCTCATCAAGGGCGGCCTGTTGCTGCTCACCTTCCCGCGCAGCGACCCGCTGGCCGCCCCGATCCCGGCGCTGCCCATCCCGGATGAGCCGACCGTGGGACCGGTCGAGATCGGCAAGCAGGAAGACGGCAAGCCGCTGCGGCTCAAGGTGCATGGCACCCACGTCCTGATCGCCGGAGCCACCGGGGCCGGCAAAGGCTCCTTCTTGTGGGACACCATCCGCGGTCTGCTCCCCGCCATGCGGGCGGGCCTGGCTGAGGTCTGGGCGCTCGACCCGAAGCTGATGGAGCTGTCCTACGGCCGCGAGCTCTTCCAAGGCCGCTACGCCGCCGACCCGGCCGACTGCGCCGACCTGCTCGACGAGGCCGTCACCGTCATGCACAAGCGCGCCGCCCGCTTCGCCGGTCTCCAGCGCTGCCACGTCCCGACTATCGAGGACCCGTTCGTCCTGGTCCTCGTCGATGAAGTGGCCTTCCTGACCGCCTACCAACCCGACAAGCAACTCAGGCACCGCCTCTCCGCCGCCTTGGCCACGCTCGCCACCCAAGGCCGCTCGGTCGGTGTCGGCGTCATGGCCGCACTCCAGGACCCACGCAAGGAGGTCATGAACATCCGCAACCTGTTCCCCGACAAGATCGCCCTGCGGCTCGACGAATCCGAGCAAGTGGACATGGTCCTCGGCGACGGCGCCCGCGACCGGGGAGCACTCGCCGACCACATCTCCCCCATCCCCGAGCAAGGAGCCGGGGTCGCGTACATGCGTCTGGAGACCTCACCCGAACCCATCCGCGTCCGCGCCGCCTACGTCTCCGACACCGACATCCGCCAGATGGTCACCCTGTTCACCGAGCGAGGTGAGGCCGCATGACGAACCCGCACGACCGCTCCCTGCCCCGCGCCGTCCGGCTCGCCATGCCGCTCGCCCAGGACGTCGTCGAGGAGATCGCCAAGCAACACGGCGTGTGCATCCGACCCGTCCCGCTCAAGCGGCTCGACACCCACACCGGACAGTGGGAGATCGTCGATGTCCCCTGCGGCTCGCCGATGGAAGCCAAGTGCCCTCCGTGCGCCAAGCGCAACCGGCACCTGCGCATGGCCCAATGCCGCGAGGGCTGGCACCTCGACGAAGAACCCGCCATCATACCGGACGAGCCGAATGAGGAACAACGCTGGCTGGTCGAGTTCCGCGCCGACGTCCAGGCCCAGCGCGACGACGCCGACAAGGCCGGTGCCGACACCACCGAGCTGGACGCGCTCATCGAGGGCCTGGACGAAGAGATCAACAACGCCGGAATGCGCGGCAACGTCCTCGGCCGCACCGCCCCGAAGCGCACCCGTTCGACCAAGCGGCGACAAGACGCACCCGACCTGCCCAAGCGCACGATGACCAACACCACCCTCGGCCGGACCTTCCAGGCCCCGGACGGCAAGACCTACCGGCCGTCGCTGTTCGTCACGCTCACCCTGCCCTCCTACGGCAAGATCCGCGACGGGGTGCCCGTCGATCCCGAGACGTACGACTACCAGCGAGCGGCCCGGGACGCGCTGCACTTCTCCAAGCTGATCGACCGGTTCGTGCAGAACCTACGCCGCGTCGCGGGCTATGACGTGCAGTACTTCGCCACCGTCGAACCTCAGAAGCGGCTCGCCCCGCACCTGCACATGGCCATCCGCGGGACCCTTCCGCGTGCGGAGATCAAGCAGATCGCCGCCGCCACCTACCATCAGGTCTGGTGGCCCCAGGCCGACAAGGTCGTCTTCGACGGCGAGCACCTGCCCATCTGGCAGGACGGGGCCGGCTACCTCGACCCGGCATCCGGCGAACTCCTGCCCACCTGGGACGAAGCCCTCGACCAGCTCGACACCGACGAGGACGCCGAGCCGCTGCACATGATCCGCTTCGGCGATCAGGTGGACGTCAAAGGCGTCCTGTCCGGAACCCCGGACGCCGACCAGTGCATCCGCTACCTGTCGAAGTACCTGACCAAGAGCCTCGGTCAATCCCTCGACGGCGGCCAAGCCCAGCAGCAGCACACGGCCCGGTTCGTCGATGCCCTGCGCTACGAGCCCTGCTCGCCCACCTGCGCCAACTGGCTGCGCTACGGCATTCAGCCGAAGGGAGCCAAGGCCGGGATGATGCCGGGCCGCTGTCGGAGCAAGGCGCACAAGCCCGAACACCTCGGCTACGCGGGCCGTCGTGTCCTGGTCTCTCGCAAGTGGTCCAACAAGACCCTCGCCGAGCACAAGCAGGACCGCCGTACCTGGGTCTTGGAAGCTCTCGGACAGACTGACCAGCCCACCGACCCACACCGCTACGTCTGGCGCCCCGTCCCGGCCGGAGACGCCAACGTGCCGCCGCTGTCGGCACGGCTGTTGCGATCCGTACGAGAACGCCAACGCTGGCGCGCTCATATGGCCCAACTCGAAGCTCAAGCACAGGGCCAAGATCTTTCGGCAACTGAGCAGACAGGGAGGGCGGCATGAGCAGGCGCAATGAACTTCTCACCGTCGCCCAAGTCCTCGAAGAACTCGGCGGCGTCTCCCGTCGCACCTTCTACCGCTGGCGCGAGATCGGCAAGGCACCGAAGGGCATCCGCCTGCCCAACGGCGAACTCCGCATCTACCGCAACGACCTCGAATCCTGGCTCGAATCCCTCCGGAGCGCAGCATGACGACCTCGTACGACGTGAAGTTCTGGGAGATCCGCCGAAACAAGTCCAGCAAGTCCCCCTCCTATGAGGCGCGCTGGAAGGTCGGCGGCCGGGAGAAGTCCAAGACGTACAAGACCAAGGCCCTCGGCGAGAGCTTTCTGTCCGACCTGCGGCAGGCGGCGAGACGCGGTGAGGCGTTCGACCTGGAGACCGGTCTTCCTGAGTCGATGATCAAAGCCAAGGACGCGAGGACCGTCCTCGACTTCGTGAAGGCGTACGTGGAAGCGCGCTGGCCGCACGCGGCTGCCAAGAGCCGTGACAGCATGTCCGACGCCCTGGCGACGGCTCTCCCAGCGTTGACGACGGATAAGGCGGGGCGACCGGATGCTGCCCTCCTCCGTACAGCCCTGCGCCAGTATGTCCTGCTGCCTGAGGACAAGCGACGCGCGATGCCTGCTGACATCGCGCGGGCCGTCCGCTGGCTGGAAGCGGCATCGCTCAACATGGAAGACCTCAACGAGACCAAGGCCGTACGCCCGGCCCTCGATGCGCTCGCGCTCCGCCTCGACGGCAAGCAGGCCGGTGCCAACACGATCAGGCGGAAGCGCGCTGTCCTGCACCACGTCTTCGAGTACGCGGTGGAGCTGGAAGAACTGCCGTCCAACCCGCTGCACCGGATCAAGTGGAAGCTTCCGAAGACGACCGAGACCGTGGATCCGCGGGTTGTGGTCAACCCTCGTCAGGCCAGGGAACTCCTCGTCGCGCTCACCTACGTCGGCAAGCGCCAGCGCAACGGGAAAGGACGGGGCCGGCGGTTGATGGCCATGTTCGCCTGCATGTACTTCGCCGCTCTCCGGCCCGGCGAGGCGGTCAGTCTCCGTGAGCAGGACTGCTGTCTCCCGCCCGAGGGCTGGGGACGGCTCACCCTCGACGGCTCCCGCCCTGAGGTGAACCGCCGGTGGACCGACACGGGCGACGCTCACGAGCTGCGCGGTCTCAAGCATCGAGGCGAGGATGACGTCCGCAGGATCCCGATCCCTCCGGAACTGGTCAAGATCCTTCAGCAACACATCGCAGAGTTCGGCGTCGCCCCTGACGGGCGGCTGTTCCGTAGCGAACGCGGCGGCGTGGTCGCCTCGACGGCCTACACCGAGGTCTGGCAGGAAGCCCGCGCCCTGGCTCTCACGCCCGCCCAGGTCGCCTCACCGCTCGCCCGGCGGCCCTACGACCTTCGGCACGGGGCCGTCTCGCTCTGGCTCAACGGCGGCGTACCGGCTCCGGAGGTAGCTGCCCGTGCCGGTCACGGCGTGGATGTCCTGCTCCGCGTCTACGCCAAGTGCATCGACGGCCAGGAGGACATCGTCAACCAGCGGATCGCGAACGTACTGATCGCATGAGATCACGAACAGCACCACTCGAAGGGCTCCGGCTTCCCCGGGGCCTTTCGGCGTTGCAGGGCCGTGTCATCCCGCACATACTCCGGATCATGGGCCTCGACCTGGGGAAACGCCCCCGAATCCATCCCGCGTATATCCCGTGACCACCGACAAACGGCCGCTCAGGGCTGCATCCGGCTGCACACCCCTGAAACGCAGAAGAGGCCCCTAAGGGCCTCTGACCTGCTGTTACTGCTGGTGGCAGGTGCAAGGTTCGAACTTGCGTAGGCTGAGCCGACGGTTTTACAGACCGCTCCCTTTGGCCACTCGGGCAACCTGCCGTGTCTTCCGCTCTCGCGGCGACAGACAGAAGAATAGCGGACTTCTGCAGTGCACGTGACACCACTTTGTCCTCGCGTGAGTCGTCCTCACCTCCCGGGGCGGGACCGCCGGGTGTTGTCCACAGGGGGTGGAGGTGGTCCTGCAAGGGGCGGCGATGCTGGCTAGGCTCGTTCGCTGGGGTGCGTTCGGAGGCGGACGCTCACCGATGGTGACGCAGCTGAGAGGATGTGCGCTTTGGCGGATTCATCGTTCGACATCGTGAGCAAGATCGACCGGCAAGAGGTCGACAACGCGCTCAACCAGACCGTGAAGGAGATCGGGCACCGCTTCGACTTCAAGGGCACGGGGGCGAGCATCAGCTGGTCCGGTCAGGACCATATCGAGATCAAGGCCAACAGTGAGGAACGGGCGGGCGCCGCGCTCGACGTGTTCCAGGAGAAGGTCATCAAGCGGGGTCTCTCGCTGAAGATCCTCGACGCGGGTGAGCCGAAGCTGTCCGGCAAGGAATACAAGATGCTGGTCGCCCTGAAGGAGGGCATCGACCAGGAGCACGCGAAGAAGATCTCGAAGATGATCCGCGACGAGGGGCCCAAGGGCGTCAAGGCGCAGATCCAGGGTGAGGAGTTGCGGGTCAGCTCCAAGAAGAAGGACGACCTTCAGGAGATCATCTCCCTGCTCAAGGGCAAGGATCTCGACATCGCTCTCCAGTTCACCAATTACCGGTAGCGGAGCGGGGCGCGAGGCCGGACTCGGTCATCGCGCTCCCCGCCGGCACCGTACACGACCTCGGGCTACGTATTCGGGCTTCCCTCTGCCGATGTACGCGACCCCGGCGGCAGGTCGTCACGAGGTGATGAGCAGGCCGAGGTCGAGGCCGAGTTCCGGGGCGCAATGGAGGAGGAACGCGGGCCAGATGCTGCCCGTCCGGTTCCGGATCCAGCCGTACGCCAGCCCCATGACGACGGCGAACAGGCCTCCGGCGAGATCGAGGCTCCAGACGCCTGACGGGTCCACGAGGATGCCGTGGCCGAGTCCGAAGACGACGCTGGTGATCACGATGCCCCAGCCGACGGGGGCGCCGAGCACGGTGCGGGGGGTGCCCAGGGCGTGGTCGAGCACGGCGAGCATGGCGCCGCGCCAGATCAGTTCCTCGGTCAGGTTGGGGATCGTCCCGTCGTACGCCCATTCTTCGGCGCTCACCGGGGTCAGGGTTCCGGGCTGAAGCGCGACGGAGACCGCCGCCAGCGCGGCGAACAGCGCGAGGACGCCGACGATCGTGATGAGGGCGGGGCGGGTGGAGCCGGGCTCGAGCCGCCAGCGGAGGCCTGCTTCGGTGCGCGCCCAGCGCCAGAGCACGGCGAACAGGAGAGAGACCCAGATCAGGTCGATGATCTTGCCCTGCCAGGGGCGTTCCAGGGGGCCGAAGAGAGGCAGCGGGGGAAGTCTCGACGCGAGGGCCGTGAGCAGGATGAAGGACGCGACGACCGCTACACCGCGCCGGCCCTCTCGGGAGCCGAGGGCCGGCAGCGCGATCACGACCATTCCGGCGATGAGCGCGGCGCCCCAGGCTGTGCCGATGGCGATGCTGCGTGCCAAGGTTCCCAGGTCGGCGGAGGCGATCAGGAGGTGCGCGGCGCAGACGGCTGCGAGCGGCACCAGGACGGGGACCACCCATCGAGCTGTCTGGGTGGGACGGACAGGCGGCTCATCGAGGGGGGTCATATGAAATCAACGTATATCGCCGGAAGATTCGACGTGGGCTGTCAGGTCATCAGGGGTCCGGCTTCAGCAAGGCGGGCGCAGGCAGGGCGGGCGCAGGCAGGGCAGGCGTAGGCGCTGACCGGTCGAAGTCATCGGCGGCCGTAGATCGCGTGGCCGTCGTGGTGAGGCCATCGCCGACGCGGCCGCCGACCGCAGCCCAGCAGGACGGGCGCGGCACCGTACAGGAACAGCGGAAGGAGGGCGGAGGAAGCTGCAAGCCCGGGTACAGCGGTGGGGGCGGAGGACAGCCACCACCCCCAGCGGCTGATCACTCGCCGCCCGCCCGTTCCAGCACCTCCCAGCGGCTGATCACCCGCCGCCCGCCCGTTCCAGCACCTCCAGCACCGTGGCCGTCAGCAACGTGACCTTGTACCCGTTCGACCCCGTCGGCGTGCATCGCTCCGCCGCCCGCCCCGCGGCCGCCTCCATCGACTCCCCCGCCTTGAGCGCCTCCTCGACCTCCGGCAACCGCAGCGGTACGCGGGCGACGCCGCCGACGCTCACGGCGGGCGTGCCGTCCGGGACAATGCGCGCCACGGCCTCCACCAACGGCCATTCGGCCTCGGACCGGCTGGTGGCGCGGTGGTAGGCGGCCCGTTCGCCGGCGGCGGGCGGCGGCAGGTGGACCGCGCGGAGGATCTCGCCGGGTTCGAGCAGATGGTCGCGGGTCGGGTCGGGGCCGTACAGCTCCCCGACGGGGATGGGACTCCTGCCGTGCACCTCGGCCAGGGCGTCGTAGGTCAGCAGTGCCATCGCCAGGGACGACGGGTGCGGGGCGACGCACGGGCTGGTGTCGATCACGGCGGAGTAGAGGCTGAGGCCGGCGCGGGCCGGGCAGGTGTCGCCGCCGTTCTGATAGCAGGAAAAGGCTGGATTGCGGAAGTACCAGCAGCGGTTGCGCTGGAGCAGGTTGCCGCCGAGGGTCGCCACGGCGCGGATCTGCGGGGTGGCCAGCGCCTCGGCCGTCAGGGCCAGCGCGGGGTAGGCGGCGCGGAGCCGTTCGTCGCGGGCGATCTCGGCGACGGTGGTCAGCGCGCCGAGGTGGGCGGAGCCGTCCGGCTGCCAGGTCACGCCCGACAAGTCGGGCAGGCCCCCGAGGTCCACGTACGGTCCGGTACGGGGCCGGCTCATCAGGTCGGTGCCCCCGGCGCGGAGTTCGCCGTGCGGGGGGATCTCCAAGATGGTCACGCGTTGATCCCTTCGAGGAGTCGGTCGGGGCGGATGGGCAGGTCGCGGGGGCGCCAGCCGGTGGCGTGGTGCACGGCGTTGGCGACGGAGGCGGCGACGCCGATCGTGGAGACCTCGCCCAGGCCGACGCCGCGGCCGTTGACGTGGTCCCAGCCGTCCTGGTGGAAGTGGATGGTCATCTCCGGGGTGTCGCCGATGCCGGGGATGCGGTAGTCCTCCAGGTTCGCGGTGAGGACGGTTCCGGTCACGGGGTCGACGTGGCGCTCCTCGTACAGGGCGTAGCCGATGCCCTGGACGATGCCGCCCTCGCACTGGTTGCGGGCGGGGCGTTCGGCGTAGATGCGGCCGGCCGCGATGCCGCCCCAGACGCGCAGTGGTCTGACCGTGCCCATGCGGGTGTCCACCTCGACCTCGGTGACGTGGACGGCGCCGCTGAAGCCGCGGCCGAGCGCCATGCCGCTCATGGCGAACGGGGTCACGTAGCCGCCGCGGTCGCGTCGCCGCTTGCCGACCACCTTGGCGCCGGGGGTGATGCCCTGGGCGCGCAGCCGGCGGGCGGCGTCGCGTGCGGCGGGGGCCACCGACGTGGTGGAGCGGCTGCCGAGGGCGGCCGGTCCCGGCACGGTGTCCGACCTGCCGATCTCGACGCGGATCCGGTCGGCGGGGAGGCCGAGTTCCTCGCGCAGGACGCCGGCGATGACGCTGCGGACGCCGGTGCCGATGTCCTGGGTGGCGGTGCGGGCGACCACCACGTCGCCTTCCACCTCCAGCTCGACCTGGGTGCCTGGGCTGAGCGCGTAGAACCAGTTGGCGGCGGCCACGCCGACGCCGCGGCGGAAGCGGCCGGTCTGCGAGCCGGCGCGCGGCCTGTCCCGCCAGAGGGGCAGTTCCGCCGCCCGGTCGTAGAGTGCGCGTCGTTTCGGGTTGCCGTCCCAGCGGCGGCGCAGCGCGATCGGGTCCTCGTCCAGCCGGTGGGCCATCTCGTCGACGGCCTGTTCCAGGGCCCACAGCAGGGGCGGGGCGCCGGGGCCGCGGAACGGCGAGCCCGGGGGTTCGTTCGTGACGACGTCGAAGTCGCGCAGCCGCCGGGGCGCGGTCCCGTACACGAGGCGGGCGTGCAGGGCGACGGCGGAGCCGACGGACACGCCGCCGTGGCTGTGCACGTCGACGGCGAGGGCCGCCAGGTCGCCCTTGTCGTCGGCGAGCAGGGCGAGGTCGGTCCTGCTCCCGGGCCGGTTGCCGGCGGCCGTGAGCTCCTCGGCGCGGCTGAGCACGACCCGCACCGGGGCCCCGCAGGCGCGGGCGAGCTCGACCGCGGCGACCGTCTCCACGGTGATGCCCCCCTTGGCCCCGAACCCGCCGCCGACGTGCTCGGCGACGACGCGTACCCGGTCCTCGTCGAGCTTCCAGCGCTTGGCGGCCTGTTCGGCGACCATGGCCACCGCCTGCGTGGACAGGTGCAGGTGGAGGTCGCCGCGCTCGTCCCAGCGGGCCACGCACGCGTGCGGCTCCAGCGGCGTGTGGACCTGCACGGCGGTGGTGTACGTGCCCGTCACCAGGCGCGGGTCGGCGCGCCGCCGCGCGTCGTCGATGCGTTCGGCCGCGGTGCCGCCGCGCCGGCTCGCCCGGGTGAACGGCCCGCGTACGTTGCCGTTCCAGCCGCCGGGCAGCGTGACCCCTTCGCTGGAGGACGGGGCGTCCTTCCTGCTCCGCTCGTCGTAGACCGGCGGCGCGTCGGGCGCGTGGTCGAGCGCGGCCGGGAGCGGCTCGTAGCCGATCCGGGCGGCTCCGGCGACGGCCAGCGCCTCCCTGCGCGTCGGCGCGGCGACGGCGGCGATCGGCTGGCCCGCGTACCGGACGACCCGGTCGGGCGGCAGCAGGTCGACCGTGGTCGCGCCGTCCACCTCGACCGAGGTGACCCGGGCGTGCGCCCGGGTCGAGCGGATGATGACGCCTTCCCACTGCCCGTCGTGCCGGATGTCGGTGGTGTAGCGGGCGCGGCCGGTGACCTTCTCGAACGCCTCGACGCGGGCGGGGGTCGTGGGGCCGGCGTCGTGCTCGCCCCGGCAGGCGGCCGCGATGGCGGCGTGGATCCCCTCGTACGCGCCGCAGCGGCACAGGTGGCCGGCCATGGCGGCGGCGATCCGCTCGCGCGGCGGCGCGACGTCGCCGTGCTCGGCACGCCAGGCGTCCACGAACGCGGCGGCCTCCACCACGAATCCGGGCGTGCAGTAGCCGCACTGCAGGCCGTCGTGGGCCATGAACGCGCGCTGCACCGGATGGTCCAGTCCCTCGGCGGTGCCGACGGCGCGTCCTTCGACGGCGGTGGCCGGCAGCAGGCAGCTCGCCTGCGGCGTGCCGTCCACCGTCACCGTGCACGCGCCGCAGACGCCGGTACGGCAGACCGCCTTGGGCCCGGTGATCCCGAGGCCGTCGCGCAGGACGTCCACCACCACGTCGTCCGGGCCGGCGTCGACCTCGGTGGGCTCGCCGTTCACTATGATCTTCATGTCACTCCTGCTGACGCCGTCAACATCGGATGTTGACAGTGTCAGCACATATGCTGACGTTGTCAACAGAGGAGGTCGTGAGAGGGTGGGGTCCATGGTGGACGACACCAGGAACAGGCTGATCGAAAGCGCCCTGAGCCTGCTGCGCGACGAGGGCCTCGACGCCGTGACGTTGCGCGCGGTCGGCGAGGCGGCCGGCCTGTCCAGAATGGCGCCCTACCGGCACTTCGCCGACAAGACCGCCTTACTCGCGGCCCTCGCCGCCCGGGTCATCAGCGACCTCAGCACCCATATCGCCACCGCCGTCCTCGCCCACACCGGTCACCAGGAGCGGCTGCGCGCCTTCTACTCCAGCTATGTCGAGTACGCGGAGACGCATCGGGAGGAATACCGGCTGGTCTTCTCCTCGGCGTTCGCCGCGGGCGACCATCCGGAGATGGAGACGGCGATCGACGACGTGATGAGCGCGCTCAGCCTCGACATGGCCGATCACGGGCCCGGCACCAAAGCGGCGATGATGGCCCTGATCTCCACCGCCCACGGTCTCGCCGAGCTGGCCACGGCCGGGCATTTCGCACACAAGGCCATCAGCCGGCAGGACGTCATCGACCTCATCATCAACGGCCTCGGCAGGCTCGACGAGCGTACGTGACCGGTCAGGCCGGGGCGACCAGGCGGTAGCCGACGCCGCGGACGGTCCTGATCAGGGCGTCGTCGGTGTCGCCGAGCCGGGCCCGCAGGCGTTTGACGTGCACGGCGATCGTGTTCGTGGGCACGTCGTCGCCCGAGGCGTGCCAGACGTGCCGCATGATCTGCTCCCGGGTGACGGTCCTGCCGAGGTTGCGCATCAGGTAATGGAGCAGCTCGAACTCGCGCAGCGGCAGGTGCACGGCCCGGCCCGCGACCCGTACCTGGTAGGCGTGCGCGTCGAGCTCGACGTCGCCCACGGTGATGACCCGGCCCGACTCCCCCGTCGCCGCGGCCTGGATCAGGGGCAGCAGTTCGGGCAGCCGGTACGGCATGGCCACGCAGGCGGTCGCCCCCGCCGAGAGCGCCTGCACGGCCAGTTCCGCGTGCCCCTCGCCGACGCCCAGGAGCACCGGCATGGGATGGCTGATGCGGATCGTCCTGACGAAGTCCACGGCGCTGATGAGCGGCAGGGACGCGCTCACCAGCAGCACGTCCGGGCGGAGCACGCCCGTCTGGATGAGCGCCTGGGCGCCGTCGGGCACGCCCGTGACCTCCACACCCTCGCGGCCGAGCGCTTCCGCGAGCACCTCGACCTTCGCCGTGTCAGGATCGGCCACCAGCAGCAGCGGCACCGAGGGCGCCCCCTGGATCACCCGGGTCCTCCTCTGCGCCGGATCACCCGAAGCGGCCGGTGATGTAGTCCTCGGTGCGCTTGTCGGCCGGGTTCGTGAAGATGCGGCTGGTCTCGTCGAACTCCACCAGCCGGCCGTGCCGCTCGCCCTTGTCGTCGACCTCCGCGGTGAAGAACGCGGTGCGGTGCGAGACGCGGGCGGCCTGCTGCATGTTGTGCGTGACGATGACGATCGTGTAGTCGCGGGCCAGCTCCTGCATCAGGTCCTCGATCTTGGTGGTGGCGATCGGGTCGAGCGCGGAGCAGGGCTCGTCCATCAGGATGACCTCGGGCTTGACCGCGATCGCCCGCGCGATGCACAGCCGCTGCTGCTGGCCGCCGGAGAGCGACAGCGCGTTCTGCTTGAGCTTGTCCTTGACCTCGTCCCAGAGCGCCGCCCGGGTGAGCGCCTCCTCGACGAGGTCGTCCATCTTGCCCTTCATGCCGTTGACCCGGGGGCCGTAGGCGATGTTGTCGTAGATGGACTTGGGGAACGGGTTCGGCTTCTGGAAGACCATGCCGATGCGCCGCCGCACCTCGATCGGGTCCACGTGGTCGCCGTAGAGGTCCTCGTCGTGGTAGAGGATCCTGCCGGCGGCGCGGGCGCCGGGGATGAGGTCGTTCATCCGGTTGAAGCAGCGCAGGACGGTGCTCTTGCCGCAGCCGGACGGGCCGATCATGGCGGTGATCTCGCGGTTGCCGATGGTCAGGTCGACGCCGCGGACGGCTTCGTACGCGCCGTAGAAGACGCTCAGGCCCGACACGGTGAACACCGGGTCGAGAGACTCGATCGTACGGGGGGCGCCGGCGGGGTTGACCGTGATGTTCTTCATGGGGGTTTCTGTCTCGCTCATTTTCTTCCCTCACCAGCGCTTCTGGTAGCGGTTACGGAGCCAGATGGCGGCGGAGTTCATCAGCAGCAGGATCGCCAGCAGGACCACGATCGCCGCGGCGGCCAGGAAGTGGAATCCCTCCCGCGACTGGGAGATCCAGTTGAAGATCTGGATCGGCAGGACCGTGTAGCTGGCCAGGATGCCGTCCGGGTTGAAGCGGATGAAGGAGACCGCGCCCAGCATCAGCAGCGGCGCCGCCTCGCCGATCGCCCGGGAGAGGGCCAGGATGGAGCCGGTCGCGATGCCGGGGACGGCGGCGGGCAGCACCTGGCGGGAGATGGTCTGCCACTGCGTCGCGCCCAGGGCCAGGGAGCCTTCGCGGATGGACGGCGGGACCGCGCGGATCGCCTCCCGGGAGGCGATGATCACCACCGGCAGCACCAGCAGGCCGAGCGTGATCGCCGCGGTGATGACGCTGAACCCCAGCCCGAACGAGCGGGCGATGATGCCCAGCCCCAGGATGCCGTAGACGATCGACGGGACCGAGGCGAGGTTCTGGATGTTCAGCTCGATGATCCGGTTCCACCAGCGGGTCTTGTCCGCGTACTCCTCCAGGTAGATCGCGGCCGCGATGCCCGTCGGGAGGGTGAGGACCGCGGTCAGCGAGATGACCCAGAGCGTGCCCGTGATGGCGGACTGCGCGCCGGCGATCTCGGGGTCGCGGATCGACGGCATGTTCTCCCACAGGCGGGAGTCGAGCCGCGGCCATCCTTCGACGAGGACGTAAGTGAGCAGGGCGGCCAGGAAGACGAACGCGATCGCCAGGCTCGACAGCAGCGCGATCCTGAACAGGTGCTCCCGGATCGGCTGCCCCTGACCGGCCAGCCGCACGGCCGAGCGCGGGGTGGAGAGAACGGCCATCACTCGTACACCTCACGGAATTTCCGCACCAGGCGGGCGCTGACGACGTTCATCGCCAGCGTCATCACGAACAGCAGGGAGCCGACCGCGAAGATGGTGTTGTAGTCGACGGTGCCGACCGGCACGTCACCCGACCCCGCCTGGGCGATGAACGCGGCCATGGTCTGCATCGCCTTGCCGATGTCGAGGGTGAGGTTGGGCTGCCCGCCGCCCGCCATGTAAACGATCATCGTTTCGCCCGCGCCGCGCGAGATCGCCAGGATGACGGCCGCCACGATGCCGGAGAAGGCCGCCGGCAGCACCACGCGGAGCGAGGTGACCATCTTCGAGGCGCCCAGCGCGTACGAGCCCTCGCGCAGACCGGCCGGGACCGCGGACATCGCGTCCTCGGAGAGCGAGGCGACGATCGGGATGATCATGAACCCGACCACCAGCCCCGCGCTCAGCGCGTTGAAGATCTCGATCTCGAACGGCAGGACGCCGCGCAGCAGCGGGGTGATGAAACTCAGTGCGAAGAACCCGAAGACCACGGTCGGAATGCCGGCCAGGACCTCCAGGGTCGGCTTGCAGACCTTCCTGACCCGGGGCCTGGCGTACTCCGACAGGTAGATGGCCGCGGCCAGCCCCAGCGGCACGGCCACCAGCACCGCGATGCCCGTCGTGATGAGCGTCGCGCTCACCAGGGGCAGCACACCGTAGGCGGGCGGCTCGAACAGCGGGCCCCAACTGGTGGAGGTGAAGAACTCCACCACGCTGACCTCGGCGAAGAACCTGATGGTCGGCTCTACCAGCGACACCACGATCCCGATCGTGGTCGCGACGGAGACCAGCGCCGCCAGCAGGAGTATCGCCTTGATGACCGCCTCGCCGTGCCGCGGGCGCGACCGCGCCAGGGACGCGGTCGCCGAATCTCGCACGGTCATCTAGCCCTGCTTCAGGGCGTCGAGGTCGGTCTTGAGCTTGGCCTCCTGCTCGGAGTTGAGCGGGATGTACTTGGCGTCCGTGGCGATCCTGCCGATGTTGGCCACGTAGAAGTCGAGGAAGGCCGCCACCTCGGGGCGCTTCGCCGCCTTGACCGACGGGTAGACGAACAGCGGCCTGGCCAGCGGGGTGTAGGTGCCGTTCTGCGCGTTCTCGGCGCTCGGAGCCACACAGCCCTCGCCGGAGTCGATCTCGACGGCCTTCAGCTTGTCGGCGTTCTCCTCGAAGTAGGTGAAGCCGAAGTAGCCCAGTCCGCCCTTGGTGCCGGTCACGCCCTGGACGATGATGTTGTCGTCCTCGCTGGGGTTGTAGTCCTTGCGGCTGGCGCCTTCCTCACCGTTGATCTCGTCGGTGAAGTAGTCGAAGGTGCCGGAGTCGGTGCCCGGGCCGAAGAGCTTCAGCGGCTCGTCGGGGAACTTGGCGTCGACCTGCTTCCAGCTGGTGATCTTGCCTTCGGCGCCCGGCTCCCACATCTTCTTGAGCTGCTCGGTGGTGAGGCAGTTCGCCCAGGTGTTCTCCTTGTTCACCACGACGGTGAGGGCGTCGGTGGCGACCGTGAGCTCCGCGAACGTGACGCCCTTGGACTCGCAGGCCGCCTTCTCCTCGTCCTTGATCGGGCGGGAGCCGTTGGAGATGTCGGTCTCGCCGTTGCAGAACTTCTCGAAGCCGCCGCCGGTGCCGGAGGTGCCGACGGTCACGTTGATCTTGGGCTGTTCCTCGGCGAAGAACTCGGCGGCGGCGCTCGTCAACGGAGCCACCGTGCTCGAACCGTCCGCCTTGACCTGCCCGGCCAGTTCGTCCCCCGCGTTCGTGCTCGTGCTCGCGGTGCCTTCCCCGGCGGGCGGAGTGGTGTTGGTGCCGCCACAAGCGGCGGAAAGAGCCACGACGATGGCGGCCGTCGCCGCCGCGCTGAGGCGGCGCTGTCCACTGGTCACGGTGTGCGTCCTTCTCCGTAGAGATCCGTTCTCGATACGCCTCGATAGAACCGGTCCAAAGTGAACAGACGGAGAACGGGCCATGACCACAACCGGAAAGCGTGGATCGAAGCGTATGAACCCTTGGTATGAGATACACGCCGGCCTGGCCGTCACGCGGGGGTCATTACTCCGTCATGACCCCGCCTCGACGTAAGCTTCATAGACGTGACGATGATCCCGCTGCGCCGCTTCACCGCGCGTGCCCTGCCGATCGACGATCTGGGCCGTGTCCTCCTGCTCAACGGGTTCGATCCGGTACGGCCCGGCAACCCGTTCTGGTTCACCATCGGCGGAGCGGTGGAGGGCGAGGAGACCCTCCAGCAGGCCGCCGCCCGCGAGCTGTTCGAGGAGGTCGGGATCCGCGTGCCGGCCGAGGCGTTCACCGGGCCGCACAGCCACGGCACCATCGAGTTCCGGTGGGCGCAGTACGAGATCGTCCAGGATCAGTCGTTCTTCGCGGTGCGCGTCGGGCCGGCGGAGGTGTCGTTCGAGCACATGGAGCAGATCGAGAAGGACACCACGATCGGGCACCGGTGGTGGAGCGCCGAAGACCTGGAGACGACCGACGAGGTGGTCTTCCCGTCGGACATGGCGGCGATCCTGCGCTCGATCACGTCGGACGCAGGACCCGGGTGGCGCCCGTGACGAGGGCCGTGGCGAGGATCCACCCCGACACGATCAGCCCGTACGCGAGAGCCTGCGTCCAGCCCGCCGGGTCGAACATGTCCCGCTGCCCGAACGTCGACCAGGGCAGCAGCAGGTCGAAGCTGTAGGCGAACGGGTCGAAGCCGGGCGCCTCGTCCGGTTTGAGCGGGCGCGGCGGGTTCAGCGCGAACACGACCGTGCCGATCAGCAGCAGCATCCCGAACCACACGGCCGCCAGCCACGGCCGGTACCCGTACCCCACCGTGACGTCGAGCAGCCGCCCCCACAGCCGGCCGCCCGGCCCTTCCGTCTTGCGCCGGTTGCGCAGCTTGGCGAGCTGGGCGCGGCGGGCCAGCGCCTCGTTGCCGTCGCGCCGGTACCACGCCACGAGTTGCTCGTACGGTTGCGGCCGGAACCCCTCCGGGTCGCGGCTCACCCACTCGATCCGCCGGGCGACGCCGCTGCCGCGCAGCCGCTCATAGGTCAGCCCGTTCAGGCGCAGCCGCTCCGGCCAGGTGTCGGGCGAGTCCTGCAGCGTGCCGACCGTCGAGTGGGCGAGCGTCACCACCCCGTCGATCGGCTCGTCCGGCTTCAGGTAGAGCTCGCGCACCTCCATGTGGCTGGCGTGCAGCGCGTACGGGGTGTCGGGGCTGCGGATGACGCCCCTGATCGCGAGCAGGCCGTTCACCCGCGCCCCGCGCATCCGCACGCAGCCGAGCGACAGGAAGTCGCCGGTGCAGCGCATCGTGTCCTCGACGACCATGCCGTCGGCGTCGAACGCGAGCTTGCCCGGATTGCGGAGTTTCGTGCCCACCATGGAGAAGCCGCCGGTCAACCGGGCGCCGGCCAGCCGCACCAGGCCGGTGAACTCGGCGTTGCCGAGGAAGGTGACCGAGTCGACGATCATGGCGTCGCCCCGCAACGCCGGCTGGTCGTCCTGCTCGGGCTCGACCTTGGTGCCACCCAGCCACAGGCCGCTGGCGAACTGCGCGCGCATCAGCCGCACCGGCCCCGCGACGTACGAGCCCGACAGGCTCAGATGCCCCTCGACCCGCATGCCGACCCCGCTGAACGACGGCAACCGGCAATCAGTCAGCCGTACGGTGCGCGTCCTGGAATCGGTGAGCCGGACCGGCCCCTCCAGGTGGCAGCCTCTGAGCACCAGCTCGTGCTCGACCGTACCGCCGAAGATCTGCACCGAGCCGGTGATTTTGGCGCCGCTTACCCGCACCGCCGGGACCGCGCCGGCGCCCGTCTGACGGGCGCCGAGCAGCAGCCTGGTGATCACTTCGGCCCGGATGGTGCGCTCGGGCCCCCAGGTGTCGCCGTCCTTGGGCGCGTTCACCCCCGCGGTACGGGTCGCGCGCGGCTCGGCGTCGGCGAACTCCACCATCTCCCCCGTGGGGAAGGCCTTCCACACCTTCCGCTCGGCCTCGGTCAAGCGTAAAGATCGCGCCATGGGGCGATTGTCGCGCATTCCCCGCCGGGTCAACGCCGGTAACCGGCCATCCGCTCCAGCCGGGCCACCCGCTCCGAGGTCGGCGGGTGCGTGGAGAACAGGCGGCCCAGGCCGGCCCCGCTGAACGGGTTGGCGATCATCATGTGGGAGGCCGAGGTCAGCCGGCTGTTCTCCGGCAACGGCAGCCGCCGCGCACCCATCTCGATCTTGCGGAGGGCGGAGGCGAGCGCCAGCGGGTCACCGGTCAGCCGGGCCCCCGACTCGTCCGCCTGGAACTCGCGGGTCCGGGAGATCGCCATCTGGATCATCCCGGCGGCCACCGGGCCGAGCAGCATCATCAGCAGCGCGCCCAGGAAGCCGGGGCCCTCGTCGTCGTCAGACCCGCCGAAGAACACCGCCACATAACTCAGCCAGGTGATCATCGTGGCCAGCGCCCCGGCCACCGAGGAGACGAGGATGTCGCGGTTATACACGTGGGACAGCTCGTGCCCGATGACGCCCCGCAACTCGCGCTCGTTCAGCAACTGGGTCAGCCCGTAGGTGACGCAGACCGCCGCCTTGCGGGGGCTGCGGCCGGTGGCGAACGCGTTCGGCTGCACCGTCGGCGAGACGTACAGGCGGGGCATCGGCTGGCGGGCCTCCGTGGAGAGCTCACGCACGATGCGGTAGAGCGCGGGCTGCTCGACCTCGCTGACCGGCCGCGCCCGCATCGCCGACAACGCGATGCGATCGGAGAAGAAGTAGGCGAAGCCGTTCGTCGCGAGAGCGAGCACGAACGCGATCTGCAGACCGGTACCGCCACCCAACCACCAGCCCACGGCGATGATCGACGCCGACAAACCCCCGAGCAGGAGCGCGGTGCGCAGACCGTTGTGGTGCAAGGTTCCCCCCTTCGTGATCCGGGTGCACCTGTACAACGACGATCCCCCGCCTCAACGTTCCCCGGAGTGCACAAGCCAGGGCACAGAGCGACGGCCGCCGTGGGCGTACGGTGGATCGGCTTCGGCGGACGCCCGCGTGGGATCAGACAGAGCGACGGCCTACGCCGTGGGCGTACGGTGGATCGGCTTCGGCGGACGCCCGCGTGGGATCAGCCCGACACGACCCCACTGGAGACCCGGCGCGAGATCAGCCCGATAAGAGCGTCATGTCGAGGACGAGCTGGGGCGCCACCGAGAACAGCACCGCCGCCGCCACGGCCACCCCCGTCGCCACCCATGCAGCCGGGAAGACCCGGCGTGCGGCCAGAGCACCGCCCGGCTCGGGGACGAAGAGCTGGGCCGTCCAGACGACGTAGTAGTAGAGCCCGATCACCGTGTTGACCGCCATGACCAGGGCCAGCCAGGCGGCCCCGCCGTCGACGATCTCGCGGAAGACCACCACCTTGGCGAACAGCCCCGCCAGCCCCGGAGGCAACCCGGCCAGGCAGATCAGGCAGAACGCCAGCGACAGCCCCTCCGCCGGCCGCCGGAACACCAGCCCCCGGTAATCGCCGAGTTCGTTGCGCGCGGCGACCCGCGAGACCAGCATGACCACCGCGAACGCGCCCAGGTTCATCGCGGCGTAGATGACCAGATAGGCCACGGACGCCCCGACCGCGCTCGCCCCCAGACTGCGATCGGACGCCTGGAGCGCGACGGCCAGCGGCGCGAGGATGTAGCCCGACTGGGCCACCGACGACCAGGCCAGCAGCCGTACGGCAGAACGTTGCCGCATCGCCAGCAGGTTGCCCACCGTCATGGTGAGCGCCGCGACGACGGCGACGATCGGTGCCCAGGTCTCCGACTGCCCCGGAAGGCCGATGACCAGGACGAGGATGAGCCCGGAGAACCCGGCCGCCTTGGAGATCACCGAAAGCAGCGCCGCCACCGGCACGGGCGCGCCCTGGTACACGTCCGCGGCCCAGGAGTGGAACGGCACCGCCGCGATCTTGAAGGCGAAGCCCGCCACGACGAGCACGATGCCCACCGTCACCACCCCGGGCAGCCCGTGCTCCGCCGCCACGAGCGACTGCGCGCCCTCCGGCCAGCCGGGAGCCGGAACCTCACCGCCGAGCACCGCCGCGAGCCGCGACAGGAACACCGTGCCGCCGACCCCGTACAGCAGTGACACCCCGAACAGCATGACGGCCGTCGAGACCACCGACACGAGGAAGAGCTTGACCGCGGCCTCGGAGGCGCGGCCGTCGTACCGCTTGAGCGCGGTGAGCGCGAAGACAGGAAGCGAGACCAGCTCCAGCGCCACCACGAGCATGATCAGGTCGCGCGACGCAGGCAGGGTCACCGCGCCCACCAGCGTGCAGAGCAGCAGGAAGTACCACTCCCCGACCGGGATGCCGCCACCGGCCAGCTCGGTCATCGACATCAGCACGATCACCACGGCCGCCACCAGCACCAGCCCCGCGAGCACCAGCGTGAACCGGTCCACCACGAACGAGCAGAGCCCGGCGTCGCCGCCGCTCAGCCGCGCGGGCACGCAGAACGTCGACAGCGTCCGGCCCGTCAGCGCCTGGGCCACCACGAACGCCAGTGCCACCAGCACACCGCCCAGCGTGGCCACCCCGAGCCCGGACCTGACCTTGGGACCAGCGGGAAGAAAGGCGTCGAGCACCAGCACCAGCCCGGCGACCAGAGCGAGAGTCAACGGCGCGGCGACGGCGAAGTAGTCGATCTGCTGGATCATGACAGGACTCCCAGCAGGGTCTGCACGGCCGGCGTGGTGAGGGAGAGCAACAACTTGGGCCAGAGCCCGAACAGCAGGATCAAAATGATCAGCGGCACCCACGCGACCAACTCGTGCCGCTGCACATCCGGCACCCCGCGCGAAGCCTCGTCCACCTGGACATCCGACGGCACCCCATGGGAAGGCGCGCCCGCCTCACGAGATGGCGCATCCGGCCACCCGCCCGGCAGACTCTCGCCAGGGGCTGCCTCCGACTCCTCGGACCATGCCGGAGCTTCGCCCCGGATGTCGTCCCCCCGAGATTCCCCAGACTCCCCAACCTCCCCGGAGTCCGGCAGAGGATGGACCGGGCGCTCGTCCGGAGGCTCGGGAAGGGTGGCGGTCAACCGGCCGACGACGCCCTCGCTCGCGGCATGCGACGCCACCCCGGCGAGCACCGCAGGACCACCGACCGCGGGGCTGCCATGAGTGACCCGGGACAGCATGACCAGGAAGTACGCGGCCGTCAGAACAGCACCCAGCCCGCCGATCACCATGAAGGTGAGGAACAGCCCGCGCGGAAGCAGCGCCGCCGGCTGGAAGGCGCCGAACAGAGCCAGCATCTCCCCCCAGAACCCCGCCAGACCCGGCAGCCCCAGCGAGGCGATCGCGGCGAACGTGAGAACCGCGCCCAGATGCGGGAGCCTGCCCAGCATGCCGCCGCCCAGCGAGGGGATGTCGGCCGTGTGGTAGCGGTCCTTGATCGCTCCGGCGAGGAAGAACAGCAGGCCGGTGATGAGCCCGTGGGCGACGTTCGCGAACAGGGCGCCGTTGATGCCCGCGGTCGAGAGGGTGGCGAAGCCCAGCAGCACGAAGCCCATGTGCCCCACCGACGAGTAGGCGATCATCCGTTTGAGATCGCGTTGCGCCAGACAGGCCAGAGCCCCGTAGACGATGCCGACCACCGCGAACGCCCCCAGCCACGGCGCGACGGCCGCCGCCCCTTCGGGGAGGATCGGGATCGCGATCCTGGCGAAGCCGTAGGTGCCCATCTTCAGCAGCACCCCGGCCAGCAGCACCGACCCGACCGTGGGCGCCTCGGTGTGGGCGTCGGGCAGCCAGGTGTGCAGCGGCCACATCGGCGTCTTGACGGCCAGTCCGAGACCCACCGCCACGAACGCCACGACCTGCACCGCCCTGCTCATGCCCGAGCCCTGGCCCTGGGCCAGCTGGACGATGTCGAGCGTGCCGGCCTGCGCCCAGATGAGCAGCAGGCCGAGGAGCATCACGACGGATCCGAGCAGCGTGTAGAGGATGAACTTGATCGCCGCCGCCCTGCGCCCTTCCCCGCCCCAGATGGCGATCAGGAAGTACATCGGTACGAGCACGATCTCGAAGAACACGAAGAACAGCAGCAGGTCGAGGGCGAGGAATGTGCCGATCATGCCGACTTCCAGCACCAGCAGCGTGAACACCAGCGCCCTCGGCCGTGCCCCGCCCGGCCTGGAATGCAGGAGCTGACCCGGCCGGGTGCCGTCGCCCCAGCCGAGATACGCGAAGCAGAGGAACGTCAGCAAAGCCGTCAGCACGACCAGCGGCAGCGAGATCCCGTCCACGCCCAGATGGAAGCGGAGGCCGAGCCCGGGAATCCACGCCACGTCCACCGTGAACTGCGGCCGCGCCGCCTGCCCGTAGTCGAACGTCACCGCCATCACCGCGGCCAGGGCCAGCGTCAGGCCGGACACCGCCATCCCGTACCCGCGCAGCACCGGCCGCAGCACGTCGGGCGCGACCAGGAGCGCCAACGCCCCCAGCAACGGCACCGCGATCAACGCGACGGGAACCCAGTTCGTCACGCGAACACCACCGCCCCCACCGCGATCAGCAGCACTCCGGCGAGCAGCCCGCTCACGTAGAGCTGCACATTGCCGTTCTGAACGAGCCGCAGCATCCCGGACAGCCCGCGAGCCGTACGACCGGAGCCGCGCACCGCACCGTCGACCGCCACGTCGTCGGCCCAGACGACGCCTCTGGCCAGCGCCAGCACCGGCCTCACCACGATCGTCGCGTAGAGGCTGTCGACGTAGAACGCCCGCTCGCACGGCGCACGCAGCACCCCGAGAAGCCGGGCCGGGTCGGCGAGCGGATCGGCCCGCCAGGCGACATACACGACGGCCGCGCCCAGCAGCGCCAGGGCGACACTGGTGACCGCCACCGGCAGATCGAGGTGCGGCTCGGCGGCGAACCCGAGCAGCAGGGCGGGGATGGTCAGGAGCGCGACGGGCACCAGCATCGTGCGCGGCCCCTCGCGGACGTCGATGACGTGCGCGGTGCCGGGCGCCGGTTCGGCCAGCGCGACCGTACGCGCCGAACCGAAGAAGGTGCGCAGCCAAGCCCTCGTGGCGTACGCGCCGGTCACCGCGACCGTCGCCAGCGCGCACGCGTACAGCAGCAGGGCGGCGGCGTCCGTGAGGCCGCCGGCCAGCGCCCCTTCCATGGCCGCGAGCAGCGCGTCCTTGCTGAAGAAGCCGCTGGCTGGGGGCAGGCCCATCAGGGCGGCGAAGCCGACCGTGGTCGCCGCGAACGTGACGGGCATGTCGCGCCTGAGCCCGCCCATCTGGCTCATCAGGTTGGAGCCGACGTGGTGGATGACCAGACCGGCGCAGAGGAACAGCAGCGCCTTGAACGCGCCGTGGGTGACCAGGTGGAAGATCGCGGCCGTGTCGGACCCGGCGGCGAGGCCGCCCGCCATGTAAGCGAGCTGACTGACCGTGGAGTACGCCAGGACGCGTTTCAGGTCGTCCTGCGCGAGCGCGGCGAGAGCGGCCCCGAGCATGCCGAGCGCGGCCATCACCGCGAGCACGTCCATCGTCGGTCCGGCGGCGGTGAAGGCCGGGAACAGCCTGGCCACGATGAAGATGCCGGCGGCGACCATCGTCGCGGCGTGGATCAGGGCGCTGATCGGTGTGGGGCCCGCCATCGCGTCGGGCAGCCAGGTGTGCAGCGGCACCTGGGCGCTCTTGCCCGCCACCCCGGCGAGCAGCAGCATCGTGGCGGCCACGAGCGTGCCGGTGGACATCTGGGGCACGGCCGCGAGCACGTCGGCGATGCGGAAACTGTCTGCGCCGACGCCCAGCACGAAGATGCCGAACAGGAAGCCGACGTCGCCGAGCCGAGTCACCAGGAACGCCTTGATGGCGGCGCGGGAGTTGCCCAGGTCCTCCCACCAGTGACCGATGAGCAGGTAGGAGCAGAGGCCCATGATCTCCCAGCCCACGTAGAGGACCAGGAGGTCGCCCGCGTACACCACGAGCAGCATCGCCGCGGTGAACAGGCTGACGAAGGCGCTGTAGGACGGGTAGCGGGGGTCGTCCTTGAGGTAGCCGATCGAGTAGACCTGGACGGCCAGCGCCACGAGCGTGACCAGCACGCCGAGCAAGGCGGACAGGTCGTCGGCCTGCAGCGTGAGCGAGATCGGCACGCTGCCGGTGACGATGGTGCCGTAGGTGGCGCCCACAGGCTCCGCCCGCGGCCCGCCTTCCAGGTAGGCGAATCCCTGACTCCACGCCAGCCAGACGGCGAGCACCGCCGCCGCGGCCGTCGGAATCACCGCGATCCAGGCGGCCCTCCGGTTCGCGTCCACCGACGCGCGCCGGCCCGGCCACCGCGACAGCAGCAGCCCTGCGGCGGCGGCCACGAACGGCAGGAGCACGGCCAGCAACGGGAAGGTCGTCACGACGCGCCCCCTCGCCTGATACGGCCGGACTCCCCAGCGGACCGGTCACCCTCCGCAGATCGCCCGTCCTCACCGGTACGGCGACCCTCTGCGGACGCGGTCTCCCCCGAGGACGAGGTCTCCTCCCCGTTCCGACCTTCCTTCACCGCCGAGCCACCCTCAGAAGGGCCCTTCACCGGGGGACTATCCCCCGAAGAGTCCTTTCCCCGCTGGGCATCCCCAGGAGATCCCTCAACCGGCGGGCTGCCCTCAGAAGACCCCTCACCCCGCGGACTTTCCCCGGAGGACCCCTCACCCCGCAGACTGTCCCCAGAAGACCGCTTCACCGAGGAACCATCGTCAGGGGACCGGTCGTCCTTCCCAACCCGGCCGTTCCCCTCCGACCCACCGCCCTGCCCTGGGTCTGCCTCCGCAGATGCGCCGCCGCCCTCCGCCGACCCACCGGCTTCCCTCGGCCTGGACTCCACAGACTCACCGGCCCCCGCCGGGCCAGCCGCTATCGACGGTCCGCCCTCTTTGTGCCCACCCTCTGCTGACGCGCCGCCCTCTGCTCGTCCGGACTCCGCCGGCGCGCCGCCTTCGGCCGACGCACCACCTTCGGCTGACGCGCGACCTTCGGCCGACGCACCACCTTCGGTCGACGGGCCACCCTCCCCCGCGTACCTGCCCTGCTCGGGTAGGCCGTCCTCCACTGGCCGGCCGCCGAAACCGCTCCCCGCACCTCCGGCTGTGCTTCTACCGGAGGCACTGCCGGCATGCCCAGGCGACGAAGGGCTGCGGGGCGGAGAGGCGCCTGCCGTGGCTCCCACGAGGACGGGAACGGCGGCGGCCGGGAGATGGGCGCCCGAGATGGCGGGCCGTTCGTCCTCCGGCGTGGCATCGTCGGCGGGTTCGGCCAGGTCGCGCAGGTGGTCGATGTCGACCGTCCGACGGTTGCGGAACAGCGCCAGGATGATCGCCAGCCCGACCCCCACCTCGGCCGCGGCGATGACGATGACGAACAAGGTCAACACCTGGCCGCTGTGGAGCCGGTCGCCCAGCCACACGTCGAAGGCGACGAGGTTGAGGTTGACGGCGTTGAGCATCAGCTCGACCGACATCAGCACGAGGATCGTGTTGCGACGGGCGAGGACACCGTAGACGCCGACGGAGAACAGGAGCGCGGCAACAACCGCCGGATAGACGATGTGCACTAATGACCCCCGGTCTGGTCGGGCGGCGAACCACCGGACGTCCCCGTACGGGATGGATCGGCGGGAGACGCGGACGCGTCGGACGGGCCACCACGGGCGTCCGCGCGAACCGACCTGCCCACAGGACCAGCGGGTCCGGGCGCGTCACCGCCGACGTCAGGACGCACCGAGCTCCCAGGGCCAGCCGCGTCTCCGGGGATGTCGCGTACCGGATCCTTCACCGGGTCGGGGGCGCCGGTGGGAGCTGAACCATCCCGAGGACCAGCGGAGACGGGTGCTGCGCCGCCGACGTCGGGATGCGTCGGACCGTTCACAGGACCGGCGGGGGCGCCGCCGGGGATGTCGGTGCGGGACAGGACGATGGCGCCGATCAGGGCGGCGAGCAGCAGGACGGACAGCGCCTCGAACGGGAGCACCCACGTGCTGAAGATGCTCGCGCCCAGCTCACCGGCGGCGCCCGTGCCCGGGGTCAGTGGCGTGTAGGCGGTGCGAAAGCCGTCGATCACCACCGTCACCAGGACGCCCGCGGTCGCCACTGCCACCACGGCCGCCACCCACCGGTTGCCGCTGTCGAGGTCGGCGGAACGGCCGACCGGGGCCCGGGTCAGCATGATGCCGAACAGGAGCAGCACGACCACCGCGCCCACGTAGATCAGCACCTGCACCCACGCCACGAACTCGGCCGTGAGCACCAGATAGCAGCCCGCCAGCGCGCCGAACGCGACCACCAGCCACAGAGCCGCGTGAACGAGCTGTTTCGTGGTGACGACGAGCAGCGCCGAACCGACCGCCACCGCTCCCAGCAGCAAGAAGACGATCTCTTGTCCGGTGGGTGACAGATAGGAGGGCACCGCCTCGGTCACTACTCCTCCTCGGGCTCCCTGGGCTCTTCCTTGTCGAGCCTGCCGGGCGGCCGGATGGAGCGAGGATCGGCCATCCGGCGCCTTCGCGGCCTCGCGCCTGAAGTTTGCTCCCCCGGGCCGGGCTCCGGTCGCGATTCCGCCGAGCCTGTGGACAGCTCCTGCCCAGACTCTCCGCCTGTGGAAAACTCTTGCGCCGGCCCGCGATCCGTGGACGGCGTCTGGTCTGCACCAGCAGACTGGTCTTCGCCCGTCGACGGCGTCTCGGAGGGCGCGCCGACGGCTCCGGATGGCGCAGCTCCGGCGCCTTCCCCAGCCACGGGGCCGCTTCCTGCGCCCTGGCCTCCCTCGGTCACGGGGCCTTCAGCGGATGCGCGACCTCCCCTGCCTGGACCTTCAGCCTGAGCTGGGCCCTTTCCAGAGGTAGGGCCTTCTGACTGGGACGGGCTCGCTGCCTCGCCTGTGCCCTCTGTTCGCGGGGCGTCTTCGGCCGGGGCGGGGCGGGTGGCGGCCGAGGTCGGGGGCTCCGCTGGGCCGGTGGGTGCTTTCTCCGTCGTACGAGCGCGGCGTTCGGAGGCAGGGGTACGGGGAGGCGCGGCCGATTGGGCGGCGCCGGCGCGGGCGGGGCGGCGGGGGGCGGCGGAGAGCTCCTTGGGCAGCTCGGCGCCGGGGTCGTGGGCAGGCGGCGGCGGGACCGTGGGGACCCAGGTGGCCAGCTTGTCCTTTTCGTGCAGAAGGTTGCGGATGTCACCCTCGGCGTACTCGAACTCCGGCGACCAGAACAACGCATCGAACGGGCACACTTCGATGCAGATGCCGCAGTACATGCAGAGGGCGAAGTCGATGGCGAACCTGTCGAGCACGTTTCGCTGGCGCGGCCGACCGCCTTCCGGCGCGGGGATCGTCTCCTTGTGGGAGTCGATATAGATGCACCAGTCGGGACATTCCCGGGCGCACAGCATGCATGAGGTGCAGTTTTCCTCGACCAGGGCGATGACGCCGCGGCTGCGGGGCGGAAGATCGGGCCTGACCTCGGGATACTGCTGGGTCACGGATTTGCGCAGCATGTGGCGGAGGGTGATGGTCAGCCCCTTCGCCAGCCCTACGCCCGGTATCCGTGCCATGGCTCAACATCATGACGCACTTGACCGCGCCCGTGAATGCGCCAGTCCGTTGTCCCCAGGTTTTCCACAGCTATCCACAGCCTGGTGGGGAGTTATCCACAAGAAAGGCTGCCGTCCGATATGCGCAAGTGCACGGATGTAGTCTCTCGCCATGTCGTTGAACCATCCGAGCCGCCCGAGCGGCGGGGCCTGGGCAGCCTCGATCGTCTGGGCCGCCCTCTCCCTGTTCTCGTGCGGTTTGGCGACGCCGTTCACGATCGGGTTCGCGGCCTTCTGGTTGAAGAGTGTCGGGCAGTTCATCGCGGCCTGCCTCTACACCGTCAACGTGGGCGTCTTCATCATCATGATCAGTGCGTACGACCAGGTCGACGACATTCCCGAGCCGGCGAGCACGATCGTCTCGCTCATGTTCGTCGCCGGCTGGATCGGCGGGGTGATCCATTCGGGCATCCTGGTGCCCGCCATGGCCAAGGCGCGTTCCGGTCCGTCCATCCCGGCTCCGGCGTATGCCGGTCCGTCCGGCAAGACACATGTACGTTCCGGCCCGCCGGGCGCTTACCCTCCGCACGACCTCCACCAGCGCACCACCGCGCCCACCGCCCACCGACGTTCCGGCGAGCCCGAGTGGATCGGGCATTACCGGGTGCTGCAGCCTCTGGGACGCGGCGGCCAGGGCGCGGTCTACCTGGCGATGGCGCCCAACGGCGTGCGGGTGGCCGTCAAGGTGCTGCACGATCTGGTCGACGACACGGCGCGGGGCAGGTTCGCCAGGGAAGTCGACGCGGCCCGGCGGGTCGCGACGTTCTCCACAGCCCGGGTGCTCGACGTGAGCATCACCGGCCAGTTCGCCTACATCGTCAGCGAGTACGTGGAAGGCCCGTCCCTGGAGCAGCTGGTGCGACGGCACGGGCCGCGCGACGAGGACGGCCTCACTCGCCTGGCGTTGTCCACAGCGGGCGCGCTGGCCGCCATCCACAAGGCGGGCGTCGTCCACCGCGACTTCAAACCGAGCAACGTGCTGATCGGCCAGGACGGGCCTCGGGTGATCGACTTCGGCATCGCGCGGGCGCTCGACCAAGTGACGGTGACCTCGGGCAAGATGGTCGGCACGCCTTCCTACATGTCGCCCGAGCAGTTATCCGGCACACCGGTGGGTCCGCCGTCCGACGTGTTCAGCTGGGCGGTGACGATGATGTTCGCGGCCACGGGCAGGCCCGCGTTCGGGGAGGACACGGTGCCGGCGATCTTCAACCGGGTGCTCTCGTTCCATCCCGACCTGTCTCCGCTGCCGCCGTCCTTGCGCGGCGTCGCGGGTGCCTGCTTGGCCAAGAACCCCGAGGACCGACCTTCGGCATCCGACGTGATGTTGGCCATCGTCCACTGATTGCTTCTGGCGCGGCCGTAGGTCAGGGCTCTGGATGTGAAGGACACCGGTGGCTGTTGCCTGCTCTGGGTCCGCGACCGTTGCCTGCTCTGGGCTCGGCGGCCGTTCCCTTTCTAGGGCCAATGCCATTGCCGACCCCAGGTCCAGGGCCGACGCCATTGCCTCCCCCGGTCGGTGATCGGTCCCTGACTCGAGCTGGTGACTCCTGCCTGGTCTGGGCTGGTGACCGTTCCTGACCCTGGAAGGCTGAGTGGGGTGGTCAGGGCTCGTAGGTGTAGGGGGTTGTGGTGGTGAGGGGGTGAAAGCCGAGGCGTTCGAGGATGGGGCGGCTTTCGGGGGAGGCGTCCACCTGGAGGTAGCGGTAGCCGTGGTCGGCGGCGACGCGGGCCCGGCAGGCGACCAGCGCGCGGTAGAGGCCGCGGCCACGCCAGGCGGGGATGGTGCCGCCGCTCCACAGGCCGGCGAACCCCGTGCCCGGGCACAGCTCCATGCGGGCGGCGCTGACGGGTTCGTTCCCGGCCATGGCGACGAACGCCACCAGGGTGCCCTGGGCGAGTTGGGCTCGAAGCGCGTGGACCAGGTCGGTGGAGTCGGTGCCGAATGCCCGGTCGTGCACCGACCTCATCAGGTCCAGGTCGGCGTCCGCGGTGACTGGATGGAGGTGGACGCCGTCGGGGAGCGTGACCTCGGTGTCCAGATCGGAGATCTCGGCGACCATCAGGGTCTCCTCCTCGCCGGGGACGAACCCGGCCTTCAGGAGACGGTCCGACAGGTCGGCGGGCTGGTCGTAGCCGTAGAGCTTCCACTCGAACGGGCGGCCGAGGGTGGTGAAGCACGAGATCTGGGTGGCGATCTCGGTGTCGGCGGTGTCGTCGTCCAGCCCTGACCAGATGACGCAGTCCCAGCCGTCTGAGAGGTAACGGACGACCCGGTCCTCGTGTTCTACGCGGTCCCCCGGGGACAGAGGGCGGGCCTCTCGTCTCAGCTCCCGGTCGAATGCGGCCAACACCTTCTCAGCGTCCATGCCGCCAGCTCAGCACCGCGACGAGGGGACACGCAACCGAGTTCTGTCGTGGGTGCGGGAGCTGTCGTGGGCGCGGGAGCTGTCGTGGGTGCGGGAAGTCGCGTGGGAGCGGGGGGTCGCGTGGGAGCGGGGGGTCGCGTGGGAGCGGGGGGTCGCGGGCGCCGGAGGAGGTGCGACCTCCCGGAGCGCCGTGTGGACACCGACATTCGAAGAGCGGGTGCCACGGAGCGCGGTTACAGAGCTCGGACGGTCAGAAACGCGGTGCCGGGAAGCCCAGGCGGCCAGGAAGCTCGGTGTAAAGGAGCGCGGGAACCAAGGAGCGCGGGAACCTGGAAGCGCGGATACGAGGAAGCCCAGGGACCCAGGCAGCGCGACAGCGAGCCCGGAGCGCCGCAGAGCACGCTCACGGCGAGCCGTTGGGACACCTCCTGATCAGGTCCACATACTCCTCGCGACTTATCCCATGCACCGCCAATCCCAACTGGTGCCGGATGCCGAGGCGATGAAGGTCCTCCGGGTCCCAGGGACCGGGGATGTGGTGCAAGGGATTGCCGTTGGTGTCCTGGATGAACAGGCCGGAGCGGTCCTCGTACCGGTAGACGAGCATGCGGGCGGCCTGGCCGGCCTCCTTGCCGATCTCCAGCGGGAGTTTCTCCCCGCCGGCGTGGATCTGGAGCTCGCTGGTGGCGCCGATGACCAGGTTGGGGCCGGTCGGGGGGCCGGCGCGCCAGCCTCTGCGGGCCTGGTACCGGCGCCAGCGGCCGATGACCGGGCGGTACGCGAGCGCCAGCGGGCTGAAGGCGACCACCAGCCACTTCACGTCGACGAGGTCGAGGAGCACCCGGCCGATCACGGTCAGCCCGCGCCACGCCGCCCATGCGCCGACCGAGATCAGGTACGCCATCACCGCCAGCCCGATCACCCCGGACGCGTAGATGAGCGGCATCCGCCACGGTGATCGTTTGCGTGCGGAGGAGGCGGTGACGCGCCGCCAGCCGGGGGCCCTGCCGGACATCCGGGCGCGGGTCCGTTCGGACGGTTCGGACGATCCGGATGGCCCGGATGGCTCGGACGATCCGGATGGTCCGAACGGCTCGGACGGCTCGGACGGCTCGGACGGCTCAGACGGCTCAGACGGTCCGGACGGCTCAGACGGTCCGGACGGCTCAGACGGCCCGGACGGCTCAGACGGCCCGGACGGCTCGGACGAGCCGTCCACGAAGGGGACGCCGATGGCGGCGCAGAAGGCGGCGATGTAGCCCTGCCGCCAGGCGCCGGGCAGGTCGAGGAGGACGAGTCCGTCGTCGTCGAGGGCGGCCAGGCCGGTCATCTCCTGGGTGGCGCCGTCGGCGATGTCCCGGTCGTAGCGATAGAAGTAGAGCGAGGCGGGCGTGACGCGCAGGGAGTCGTCGCCGTCGGTGACGATCAGGGTCGGGCCGTCCCAGGTCAGGACGATCTCCGAGCGCGGGCGGCCGATGAATGCCGGGCCGAGCAGCGATAATCGGTAGGTCATGCGATCTCCCCTCGCGGGGCCCCGCCTGTTCGACGAACGGGGGGTGCGGAAGGTTTCAGATCATGACCTGGACCACGCCGGTGATGGCGAGCTGGAGGAGGGCGAGCGGCACGAGTCCGGCCCAGGCGAGCTTCTGCAGTTGGTCCTCGCGCAGCCGCGGGTAGGTCACGCGCAGCCAGATGACGACGAAGGCCAGCGCGAACACCTTGACCAGGGTCCACAGCCAGCCGGGCAGCAGCGGCCCCTGCCAGCCGCCGAGGAAGAGCACGGTGGTCAGGAGCGACAGGACGACGATGCCGGCGTACTCCGACAGCATGAACAGGGCGAAGCGCATGCCGGTGTACTCGGTCATCGGGCCCATGATGATCTCGGACTCGGCGATGGGCATGTCGAACGGCGGGCGGCGGAGCTCGGCCAGCCCGGCGATGAAGAAGACCACGCCGCCGATGGCCTGCCAGGGCAGCCACCACCACTGCCACGCCTCGACGATGCCGGGCAGCGACAGCGTGCCGGCGGCCATCGCGACGGAGGAGGCGGCCAGCACCAGCGGCAGCTCGTACGCGACGAGCTGGGCGGCCGCCCGCATGCCGCCGAGCACCGAGTACTTGTTGGCCGACGCCCAGCCGGCCATGATCGCGCCGAGCACGCCGACGCCCATGACCGCGAGCACGAAGAACAGCCCGAGGTCGAGGTCCACGCCGACGAACCCGTCGTCGATCGGGATCGCGATCAGCACCACCAGGTAGGGCACCAGCGCGACACCCGGGGCGATCATGAAGACGCGCCGGTCGGCGGCGGCCGGGATCACGTCCTCCTTCTGCATGAACTTGACACCGTCGGCGATGAGCTGCGCCCACCCGTGGAAGCCGCCGGCGTACATGGGCCCGAGGCGGGACTGCATGTGGGCCATGACCTTGTGCTCGGTCTGCCCCACGATCAGCGGCAGGGCGAGGAAGATGACCAGGATCACGGCGAAGTGCAGCACCACGTCAAGCATCGGGTGACCCCCAGTCGGCCGGCACGCCCGGCGGCAGCGTCTTGCGGCGGCTCGGCGCGCCGTGGCCGGACTCGCCGGGTTCCTTGGCCCCGGGCCACTGCTTGGCGACGCGGGCGGCCAGGACGAAGTCCTTGCGCAGCGGGTGACCCTCGAACCCGTCGGGCAGCAGCAGCGGCACCAGATGCGGATGACCCTCGAAGATCACTCCGAACATCTCGTACGTCTCGCGCTCGTGCCAGTTGGCGCCCCGGTAGACGCCGACGGCGGTGGGCAGGCGCGGGTCGTCGCGCGGCACGCCGGTGCGGAGCAGCAGGCGCCGGTGGGTGTCGGGGTTGTAGACGTGCGCGACCACCTGGAAGGTGTCGGGCGGCTCGTCGACCCCGGTGAGCCAGTCGAAGAACGCGTAGCCCAGCGCGTCGCGGACGTGGGTGAGCAGCTCGATCCAGTCTTCGGGGGCGACGTCGACGACGGTGTCGCCGAAGGAGTCGGTGACGTCGGCGCGGCCGTCGAGCGGCCCGGCGTCGAATCCGGTCACGCGTCCTCCCCGTGGGAACGCGACCAGAGGTAGCGGTCGCCGAGCTTCTCTTCCGCGATCTTCTCCTGCAGCTTCATGATGCCGTGCAGCAGCGCCTCCGGGCGGGGCGGGCAGCCGGGCACGTAGACGTCGACGGGGACGATCTGGTCGACGCCGTTGGTGACGCAGTAGGAGTCCCAGTAGGGGCCGCCGGTGTTGGAGCAGGCGCCGAACGAGATGACGTACTTCGGGTCGGGCATCTGCTCGTAGAGGCGCTTCACGGCCGGTGCCATCTTGTCGGTGACCGTACCGGAGACGATCATCAGGTCGGCCTGGCGCGGCCCGTTGGCGAACGGGATGACGCCGAACCGGATGAAGTCGTGGCGGCTCATCGAGGTGGCGATGAACTCGATCGCGCAGCAGGCCAGCCCGAAGTTGAACACCCACAGCGAGTAGCGGCGCCCCCAGTTGAGCACGAACCGCATGGGCTTGGGCGCGAGCCGGGAGATCGGCCCCACGGTGGGCATCGGGAGATCCGTCGCTGCCATGTGGCCCATTGTTGCGCGGATCAGTCAGGAGGGCTACGTCCAGGTCAGGACGCGCTTGCGCCAGGCGTAAAGGATGCCCAGGGCGATGAAGCCCAGGAAGACGAACATCTCGACCAGTGTCGTGACCCCGTAGCCGGGCGCGTCGAAGACGGTCGCCCAGGGGAAGAGGAAGACCGCGTCCACGGCGAACACCACGTAGAGGTAGGTGAAGACGTAGTAGCGGATCTGGGACTGGGCCCAGCCGTCGCCGACGGGGTCGACGCCGCATTCGTAGCTGGTCAGCTTGTCGGGTGTGGGCCGGGTCGGGCGCAGCAGCCGGTTGATCAGCAGAGCCCCGGCCACGATCGCGACGCCGATCGCGAGCAGGGCCGCGACCAGCAGGTAGGACCCGTAGTAGCCGTCCATGAACGCGATGGTAACCCAGTCAAAGCTAACGCCCCATACCCCCAAAACCCGGCAAATCATAGCTTTTACGACATATGCTCATCTTCATGTCGAAAGCGCGATCTATGGGAGGAATCTTCCTGGCGGCCCTCACCGCCTCCGGTTGCGGGCTCGCCTCGGCCACTCCCCCGCGGGACGTCCGGCTCCCCGCCGACCCCACGAGGATCGTCTTCGTCGACCCCGCGAGCGTGTCCGGACTCGAACCCCGGACGCTGCTGGGCGACGACGCCGCGACCCGCCGCGTGCACATCAGCTATCCGGAGCTGAGCGACGCGGCCCCGCTCAACGAGAAGCTGCGCGAGGACGCCCGGGGGCGGCTGGAGGAGTTCCGCAGGAGCGCCCGCGGCACGTCCTTCCCGGAGCTGAACGTCGACTGGCACTTCGTCGCCGCGGGCGACGCGATCGGGGTGCGGTTGCGCGCCGGTCGCTCCCACGGCACGGGCTGGCAGCACGCGACCACGACGCTCTGGTACGACCCCGGTACCCGCCGGGCCATGGACTCGACCGGCCTGCTGACCGGCGACCCCGCGCTGCGCGAGGTGGCCGGTCTGGTCAAGGCCGGGCTCCGGGACCGCGGGGCCGAGGTGGACCGCGAGCAGGCCGTCCCCCGCCGCGACCGGTTCGACTCGATGGCCTTCAACGCCGACGGCGACCTGGTGGTGGAGTTCGACGACTGCGAACTCGGGCCGTGCTCGCTCGGCAGGCTGGCCGTGGCCGTGCCCGCCGGCCGGGTCCGGCCGCTGCTGTCGGACACCGGTCGGCGGGCCCAGCAGGCCGCCCGGCTGGCCGGACAGCAGGTGGCGGTCAAGCGGCCGAAGGCGCCGTCCTCCCCCGCCCCCGCCGCCGTCAGCAGCCGCGCGGGCACCGTCGACTGCACGAAGACCAAGTGCGTCGCGCTCACGTTCGAGAGCGGCCCCGGACCGGAGACGGGCAGGGTGCTCGACACGCTGCGGGCGGCGGGCGCCCGCGCCACGTTCTTCACCGTGGGCTGCAACGCGGCCGGTGAACCCGAGCTGCTGCGCCGGATGAGCGCCGAGGGCCACCTCGTCGGCAACCACTCGTACAAGCACCGCGACCTGGCCCGGCTGTCCACCAGCGGGATCGCGGACTCGCTGGCCCGCACCGAGGCCGTGGTGACCGCGGCGATCGGCCGGCGCCCGACGCTCGTCAGCGCGCCGTACGGATCGGTCAGCACCGAGCTGCGGAACGTCGCCCGCGAACAGGGGCTGGCCGTGGTGGACGCGGGCGTCGACACCGCCGACTGGCGAGACAGAGACTCGGAGGAGATCGCCGACCGGGTGGTGGCCCGGGCGCACCCGGGCGCGATCGTGCGCCTGCACGACACCCAGCGGACGACTGTTGCCGCGGTTCCGGACATCCTTGAACGACTCACCGGGAAGGGTTACACCTTCGTCACCGTTCCTGAGTTGTACGGGACGGCCGGGATGCAGGCCGGGCAGCTCTACACCTCAGGGATCGCGCCCGTGCACAAGGAGCCCCTGAGGTAGCCGACGTGGCAGGGGGACGTATAGTTGGCGCTCGTGACCCGAACTGTCCTCTTCGCTCGCCTGCATGTAGACCTCTGCAGGCTGGCGGCAGGGCTGTGTCGCCCCTCTGTCGCCGCCGCATCCTGAACTCACCGCGTTTACCCGCTTTGGGCGGTGTGCAAACGCGCGACCTCCCGAGGATCTAGCATGAAAAAAGAGAACGCGCCAGAAGCGATGCGCGCAGGCGCGTCGAGGAGGACTGAGCTGTGACCAAGCAGGTGCAGCAACTCGATCGGGTGATCATCCGGTTCGCCGGAGACTCCGGCGACGGCATGCAACTCACCGGTGACCGATTCACCGCCGGCACCGCCGAGTTCG